>CAWIYD010000013.1:0-266020 GCA_963840195.1 uncultured Actinomycetes bacterium
CCCCGCCCCGGGCCCGGGTCGTCCGGCGAGGTCTGGGAAGACGCCGCCGCGGAACCGCCGGTGCGCGCCCCGGCGTCGGTCCCGCCGGCCGATGTGGTCCCCCCGGCCGACCTGGCGCCCCCGGTGGAGGTGGTCCCCCCGGCCGACGTGGTGCCCCCGGTGGAGGTGATCCCGCCCGCCGATGTCCCACTCGCCGAGGCCCCACCAGCCCCCGGGGACCCACCAGCCCCCGAGGCGGACGACACGTAGTTGGGCGCTGGGCGGAGGCCACCCGGGCGCCGTCTAGCAGCCGGTCACCTGACGGCGCGCGCTACCAGCCAGTCACACGACGGCGCCGTCGTCAGGACCGGAGTCGCGCGGCGGCCGGTCGCCCATCTGGATCACCAGCACGGTGAAGCCGCCGATGAACGCCGCGATGGCCAGGAAGGCGGCCCAGCCCGGCACCGCCCACCCGGCCACGGTGGCGATGAGCAGATAGCCTGGGCCGCCGAACAGGGCGGCCCAGGCCCCCTTGGTGACGGGGGAGAGGGCCGGCAGCGGCGGGGGCTCCGGCGGGACGAAATTGTCCTCGCCCGGAGGCCCGGATGGGGCAGGCGGGATCCGCCGGGCGGGCCGGACGATCCGGGGCCGGCCGCCATCCCGGCGCGTGCCCCGGCCAGAGGTGCCCGCGCCTGCCCGCCGCATCCTGTCCCGGACCCGGCCGGTCCCGTTCCTGGCCGGGGCTCACCCCGTCGGCGCGGGCCGGGCCGGGCCGCCGCGTCCCCGGGTGGGCATCCGTGCCCGGCCCCGCCTCGGTGCCGGTGACCCCCTCAGCCGCCGCGCAGCCGTCAGCTCCCCGGCACCCCTCGGTGCCGGGCGGCCCGGAACCAGGGCCGGCCCCGGGCCAGGAAGGCCGCCGGGCCCTGGTCCGGGCCCGGCGTCCGAGCCGAAGTCATCGCCGAGGTCGAGGGCCGGGTCCGTGTCGTCACTCAGGTCGAGCATCAGCGCCGGGTCGGTGTCCGGCCCCGGGTCCGCCGGCTGGCCCCCCTCGCGGGGGCCGCCCAGGTTCTCCCGTTCCGGCCAGGGCACCGGGCCGCCGTCCGGGCCGGGGTCCGTGGCGTAATTCGCGATCAGGTCGCGCCATGCGGCCTCGTCACCACCTGCGCCGCCGGCCACGCCGTGCCCCCCCACTTGTTCACTCCGCCTCCGCGTGAGCATGCGCGCGGACGAATTCCAGGCTGCCGGCGAAGATCGCCGGTGCGTCGTTATCCAGGGTGGCCACATGGTAGCTGTCCGGGCATTCCCGCTCCGTCAGCTGGCCGGCCGGCAGCGCGGACCGCAGCACCCGCATGCTGGCCGGGCCGACCACGTGATCCACGGTGCTCCGGTAGGCCAGCACCGGCTGGGTGACCTCGCTCAGCCGCGAGGCGGTCAGCCGCCAGAACGCGGGCAGCGTCGCCGCCGCCCGGACCGGGACCCGGTCATAGGCGAGCTCGTCGCCGCCTTCCTTCTTGATGTCGCTGCCCAGCCCGGGCAGCGACGGGAGCACGTACTTCAGCACCGGTGCCAGCAGGAACAGCTTGGTGTCCGGGGCGAGGGAGGGGTTGACCACGACCAGCCCGCTCACCGCGGGGCCGCGCAGCTCCGCCATCCGCAGCGCCAGGCAGCCACCCAGCGACAGCCCCATCACGAAGATCTCGGCCGCCTGCCCGCGCAGTTCCTCGTAGGCCCGGTCGACTTCGGCGTACCAGTCTTCCCAGCGGGTGCGGGCCATCTCCTGCCAGGTCGTGCCGTGCCCGGGCAGCCGGGGCAGCGACACGGTCAGCCCGGCCGCCGCCAGGTACTCCGCCCACGGCCGCAGCGACGCGGGGGATCCGGTGAAGCCGTGACAGAGCAGGACCGCGGTGCGGCCGCCCGGATGGAAGTACGGCTCCGCACCTGGCATGACTGGCATGTGCCTATCGTCCTCCCCACCGCGCCCGGCGCGGGCCCGGCGCGCTGAGCGCCGGCCACGCATGCTGCGCTCTCGCATCGTCGCATGCCGTGCCGTCCGCTGCACCCCGGTCGGCGCGCCGCACGCCCCGCCGGGCGGGCCAGCGGCGCATTGCTCACCGCGGGCCACCGCTTTCGGCCGTATCCCGTGCGACCATGGAGGCGTGTTCTACTGGGTGGTCAAGGCGATCCTGGGGCCGTTCCTGGCGCTGGTGTTCCGTCCGTGGGCGGAGGGCACCGAGAACGTGCCGCGGGAAGGCCCGGCCATCATCGCCAGCAACCACCTGTCGTTCTCCGACCACTTCTTCGGGCCGCTGCCGCTGCCGCGCAAGGTGACCTTCCTGGCCAAGTCGGAGTACTTCACCGGGCGCGGGGCGAAGGGCCTGCTCAGCAAGGCATTCATCGGCGGGGTGGGCGGGATCCCGATGGACCGGGCGGGTGGCAAGGCGAGCGAGCGCGCGCTCAGCACCGGCCTCCCCGTGCTCGCCCACGGCAAGCTGCTCGGCATCTACCCGGAGGGCACGAGGTCCCCGGACGGGCGGCTGTACCGGGGCAAGACCGGGGTGGCCCGGCTGGCCCTGGAGTCCGGCGCCCCGGTCGTCCCCTGCGCCATGCTCGGCACGTTCGAGCTGATGCCGTCCGGGAAACTGCTGCCGCGGCTCCGGTTCCGGCCCGGGGTGCGGTTCGGCAAGCCGCTCGACTTCTCCCGCTACGCCGGGCTGGAAGCGGACCGGCTGGTGCTGCGGGCCGTCACCGACGAGATCATGTACGCGATCATGGCCTTGTCCGGCCAGGAGTACGTGGACGAGGACGCGCAGCAGGCCAAGGCGGAGCTCAAGGCGGGACGGAAGGCCGGCCGGCTGGCGCACGCGTCGACCGACGGCCGCTCCGGCACGTAGCCAGGCGGGGCGGTGCCATCGCCGGCGGCGCCGCGGTGCCGCCGGGCGGCCAGCCGGCGCCGCGCCGAGCGCCCGGCGCGCTGCACCACCAGGGCCAGGGCCAGCAGCAGCGCGGCGGCCAGCCCGTCCAGCCAGAAGTGGTTGGCGGTCACCACCACCGCGAGCAGGGTCGCCGCGGGGTAGGCCAGCACCAGCCAGCGCCAGCGGCTGCGCGAGACCTCGATCACCACCAGCGCGACCAGCAGCGCCCAGCCGACGTGCACCGAGGGCATCGCCGACAGCTGGTCCGCGTTGAAGCCGGCCACCGACCCGTAGACGGACTGCCCGTACCGCACGGCCGTGTCCACCATGCCGTCCCCGGGAAGCATCCGCGGCGGCGCGACCGGGATGAACTGGATGAGCAGGGCGCCCGCGGTGAACAGCACCAGGGTCGTCCGGACCTGCGGGTACTGGCGCCGGTGCCAGATGTACACCCAGGCCAGGCAGCCGATGACGACCACGAAATGCAGCCCCGCGTAATAGAGATTGAGCGCCTGAACGACCAGTGGATGGCTGAGGAACGCTCGCTGCACCGCGGCCTCGCTGGGCAGGTGGACGGCGCGTTCTGCGTGCCAGATCCATTGCGCCCGGCCCACCGCGCCCTCCGGGCCCAGCAGCGCGTAGCTCCCGGCCAGCTGCCAGAGCGCGAACAGGCCCAGCAGCACGGCGGCCTGCTGCACGAACCCGGCGGCCGGGGTGAGCAGGGGGATGCGGGCGCGGCGCCCGGCCACGGCGCCCGCGGCCAGCACGCCGGCCGTCACCGCCGCTGCCTGCCAGGACAGTTCCAGGTCGACCACGCGGCGTCCCTCCGCCCTGGCCCGGCGCCCCGGCATGCGCAGCCGGCCCGTGCCCCCGTTACCCCGTTCTACCGCGTCCGCCCGCCCGGCCTGCCACCGCGGTGGCCATCGCCCGTTCAGCCCCGGCCACCGCGCGCCCGCCCGGCCCGGCCGGCGGGTCCCGCCCGGCGTGTCGGCGTGATCGGCCGCGCCGGCGCATTCAGCGAACGCTAAGGTTGCGGCCTTTCCCGAAGGAGTAACGGAATGACGTACCTGCCGCCCGGGGCCGCCGGGACCGCTGAGATGCCCGCCGGTGACACCGGCCGCCCCGATGAGATCCTGCTCGCTTTCGCGGGCCCGCGAGCCAGAACCGGCTGACCGTCCTGGTCCGGATCATCCTGGCCATCCCGCATCTCATCGTGCTGTGGGCGCTGACCATCGCCGCCGAGGTCGTGGTGATCGTCTGCTGGTTCGCCGCCCTGGTCCTGGGCCGGCTGCCGGAAGGGCTGGCCGGCTTCCTGGCCGGCTACCTCCGCTGGCTGGCCCGGGTGCAGGCGTACCTCCTGCTGCTCACCGACGACTATCCGCCGTTCGAGCTCGGTGATGCGCGGTACGCGGTCCACGTGCTGGTCCGGCCGGGCCCGCTGAACCGGCTGGCCGTGTTCTTCCGCTTCGTGCTGGCCATCCCGGCCTACATCGTCGCCGCGCTGGTGATCTGGGGCATGCAGACGATCGTCCTGTTCGTCACCTGGCTCATCGTGCTGATCGCGGGCCGGATGCCCCGGCCGCTGCATGAGGCCTATGCGGCCGGGCTGCGCTACTACGTCCGGTTCCTGGGCTACGTCTTCCTGCTCACCGCCACCTATCCGGGGGGGTTGTTCGGCGACCAGCCGGGTTACCCGGCGCCCGGTTACGGGCCGCCCGCGTACCCGGGCCCGGGCTACGCCATGGCGGCTCCGGGCCAGCCCGCGGACCCGGGCCGGGATACGGCATGGCCGGGCCGGCCTACGGCCAGCCGGACGGACCTGGCGAGTGGCTCGGCGGCGCCGACCCCTGGCGGCTGGTGCTGTCCGGGGCGGCCAAGAAGCTGGTCGCGATGTTCCTGGTGCTCGGCGTGCTCGTGCTCGCCGGGTACATCGCCGGGATCGCCGTGGCCGCGAACAACTCCGCAACGGGGTCAGCCAGGCCAGCGCGGCCCTGGCGGTCGAGGGCAATTACGCCTCGCTCAGCGCGTCCGTGTCGACCTTCGCGACCAAGGTCAGCGCCTGCCAGGGCAAGCTGAGCTGCGTCACCAAGATCGACGGGCAGATGTCCCAGGCCTTCAGCCGGTTCGCCACCCAGTTGCACGGCGTCTCGATGCCGAGCCCGGCGGCCACCTCGGCGGCGGCCGCCTTGCAGGCCGACGCGACCGCGGCCGCCCGCGACTTCCATGAGCTGTCCGCGGCCACCTCGGTCGCCCAGTACCAGCGACTGGCCGCGAGCACCGGGCTGCAGGCGCAGCTGACCAAGTTCGACACCGATCACGCCAGCCTGGGCCGCACGCTGGGCGTGGGCTGACCGCGGATGAAAGTTTCACCCGGCCGGGATGCTAGTTCCCGGCCGGGGTGGCCCAGCCCTTCACCCGGTTCACCGCCTGGCGCCACCGGGCGTAGCCGGCGTCGTCCCGCGGGCCGGGGGTGAACCGGCGGTCCAGCCGCCAGGCGTCGGCCAGCTCGCTGGTGGACGACCAGGTCCCGGTGGCCAGGCCGGCCAGGAACGCGGCGCCGAGCGCGGTGGTCTCGCCGACCACCGGCCGCTCCACCGGGATCTGCAGCTGGTCCGCCTGCAACTGCATGAGCAGGTCGTTGCCGCTGGCGCCGCCATCGGCGCGGAGCACCGACCCGCCCGGCGCGGCCCCGTCGAGCATGAGGTCGGCCACGTCACGGACCTCGAAGGCGATGGCCTCCAGGGTGGCCCGCACCACGTGCGCCCGGGTCGTGCCGCGGGTGATGCCGAACACCGCGCCCCGGGCGTCCGGATCCCAGTCGGGCGCGCCCAGCCCGGTGAGGGCCGGGACGAACACCACGCCGCCGGAGTCCGGCACGCTCCGGGCCAGCGCCTCGCTCTGCGCCGCGTTGTCCAGCAGCCCCAGCCCGTCACGCAGCCACTGCACGGCGGCGCCGGTCACGAACACCGAGCCCTCCAGCGCGTAGGTGAGCGCGCCGGAGCCGTCCATCCAGGCCACCGTGGACAGCAGCCCGGCCGCCGACCTGACGATGTCCGGGCCCGTGTTGGCCAGCACGAACGACCCGGTGCCGTAGGTGCACTTCGTGTCGCCCGGGCGGAAGCAGCCCTGGCCGAACAGCGCCGCCTGCTGGTCCCCGGCCAGGCCGGCCACCGGCAGCGCCAGCCCGAGGAACGAGCCCGGGTCGGTCTGCGCCGCGATCCCGGTGGACGGCACCACCTCCGGCAGCGCGCGCAGCGGGACCCGCAGCAGGTCACACAGTTCCGCGGACCACTGCGCCGGTCGTGATGTCGAAGAGCAGCGTGCGGGAGGCGTTGGAGGCGTCCGTCACATGCCGGGCGCCCGCGGTCATCCGGGCGATCAGGTAGGAGTCCACCGTGCCGGCCACCAGCGGCCCGTCGGCCAGTCCCGGCCAGATCGCCTGGTCATGCTCGGCCAGCCAGGTCAGCTTGGTGCCGGTGAAGTACGGGTCGAGCCGCAGCCCGGTGAGCTCGGTGATCCGCGGCTCGTGCCCGGCGCCGCGGAGCGCGTCGCAGAGCCGGGCGGTGCGCCGGTCCTGCCAGACGATCGCGCGGCGCGGCGCGGCCAGGGTCTGCCGGTCCCAGATGACCGCCGTCTCCCGCTGGTTGGTAATGCCGATGCAGGTCACCGGGGAGGCGGAGCCGGCGGCCGCCTCGATTGCCTGCCCGGCTGGCCGTGAGGGTGGCCTGCCAGATGTCCTCCGGCAGGTGCTCCACCCAGCCGGGCTGGGGGAAGTACTGGCGGAATTCCTGATATCCGCGGCCGGCCACCAGGCCGGCCTCGGTGACGACCAGTGCGGTCACGCCGGTTGTCCCGGCGTCGATGGCGAGGACGCTCATGAGGGCTAGTCTTGCCCCATGCGAGTGGGAGTGCTGACGGGCGGCGGAGACTGCCCAGGCCTAAATGCGGTTATCAGGGCGCTGGTCCGGCCGGGGGACGCAGGAATTCGGCTTCGAGTTCGTGGGGTTCCGGGATGGCTGGCGGGGCCCGCTGGAAGGGGACACCGTCCCCCTCGACGTGCAGGCGGTGCGCGGCATCCTGCCGCGGGGCGGGACGATCCTCGGCTCGTCCCGGACCAACCCGGTGGCGGAGAGCGCGGGCGCCGGGGGCCGGTCCGGGGTGGAGCGGATCAAGGAAAACCTGTCCGGCCTCGGCGTGGACGCCCTGGTGGCCATCGGCGGCGAGGACACCCTCGGGGTGGCCACCCGGCTGCACGGCGAAGGCGTCCAGGTGGTCGGGGTGCCCAAGACCATCGACAACGACCTGGGCGCCACCGACTACACGTTCGGCTTCGACACCGCGGTGAACATCGCGATGGAGGCCATCGACCGGCTGCATACCACCGCCGAGAGCCACCACCGGGCGCTGATCTGCGAGGTGATGGGACGGCACGCGGGGTGGATCGCCCTGCACGCCGGGCTGGCCGGCGGGGCCAACGTCATCCTCATCCCGGAGAAGCCGTTCAGCATCGAGAAGGTCTGCGCCTACGTGGAGCACCGGTTCCAGACGCGGTACGCGCCGATCGTGGTGGTTTCCGAGGGCGCCACCCCGAGGAGGAGGACGTCCAGCTCGCCGACCAGCGGCTGGATGCGTTCGGCCATGTGCGGCTGGGCGGCATCGGGCAGACTGCTCGCCGACGAGATCGAGAAGCGGACCGGCAAGGAGGCCCGCTGCACGGTGCTCGGGCACATCCAGCGCGGCGGCACGCCCGACCGCGTACGACCGGGTGCTGGCCACCCGGTTCGGGGTGCACGCGATCGGCGCGGTGCACGACGGCGCCTTCGGCACCATGGTGGCCCTGCGCGGGACGGACATCGTCCGGGTGCCGCTGGCCGAGGCGACCCGCGAGCTGAAGACCGTGCCGCCGGAGCGCTACGCCGAGGCCGAGGTCTTCTTCGGCTGAGCTGGCCCGGGGGGTGAGCCTGGGGGCCCGGGTATCCGCGGGCGGCGCGGGTGCGCCGTGGGCATGCCCCGCTACGGGCCGGGCCCGGGCTCGCGGTGCGCCTGATGCCGGCCCGCCGCAGGCGGCCCTGGCGCTGATTGGGACGAGCCGCTGGCCCGACGGCGACAACCGCCGGGTTCTTGCGGTGCTCGCCTTCCTGAATTCCTGAACCGCCAGGCGGCCGGTGTAAGTGCGCGGCACTAATCCCGGTAATGGCGATGCGTAGCCGGTAAGTCCCTTCCGGGTGGCAGCCGTGATTCATGTATCACTGTAAGACCTGTCGAGGATTCCTGATTCGTCACGGGCATTAGCCAGGGTATAAGACATCATTCTTGACCAGGATTAGGGAGATTTGCGTGTTAAATACCCGGACGGTAATTATCCGGCGGGCCGTCTGCGCCTCGGTCGCCATGCTTGGCCTGGGCGGCGCGGCGATCGCCGCGCCGGGGTCGGGTGCCATGGCTGCCGAGACCGGTTCCCATGTCAGCCTGGCTGTGGCCGGGGATGCGCCGCTGGGCCCCCCAGACCCAGGACGGCGCGCTGCTGCAGCCAACTCGGCATGCGATCCGGCCGACCTGCCCGGGGGTGCGGAAGGCCCGGACAACGATGGCGACGAATGCGGGTTCACCGTCCAGGGCCAGATACCGCTGCCTACCCCTCCGGTGCAGCCCAGCGTGCGCGCGGACTCTGAGTTTGCCGAGGGTAGCCAGCAGCTCGCCGCGTGGTGCGACTCAGGCACGTATATCAAGGACAAGGCGCTGGGCTTCGCTGCCGCGGACTGGTTCGGTCAGATTTTCGCGCCCTACGCTGAATACTTCCTCTTGCATTTCCTGGATGGCAGCGGGACATCCCTGGATGAGGCGGACAGTACGCCGCTGGCCTTCGAGGCAAGTCATAGTTCCGTGTTCCAGGCTGCGGACCAGGAATTCCAGCACTACGCGAAGAACCTGCTGGACCAGGGGAACCTGGCCGCCGATATTTCGAAGGGCCTGCACACGGTAGATTTCAGTACGTCATCTATCCCGGATCTTTTCTGGGGATTCGGGGGGACACAGGGACTCCTGGTCAACGGCAGCGGTTACCAGGAGAACGGCCGCTACGTCGGGACGATCACCTACAAAATCGAAGATATCTATGGGTTCTACGCGGCCGAGAAGTTCCACGGGATGGGGCCGAGGATGCACTACCTGCAAGGCATCTGCGGCGCTCCCTATCACCGCGGCGGGGCGCACTGGTTCCAGGACTCAGTGAGTGTCACCGTGCCGTTCGACCAGCCCATCGGGTAGCCGGGCAGCCCCATTAGCGGACGTGCACCGCGACCAGGCAGGCGTCGTCGCTGGTGTCCGGGCGGGACCGCGCAGCAGCCGGTCGGCGAAGTCGGCGATGTCCCTGACCGGCTGGCTGGCCAGCCCCAGCAGGGACCCCAGCGAGTCGTCGATGGACTCGTCGTGCCGCTCGATGAGCCCGTCGGTGAACATGACCAGGACGTCGCCGGGCTGCAGCGACGTGGTCAGTTCCGCGTAGTCGGCGCCGGGATCGGCGCCGACCAGGACGCCGGCCGCCCGGTCCAGGTTCACCGCTGTCCCGCCGCGCACCAGGACCGGCGGCAGGTGGCCGGCCCGGGCCCAGTGCAGGGTGCGGTCCGCCGGGTGGTAGATCCCGCAGATCACGGTGCCGATGATGCCGTCGGTCAGGTGGCAGGCCACCTCGTTCAGCCAGCCGAGCAGCGCGGCCGGGCCGGCCCCGGTGATGGCCAGGCCGCGCAGGCAGTTCCGCAGCGCCACCATCCCGGTGACCGCGTCGATGCCGTGCCCGGCGATGTCGCCGACCACCAGCAGGACGTCCCCGCCGGGCAGTGACACCGTGTCGTACCAGTCGCCGCTGACCAGGTTGCCCGGGCCGGCGGGCCGGTAGCGGGCGGCAATGTCCAGCCCGGCGATCCGGGCCGGCTCGGCGGATCGCGGCGTGATCGCCTGCTGCAGCCGGAGGGCGAGCCGGTGCTCCTCCTCGGCGCGCTCCTCGGTGTCGGCCAGCCGGTCCCGGGTCGCGGCGAAGGCGACCTGGGTGTGATAGTCAGCGGACACGTCCTGGTAGGCGCCGCGCACCCCGACCAGGGTCCCGGCCTGGTCGGTGATCGGCTCCGCGAACGCGCGCATCTGCCGGATGCTCTCGTCGTCGGCCCGGATGACCCGGAACGCGGCCACGGCTTCCCGCTTGTCGCGCAGCAGCGTGTCACGGAAGCCGCGCACCACGGGCAGGTCGTCGGCGGGCACCCGGGCGTCCAGGTCGGCGACGGGCACCGGGGCGCCGGGTGGCTGGCCGAACAGCGCGAACGTCGGCTCGGTCCAGAGCACATCGCCGGTGAGCAGGTTCTCCTCCCAGCCGCCGACCCGGCCCAGCCGCTGGGCCTGCTCCAGCAGCGCGCCGAGCCGCTGTACCTGGTCGGAGCGCTGCCAGGCGATCACCACGCCGTCATAGAGGCGGGCGATGCGCACGTCCACCACCGGGGCGGTCATGCCGTCGCCGACCGGGGTGCTGATGATCTCACCGGAGACGCGCTGCGGCTCGCCGGTGGCCAGCACCTGGCTGGCGCGGTCGTACAGCCCGCCGTCCAGGGCGGCCGCCGGGTAGACCTCGAGCAGCGGGCCGCCCAGGATGCCCGCGGCATCACGCCCGGCCGGGTCGGCGAAACCCTCGCTGAGGTAGCTGATCCGGAAGTCGGTCAGCTGCCCGCCGTCATCCCGCACCGCCCGGGCGTACATGGCCGACCCGAGCAGGCTGTCCAGCAAGCCGAAGGCCCACCCGGCCCGGTCGTCCGGGGCCAGGGCGCCGTCCGGCAGCCGTACCGCCAGCGCCTGCGCGCACAGGCCGGCGATGCCCCGCAGGTGGCGCCGCATCGGCTCAGGGAAGTCATCCAGCGGGCCGGGCCAGCAGACCTCCATGGCGCCGAGGGCCAGCCCCGCGCCGGGCAGCGGCAGCACCGCGCGCGCGCCCTGCCGCCAGCGGCCCAGCACGGGGGCCGTCGTGCCCTCCGGCCGTCCGGCGGGCCACCAGGATTCGGCCCCGCCGGCCACCGCGCGCTGCGGCAGCGTGTCCATGTCGGGGTGGATCCGGCGCCACCGGCTGGCGTCACCGGCCGGGAAGCCCGCCTGCCCGGCCAGTTCCAGCCCGCCGTCCGGCTCCGCCCGCCAGAGCGCGACGGCCACCGCGCCGGCCGGCGCCAGTGCCTCCTCGAGCACGGCGGTGGCCATGGCGCCGGCGTCCGGCGCGGCGTCCGCGGCCGCCCCGGCGCGCGCTACCTGGTGCGCGCTGGCTGTCACGCCACCGGCCGTCCGGCGGCCCGCGGCCGCGCCGTCACCGGCCGGGCCGCCGCCCGTGACGTCGGCCTGGCCGGCCCCGGCGATCTGGCCAGCGAGCTCGTCCAGGCTGGTCCCGGACTCCGCGGACAGGTGCTCCAGCTGGGCCTGGGCCTCGGCGGGCGAGCAGCCGAGGCGTTCCATCAGGATGCCGCGGGCCAGGTCGATCACCGACCGTGCGGCAGCCCCGGACTCCAGCCGGCGCAGCTGCTCGCGCTGCCGCGCGATCAGCGCGCTCAGCCGGGCGAATTCCGCTCCGCTCGGTGCTGTCACGTGGCAGGCCTTCCGGCAGGGATACGGCGGCTTGCCTTGCCAGGCTACCGGCGTCGGCTGTCCTTAACGCATATTTTCAGTCTCGTCCCGCCGGCGTGGCAGTATCGGTGTGTCGCATACCCTCGGTGACCGGCCGCGCCGGCTGGATGGCCAGACAGCAGGAGGTACCCCGATGCCGGAGGCAGCGCTGGCAGGCAGCCCGCCCGCGGACCCGCGGCTGCAGCGGCTGCTGGACGGCCTGACCGCGGTCCGCGGCGGTGACTTCAGCACGCGGCTGCCGCACACGGGTGATCCGCTGATGGACGAGATCGCCGCCGTCTTCAACAGCATGACCGATCAGCTCGCGCTGTTCACCTCCGAGGTGACCCGGGTGGCCCGCGAGGTGGGCACCGAGGGGAAGCTGGGCGGCCAGGCCCAGGTGCCCGGGGTGGCCGGGACCTGGAAGGACCTGACCGAGTCGGTCAACGCGATGGCGGACAACCTGACCGGGCAGGTCCGGGACATCGCCCAGGTGGCGACCGCGGTGGCCCGTGGTGACCTGAGCCAGAAGATCACCGTGGACGTGAAGGGCGAGATGCTGGCCCTCAAGGACACCCTGAACACGATGGTGGACCAGCTGTCCGCGTTCGCGGACGAGGTGACCCGGGTGGCCCGCGAGGTCGGCACCGAGGGCCGCCTGGGCGGCCAGGCGCAGGTGCCCGGGGTGGGCGGGACCTGGCGCGACCTCACCGACTCGGTGAACTTCATGGCCGGCAACCTGACCAGCCAGGTCCGCAACATCGCGCTGGTCACCACGGCCGTCGCCCAGGGTGACCTGTCCAAGAAGATCGACGTGGACGCGCGCGGGGAGATCCTGGAGCTGAAGACGACCATCAACACGATGGTCGATCAGCTGTCCTCGTTCGCGGCGGAGGTCACCCGGGTGGCCCGGGAAGTGGGCAGCAAGGGACGGCTGGGCGGGCAGGCCGAGGTCGAGGGCGTCTCCGGGACCTGGAAGCGGCTCACCGAGAACGTCAACGAGCTGGCCGGCAACCTGACCCGCCAGGTCCGGGCCATCGCCGAGGTCACCAGCGCGGTGGCCACCGGGGACCTGACCCGGTCCATCACGGTGGAGGCGGAGGGCGAGGTCGCCGAGCTCAAGGACAACATCAACGCCATGGTGCACTCGCTGCGCGAGACCACCAAGGCCAACCAGGAACAGTACTGGCTCAAGACCAACCTGGCCCGGATCGCCGGCCTGCTGCAGGGCCACCGTGACCTGGGCACCGTCGCCGAGCTCATCATGGACGAGCTGATCCCGCTGGTCGGCGCGCAGCACGGCACGTTCTTCACCAAGGACGACACCCGCGACGGCGCGGTGCTGCGGCTCATCGCCGGGTACGGACTGCGGGCCGACCTCGGCGCCCACAGCCAGTTCGGGCTCGGCCAGTCCCTCATCGGCCAGGTCGCGAAGACCAAGAAGCCGATCATCGTGACGGATGCGCCGCCGGACTACGTGAAGATCTCCTCCGGGCTCGGCGAGGGAGCCCCGGTCAACCTGATCGTGCTGCCCGTCGTGTTCGAGGGGGAGGTCCTCGGCGTCATCGAGGCGGGCTCGTTCAGCCCGTTCACCCAGGTGCACCAGGACTTCCTGGAACAGCTGATGGAGACCATCGGCTCCAACGTGAACACGATCATCGTGAACTCGCGCACCGATCACCTGCTCCAGGAGTCGCAGCGGCTGGCCGGGGAGCTCCAGTCCCGCACCGGGGAGCTGCAGGCCAGGCAGGAGGAACTGCAGCAGTCCAACGCCGAGCTGGAGGACAAGGCGGCCCAGCTGGCCCGGCAGAAGCGCGATATCGAGATCAAGAACGCGGAGATCGAGCACGCCCGGCAGGAGATCGAGCAGCGCGCCAAGCAGCTGGACCTGGCCTCCCGGTACAAGTCGCAGTTCCTGGCCAACGTCTCGCACGAGCTGCGCACGCCACTCAACAGCCTGCTCATCCTGGCCCGGCTGCTGGCCGAGAATCCCGCCGAGAACCTCTCCGCCAAGCAGGTCGAGTACGCCCGGGTGATCCACTCCTCAGGGTCCGACCTGCTGCTCCTGATCAACGACATCCTGGACCTGTCCCGGGTGGAGGCGGGCAGGCTTGACGTGCACCCGGAACGGTTCGCGCTCGGCTCGCTGGCCGAGGACCTGCGCACCGTGTTCGGCCCGCTGGCCGCGGAGAAGAGCCTGGACTTCGCGGTGGCCACGTCCGCGGACGTGCCCGCCGAGCTGGTCACCGACCGGCAGCGGCTCCGCCAGGTGCTGCACAACCTGCTGTCGAACGCGGTCAAGTTCACCCCGCAGGGCCGGGTCGAGCTGCGGATCGGCCTGGCTCCCGGGCAGTCCGCCGACGCCGACCCCATCCTCACCTTCTCGGTGACCGACACCGGGATCGGCATCTCCGACGACAGCCTCAAGACCATCTTCGAGGCCTTCCAGCAAGGTGACGGCACCACCAGCCGGCGTTACGGGGGGACCGGCCTGGGCCTGGCCATCAGCCGTGATGTCGCCGCCGCACTCGGCGGGCGGATCACCGCGGAGAGCACCCCCGGCCGCGGCAGCACGTTCACGCTTTACCTGCCCGCCACCTACCGGGGGAGCGGCGAGGGAACCGCCTCCTCCGGGGGCGTCACCGCGCCCGGTGAGCCGGTGCCGGGTGAGCCGGTGCCAGTCGGCGCGGTGCCAGACGGGGCGGTGCCAGACGGGGCGGTGCCGGACGGGGCGGTGCCGGACGGGGCGGTGCCGGACGGGGCAGTGCCAGACCGGGCCCGGCCGGAAGGGGGCCTCGCCGACCGGGCCGTGGCCGGGGCGGGCGCCCCGGCCCGGGCGTACCAGAGCCTGCGTGGCCGGAACGTGCTCGTCGTCGACGACGACCTCCGGAACGTCTTCGCCATCACCAGCATCCTGGAGCTGTACGGGCTCACCGTCATTCACGCCGCCAGCGGCCACGAGGGCATCGAGACGCTGCGCCGGGAGCCGGGCATCGACCTGGTGCTGATGGACGTGATGATGCCGGAGATGGACGGGTACGCGACCACGGCCGCCATCCGGGAGATCCCGCAGTTCGCCCGGCTGCCCGTCATCGCGGTGACGGCCCGGGCCATGCAGGGTGACCGGGACAAGAGCCTGGCCGCCGGGGCGAGCGACTACGTGACCAAGCCAGTGGACACCGACGAGCTCCTCAACTGCATCAAGCGCTGGCTCCCGGCCGTCCCGCCCGGTCACTGACCAGCGGCCGGGCGGCCACCGGATCAGCCGTCCCGGCCTGGGCCGGAGGCCCGCCCCCGGTACCGCGGGCGGGGCGCCGCCACGAGGCCGGCGGCAGCAGCAGGCAGCTGTCGCCGAACTCATGCCACAGGTACCCGTGCCGGTCGGCCTCCTCGTAGGCCGCCCGGACCAGGGCCGGGCCGGCCACCGCATCCAGCAGCGCGAGGTGGGAGGCGCCTGCGTCGTGCCAGCCGGTGATCAGCCCGGTGACGGCCCGGGCCGGGCGCCCCTGGCCGAGCACCAGCTCGGCCAGGCCGCTGCGGGCCCGCACCCGGCCGGCGGTGTCGGCCGCGCTCTCCAGGGCCCGGGTGCTGGTGGTACCGACGGCCACCACCCGGCGGCCGGCGGCCCGGGTCAGGTTCACCAGGTCAGCGGTGGGCTGCGGCACCGTGAACCATTCCGGCAGCGGCGGCTCGCCCTGCTCCAGGGACGCTACCCCGGCGTGCAGCGTGACCGTCGCCAGCAGGACGCCGGCCGAGACCAGGTCGGTGACCAGCCCAGGGGTGAATGGCCGGGCCGCGCTGGCCATCTCCGCGCTGCCCGGGGCCCGGGCGAAGATCGTCTGGTAGGCGGACAGCGGCCACGGGTCGGGCACGTAGGAATACCGGACCGGCTGCCCGTGCCCGGCTTGCAGGGCCGCGACGTCGCCCGTCACCGCGGCGGCCCAGATCCGGGTGCCCGCACCGGCCGGGCGGTGCGGGCGGCCGGGCTCGCCGGGACCGGCCGGGAGGCGGCCCGGGTACGCCGCCAGCAAGGTGAGCGAGCCGCCGTCAGGCAGGGTGATCGTCTCCCCGGCCACCCCGTCGGCCACCCGGCCTGGTGCCGGGTGGCCGCCCCGCAGCTCGACCAGCCAGGCGCCGCCGGGCAGGCGGCCGGACCAGTGCACCAGCACCGGCCGGCCGTCGCCCCGGTGGCCGGGAACGGCCGCGGCCACGGTCGCCGAGGTGTTGACCACCAGCAGGTCCCCGGGTTCCAGATAGCGGGGCAGGTCGGCGAAACGGGCATGTACCAGGCCGTCCGGGGTGGCCACCAGCATCCGGACCCCGTCCCGGGCCAGCCCGCGTGCTTCCGGCGGGCAGCTGGCGGCGCGCCTCACCGCGTCACCGCCGGGGTGCCGAGATCGGCCGCCCGGTAGCGCCCGCTGGGCGGTTTCGCGGTGATCAGCCGCAGTAGCGCCGCCGCCGCGGCCTCCGGCGCGGGCCGGTCGGAGATGTCCTCGCCGGGGAATGCCTGCTGGTGCAGGTCCGTGCGCATGTCACCCGGGTCGAACGCGTAGCAGCGCAGCGCCGGGATCTCCGCCGCGAGCACCGCCGTGAGCTGGTCCAGTGCCGCCTTGGCGGAACCGTAACCGCCCCACCCGGGGTAGGCGTCGCAGGCCGCGTCCGAGCTGATGTTCACGATGGCGCCCCCGGCCGCCGCGAGCGGGCCGGCCAGCAGCTGGATCAGGGCCAGCGGGGCGAAGACGTTGGTCTCATAGACCCGGCGGATCTCGTCCAGCGGGTAGCTGCGCAGCACGGGCTGCGGGCTCGGCCCCAGCCGGCTGGCGTTGTTCACCAGCAGGTCGAGCCGCCCGGCCGGGGCGGCGGCCGAGGCCAGCCGGGCCCGGTGCCCCGGGTCCGTCACGTCGCCGGCCAGCGCGGTCACCCCCGGGAGGCCGCTGGCCGCGGCGGCGAGCACGTCGCCCCGCCGCCCGTCGGCGATGAGCGACCAGCCGAGCCGGGTGAGCATCTGGGCCGTTGCCAGGCCCAGTCCCGCGGACGCCCCCGTGATCACGGCAGTAGGCATTGGTTCGTCCTCCTTCGTTGAGCCGTGCTGTCATACTGAGAGTTGAAGTCAGCTTTAAGTCAAGGGCCGTAGGGCAGGGAAGGGGAGCGGATGCGCGCCACGGACATGCTGACCGTCGGCGAGATCGCCCGGCGCAGCGGCTTCGCCGAGTCCGCCGTCCGGTACTACGAGCGGCTCGGCCTGCTGACCGCGACCCGGACCGCGGGCGGGCAGCGCCGCTTCGAGCGGAGCATGCTCCGGCGGCTGGCCTTCATCCGCGCCGCCCGCAACGTGGGGCTGAGCCTGGACGAGGTCGGCCAGGCACTGGACACGCTGCCGGCCGGGCGGGCACCCACCCGGGCGGACTGGACCCGGCTGTCCCGGGGCTGGCGGCTGCGCCTCGACGATCAGATCGGCGCCCTCATCGCGCTGCGGGACGGCCTGGACTCGTGCATCGGCTGCGGCTGCCTCTCGCTGCAGCGCTGCGCCATCTCCAACCCGGCAGACACGGCCCGGTCCGGCGGTCCGGGCGCCGCCTACCTCCCGGCCGGCCTGCGCCGTAACGAGAACCGGGCTGCGCCGTAACGAGAACCGGGCTGGCGCCGCGCCGGGATAGCGGCCGGCGCCGGGGTCAGGTCCAGATGGCGCAGGGGATCCCGTCGCCGAACCGCTCCGGCGGGTCGGGCAGCGACCCGGCCGACCCGGCCGCGACCCGGCGGGCGGTCCAGGCCACGGCGGCGGCGTCCAGCACGTCATCGACGGCTGCCTGCGCCCCGGCCCGGCCCAGGTCCCCCGGGATGACGATGCCGGCCCGCGCCAGCAGCGAGCGGCGCTCCGCCGCCCCGGCCCAGGTGGACTTGCGCGAGGACAGCGGCGCACCGGCCAGCGCCGCGAAGCTGAGCTCGGGATGGGCCTCCACGGCCCGCGCCGGTGCCGCGTGGATCCACCGGTCCACGTCCGCGACCTTCGCCAGCAGCGCGAACGCCTGCCGGGAGATCCCCTCCCCGGCCAGCCGCCGGTTGGCCGCACTGGCCGCCTGATAGCCGCCCGCGCCCAGGGCCTCCCGCACCGGGGTCACGAAGATGGACGCCCAGCGCCGCCCGAGCGCCTTCCGGGCCAGCACATCCGCCTGGCGGCGGCCCGCGTCGGCCAGCCCGATCGGCATGTCGATCGCGATGGCGTCCAGGGGCCCGTCCGCCATGGCCGCCGCGACCAGGTCCCGGATGAACGGCGCGGCGTACCCGGCCGGCTCGCCGTCGCCGGGCAGCGCGATGCCGACCCAGCCCGCCCGGCACGCATCGACCCCCAGTACCCGGCCGCGGCCCATACCGTCATGATGCCCCGGGTCCGGGCCGGCCGTCAGTCACCGGCCGTCAGTCACCGGCCGTCAGTCACCGGCCGTCAGTCACCGGCCGCCAGGCCGGCCTGCTCGCCGGGCGTCCAGGGATGCAGCCGGGGCAGCCACGCAGGCACCGCGCGCCGGTAAGCCTGGTACTCGGCCCCGAATTTGCGGGCCAGGATGGGTTCCTCGTACCAGCGCACCACGGCCGCCGCGATGCACAGGGCCACGGCGGCGTACTCCAGCAGGCCGCGCGAGCCGAACAGCAGCACCTGGCCCGCCAGGATGGCCAGGAACCCGACGTAAATGGGATTACGCACATATCGGTAGAACCCGCGCACCACAAGATGCGGCGGCGCCGCCAGCGGAATGGGAGTCCCGTCCGCCCGGGTGAACTCGGCGAATGCCTGCACCACCGGGATGAGGCCCGCGCAGATCAGCAGCACCCCCGCCACCTGCGCGACCGCCCAGTACGGGAGCGGCCGGTGGAAATGCCATTCGCCCAGCAGGTACGGGAGCAGGCAGCCACACGTCCCGCCGACCGCCACGAACCACGCCATGCTGCCGATCGCCGCGGTGGACCTGCGCATGACCGCCTCCACGGGCAGCCTAGCCGTCATCCTCGCCGCCGCCGCCGGTCACCGGGCACCGGTCGGCCTGCCGCGGGCCTGCCCGGCGCCCGCACCGTGCTCGGCTTCGGTGCCGTCTGGTCCACCGTGAGCTGCGCGTTCGCCCTGGCCCTGCCGGCCGTGCGGATGGCCGGCCACGAGCCTGCCGAACGGCACGCCGGTCGCGGCGGCCCGGCCGGCCTCGCGGCCGCGGGCATGGCGGCCCGTCAGGGGGGTAGGCCAGTCCCGTGAAGAAGCTCCTGGAACTCGTCATCTGCCTGATTCATCCGCTGGCCGTCGTGCTGATGTGGATCGACCTGATCAGCCGCACCGATCTGTCCACCGGGGCCAAGCTGGCCTGGGCCATCTTCGGGCTGATCCCGCTGGTGCCGTTCCTGTACGTGCTGACCGGTGGCGACCTCTGGTAGCCGCTGCGCTGCAGCCGTGCTGGGGGGAATCCGAGCGGCAGCGGCTCGGACGCCCTACGGTGACAGGCGGAGCACAGCCCTGTCCCTGAGGAGGCGGCCCGTGCCAGGCCTGGACCCGGAGAGCGCGCGGCGCTGGATCGACCGCTGGGACGCCCAGCAGCAGGGGCACCTGCCCGACCGGGAGGAGCGGTTCACCGCGCTGATCGACGCGGTGGAAGCCGGGACCGGGCGCCCGGACCCGCTGGTGCTGGACCTGGGCTGCGGGCCGGGGTCGCTGGCGGTGCGGCTGCTGGACCGGCTGCCGGGTGCCACCGTGGTCGCCGTCGACGCCGACCCGCTGCTGCTGGCCCTGGGCCACGCGGGCTACGGCAGCCGGGCCGGGCTGCGCTTCGCCGACTGCGACCTGCGCCTGCCGGGCTGGAGCGGGGCGCTGCCGCTGGCCCGGCCCGCGGACGCCGCGGTCAGCACCACCGCACTGCACTGGCTGCCCGAGACGGCGCTGCGGGCCCTGTACGCGGAGCTGGCCGCCGTGCTGCGGCCGGGCGGGCTGCTGCTCGACGGGGACCACTTCGCCGAGGACGAGCGGGCCATGCCGGTCATCACCCGGCTGGGCGAGGCGCTGATCGAGCGGGAGGAGCGGCGCCGGTTCCCGCACGGGCCCACCGAGACGTGGGACGGCTGGTGGGCGGCGGCCGCCGCGGATCCCGGGCTCAGCGGGCTGGCCGCGGAGCGGGAGCGGCTCGGCCTGGATGCCGAGCATCATGGCTCGCCGTCCGGCCGGCTCTCCACCCACGTGGCCGCGCTCCGCGCGGCCGGCTTCAGCGAGATCGGCACGCTCTGGCAGCGCGGCAGCAACCGGCTGCTGTGCGCGGTAGCCAGCGGCTGACCACAACGGCCGAACGTCCCGGCCAATCACGGGCTCGCGACCTCGTGCGGAACCGTCTCACCGGCTACGGTTCGGGTAAGGGCCGGCCCGCACTGGCGGCGGGACGCCTGCCGGTTCAGCTGCGCGTCAGTGTGGAGGCGCCCCGTGGAAACGCCGCTCACCCCCCTGGAGTTCGCCCGCCGTACCCGCCGGCTGCACGGCAGCCGGGAAGCCGTGGTGGACGGTGACCTGCGGCTCAGTTACGAAGAGTTCTTCGACCACTGTGACCGGTGGTCGGCCGCGCTCCAGGGCCTGGGGGTGCGCCGTGGCGACCGGGTCGCCACCATCGCGCCGAACACGCACCAGCAACTGGCCTCGTTCTACGCGGTGCCGCAGATCGGCGGCGTGCTGGTGCCGATCAACTACCGGCTGGCCGCTGAGGACTTCATTTACATCGTCAACCACTCCGGGGCCAGCGTGCTGTGCGTGGACCAGGACTATGTGGACGACGTGGCGGCCATCCGGGACCGGCTGCCGAACGTGCGGCACTTCGTGGCGTTCGGCGGTGCCCGGGACGGCTGGCTGGATTACGCCGCCGCGGTGGCCTCGGCCAGCCCCGCCTTCGCCCGGGCCGACGTGGACGAGCGGGACCTGCTCACGATCAACTACACCAGCGGCACCACGGCCCGTCCCAAGGGCGTGATGATCACGCACCGGAACGCGGCGATGAACTCCATCGGCACGCTGCTGCACCTGCCCATCGCGGTGGGGGAGCGGTACCTGTGGACGCTGCCCATGTTCCACGCCAACGGCTGGACCTTCACCTGGACCGTCACGGCAGCGGCCGGGACGCACGTCTGCCTGCGCAAGGTGGATCCGGGCCTGGTGTTCGGGGTCATCCGGGACGAGCGGGTCCGGTGGCTGTGCGCGGCGCCGACCGTGCTGATCTCGCTGGCCAACGCCCCGGACGGGGTCCGCGGGGAGGTGCCGCCGGGCGTCCAGGTGGTGACCGCCGGGGCGCCGCCGGCCGCGGCCACCATCGAGCGGCTGGAGGGCGGCTTCGGCTGGACGGTCACCCAGGTGTACGGGCTGACCGAGACGGCGCCGTTCATCACCGTGTGCGCCCCGCTGCCCGAGCACGAGGAGCTGAGCGCGGCCGACCGGGCCGTGGTCAAGTCCCGCCAGGGCGTGGAGCTGCTCACCTCCGGTGAGCTGCGGGTCGTGGACGAGGCCGGCCAGGAGGTGCCCGCCGACGGCGAGACGCTGGGCGAGATCGTCGTCCGCGGCAACGTCGTCATGTCCGGGTACTACAACGACCCGGAGGCCACCGAGCGGGCGATGGGCGATGGCTGGTTCCACACCGGTGACGCGGCGGTGCGGCACCCGGACGGCTACGTGGAGATCCGCGACCGGATCAAGGACGTGATCATCAGCGGCGGGGAGAACATCTCCTCGGTCGAGGTCGAGGGCGCCCTGCTGCGCCACCCGGCCGTCCAGGAGGCCGCGATCGTCGGGCTGCCGCACGACAAGTGGGGTGAGACGCCGCAGGCGTTCGTCGTGCTGCGGGACGGCCAGGCCGCGACCGAGGAGGAGATCATCGCCTTCGCCCGGGACCGGCTGGCCCACTTCAAGGCCCCGCGCGGTGTGACGTTCGTCGACGAGCTGCCCAAGACGGCCACCGGCAAGATCCAGAAGTACGTCCTCCGCAAGGGCGCCCCCAACCTGACCCGTCAGTAGATCTCGGCTGCGCAGCGGTAGCCGCTGCGCAGCGCGCCTTCCATGTATCCCTGGAAGTTGACCGAGGTGTGCTCCCCGGCGAAGTGGACGTTCCCGCTGCGCCGGCCCTGGATGCCGTTGAAGGCGGTGTACTGGCCGGTCTTGAGGTAGGAGTACGCGCCCCCGATGTGCGGGTCGCCGGCTGACCAGACGTAGTACGCCCGGCCGTTGTAGGCCTGGCGGGCACCGGGGAAGCTCTGGTCGAAGCAGTCGACGAAGTCGCGGGCCATGGCGTGCGGCGCGGGCCCCTCGTCGGAGGTGAGGCCGTAGCGGCGGCCGATGCCCGCGCCGGCCTCGCCACCGGGCAGGGCGATGAGGATCCCCGCGCCGCCCGGTTGGCCGATCGTTGTCTCCCAGCCACCCTGGACGATGCCGTCGGTGTACAGGTTGCCGGTCCAGTGGTCGGCGTTCCACACCCGGCGGGAGAACTGCAGCGCGATCTTCGAGTTGGTGCCCAGTGGTTCCTCGCGGATGGCCCGCAGTTGCGGCGGGGGCAGCCCGATCCCGGCTAGCTCCACCTCGCGCAGCTTCGTGAACGGCAACGCGAGCACGACATGGTCGGCAGGCACGTCGTGGGTCGCGGGACCAGAGGAGAACGTGCAGGTGTACCGGCCGTGACCGCGGCTGCGCACCGCCTTCAGCCGTTCCCCCAGGCGGACCGTGCCGGCCGGCAGCCGGCCGAGGAGCTCCCGGATGAGCTGGTCGTTGCCCTCCCGGATGTGCCACTTCTCATCGGTCGCCGACAGCACGGGGCGGCCTTCCGGCTGCCGGCCGCTCGGCACGCTGTCATAGGTGCCGAGCAGGTAGATGAGGTTCAGCGCCGACTGCCCGGCGATGGGGCCGCCGTACTCGTCCAGGAGCACGGCGGCACACAGGCGGCCGAAGTCGCTGCCCAGGCCCCCGGGTATGTGCCGCTCGATCCACTCCGGCGCCGGCGTGTGGTCCCACCGCCGGGCCCAGGCGGTGCCCCGGCCGAGCAGCGTCGGCCACGGTGCCTTGATGAACGCGGCGTCATAGAAGAGCCGGAAGCCCCAGTCGTGCCACTCGCGGTCCAGCGCCGCCTGCGACCAGGACCGGCCGCCGAAGCGGAACCGGTAATCCCCGGCCCGGGTGTGCGGCGGGTAGGCGTTGACGTCGTTCAGGGCGAGGCCGAAGCGGGCGGCGAGCCGCCGCATCCCGGTGTGCTCGCTGGAGATGAATTCGCCGTGTTCCTCGGCGTACTGTCCCTCGGCGAAGAACCCGCGGAGCGTGCGGATCCGGCCGCCTGCCCGGCCGGCGTTGTATTCGTAGACCTCACTGGCGATGCCGTGCCGGTCCCACAGCCGGAAGGCGCAGCCGAGGCCGGCGATGCCGGAGCCGACGATCACCACGCGCGGGGCCCGCCCGGCCGGTGACCGGGTGGCCGGTGACCGGGTGGCGGCCGCGGCGGGCCCGGCCACGGCCAGGCCGGCCGCCGCGGCACCGTGCAGGACCTGCCGCCGGGTCAGCCCGGCCCGGTCCTCACGATGTCCCGGCCGGCCGCCGCGGCCGTCGCCGACGCCGCCTTCCGCCAGCATGCTGGACGCCTCGCCGATGTCACATCCGGTCTCGCGGGCGTAGCGGGCGGCCGCCTGGGCCCGCCGCAGCGCCCGGGCCGCCGGCGATGACCGGGTTCCCCTCATGATTCCCCCGCAGGCTGCTGCTGGGTGGTGCAGTGGATGCCGCCGCCTCCCTCGGCCAGGCTGTCGATCCTGAGCTGGACGACCTCCCGGCCAGGGTAGAGGTCCGAGACGAGGGACCGCGCCGCGGCGTCGGCCGCCCGGTCACCGAAGGCCGGGATGAGCACAGCATCGTTGCACACGTACCAGTTGACGTACACGTTCACGAACAGGCTGGGATTCTCGTGCGCGGGGATCGTCGCCGATTCGCGGCAGGTGCGGCACCGCAGCAGCCGGCCTGAGGCGTCGGCCGAGCGGCGCAGGATCCTGAGCGCCTGGCGTTCCGACACCGCCCACGCGTCCCCAGCCCGCGGATCCGCGGGCTGATCGACGGCCACGGTGCCGGGGCGAGTGAACCGGGCCAGGCCGTCGATGTGATCGTCGGTGATGTCGTGGCCCTTCAGCCCGCGGACCCAGATCATCGTGGTGGCGCCAAGACAGCCGCAGATGGCCGCGGTGAGCTGCGCCTTCGACTGGCCCGGATTCCGGTTCGGGTTGATGATCGAGCTCTCGGTGGCCAGGACGGTGCCCTGGCCGTCCACCTCCAGTGCGCCGCCCTCGGCGACGAACGGGGCGGTGAACCGCGGCAGGCCCAGCCGGGCGAGCACCTCCCGGGCGATCCGGGCGTCGTTCCGGTGCGCCTGCTTGTTCCCCCACCCGTTGAAGTTCATGTCCAGGCCCGCCACGCCGCCACAGCCGTCGACCAGGAACACCGGCCCCATGTCCCGCATCCACAAGTCGTCGTTGACGAGCGGGACGATGTCTACCGCCGGGCCGCAGGCGGCCGCGGCCTCGTGGGCCTGGCCGGGGCGGGCAATCATGGCGACTGGTTCGAACCGGGCGATGGTCCGGGCGATGGCGGCCACGTCACGACGGGCGCCGGGCAGCAGGCGGCCCCAGATATCCTCGCGGGCTGGCCAGGCCATCCAGGTCCGGCTGTGCCGGACATGGTCGGCGGGCGCGGACCATCCGCGGCTCCGCGGCGCGGCCGCCTCCGCCCGGTCCTGGTGAATGCTCCCGGCCGCGCCTCGCGGTCGGGCGGGCGCCTGCCCGCGGCCGGCCGCCACCGCGCCGGCCGCCGTGACCGCGCCGCCAGCCAGCACCGCCCGGCGCGACAGGCCCTCCGGCCTGGTGCCCTGACGTCCTGGGTCACCCTTCATGGCCCGGCACCCCCTGTCCGACTATAAGGGCCATCAGGTCAGGTCGCCGGGCCCGCCTCCCGGCTAGGCGGTGGCGGGGGAGGGGACGGCGCGGCGGGGGTCGAGCAGGGCGGGATCGGACGCCATGAACAGGTCCGTGTCACTGCTGTGCCAGCCCGCCGCGAACAGGGCCCGGACCGCCGGGTGCGGGGCGGGCAGGCAGGCCCGGGCCCGGCCGTCCGGCGCCACCGCGGCGGCCAGCACGGCCAGCACCGCGTCCCGGGCCGCCGCGTCGGCCACGCCGCCGGCCAGCGCCAGGTGCACCAGGCCGAACTCGCCGCCTTCACCCGCGACCGTGCCCGCGGCCAGCGGCTCGCCGCCGCGCAGCACCAGGACGGGCTGCCCGTGCGGGCGCGCCGCCCAGGCCCGGTGATCGGCGAGCCGGTCGGAGCCGGTCCAGCGCCGCTCGGCGGCGGCCACCCGCTCCGGGGTGCACGGGCGCACCGCCAGCCCGGGCGGCACCGCCAGCCGGGCCACCTCCCCGCCCACGTACAGCAGCGGCCACCAGGCGTCCAGGCCGAACCGGGTATACAGCGGCAGCGCGTGCGCGTGCAGGCTGCTGAACGTCATCCGGCGCGGCTCGTCCCGCCACAGCTCGGCCAGCATGGCCCGGCCGGCCCCGCGCCCGTGCCGCGCGGGATGGACGAACAGGTCGCAGAGCACGCTGACCGCGGCCGCGCCGTCACCGATGCGCCGGGTGGCGCCGAACCCGGTGACCGCCCCCGCGGCGGTGGCCACCACCACCCGGCCGCAATCCATCAGGTAATCGAGGTAGGCCGGGTCGGCCCCGCCCCACTCCTCGTCCTGCCCGGTCGCCACCGCGACCGCCGCGATGGCGGGGTAGTCGGCGAGGTTCGCGTTACGGATGGATGTCTCGGGCATGCTCGCCTTCCGGTCCCGGAGCCTGCGGTGCGCTGAGCTCGCGGAGGCGGCCGCGGATGAATTCCCGTTCCGGCGCGGCCGGCGCCGTCTCCAGCGCCGCATGGTACGCGGCGGCCGCGTCGCCCGTCCGGCCCAGCCGGTGCAGCAGCTCAGCGCGGGCGATATGCAGCTGGGGCCAGCGGGCCAGCCGCGGGTCCGCGCCCGCGGCGTCCAGCAGCGCCAGGCCGGCCGCCGGGCCCTCGGCCATCGCGACCGCCGCGGCCCGGTTCGCGGCGGTCACCGGGGTCGGCTCGTAGCGGAGCAGCTCGGTGTAGAGCGCGGCGATCTGCGGCCAGTCGGTATCCGCGGCGGAGCGGGCCGTGGCGTGGCAGGCGGCGATGGCCGCCTGCAGCTGGTAGGTGCCGGGCCGGTGCGCGGCCAGCGCGCGGAGCAGCAGGGCCTCTCCTTCGGCGATCTTGGCCCGGTCCCACCGGCTCCGGTCCTGGTCGGCCAGCAGCACCAGGTCGCCGGCCCCGGTCACCCGGGCGTCCCGCCGCGCGTCGGTGAGCAGCAGTAGCGCCAGCAGGCCGGTCACCTCGGGCTCTCCGGGCACCAGGGCGGCCAGCGCGCGGGCCAGCCGGATGGCCTGCTCGCACAGCCCGGCGCGGACCAGCGCCGGGCCGCTGGGCGGCTTGTGGCCGGTGGTGAAGACCAGGTAGACAACCCGCAGCACGCCCGCCAGGCGTCCCGGCAGCTGCGCGGGCGGCGGGACGGCGAGCGAGATGCCCGCCTGGCGGATCTTGCGTTTGGCCCGGACCAGGCGCTGCGCCATGGTCGGCTCCGGGACCAGGAACAGGGCGGCGATCTCCGCGGTGGGCAGGCCGCACACCACGCGCAGGGTGAGCGGGACCCGCACGCCGGCGTCCAGCGACGGGTGGCAGCAGGCCAGGATCAGGCCGAGCTCGTCGTCGGCCCGGGACACCCAGTCCGCGGTGGCCGGCGGGCCGGGCCCCTCCAGCGCCGCCCCGGCCTCCTTCACCAGGCGGCGGCTCTCCCTGCGCAGCCGGTCGGTGGCCTTGTGCCGGGCCACGCCGATCAGCCAGGCCCGAGGGCTGGCCGGGACGCCCGCGGACGGCCACTGCTCCAGGGCCGCCGCGCAGGCGTCCTGCACCGCGTCCTCGGCCACCTGCACGTCGCCTGCCTGGCGGGCGACGGCCGCGACCGCCGCCCACCAGTGGGCCTGGAAGACCTCCGCGTAGGGCTGGCTCACTGCGTGCCGCCGGCGTCGGCTGGCTCAGCCGCGCGCGCCCGCCGGGCGGCCGGCCCGGGCCGCCTGCACCGCGCTGTCCGGGATCTGCACGACCGGGCGCACCTCCACCGACCCGTTGAGCGCGGTCGGCACGGTCGCCGCCCAGCGCAGCGCCTCGTCCAGGCCGGCGCACTCCACCAGGGTGTACCCGCCGAACTGCTCCTTGATTTCGGCGGCCGGCCCGTCGGTGAGCAGCATCTCGCCATCCCGGACCCGCACCGTGGTCGCCGCGGCCGGCGGCTGCAGCGGCCCGCAGTCGATGAGCACGCCCGCCTGGGCCATCGCCTCCGTCGCCGCCCGCCAGTCACGGATCATCTGCTGACCTTCCGGGCTGCCCGGCGCGGGCAGCGGCTCGTCCGGGCCGTACAGCAGGAACAGGTACCTCATCGCGACCTCCAGTTGTCCGTGGCCGTCACCGGCCGGTACCGGGTAGTCGAACGGCGTGGTCCCGGATCGACAGCTGCGCGCCCCGTTTTCCGGCACGCTACCGGCCGGCGGCCCCGGCCCGCCACGATCGCGCCGGCGGCCGGCCGGGTGGCTCCGGGGGTGTCCGGGTTGCTGGCAGACTGGGGGAATGGCGGCAATCCCCCTAGCCAGCCCCGCGGCCGCGGCGGCTGGCACCGGCGGCGAGCCGTGCGTTCTGCTCAAGATGGGCGAGATCGTCCTCAAGGGCGGGAACCGGCGGCATTTCGAGCGGATCCTGCTGGCGAACATCCGCCGGGCGGTGCGGGACACCGGCATCACGGTCCGGCTGGGGCAGCGCAGCGGCGTGATCGTGCTGCGGCCCGCGGCCGGGCCCGGCCCGGTCACCGGGGCGCCCGCGGTCACCGGGCGCGCCGCGGAGGCCGCGATGGGCACGGTGGCCGAGCGGGTCAGCTCGGTCACCGGCATCGCCCGGGTCTGCCGCGCGGTCCGGGTGCCGCAAGACGCCGACGCGGCGGTGGCCGCCGCGGTGCGCCTGGCGGCCGGGCGGACCGGCTCGTTCGCGGTGCGGGCCCGGCGGCGGGACAAGCGGTTCGGCGTCCGGTCGGCGGACCTGGCCAGGCGGATCGGCACGGAGGTCCAGCAGGCCTACGGCTACCGGGTCGACCTGTCCCGCCCGGACACCACGATCACGCTCGAGGTGGACCATCACGAGATCTTCGTCTACCTCGACGGCGCACCGGGCCAGGGCGGCCTGCCGGTGGGGATGAGCGGCCAGGCCGTGGTGCTGATGTCCGGCGGCATCGATTCCCCGGTCGCCGCCTACCGGATGATGCGCCGCGGCCTGCGCTGCCACTTCCTGCACTTCTCCGGCATGCCGCTGACCGGCCCGGAGTCGGTCTACAAGGCGTACGGGCTGATGTACCAGCTGGACCGCTTCCAGTGCGACTCCCGGCTGTACGTGGTGCCGTTCGGCACGGCGCAGCAGCGGCTGGCCACCTCGGGGGCGGGCCGGCTGCAGATCGTGGCGCAGCGCCGGCTGATGCTGATGACCGCGGAGGTGCTGGCCGGCCGCCTGGGCGCGACCGCGCTGGTCACCGGCGACTCGCTGGGCCAGGTGAGCAGCCAGACGCTGGCCAACCTGACCGCGCTGGACGAGGCGGTCTCGCTGCCGGTCCTGCGCCCGCTGATCGGTTACGACAAGACCGAGACCGTCGCCGAGGCGCGCCGGATCCAGACCCTGGCGCTGTCTGAACTGCCCGACGAGGACTGCTGCACGCTGCTCACCCCGCGGCAGGTGGAGACCCGGGCCCGCATCGATGACCTGCGCCGGCTGGAGGCCCGGCTCGATGCCGCGGACCTGGCCGGGGAACTCGCGGCGATGGCCCAGGAATACCGCCCCGACCACTCCTGACGCTTTTCCGGCCTAACGAAAGCCCGGGTGGCCGCCGCCATCGCGCCGGCCACCCGGGCCATGGCCGGCTGGCCGCCGCCGGGATCAGGCGGCCGGCCCGTGGGCCCAGATCGTGGCGTCGCCGCCGGTGCCCTGCGGGGTGGCGCCCGCCGCCCACGCCGATGTAGTGCCGGGGATGAGCGCGAAGCCACCGACCAGCGCCTGGGTACTGAGCAGGGTGCGCGACCATGCCCCGGCCGCGGTCCGGTGCAGGGCGTAGGAGTGGTTGTTGGATACCTGGTCACCGGTGATCCACAGGCCACCCTGGCCATCCGCGGCGAGGGACCCGATGCTCAGCGTGAACGGCACCGCGGCCCGCTGCCACTGATGGCCGTTGAAATGGACCAGGGTGGGCTTCGAGCCATTCATGGCGGACAGCCAGATGTCGGACACGGACCGGGCCAGGATGCCGTTGAACTGCAGGCCGGACAGTGCGGGGCTGGTCACCTTCTGCCAGCTGGTCCCGTTGTAGTGCGCAATGGTGTCCTGCGGCGCGGAGCCCGCGGTGATCGCCCACATGCTGGCCGGGGACAGGGCGCTGGCCCTCGTGATCCCCCCCGCGAGGCCGGTGACCTGGGTCCACGTCGTCCCGTGCAGGTGCCAGGTGCCCGCCCCGGGGTTAGCGCCAGGGGCGCCGAACACCCAGACGTTGGCCGGGCTGAACGCGGTGACCCCGGTCAGCTCTTGCGGGAGTGGCGTCTCGGCGAACTGCTTGGCCACCGCCCACTTCGTGCCGTTCCAGTGCAGCACGTACCCGGCCAGGCTGCTCACCGCCCAGATGTCCGCGCTGGCGGGCGCGCTGGCGGCGGCGATCTCGTTGGTCAGGCCGCTGGGCAGGGCGGCCTGCTTCCAGGCCGTGCCGTTCCAGTGCTCGGCGAGCGGCGCTCCCGTGGTCGCCCCGCTGAGGTCGGTGCCGCCGAACGCCCAGGCGTTGCCCCTGGCCTTCGCGACCACGCTGAGCAGGCCGCTGTAACTGCCCGCCGCGCCGTAGTGCAGCCGGGACACGGTCCGCCAGGCCGGGTTGGTGGCCGCCATGGCGGGCAGGGCGGCGAGAGTTAAGCCTGCGGCGGTGAGGCCGGCCCCGAGGGCCAGCCCGGCCCGGTGTGCTCCGTTGATCATGTGTGCCTCCATCGGCTGCGGGCGGTCGGCCGGAAATGCCGCCGCCGGCGGACAGCATAAACCCGGGCAAATGGCTTCGCGCAATGGCGAGGCGGCGGTCAGCGGCCCGGCCCGCGGTCCGGGCCGGCGGCGGCGCGGGCGGCGGCCCGCTCCGGGCTCAGCGGCGGGGTGAGCGTGCGGCCCATCAGTGGCGGCAGGTGCGCGGCCACGCTGGCCAGTTCCCTGATGTCGGAGTCCGCCAGGGCCTGGTCCCCGTCGCACAGCGCGTTCTTCGAGTCCGGGTGCACGTCCACGATGATGCCGTCCGCCCCCACCGCGATGGCCGCCCGGGTCAGCGGCAGCACCAGGTCCCGGCGGCCGCCGGAATGGGACGGGTCGACGATGACCGGCAGGTGGGACAGGCGCTGCGCGACGGGCACCGCGCTGATGTCGAGCGTGTTGCGGGTGGCCTTCTCGAATGTGCGGATGCCCCGCTCGCACAGCACGATGTCGGAGTTGCCGCGCTGGGCGATGTACTCCGCGGCCATCAGCCATTCCTCGATCGTGGCGCTGAACCCGCGCTTGAGCAGCACTGGCTTGCCCGCCGAGCCGACCGCCTGGAGCAGCGCGAAGTTCTGCATGTTGCGCGTGCCGACCTGGAGCATGTCGGCGTAATTGCAGACCAGTTCCACGTCGCGCGGGTCGATTACCTCGGTCACCGCGGGCAGCCCGGTCTCCGCGCTGACCTCGGCCAGGATCTTGAGCCCGGCCTCGCCCAGCCCCTGGTAGGCGTACGGGGAGGTGCGCGGCTTGTAGGCGCCGCCCCGCAGCAGCGACGCCCCGGCGGCCTTAGCCATCCGGGCCGCCGTGAGCGCCTGCTCCGGCGATTCCACCGCGCACGGCCCGGCGATCATCGTCAGCGTGTCCGGGCCGATCGGCACCCCGCCGACCTGGACCACCGACCGGTTCGGGTGATGCTCCCGGCTGACCAGCTTGTATGGCACTGAGATGCGCATCACGTCGCTGACGCCCGGCATGCTGCGCAGGTTGAGCGTGCCGAACTGCGCCACGTCACCGACCAGGCCGACGATGGTGCGCGAGACACCGCGGGTGATGAACGCCTCCCCGCCGGCCCCCCGCACCAGATCGACGACGCCGTCCATGTCTTCCTGCGTGGCGTCGGGGGCCATGACCACGACCATCGTCTTCCTCCTGTGTCGGTGGCACCGCTTCGGTGCGATGCCGGCTCGTGAAACCCATCCATGCAAAAAGCCCCGGGCCGTCGGCCCGGGGCTCTGGGGTACGTCGCTCGCGTCAGCGCATGGTCTGGCGGGCGACCGTCCGGATGCCGGGCCGGTAGCCATACCAAAACCAGAACTGCTGGCGCATGACCATGAGCGTAGCGCATCGCCGGGGCGGGGGCCGGGCCGGGCCGGGATGTGGCCGCATGCGATGGTAGGAGGGCGGGCGACCGGGTCAAGGTCAGCCGGGTACCGCCTGCGCACGCTGGTACATCCCGGCCGGGTCAGCCAGGAGGCACAAGGATGGGTCAGCCGGAAACGGGCCCGGATACAGCGGGCGTGCTAGCCGGCCGCGAGCCGGCCGAGCCGGTCCTCCGGCGACTGCTCACCGGCCAGCCGGGGCTGGCCGGCCCGCCCTGCAGGCTGCCGCCCGGCCAGCGGGTCACGCGTGACTGGAAGGCGCAGCACTACGGCCCGGTGCCCCGGTTCCGCCCGGACCGGTGGGACCTCATGGTGAGCGGCGCCACGGAGTCCGGCCAGGAACACCGGTGGGACTGGGCGGCCATCTCGGCGCTGCCGCGCATCTCGGTCACCGCGGACCTGCACTGCGTGACGAAGGTCACCGTCCCGGCCATCCCGTGGGAGGGTATTCCCGCCACCAGCCTGCTCCGCCTCGCGCCCCCCGCGGGCCCGGTCACGCACGTCATGATCTGGGCGGAGTACGGGTACAGCGCCAACCTGCCCATCGCGGACTACGCCGCCGACACCACGCTGTTCGCGACCGCGGTGGCGGGCCAGCCGCTCACGCCCGAGCACGGCTGCCCGATGCGGCTGGTCGTGCCGCACCGGTACGGCTGGAAGAGCGTGAAGTGGGTGCGCGCGGTGGAGTACCTGACCCACGATCGCCGTGGCTTCTGGGAGGAGCGCGGCTACCACAACTCTGCCGACCCGTGGCAGGAGGAGCGGTTCTCCCACCAGGAGACGTGAACGGTCAGCCGTTGCGGGCCGGGAGGCGCGCGTAGAGCACGTCCCGGCGGCCGTCGCGCAGCACCGGGCGGAAGTGCCCCCGGAAGTACGACCGGAGCGCCGGCGTCCAGGCGATGCGCCGCCGGTTGTACCCGGTGGTCAGCCACACGTACTGGGCCTGGCGCAGCGCCTCCCGCCAGACGGCGGCCACCGCGGGGTACCGGGCCGCCCCGCTGGCGCCGTCCCGCCCGTGACCGAGGGCGTAGTCCGTGCCGATCGAATCCACCAGCAGCGCGCAGCGGGGGTTGCCGGCGTAGAACCGCCCGGCGGCGATGGTGTAGGACACCTGGTCGGTCAGCACGCAGGCGCCGGGGCGGACCATCCGCCGCACGGCGGCGATGGCCGCCGGGCTCACCCGCGGCGTCACCCTCCGCTCCCCGTAGGCCTGCTGGACGGCCAGCACGACCACGGCCAGCGCGGCGGCGGCCGCCACCACCGCCTGCGCCCGGCGGGCGGTGTCGGGCGCCGTCCCGGCCGGCCGGGCCGCGGCCAGCCGGGCCGCGGCCAGCCCGGCCGACATGGCCAGGAACGGGGCCAGGAACGCCGGGAAGTGCGGGAAGAACTGCGGGTAGGTGAGGAACGCGGCGGCCACCAGCGCGCAGCCGCCCGCCGCGAACCACTCCAGCGCGGCGAGCGGGCCGCAGCCGGCCCGCCAGCTGAGCAGCAGCGCGCCCGCCACGAACCCCGCCAGGCCCAGCGCGAGGGCCAGCACGCCGGGACCGCCGAGGTGCAGCAACTGGCCGAGGCCGGTCATCATCCGCAGCCGGGGGAGCAGCGGGACCGGCCGCCGGACCACCCGGAACAACTGGGCGGCGATCACGCTGCGGTAGAACCGGGACGGGGCCAGCGCGGCGAACGGCAGCACGGGCACGGCAAAGCCGGCCGTCACCCCGGCCAGGAAGCGGGCGGTGCGCCGGATGTCCGGGCCGCAGCAGGCCACGACCACGGCGACCGGCAGGATGGCCCACGCCTCCACCGCCCCGGCGAACCCGAAGGCCAGCCCGCCGGCCACCAGCCGCCGGCCCGTGGCCAGCCGGTCCCCGTCCAGCACGGCCAGGCCGCCGGCCAGGCAGAACAGCGTCAGCCACGGCTCCAGCAGGACCGTGTGCGCCGCGATCAGGCTGCCCGGGAAGATGGCCAGCATCCCGCACGCCAGGGTCACCGCGAGCAGTCCCCGGCGGCGCAGCAGCAGGCCGGTCAGCAGCACGCCGGCCGAGCTGGCCGCCACGGTGAGGATCCGGCCCGCGGCCATGCCCTGCGCGGTGCCGGCCACCTGGGCGAGGAGCGCCGCCGGCGACATGAGCAGGGTGATGCCGGGCGGCTGCACGATGATGAAGTCGCGGTACGGCAGGGCCCCCCGGACCAGCCGCAGCGCGCTGCCGAAGTAGGGGCCGTCGTCGTACTGGGTCACGCCGAGCAGGTATCCCGGCCGGCTGAGCAGGTACAGGCGGACGCCCAGGCCGAGCAGGGTGAGCCCGGCAATGGCCAGCGGGACCGGCCCCGGCCGCCGGGGGCCACCCGGCCGGCCCGGCGTCCTGGCGTGAGCCTGCGGCGGCGTGCCAGCCGCCGGGCTGAGCTCCGTTCCGCGCACCACTGCCCCTCCCGGGTACCTGGCGGGACGGCCAACGCGGGGTCTCGGAGGCCGCCCGGGGCCTGCCCGGGCGGCGCGTCCCGCCGGGAGAGTACCGCAGCCCGCCGGGCGGGGGGCGTGGTCGCGGCCGGCAGCCGGCGGGTCAGTGCCCGCGGCAGCCGGGGAAGGCTAACGGCTACAAGTGCGGCAGGCCGACGTAGAGGGTGATCGTGCTGCCCGCCGGCGCCTGGCCTGACGGGCTGTAGTCGAACACGGTGTTCAGCGGGCCGACCTGGTTCACCTTGACCTGGAACCCGGCCTGCTGAAGCTGCTGCTCGGCCTGGCTGACCTGCTGCCCGTCCACGTTCGGCACGTTCACCATCTGCGGCCCGTTCGAGATCGTGATCGTGATGACCTGGTGCGGGGTGAACGAGCTGTTGGGCGGCACCGACTGCGCGGTCACGGTCCCGGCGGGCTGGTCGCTCTTGGTGTCCGCGACCTCGTTCAGCGAGACGCCATTGGCCTGCGCCCACTGCTCGGCCACGGCCTTCTGCTGGCCGACGAAGTTGGGCACCGGCTGCCCGCTGCTGACGGTGAGGCTGACCGGCTTGCCCTGCGGCCACGACGCGCTCGCGGCCGGCGTGGTGCTGATCACGATGCCGCTCTGGATCGTGGTGGACGTCTGGCTGGTCACCTGACCGGGAGTGAGGCCCGCGTGCCGCAGCGCGGCCTCCGCGGTGGCCAGCGCCTGCCCGGTGACCTGCGGGACGGAGATCATCCGCGCGCCCTCGGACACGATGAGCAGAACGGTGCCGCCCTTGCCCACCCGCGAGCCGATGGCCGGGCTGGTGCCGACGATGTCGCCCTTGGGGACGTGGCTGCTGAACTGGGGCGTCGCCGTCTTCGCGGTCAGGCCGGCGTTCTGGACCGCCTGCCGGGCGGTGGTCAGCGACATCCCGCCCACCTGCGGCACGGTCGTGTACCGGCCCGCCGACTGCCACCAGATGCCCAGGCCGATGAGGAGCACCACGAGCAGCCCGCCCAGGATGTAGGCGAGCCGGCGGCTGAACAGCCAGCCGGCCAGCCCCCCGGCCCGGGGCCCGGCGAAGCCGCCGCCCGCGGCCCGGCGCGGGCCGTAGCCGCCCGCCGCGTCGGGCGAGGACACCACCAGGGTGTGGTTCGCGGACCGGTGGAAGGCGTCGTCCTGCACCTGGGTGAGTCCGCTGGCCGCCGCGGCCGGGTAGGGCTCGCGGCCGCTGCCGGGCAGGCCCGGGATGAGGTCATCGGCTTGGGCGGTCGCCGCGGGGTCGGCGGGCCAGCCGGCCGGCGCGTAGTCGTAGGGAGACCGGCCCTGGGCGGGCGGGGGAGCCTGGTAGCCGCCGGGCCCGGCGTCGGGGAGCACGCCGCCGGCCAGGGTGGGGTAGGCCGGGCCCTGGGCGGGCAGTACCGGGCGCACCTCGGTGAGGTCCCGGAGGAACTGGCCGCCGTCGGCGGGGCGCAGCGCCGGATCCCGGCTGGTGGCCCGGATGACCAGCTCGTCGAGGGCCGGCGGGATGCCGGGCACCACCTCGGAAGGGGCCGGCACCACCTCGTTGACGTGCTTGTAAGCCACCGCCAGCGGGGTGTCCGCGGTGTGCGGCTGGACCCCGGTCAGCATCTCGAACAGCAGGATGCCGGCCGCGTACACGTCGGTCCGCGCGTCGGCGGTGCCGCGGGATACCTGCTCGGGCGCGAGGTAGGCCGCGGTGCCGATCAGCATGCCGGTCTTGGTGTGGCTGCCCGCGGCCAGCATCCGGGCCAGCCCGAAGTCAGCCACCTTCACCGCACCGTTGGTGGTGAGCAGGACGTTCTCCGGCTTGACGTCACGGTGCACCAGCCCGGCCGCGTGGGCGGCGCCGAGCCCGCCCAGCAGGCCGTCCATGACGTCCAGCGCCTCGGCCGGCCGCAGCCGGCCCCGCTCGTTCAGCAGGTCACGCAGGTTGCGGCCCGGCACGTACTCCATGGCCAGGTAGAGCGTGCGGCCGTCCGCGCCCTGGTCGTAGACGCCGACCACGTTAGGGTGGGACAACCGGGCCACCGACCTGGCCTCGCCCACGAACCGGCGGACGAAGTCCTCATCGTTGGCCAGTTCCGCGTGCATGATCTTGAGGGCCACGGTCCGGTCCAGCCGGGTGTCGGTGCCGAGGTACACCGTGGCCATGCCGCCCGTGGCAATAAGGGACTCAACCCGGTAGCGGCCATCGAGCAGCCGGCCGACGGGTGGGCGCGCCAGGGTCGTGTCCATCGGCACCGATTGTATGGCCGCCCGGCCATGGCGGCCCGGGGAACATCTTCACGCTGTCGCTTAGTGACTACGGGTAATCGCGGTGGGCGGCGCCCGGCCGCCGGGGGACGCCGCGCCGTCCGGCCGCCGGATGGCCGTTAACCTGGGTGCCCGTGCGCATCGAGCGAGTGGTCATCGTGGGTGGCGGGCTGGCCGGGCTGCGGACGGCGGCCGAGCTCCGCGCGGCCGGGTACGCGGCCGCGATCACGATGATCGCCGCTGAGCCGCACCCGCCCTACGACCGGCCGCCGCTGTCCAAGAAGCTCATGCTGGGCGAGCTGGACTCCACATCGATGGCCGCCGAGGCGGCGGAACTCGGCCTGGACCTGCGGCTCGGCGAGCCCGCCACCGGCCTGGCCGGCGGGGTGGTGGCCACCGGGAGCGGCGAGTACCCGTTCGACCGGCTGGTGATCGCAACCGGCGCGCAGCCCATCCGGCTGCCCGGCGACGGCCGGCAGCACGTGCTGCGCACGGTCGACGACGCGCTGGCCATCCGCGCGGCCCTGCGGCCCGGGGCCCGGCTGGCCATCGTCGGGGCCGGCTGGATCGGCGCGGAACTGGCCACCGCGGCCGCTGCCCGCGGCTGCGCGGTGACGGTCCTGGAGGCCGGGCCTGCGCCCGCCGCCGCCGCACTGGGCGCCGAGGCAGCGGCCCGGCTGGTGCCCTGGTACGCGGAGGCCGGGGTGGACCTGCGGCTCGGCCAGCTGGTGGAGTCGGTCGCCGAGGGCGGCCTGGTGCTGCCCGGCGGCGGCTGGCTGGACGCCGACCTGGTGGTGACCGCCGTCGGAGTCCGGCCCGCGACCGGCTGGCTGGCCGGCTCCGCGGTGGACCTGGGCGACGGCGTGCTGGCCGACAGCCAGTTGCGCACCTCCGTCCCCGGCGTGTACGCGGCGGGCGACTGCGCGTCCTTCTGGTCCCGGCGTTACGGCCGGCGGGTGCGGGTCGAGCACTGGGACACCGCGCTGCACGCCCCCCGGGTAGCCGCCGCCAACCTGCTCGGCGGCGACCTGGATTACGACCCGGTGCCGTACTTCTGGTCCGAGCAGTTCGGCCGGATGGTCCAGTTCGCCGGGCGGCCCGGCCCCTCCGACCGGCTCGTCTGGCGCGGCGACGCGGCCGGGCCGTGGTGGACCGCGTGCTGGCTGGCCACCGAGGGCCCTGGTGCCGGAGCGCTGACCGCCGTGCTGACCGCCGGGAATCCACGGGACCTGCTGCAGGGGCGGCGGCTCATCGACGCCGGCCGCCCGGTGGACACCGGGCGGCTGGCCGACCCCGCGGTACTGCTCCGTGACGTGGCCCGTACGGACTAGTGTTCCGGCAGGTAGAGGTGACGAGACTGGCGTGTCCGGGTTTGACCCCGGCAAGATCGTGGGAAATTCGGGAACGTGGCACAGATTGACCCCCCGGCCGACGCACTCGTCGGCGACTGGCTCACTCTCCCAGCAGCGGCCGAGCGCCTCGGGATCCCTCCGGGGCGGCTCAAGCAGCTGCTCAGGGACCGCAAGCTGCTGGCTGTCCGGCGGCCGGACGGCACCATGGGCGTGCCCCGGGCCTTCTTCGATGGCAACCAGGTCATCAAGGGGCTGCACGGCACGCTCACGCTGCTGTTCGACTGCGGATTCGACGAGCAGGACGCGCTGCGCTGGCTGTTTACGGCCGACGACACGCTGCCCGGCACGCCGGTCCAGGCGATGGCGGAGCGCCGCGGCACCGAGGTGAACCGGCGGGCCCAGGCCCTCGCGTTCTGACCGCCCGGCGGCGGCCCGGTCCCGGCCTGGCCGGCCGGCCAGGCCTGCCCGGGCCCCGGCCCCTCGGCCGGTCCGGCCAGCCGGCCAGGCCTGCCCGGCCGGCCCCTCGGTGGGGGCCGGGCGGCCCTCCGGCGGTTAGCCTGGTCCCATGCCACCAGGAGCCCTGCACCGCGCCCCCGCGATCCGTGACCTGCTTGCGGCGGGCGGGCAGTCCTTCTCGTTCGAGTTCATGCCGCCCAAGACCGAGGCGGATGAACGGAAGCTGTGGCGGGCGATCCGGGAACTGGAGCCGCTGCTGCCCACCTTCGTCTCGGTGACCTACGGGGCGGGCGGCTCGACCCGGGACCGCACGGTCCGGGTCACCGGCCGGATCGCGGCCGAGACGACGCTCACCCCGGTCGGCCACTTCACCGCGGTGGACCATTCCGTCGCCGAACTCCGGCACGTGGTCGGCTCGTACGCGGCCGTGGGCGTGCGCAACGTGCTGGCGCTGCGCGGCGATCCGGCCGGTGATCCCGGCGCCGAGTGGGTGCCCCATCCGGAGGGCCTGAGTTACGCCGCCGACCTGGTCCGCCTCATCAAGGCGTCCGGTGACTTCTGCGTGGGGGTCGGTGCCTTCCCGGAAGGCCATCCCCGTTCCCCGGACCTGGCCTCCGATACCCGGTACTTCGTCGCCAAGTGCCGGGCAGGCGCGGATTTCGCGATCACCCAGATGTTCTTCTACGTGGAGGACTACCTGCGGCTGCGGGACCGGGTCGCCGCCGCCGGGTGCGAGGTGCCGATCATCGCGGGCATCATGCCCATCACCAGCCTGCGGACCCTGGACCGGATCGTGGTGCTGTCCGGGGCGAAGTTCCCCCCCGTGATCAGCGACCGGATCCGCGCGGCGGGAGACGACACGGCGGCGGTGCGCGAGATCGGTGTCCGGTACGCCGCCGGGATGTGCGAGCGGCTGCTCGCGGAGGGCGTCCCGGGACTGCACTTCTTCACGCTGAACGGGTCCCGTGCCACCCGGGAGATCTACGAGCATCTCGGCCTGTCCCAGCGCGGTGCCGCGGCCGCGGCGACGGCGGTGCAGATGTCGGCGGTGCAGATGACGGCCGGCCGCTAGCGGCTAGCCGGGCTGCGCCCCGGCTGCGCCCGGCCGGCCCGTGGCCGGGGCGCAGCGGAAGTGCCGCGCCCATCACCGCATAGGGCGGGTCGGTGCCCGGGAACCGGTACCGGGTGAGCAGGTCGGTGAAGCCGAGGCTGCGGTACAGCCGCCGGGCCCGGCTCTCGGCGTCCTGGGTCGACAGCAGGGCGGTCCGCTCCAGCCGCGGATGGGCCAGGGCCGGGACCATCCGGCGCCCGAGCCCGCGTCCCTGGTAGTCCGGGTGCACATGCACCTCGGCCACCTCGAACGAGTCGGCCAGCCAGTCACGCGCGAACGCATCGCCGCCGGCGCTGGTCAGGGCGGCGCGGACCAGGTCGTGCCACCACTGGCCCTCGGCGCCGTGAAAGCCGTAGGCGAAGCCGGCGAGCACCTCGCCGCGCGCCCCGGTGACCGCCCGCGGTGCCGGGCCGGCCGTCCCGGCACCGGATCCCGTGGCGCCGGCCACGCCGTCCGGCGCCATCACCGCGACGCACCGGAATGAGGGGAACTGGGTATGCCGCTCCATGATCGCCCGGCGTCCCGGAACCTGCTCCGGCGGCGGCCGCATCGCCGCCGCGTACAGGGCCAGCAGGCCATCGAGTTCGGCCAGGAAGCGTGCCCGGCCGAATTCTCGCAGCTCTGGTCCCCGGCGCACCCGGGTAGCGTACGCGAGCACCGATCCTCCTGGCGCCTGCCAGCGGGGACGCGGGCCCGCCGGTTTTGTCGGACCCGCTCGGTAGCTTCGAACGCAGATCCAAATAACTGGACAGTCACCCGAAACTGTGTTCGAATAAAGTCACGAAGTCGGCCAGTCACCTCCCTCCCCCGGGGGTGACTGGATCGAGGGTCAGGCGGAGCGTGGGGAAGCGCGCCGCCTGACCCTGGCTCCGTGACGGAAGGAGGGCCATGAGCATGGTCACGCCGGTACGGCCGGGCCACCCGCGCTGCCGGGTTGCGCCCACCGCGCTCACTCTCATTGAATCCGCCCGCCGCGGGCTGGCCGATGCCGCTGATGAGGCGGGGCCGGGTGCCCGGTACGTGGCCGCTCACCTGGCGGCACTCCGGGCGGCGGCGGCGATCGTCACCGTGAAGGCCGGCGCGGCGCCTGCGCCGAGGCGGAAGGGGCCGCGAAGCGTGTGGGAACTGCTGCCCCGGGTGGAGCCGGCCCTCTCCGAGTGGTCCGCGTTCTTTGCCGCGGGGGCGGGCAAGCGGGCGGCCGCGGAAGCGGGCCTGCCCCGGGCCGTGTCGGCGCGGGAGGCGGATGACCTGCTGCGTGACGCGGAGACGTTCCTGTCCCTCGCGGAGGAGGCGCTGGGCCTGCCCGCCCAGGAGGCGCTCCCGCTGCGCCCGGCGGGCTGACCCGTGCGCCGCACCGGGGCCGGAGAGCCTAGTGGCCTGCCAGCCGCTGGCTGGCAGGCCACCCGAGGGGCCGGACCTGGGTCAGAAGGCCTCTACGGCCCCGCGGGCCTCGGAATCGAGGACGCCCCAGCTGATCAGTTCCTCAGTGAGGTCGATGGGCGACTTGTCATAGATGACCGCTAGTGACCGCAGGTCCTCCTGCCGGATCGAGAGGACCCGGCCGTTGTAGTCGCCCCGCTGGCTCTGGATGGTGGCGACGTACCGGGCGAGCGGGCCGGCCTTGTCCTTCGGCAGCTGGGCCATCCGCTCCAGGTCGATGACCAGCTTGGGCGAGGGAGCCAGCGGCGCCGGAGTCGAGTCGCCGGGCAGCAGTTCGGAGACCGGGACCCCGTAGAACTCGGCCAGTTCGGCCAGCTTCTGGACGGTCACGGAGCGGTCGCCGCGCTCATAGGAGCCGACGACCACGGCCTTCCACCGGCCGCGTGACTTCTCTTCCACGCCGTGCAGGGATAGCCCCTGCTGGGTGCGGATGGCTCGCAGCCTGGCGCCTAGGGTCTTGGCGTATTCAGATGGCATGATCGTCGGCCCCCCGGCCAGTCGTCGCTTTCAGTAATTGGTTACGGACAGTGACGGTAGGCCGCAAGAGCGACCAGGTCAAGCCGAATGGCAAAAAGCGGGTCATCTTACGCGTCTTGTCCCTCACGGCTGATGTGGCACTACAGACCCAGGCGGCGTGCCGGAGCCGCCCCCGGCTCTGCCGCCACAGGCATCGTGGCCGCCCGCCCGGCCGGTCCGCGCAGGTACCGCGGATCCGCGGGCTGGTCTCTTCTCAGTGTGACACGAATCACTCATCGTCACCCAATCCTCGCGAAGGCCGGGACGGCCGCGCCGGCGGCCCACCCCCGATCTGGTGTTCCGCGCCACTGTCCCGGCGCGGGGCCGGCGCGGGACCCGCCACCGGCCCTCACCTGCTGGTACCGTGTGCGGGACAGATCATCCTTTAAGCCCCGTCCAGTGAGGCGGGAAAGGAGGTCCGTGGCATGCATGCCGTTGACCCTGCCCGGGGGGATCCCGGGGCGCCCGCCGGGAAAGTGGTGTTCGAGCCGGATGAGATCCGGCGCGCGCTGACCCGGATCGCGCACGAGATCCTGGAGCGCACCGACGGTGCCGCAGACGTCGTGCTGCTCGGCATCCCCACCCGCGGGGTGCCGCTGGCCCGCCGGCTGGCCGACCGCATCGAGCAGGTCGAGGGCCGGCCCGTCCCGCACGGCTCGCTGGACATCACCATGTACCGGGATGACCTCCGGCTGCGGCCGGCCCGGGCCCTCGGGCGCACCGACGTGCCGCCCGGCGGGATCGACGGGATGGTGGTGGTGCTCGTCGATGACGTGCTCTACTCCGGGCGCAGCGTCCGGGCCGCGCTGGACGCGCTCAACGACCTGGGACGGCCGCGCGCCGTCCAGCTGGCCGTCCTGATCGACCGCGGGCACCGCGAGCTGCCCGTCCGCCCGGACTACATCGGCAAGAATCTGCCCACCTCCAAGCAGGAAGTCGTCCGGGTGCTGCTGGCCGAGGTGGACGGCGAGGACGCCGTGATCCTCGGCCGGGCCGCGGCCGGGCCGGAGCGCGGCCGGCCTAACGGCCCGCGGGAGCCCGCTGGGAGCGACACGTGAACCGTCACCTGATTTCCGCCGCCGACCTGACCAGGGACGACGCCCTGCTCATCCTGGACACCGCCGACGAGCTGGCCCGCGTTTCCGACCGGCCCATCAAGAAGCTGCCCACCCTGCGCGGGCGGACAGTGGTCAATCTATTCTTCGAGGACTCCACGCGGACCCGGATCTCGTTCGAGGCCGCCGCGAAGCGGCTGTCCGCGGATGTGATCAATTTCTCGGCCAAGGGCTCCAGCGTGGCCAAGGGGGAGAGCCTCAAGGACACGGCGCTCACCCTGGAGGCCATGGGCGCGGACGCGGTCGTGATCAGGCACAGCGCCTCCGGCGCCCCGCAGCGGCTGGCCGGCTGGGTGCGCGGCACCGTGGTCAACGCCGGTGACGGGGCCCACGAGCACCCGACCCAGGCGCTGCTCGACGCGTTCACCATCCGGCGCAAGTTCGGCCGCTCGTCCGGGCCCGGCCCGGAGGGCCGGCTGCCCGGGAGCCGGCCGTCCGGCGGCACGGCCCTGGACGGCCTGCGGGTCACGATCGTCGGCGATGTGCTGCACAGCCGGGTGGCCCGGTCCAACGCCTGGCTGCTGACCACGCTCGGCGCGGAGGTCACCCTGGTCGCCCCGCCCACGCTGCTGCCGGTGGCGGTGGGCACGTGGCCCTGCTCGGTGAGCTACGACCTGGACGCCGCGCTGCCCAAGAGTGACGTGGTCATGATGCTCCGGGTCCAGCAGGAGCGGATGACCGACGCGTACTTCCCCAGCGTGCGGGAGTACAGCCGCCGGTACGGGCTGGACGCCGCGCGGATGGCCCAGCTCCCGGAGCAGGCCATCGTCATGCACCCGGGACCGATGAACCGGGGCGTGGAGATCGCCGCCGAGGTCGCCGACTCGGCCCGTTCCACCATCGTGGAGCAGGTGACCAATGGCGTCAGCGTCCGGATGGCCGTTCTGTATCTGCTGCTCGGCGGGGCGGAGGCACAGTCATGAGCCAGGCCTGGCTGATCAAGGGGGCACGGCCGTCCGGCGGCAGCCCCGCCGACATCCTGATCCGGGACGGGATCATCGAGGCCATCGGCGCCGCGGGCAGCGCCCGGGGAGCGTCGGTGCTCGACGCACCGGGGCTCATCGCGCTGCCCGGCCTGGTGGACCTGCACACGCACCTGCGCGAGCCGGGCCGGGAGGACGCCGAGACGGTGGAGACCGGCACGGCCGCCGCGGCGCTCGGCGGGTTCACCGCGGTGCACGCGATGGCCAACACCGACCCGGTCGCCGACACGGCCGGCGTGGTCGAGCAGATCTGGCGGCTCGGCCAGCAGGCCGGCCACTGCGACGTGCACCCCGTCGGCGCGGTCACCCTCGGCCTGGACGGCAGGCACCTGGCCGAGCTCGGGGCGATGGCCGACTCGCCGGCCCGGGTCCGGGTGTTCTCCGACGACGGCCGGTGCGTGTCGGACGCGGTGCTGATGCGCCGCGCCCTGGAGTACGTGAAGGCGTTCGACGGGGTCATCGCCCAGCACGCCCAGGAGCCCAGGCTGACCGAGGGAGCCCAGCTCAACGAGGGTGAGGTATCCGGGCGGCTCGGCCTCACCGGCTGGCCCGCGGTGGCCGAGGAGGCCATCATCGCCCGGGACTGCCTGCTCGCCGCGCACGTCGGCTCCGCGCTGCACGTGTGCCACGTGTCCACCGCCGGGTCGGTGGAGATCATCCGCTGGGCCAAGGGCAAGGGCTGGCGGGTCACCGCCGAGGTCACCCCGCACCACCTGCTGCTCACCGACGCCCTCGCGGCCGGGTACGACCCGGTCTACAAGGTCAACCCGCCGCTGCGCACCGCCGCGGACATCGCCGCCCTCCGCGAGGGGCTGGCCGACGGCACCATCGACTGCGTCGCCACCGACCACGCCCCGCACCCGGCGGAGGACAAGGAAACCGAGTGGGACACGGCCGCGTTCGGGATGACCGGGCTGGAGACCGCGCTGCGGGTGGTCCAGCAGGCGATGGTGGACACCGGCCTGCTGGACTGGGCGGCCGTCGCCGACCGGATGTCGGCCCGGCCGGCCGCCATCGGCCGGCTGCCCGGGCGCCGGGGCGGCCTGGCCGCCGGGGCGCCGGCCAGCCTGACCCTCTATGACCCGGCGGCGCGCAGCCTGGTGGACCCGGCCCTGCACGCCTCCCGCAGCCGCAACAGCCCGTTCGCGGGGCTGGAACTGCCCGGCCGCGTCGTGGCCACGTTCCTGAGAGGGAGACCCACCGTGCTCGACGGGAAGCTCGCCTGATGGCCGCCCCGGCCCGGCCGGCCATCCTCGTCCTGGAGGACGGCACCACGTTCCGCGGCACCGCGTTCGGCGCGGACGGCGAGACGTTCGGCGAGATGGTGTTCAACACCGGCATGACCGGCTACCAGGAGACGCTGACCGACCCGTCGTACTGCCGCCAGATCGTCGCCATGACCGCGCCGCACATCGGCAACACCGGGGTCAACGACGAGGACCCGGAGTCGCGGCGGATCTGGGTCAGCGGGTACGTGGTCCGCGAGCCCGCCCGGATCGCCTCGAGCTGGCGGGCCAGGCGGAGCCTGGACGACGAGCTCCGGGCCCAGGGCATCACCGGGATCGCGATCACCGGCACCCGGTCGCTCACCCTGCACCTGCGCGAGCGGGGCGCGATGCGGGCGGCCATCAGCACCCAGGCGCGCGACCCGGAGGCGCTCCGCGAGCGGGTGCTGGCCAGCCCGTCCATGATCGGCGCCGACCTGGCCCGGGAGGTCACCACCGGCCAGCCGTACACGGTGTCCCCGCCGGCCGGCACCACGGTGCGCTACCGGGTGGCGGCGGTCGACCTCGGCATCAAGGCCGCCACGCCGCTGGCCATGGCCCGGCGCGGCTGCGAGGTGACGGTCCTGCCCGCCGCCAGCACCGCGGACGAGATCCTGGCCCTGGGCCCGGACGGGGTGTTCTTCTCCAACGGCCCCGGTGACCCGGCCGCGGCCGGGTACGCGACGGCAGGCGGTCCGCGGCGTGCTGGCCCGCGGCGTCCCGGTGTTCGGCATCTGCCTGGGCAGCCAGGTGCTCGGCCGCGCGCTCGGCCTGGGCACCTACAAGCTGCGCTTCGGCCACCGGGGCGTGAACCAGCCGGTCAAGGACCTGGCCACCGGGCAGGTGCAGATCACCAGCCACAACCACGGGTTCGCGGTGGCGATGCCGGACGGCGCGGAGGCCGGGCGCCAGCATTCGGCACCGACTTCGGGCCCGGCCCGGATCAGCCACGTCAACCTGAACGACGGCGTGGTCGAGGGCATCCGGCTGCTGGACGCGCCCGCGTTCAGCGTCCAGTACCACCCGGAGGCCGCGCCCGGGCCGCACGACGCGGCCGGCCTGTTCGACGAGTTCTGCGCCCTGATGGAGGCGGCCACGTGAGCGCTCTCAGCCAGCCCGCCGGGGGAGGGGCCCGCCATGCCGAAGCGTGAGGACCTCAGGTCCGTCCTGGTCATCGGGTCCGGGCCGATCGTGATCGGGCAGGCCTGCGAGTTCGACTACTCCGGCACCCAGGCCTGCCGGGTGCTCATGGCCGAGGGCATCCGGGTCAGCCTGGTGAACTCCAACCCGGCGACGATCATGACCGACCCGGAGTTCGCGGACGCCACCTACGTCGAGCCGATCACCGCGGACGTGCTGGAGAAGGTGATCGCCAAGGAGCGCCCGGACGCGGTGCTGCCCACCCTGGGCGGGCAGACCGCGCTCAACGCGGCGGTGGACCTGCACGAGGCGGGCATCCTGGCCAGGTACGGGGTCGAGCTGATCGGCGCGGGCATCGAGGTGATCAAGGCCGGCGAGGACCGCCGCCGGTTCAAGGAGATCGTCACCGGCCTCGGCGGCGAGGTGCCGCGCAGCCACATCTGCCACACCATGGGGGAGTGCCTGCAGGCCGCCGCCGACCTCGGCTACCCGCTGGTCGTCCGGCCCTCGTTCACCCTCGGCGGCTCCGGCTCCGGCATCGCCTACGCCGAGCAGGACCTGCGCCAGATCGCCGGGGCCGGGCTGGACGCCAGCCCGGTCACCGAGGTGCTGCTGGAGGAGTCCATCCTGGGCTGGAAGGAGTTCGAGCTGGAGCTGATGCGCGACCGCCATGACAACGTGGTCGTGGTCTGCTCCATCGAGAACATCGACCCGATGGGCGTGCACACCGGCGACTCGGTCACCGTCGCGCCCGCCATGACGCTGACCGACCGCGAGTACCAGCACATGCGGGACACCGCCATCGCCGTGGTCCGGGCGGTCGGCGTGGACACCGGCGGCTGCAACATCCAGTTCGCCATCCACCCGCGGACCGGGCGGATGGTCGTCATCGAGATGAACCCCCGGGTGTCCCGGTCCTCCGCGCTGGCCTCCAAGGCGACCGGCTTCCCCATCGCCAAGATCGCGGCCCGGCTGGCCATCGGGTACACCCTGGACGAGATCCGCAACGACATCACCGGGGAGACCCCGGCCAGCTTCGAGCCCGCGCTGGACTACGTGGTGGTCAAGGTGCCGCGGTTCGCGTTCGAGAAGTTCCCCGGCGCGGACCCGGTGCTCACCACGCACATGAAGTCGGTCGGCGAGGCGATGGCCATCGGCCGGTCGTTCCCGGAGGCGCTGCAGAAGGCGCTGCGCTCGCTGGAGAACCCGGCCGCCCCGCTGTCCTGGCGCGAGCCGCCCGGCGACGCGGCCGGCCTGCTGGCCCGCTGCGCGGTCCCGCACGACGGCCGGATGGCCACCGTGCACCAGGCGCTGCGGGCCGGCGCGACCGTCGCGCAGGTGGCCGAGGCGAGCGGCATCGACCCGTGGTTCGTGGACCAGGTTCAGGCCATCCAGGAACTAGCCGAACGGCTCTCCCGGGCGGCGGCCCCCGCCCCCGGCACCCGGCCGGGCGCGGAACTCGACGCCGGGACGCTCCGCGAGGCCAAGCAGGCCGGTTTCTCCGACGCCCAGGTGAGCGAGCTCACCGGCCTGCCGGAAGAGCAGGTCCGGCTGCTCCGGCACGCCTTCGGGATCCGCCCCGTGTATCACGTGGTGGACACCTGCGCCGCGGAGTTCGCGGCCCGCACGCCGTACCTGTACTCCAGCTACGACGAGGAGACCGAGGTCCCGCCGGGCAGCGCGCCGAAGGTGATCATCCTCGGCAGCGGGCCGAACCGGATCGGCCAGGGCATCGAGTTCGACTACGCCTGCGTGCACGCCTCGTTCGCGCTGGCCGCGGCGGGCTACGAGACGGTGATGGTCAACTGCAACCCGGAGACCGTCTCCACCGACTACGACACGTCCGGGCGGCTGTACTTCGAGCCGCTCACCCTGGAGGACGTGCTCGAGGTGGTGCACGCCGAGCAGCAGAGCGGCCCGGTGGCCGGGGTGATCGTGCAGCTGGGCGGGCAGACCCCGCTGGGCCTGGCCCGCGGCCTGGCCGCGGCCGGGGTGCCGGTCGTGGGGACCAGCCCGGACGCCATCCACCTGGCCGAGGACCGCGGTGAGTTCGGCGCGGTGCTGGCCGCGGCCGGGCTGCCCGCGCCGCGCTACGGCACCGCGTTCAGCTACGCCGACGCCCAGGCGGTGGCGGACGAGATCGGCTACCCGGTGCTGGTCCGGCCGTCCTACGTGCTGGGCGGCCGCGGCATGGAGATCGTCTACGACGACGCCACGCTGGAGGCGTACGTGCAGCGCGCCGCGGCGGTCAGCCCGGAGCACCCGGTGCTGATCGACCGGTTCCTGGACGACGCCATCGAGATCGACGTGGACGCGCTCTACGACGGCACGGAACTGTTCCTCGGCGGCGTGATGGAGCACATCGAGGAGGCCGGGATCCACTCCGGGGACTCCGCCTGCGCGCTGCCGCCGATCACCCTGGGCCGCGCCGACATCGCCCGGATCCGCGAGTCCACCGAGGCCATCGCCCGCGGCGTGGGCGTGCGCGGGCTGCTCAACGTGCAGTACGCGCTGGCCGCCGGGGTGCTGCACGTGCTGGAGGCCAACCCGCGGGCCTCGCGCACGGTGCCGTTCGTGTCCAAGGCGACCGCCACGCCGCTGGCCAAGGCGGCCGCGCGGATCATGCTGGGCACCCCCATCGCGGACCTGCGCGCGGAGGGACTGCTGCCCCCGTCGGGGGACGGCGGCACGCTGCCGCTGGACGCGCCGATCGCGGTCAAGGAGGCGGTGCTGCCGTTCGGCCGGTTCCGGGACGCGCGCGGCCAGGGCGTGGACACCGTGCTCGGCCCGGAGATGCGCTCCACCGGCGAGGTGATGGGCATCGACGCCATGTTCGGCACCGCCTACGCGAAGTCGCAGGCGGCCGTGTACGGGCCGCTGCCGGTCAAGGGCCGGGTCTTCGTGTCGGTGGCCAACCGGGACAAGCGGTCCATGGTGTTCCCGGTGAAGCGCCTGGCCGACCTGGGCTTCGAGATCTGGGCCACCGAGGGCACCGGCGAGGTGCTGCGGCGCAACGGCGTCCGGGCCACGATCGTGCGCAAGCACAGCGACGGGCCGGGGCCGGACGGTGAGCCCGATATCGTGGCCAGGATCCTGGACGGCGAGGTGGACCTGATCGTGAACACGCCGTTCGGCAGCCCCGGCCAGTCGGGGCCGCGGCTGGATGGCTACGAGATCCGGACGGCCGCGGTGCGCCGCGGGGTACCCTGCGTGACCACGGTGTCCGGCCTGGCCGCGGCGGTCCAGGGCATCGAGGCGATCCAGCGCGGCGAGGTGGGGGTGCGCTCCTTGCAGGATCATGCGGCCGCGCTCGTGCTGCCCGGGGGGACGACCCCCCGGAGCCCCCCGCCATCCGCCGGCTCGGGGAGGACGCGCCTGCGGCGCGCCTCGCCTCGCCCGCGGATACCCGGGGGGACGACCCCCCGGAAGCCCGCCGGCGGCGCGCCGTGAGCGTGAGCGCCTCCGACGGTGAGCAGGACGCGCCCGCGGTCCAGGTCCGCGGGACCGTGCTGACCGTGCGGCGGGTGGATGCCTACCACGCGATGACGGTGGTCGCCCCGGGGATCGCGGCGCGCTTCCGGCCCGGCCAGTTCGTCGCCGTCGCGGTCGGCGGCCCGGACACCTCCATGCTGCTGCGCCGCGCGTTCTCCATCCACGACGTCCGCCCGGACCACGGCGGCACGGTGGAATTCGTGTTCGCCGCGGTCGGGCCGGGCACCCGCTGGCTGGCCGAGCGGCGCACCCGCGACGTGATCGACCTGGCCGGGCCGCTGGGACGGCCGTTCCCGGTGCCCCGGGACCCGGTGAGCTGCCTGCTGGTCGGCGGCGGCTACGGCAGTGCCCCGCTGTTCCCGCTGGCCGACCGGCTGCGCAGCCGGAACTGCCAGGTGGACTTCCTGCTCGGGGCGGCCAGCGCGGACCGGGTGTTCGGCGCGCTCACCGCGCGGCGGACCGGCCGGACCGCCGCGGTGACCACCGAGGACGGCTCGATGGGCGTGCGCGGCCTGGTCACCGACCGGCTCACCCAGGTCATCCACGAGGCCCGCACCGACGTGATCTACGCCTGCGGCCCGATGGGCATGCTGCGCCAGGTGACCACGCTGGCCGGCCGGTACGACATCCCGGTGCTGGCGCTGGTGGAGGAGTCCATGGCGTGCGGCATCGGGGTGTGCATGACCTGCGTGCTGCCGGTGGTGGGCGACGACGGGGTGACCCGGATGGTCCGGTCCTGCGTGGCCGGCCCGGTGTTCCGCGGCGAGACGGTGCGCTGGGACGACATCGGCACGATCCCGTTCGACGCGCTGGGCGCGCCGGGCTGGAACCCGCGGCCGCAGGCAGGCGGGCGGCGCCGCGCAGGCCGGGCCGCGCGGTGGCGGCGCCGGCAGGCGGCCGGCCCAGGCGGCCGCAGGCCGGGCCCAGGGCGGCGCCCGGAGGGAGCGGCATGGGAGTTGACCTGCGGACCAGGCTGGGCCATGTGGAGCTGCCCAACCCGATCCTGACCGCGTCCGGGTGCGCCGGGGCGGGCCGGGAACTCGCCCAGTTCTTCGACGTGGCCAAGATCGGCGCGGTGGTCACCAAGTCGGTGATGCTGGCCCCGCGGGCTGGCCGCCCGACGCCGCGGATGGCCGAGACGCCGAGCGGGATGCTCAACTCGATCGGCCTGCAGGGCCCCGGGATCGACGCCTTCCTGCAGCGCGACCTGCCGTGGCTGCTGTCCCGGGGGGCGCGGGCCGTGGTGTCGATCGCGGGCGGCAGCGTGGACGAGTACGCCGAGCTGGCCGCCAGGCTGTCCGACGCGGCAGGAGTCACTGCCATCGAGGTGAATATTTCATGCCCTAACGTCGAGGACCGGGGCCTGGTGTTCGCCTGTGACCCGGGCGCGTCCGCGGCCGTCATCGAGGCGGTGCGCGCGCGGGTCCGTTATGACATCCCGGTCTTCGCCAAGCTGTCGCCGGACGTCACGGACATCGTGGCCATCGCCCGGGCCTGCGTGGCCGCGGGGGCGGATGGCCTGTCCATGATCAACACGCTGCTCGGGATGGCGATCGACACCAGTACCATGCGCCCGGTGCTGGCCGGGGTGACCGGCGGGCTGTCCGGCCCGGCCATCCGGCCGGTGGCGGTGCGCTGCATCTGGCAGGTCCGCAAGGCGTTCCCGGACGTGCCGATCATCGGCATGGGCGGCGTGCGGACCGGCCGGGACGCGCTGGAGCTCATCCTGGCGGGCGCGGGCATGGTCGCGCGTGGGCACGGCCATCTTCCATGATCCCTCGGCCTGCGCGCGCATCCTGCGCGAGCTCGACGAGGAACTGGGCCAGCGCGGCATCGAGCGGCTCAGCGACGTGATCGGGCTCGCGCACGAACCGCGGGGCACGCCGCTGCGCCGGCTGTCCGGGACCGTTTCCTAACTACCTGAGACCGCGGTGGCCCGGCCACCGCAACCAAGGAGGAGAGTTGAGCCAGCCAGCGCCGATCGCCGTGGCGCTTGACGCGCCTGACCTGGAGACCGCGGCCCGCTGGGCGGGGCTCGTCACCCAGCACGTGAGCACGGTGAAGATCGGCCTCGAACTGTACCTGAGGTACGGGCCCGGGGTGGTCGCCTCCATCCGCGGGGCGAGCGGGGTGCAGGTGTTCCTGGACCTGAAATTGCACGACATCCCGGCCACCGTGGCGGGCGCGGCCCGGGCGGTGGCCAAGCTCCGGCCGGACCTGGTGACCGTGCACGCGTCCGGCGGGCCCGAGGTGGTCCGGGCCGCCGTCGAGGCCGCGCCGGACACCACCATCGCGGCGGTGACCCTGCTGACCTCCCTGAGCGCCGACGACCTGGAGCGGATCGGCATCCGCGGGCCGCTGCCGGACGCGGTGCGCCGGCTCGCCGTGCTGGCCGTCGAGGCGGGCGCGGGGGCGCTGGTCTGCTCCCCGCGGGAGGTGGCCGCGGTCCGCAGCCGAGGTCGGCCCGGGCATCCTGCTCATCACGCCGGGGGTCCGGCCCGCCGGGGCGGAGCGGCACGACCAGGCCCGGGTGGCCACGCCCGAGGAGGCCCTCCGGGCCGGCGCGGATCTCCTGGTGATCGGCCGGCCTATCACCGGGGCCCCCGACCCCGGAGCGGCCGCCTCAGCCATCGCCGCGCCGCTCCGGCGGCTCGCGCCGGCCCCGGAATGAGGCCCCCCATTGTTCCGAGCACTCCGCGGGTGGATCGATGATAGGTGTCATGGCAGGGCCCGGTTTGACTACGTTAAGTATTCGGTCTCTTCCGGAGAGTAATATCGGCCAATTTATGACGTAATAAACGGGTGTTCACGTTGCCCTGACGGCCTGAACTCGCTACTTTCCCTTCCCGTCCGCAGTTTTCGATTCTGAAACCCGAGGTGACCCGGAGTGGCTCTTCCTCCCCTCACTCCCGATCAGCGCGCCGCCGCCCTAGAGAAGGCGGCTAGGGCGCGCAAGGAACGGGCCGAAGTCAAGGCCCGGCTGAAGAAGAACGAGACAAGCCTGTCCCAGGTACTGAAGGATGGGCAGAGCGATGACATCATCGGGAAGATGAAAGTCTCCGCGCTGCTTGAGTCCGTCCCGGGGATCGGCAAGGTCCGTGCCCGGCAGATCATGGAGCGTCTTGGCATCGCCGAATCGCGCCGGGTCCGCGGGCTCGGTGCCAACCAGCGCGCCGCGCTGGAAAACGAGTTCCGGAGTGCTATCTGACGCAGCATGGCTACCCCAGGGGCGGGCGCGGGGACGAGGCCGGAGGCCATGACGTCCGCTGATCGCGCATGCGGTACCGCGCTTGTCCGGGGGGGCGGGGTGCCAGCCAGGCTGACCGTCCTTTCCGGCCCTTCCGGGGTCGGCAAGAGCACGGTCCTGGCCGGGCTGCGTAAGGAATGCCCGCAAATCTGGTGTTCCGTATCGGTGACCACACGGGCACCACGGCCGGGCGAAGTGGACGGCCGCGAGTACTTCTTTGTCACCGGCGCGGAGTTCGACCAGATGCTCGCCCGCGGGGAACTCCTGGAATGGGCCGCTTTCGCGGGCAACAGGTATGGCACGCCGCGCGGCCCGGTGACCGAGAAACTGGCCGCCGGAGTGCCCGTGCTCCTGGAAATCGATCTTGCGGGCGCGCGCCAGGTGCGCCAGGCGGTCCCGGATGCGCTGCTGGTATTCCTCGCGCCGCCCAGCTGGGACGAGCTGGTGCGCAGGCTGACCGGCCGCGGCACCGAGCCGGCCGAGGTCATCCGCAGCCGGCTGGACGCGGCCCGGGTCGAGCTGGGCGCGGAGGGCGAGTTCGACCTCACCCTGGTCAACACGTCCGTCCAGGACGTATGCCGCCAGCTGGTAGCCTTGACGATGGCCTGAAAATCTGGCCGTTTACTTTCCCGTCAACCGGAAGGCACGCAGTGGCAGGGAATCCCGCCGCGGAGGGCATTACCAACCCGCCGATTGACGACCTCCTCCAGGTCGTGGACAGCAAGTACCGCCTGGTGATCATGGCGGCCAAGCGGGCGCGGCAGATCAACGCCTACTACGCCCAGCTCGGCGAGGGCCTGCTCGAGTACGTCGGCCCGCTGGTGGAGACCCGGGTCCAGGAGAAGCCGCTGTCCATCGCGCTGCGCGAGATCCGGCAGGGCCTGCTGTCCGCCCAGGAGACGGCCGAGCCCACCGGCTGACGGGGCCTGGGCCGTGACCGAGGGTGCCCCCGCCGCGACGGGGGACCGCGCCGCCACGGCCGGGGGCCGCGCCACGGTGCCGCCGAGGGTGATCCTCGGCGTGGGCGCCGGCATCGCCGCGTACAAGGCGTGCGAGCTGCTCCGGCAGCTCACCGAGTCGGGCCACCAGGTCCGCGTCGTGCCGACCAGCGGTGCGCTGCGCTTCGTGGGCGAGGCGACCTGGGCCGCGCTGTCCGGCCAGCCGGTGAGCACTGACGTCTGGGACGACGTCGCCGAGGTGCCCCACGTCCGGCTCGGCCAGTCGGCAGATCTGGTCATCGTCGCCCCGGCCACCGCGGACCTGCTGGCCCGCGCGGCGGCCGGCCGGGCCGACGACCTGCTCACCGCCGTGCTGCTGACCGCCCGCTGCCCGGTGGTCTTCGCGCCCGGCGATGCACACCGAGATGTGGGAGCACCCGGCCACCCAGGCCAACGTGAGCGTCCTGCGCCGCCGCGGCTGCCGTCGTCATAGAGCCCGCCGCGGGGCGGCTCACCGGGGCGGACACCGGCCCTGGCCGGCTGCCCGACCCGGCCGAGCTGTACGCGGTGGCCATCCGGGCGCTGGCCCGTGGCGCCGCCGGGCTGCGGCCCGACCTGGCCGGCCGCCGGGTGGTGGTCTCCGCGGGCGGCACCCGGGAGGAGATCGACCCGGTCCGGTTCATCGGCAACTGGTCGTCCGGCCGCCAGGGTTATGCGCTGGCCCGGACCGCCGTCGCCCGCGGCGCCCAGGTCACGCTGGTCTCGGCCAACGTCGGCCTGGAGGATCCCGGCCGGGGCCAAGGTGGTGCGGGTGGTGTCCGCCCGTGACCTGGCCGCGGCCGTGGCCGACGCCGCCGCCGAGGCGGACGCGGTGGTGATGGCGGCGGCGGTGGCCGACTACCGGCCCGCGGCCCGGAGCGGCACCAAGATCAAGAAGTCCGGGGCGGCGCCCGAGCCGCTCGCGCTGGCCGAGAACCCGGACATCCTGCGCGGCCTCGCCGCGCACCGGGCGCGGCCGGGCCAGGTCATCGTGGGCTTCGCCGCGGAGACCGAGGACATCCTGCGCCACGGCCAGGCCAAGCTGGCCGCCAAGGGCTGCGACCTGCTCGTGGTCAACCAGGTGGGGGACGGCCTGGCGTTCGGCACCGCGGACAACGAGGCGGTCGTGCTGGCCGCCGGCGGGGCCAGCACCCCGGTTCCCCGGGGGCCGAAGGAAGTCCTCGCCGACGTGGTGTGGGACCTGGTCGCCGCGCGGCTGCCCGGGCCGGGGCCCGCCGGGGCCGGGGCCGCCGGGGCGGGCGGCGACGATGCGGCGGCTGATGCACGGGGGCGCCCGGAGCCCGGCTAGACTTCGGCGAGGTTTCAGCCGCGTACACGACCGGGGAGTCAAGGTGGCCCGACGTCTTTTTACCTCCGAATCGGTGACGGAGGGGCATCCAGACAAGATGGCGGATCAGATCAGTGACGCCATCCTCGACTCGATGATCAAGGATGACCCGAAGAGCCACGTGGCCGTGGAGACGCTGATCACCACCGGCCAGGTGCACGTGGCCGGCGAGGTGACGACCGAGACCTACGTCGACATCCCCGGCATCATCCGGGAGAAGATCCTCGAGATCGGCTACGACTCCTCGCTCAAGGGATACGACGGGGCCTCCTGCGGCGTCTCGGTGTCCATCGGCTCCCAGTCGCCCGACATCGCCCAGGGCGTGCTGCACGCGTTCGAGCACCGCGAGGGCGAGGGCTCCTCGGAACTGGACCGGCAGGGCGCGGGGGACCAGGGGCTGATGTTCGGGTACGCGTGCCGCGAGACCCCGGAGCTCATGCCGCTGCCGATCATGCTGGCGCACCGGCTGGCCCGCCGCCTGTCCGAGGTGCGGCGCAGCGGCGAGGTGCCCGTACCTGCGCCCGGACGGCAAGACCCAGGTGACGATCGAGTACGCCGGGGACAAGCCGGTGCGGCTGGACACGGTCGTGGTGTCCGCCCAGCACGCGCCGGACATCGACCTCAAGGAGCTGCTCGCCCCGGACGTCCGCGATCTCGTGGTGCTCCCGGTCGTCGAGGTCGCTGGACATCGACACCAGCCAGTACCGGCTGCTGGTCAACCCGACCGGCCGGTTCGAGATCGGCGGCCCGATGGGTGACGCCGGGCTGACCGGCCGGAAGATCATCATCGACACCTACGGCGGCATGGCCCGGCACGGCGGCGGCGCCTTCTCCGGCAAGGACCCGTCCAAGGTGGACCGCAGCGCGGCCTACGCGCTGCGCTGGGTGGCCAAGAACGTGGTCGCGGCGGGCCTGGCCGACCGCTGCGAGGCCCAGGTCGCCTACGCCATCGGCAAGGCCAAGCCGGTCGGCCTGTTCGTGGAGTGCTTCGGCACCGAGCGGCTGCCGGTGGAGCGGATCCAGGACGCCGTGCTCCAGGTCTTCGACCTGCGCCCGGCCGCCATCATCAGGGACCTGGACCTGCTCCGGCCGATCTACTCCCAGACGGCCAGCTACGGGCACTTCGGCCGGGAGGAGCCCGACTTCTCCTGGGAGCGCACCGACCGGGCGGACAGCCTGCGCGACGCCGCCGGGCTCTGAGGCACCGGGTGGCTGGCGCACCGCCGGACGGCCTATCCTCGGCCGGAGATAAGCGGTTACTGCAGTAAGGTCTGAGGTCACGCAGTCGCGGGAAGAATATTCCGGTATGAGCCCGTCTGGTGCGCATACGTCTGAGGCGGGCGGGCCCGCTCCGGCGGCGGCGCCGGACGGGGGAGCCCGGCGGGTTCCGGGCACCGGGCGCAACCGGCTGGCCACCGCCGCGCTGGCCTGCGCCATCCTGGGCGGCGCCCTGGTCACCATCCCGGCCGGCGCTGATCCTGGGCCTCCTCGGGCTGCGCCGGGCCCGCGGCACCGGCCGCGGCGCGCTGCGCTGCTGGCTGGCCATCGGGGTCAGCCTGGCCTGGGCCGGGGCCGCGGCCTACCTGGTGCCGAACCTCATCCGGGCCGCCGACCCAGGCTGCGTCGCGTACAAGAACAGCGCGCTGACCTCGTACAACCGGGTCGTCTCGGACGTCAACGGCGGGACGTCCCCGGCGGTCCTGTCGCGGGACCTGGCCACCGCCATCCGGCAGATCGACCGGGCCGCCCGGGACAGCCACAGCGCCGCGACCGTGCGCTCGCTGCGCTCGCTGTCCAGCGGGCTGCGGACGGTGCTCAGGGACGTGCGGGCCCAGGTGGTCGTGCCGCGGCCGGTGCTGCTGCGGCTGAACCGGGAGACCGGGCTGGCCGACGGGGCCTGCGGGACCGTGCGCCTGTAGCGGCCCGGCCGCCGGTCCCGGGTCAGCCGGGTGCGGGACACGGGCGTCGTAGGTCTCTGGTAGGACAGGAGCGTGGCAGGGGCAACGGGGCAGCGGGCGCCCGCCCGCCCCGGCGGCGGGCGGGCCCAGCCTGCCCGCAGCGGGCGCCGGGCCCGCCGTGACCCTGGCCCGGACGCGGCCGAGCTGCCCGTCGCCCGGGTGGCCGTGGACCTCCCGCTGGCCCACCTGGACCGGCCCTTCGACTACCTCGTGCCGGAGCAGATGGCGGGCCAGGCGGTGGCCGGGCTGCCGGGTGCGGGTCCGTTTTGCTGGCCAGCTGGTGGACGGGTTCGTGCTGCAGCGCGCGGCCGTCAGTGAGCACCCCGGGAAGCTGGCCCGGCTGGACCGGGTCGTCTCCCCGGAGCCCGTGCTGGCCCCGGAGATCATGGCGCTGGCGCGGGAGGTCGCCGACCGCTACGCGGGCACCCTGGCCGACGTGCTGCGGCTGGCGGTGCCGCCCCGGCACGCCCGGGCCGAGGCGGAGCCGCCGCCCCCGGCGCCCGGCGGGCCGCCGGCCCGGCCCGGGCCGGGCCCGTGGTCCCGCTACCCGGCCGGCCCGGCCTTCCTGGATGCGCTGGCCCGCGGGCAGGGCCCGCGGGCGGTGTGGTCGGCGCTGCCGGGGCCGCTGTGGCCGGAGGAGATCGCCCGGGCCGCGGGCACCGCGGCGGCGGCCGGCCGTGGCGCGCTCATCGTGGTCCCGGACGCCACCGACCTCGGCCAGGTGGATGCCGCCCTGGCGGCCGTGCTCGGTCCCGGCCGGCATGTGACCCTCGCCGCCGGCCTGGGCCCGGCCGAGCGGTACCGGCGCTGGCTGGCGGTCCGGCGGGGCACGGTCCGGGTGGTGGCCGGCACCCGGGCCACCATGTTCGCCCCGGTTCATGACCTCGGCCTGGTCGTCTTGTGGGACGACGGCGACGACCTGCATGCCGAGCCGCGCGCCCCGTACCCGCACGCCCGCGAGGTGCTGGCGCTGCGCGCGCACCGCACCGGCGCGGCGGCGCTGCTCGGCGGGTTCGCGCGCACCGCCGAGGCCACCAGCCTGGTGGCCAGCGGCTGGGCCCGGCCGCTGGCCGCCCCCCGGGAGGTGGTGCGCGGCCTGGCCCCGCTGGCCCGGGCGGCCGGGGAGGACGCTGAGCTGGCCCGCGACGCGGCGGCGCAGCATGCCCGGCTGCCCAGCCTGGCGCTGCGGACCGCCCGGGAGGCGCTCGGCCGCGGCCCCGTCCTGGTCCAGGTGCCGCGCCGCGGCTACCTCACCGCGCTGGGCTGCGCCCGGTGCCGGGAGCGGGCCCGCTGCCCGGCCTGCGGCGGCCCCCTGGCGCTGGCCCACGCGGACGCGGCGCCGCGCTGCCGCTGGTGCGCGGCCGAGGCCCGCGACTGGCGCTGCCCGCACTGCGCGCACCCGGTGCTCCGTGCCATGGTCACCGGGGCCGGCCGCACCGCCGAGGAACTGGGCCGCGCCTTCGCCGGGGTCCCGGTGCTCACCTCTACCGCGGCGGCGTCGCTCCCCGCGGTGCCCGGGTCGCCCGCCCTGGTCATCGCGACGCCGGGCGCCGAGCCGCGCGCCGCCGGCGGGTACGCCGCCGCGCTGCTGCTCGACGGATGGGCGCTGCTCGGCCGGCCCAGCCTGCACGCGGCGGAGGAGGCGCTGCGCCGGTGGCTGAACGCCGCCGCGCTGGTCCAGCCCGGGCCCGCGGGCGGGCGGGTGGTCGTGGTGGCCGACCCCGGCATCCCGGCGGTGCAGGCCCTGGTCCGCTGGGACCCGGTCACCCACGCCGAGCGGGAACTCGCCGAGCGGGCCGAGCTCCGCTTCCCGCCGGCCGTCCGGATGGCCTCGCTCACCGGGCCGGCCGGCGCGGTCGAGGGCCTGCTCGCCGCGGCCGCGCTGCCGCCCGCCGCCGAGCTGCTCGGCCCCGTCGATACCGGGGAAGACCTGGTCCGGATGCTGGTGCGGGTCCCCCGCGCGGCCGGGCGCACGCTGGCCGCGGCGCTGCACGCGGCGCAGGCCGAGCGGAGCGCGCGCAAGGAACCCGGGGCCGTCCGGGTCGAGCTCGACCCGGCCGAGCTGATCTGACTGGCCCCCGGAAGGCCGTAGGGTGCAGGAGTGGCCACCTCACGACGGACTCCGCGGTCGCGGACGACGCCCGGTCCGGCCGGCCGTGCCCACGGGCCTGCGGACGCCGGGGAACAGCCTGGCCAGCCCGGCCAGGAACCGATCGAGCTGACAGCGGTGCACCTGGCCGGACCAGGACACGATGCCCCGGGCGCTGCCCCGGCCTCCGGGCGCGGCCGGGTACGCCGGGCCTGCGGCCCGGGGTGACGCCGGGCGGAACGCAGCCCGCGGCGCGGCCCCGGCGGCCAGCCCGGGCGGCCTGCCCCGGCTGCCGACGGTGCGGCTGGCACCGCGGGAGGAACTGGCCGCGGCGGCCCGGGTCGCGCCGCTGCTGCGGGCCGCCCGCGACGTGGCCCGGTGGGTCGGGCCCGGCCGGGCCATCACCAAGGCCGGGCGGCTGCGGCGCGCGGATGCCATCGCCGCCGCCACCCACCTGGAGCTGATCCCGGCGGAGTTCGAGGCCGCCTGGCGGGTGGCGCTCGCCGCGCGGATGCTGGTGCTGGCCGACGGGCGGGTCGAGACCGGGGACCGGCTCGACGTGCTGGCCGCGCCCGCCGCCGACGACGTGCTGGCCGCCTGGGATGCGGCGCTCACCGTCATGCTGGCCGCCGAGGACCTGGACGGGCTGGCAACGGCCCTCTACACGGTCGGCGGCCCGGTGCGGATGGACGCGCTGTTCGACGCGTACCTGGCCGCGGCGGGCGCCCCGGGACACCCCGACCCGGGGCAGGAGGCGACTGACGAGGGCGCGGCGCTGTCCGTGGCCCTGGAGGCGCTCGCCGACCTGGGCGTGGTCGAACTGGGCGCGGACGACCTGGAGTCGGACGATCCCGGCGGCAGCCTGACGGTCACCCTCGCCCCGCTGGGCATCTGGGGCGTGCACCGGCGGCTGCGGGCCCAGGGCTGGCATGTGCCGGTCACCGGCGGCGGCTCCCGCGGGGACGCGGCAGCGCTGCTCGCGACCCTGGCCAACTGCGACGTGGAGGACGGCGAGGCGGAGATCGCGAGCTGGCTCGCGGGCCGGACGCCCCGGCAGGCCGCCGGCGAGCTGATCGCGGCGGCCAGCCACGGCTCACCAGGGCTGCGGGGCGCCGGATTCGCGGTCCTGGACCGGATCGGCGAGGACGCGGTCGCCGCCGTCCGGGAGGCCCTGGCCGATCCGGTGCTGCGCGCGCACGCCGCCGTGTGGCTGCACGAGCACGGCGAGAACGTGGAACTGGACCGGGAAGACCGGGCCTGGCTGCTGGTGGACCTGGGCGCCGGGCTGCTGGAGGAGGCCGACCCCAAGGATGTCGTCGCGGAACTGCTCCCCGACGTGCCGCCGGACGCGCAGGCCGAGCTGGTGGCGGGCCTGTGGCGGGTCCGCCACCCCGGCGTCACCGACCTGCTGACCGCGCTGAGCGACCATCACCCGGATCCCGGGGTGGCCCGGGCCGCCCGGAAGGCGGCCTTCAAGGCCCGGTCCACGGCGGCCGGGACGCGGCTCCCCCGGTTCACAGACCTCGCCGGGTTCATAGACTTGGTGGGCTGGAAGGCATGTGGCAGCATGCCTGAACGAGCCAGCTCAGGAAGGACGGTGTGCCATCAGCGTCAAGCCCATCCGCATCTTCGGCGACCCGGTGCTGCGCACCCCGGCCGAGCCGGTCCGTGACTTCGACGCCGAGCTGCGCAAGCTGGTCAAGGACCTCACCGACACGATGATCGACGCGCCGGGCCTGGGCCTGGCCGCCCCGCAGATCGGGGTGGGCCTGCGGGTCTTCACGTACTACGTGGACGATGTGCTCGGGCACCTCATCAACCCGTCGCTGGACCTGACCGGCGAGACCGAGACCGACGACGAGGGCTGCCTGTCCTTCCCCGGCCTGGCCTTCCCCACCCCGCGTGCCTTCGGGGCGGTGGCCAAGGGCTTCAACATGTACGGTGACCCGGTCACGGTCGAGGGCACCGGGCAGCTGGCCCGCTGCGTGCAGCACGAGACCGACCACCTGGACGGCGTGCTGTTCATCGACCGGCTCGACCCGCAGCAGCGCAAGCTGGCGAACCGGGCGATCCGGGAGGCGGAGTGGTGGGGTGAGCCCATCCCGGAGATCAGGGCCTCGCCGCACCCGACCGGGGGAAAGGCGTTCTAGGCCGCTGCCATGCGACTGGTCTTCGCGGGTACCCCGCAGGCGGCCGTGCCCGCGCTGGACGCGCTGCTGGCCTCGCGGCACGAGGTGGCGGCCGTGGTGACCCGGCCGGACGCCCCCGCCGGGCGCGGCCTGCACCTGGTGCCCAGCCCGGTGGGCGAGCGGGCCGCCGAGGCCGGCGTCGAGGTGCTCAAGCCGCCCCGGCCGCGCGATCCGGAATTCCTCGACCGGCTGCGCGCCATCGCCCCGGACTGCTGCCCGGTGACCGCCTACGGGGCGCTGATCCCGCAGGCCGCCCTGGACATCCCGCGGCACGGGTGGGTGAACCTGCACTTCTCGCTGCTGCCGGCCTGGCGCGGCGCGGCGCCGGTGCAGCACGCCATCCTGCACGGTGACGACCTGACCGGGGCGACGACGTTCCGGCTGGTCGCCGAGCTGGACGCCGGCCCGGTGTTCGGCATGCTGACCGAGCCCATCCGGCCCCGGGACACCGCCGGTGACCTGCTGGCCCGGCTCGCGGTCTCCGGCGCCGGGCTGCTGGTGGCCACGCTCGACGGGATCGAGTCGGGGCAGCTGGAGGCCCGCCCGCAGCCGGCCGAAGGGGTCAGCCTCGCGCCCAAGATCACCGCGGCGGACGCCCGGGTGCGCTGGGACCGGCCCGCCCTGGCCGTGGACCGGCAGATCCGGGCCGCCACGCCCGGCCCGGGTGCGTGGACCGTCCTCGGCGACGCCCGGATCAAGCTCTGGCCGCTGGAGGCGGCCGGGGATCCCGCGGCCGTGGCGGCCCTGCTGGGCCCGGGCGGCACGCTGGCCCCCGGGGAACTGCGGGCCGGGCGCTCCGCGGTCCTGGTGGGCACGGCGACCGGTCCGGTGCGGCTGGGTGACGTGCAGCCGCCGGGGAAGCGCCGGATGCGGGCCGCGGAATGGGCCCGGGGGCTGCGCCAGGACTCCATGGTGCTCGCCTGAGATGGCAGCATCCGGCGGCCCGCCGCGCTCCGCGGGGCACCAGCCCGGCCCGGCCCGGCGCGCGCCCGGCGGCGAGCAGCGGCGGCAGCGGCCGTCCCCGTGGCCGTGGCCGCCCGGCCGGCGGCCAGTCCCGCCCCGGCGGCGGCCAGCGCCGGCGCGCCGACCCGGCCCGCCGGACCGCCTACGACGTCCTGATCGCGGTGGACCAGCGCGACGCCTATGCCAACCTGCTGCTCCCGTCGCTGCTCGGCCAGCGCGGCCTGGCGGGCCGGGACGCGGCGCTGGCCACCGAGCTGACCTACGGGACGCTGCGCGGCCGCGGCACCTACGACGCGATCCTCGGCCTGTGCAGCGACCGCGCCCTGGACCGGGTGGACCCCCCGCTCCGCGAGGTGCTGCGGCTGGGCACCCACCAGCTGCTCGCCACCCGGGTGGCCCCGCACGCCGCCGTGGCCACCTCCGTGGACCTGGCCCGGGACCTGGCCGGGCCGCGCTCGGCGGGCTTCGTCAACGCGGTGCTGCGCCGGGTGTCCACCCGCGACCTGGAAAGCTGGATCGGCGTGGCGGCCCCGCGCGCGGGACGCGGACCCGCTCGGGCACCTGGCGGTCCGCTACAGCCATCCGCGCTGGCTGGCGGCGGCGATCGCCGCCGCCCTGGGCGAGGACGTGGCGGGCCCGCTCCGCGAGACCGAGGCCGCGCTGGCCGCGGACGGCGTCCGGCCGCGGGTCACCCTGTGCACGGTGCCCGGGCTGGCCGCCCGCTCGGAACTCCTGGCCGCGGGCGCGGAGCCGGCCCGGTGGTCGGAGTTCGGTGCCTATCTCGACGGGGGCGACCCGGCGGGCATCGGGCCGGTCGCGGAGGGGCGCGCTGCCGTGCAGGACGAGGCCAGCCAGCTCGCCGCCGTCGCGCTGGCCCGGGCCGGCCTGGACGGCCGGGACACCCGGTGGCTCGACATGTGCGCGGGCCCGGGGGGCAAAGCCCGGCTGCTGGCCGGCCTGGCCGCCCAGCGGGGCGCGCACCTGCTGGCCGCCGACGCGCGGCCGCACCGCGCCCGGCTGGCCCGGGACGCGGCCGGGGTCACCGGCGCCGCCGGGGTGGTGGTGGCCGACGCCGTCCGCCCGGCCTGGGCGCCCGGCACGTTCGACCGGGTCCTGGCCGACGTCCCGTGCTCCGGTACCGGGGCGCTGCGCCGCCGCCCCGAGGCACGCTGGCGGAAGTCACCCGAGGACGTGCTGGCCCTCGGCGGGCTGCAGCGCGCGGCTGCTCGGCAGCGCCCTGGACGCGGCCCGGCCCGGGGGAGTGGTGGCCTACGTGACCTGCTCGCCGCACCTGGCCGAGACCCGGGACGTGCTGGCCGACGTGCTCGGCGGCCGCGACGACACCGAGGTGCTGGACGCCCCCGCGGTCCTGGCCGAGGTGCCGGGCCTGCGCGGCCCGGAACCCGGCTGCCGGTACGCGCAGTTCTGGCCGCACCGGCACGGCAGCGACGCGATCTTCCTCGCCCTGCTGCGCCGCCGCTGAGCCGCCCGGGCTACCGGGCGCCGGTGAGCGCCCGCCCGGAGCCGGGCCGCAGCCGGGCCGAGCCGATGTCCGCCTTCTGGCCCTCGGTGTACCCGGCGCCGTAACCGCTCCCGGAGTAGGTCACCCGGGACCGGCGGGTCACCGGGTACGCGTGCCCGATATTGCGCATGATCACCTGCCGCCGGTCGGCCAGGACCAGGGCCGTCCGCTCCCCGGCCGGGGCGGTGCGCGCGGTGGCCTCCGTGGTGGCGTGCTGCTCGGCGGCGCGCACCCGGGAGACGACGGCGGACACGAAGCCGAGCAGCCAGCTGCGCCGCCACGCGCGCGCGTTCCGGCTCCAGTCCGGCACCCGGGCCGCCGCCAGGCCCTGCCACATCTGCACGAGCAGCGACGTGTACAGCACGTCGGCCCGCTCGATGTCGGAGGCGAAACCGAAGATGTGGATCCGGGTTCCCGGGCCGGTCCGGGGCAGGATGACGCACTGGCAGCGGAGCGCCGAGGCCAGGCCGCAGAGCAGGTGGGCCTGGACCCGCGCCCACGGGTTGTCGATGTCCAGCTTCCGGTCGGCCGGGTGGTCGGTCTCCGGCCGCCGGGCGGCGAGCAGCGCGCGGTCGATGCCGTACTTGGCCATCAGCTCGGCGGCCTTGGCCGTCAGGGCCTGGGCCTCGGCCGGGGTCACCCCCTCGGCCTCCGCCTTGGCCAGCAGCTTGCGGACCCGGGCGAGCAGCGCGGCGGCGGCTTCCGGCCCGGCGGTGCCCCCGCCTGTCCCGCCGCCTGGTGGCCCGCCGGGCGGGCTCTCGGCCGGGTCGCTGCCTGCTGCCTGGTGGTTCACGGAGCTTCCTCCCGTCCCGGGCGATCGATTCGAACGCGTCATCGAACGTTATCCGGAGACTGTGACATTTCGCCGGCCCGGCCACGGCGGGCCGCCTGCCCGGGCCGCCTGCCGCTGGCCGCACCTTACCGCCGCCGCCCGGGCGGGGCAGGCCAGGTTCACCCGGCAGGTCACCCACGGGGGGACCCTGAGCGCGGCCTACACTCGGCCTCATGGCCGTGCAGATGGCACCGAGCATCCTGTCCGCCGATTTCGCCCGGCTCGCGGACGAGGCGGCGGCGGTCACCGGCGTGGCCGACTGGCTGCACGTGGACGTCATGGACAACCACTTCGTGCCCAACCTCACCCTGGGCCTGCCGGTGGTCGAGGCGCTGCTCAAGCACGCCGGGCTGCCGCTCGACTGCCACCTGATGATCGAGGACCCGGACCGCTGGGCGCCGGCCTACGCCGAGGCGGGGGCGGGGAACGTCACCATCCACGCCGAGGCGGCCAGGTCGCCGGTGCGGACGCTCCGGATGATCAGGTCGGCCGGTGCCCGGGCCGGGCTGGCGATCAACCCGGCCACCCCGGTGGAGCCGTACGCCGACCTGCTCCCCGAACTGGACATGCTGCTGCTCATGACGGTCGAGCCGGGGTTCGGCGGCCAGCCGTTCCTGGACATGGTGCTGCCCAAGCTGCGCCGCGCCCGGGACCTGGTCAGCGCGCGGGGCGGCGCGGTGTGGCTGCAGGTGGACGGCGGGGTGAGCGAGAAGACCATCGAGCGCTGCGCCGATGCGGGTGCCGACGTGTTCGTCGCCGGGTCCGCGGTCTACAGCGCCGACGAGCCGGCCGCCGCCGTCCAGGCCCTCCGCGCGCAGGCGGAGCAGGCCACCTCCCGGGCGCCCTGGCACTGCTGACCCGGCCCGTGCCACGCCCGCCAGTTGCGGCCGCCCGGGCCGCGGACCCGCGATATTCATGCTTAACGACATTCAGAGTGGCGATGGTGTCGATATCCGCGGGGAGCGTTCGTCGGGCAGATGACGGACCAGTCGAGAAGCTGAAGGAGTGCCATCATGGCCGAGTACCTGATTCTGATCTGCGAGGACGAGAACGGCTACGCGACCGCGTCGCCCGACGTCTTCCAGCAGGTGATGGATGCGCACAACCGGTTCGCCGGAGCAGGTGGAGGAGACCGGCGGGAAGGTCATCACGGGCCGGGCGCTGCAGCCCACGCCCACCGCCACCTCCATCCGCGGTGACGTGGTGACCGATGGCCCGTTCGCCGAGACCAAGGAGGCCCTGGGCGGCTTCTACCTGGTCGAGGCCCGGGACCTGGACCACGCCCTGGAGATCGGCAAGCTCTGCCCGGCGCGGTTCGGCGGGGTGGAGGTCCGCCCGGTCATGGTCTTCGACTGACGGTGACCAGCCCGGCCGCGGACGAGGCGGCGAGCGCCGTGGCGGACGCGCACCGTCGCGAGTGGGCCTTCGTGCTCGCCGCGACGGCGCGCTTCGCCGGCGACATCGATCTCGCCGAGGAATGCGTCCAGGACGCCTACGTCGCGGCGCTGGAGGCGTGGACCCGGCAGGGCGTCCCGCGCAATCCGGGTGCCTGGCTGACCACCGCGGCCCGGAACCGGGCCATCGACCGGCTGCGCCGCGAAACGACGCTGCGCCGGAAACTGCCGCTGCTGATCGAGCCGGATGCCGGGGCCGCCACGGGGGCGCCCCGGCCGGGTCAGGGGGACGAGGTGATCCCCGACGACCGGCTGCGCCTGGTGTTCACCTGCTGCCACCCGGCGCTGGCCCGGGAGGCCCAGGTCGCCCTGACCCTCCGGCTGGTGTGCGGCCTGTCCACGGCGGAGATCGCCCAGGCCTTCCTGGTCTCGGAGCCGACCATGGCGGCGCGGGTCACCCGGGCCAAGAAGAAGATCTCCGCCGCGCGCATCGCCTACCGGGTGCCCGCGCCCGCGGAACTGCCGGACCGGCTCGACGCCGTGCTCACCGTCGTGCACCTGCTCTACACCACCGGGCACACCGCGCCCGGCGGCGGCGCATCTGGTCCGCGGCGACCTGGTCGAGCGCGCCTTCGGCCTGGCCCGGATGCTGCGCCAGCTGATGCCGGACGAGCCCGAGGCCCGCGGCCTGCTGGCCCTGCTGCTGCTCACCGATGCCCGCCGGGCCACCCGGTGCGCGCCGGATGGCCGGCTCCTGCTGCTGGAGGACCAGGACCGCGGCCAGTGGGACCGGCCGGCCATCGACGAGGGCGTCGCCCTGGTCACCGGCGCACTGCGCGGCGGCCGCCCGGGCCGGTTTGCCCTGCAGGCGGCGATCGCCGCGCTGCACGCCGCGGCGCCCAGCTACGCCAGTACCGACTGGCGGCAGATCGTCCGCCTGTACGACCTGCTGGGGCAGGTCTGGGCATCGCCCGTGGTGACGCTGAACCGCGCGGTGGCGGTGGCCATGGCGGACGGCCCGGAATCCGGGCTGGCCGAGATCGGCGCCCTGGAGCGGGACGGCCGCCTGGCCGGCTACCGGTACCTGCCTGCCGCCAAGGCGGACCTGCTGCGCCGCCTCGGCCGCCGCCAGGAAGCGGCCGAGGCCTACCGGGCCGCCCTCGGCCTCACCGCCAACGAGGCCGAACGCCAGTTCCTGGCCGGCCGCCTCGCCGAGGTGACCGGGTGCGCGTAGCTGGCCGGCGCCGCGCATGATGGTGCCGAGGAGGTGGTCATGCCCACTGTGAGCGTCCGCTACATCGTCAATGACGTCGACGCCGCGATCGCGTTCTACTGCCGTCAGCTCGGCTTCGCCGAGGTGATGCACCCGGCCCCGGCCTTCGCCATGCTGTCGCGGGGTGACCTGCGCCTGGTGCTGAGCGCGCCGGGCGGCGGCCCCGGGGGCGGCCAGGCGATGCCGGATGGCACCATGCCGCAGCCCGGCGGCTGGAACCGCTTCTCCATCGAGGTGGCCGACCTGGCCGGCACGGTCAGCAGGCTGCGGGACGAGGGTGCCCGGTTCCGGAACGAGATCGTCACCGGGATGGGCGGTAAGCAGATCATTGTGGAGGATCCCTCGGGTAACCCCGTGGAACTATTCGAGCCGACCCGCCCGGAGGCCAGGCTCCAGTAGGCGGCGGCCGGTCCGATTCCCGGCCCATCCGGGTCGCGGGCAGGCTGCCGCCGTGGTCAGGCGGCAGCGGTGGGCGGGCCGTGGCTGTGCAGAAGGCGGCGGCCGTCCGGGCTGGTAGCGGTGATGGTGCCGTCGGCATGAAGAGCCAGGCTCCAGCCCCAGCGGTGGACCGCTATCAGATGATGGAAGCCGCACAGCAAAAGGCAGTTGGCCAGGGTGGTCAGCCCGCCGTCGGCGCGGCGCCGCAGGTGGTGAACGTGACAGGCGGCAGGCGGCTGATGGCAGCCGGGAAAGCCGCAGTGCCGGTCCCGGGCGATGACCGCCCGCCGCAGGTGCGCGGGGATCTGATCGGTAGCAGCCCCCGTGTCCAGGGGGAGGCTGGCCGAGGGGAACTCGCTCCCGAGAAGGCGGGTGCGCAGGAAGGCAGCCAGCCCGGCCGGGCCGGACAGCGCGTCGGCCGCATACCGCAGCAGCGTGTCGTGCAGCCGGGCCCGCGTGGCCGGGCGGAGGGTCCCCGCGGCGCCGCCCCGCGCCGGTACCGGCATGGGTCCCGGCTCCGGCGGCCGCGGCGCGCTCCGGGCCGGGACGGGCCAGGAACGCGGCCGCCAGCTCCGCCAGCGCGGCTGAGTCGAGATGGCCGGTGACGATCGGGGTGAGGGCCGCATCGCAGGCATAGGCGGCGGCCGCCGGGCCGGACAGCCAGCCCGGCTGTCCGCCGGCGGCGGCCCGCGTGGCCTCAGCGCCCGCCGTGCCCGCACCGCCCGGACCGGCTGCCGTGCCCGGACTGCCTGCCGTGCCCGGACTGCCTGCCGTGCCCGGACTGCCTGCCGTGCCCGGGCTGCCTGCCGGGCCCCGGCTGCCTGCCTGGCCCGCGGCCCATTCCGCTTCCGCCTCGGCTGCGCCGGGCATGCCGCGCAACTGGTCCAAGGTCAGGTGCAGCTGGATCTGCGTGGGCTGTCCGGCGTGCTCAGGCAGGCAACGGGAGCCGATCAGCCGTCGGCAGGCTTCCTCGAGGGCGTCGTGGCGGCGCTGCGCGGCGCTGCGCACATCCTCGGGACCGGCCTTCTTGCCTAACGCGTCTAAGACAGCGGACAGCGCGGCGGCGCAGGCCGGAGTGAGGCCGCCGGCCAGCCGCCCGGTCCCGCCGAAGGTGACATCCAGCCATACGTTCCGGTCATCAAACCCGTCGTCCCGGTCCTCGTCCGGGCCGGCGCGGCGGCGCATCTCCTCGGCCAGGGCGGCCAGGTCGGCCAGGTCCGCGCCGCCGGCCGCCGCGGCGAGCAGGATGTCATCGGCGTCCGCGCGCAGGCCGGCCGGAAGCTGGTCGCTCCAGTGGCAGATCTCCCGCGCCCAGGAGGGGGACAGGCTCCCGCTGGCTAAGGCCTGGCCGACGGCCGGGTGGGCGGCCAGGCGTTTCGCCCACCCGGTGGCGGCGGCCGCGGCGCCGCGGGTGATGCGGGTCTGCCAGCGCAGCCACACCTGGGCGGACCCCTGCCCGTCGTCCTCATAGCCGCCGCCCGCGCTGAACGCCGCCAGCATCCGGGCCTGCGCCGCGGTACGCGCCGCCTCGGCCCGCGCCAGGCCGCGCAGGCAATCTGCCTGCGCCACCGCCGGGAGGCCGGCGGCATCCACAGAGCTCAGGTACTGCAGGCCCTCCCGCACGGCGGCCAGTGCCGCGGCGGGAGACGTGAATCCGGGCCCAGCGCCCATGCCGCCCACCTACCTCCCAGGACGCAAACCAGGTACTGGCCAGCAGGCCAGGACATCATCTCGATGACATGTTCGACATTACAGGGCGGCACTGACAAAACGGGGCCTGATGGCTGCGAGCCGGTCCTCGGCGCGCCGCCTGGCTCGACGCCGCCGGCGCGCTCGGCGCGCTCGCCGACGAGACCGGGCTCACCCTGATCCAGATGGCGATCGGGTTCGTACCCGGCGAGTGGCTCATCCGGGTAGCCGCCCGTGGGCGCACGGTGCGACAATGACGCGCCGGACACGGGCGGGGGAGCGGGGATGAAGCGGATCGCGGTCGTGATCGCGACGATGACGGTGTCGCTGGCGGGCTGCTCGGCGGCCGCGGCGACGGCGGCGGACAGCACCGGCGGGCCGGCGGCCGGCCTGGTGGCGGCCGCCGGGGCGGCGCTGCACTGCCACAGCGTGAACGGGCTGCCGGACCGGCACTGCACGCCCGGCGCGACTTACGCCCGGGTCACCCAGGCCACTATCGGCCGCACGATCTGCGTGCGGGGCTGGACCGCGACGGTGCGGCCGCCGGAGAGCTACACCGAGAACCTCAAGCGGGAGCAGATCGCGGAGTACGGCTACCGGGACAAGCGGCTGCACGACTACGAGGAAGACCACCTGATCCCGCTGGAACTCGGCGGCTCGCCGCGGTCGGTGCGGAACCTGTGGCCGGAGTACGACGGCGGCGTGATCCCCAACCCGAAGGACAAGGTCGAGGACGCGCTGCGGACCGCGGTGTGCGCGCACCGCGTCAGGCTGGCCGCCGCGCAGCGTGCCATCGCCCGCGACTGGAAGACCGCGGAGCGAGTGCTCGGGCTGACCGCCCCGCAGCCGCGCCGTCGCCCGCGCCGCCCACCCCGAAACCGTCGCCCACCCGTACCGCCTCGGCCCTGTCCTGCTCCGCCACGGTGAGCAACAGCCGGCCGGCCGACTACACCACGGTGGACGTGTACGTGACGACGGCCGCCGGGGCCGGGGTCACGGCCGTGGCCCACTACAAGACGACCAGCCACCGGAAGTCGGCCACCGCCGGCAACGGGGGCAAGGCCACCATCGCCTACTACATCAGCGGCGCCACCAAGGGCTACCGGGTCGTGGTCGACGTCACCGTCAGCCGGGGAAGCGCCACCGCGCGCTGCGCCACCTCCTTCACCCCGGCCTGACCGCGCCGCAGGACGCGCCGACGCTGCGGAATACGTCCCGTGGCACACTGGTTTCAGCAGTTAAGCGTGCTCCGGGGTCGGTGAAAGTCCGAGCCGGCGGTGACAGTCCGCGACCCGGCCGCAGGTGCCCAGCGCCCGCAGCCGGCTGACCTGGTGGAATTCCGGGACCGACGGTGAAAGTCCGGATGGGAGGAAGCACGCGCGCGGAGGGCAGCCTTGGCTGCCGCCCGTGCAGGTGCGTCCGCGTACCCCCCGGAGCCGGCTGGCAGGTTGGCTCCGAAGGAGAGGACATCGCGGATGTTCACCGGGATAGTAGAAGAGCTCGGCGAGGTGGTCGCGGTTGAGCGGCTGCCCGGTGCCGCCCGGCTCACCGTACGCGGCCCCGCCGTCACGGCCCAGGCCCGGCACGGGGACTCGATCGCGGTCAACGGGGTCTGCCTGACCGTGACCGACGCGTCGGACAAGACATTCACCGCCGACGTGATGGCGGAGACCCTGGAGCACAGCAGCCTCGGCGCGCTGCAGCCGGGATCCCCGGTCAACCTGGAGCGGCCGGTCGAGCTGGGCGGCCGTCTCGGCGGCCACCTGGTGCAGGGCCATGCGGACGGGACCGGCCTGGTCCTGTCCCGGGCCCCGGCCGAGCACTGGGACGTGGTCCGCATCTCGCTGCCCCCCGGCCTGGCCCGCTACGTGGTGCACAAGGGCTCGGTCACGGTGGACGGCGTGAGCCTGACCGTGTCCGGGCTCGGCGACGCGGGCACGGCGGCCGGCCCGGAGCCGTGGTTCGAGGTGAGCCTGATCCCGACCACCCTGGAGCTGACCACGCTGGGCCGGGCTCAGCCCGGCGGCCCGGTGAACCTGGAGGTGGACGTGATCGCCAAGTACGTGGAGCGGCTGCTGGGCGGCGCTCCGGGACTGGCTCCGGCTGGCGCCGGGCCACAGGGAGGCCGGTCATGACCAGCGGCGCGGTGACCAGCGAGATGCTGGCCGGCTACACGGAGAGCGCCCCGGAGCCGGCCCGGGCCGCCCGGCCCGGCGGGACCGGCCACCCGGTCGGGCCCGGCGGCGCCGGCCGGGCCGGCCAGGCGGCCGGGGTCAGGGTGACCGGGCAGCACACGGCGGCCCGTGCGGAGCCGGGCGGGGACAGCCTGCTCGACGACGTCGAACGGGCGATCAGCGACATCGCGGCCGGGCGGCCGGTGGTGGTCGTGGACGACGCCGACCGGGAGAACGAGGGCGACATCATCGTCGCGGGCAGCAAGATGACGCCCGCGCTGATGGCCTTCATGATCCGGCACACCAGCGGGGTGATCTGCGTGCCGCTGCCCGGGGACGAGCTGGACCGGCTGCAGCTGCCGCTGATGACCCCGCACAACGCGGAACGGATGCGCACCGCGTTCACCATCAGCGTGGACGCCCGGGACGGGGTGACCACCGGGATCTCGGCCGAGGACCGGGCCCGGACGGTGCGGACCCTGGTGGACTCGGCCACCGAGTCGCACGAGATCGTCCGCCCGGGGCACATCTTCCCGCTCCGCTACGCCGAGGGGGGCGTGCTGCGGCGGCCCGGGCACACCGAGGCGGCCGTGGACCTGGCCCGGCTGGCCGGGCTCACCCCGGCCGGGGTGCTCGCCGAGGTGGTCAACGACGACGGGACCATGGCCCGGCTCCCGCAGCTGCGCGCGTTCGCCGACGAGCACGGGCTCGCGCTCATCTCCATCGCCCAGCTCATCGACTACCGGCGCCGGTCCGAGCTCATGATCCACCGGATGGTGGAGACCAGGCTGCCGAACGCCCACGGCACGTGGCGCGCCCTCGGCTACCAGAACTCGGTCGATGCGACCGAGCACCTCGTCCTGGTGCTCGGCGATCTCGGAGATGGCAGCTGACGTGCTGGTCCGGGCCCATTCCGAGTGCCTGACCGGCGACGTGTTCGGCTCCCGGCGCTGTGACTGCGGGGCCCAGCTGGAGGCGTCCATGGCGGCGATCGCCGCCGAGGGCCGCGGGGTCGTGCTCTACCTGCGCGGTCACGAGGGCCGGGGCATCGGCCTGCTCAGCAAGCTGCAGGCCTACCAGTTGCAGGACGCGGGCGCCGACACGGTGGACGCCAACCTGGAACTCGGCCTGCCCGCGGATGCCCGGGAGTACTCGGCCGGCGCGCAGATCCTCGCCGACCTGGGCGTGCGGTCGGTCCGCCTGCTCACCAACAACCCGGAGAAGGTCAGCGGGCTGTCCGCGTTCGGCGTGCAGGTGACCGGCCGGGTCCCGCTGCCGGCCGCGGCCACCCCGGAGAACCTGCGCTACCTCACGGTGAAGCGGGACCGGCTCGGCCATTTCATCGACGGGCTGCCCGCCATGCCCGCCCCCGGGGCCAGCGGCCTGGCCGGTGCCCGGTGAGCGCCGTCCGGTACCGGCTCGCGAGCCCGGGCCGCCAGGCCCGGGCGAGTGGCCGGTGTGCGGGTTTGCGCCGGGCGGCGCGAACGTCGGGGGAAGCACAGTGAGCGGGGCTGGCCGCCCGGGGGAGCAGGCGGTGGACGCCGCCGGGCTGACCCTGGCCATCGTGGCCACCCGCTGGCACGCCGAGATCACCGACGCCCTGGTGGACCGCGCGGTGGCCGCCGCGAAGGAGTGCGGGATCGATGACCCGCGGGTGGTCCGGGTGCCCGGGGCGGTGGAGCTGCCGGTGGTGGCGGCCGAACTGGCCCGCAGCCACGACGCCGTGGCCTGCCTGGGCGCGGTGATCCGGGGCGGCACGCCGCACTTCGAGTACGTGTGTGACGCGGTGACCTACGGGCTGGCCCGGGTCGCCCTCGACGCCGGCAAACCGGTTGGCAACGGGGTGCTCACCTGTGACACCCTGGAGCAGGCCCGCGACCGGTGCGGGCTGGATCGGCAGCACCGAGGACAAGGGCTGGGAGGCGGTCGTGGCCGCGCTCGACACCGCGCTCGTGCTGCGCTCGCTGCGGGGTACCGGGCTGGATGCGCCGGAAGGAACCCTCCGGCCACGACATTGACCGGGCGGGGTTACCCACTGGCCAATGACGGTTCCGTTGCGCATGAAAGGCTTGTGCCGTGCTATCCCTGGTCCTGCCCAAGGGCTCGCTGGAGCGTGCCACTCTTGATCTCTTCGACGCGGCCGACCTGACCGTCCGCCGCTCCTCCGACCGTGACTACCACGCGTCCATCGACGACCCGCGGATCGAGCGGGTCCGGTTCCTGCGCCCCCAGGAGATCCCGTCCTACATCGAGCGCGGCCTGTTCGACCTGGGCATCACCGGGCGGGACTGGATCACCGAGACCGGCGCTGAGGTGGCCTCGCTCGGCGAGCTGCACTACTCCAAGGCCACCGCGCAGCCGATCCGGGTGGTGCTCGCCGTGCCCCAGGGGTCGCCCTGGCAGTCCGTCACCGACCTGCCCGAGGGTGTCCGGATCTCCACCGAGCTGCCCGCCCTGACCGCGCGGTACCTGGAGGCCAACGGCGTCAAGGCCATGGTCATCCCGTCGCACGGGGCCACCGAGGCCAAGGTGCCCGACATCGTCGACGCCATCGTGGACCTGACCGAGACCGGCTCCTCGCTGCGCCGCAACGGGCTGCGCATCCTGGACACCCTGCTGACCAGCTACACCGAGCTGATCGCCAACACGGGGGCGTTCGCGGACGCCGAGAAGCGCAGCGCGATGGAGGACATCATGCTGCTGCTGTCCGGGGCCATCCGGGCCCGGGGCAACGTGCTGCTCAAGCTCAACGTCCCGGCCGACCGGCTGGACGAGGTGACCGGGATGCTGCCCGCCATGTCCTCGCCGACGATCACCGCGCTGGCCCGCGGCGGCATGAACGCGGTGGAGACCGTGGTGCCCAAGCGAGGGGTGAACACGCTCATCCCCGCGCTGCGGGCGGCCGGGGCCCGGGACATCCTGGAAATCCCCATCTCGAAGATCGTCGAGTAGGCGCTCGCGCCACAGGGTGAGGTGAACGTACCCTGACGTCAGGGTACGGTCGGCCGCGCGGCGGCCCGGCCGGCAACGACGGCTGAGGTGGACGGTTGCGAGACATCCTGGACCCGATCACGAAGTGGTGGGACGCGGGTGAGGTGTTCGGCCTGGCCACGGTGGTCCGCACCTTCCGCAGCGCGCCCCGTGAGCCCGGCGCGGCCATGGCCGTGTCCGCGCGCGGGCGAGGTCATCGGCAGCGTGTCCGGCGGCTGCGTGGAAGGTGCCGTGTACGAGGTGGCCCAGCAGGCCCTGGAGAGCGGGCAGCCGGTGCTGGAGACCTACGGGGTCAGTGACGACGACGCGCTGGCGGTCGGGCTGACCTGTGGCGGCATCCTGCACGTGTTCGTGGAGCCGGTGAGCCAGCAGGCCTTCCCCGAGCTGGGCGCCGTGGCGGAGGGCATCCGGTCCGGGCAGCCGGTCGCGGTGGCCACCGTCATCGAGGGCCCGGGGGAGGCGGGCGCCCGCCGGGTGATCTGGGCGGATGACCGGGCCAGCGGCACCCTCGGCGCGGGGGACCGGCTGGACGCGGCGGTCGACGACGACGTGCGGGGCATGCTGGCCCAGGGGCTCACCGGGGTCCGCCGGTACGGGGCGCACGGCGAGCGGCGCGGTGACGACCTGGCCGTGTTCGTGCACTCGTTCGCGCCGCCGCCGCGGATGCTGGTGTTCGGCGCGATCGACTTCGCCGCCGCGGTGGCCCGGGCCGGGAAGTTCCTCGGGTATCACGTCACGGTGTGCGACGCGCGGCCGATCTTCGCCACCAAGGCGCGCTTCCCCGAAGCCGACGACGTGGTCGTGGAGTGGCCGCACCGCTACCTGGCCGGCACCCCGGTGGACGAGCGGACCGTCATCTGCGTGCTGACCCACGACCCCAAGTTCGACGTGCCGGTGCTCGAGGTGGCGCTGCGCACCCCCGCCGGGTACATCGGCGCCATGGGCAGCCGCCGGACTCACTCCGACCGGCTGGACCGGCTCCGCGAGGTGGGCCTGACCGAGGCCGAACTGGCCCGGCTGCGCTCGCCCATCGGGCTGGACCTGGGTGCGCGCACGCCCGAGGAGACCGCCGTGTCCGTGGCGGCCGAGCTGATCCAGCTCCGCTGGGGCGGCTCGGGGCAGCCGCTGACGGTGACCTCCGGCCGGATCCATCACGGCTGACCGGCCGCCCCGGATGCCCGCCCGGCGGCCTGGCGCCAGGAACGGGGCGCGGCGGTGACAGCAGGCCCGAAGGTGGCCGGCGTGCTGCTGGCCGCCGGGGCGGGCCGCCGCCTGGGCCGCCCCAAGGCGCTCGTCGAGGTGGGCGGGGCCCGGCTGGTCGATCACGGGGTCCGGGTGCTCGCTGACGGGGGGGCCGATCCCGTCGTGGTGGTGACCGGTGCCGCGCCGGTCACCGTGCCGGGGGTGATCATGGCCGTCAACCCGGACTGGGCCAGTGGCATGGGCTCGTCCCTGGCGGCCGGCCTGCGGGCGGTGCCGGAAGGCTGCGCGGCGGCGGTGGTGGCCCTGGTGGACCAGCCGCTGGTGGGGCCGGAGGCGGTCCGGCGGCTGATCGCCGCGCACGCCGCGGGAGCCGGGGTGGCGGTCGCCGCCTACCAGGGCCGGCCGCGTAACCCGGTGCTGCTGGCCCGCGGGCACTGGCCCGAGGTGCTCCGCCTGGCCGTGGGCGACGTGGGCGCCCGGCCGTTCCTGCGCGCGCACCCGGACCTGGTCACGGTGGTGGAGTGCGGGGACACCGGGCAGCCGGATGACGTGGATACCCCGGAGGACCTGGCCCGGCTGGCGGGCGATGGCCCCGGCCGGCCCGGACGGCCCAGGCCGGCCGGCGTAGCTGGCCCGCGGTCACCTCGATGCCCCAGGTGTGCGTCACGCTGTCGCCGGGCTCCAGCATGAGCAGGTCCACCCCGGACACGAAGGCGTTGGGCGGGCAGGTCATCGGCTCGACGGCCAGGGCGCGGCGGCGGTGCGCCGGCTCGAGCGCATCCCCGGTGAACACCTGCAGCCATCCGTAACCGGGCCCGGCCCACAGGGCCACCTCGGTGCCGCCGGCGGACAGCCGGGTCCAGGCCCGGCCGTCCGCGTCGCGGGCCAGGCCGGTGAGCGCGTGGTCGAGCCGGGTGTCGCCGACCGGCCGCGGCGCGCGGAAGTCGAACTCGGTGCCGGTCACGTCCTGGGGCGCGCCGAGCGGGATGCCGCGGTCACCGCCGGGCTGCCACAGCCCGGCGGGCAGCGTCAGCTCCCAGCCGTCCACCGGGCCGGGACCGGCCGCCAGGTACGGGTGCGATCCCGTCCCGTAGGGCGCGGCGGCCGAGCCGATGTTGCGCGCCCCGATGCTCACCTGCAGGCCGGCGCCCGCGACCAGCTGGTAGCTGGCTTCCAGTTCCAGGCAGAACGGGTACCCCTGGTGGCCGAGCAGCACAAGCCGCAGGCTGACCTGCGTGGCAGTGTGCTGGACGGCCGTCCAGCCCGACCACCGGGTCAGGCCGTGGATCGCGTTCTGGTTGCCCGGCTCGGACAGGTCCAGCTGGTAGTGCACGCCGCCGATGGCGTAGTGGCCGCCGTCCACCCGGTTCGGCCAGGGGCAGAGCAGCTGCCCGGCCGCGGCCGGCGGGAGCACGTCCGCCGGGTACCCGGTGATGACCGGCACGCCGCGGTGCTGCAGCTGGCGCAGGCCGGCCCCGAGTTCGGTGACCGTGGCCTGATAGTCGCCGGCCGAAATTTCATACTGGGAACCGGTCAGCGGGGTCTGGGCGTGCGTCATCGAGGCCATGTCAGCTTTCCTGCGTTGTCCCAGGCCCAGGCCGCACGGCCGGGCACGGCAGCGGCGGGCGGGTGACGGTCGAGTGCCGGCGGGGCTGCTTGGGGAGCGGGGGACCGTCAGCCCCGCCGGCATTTGAACCATAGCGGCCCCGGCTCTGGATGAGGGCGAAGTTCATCAAGCCCGGCGGTCGTGCGCTCATCCGTAACCTCTTGTGGCTCTGGGTAACTTTCTCGGCTACTCTTAGCGGTCATTTCCCGGCCGGCCAGGGCTGTGGCCAGGCGCGGAGCGCTCACGCTGAGCGTAACCCAGCGTAGCCGGGCCGGGCGCACCGGAGGCTCTGCGCTGGCTCTGCAACCGTGGCGGGGACCCGCGCCGAAGGACGCAGTAACGGCAATTCCCTGACGAGAGGACCGCCGGATCGTGACTGCACAACTCGGCGAGGTGCCGGCGGCTGGCCTCGAGGATTCCTGGCCGCGCCAGCGTGTCGAGGCCGAGCTGGGCGGCATGCTCAGCAGGCGGCTGGGCGAGGCAGGCTTCCTGGGGGAGGACCTGCGCCCATTCCGCGACGTGCTCGGCCAGCTCATCCTGGGACCCGGCAAGCGGCTCCGCCCGGCCTTCGTGTACTGGGGGTTCCGGGCGGCCGGCGGGGACCCCGCCGGACCGGCCGCGGACGCCGCGCTGCGCGTGGGCTGCGCGGTGGAGTTCCTGCACGCCTGCGCGCTGATCTGCGACGACCTCATGGATGACTCCGCCGTCCGGCGCTGGGCGCCGTCCGCGCACGTGGCGCTGGCCGGGCTGCACGAGCGGTCCGGCTGGGCCGGGGACAGCGCCCAGTTCGGCCGCGCCGCCGCCCTGGTGCTCGGCCTGCAGGCGTTCACCTGGGCCGACGCGGCCATCGCCGACGCCGGCCTGCCCCCGGACCGGCTGGCCCCGGTGCTGCGGCTGTTCACCACGCTGCGCGCCGAGGTGACCGGCGGCCAGTACCTCGACCTGGTGAACTCCCACCGCGGGGCGGCCGACGCCGCCACGGCGGCCCGGATCGCCTGCTACAAGTCCGCGAAGTACACCGTCGAGCGGCCGCTGCAGCTCGGGGCCGCGGTGGCCGGCCTGGACGACGAGGCGTTCCTGTCCGGCTACGGCCTGGCGCTGGGCGAGGCGTTCCAGCTCCGCGATGACCTGCTGGGCGTGTTCGGTGATCCGTCCGTGACCGGTAAGCCGGCCGGCGAGGACATCCGGGAGGGCAAGCAGACGCTGCTGCTCGTGCTGGGCCGGCAGCTGGCCGGGCCCGCGGACCGGCGGGTCCTGGACGCCGCGGCCGGCAACCCGGAGGCCACCGACGAGGACATCGCCGAGGTGCGCAGGGCGCTGATCGGCTGCGGGGCGGTCGACGCCGTGGAACGCCGGATCGCCGGCCTGGCCGGCCGGGCGCAGGCGGCGCTGGGCGCGGAGGCCAGGGTGCCCGCGGCGGCCCAGGCGGCCCTGCTCGGCCTGGCCGGCCGGGCCACCTGGCGGGGCCGCTGAGATGGCCGGGCCGACCGTAGTCATCGGCGCCGGGCTGGCCGGGCTGGCCGCGGCGATCCACCTGGCGGCCGCCGGGCGCGACGTCACCGTGCTGGAAGCGGGCCGCGAGCCCGGCGGCTGCTGCGGCACCGCCACCGTCGGCGGCTACCGCTTCGACACCGGGCCCTCCGTGCTGACCATGCCGGAGGTGCTCGAAGAGACCATCGGCGCGGCCGGGGAGGACCTGTCCAGCTGGCTGCCGCTGGCCGAGCTGGATCCCTACTACCGGCTGGCCTTCCACGACGGGTCGCAACTGGACGTGCTGCCCGGCGCCGAGCGGATGGCCGCCGAGGTCCGCCGCCTTTCCGGGCCGGACGAGGCGGGCCGCTACCTGCGCTTCCGGCACCAGCTGGTCCGGCTGCAGGAGGCCGAGTGGGGCCCGTTCGTGGCCCGTGACTTCCCCCGGCTGCGCGACCTGTGGCAGCCCGGGCCGATGGCCCGGCTGGCCCGGCTGGGCGCCCTCCGCCGGATGAACTCCCTGGCCGGGCACTACCTCACCGACCCGCGGCTGATCCAGGCGCACACCTTCCAGGCGCTCTACGTCGGGCTGGACCCGGCCCGGGCTCCGGGGATCTACGCGGTGATCGCCTACATGGACACGATCGGCGGCGTCTACATCCCGCGCCGCGGCGGGATGCACGCGGTGCCGCGGGCACTGGCCGACGTGGCGGTCAAGGCGGGGGCGCAGACTGCACTACGGCACCCGGGCCGAGCGGGTCCTGGCCAGTGGCTCCGGGGTCACCGGCGTGCGGCTGGCCGGCGGTGAGCCTGCTCCCCGCCTCCGACGTGGTGGTGGCCGGCGACCTGCCCGCCGCCCAGCGGGACCTGCTGCCGCCCGGCGCGGCCGGCTGGCGGCTCCGCCGCCCGCGGTTCGCCCCGTCGGCCCTGGTGGCCCACTTCGGCGTGGACCATCAGCGGCCCGGCCAGGCGCACCACACGCTGCACCTCGGCCCGGACTGGGCGGGCACGTTCGGCGCGCTCACCCGGCGCGGCGACGTGCAGCCCGGCCCGGATCCCAGCCTGCTCGTCACGGCGCCCAGCCATGACCCGGACGCCGCGCCCGCGGGGCACGCCACGCTGAGCGTGCTGGAGCCGACCGCGAACCTGGCGCGGCGGGCACGACTGGGCCACCATGACGCCGCGGCTGCGGGCCCGGCTGCTCGGCCGGCTGGAGCAGCTGGGCTACGGCGACCTGGGCCGCGCCCCGGCCGAGCTGCTCATCGACCCGCCGGGCTGGGCCGCCCGGGGGCATACCGCCGGGACGCCGTTCGGCCTGGATCACCGGGTGACCCAGACGGCCTGGTTCCGCCCCGGGCACCGCTCGGCCCGGGTGCCCGGCCTCTACTTCGCTGGAGCCGGGACGACTCCGGGGATAGGCGTGCCGATGGTGCTGATCTCCGGCCGGCTGGCCGCCCAGGCCGTGCTGGACGGTGGCCGGCCATGACCGAGCTGCGTGAGGCGCCCCGGCAGTACCTGCGGCTGTGGCGGCCCGGCCCGGCGGCCGTGCCCGGCCCGGCGGCCGTGCCCGGCCCGCCGGTGCCACTCCCGGGTGCACCGGCGCCGGCCGCGCCGGGGGCGGCCACCCTGACCGGGGCTTACGAGCGGTGCCGCCAGCTGAACTACCGGCACGGGACCTCCTACTACCTGGCGACCCAGCTGCTGCCCGCCTGGAAGCGCCCGCACGTGCACGCGCTGTACGGTTTCGCCCGCTACGCCGATGAGATCGTCAACGCGTTCGACCCCGGGTTCAGCCCGGCCCAGCGCGCCGCCGAGCTGCGTGACTGGGAAGAGCGGTTCTTCGGCTACCTGCGCGGCGGCCGCTGCGACGACCCGGTGCTCGCGGCCGTCGTGCACACCGTCCGCTCGTTCCGCATCGAGGAGGCGGACTTCCGGGCCTTCCTGGGCTCCATGGCCATGGACCTCACCGTGACGTCCTACCCGGACTACGCCGGCCTCCTGTCCTACATGGAGGGCTCGGCCGCCGTCATCGGCACGATGATGCTGCCGGTGCTGGAGCCCGCCGACCCGGTGGCGGCCCGCGAGCCTGCCCGCCAGCTCGGGCTGGCGTTCCAGCTGACCAACTTCATCCGGGACGTGGCCGAGGACCTGCGCCGCGGCCGGGTCTACCTGCCCGCGGAGGACCTGGCCCGGTTCGGCGTCAGGCCGGCCGACCTGGCGGGCGGTGCGCCGACGGCGGCGGCCCGGGAGCTGCTGGCGTTCGAGACCAGCCGGGCCCGGGCCCACTACGCCGCGGCGCTGCCCGGGGTGGCACTGCTCGCGCCGTCCTCGCGGCCGTGCATCCGGGCGGCGCTGGAACTCTACGGCGGCATCCTCGACGAGATCGAGCGCTGCGGATTCGCGGTGCTGCACCGCCGGGTCCGGCTGCCACGCCGCCGCCGCGCGGCGATCTTCGCCCGGCACCTGGCCGCCGCCCGCCGGGCGGCCCGGGCCGAACGGCGGGTTGAAGTCAGGCTGCCCGGCTCGTGAATACCGCCGCGGCAGGTCGCCCTGAGCCGGTGTTCACGGTCAGCGGGGCCGCCCGCCGGCTCGGCATCCCGGCGGGCACCCTGCGGACCTGGGAGCGCCGCCACGGTATCGGCCCGTCCGTCCGCAGCCCGGGCGGGCACCGCCGGTATACCTCGTCCGACCTGGCCCGGCTGCGGGCCATGCGGGCACTGGTCGAGACCGGGATACCGCCGGCCGAGGCGGCCGCCCTGGCCGCCCTGGCCGCGCCGGGCGGCGGCGGGCAGGCCCCCGGCGCCAGCGCCGGGACGGCCCGCGCGGCCCGGCCCGGGGGCGGCCCGGACGGGGACGTGCCCGCCGCCGTGGTGATCCGCGCGGCCGAGGCCCTCGACGCGCCCCTGCTCGTATCGATCTTCACGGACGCCTTTGCCCGGCACGGCGTGACCGGTGGCTGGCAGCAGCTCGCCGTCCCCGCGCTGCGCGAGGTCGGCGCCCGCCCGCCGCACGCCGCCGGGCACGGCGCCGCCGAGCACATGCTGTCCGGCTGCCTGCTCGCGGCCCTGCTCGACGTCATCACCCGGGCCCCGGCGCCCCGGGCGCTGCGCCCGGTGCTGCTGGGCTGCGCCGAGGAAGAGCAGCACGTGCTGCCGGTCTACGCACTGCACGCGGAACTGGCCGGCCGGGGCGTCAACGTCCGGCAGCTCGGCGGCCGGGTGCCGCGGCCGGCGCTGGCCCATGCGGTCAGCGCCGTCCGGCCGGCCGCCGTGTTCGTGTGGTCCCAGATGCCGGGCACCGCGGACCCGGACCTGCTGGACGGGCTGCCCGCGACGGCCCGGCTGGTGGTCGGCGGCCCGGGCTGGCAGCGGTCCGCGCTGCCGGCCCGCGTCCACCTGGCCACCACGCTGGGCGGCGCGGCCGAACTGCTGGCTTCCAGTGCCTTCGCGGCGGCCTGACCGGCGGCGGCCTGACCAGCGGCGGCCCGGCCGGGCGGGCTGCAACCGCCGGTGCTACCGGGAGCGAACACAAGAAAGTCAGCTGTGAGGAGGTGCTGGTGCGCGGATCCGACGGACCGGTCGTGCTCGACGCCATGGGCGGTGATCACGGCCCGGCCGAGCTGGTGGCCGGGGCCGTGGCGGCGGTGCGGCAGCATGGCGCCCAGATCATCCTGGCCGGCCAGGCCAAGCCGCTGCTTGACCTGCTGCGGCGCTGCGGGGCGGCCACGGAGGTCGAGGTGGTGCACGCCCCGGACGTCATCCCGATGGGCGACAGCGGGGTGGGGCTGCGGTCCCAGCCTGGCACCAGCGCCGCCGTGGCCTGCGGCCTGGTAGCCAGCGGCCGGGCCGCGGCCATGGTGTCGGCCGGATCCACCGGCGGCACCGTGGCCACCGCGCTGGCCAGGCTGGGCTGCGTGCCCGGGGTCGCCCGGCCGGCCATCGCCGTGCTGCTGCCGGCCACCCCGCACCCGGTCGTGCTGCTGGATGCCGGGGCCACCGCCGACCCGACACCGGACATGCTGGCCCAGTTCGCCGTGCTCGGCACGGCCTACGCCGCCACCGTGCTCGGCCTCGAGTCACCCACCGTCGGCCTGCTGACCATCGGCGCGGAACCCGGCAAGGGGAACCGGCTGGCCCGCCGGGCGCAGCCGCTGCTGGCCGGCGCGCCGGTGAAGTTCATCGGCAACGTGGAGGGGCGGGACCTGCTGACCGCCGCCGCGGACGTGGTGGTCACCGACGGGTTCACCGGGAACGTCACGCTCAAGACGATCGAGGGCAGCCTGCGGCTGGCGCTGGCCGAGGCCCGGGATGCGCTGACCGCGGGCCCGGCCGGCGCGCTCGCCCAGGCCGCCAACCGGCGGCGGCTGCGGGGCCTGGCGGACCGCTTCGACTCCGACGCGCACGGCGGGGCGGCCCTGCTCGGCCTGGCCGGCACGGTGGTCATCGCGCACGGCTCGGCGCGGGCCCGGGCCATCACCCGGGCCTGCCTGCTGGCCCGGGACCTGGCCCGGGCGGGCGTCACCGAGCAGATCGTCACCGCGGCCGCCCCGGCGGCCGTCATCGGGCTGTCGTGACGTCCCCCGGGAGCTCAGCCCGGCCGCAGCGGATCCTGCCCGTCCCATGCCCCCGCCGAGTCGTACGGGATGAAGCGCGCAAAGCATTCCTCGGCGTACCAGTCCTCCTCGCGGGTCCGGTTGATCACCGTGCGGTGCGGGCCCACCCGGAAGGCGAAGTCCCGGATCGCGGCCGCGTCCCGCCACAGGCTGAACGTGGCCTGCCGGGCCACCGGCCACTCCCCGATGCCGACCGCCCGCAGGCAGCCCGTCCGCGCTGGCCAGGGCGTGGTCGACCGCGGGCACGGCGCGGTAGAAGCGGACCAGCCGCCGGGGCCGGATCGTGGCCCTGGTCAGCACGGCAACCCGCTCCCCGGGAGCGAGCACGGCCTGGGTGGTGCCGCCGAACGGGTCACGGCCGCCCCAGCGGCCATGGCCGCCGGCGTAGCGGAGCCGCACCGACCACGTCTCCTGCCCGGCCGCCCGCCAGCCGGCCGGCACCGGCGAGGAGGCCAGGAAGCGGTCCAGCGCCGCGGCATCCCGCCAGACGGCGAACAGCGCCCAGCGCTGCAGGTCGGCGCCGAGGCTCATGGCCGCGCCCCGGCCGGTCCCGAGCAGCCTCCAGAACTGCAGCCCGTCGGTCCCGGCCAGCACCGGGCGGTCGAAGGCCATCCGGCTGGCGGCGTGGCCGGCCTTCCGGCGCGGGTAACGGGTGAGGTGGAATGAGGCGATCATGATTGACTCCTGGCTGCCCGCCGCGGCCGGCGGTTACGCTCTCGGCTCGATACCGGTGGCCGTGCTCGTCGCCCGCGCGCGCGGGTTCGACCCGCGCCAGGTAGGCGACGGGAATCCGGGCTTCTGGAACATGAAGGACCAGCTCGGCTGGCCTGGTGCGGTCCCGGTGCTGGCCGGGGACACGCTCAAGGGCACCGCCGCCGGGCTGCTGGGCCTGCTGCTCGGCGGCGAATTCGCGGCGTACGTGGCCGTCGCCGCGGCCATGGCGGGACACGCCTGGCCAGCCTTCGCCCGGCTGCGCGGCGGCCGCAGCGTGCTCACCTTCGCGGGCGGGTTTGCCGTGCTGTGCCCGCCCGCCTTCGCCCTCGGCGTGGCGCTGTGCGCGGCCGTGGCCCTGGCCACCCGGTCGTTCGCGGTAGGCGCCCGGGCCGGGGTGTTCGCCGCCCCCGCGGCGCAGTTGCTGTTCGCCCCGGCGCTGCGGGTGGCCGCGACCGGCGCGCTGATGTCGCTCATCGGGCTGCGGTTCGGGATGGCTGCGCTGGCCAGCCGCCGGCGCCGGTCCCGGCCGCACCGGACGGCGGCCGCGCCGCCGCCGTCCTAGCCGCCGGATAGCTGCGGCCCCGCCAGGTGCGCACCGGCCGCAGCGTCGCCCCGGTCATCCGGGCGAAGGCCAGGATGTCGGCGAGCGGTGAGCAGTACAGCCCGGGCCCGGGCCGGGCGTAGCTGCCGCGCAGCGGGCCGAGCAGGGACCCGCGCAGCGCGAGCAGGCCGAGGTCGAGCGCGGTGGCCCGGCGGCCCAGCAGCCGGGCCAGCGGCAGGGCCGTGGTCAGCCCCAGCACCGCCAGGTCGGCGGCCTGCCAGCCGGCGCTGGTGACGTCGGCCATCGGCAGCGACCGGCCCCACTCACGCCATACCTCCGCGGCGGACGCGTGCATGTCCACCTCCAGCAGGTCCCGACCATCCAGGAAGCCGATCCGCCAGCCGCGCCGGGCCAGCGCCCGGCCCAGCGCGATGTCGTCGGTGAGGTGGCCGCGGACCGGCGCGAACCCGCCGGCCCCGGCCAGGCCGGCCCGCCGGGCCAGCAGGCACTGCCCGTTCAGGACCAGGCGGTGCGGCGGCGGCTGGCTGGCCGGCCCGATCGGGCCGAACCGGTAGACCAGCGTGGCCAGCAGCGCCGCGTGCAGCGCCTGCTCGGCGGCGCTGTCACAGCGGAACCGGGGACCCGCGCTGACCAGGTCGAACGGGCCCCCGGCCGCCGCGGCGACCAGGGCCGCGGCCAGCCCGGGACGAGGCCGTGCGTCCGCGTCCAGGGCCAGCACGAACTCGCCCCGGGCCACGTCGAGTCCCTGCTGCAGGGCCCACTGCTTGCCGACCCAGCCGGGCGGCAGCGGCGCGCCGCGGATGACCCGTGCCCCGGCCCGGGCGGCGACCGCCGCGGTGTCATCGGCCGACTCGTCATCGACCACGATCACCTCGCCGGTCCCGGGATCGGCGAGCGCGGCGAGGACGCAGTCGGTGATCCGGGCCGCCTCGTCGCGGGCGGGGATGATCACCGTGACCGTGGCGCCAGCGGGCAGCCGGGCGCCGGCCCGGAGCGGCGGCCGCATCGACCGGCCCCGCGCCAGCCGGGTCAGCCACCACCGCGGCCGCGGCGGCCTGCCCCAGGGTGAGCAGCCCCGGCGCGGCGGGCCGGCGGCGCCCCGTCCCGCGCCGCATCAGGGCCCCGTCCCGGCGCAGTCCTCGGTGATCATGTCGGCGACGATCCGCGAGCCGATCACCACCAGCGGCAGCCCGCCGCCCGGGTGGACCGACCCGCCGACCAGGTACAGCCCGCGTACCGGCCCGCGGTTGCCCGGGCGCCGGAACGGGGCCAGGCGGCCGTGGTGCGGCGTGCCGTAGATCGATCCCTGCCAGCCGTCGTAGCGCCGCTCGAAGTCGGCGGGCGTCAGCATCTCGGTGAACAGCAGCCGCCCGCGGATGTCCATGCCCGCGGCGGCCAGCTTGTCCAGCAGCAGCTCCTGGTACTCGCGCGGCGTCCAGTCCCAGCGCGACGGGCGGCCGGCCGGCACGTTCACCAGCAAGGACAGGTTCTCGTGGCCCGGCCGGCGCGGCCGACGGGTCCGCCGTGGCCGAGCAGCCCAGGTAGATGGTCGGGTCGGCGGGGGGCTGCCCGCGCCGGAAGATGTCGGTGAACTCGGCCCGGTAATCCGCTGAGAAGATCACGTTGTGCTGGGCCAGCCCCGGGGTGCGCCCGCGGACTCCGGCCAGCACCAGGAGCCCGGACGAGGAGGGACCCAGCCGCCCGATCCGCCGCCGCATCCGCTGGTCCGGATACAGGTCGCGGTACAGCCGGGCCGCGTCGGCGCCGCAGACCACCAGGGCCGCGTCTACCCGCGCGCCGTCGGCCACGATCCCGGTCACGGCGCCCGCCGAGCTGAGCACCCGGGTCACCATGGTCCCGGTGCGCACCTCGACGCCCGTCTCGGCCAGCAGCACGGCCAGGGCGTCGCGCAGCCGGGCCAGGCCGCCCTGCACGTCCCAGGCGCCCCGGGCGTGCTCCAGGTACGGGATGCAGCCGAGCGCCGCCGGGGCCTGGTACGGGGAGGAACCGGAATAGGTGGCGTACCGGCCGGCGTACTGGATCATCCGGGGATCGGTGAAGAACCGGGCCGCGTGCCCGGCCAGGGTCTGGCCGGGCGCGCTGGCCAGCAGGTCGGCGGGGCTGGCCGACCGCCGGGACAACGACGATATCTCCAGCGGGCCGGCCAGGAACGCGCGCTCGCTGGCGGCCCAGCACCGCTCGCCCCACGCGACGTAGCGCTGCCAGGCGGCCCCCTCGCCCGGTGCCAGCCGGTCCACCGCGGCCGCCATCGCGGCCGGGTCGCTGGCCGCGTCCAGCACGCTGCCGTCGGCGAAGTGGTAGCGGCACACCGGGTCCACGGGCCGCAGCGCGACCAGTTCGTCGAGCTTGCGGCCGGCTTCGGCGGCGAGCGCGGCGAATTCGCCGGGCAGCGTGAGCAGGGACGGGCCGAGGCCGAAGGTGAAGCCGTCCCGGCGCAGCTCGGTGAGCTTGCCGCCGAGCTCGGTGCGCCGCTCGTAGAGGGTGACCTGGTGCCCGCGGGCGGCCAGCCGGATGGCGGTGGCCATGCCGCCGACCCCGCCGCCGATCACTGCGACCTCAGTCACGAGGCTGCCCCATGGCGGTACGTCCTGACACCAGGGCGGCGGCCGCGCTACCGGGCGCCGGGGCCGGCCGGGACCGCGGCGCGCCGAGCCGGGCCCAGGCCAGGGCGGCCGGGATGCCCATGCCCAGTGCCCCGGCCAGGGCGATGACGCGGCCATGGGGGAAGATGACGGCGAAGCCCACCGTCTCCATCACGGCCATGACCGTGTAGGCGGCCAGCAGGCCGGGGTACAGGTCGGGGACGGCGCCGCGGCCCGGCTGGTGCCGGGCCACCACCGCGTCGAGCACCGCCATCAGGATGGCCGACACCAGCAGCCAGCCCGCGAAGTTGCTGAGCGGGACGCCCTGGTAGGGGCCGGGGTGAGCCCACCGCCAGAAGCCGTTCCGCAGCATCTGCGGATCCAGGAACAGGTCCCAGGCGGTCAGCGCGACCGCGCCGGCCGCGATCCGCCCGGCCCGGCGGCGGGTGATCGCGGCACCGGCCGCGTAGCTGGGCAGCCCCATCGCCGCCCAGGCCAGCGGCACGGCCAGCGGGACCGTGCCGAGCGACGGGCGGAGCAGGCCGGTGTAGTGGTAGGCCCCGAACGGGAACCCGGTCGCGGTCCCGGTCCACTCGGCGGCCAGGCCGAGCAGGAAGGCCGCGCAGGCCGCGGCGGCCGCCCGCCGCCAGCCCGCGCGGACCGCGGTGAACGCGACCGCCGCGGCGGCCAGCAGGGCGACGATGAGCCAGACGAAGAGGACCAGGTGGCCGGCCCGCGAGGAGACCACCTGGGCGACGGCCATCGCGGCCAGGGCCGCCCATCCGGCCTGGGCCCGGCCCTGGTGCGGGCCGGCCGCGAACATGGCCCGGACGGGCCGAACAAGCCGGGACCGGGCCGCGGGCACCGCCCGCGGCCCGGCCCCCGATGGCCCGGCTTGTCCCGTACCGCGCATCCCGGGTTGAATGGCCCTTCTAGAGCCAGGCTCGGGAACACGGTCCGCGTCCAGCGGCATCCGGTCAGGTCGGGAAGTTGTCATGGCGCACGAGGTCGGGTTCAGTGTCGGGACGGTGGCGCGCCGCCTCGGGATCGCCCCGTCCACGCTGCGCACCTGGAACCGGCGGTACGGGATCGGTGCCCAGGAGCTGAGCCCCGGCCGGCACCGGCGCTACACGGCGGAGGACATCATCCGCCTGGAGCACATGCAGAAGCTGATCCTGCGCGGCGTGGCGCCCGGGGATGCGGCCCGGGTGGCGCTGGCCGACGCGGCGGCCCCGGCCGGGGCGGCCCCGGCCGGGGCGGCCCCGGCTGACGCGAACCCGGCCCGGCCGGGTCCGGGCCACGGGCCGGCGGCCAGCGCCTCGCCCTGCCGGGCGCGTCCGCCGTCGCGCGCGGGCTGGCCCGGGCGGCCCTCGCGATGGACGACACGCTGATGGGCGAGATCATCCAGGCCGCCCTGGACCGGGACGGGGCGGTCCAGACCTGGGAGGACCTGCTCGTCCCGGTGCTGACCGGGATCGGCACCCGGTACGAGCACAGCGGTGAGTGCGTCGAGGCGGAGCACCTGCTGTCCGCGGTCATCCTGGCCGCGCTGGCCGGCATCAGGCCGGCCCAGCCCGGCCGGCCTGATCACCGGGCCGTCCTGCTGGCCTGCGCCCCGGGTGAACAGCACAGCCTCCCGCTGTACGCGCTCGCGGCCGCGCTGGCGGAGCGGGGCGTCGGTGCCCGGGTGCTCGGCGCCGACCTGCCCTACCGGTCGCTGGCGGCCGCGGTCCGGCGCACCGGCCCGGCCGCCGTGTTCCTGTGGTCGCAGGTCCCCGGGAGCGGGAATGCCCGGGCGCTGCCGGATCTGCAGCCGCGCCGGCCTGGTGCGCGGCTGGTGCTCGGCGGCCCCGGCTGGCCGCGCACGGCCCTGCCCGAGGGTGCCCGCCTGGTCGAGACGCTGCCCGGAGCGGTAGCCGAGGTACTGGCGGCCCTGGGCCGCAACTGACGCACGGCCGCGTCCAGCCCGTCCCGGCAGGCGCCGCGGCCGGCCGCCGGGCCACCGCGCCGCCACGCCTGACCGCGCCGCCGCGCATGACCGCGCCGCCCGCGCATGACCGCGCCGCCGCGCATGACCGCGCCGTGTCCTCCAGCCACCGTGTCATCCCTCCGGCCCTGTCCGCGTGCCGGCGGGCCACCCGGCGCCGAGCGCATCCCGGGGCCCGTGCCGTCACCCCAGGAGTTCGGGGTCACCCGCGGGTCCGGTTGCACCAGAGGTCAGCCTAGACTATGAATAACTTTTGAAGCGATTTGTCGCGCAACTTTTCACCGGGGACGCGGGCTGGGTGGTGGATGCCGGTCCTGCCCGGTGGGAGAAGGCCCGGTGGGGGAGAAGGAAGGTGGCGCCGTGGGCGCAGACAGGATCAGGGAACTGGGTGTTCGCCTGGCCGAAGCCCACGAGGACGCGTTCGGGGACTACTACGCGGAACTCGGCCCGGTACTGCGGCGTTACTTGCGCGGCCGGGTCCCCGACGCGGACATCGACGACGTCGTGCAGGTGGTGTTCACGGAGGTCTGGCGCTTCCGCAGCCGGTTCGACCCGGAGCGCAGCCTGGAGGCCTGGGTGCTCACGATCGCGCGCCGCCGGGCCATCGACCACCTGCGTTCCCGGCGCCGGGAGACGGTCTCGCTCGAGGATGCCGCATCGATGCCCGGGCCGGACGGGCGTGACATCGCCAGCCGGGTGGAGCAGGCCCAGGATATGCAGGTCGCCCTGGCCCGGCTGCCCGCCCAGCAGCGCGAGGCCATCGAGATGGCGTACTACGCGGACCTGACCCAGCGGGAGATCGCCGAGCGCCTGGACGTGCCGCTCGGCACGATCAAGGCCCGGACGTCCCGTGGCCTGCGCCGCCTCAGCGTGCTGATTGCCTCCCCGGCGGCGCTATTACCAGGGTGGTCCCGGGCGGCCCTTCCGGGTCGCCGTCACCCGGCCTCAGCGGGGCGGTACCAGCGAGCCGTTCCGGATCGCCTCGGCGGCCAGCACGCCGAACAGGTAGAAGTACGCCGCCTCCTCATCCTCGAAGGAGCGCACTTCGTGCCGGGCGCCGTCGGCCGCGCTGAAGACCTCGAAACCCTCGTCCGTCCTGATCAGGCACATCGCGCCGTCTGACTCCTGTTCCAGCGCGTACGAGGACCGCGGGATCGCGGCCAGGTCGGCCAGTTCGGAGAAGATGGACCGGGTCTGGACCCGCTGCCTGCGCGCGGCCCGGCGGCCGGACCCGGCCGCGTGGCCACGGGACGGCGGCGCCGCGGTCCCGTTCCAGCCCCCGGTGCCCATGGGCCATGCCGTTCCCGTTGGCCCCGGGCACCGGGGGCCCCGAGCCGTTCCGGATCCAGCCGCCCGTGCCGGGCTGGGTGCTGGCGCCGTCCCAGCTGCCGGGTGCGCCCGGGGGGGCCCAGCCGCCTGATCCCGGCGGGGGCGCGGTCCCGTTCCAGCCGCCGGTTCCGGCGGGTGCCCCGGTGCCGTCGTACCCGGGCGGCGGCGAGGCGGTGCCGTCGTATCCCGCCGGAGGGGAGCCGTTGCCGTTGTACCCGGCGGCCGCCGGGGGGAGGGACCCGTTCCCGTGATAGCCGCCGCCCGCCTGACCGCCGCCCGCCTGACCGCCGTTCCAGGCCGCGGCCTGGGCGAGAGCGGGCTCGCCGGGGTAACCCTCCCGGCCGCCGCCGCCGCGGCCGGTCGTGGCCGCCGCGGGAGCCGGCGGCCACTGGGGCGCGCTGTAGGGGTAGGACGGCAGCGGCGGTGCGGCCGGCGGGCTGCGCCGCGGCAGGCCCTTCTCCGCCTTCTCCTCGGTCAGGCCGGTCACTTCCTCGCGCGGCGTGAGCAGCTCGAACACGCCCCGGTCCACCTGCCAGTACCCGAGTTCCCTGGCCCGCCTGGTGTCCTTGCCCTGATAGACGATGTGCAGCCGGTCGCCCATGTCGTCGAGCACCAGGCAGGGCTCGCCATGGAACGTGCCGACCGGCCGGGACTCCCACAGCACGTCCACCTCGGCCCGGATGACCCGCTTGCGCCAGTGCCCCGGGGCGGGCTCGAAGCCGAGTTCCTCGGGTGGCGGGCAGGCGGCGAACAGGACCACGTCCGAATCCGAGGGACCGATCCCTGCCTCGTACGGCACACCGCGGTAGGTGGCCATCAACCGGAAGCGCATCGGGCTCACAGTCCCCTCGACGGCCGCAGCCAGGCCTGGCCGTCATACCGGGCGATCAGTTCCTCACCGGCCGGCACGATCCGGTGGATCTCCGCTCCCACCGGGACCGGCACGGGCAGCGTGTAGAACTCGGGGATTCGCGGCAGGGCCAGGGCGTTCGCGCTGTCCGCCGGCGGGGCGGCCAGCGAGCCGTCCATGTCCAGGGCACGCCAGCGCATGACGTAGATCTCCGCGAGCTCGGCGGTGAAGTCAGATCCCTCGTAGCCCAGGTTCAGGGCGTCGTAGAACTCGCCCGGGCTGCGGAAGGCGCAGTCCTGGGCCCGGTACACGTAACCAGCGATCACGGAGCGCCGCCCGGTGAGATAGGGCTCGACCAGGCGGGGCGGGATGACCTTCTGCATCGGCGTTCCCGGTTCGATGATCCTGACCATGTGCTGAGCCTGCGTCACACGCTCCCCTCCGGTCGGCCTGTGGTGCGCTCAAAAGACTCTCACACGCAGATTTTCCCCTCAACTGCTTCACCAGCAGTGGCCAAATCAGGGGACGTAATTGACCGTAACCGGTGCTCGTGCCAACCCAGCTCGCGAGCCTGCCACCAGGCCGGGCGGCCGCCCCGCGCCGGCCCGGACCGTGCTGACCAGCCGCGGCGCCGCATTAAGGTTGGGCCGTGCGCACGCTGAACGCGGCGGAGCCGCAGTTTCCCGGGGACGACGGGGCCGTCGACCCCGCGGTCGCGGCCGCGCTGGCCGCGTACGCCGCCGGGCAGGGCAGCGAGCATGCCGCGCTGACCGCACTGGCCACCTCCCGGCTGCTGGTCCCGGTGGTCGCCGTGGTCACCGAGGAGGAAGGCGGCGCCTCCGGCGAGGGCGGCGGCGCCCCGGCCGCGGACGAGGGCGGCAGCGGCGCGGCCGAAGACCGTGGCGGGCCGCGCGAGCGGCGCCGGGAGAAGTCCACCGAGATGGCGCTGCCCACCCTGATCGGCCAGGACGGCCGGGCCGCCATCCTGGCCTTCACCTGCCTTGATGCCCTGACCCGGTGGCGTCCCGACGCGCGTCCCGTCCCGGTCCCCGCCGCCCGCGCCTGGCTGGCGGGCACCCAGGAGGCCAGCGCGGTGGTCATCGACGTGGCCGGGCCGGTGCCCCTGGCCGTGGAGGGCGCCCGGCTGGCCGCGCTGGCCGCCGGCCGGCCGGTGCCGCTGCCGCATCAGGACCCTGACGTGCTGGCGGCGCTGCGGGCCGCGCTGGCCACCGAGCCGCTGATCTCCCAGGCGGCCCTGACCACCCCGGGCCAGGTGATCACGGGTCCGGCGGAGCCCGACCTGGGCTGGCCGGGTTCCAGCGAGGACATGGGCTGGCTGGGCGCGCGGCCCGGGGGAAGAGCCCCCGGCCGGGACCGGCGGCCGCCGCGCGGCGGCCCGGCGGACGAGGATGGCGCCACGGACGACGCCGGGGAGCAGGCCGCCGACCTCGCGCTGCGGGTGACCCTGGCCGCCGGCTGCGATCCGGCCGCCGCCACCGCGGCCGTGCAGCGCATCAGCGGTTCGCTGCTCAGCGCGGCGGGCGGCCGGTTCCGCCGCGGCATCGCGGTCACCGTGCTGCCGCCGGCCCGGCCCGGCGGCCGCGGATGAGCCGCGGGCCGGCCGCCCGCACCGCCCTGAGCACCCCCGCGGCCGTGGCAGGATCGTGCGCATGTTTCGCTGGCTGACCGCGGGGGAGTCGCACGGCCGTGCTCTGGTGGCCATCTGTGACGGCGTGCCCGCGGGCGTGGAGATCACCACCGCTGACATCGCCGCCGCGCTGGCCCGCAGGCGGGCCGGGTACGGGCGGGGCGCCCGGATGAAGTTCGAGCAGGACGAGGTGGAGATCACCGGCGGGGCCCGGCACGGCCGGACCCTGGGCGGCCCGGTCGCCATCCGGGTGGCCAACACCGAATGGCCCAAGTGGGAGACGGTCATGTCCCCGGACCCCGTTCCCGCCGCCGAGCTGGAGAAACTGGCCCGCAACGCGCCCCTCACCCGCCCCCGTCCCGGTCACGCCGACCTGGCCGGGATGCAGAAGTACGGGCACGAGGACGCCCGGCCGGTGCTGGAACGCGCCAGCGCACGCGAGACAGCCGCCCGGGTCGCCGTCGGTGAGGTGGCGCGGCAGTACCTGGCACAGGCGTTCGGTATTGAGGTTCTCAGCCATGTGGTGGCGATCGGGCCGGTGAGCGCGCCAGCCGGGCTGCTGCCTGGGCCGCAGGACCGGGACCGGATCGACGCGGACCCGGTGCGCTGCCTCGACCCGGCGGCGAGCGCGGCGATGCAGCAGGAAATCGACGCGGCGCGCAAGGACGGCGATACGCTCGGCGGGGTGGTCGAGGTGCTCGGCTACGGGCTGCCTCCCGGCCTGGGCAGCCACGTGCACTGGGACCGGCGGCTCGACGGGCGGCTGGCCGGCGCGCTGATGAGCATCCAGGCCATCAAGGGTGTCGAGGTCGGCGACGGGTTCACCACCGCCCGGCGGCGCGGGTCCGCCGCGCACGACGAGATCGAGCCGGCCGGCGCCGGCGTCCGGCGGCGGACCAACCGGGCAGGAGGCATCGAGGGCGGCATGAGCACGGGCGAGGTGCTGCGGGTGCGCGCGGCGATGAAGCCGATCTCCACCGTGCCCCGCGCGCTGGACACCGTGGACGTGCGCACCGGCGAGCCGGCCCGGGCCATCAACCAGCGCAGCGACGTGACCGCGGTGCCCGCGGCCGGCGTGGTGGCCGAGGCCATGGTGGCGCTGGTCCTGGCCGACACCGCGGCCGAGAAGTTCGGCGGCGACTCGGTGGACGAGGTGCGCCGCAACCTGGAGGGCTACCTCAAGTCGCTGGTGATCACGTGACCAGCCCGGTGGCCATCCTCATCGGCCCGCCGGGGGCGGGCAAGACCACCGTGGGCGCGCTGCTGGCGGCGTCGCTGGGCACGGCATTCAGTGAGACCGACAGCGTGGTCGAGGAGATGGCCGGCCAGCCGGTCAGCGACATCTTCGTGACCGACGGCGAGCCCGCGTTCCGGGCGCTGGAACGGGAGGCCGCCGCGCGGCTGATCACCGGCCAGCCCGGCGTCGTGGCCCTGGGCAGCGGGGCCGTCCTCGATCCCGGCACCCGGCAGCTGCTGGCCGGCCAGCGGGTCATCTACCTGGAGGCCGGGTTCGCCGCCGTGGCGCGCCGGTCCGGCCTGGACGGCCCGCATCCGCCGGTGCCCGGCAACCCGCGCGGGCGGCTGCGGCAGATGCTCGAGGAGCGGCGCCCGGTGTACGAGGGGCTGGCCTGGCGCAGCGTGCGCACCGAGGACCGGGATCCCGCCGAGATCGCCGGCCTGCTGGCCGCGGAGATCGCGGCGCTGGCCGGGCCGGACGGCACGCCGTCATGACCGCGACCCGGATCGGTGTCGGCGGCGAGCAGCCCTACGAGGTGGTCGTGGGCACCGGCATCCTGGCCGAGCTGCCCGCCCTGGTCGGGCCGGGGGCGTCCGCGGTCATGGTCATCGCCCCCAAGGGCCTGGACGACATCGCCCAGCCGGTGTGCCGGTCGCTGGCGGGCGCGGGCTACCAGGTGCACGCCGCCGAGGTCCCGGCGGGCGAGGCCGCCAAGGACATCGAGGTGGCGGCCGCGCTCTGGTCGCAGCTGGCCGCCAGCCGGATCACCCGCAGCGATGCCATCGTCGGCGTCGGCGGCGGGGCCACCACCGACCTGGCCGGGTTCGCCGCCGCCTGCTGGCTGCGCGGGGTGCGGGTGGTGCTGGTGCCGACCACGCTGCTGGCGATGACCGACGCGGCGGTGGGCGGGAAGACCGCGGTGGACATCCCGGAGGGCAAGAACCTGGTCGGCGCGTTCCACCCGCCCGCCGGGGTGCTCGCCGACCTGGCCACGCTGGAGACGCTGCCGCAGCCGGAGTACGTCAGCGGCCTGGCTGAGGTGATCAAGGCCGGGTTCATCGCCGACCCGGTGATCCTGGAGCTGATCGAGGCGGACCCGGAGGGCGCCGTGGTGCCGCACGGCCGGCACTCCCGGGAACTGATCGAGCGCGCGATACGGATCAAGGCGGGCGTGGTCTCCGCCGACCTGCGCGAATCCGGGCGCCGCGAGATCCTGAACTACGGCCACACCCTGGGGCACGCGATCGAGCGGGTCGAGGGGTACCAGATGCGGCACGGCGAGGCGGTCGCCATCGGCATGGTGTACGCGGCCGAGCTGGCCGCCGCTGATGGGCCGGCTGGACCTGGTGACCGCAGGACGGCACCGCCGGGTGCTCAAGGCGGTCGGGCTGCCGACCGCCTACCGCCCGGGACTGTGGCCGGAGCTGCGCGAGGCCATGGCGGTGGACAAGAAGGCGCGCGGGGCGCGGCTGCGGATGGTCGTCCTGGACGGCCTGGCCCAGCCGGTGCTGGACACCCCGTCCGAGGCACTGCTGAGCAGTGCTTACCTGGAGGTATGCAGGCGATGAAGCAGGTTCTCGTGCTTAACGGGCCCAATCTCGCGCAACTGGGCTCGCGCGAGCCGGATGTGTACGGCACGCAGACGTTCGACGACCTTGTCGAGATCTGCCGCCTGACCGGCCGCACACTGGACCTGAGTGTCGAGGTCCGGCAGACCAACGACGAGGCTGAGATGATCGGCTGGGTGCACGAGGCGGCCGCGGCGCGGATGCCGCTGGTGCTCAACCCGGCCGCGTTCACGCACTACTCCTACGCGCTGCGGGACGCGCTGGCCATGCGCACCGCGCCGCTGGTGGAGGTGCACCTGTCCAACCCGGCGACCCGGGAGCGGTTCCGGCACACCTCGGTGGTGGCCGGCGTGGCCGACGGCACGGTCGCCGGGTTCGGCCTGATGTCCTACCAGCTTGCCCTCCAGGCGATCGCCGAGCTCGTGTCGGCGCAGCCGCAAGCCGCGGAGCAGGCCGGGCAGGCGCCGTGATCGTCCTGATCGGGTTCATGGGGGCGGGCAAGACCACCGTCGGGCAGCTGCTCGCGGACCGGCTCGGCCTGCCGTTCGTGGATACCGACCTGGTCATCGAGCAGCGCGCCGGCCGCCCGATCCGGGAGATCTTCGCGGCCGACGGCGAGCCCGGCTTCCGGGCGCTGGAGCACCGGTGACCGCCGAACTGCTGGCCGGCCCGGACGCCGTGCTCGCGCTGGGCGGCGGGGCGGTGGAGCACCCGGCGACCCAGCGGGCGCTGGGCGGCCACCAGGTCGTCTACCTGGAAGTCGGCTACTGCGGAGTCGATGCTCCGGGTCGGCCGGGACGAGCTACCGCCCGATGCTGCCGCACCCCGGCCTGGAAGAGCATCTTCCGCCGGCGGCTGGCCAGTTACCAGGCGGTCGCCACGCACACGGTGCGGCACCGGCGGCCGCCGCCCGGAGGCGGTCTGCCAGGACATCCTGGCCCGGCTGCCGCACGTGCCGGCCACCCCCCCGGGTACGGCCACCGTCCTGGTGTCGTGTACCGGCGGCACTTACAACGTGCATGTCGGAGCCGGGCTGCTGGCCGACGCCGACCGGCTGCTGCCGCCGCTGCCGCACGCCCGTTCCGCCGTGGTCCTGGCCGGGCCGGCCGACGCCGCGGAGGCAGGCACCGTCAGCGGCGCGCTGCGCCGGCGCGGCCTGCGGCCGTGCCTCATCGAGGTGCCCGACGCCCAGCGGCACAAGCACCTCGGCACGGTGGCCGCCGTCGCGTCCGACCTGGCTGACCTCGCGGTGCACAAGGACGACCTGATCGTCGGGGTGGGCGGCGAGGTGGTCTGCGATCTGGCCGGCTTCCTGGCCAGTACCTACAACCGGGGCATGCCGCTGGCCCTGGTCCCCACCACGCTGCTCGGCCAGGCGGACGCCGCGGTGGGCGGCAAGGCCTCGCTCAACCTGCCGCGGGGCCGTAACCTGCTGGGCACCATGCACCAGCCGGTCGCGGTGCTCGCGGATGTGGCCGCCGCGGCGGGACGGCCCGCCCAGGAATACCAGGCGGGCCTGGCCGAGATCGTCAAGCACGCGCTGATCAGCGGTGGTGACCTGATCGATCTGCTCCAGGACCGGGCCACCGACCTGACCAAGGGGGACGCCGGGACGCTGGCCGACGCGGTGGCCAGCAGCGTCGCGGTGAAGGCGGCGATCGTCAGCACCGACGAGCGGGAGCGCGGTGACCGGCTGCACCTGAATTACGGGCACACGTTCGGGCACGCCATGGAGCAGGTGGCCGGGAACTCGCCGGGCCGTCCGTCCCCGGATGGCGCGGGCCCGGATGGCGCCGGCCCGGACGATGACGGGTCGGCGACCGCGCTGGGGATGATGGCCGCCGCGTATCTCGCCGGGCGGCAGGGCCGGATCGATGATGAACTCATCGGCCTGCATCACCGGCTGCTGGCCGCCATGGGCCTGCCGACCAGCGGCCGGTTCGACCTCACCGGGCTCCAGGAGGCGTGGCTGCGGGACAAGAAGTACCAGGACGGCGCGCGGTTCGTGGTGCTGAACGGGCTGGGCCGGCCGCAGGCGGGCGTGCCGGCCGACGAGGAGACCCTGGCCGCTGTCCTGTCCGACCTGGGCCGGCCCGGCGGCGCCCGGGCGGCCCGCGGCTAGGCGCGCAGCCGGATCCACGTCTTCCCCGGCACCTCGCGGGCGGCCTGGAACGCGGCCGCGGCCTCCGCCAGGGGGTAGCTGGCCCGCAGCACCCGGGATGGCGCCAACTGATCAGCCGCGGAGATCGTCCCGGCGAAGTCGCCGGGATGATCGTAGATGAGCGACCCGCGCAGGGTCAGCTGCCGCTGGACCACGATCCTGGTGACCAGGCTGGCTGGGTCGCTGCTCTGGCCGATGAGCAGGACCACCGCGCCGCGCCCGGCCCGGTCCACGGCGCCGCGCAGGGCGGCCGGGACCCCGGATGTCTCGAAGACGGCGTCGTAGCCGCCCGCCGTCTCCGCGGCTTCCCGCGCGCCCAGTTCCGCGGCCAGTGACCGCCGTCCGGCCTGCGGTTCCAGGACGTCGGGAACGACGCCCCGCTGCACCAGGGCCAGGCAGAGCAGGCTGCCCTGGGAGCCCGCCCCGATCACCAGGCACCGGCTGCCCGCGGTCACCCCGGCCCGCCGGATGGCGGCGCGGGCGACGGCCAGCGGCTCGGCGCACACCGCGTCGGCGTCGCTCCACGGCCCGGGAGCCGGCCACGCGAATTGGGCCGGTACCGCGATCCGCTCGGCCAGGACGCCCGGGGCGTTGAAGCCCAGGCTCACCCGGTACGGGCAGGCGGACGTGCGGCCGGCCCGGCACGCGGGGCAGGCCAGGCAGGGGAAGTTCGGCTCGATGATGACCCGCTGGCCGATCCGGCCCGCGTCGGCGCCGGGCCCCGCGCCGATGATCTCCCCGGTGGATTCGTGCCCGGGCACCCAGGGCAGCGCCGGGGGCGGCCGCCGTCCGGCCAGCAGGGCCAGGTCGGATCCGCATATCCCGACCCCGCGGACCTGGACGACGACCTGGCCGGAACGGGGCTGGGGTTCCGGCCAGTCGTCCACAAGGCGCAGCGGGCCTGGGAAGCGTTCCAGGACGACGGCTCGCACCATGGGCTCCGTTACGGGATGTAGAAGTACTTCCGGACGCTCGGCTGGCTGACGTCACCGTTCGTGAGCAGCACGTCCGGCAGCTTCACCGACGCCCGGATGGCGCTGGGCTGGCCGGTCAGCTTGTCGTAGGCGAACTTGGCGGCGAGCGAGCCCTCGGTCGCCGCCTGCTGGGCTATCAGCGCGCTGACCTTGCCCTGCTTGAGCAGTGCCACCTCGGTCGGGCCCGCATCGAAGCCGACGACCAGGACCTTCCCGGTCTTCCCGTCGGCGGTCAGGGCGGCGGCCGATCCTTCCGCGTTCGGCTCGGCCGCCCCGAAGATGGCCTTGATGCCCGGGTGGGCGGCCAGGATGGATCGCACCACGGTCTGGCTGGACGTCACCGCCTGCGCGGTGTACTGCAGCGTGACCATGCTGATGTGCGGGTAGCTCGCCCTCAGCGCGCTCTCCAGGCCCTGCACCCGCTGCACCTGCGTGGTGGCGGTCGGCGACAGGCTGAGCACCGCGATCTGCCCGGCGCCGTGCAGCTGGTGGCCCAGGAAGTCCGCGGCGACCGTGCCGCCCTGGGTGTTGTCCGTGGTGATCTGGCTGGTCAGCCGCGAGGTGTTGGCCAGCTGAGTGTCCACGGTGATGACCGGGATGCCGGCGTTCAGGCAGGTGTCAATGGCCGGTGCCATCGCGGTCGGGTCGGTCGGCGAGACCACCAGCACGCTGGGGTGGCGGCTGCAGACCGCGTCGACCACCGGTGTCTGGGCGCTCGGGCTGAAGTCCGGTGACCCTTGGTAGATGACGCTCATGCCCAGGCTCTTGGCCTCGGTGCGCATCCCGGCGACCAGCGTGTCGTAGAAGGAAACGCCGGTCGCCCCGGGCACGTAGGCAATGGTGTAGTGCTTGCCGCCGGCGGCCGGCCCGGAACTGCCGCAGGCCGCCAGCGCGACGGCCAGGCCGGCGACCGGGGCCAGGGCTAGTGCCCGTGACCAGTGACGGTTCGGTCTGATGGTGTGGTGCATGAGTCCCTCCTGTGCAGGCCCTGGACTGGGGATGGGGGTAGCTGGCCGGGGATGCGGCCGCGGGGGGGAGCAGGGCGGCTGGGTGGCGCCGGCCTGGGCCACGGGCTAGCTGCGCTGCCTCCGGCCGCGCAGCTGATCGACGTAGACAGCGAGGATGAGGACCGCGCCGACGAGCACCTCCTGCCAGAACGGCGGGACGTTGACCAGGATCAGCCCGGTGAGCAGGACCGCGATGATCCCGGTGCCGATGACCGTGCCGGCGATGGTGCCGCGCCCGCCGGACAGGCTGGCGCCGCCGATCACCACGGCCGCGATGGCGTTCAGGTTGTCGTCGGATCCCGAGGCGGGTGAGCCGGCCCCGAGCCGGGCCATGACCAGGATCCCGGCCACCCCGGCCAGGGCCCCGGCCAGCAGGTAGACCCTGAAGAGGTGCCGGCGGTCGTTGATGCCCGCCCGGATGGCCGCCTGCCGGTTGTCGCCGATGCTCAGCGTGTAGGCGCCGAACCGGGTCTTGCCGAGGACCGCCGCGTACCAGGCGGTGATGACCGCGGTAATCGCCACCGGCACCGGGATCCAGCCGCCCAGGTTGGCGTTCCCGATCGTGGCCACCGACCCGGGGATGGCCGAGATCTCCTGGCCGTTGTTCAGCAGGTAGCCGAGCCCGGTCGCGATGCCCAGCGTGCCCAGGGTGACCACGAAGGGCGGCACGGCGGCCCGGGTGACCAGCAGCCCGTTCAGCGCGCCGAACGCCGCCCCGGCCAGCAGCGTCACCAGGAAGCCGGCCGCGACGGCGGCCGGCGCGGCCCCGGTGGCGCCCGCGAAGCCATGGGCCATGACCCAGGCCCCGGCCGTGCCGGAGAATCCCAGCACGGCCCCCACCGACAGGTCGATGCCGCCCGAGCAGATCACGAACGTCTCGCCCACCGCGAGCAGCAGGACCTCGGTGGCCGTGCTGGACGTGTTCAGCCAGTTGGCCTGGGTCAGGAAGTACGGGGACGCGATGCTGAACACGACGATCAGTGCCAGCAGGACACCGCCGATCCACAGGTTGCGGGCGGCCCCGTGCAGCCGGTGCGCGTGCCGGATGACCGCCCGGGCGGCCGCCTCCCGGCGCGGGGGCGCGGCCGGCCTGCTCAGGGTCATGGCTGCCCCGCCGCCTCGTCCGCGGCCCGGCTGGGCGCCGCGCGGCCCGTACCGGGCCGGCCTTGGCGCCGGTGATGTAGCCCACCAGGTTGTCCGCGTTGATCGCGTCCCCGGTGAGGGTGGCCGCCACCAACCCCAGCCGGAGCACCACGACCCGCTCGCAGACGGCCAGCACGTCGGGCATCTGGTGGCTGACGAAGATGACGGCGATGCCGTCACCGCGCACCCGCCTGATCAGGTCGAGCACCTGCTGCTGCTGCTCCACCCCGAGGGCGCTGGTGGGCTCGTCGAGCAGCAGCACCCGGCTGGTCCAGGCCGCGGCCCGGGCGATGGCCAGTGCCTGGCGCTGGCCGCCGGACAGGTCCCGGGCCGCGGCGCGCACGTCCGGGATCCGGGTCCCCAGCCGGGCCAGCTCGCTCGCCGTGTGCTCGGCCATCCGCCGGGTGTCCAGCCATCCGAGGCGCCGCCCGGGCCAGCTGGCGGTGATGAGCTCCCGGCCGAGGAAGAAGTTGGCCGCCACGTCCCGCTGCGCGGCCAGCGCCAGGTCCTGGTAGACGGTGGCGATCCCGGCCTCCTGGGCGGCGGCCGGGGAGCTGAACTGCACCGGCCTGCCGTCGATCCGGATCTGGCCCGCGGACGGTAACGTCGCCCCGGCCAGGATCCGCAGCAGCGTGGACTTGCCCGCCCCGTTGTCGCCCACGATGCCGAGCACCTCGCCGGCGTCTACCGACAGGCTGACACCGCGCAGCGCTTCGACGCCGCCGTAGTGCTTGCTGAGGTCATCGGCGGCCAGCCGGACGGGCACGATGGCTTCTCCCTTCAGGGTGACGGGTCAGCGGACCGAGGCGGCCGAGGCGATGACCCGGCTGGTGCATCGGCGGGCCTGCTGCGCCAGTTGCCGGGGGGACAGGCGGCGGGACAGTTCCTGGGACGGGACCTCCACGCCGGCGGGCAGGGTGCCCGGCAGAGCGCCCAGCAGATCCCGCAGCGGCAGTTCGCCCTGCCCGGGCAGCAGCCGCCGGCCCGGGCCTCCCGGGCCAGGCGGCCGGCCGGCGGCTGGCCGCGGGGCAGCGAGCCGGGCGGCGGGCGCCCGGCCGGCGGTTCCAGCGGCGCGTCGCACAGCTGCACGTAGCCCAGCAGCGCCGGGTCGGCCCGGGCCAGCTCCCCGAGATCGACCCCGCAGCGCTGGACGTGCAGCGCATCGACGAGCACCCGGCCGCCGTCCGACTGGGCCGCGATGTCCAGCGCGGCGGCCAGCGAGCGCACCGGCTTGTACGACATGAACTCGATCACCGGCCGGACCCCGCAGGGCACGGCCAGGCGCGCCAGCCGGCCGAACCGGTCGGCGAGCCGGGCCAGGTCGGCATCGTCGCTAATGGCATTGAGGTAGCGGGCGCCCAGCGCGGCCGCGGTGGCCACCACCGGCTCCCAGCCGCGCGGGTCGTGGTCAAGCCGGACGGCCTCGGCCCCCAGCACCCGGATACCGGTGCCGGCCAGGCGCCCGGTGGTCTCGGCCAGCATCGGCGAGCCCGGGCCGACCGGCCAGGGCTCCTCGCCGTCGGTGGCGGGGGAGATCCGCAGGCTCACCGCGTCGAAACCGGCGTCCGCGGCCAGGCTCACGAGATCGGGCGGGGCCACATCGAGCAGCGTCAGGTGCTCGAGGCTGATCTCGCGCGACCCGGTCACCGGCGGCTGCCCGCCCGGCCGGGGGCCGGCCGCGCGCCGGAGCGAGGGGGGAGGAACCTCATCGTGCCTCACATAATGTACGAACTGGTTAGTTCGTTAGTGTGGCAGCCGGTACACCCCTTGTAAAGACCGTGCTAGACCTCGTATGCACAGGGACCGGGGGGCCTCCAGCCCCCGGTCCGGGCTCGTGGCCGGAAGGAGCTGGCAGGCCATGGTGACCACGCCGCCCCCCGCTGGCGTTCCCGCGCGGCGCCGCGACGCGGAGCGCACCCGCCGGGAGATTCTCGATGTGGCGACCAGGGAGTTCGCCCAGCAGGGCTACGCCGGGGCCCGGGTGGACGAGATCGCGGCGCAGACCCGGACCACGAAGCGGATGATCTACTACTACTTCGGTGGCAAGGAGCAGCTGTACATCGCGGCCCTGGAACGGGCGTATGGCCTGGTCCGGGCGGCCGAGCAGCAACTGGACGTGGATCACCTCGACCCGGTGGCGGCCATCCGCCGGCTGGCGGAGGTGACCTTCGACCATCACGAATCGCATCCGGAGTTCATCCGCCTGGTCAGTATCGAGAACATCCACCAGGCGGAACTGATGGCCAAGTCGGCCGCCCTGGCCCGGCTGAACACCCCGGCGGTCACGCTGACCGGGAAGATCCTCGCGCGCGGCCATGCCGAGGGCGTCTTCCGGCGCCGGGCCGATCCGCTCGACGTCCACATGATCATCAGCTCGTTCTGCTTCTTCCGGGTGGCCAACCGGCACACGTTCCGGACCATCTTCGGCCGCGACCCGCTCGATCCCGGGCACCGTGACGCGCACCGCCAGATGCTCGGGGACCTGGTCGTGAGCTACCTCGTGTCATGACGCCGGGTGTCATGACGCCGGGCGCACGTTACCCTCAAGGCACCCAGCCGAACGCGATTCGGTGTGGCTGCCGTCGGGAAGGGCCGGAACATGCGGATCGGGATGCACCTCAACTACGCGGGCGGGTTCACCGAGACCGTCGCCGAGCTCGGCGACTACGAGAAGGCCGGCCTGGACATCGTGTTCGTGCCCGAGGCCTACAGTTACGACGCGGTCAGCCAGCTCGGCTTCATCGCGGCCCGCACCGAGCGGCTGCAGATCGCCTCGGGCATCCTGCAGCTGTACTCGCGGACGCCGGCGCTGACCGCGATGACCGCGGCCGGGCTCGACTACGTGTCCGGCGGCCGGTTCACCCTCGGGATCGGGGCGTCCGGTCCGCAGGTGATCGAGGGCTGGCACGGGGTGCGGTACGACGCCCCGGTCGGCCGGACCCGGGAACTGATCGAGATCTGCCGGATGGTGTGGCGCCGGGAACGGCTGTCCTACGCGGGGCGGCACTACACCATCCCGCTGCCCCCGGACCAGGGCACCGGGCTGGGCAAGCCGCTCAAGCTGATCAACCACCCGGTCCGGGACCGGATCCCGATCATGATCGCGGCGCTCGGGCCGAAGAACGTGGCGCTGGCCGCGGAACTGGCCGAGGGCTGGCAGCCCATCTTCTACCTGCCGGAGAAGGCCGCCGCCGCGTGGGGCCCCGCGCTCGCCGAGGGCCGGGCCCGCCGCGACCCCGCGCTCGGGCCGCTGGACGTGGTGGCCCAGGCCCCGCTGGCCATCGGCCCGGACGTGGCCGGCTACCTGGAGCTGGGCCGCCCCATGCTGGCCCTGTACATCGGCGGGATGGGGCCGCACCGGTCCAAGGGCCGGAACTTCTACTACGAGCTGGCCGTCCGGTACGGGTTCGCTGACGAGGCCGCGCAGATCCAGGATGCCTACCTCGACGGGCGTAAGGACGAGGCGGCGGCGCTGGTCCCCGCCGAGTTGCTGGCCGGCACCTCGCTGATCGGGCCGGACGGGCTGGTCGCCGAGCGGCTGGCCGCCATGGCTGAATCCGGGGTCACCACCCTCAACGTGGTGCCGCTGGCGGGCACGCATGAGGAGCGGGTCCGCCTCATCGAGCGGGTCCGCGACCTGACCGCTTAGCGGGCCGCGTCCGGCCGGCCGGGCCTGGGGCCCGCCCCCGGGGGCACCAGGCCCGGCCGTGCCGGGGCGGGTCAGACCGACTTCTGGTAGGCCCGGAAGCTCAGCACCGACAGGGCGGTGACCGCGACGGCCAGGGCCAGCAGGCCGCCGCCCTGGGCGAGCACCCGGCCCCAGTCCGGTGCCGCGCTCATCGCCGCCCGGCCCGCCTCCAGGGCCCAGTTCACCGGGTTGCAGTCCGCGACGATCCGCATCCAGTGCGGCATCAGGGCCGGGGCCATGAACGCGCTGGACAGGAAGGTCAGCGGGAGCAGCAGGAACACGCTCAGGCTGATGATCGTCTCGCGCTGCCGGGCGAGCATCCCGATGCTGTTGGACAGCGCGCTGAACACCACCGCCACCAGCACCGAGGCCACGATCAGCACGAGCATGCCCAGCGCCCCGCCGGCGTAGCGGGCGCCCGCCGCCAGGCCGAGCGCCACGATGATGACCGACTGCAGGGCGGTGTTGAGCGACTGCATGACGACGGACGCGTTGATGATCGCCGAGCGGTGCAGCGGCAGCACGAGGAACCGGTCCATGATGCCGCCCTCGATCTCCTCGAGCACGGTCATGCCGCTCCACATGCTGGTGGACAGCGCGCTCATCACCACGACGCCGGGCACCAGGTAGTCCAGGTAGGACGGGGCCCCGAATCCGGGCAGCTCGGCGACCTTGCGGAATTCCGAGCCGAACAGGAACAGCCAGATGACCGGCTGGATCAGCGTGATGATGATGTAGGCGGGCTGCCGGGCGAGCGCCTTGAGCTGGCGCTGGGTCATCCAGGTCGTGTGCACGGCGATGGCGGTCATCGGGATCCCTCCGGGGCGGTGCTGGCGGGGGCGGTGCTGGCCGGGGCGGTGCTGGCCGGGGCGGTGCTGGCGGGGGCGGTGCTGGCCGGGGCGGTGCTGGCGGGGGCGGTGCTGGCCGGGGTGGCTGGCTCCTCGGCGTCCGCGAGGCGGCGCCCGGTGAACCGCAGGTAGACGTCGTCCAGGGTGGGCCGGGCGGCGGTGACGCCGTGCACCCCGATCCCGGCGCGCTCCAGGGCGGCGAGCAGGGCGGGCACCGCCGTGGCCCCGTCATCCGCCCGGGCGCTCAGCCGCAGGCCGGTCACGCCGACCTCGCGCACCCCCGGGACGCTGGCCTGCGATGGCGGCCAGCGGGACCGGGTCCCCGGCGGCGGCCAGGTCGACCTGGACCGTGTCCCCGCGCAGCCGGCCCTTGAGCTCATCCGGGCTGCCGGTGGCGGCCACCCGCCCCCGGTCCACGATGGCCAGCCGGCTGGCCAGCCGGTCGGCTTCCTCCAGGTAGTGCGTGGTGAGCAGGATGGTGAGGCCCTCGCCAGCGGACAGCCGGGCGATCTCCGCCCACATGGCGGACCGGGATTCCGGATCCAGCCCGGCGGTGGGCTCGTCGAGGAACAGCACCTCCGGCCGGTGGATCAGCCCCATGGCCACATCGAGCCGGCGCCGCATGCCGCCGGAGTAGGTGCGGACCATGCGGGCCGCGGCGCTGCCCAGCTCGAACCGGTCGAGCAGTTCGGCCGCCCGGCGGCTGAGTTCCCGGCCGCGCAGGCCCTGGATGCGGCCGGACAGCAGCAGGTTCTCCCGCCCGGTGGCCGTCGGGTCCGCGCCCGAGCGCTGCGCGACCACGCCGATGGCGCGGCGGACCTGCGCCGCCTGGCTGCTCACCTCGAGGCCGGCCACGGTGGCCGAGCCGGAGTCGGGCCGGGCCAGCGTGGTGAGGATCTTGACGGTGGTGGACTTGCCGGCGCCATTCGGCCCGAGCAGGCCGAAGATGGTGCCCGCCTGGACCGCGAAGGTCAGGCCGTCGAGGGCGCGGATCCCTTTGGGGTAGGTCTTGACGAGGTCGCGGGCCTCGATGGCGAGGGCGCGGGCGGGCGTGGCGCGGGCCGGGCCCGCGTGCTGCGCCTGGGTGCTCATGGATGTGTTCCTCCGTGCCGGGTCGGTTTGCGAACCGGTCCGCGCGGAACCCAGCGAGTATCCTTGAGCTGCAACAACCCGATCGGATCTCGTTCCCGCGGGATCGGTTCGAGGATCGGCCCCTGGTCAGGTGTTCCCGCACCTTGCCGGGGGCCGGCTCGCGTCATCGGCTCAGGTCAGCGGCCCCCTTCCGGGCCGGAGCCGGGGCCGGAGCCAGGCTCAGGCTCCGGTTGCGGCCTCCGTCGCGGCTTCCTCCCCGGGCACGGGCAGGCCGACCGCCTGATAAAGCTCGGCAGGCAGGCCGGCCGGGAACTCCCCGGTCCGGGTCCAGTGGTCCCACTCCTTCATCAGGGGGAACGAGCCGTCCTGGAGTTCCCGCACCAGGCCGCGCACCCAGGCCAGCTCGGCCTCCCGGATGGTCAGGTGGTACTCGGCCTCGAGCAGGAAGAGGCGCGGCAGCCAGGGGAGCTGGGCCATCTCGGCCCGTCCCTGGTCGAGCGCCTCCTCCAGCAACTCCACCCGGTGCTCGAGCACCTCGCGCACCTGGCCCGGGCTGAGCACGGCCATCTCCGCGAGCGCCGCCTCGAACTGCGGATACTCCTTGACCGGGGTGCCGAGCAGCTCGGTGAGCCAGTCCTCAAGCTCCGCCCGGCCCGCATCCGTCAGGCGGTACACGGTGCGCTCGGGGCGCCGTCCCTCGCGGCTGGCCTCCATGGCCTCGATGAGGCCGTGCTTGGCCAGGTTGTTGACCACGGTGTAGAGGGAGCCGTAGTTCAGCTTGATGCTGCGCTCCTTGCCCTGGGCGCGCATGGTCGCAGCCATCTCGTACGGATGCATCGGGCGCTCGCGGAGCGCGGCCAGCACGGCGAGGGCCAGGGGGTTGGACACCCTCCGCCGCTTGCCCGCCATGACGACCGCCCGCTTCCTCGTATCCGTATATCCGTAGCCGAGTATACGGAAGTGTGCGCCTGGCACCGCAAGCGCCCTACCGCGGTTCCCGGCCGCCCGGAGCTGGCTACTGCCCGGCCCGGCCTGGGCCAGGCCGAGGAAGCGCCGCACGTCCTCCGCGTCGGCTTCCAGGGCCCGGCGGTCCGCGGCGCTCACCGGTTCCAGCAGCGTCAGCGGGACCTGGTCGCCGGACACCCCCCAGGTGCCGACCGCCCGGCCGCCCACCATCGCGAAGGAGCGGAACATGCCGCCGCGGACGATGTCCGGCTCGTGCCGGCCCAGCACGGCCGTGCGCGACTGCCAGCCGTGCAGCAGCGGGTCGAACGTGCCCAGCAGCCGCGGTGGCGGGAGGGCCGGATCCGGTCGTGCTGCCGGGTCCCCGGCCGGGGCGGCCCCGGCCGCCGGACGGGCCAGCCGGACCAGGCCGTCCTCGCCCTCCACCAGGTCGGCCGCGATTTCCCGCAGTCCGCGGCGGGCGTCGCGCAGCGGCAGGCCGGCCCATTTCGCCAGGTCCCATTCGGTGGCGGGGGAGTGGCCGGCCAGGTAGCGGCGGGCCAGCCAGCCCAGCGCGGCCTCCCGGCCCGCCGCGGGTGGCGCGGGTGGCGCGCCGAGCCAGTCCCGGGCCAGCACGTAGGCGTGCTGCTTGCCTGACATCGGGCCGCGGACCACGAGGCCGCGCAGCGAGGCGAGGAAGAGCAGGTACACCATGGCCTGTCCCTGGGTGCGGAGGCCGGCCGCGCTCACCTGCTCGGCCAGCTGGGCCCGGGTCCGGGGGCCGTGCCTGGTCAGGGCGTGCCCGATGACCGCCACGCCGCGGTCGGCCGCATCGGCGCTGACGCCTTCCTGCGCCCAGGCGGCGGGCGCAGCCCGTGGCCAGCTGCGGGGTGGTGAGCTGGTGCAGCGGCCAGTAGTCCTCGCTGCGGACCAGGTGGAGGGTGCCACGGTTCAGCCAGCTGATCACCAGTGACCGGTCCACGGTCAGCGCGCGGTCGATGTCCGCCGCGCTGAGCCCGTGGCTGCGGGCCCGGACGGCCAGCCGGGCCCCGCGGGGATCCTGGCCCTGGATGGCCAGCAGCCGGCCGGCGACCTCCTCGGGCGTCCGCGCCGGAGCGCCGACAAGCAGCTGGGCGGCGGCCCGCTCGGCGAGGATGCCGGGCTCGGACATCCTGGCGGCCACGTCGGTCACCCCCTGATCGTGTCACCCGCTACCGACAGGATGCCGCTGGCGGGACGGCCCTGCCCGCGGCCCCGGCGCCGTGCGGCAGGATGATGGCATGTCCGTCGTCGCCGAGATCCGGGTCCGCGAGGCCCGCGCCTCCGACGATGCCCGGCTGACCGCCCTGGAGGCCGTGGCGTGGTCACCGAAGAGCGGCTTCCCGTCCGTCATCCGGCGGGCCGGGCCGGGCTTCTTCGGTGCCACCAGCCCGCCGGGCGCTCACCTGGTCGCGGAACGGAACCACACCGTGGCCGGCTACATCAGGCTCGGGCCGTCCACCCCGCTGCCGGAGAACGCCCATGTCGTCCTGGTCGCCGGACTCGCGGTGGACCCCGGCATGCGGCGGCACGGAGTGGCCACGGCCCTGCTGCAGGCCGCGGAGCGACGGGCCCGCGACCGGGGCGCCCGCAAGCTCAGCCTGCATGTGCTCAGCACGAACCCCGGTGCCATGCGGCTCTATACCCGGCTGGGCTTCGAGCAGGAGGGCGTACTGCGCGCGGAGTTCCTGATCGACGGCCGCTACGTGGACGACATCCTGCTCACCAAGCATCTCGGCGCCCCGGCCACGTGGTCGTAGGCCAGCCCCGCCGGATCAGCGGGGGCGGGTCCTGCCCGGCTGCCATGCGGCCGCATTGGCGGGGCGGCCATGCGGCCGCATGGCGGGAAAGGGCGCCCGGCCCCGGAAACGCAGCCCAATTGTCATCTCCGGTGCCTTTCTAAAAAAACAATTCTATGGTATTATGGTTAACGCGATCTAATATTCTCCGCGGCATGAACGACAACGGATCGCCGAGCCAGACCGCCCTCACCGCGGCCGCTGCCCGTGCCGCTCACCTGCTCGTTGACCATCAGCCATGGATCTTCGCCGATCACCTGGCCGCCGTCCTCCTCGGCGGGCTGGCCGACGAATTCATTGGCTACCACCGCGCTCACGGCGAGCACCCGGTGCTCTCGGCCGCGCGGGCCCAGGTGACCTGCCGCAGCCGGTATGCCGAGGGGCGCGTCGCGGCCGCGGTCAGGCGTGGTGTCACCCAGTACGTCATTCTCGGCGCGGGGCTGGATTCATTCGCCTGCCGCTCCCCGCTGGCCGGGAAGGTGGCCGTCTTCGAGGTGGACCACCCGGCCACCCAGGAGTGGAAACGCCAGCGGCTGGCGGAGGCCCGGCTTACCGTGCCGGACGGGGTGACCTTCGTGCCCGCCGACCTGGAAACCTCGTCCCTGGCGGACAGCCTGCGCCGGGCCGGGTTCGCACCGTCCCGCCCGGCCCTGGTCAGCTGGCTGGGCGTCACCATGTACCTGACCCGTGCGGCCCTGGGCCAGGCCCTCGCCGAGATGGGCCGTTTTGCGGCGGGCACCGAGCTGGTCACCGATTACATGCTGCCGGCCGGGCTGCGGGACGCGGCGGGGGATACCTACGCGGAGCTGGTCAGCGCGGTGGCCGCGCAGCATGGCGAGCCCTGGCTCACCTTCCTGGCCCCCGATGACCTGACCGCCCTGCTGGAAAGCCGCGGGTTCGGGGCGGTCAGGCATGTCCGGCAGCGGGACTCGGTGGCCCCGGCGCTGTGGCAGCGCTCCGACGCGGTGCGCCCGCTGGAGCTCTCGATGCTGGCCCGGGCCACCGTCCGGCCGTCACGGTAATCCCGCGATGACCTCGGCATCTGTGGCGCAGCGCGTGCCGCAGGCGTGCGCGCCGCTGCGTGCCGCAGGCGTGCGCGCCGCTGCGGGCCGCCTCCGGGTCCCGGTTCCTGGACCGTCCCGGGCGGTGGGGTAGTTCGTCTCATGACCACAGATCACATCCCATGCATCGGTGTGGCCGGCCAGCGTCCGTCATCTCTTTCTCCCCGTGGGCCATCCGGCGTTCGCGGCTAAAGTCAGGGCATGCCCGAGATCGAGCAGGCCCGCCGGGAACGGCTGCAGGCCGCCGTCGCCGCCCTGGACGCCGACGCCGCCCTCGTCACCAGCCCGCCCAACGTGCGCTACCTGACCGGCCTGGCCAGTTCCAACGCCGCGGTGCTGGTGCCCGCGTCGGGCACCGGGGCCGTGCTGGCCACCGATTCCAGGTACGCGCTCACCGCCCGCCGCGACTGCCCCGACCTGGAACTGCTCACCGAGCGGTTCATCGAGCCGGCGCTGGCCCGGCTGGCCGCCGCCCGGGGACTGGGGCGGGTGGCGTTCGAGGCCCACGAGATGACCGTCGAGCGCCACCTGGCCTTCGCCGCGGCCGCCGCGGGGGCGGGGCCGTCCCCGACCTGGTCCCGCTGGGCCGCGCCGTCGAGCAGCTGCGGATGGTGAAGGACGAGTCCGAGATCGCCTTGCTCGCCCGGGCCTGCGCCATCACCTCTCGCGCGCTGGAGGGCCTGCTGGCCATCCTCCGCCCCGGCCAGACCGAACGTGAGCTGGCCGGCCTGGTGGAGCGCAGGATGAGCGAACTCGGCGCGGAACGGCCCGCCTTCGAGACCATCGTCGCCAGCGGGCCGAACGGCGCGATCCCGCACCATGTCCCCGGCGACCGGGCCGTGGGCCGCGGGGACATGGTCACCATCGACTGCGGCGCCCGGTACGGCGGCTACCACGCGGACCTCACCCGCACGGTGGTGATCGGCGCGCCCGCCGGGTGGCAGCGGGAGATCTACGATCTCGTCGCGGCGGCCCAGCGGGCCGGCATCGAGGCGGCCGTGCCCGGCGCGGACGTGGCCCGGGTAGACGGGGCGGCCCGCGGCCTGATCGCCGAGGGCGGTCACGCGGAGCATTTCACCCACGGCCTCGGCCACGGCGTGGGACTGGAGATCCATGAGGCCCCGATCATGGGGTACGGCCAGACGGGTACACTCGGGGACCGGGTCCCCATCACCGTCGAGCCCGGGATCTACCTTCCCGGGCAAGGCGGCGTCAGGATCGAGGACACCCTGGTGGTGCGTGCCGGGTCGGGGACGGCGGCGCCGCAGGACATTCTCACCACTACCACCCGGGAACTGACGGTCCTGTAGCGCGGCACGTCCGGCGCTGCGGGCCGCACCCGCACGCAGGAGATAAGCAGACGTGGCCACCACGAACGACCTCAAGAACGGCATGACGCTGAACATCGACGGCCAGCTCTGGAACGTCGTCGACTTCCAGCATGTCAAGCCGGGCAAGGGCGGCGCCTTCGTGCGCACCCGGCTGAAGAACATCATGTCCGGCAAGGTCGTGGACCGGACCTTCAACGCCGGCGTCAAGGTCAACGTGGCCAACGTCGACAAGCGCGAGATGCAGTACCTCTACCGTGAGGGCGACGATTTCGTCTTCATGGACACCCAGGACTACGACCAGCCGCGCATTCCCCGGCAGACGGTGGGCAACGCCGCGGACTACCTGCTCGAGGAGCAGACCGCGACGGTCGCGTTCAACGACGGCACCCCGCTGTACGTGGAACTGCCCGCGTCGGTGGAGCTGACGGTCAGCCAGACCGACCCCGGCGTGCAGGGTGACCGGTCCACCGGCGGCACCAAGCCGGCCACGCTGGAGACCGGCGCGCAGATCCAGGTGCCGCTGTTCATCACCACGGGGGAAAAGGTCCGGGTGGACACCCGCACGGGCGACTACCTCGGCCGCGCATGACCCCCAGCCCCCCGGCCGCCGCCGTGCCCCGCGTGAGCGGCAGCCGTGGCCGCGCGTAGCAAGGCCCGCAAGCGGGCGCTGGACATCCTGTTCGAGGCCGAGATCCGCGGCGAGCCCGTGCTCGGCCTGCTGGACCAGCGGATCGCCGAGGCCAGCCCGCCGGTCAGCGAATACGCCGCCGACCTGGTCCGCGGCGTGCAGGCGCACCGCGACCGGATCGATGAGCTGCTGGCCGAGCATGCCGAGGGCTGGTCACTGGACCGGATGCCCGTGGTGGACCGCAATGTGCTCCGGATCGGCCTCTATGAACTGCTGTGGGCGGATGATGTCCCGGACGCGGTGGCCATCAATGAGGCCGTCGTCCTGGCCCGGGACCTGTCCACCGACGCCTCGCCGGCGTTCGTGAACGGGCTGCTCGGCCGGCTGCTGGAACTCAAGCCGACGCTGGCCGTCTGACGGGGATCAGGCCGCGGCGAAGGTGACCCGCAGCCCGTGCCTGCGCACGACCGACAGGAACCACAGCACCGACGCGCCGATGCCCGCGACCGTCCCGGCGATCGTCGCGACCGTGGACAGCATCATGAACGTGCTGACTGTCTCGGTCACCATCATGATTCCCAGGCCCGCGGTGAGCATGAGGAAGATGCCCGCCCAGAGCCAGGTGGCGCCCTGGAAGAAACGGTGCAGCGCGGGATGCTGGGTCGGGTGGCGCAGTGCGACCACCTCGGCGGCGAGCTTGGCCACGATCGGGTTCGGGCCGCGGGCCGTCCGGGCGAACAGGATGAACATGGCCAGGTAGCCCAGCGGGAACTGGAGCAGGAAGATCCACATCTGGCCGGTGGCCAGCACCAGCACGGTCTGCAGGGTGAGCACGATGGCCGAGATCGTCAGCAGGCTGGGCACCGTCCCGGAGACGAGCTTGCGGATCAGCGCGGTGGCCCAGATGGCCCCCGTCCCGGCCAGCAGGCCCACGGTCTGGCCTCCCAGCCAGGCGCCGAGGAAATACGCCGCCAGCGGGAGACCAAGGGATTCGCTCAGGCTCAGCCCGGTGCAGCGGATCATTCGCAGCGGGTGGGGGAGCTCCAGGTGCTCGACCATGGGGGGGAGCCTAGGCGATGGGCCGGGCATGTGAGACCGGTTTGGCTATCGATGACCATTCCCGCAGGGAACTCTGCGCAAATCCGCAGCTACCCGATTTGCTGACCAGCCGGAATACCGATTCCGGGGGAACGAATACCGCCTGGACCGTCATGTCGTCACTGACCTCCAGCCCCGCTGACCCGGCCCAGGGACAAAGCCGGGTCGCCGGCACCCGCGGGCCACAGCACGGAGCTGGGCGCCAGGGCTGCCGGGATTCACCCGCTACGGCAGTGGCCCGCCGCCGCGGCAGCGCAGCAGCACCACTGGCCTAGTTGTGCCCAGCAACGCTCCTGCTAATCACGGATCCGCGGCGGTGTCGGCGGCAGGCTGGCCCGGCCGGGCTGCCCGGCCGGGGCTGGAACGGCCGCGGGCGGGAGAGCGGGCCGGGAGGGAACGGGGCGGCGCGGCGGCATCGGCCGGGGTTTGTCGGGCGGCCGCACTACATTGGACCCGGAGCGAGCGAGGAGGGTGGCCGTGACCAGCGATCGTGAGGGCGGGCCCCGGCCGGGCGGCCAGGCCGGCCTGGCCGCCCGGGCACAGTTCCCGGCGCCGGTCCCGGCGGCGGGCCGGGACGGCCGCGCGCCGGGGGCGGGCGGGGCGCCCGCCCCGCCGGACCAGGGCGGGCCGCCGCAGCGGTGGCACAGTTACGCGGACGCCCGCACCGTGGTGGTCCGGGACATCCTCCGCTCGGTGATCTCCGGGCTGGTGGCCCAGACCGGGCGGGCCCGGCTGGACATCATCGACGCCGGCGGCGGGACCGGGGGCTTCGCGGTGCCGCTGGCGGGCCAGGGGCACACGGTCACGGTGATCGATCCCAGCCCTGACTCACTGGCCGCGGCGCAGCGCCGCGCGGCCGAGATGGCGGTGCCGCTGCGGGCGATCCAGGGCGACGCCACCGACCTGGCTGCGCTCGTCGGCACGGAAGGCGCTGACCTGGTTCTCTGCCACAGCGTGCTGGAGTACGTGGACGCCCCGGCCGCGGCGATGAGCGCGGTGGCCAGTGTGCTCCGCCCGGCGGGCGCGGTGAGCGTGCTGGCGAGCAGCGCGGTCGCGGCGGTGCTGCACCGGGCCCTGGCCGGCCGGTTCGACGAGGCCAGGCGGCTGCTCGCGGCGGTGCGCGCCCCGGGCGGGGCCGCGGGGGAGACCGTGCCCGGGGGGACGGAGCCGCCCGGCGCGGCGGGCCTGAGCGCGCCGCGCCGGTTCACCCTGGCCGAGGTGGTGGGACTGATCGAGGAAGCGGGGCTGCGGCCCGGGGCGGCGCATGGCGTCCGGGTGTTCTCCGACCTCGTGCCCGGCTCGTTCGCGGACGCGGATCCGGGTGCCGCGGATGCCCTGCTGGCGCTGGAGCAGGCCGCCTCCACGCACCCGGCGTTCCATGATGTCGCCGCCCAGTTCCACGTGCTGGGGTACCGGTGACCCCAGAGCCGGCGCGGGCCGCCGACGCGGGCTGCCACATCCTGCACGTGGACATGGACGCGTTCTACGCGAGCGTGGAGATCCGCGACCGGCCGGAACTGGCCGGCCGCCCGGTCATCGTGGGCGCCACATCCAGCCGTGGCGTGGTGCTCTCGGCCTCCTACGAGGCGCGCACCTTCGGGGTGCGCTCGGCCATGCCGGTGACCCGGGCCCGGCGGCTGTGCCCGCAGGCGGTGTTCATCGCGCCGCGGCACGACAGCTACGCGGCCGTCTCCCGTGAGGTCATGGAGGTCTTCCGGTCCGTCACCCCGGAAGTGGAGCCGCTCGCCCTGGACGAGGCGTTCCTCGATGTGTCCGGCGCCATCCGGCGGCTCGGGCCGCCGGCCGGGATCGGGCAGCTGATCCGGGCCACGATCGCCGAGCAGCAGGGCATCACCTGCTCGGTGGGCGTGGCGTCGTGCAAGTTCGTGGCCAAGCTGGCGTCGGCCCGGTGCAAGCCGGACGGCCTGCTGGTCGTCCCGGCCGAGGGTGTCCTCGACTTCCTGCACCCGCTGCCGGTGTCCGCGCTGTGGGGCGTGGGCGAGCAGACCGGCCAGGTGCTGGCCCGGCTGGGGCTGCGCACGGTGCGGGATCTCGCCGAGATACCGGTGGCCACCCTGCAGCGCGAGCTCGGGGCCGCGGTGGGGGCCCACCTGGCCGCACTGGCCTGGGGCCGGGATGACCGCGCGGTGGTGAGCCGGGTTCCGGAGAAGAGCATCGGCGCCGAGGAGACGTTCCCCAGCGATGTGGACGACCCCGAGGTGATCCGCCGTGAACTGCTCCGGCTGTCCGGGCGGACCGCCCGCGGCCTGCGCGCCGCGGGCGCCGTGGCCCGTACGGTGGTGCTCAAGCTGCGGCTGGCCAACTTCACCACCATCACCCGGTCCCGCACGCTGCCCGAGCCGACCGACGTGGCCCGCACCATCTATGCCACCGCCTGCGCCCTGTACATGGCCTCTGGCCTGGACTCCAGGGCCCGGTTGCGCCTGGTGGGGGTCCGCGCCAATGGCCTCATCCCGGCCTCCCGCGCGGTCACCCAGCTGGCCTTCGGCGAACCGGCCGCCGGGTGGCGCGATGCCGAGCGGGCCCTGGACCGGATTATCGGGCGATTCGGGGCCGGGGCGGTGCACCCCGCCGCCCTGGTGTCCGGGGCGCGACCAGGGCAGCCGCCGGGCCAGCCGGATGACGGCTGATATGCTCACGTTTAACGGATCTAATTCGAATGTCCGTTTGACTGGATTCCGGCATCCCGGGGGGGCGGGCGTGGCGCGCGCGGGACAAGATGGGGCCACCCATGGTGACCTGATGGCCCTTTACCGTCCCACTACCCTTCCACCTACTGCGGCCGGGCTCGTATTCTGGAGGGAAAGAACCCTGGACCGTGAGATGAAGTCATCGCACCCGTCCCCGCGCGCGAGGTTTCATGGGAGGCGCCGTGCCGCTGTCTGAGCACGAGCAGCGTCAGCTCGACCAGATCGAGCGTGCGCTCTATGCCGAGGATCCGAAGTTCGCGCAGGCCGTGCGCGCCAAGGATCCCCGGGTGCATTACAAGCGCCGGGTCGTCGAGGCGGCGATCGGCTTCCTGCTCGGCGTCGGCCTGCTGCTAGCGGGTGTGATCTCCAAGCTCACCGTGGTTGGCGTGGCCGGGTTCGTGGTCATGCTGGCCTGCTCGATGTGGGCGCTGTCCAGCTGGCGGCACATGTCCGGCGGGGCGGCAGGACGGGGCACGGCGGCCCGCGGCGGGGTGGCCCGCGACCGGCGGATGCGCTCGGCCCGCCCCCGCGTCGGCTTCATGGAGCGCATGGAAGAGCGCTGGCGCCGCCGCCAGGAGCGCGACCGCTAGGGCGCACGGCCGCCTGGTGCCAGCCGTCCCAGCGGGCACCAGGCTGCCCGCAGCCCGGGCCCGGCCCGCTCCCGGCCGGGCGCGGGCCGGGCCCGGCGCCGCGCAGGAATTCGTGCCACCGGGTTCCGCGCGCCGTGCGCTACGCTTCCGCCCGCCGCTTCGGCTTCGGCCGTGACCAGCGCGCCAGCCGGTGCCCGGCCACATCCAGCCAGCCGAACACGTCCAGCAGGTGCGCCAGGCCGCCGCGGGCCCGTGCCATCGAGGACGGCGGCAGCAGCCAGCCGATGCACCGCGCGGCCCGCCCGGCCCGGGCCGCTAGCGCCCGCCGGACCAGGCTGGTATCGGCGCGCAGGGTGGCCGAGGCGGCGGGCTCGCGGGCGTACCGGGCCCGTTCGGCCGCCGTGGCGATCCGGCCCAGCGCCGCTGCCGCCGCCGGCTCCAGCCGTAGCGCCGCGGTCACCCGGCCGGCGAGTGCGCGCGGTGACTCACTGGCCGACCAGCCCACCCGGTAATCGGTCAGGTTGTCGAGCAGTTCCAGCCAGGCGGCCTCGGCCAGCCCGGCGTCGCCGGCCGCGCCCCGCCACCGCCGCCGCCGGGTCACCACCCGGACCAGGCGGGGCGTCACCAGCAGCAGCAGGGCCAGCGTCACCACGAATGCTCCCAGCGGCAGGGATGCCCTGCGCCCGGCGCTCTTCCCCGGGGCGGACGCGCCCTGGTGCTCCAGCCTGGACAGCGGGCCGGTGGACCCGTGCGAAGGGCGGGACTGCGTGCCGCCGGCGGTGGTAGTCGACGGGGTGACCGTCCCGGCCGGGGCGGTCAGCACCGGGGGCAGTGAGTACCCCGGCGGCCTGGCGGTGGCCTGGCCGTCCGATCCGGCCGGGGTCGGCTCGAAACGCAGCCAGCCGACCCCCTCGAAATACAGTTCCGGCCAGGCGTGGGCGTCGCTGGTACGCACTTCCCAGCGGCCGTGGCCCAGTGGCGTGCCGGCCGTGTAGCCCACCGCCACCCGCGAGGGGATGTCGAGCAGCCTGGCCAGCACGGCCATGGCGAACGCGAACTGCTGGCAGTACCCGCGCCGGTCCACGGTCAGGAACCGGATCAGCGCCTGGGCCGTGTCGGGCTCGTTGACGTCGAGCGAGTAGCGGAACTTGCCGGAACTGGTGAACCAGCGCTGCAGGGCGACCGCCTCACCGTAGGCCGTGTCTCTGTCCCCGGGTAACGCGCTCCGCGAGGTTGATCAGCGGCTGGAACACGGCGGGCACCCGCAGGTAGTTGTTCGCGATGCTGGCCGGGATGGCCCCGGCGAGCTGGAGTTGCTGCACGGTGGGCGACACTTCCCGGCTGGCCACCGAGTAGCTGAGGCCGGACAGGCTCTGCGCCGAGAACATGGTCAGCGTCCGCGGGTCAGCGCGCCAGGTCCCGGCCACATCCACGGTGCGCGCCGGGTACGGGAGCGGCAGGAAGCTCGCGGTCTGCTGGCCGCTGGTCAGCCCCCTGGCCAGGGTGATCTGGGCGTGCTCGGTGGTGCCGGGAGTACCGCGGGCCAGCCCGGGCGCGGCGGGCAGCTTCCCGTCCTGCACCGGCAGTCCCGCGGCCGGGACCAGGGTCCAGGTCTGGGCACTGAGGTTGCTCAGCACGTAGACCTGGAGGTACTGCGGGTCAGGATCGGAGGTCCGGTAGGTCAGTACCGGCTGGGCATCGGTGCGGTGCAGTTCGCTGTTCATCTGCACCAGGGGGTCGGGCAGCGCCACCAGGTCACCCGTGTCGCTGCCGAGCGATCCGGCGAAGAGCTTGTGGTTCTGCAGGCCCGGGATCAGCAGCGGGATGAACAGCGCGATCACCACCGCGGCCAGCCCGATCCGACGGCCGGCCGCCGCGAGGTCACGGGTATTCGGGCCGCCGCGTTCCGCGGCCGGGTGGTTTCCGCTGCGGTGCCACACCGTCACCAGCCGGCCCCAGACGCGCAGCCGTTCCCGGCTGTCCGCCGCGAGCATGGCCAGGTAGCCGGTCATGCCCAGGGCGAAGACCAGCATCCCCCCGGGCAGGTCCTGGTGCTCGCTGGTGGTGAGCGGCTCGCAGAACAGCAGCAGGAGCGGCAGCCCGGCTGCGGCCGGCCGCCGCAGCCGCACCGCGATCAGGTCGGTGGCCACCGCCACCAGGCCGATTCCGGCCACCGTGAGCAGCAGGATGGGCCTGCTGGCCGGTGCGGGCGGCGCGAACCGCGCGGTCTGCGCCAGCCCGCGGCCGAACAGCCACCACAGGTGGGCCAGGGAAGGGCCGGTCGGGACGATGCCGCCCAGCGAGTATGCCCCGGCGAACATCGCGTTCAGGTACAGCAGCAGGGCGGCCAGCCCGGCCGCCGCGCACCAGAAGACCGGCAGGGTCCGCAGCCGGGTCAGCGTCCCGGCCCCGGCGGCCACGGCCACCGCGCCGATCCCGTCCCAGATCCAGACGCCCCCTTTCACCACCGGGTACAGCGACAGCGAGGCCGCGATCGTGGCGAGAGCCGCGGCCACCGTCAGCCGGCGGCTCACGGCGTCACCCCGGCCGCCGGGCGGCCAGGCCCAGGCCCGGGCTGCCCCGGCCGGTAGCGGCCCGGGGCCGGCGCGTAGCGCAGCTCATGCCAGGCGGTGGCCAGCGGGGTCCCGGCGCTCACCAGGGCCACCCGCCAGCCGGCCGCCCGCAGCACCGCCGCGGCGGCGGCGGGCTGCTCCGGGTCGCCGCCCTGGGCCGCCCAGGTGGATACCGCGAGCAGCAGGGCGATGGCCGGGCCGGAGTCGCGGCGCGCCGCCACCAGCCGCCGCGCTTCCGATGCCTCCAGGCTCCCGGCCACCAGCACGAACAGCCCGCCAGTCCCGCCCTGCGCCCGTTCCAGGCCGCGGGTCAGGTCGAGGAGCCGGGACTGCCTGACCACGGCGAGCGAGTCGAGGAGCGCGTCCTCGAACGAGCCCGGCGCGGTGGCGGGCCCGTCCGCGGTGAGCAGCTGGCCATCGATCCCGCCGCGGGCCAGGTGCACGCCGACCGATGCCATCGCGGTCACCGCGAACTCGAAGGACGAGCCGGGCCCGGAGCCGCTGTGCGCCTGGGCCCGGGTGTCCAGCAGCAGCACCGCGCGGTTCCGCCAGCGCTGCTCCTCCCGGCGCACCATCAGCTCGCCGTGCCGCGCGGTAGACCGCCAGTGCACCCGGCGCAGTTCGTCCCCGTCCCGGTAGGTCCGCGGGATCACGTCATCTTCCCCGGCGGAGTCCGCGGTCCTGGCCCGCCCGCCGCCCTCGCCGCGCCAGCTCCCGGCCAGCGGGGCGGCTGGCAGCGGGATCACCGGCGGGGTGACCACGAGGGTGCTCGTGGTCGAGAACGAGCGGGTGAGCTCGACCAGCCCGAACGCGTCGGCCACCCGGACCTGCAGCGGGCCGATGGTGTACTTCCCGCGGGTCTCGGACTGGACCGGGTAGCTCAGCTCCCGCCAGCCCCCGGGCTCGATCCGCTCCAGCACGAAGCGGGGCCGTGATCCGAGCGGGTAAGGCAGCCCGTCCTCCGCGAGCAGCAGGCCGGTGGGCAGCCGGGACACGTTCTCCAGCCGCAGCCCGGCCACCGCGCTGCGCCCGGCCGGCACCCGCGGCGGGGTCACCTTGCGGATGCACCGGATGCGGTACCGGGCCCGGCTGGTGGCCAGCGCGGCGAGCAGCGGCAGCACCACCAGGACGGTCCCGATGGACAGCAGGGCGCGCTCACCCAGGCCAAGCCCGAAGACGCCCGCGGCGAGACCCGCCCCTAGGAATGACTTGCCGCGCGTGGTGAATCCGGCGAACAGCGCCCGCATCCCGGCCCTTCCTCCGCCCCGTCGTCCTACGGTACGTCAGGAGGGTGGCCGCCGCGTCACCTCAGCCGCGGCAGCGGGATCCGCTCCACCAGCCCCGCCACCACCTGGTCCGGGAGCTGGCGTTCCATCATCGCCTCGGCCGTCGGCAGCAGCCGGTGCGCGAGCACCGGGCCGGCCAGCGCCTGCACGTCGTCGGGGAGCACGAAGTCCCGGCCGTCCAGGGCCGCCCGCGCCCGGCTGGCCCGCAGCAGGTGCAGCGTGGCCCGCGGGGAGGCGCCCAGCCGCAGGTCCGGCGCTGACCTGGTCGCGTTGACCAGGCTGACGACGTACTCCTTCAGCCCTGCTGCCACGTGCACCCGGCGCACCGCCGCGATGAGGTCCCGGACGTCGGCCGCGCTGGCGACCGGCTCCAGCGAGTCCAGCGGCGAGGTGGAGCCGTGCAGGTCGAGCATGGCCAGCTCGGCCTCGGCACTCGGGTAGCCCATGAAGATCCGCGCGGTGAACCGGTCCCGCTGTGCCTCCGGCAGCGGGTAGGTGCCTTCCATCTCGATCGGGTTCTGCGTCGCGATCACCATGAACGGCCGCTCCAGCGGGTAACTGGTGCCGTCCACCGTCACCTGGCGCTCTTCCATGCACTCCAGCAGCGCCGACTGGGTCTTCGGGGACGCCCGGTTGATCTCGTCGCCGACCACGATGTTCGCGAACACCGGGCCCGGCTTGAACTCGAACTCGCGGCGTTCCTGGTTGTACGCGCTCACCCCGGTGATGTCGCTGGGCAGCAGGTCCGGGGTGAACTGGATCCGCTGCACCGAGCAGTGCGTGGACTTGGCCAGGGCCTTGGCCAGCATCGTCTTGCCCACGCCGGGGACATCCTCGATCAGCACGTGCCCCTCGGCCAGCAGCACGGTGAGCGCCAGCCGGACGGCCCCGGGCTTGCCCTCGATGACCGACTCGATCGCGGCGCCGATCCGGTGCGCGATCTCGACCAGGTCGTCAAGCGTGCGCTCGGCGCCGGTGTCCATCTCCACGACCACCCTGTCCTCCTCGTCAGCCGGCCGCCGCGGACTGCCAGCCACCTCCGCCAGGCCCGGAGAGCCGGGGCCGGCGGCGGGTGCTGCGTTCCGACAGTACGTCCTGGCGCAGTTGTACGCGATTCCGGCACCGCACCTACGGCGCGGGTGGCGCTCCCCGTAGCCCGCCCCACTTTCCTCCCTGTCGCTGACCTGCGATTCCGTGGCAAAGGTGGTGCAGCCGGGAGACATGAGACGTTGACGGTGGGGGAATGTGGAGTACAGTGGAGGTCCGTGGGGCACGCTACTCCGGGGGCTGGAGGTGAGGGCCTGTGTTCCTGGGCACTCACACCCTGCGCCTCGACGAGAAGGGCCGGTTGTTCCTGCCTGCCAAGTACCGCGAGGAACTCGCTGGAGGGCTAGTGATCACCAAGGGGCAGGAGCGCTGCCTGTACGTCTTCCCGGTCGCCGAGTTCGGCCGGCTGACGGACGAGCTGCGCACCGCGCCGGTGACCGCGAAGAAGGTACGGGACTACAGCAGGGTCTTTTTCGCCAGCGCGTCCGACGAGATCCCCGACAAGCAGGGCAGGATCACCATCCCGCCTGGCCTGCGCGAATACGCGGCGCTGACCCGCGACAGCGTGGTCATCGGCGCCAACACGCGCCTGGAAATCTGGGACTCCCAGGCTTGGGAGTCCTACCTGGCGGAGCAGGAGGATGCCTTCTCCGATGCGTCGGAGGAGGTACTGCCAGGGGTGCTGTGAGCGGTACCGGTCAACCGGTGCCGCGTGCTCGGCGAGGCCTCCCACCCGCGCCTGGGCACTCACGTCGGCTGGCGTCACTTCCCCGGCGCCAGGGGACGCGGGGCCCGCGCACCGCGCGGATGGGGGCCTGGCCGGGAACACGCAGGCAGGCACGCCGCCCGCCGCATCCGCGCCACGGGTGCGGCGGGGTGAGAGGGGGTCCGATGGGCGGCTCGGCAGCCGGGCATCTGCCGGTCATGGTCGAGGAGGTCCTGGACCTGTTCGCCCCGGCCCTGCAGCCCCGGGGCGCCATCGGCGTGGACGCGACCCTGGGCCGCGCCGGGCATGCCCGCGCCCTGCTGGACGCGCATCCGGGGCTCACGCTGATCGGCGTGGACACCGACACCCAGGCCATCGAGGAATCCCGCCGCCTGCTGGCCCCCTACGCCGACCGGGTCACCCTGGTGCACGCGGTCTACGACCAGCTGCCCGAGGTCCTGGCCAGCCAGGGTGACCTGCGGGTGCAGGGCATCCTGTTCGACCTCGGGGTGTCCTCGCCGCAGCTGGACGAGGCGGAGCGCGGCTTCGCCTATTCCTATGACGCGCCGCTGGACATGCGGATGGACCAGAGCCGGCCGCTGACCGCGGCCGAGGTGGTCAACACCTACCCCGCCAGCCGGCTGGCCCAGGTGCTGCGCGACTACGGCGAGGAACGGTTCGCGCGGCGGATCGCCGACGCGGTCGTCCGCGAGCGCGACCGCGCTCCACTTTCCTCCACCAGCCAGCTGGCCGCGATCGTCCGCGACTCCATTCCCGCCCCGGCCCGGCGGACCGGCGGCAACCCGGCCAAGCGGACCTTCCAGGCGCTGCGCATCGAGGTCAACGGCGAACTCGACGCCCTGCGCCGGGCGCTGCCCGCCGCCCTGGACGGCCTGGCGGTCGGCGGCCGGATCGTGGTCATCGCCTATCACTCCCTGGAGGACCGTGCGGTCAAGACCGCGCTGGCGCAGGCGTCCGCCGACCGCACCCCGCCCGGGCTGCCGGTCCCGCTGGAGTCCGCCCGGCCGGCGTTCCGGCTGCTCACCCGGGGAGCGCAGCGGCCTTCGCCGGAGGAAGTCAGCCGCAACCCGCGGGCCGCGCCCGCCCGGCTGCGGGCCGCCGAGCGGATCAGGGCGGCGGCGTGATCCGGGCACCGGCCGGGTTACGGGCACTGCCGGGATGAGCGGGACGGACGGGATGAGCGGGACGGACGGGACGTGGTCACGGGGGACCATGCGGAGCGGGCCGGACAGGGGGGCACGGGAGTGAGCGTGGGCAGCGACACCCAGGCAGGCGCACGGGCGCGAGCACGCGGCCGGCCGGGGGAGCCGGGACTGGCCGTCCCGGTGCTGCCCGGCCGGGCCCGGCCGGGCAGCCAGCCGCCGGGCCGGGGCCGGGCCACGGCTCCGGGAGCCGCCCGCACCGCGGTCCCGCGGACCGGCCGCGGCGCCGGCCCGGACCGCGAGGCCGGCCCGGCGCGCGGGCCCGGGAGCGGGCTGCCGCGCCGCCCGGCACCGGCGCGCCGCACCGGCTGGGAACGGCAGACCGGGCGGTGGGCCGCCGGGCCGTCAGCGGCCATCGCCCGCACTCCGTTCATCCTGTTCGTGACCGGGCTGCTCGGCGGTGGGCTGATCTGCCTGCTGGTGATCAACACCATCCTCGCCTCGGGCTCCTACGAGATCAACTCGCTGCAGCAGGCCCAGGCCGCCCGCCAGCAGCAGGTCCAGGCGCTCCAGCAGCAGATCGCCACCGACTCTGCGCCGTCCGAGATCGCCCTCCGGGCCCGGCGGCTGGGCATGGTCGCCCCGCCGCTGACGTCGTTCCTCAACCTGCGCACCGGCCGGCTCATCAGCCAGCCCACGACCGAGCCTGGGGTTCCCGCCGTGCCCGGGTATGTTCCGTGAGGGGCGGACAGGGCGAGGGACCAGGCAGCCGCCCCGGCCCGCGGGCCGGGGGACGGCCTCCGGCCGGCGCCGGGCCGCGCCGTCCGCCCGCGGCCCGGCGCTCCCGTGAGGGGGCCGCGGGGCCGCGCGCGGACAGCTGGCAGGAACGTGCCCAGCGGCATGGGCCGGGCCGCCGCCTTCCCGGCGGCCGTGGCCAGCGCACCGCCCGTCCCGCCGGGCCGGGCGCCGGCCCGGGCCAGGCCGGCCGGGCGCGGCGGGGGCCGGGCGGCCGGCCATCCAGGCAGCCGCCGCTGCGCCGGGCGGCGGCCCGCCGCGCCACGCTGGCCCTGGGCAGCCCGCGGCGCCGGGTGCGCATCGCCATGCTGTGCGTCGGCTTCGCGCTGTCGCTGGTCGCCGGGCGCCTCATCCAGGTGCAGGTCATGGAGGGCTCCTTCTACCGGGCCCAGGCCGATACGCTCCGGCTGCGCACCACGCCGGTGCCGGCCATGCGCGGCTCGGTCACGACCGCCGACGGCACCACGCTGGCCATGACCGTGCAGACCGACCAGGTGACCGCCGACCCGCCCACCATCACCCAGGCGAAGGCGTCGCTCGCCTCGGTGGCCAGCGCGCTGGCCAGCCCGCTCGGGATGACGCCGGCGGCGATCCTGGCGAAACTGCAGCACCCCACCTCCCAGCAGTGGGTGCTGCTGAAGCAGAGCATCCCGGCCGCGGCCGCCTCCCGGATCAGCGCGCTCAACGAGCCCGGCATCACCCTCACCCCGACCTACAGCCGCGTCTACCCCAATGGTGACCTGGCCGCCAACATCGTTGGCTTTACCAACACGAACAGCAGCGGTGATCTGGTCGGCCGGGCCGGGGTCGAGGAGTCCTACAACCGGCTGCTGGCCGGGCGGGACGGTGAGCAGGAGACCCAGATCGGCACGAACGGCCAGCCCATCCCGGTGTCCGGCCAGACCAGCAGGCCGATGGTGCCGGGCGGCAACGTGAAGCTGACCATCATGGCCAGCCTGCAGTGGGAGGCCGAGCAGGCCTGCGCCCAGCGGGTCCGGCAGACCGATGCGGACAGCTGCACCGTGGTCGTCATGCAGCCCAGCACCGGGCGGATCCTGGCCATGGCGCAGGCCCCGTCCTACAGCCCGGCCAGCCCGGCCAGCCTGGCCAGCACCGTGGACATGCCGGTCACCGACGTGTTCGACCCGGGCAGCACGGCCAAGGTGATCACGGTGGCCGCCGCCCTCGAGCACGGCGGCCAGACGCCGATGAGCGCCTATACGGTGCCGGACCAGATCCTGTGGCACGGGTTCACCTACCACGATGCGGACTACCACCCCACCGAGCGGCTCACCATCGCCGGCATCCTGGTGCAGTCCAGCAACGTCGGCATGGTCCAGGTCGCGCAGCACATCAGCCCGCAGGTGCAGTACGACTACTTCCGCAACTTCGGCATCGGGCAGCCGAGCGTGCCCGGCCTCCCGGCCGAAAGCAACGGGATCCTCTACCAGCCGGGCAAGTGGGGCGACCTGCGCTACACGATGGCCTTCGGCCAGGGCGTCGCGGTCACCGCGGTGCAGATGGCCAGCGTGTACGCCACCATCGCCAACGGCGGGATCCGGGTGGCGCCGTCCATCGTGGCCGGCACCACGACCGCCAGCGGCCGGTTCGTCCCGGCGCCCAAGCCGGCCAGCCACCGGGTCATCCAGGCCAGGACGGCCCGGGCGCTGATGGCGATGCTCCAGCAGGTGCCCTGGCTGGACGCGGTCAACGGGGCCGAGCCCTGGGGCCTGATCCCCGGCTACTCGGTGGCGTCCAAGACCGGGACCGCGCAGATCTCGAATCAGGCCGGCTGCCTGTGCCTGTACGGATCGAGCTATATCGGGATCGCCCCGGCCAGCGACCCGCAACTGGTCGTCGCGGTCAACGTGCAGAATCCGCGCAAGGGCGGCTACTACGGCGACATCGTGGCTGGCCCGGTGTTCGGCAAGGTGATGAAGTTCGCCTTGACCACGCTGCACATTCCGCCCGATGGCGGCAAGCGTCCCAACGTCCGGCTCACGGCGCCGTGATCAGAGGTAACCTCGGCCCGTGCCTGCGGCTCTCCTTCCACGCGATGTCCCGCCGCGTCCGCTGTCCGAACTGGCCATGCTGCTCGGGGTGAGTACCGGCCGGGCCGGGCCGGACCCGTTCGCCGGGCCGGGCGGCCCGGTGCTCGTCTCCGGCGTGACGCACGACTCCCGCCGGGTCCAGCCGGGGGACCTGTACGCCGCGCTGCCGGGCAGCCGGCACCACGGGGCGGGGTTCTGCGACGACGCGGCCGACGCGGGTGCGGTGGCCGTGCTGACCGACCCGGACGGCAAGAGCCTGGCGGCCCACTGCGGGCTGCCGGTGTTCGTGGTCGGCGACCCCCGCGCCCGGCTGGGCGAGGTGGCCTCCTGGGTGTACCGGAACCCGTCGTCCCGGCTGCTGCTCCTCGGGGTCACCGGCACCAGCGGCAAGTCCACCACCACCTACCTGCTCGAGTCCGGGCTGCGGCTGGCCGGGCACCTGACCGGGCTGGCCGGCGGGGTGGAGACCCGGGTGGCCGGCCAGGTCACGGCCAGCACGCTGACCACCCCGGAGGCCACCGACCTGCAGTCCCTGCTGGCCCGGATGGTGCGGCAGGGGGTGACCGCGGCCGCCATGGAGGTGTCCAGCCATGCGCTCGCCCTGGGCCGGGTGGCAGGCACCTCCTACGACGTGGTGATCTTCACCAACCTGTCCCAGGACCACCTGGACTTCCACGCCGGCATGGATGACTACTTCGCGGCCAAGGCCAGCCTGTTCACCCCGGGCTTCGCCCGGATCGGCGTGGTCAACATCGACGACCCGTGGGGCGCCGTGCTGGCCGCCACCGCGCGGATCCCCATCACCACCTGCTCGGCCGCGGGCGAGGCGGCCGCCGACTGGCGGGCCGCCGACGTGCGCGGCGGCGCCGACGGCAGCACGTTCCGGGTGATCGGCCCGGGCGGGGTGGCCGCCGACGCCTCGGTGGCGCTGCCCGGCCCGTTCAACGTGGCCAACGCCCTGGGCGCGATCGTGGCCCTGGTCGAGGCGGGCATCGGCCTGGCCACCGCGGTGGCCGGGGTGGCCGCGTGCCCCGGCGTGCCCGGCCGCCTGGAGCGGGTCGACCGGGGCCAGGACTTCACCGTGCTGGTGGACTACTCCCACAAGCCCGGCGCGGTGGAGGCGGTGCTGCGGGCCCTGCGGCCGGTCACCCAGGGGCGGCTGGCTATCGTGCTCGGCTGCGGCGGTGACCGCGACCGGGCCAAACGGCCGCTGATGGGCGCGGCCGCCGCCCGGCTCGCCGACCTGGCCATCCTGACCAGCGACAACCCGCGGTCGGAGGATCCGCTGGCCATCCTGGCCGAGATGCTGGCGGGCGTGCTCACCGTGCCGCCCGCCGACCGTGCGCGGATGATCATCGAGCCGGACCGGGCCGCCGCCATCCACCTGGCCGTCGCCGGGGCGGGCAAGGGTGACGTCGTGCTGGTGGCGGGCAAGGGGCACGAGACCGGCCAGTACGCGGGCGGCACCGTGACCCCCTTCGATGACCGCGAGGTCGCGGCCGACGCGCTGGCGGACGTGCTGGCCGGCCACGGCGGGCGGGACGCCGCCCGGATCAGGGAGACAGCGCCGTGAGGACCATCCTCTTGTCGGCCGGGGTGTCGCTGCTGCTGTCCCTGTTCGGCACGCCGCTGGCCATCCGGATCTTCTCCCGGCGCGGCTACGGCCAGCTGATCAGGGAGGAAGGGCCCGCCGGTCACGCGACCAAGCGCGGCACCCCGACCATGGGCGGCACCGTCATCGTGATCGCGGCGGTGGTCGGCTACTTCCTCGGCAACATCGTCACCGGGCAGGAGCCCTCGGTCTCCGGCGTGCTGGTGATGATGCTCATGACCGGCCTCGGCGTGGTCGGCTTCATCGACGACTTCATCAAGATCTACAAGCAGCGCAGCCTGGGCCTGCGCAGCAGCGCCAAGCTGGCCGGCCAGGCCGTGGTGGGCGCGGTGTTCGCGGTGCTGGTCGTCCAGCAGCGGTTCGCCGACGGGTACGACCTGACCCCGGCCGACGCCCACCTGTCCTTCCTGCGCGACTTCGGCCCGTCGCTCGGAGTCACCGCGTTCATGCTGTGGATCGTCTTCCTGATCGCCGGCACGTCCAACGCGGTCAACCTCACCGACGGGCTGGACGGCCTGGCCACCGGGTGCGCCTGCCTGGTGCTCGCCGCCTACGTGCTGATCGGCAACTGGCAGCTGCGCAACGACTGCACCACGTTCCTGGCCCCGCACTGCTACTCCGTGCGCGACCCGCTGGACCTCGCGGTAGTCGCCGCGTCGGTGCTCGGTGCCTGCTTCGGTTTCCTGTGGTGGAACGCGCCGCCGGCCCGGATCTTCATGGGCGACACCGGGTCGCTGGCCCTCGGCGGGGTGCTGGCCGGGCTGGCCGTGTGCACCAAGACCCAGCTCCTGCTGGCCGTCCTGGGCGGCATCTTCGTGCTCATCGCGCTCTCGGTGATCATCCAGGTCGGCTCGTTCAAGATGACCGGCAGGCGGGTGTTCCGGATGGCGCCGCTGCAGCATCACTTCGAGCTCAAGGGCTGGGCGGAAACCACCATCGTGATCAGGTTCTGGCTGATCTCGGCCATGTTCGTCGCCCTCGGCCTGGGCATCTTCTACGTGGAGTGGATGCCGAAATAAGTCTCGGGCGCGACACGCGGCAGATGTCCGCGGGGTCGCGGCGGCCGGCGGTGAAACTGGGATCATGAGCCGATCCCTGCCCGCCGCCCGGACCGTGCCGGCGGCTGGCCCGGAGTCCTGGGCCTGGCGCAGGCCCGGGACCGGGTGTCCGCCCGGCTCGGCTTCCTGGACCGGCCGCTCACCTCGTTCTACCTGGTGCTCGGCCTGACCACGCTGCTGCTGGCGCTGGGCCTGGTCATGGTGCTGTCCACCTCGTCGGCGTTCGGGCTGATGCAGGGCGCCTCACCGTGGTCCGGCCTGCAGCACCAACTGCTCGGCGTGCTGGTCGGCCTGCCCTGCATGTGGCTGGCGGCGCGGTCCTCGCCCAGGCGGTTCCGGGCCGCGGCCTACCCGCTGATGTTCGTCTCGCTGCTCGGGCTGGTCGTGGTGCTGTTCGTCGCCCAGCCACCGGGCAACGGCGGCGCGGCCCGCTGGATCCAGTTCGGCGGCGTCCAGTTCCAGCCGTCCGAGCTGGCCAAGTTCGCCTTCCTGCTGTGGGGCGCCGACCTGCTGGCCCGCAAGGACAAGCTGGGCCAGCTGCAGGACTGGCGGCAGCTGCTCATCCCGCTGCTGCCCGGGGTCGGCATCCTGGCCATGCTGGTGATGCTGGGCGACGACCTGGGCACCACGTTCATCCTGCTCATCATCTTCCTGGCGCTGCTGTGGATCGTCGGCACGCCGGGCCGGGTGTTCCTCGGCATCCTGGCCATGATCGGGCTGGCCCTGCTGGCCATGATCGTGGTCGCCCCGTACCGGATGGAGCGGCTGCTCGGGTTCGTGCACTGCGGCGGCAACCCGGTTGGGCCTCAGCAGCAGTGCATCCAGGGCAGGTACGCGCTGGGCTCGGGCGGCTGGTTCGGCGTGGGGCTCGGCTCCAGCCGGGAGAAGTGGGGCTGGGTGCCGGAATCCACCACGGACTTCATCTTCGCCATCCTGGGCGAGGAACTCGGCCTGATCGGCACGCTCTGCGTGACGTTCCTGTACGGCGGGCTCGCCTATGCCGGGCTGCGGATCGCCCGGCGGGTGGAGGACACGTTCATGCGGCTGGCCGCGGGCGCCGCCACCGCCTGGATCGTCGGCCAGGCGCTGGTCAACATCGGTGCGGTGATCGGCCTGCTGCCGATCACCGGGGTGCCCCTCCCGCTGATCTCCGAAGGGCTGTCCTCGCTCCTGGTGACGATGGTGGCGCTGGGCATGCTGATGTCTTTCGCGAAACGGGAGCCTGGCGCGGCGCAGGCCCTTGCCGAGGCTGGCCCCGGCGCGGGGCTTCGCGTCCTAAGCTGGCTGGGCCTGGCCGGCCGGCGCACGAAGCCAGCCGGCGCCGGGCGCCGTCGGTGAGAGAGGGAGTGCCAGGCCATGAGCGTCGTCCTCGCAGGCGGTGGGACCGCGGGCCACATCGAGCCCGCGCTGGCGCTCGCTGATGCGCTGCGCCGGGCCGATCCGCAGATCAGCGTGGTCTGCCTGGGCACCGAGCGCGGCCTGGAGACACGGCTGGTCCCGCTGCGCGGCTACGAGCTGGCGCTGATCCCGCCGGTGCCGATGCCCCGCAAGGTCACGCCGCAGCTGCTCAGCGTGCCGGGACGGCTGAACGCGTCGGTGGCGGCCGCGGGCCGGGTGCTGGATGCCTCCGGCGCCGACGTGCTGGTCGGCTTCGGCGGGTACGTGGCGACCCCCGGCTACCTGGCGGCCCGCCGCCGCCACGTGCCGATCGTGGTGCACGAGGCGAACGCTCGCCCCGGGCTGGCCAACCGGATCGGCGCCCGGTTCACCCGGCACGTGTTCACCGGCCAGCCGGACACCAAGCTGCCGCACGCGCGGTACATCGGCATCCCGCTGCGGTACGAGATCTCCCGCCTGGACCGGCTGGCCCTGGCCGACAAGGCGCGGGCGCACTTCGGGCTCCGGCCCGACCTGCCGGTGCTGCTCGTCACCGGGGGCTCCCAGGGGGCCCGGTCACTGAACTACGCGGTGCTGGACGCCGCCGAGGCCATCCGCGCGTCCGGCATCCAGGTGCTGCACATCCTCGGGCCGCGCAGTGACATCCAGGTCCAGCTGCCGCCGGGCGGCCCGCCGTACGTCACGCTGCCCTACGTGGACCGGATGGACCTCGCCTACGCCGCGGCCGACTTCGCGGTCTGCCGCAGCGGCGCGATGACCTGCGCCGAGCTCACCGCCGTCGGGCTGCCCGCGGTCTACGTGCCGCTGCCGCACGGCAACGGCGAGCAGCGGCTCAACGCGCTGCCCATCGAGGCGGCCGGCGGCGGCCTGATCGTCGCCGACGCCGACCTGAGCGCCGACTGGATCCGCTCCGACCTGCTGCCGGTCCTGGTCGACGCGCAACTGGTGGCGGCCATGTCGCAGGCCGCCGCGAGCATAGGCCACCGGGACACCGACGACCAGCTTGCGGCCGAGGTCCTCGGGATCATCCGGGACCGGGCCGCGAGCCAGGCGGCCGGCGCGGGCCGGTACCCGGGGGGCCCGGCGGCCCCGGGCCCGTACGGGGGCGCCCCCCACGACAGCGGCCCGTACGACAGCGCCCCGTACGACAGCGCCCCGTACGACAGGGGTGCCTACGGCAGCGGCCCGTACGGCAGCGGCCCGGCCGCGCCTGGGCAGTACGGCGAGTACGGCGGCCCGGGGCCGGACAGCGGCCGGGGCGGGCACCGGGCATGAGGCAGCGACGGAAGCAGGTGACATGGGCCTGGTGACCCCGATGGACCCGGTCCCGCTGGAGGACCTGGGCCGGGTCCACTTCACCGGCATCGGCGGCGCGGGCATGTCCGGCATCGCCCGGATCATGCTGAGCCGGGGCGTGCCGGTCTCCGGCAGCGACGCGGCCCGCTCAGACCTGCTCAGCGAGCTGGCGGCGCTCGGCGCGGAGGTCCACGTGGGGCACGCCGCCGCGCACCTCGGCGCGGCGGACACCCTCGTCGTCTCCTCCGCGATCCGGCCGGACAACCCGGAACTGGCGGCGGCCCGGGAGCGCGGGCTCCGGGTGCTGCACCGTGCGGCCGCGCTGGCCTCGGTCATGCTCGGCCGCCGCTCGGTCGCGGTGGCGGGCACGCACGGCAAGACCACCACCACCTCGATGCTCACCACCGTGCTCCGCGAGTGCGGGGCCGATCCGTCCTACGTGATCGGCGGCATCCTGGCCGAGACCGGCCGCGGTGCCGACGTGGGCAGCGGCGAGCTGTTCGTCGCCGAGGCGGACGAGAGCGACGGCTCGTTCCTCATGCTCTCCCCGGACGCGGCCGTGGTGACCTGCGTGGAAGCGGATCACCTGGACAACTACCCGGGCCTGGCCGAGATCGAGGCGGCGTTCGGGGAGTTCGCCGCGCGCATCGCGCCGGGCGGACTGCTGGTCGCCTGCGCCGACGACCCGGGCGCCCGGGCGCTGGCCGACGCCGCCCGCGCGCTGCCGCTGCGGGTACGCACCTACGGCGAGTCGGCCGGCGCGGACTACCGGCTCACCGGCGTGACGCCGCGCGGCATGACGGTGAGCTTCGACGTCAGCGGGCCGGCCGGCGCGGGCGGCGCCGTCACCCGGGTGCGGCTCCGCGTCCCCGGCCGCCACAACGCGCTCAACGCCACTGCGGTGCTGGCGACCTGCGCCGAGCTGGGGTTCCCGGCGGATCAGGCCGCCCGGGGGCTGGCTGCCTACCGCGGCGCGCGGCGGCGGCTGGAACTGAAGGGCGAGGCGGACGGCGTGCGGGTGCTGGACAGCTACGCCCATCACCCGACGGAGCTGGCCGCCGACCTGACCGCCGCCCGGGACATCGCCGAGGGCGGCCGGGTCATCGCGATCTTCCAGCCGCACCTGTTCAGCCGGACCCGGATCTTCGCGACCGAGTTCGGGGCCGCCCTCGGGCTGGCGGATGAGGTTCTCGTGCTGGACGTGTACCCGGCGCGGGAGGACCCGGAGCCCGGGGTGACCGGGGAACTCGTGTCCCGTGCCGTGCCGGGCGGGCAGGCCAGGTTCGTGCCGGACACGGCCGCGGTGCCCGCCGCGGTGGCCGCCACCGCGAAGCCCGGTGACCTGGTGCTGACCATGGGCGCCGGCAGTGTCACGGCGCTGGGCGAGCCGGTCCTCGCCGCGCTGCGGGCCCGCGGGGGGCAGCCAGGATGACCCGGAAGCCAGCCGGGGCGCAGCCGCCCGGGGGCCGGCGGCCTGGGCCGCCGAGGAGACCGGGCCGCAGCCGGCCTGGGCGGGCGGGGCGCCCGCCGGCGCCGCAGCCGGGCCTGGCGCCGGGGCAGCGGGGCCGGGCGGGACGGCCAGATCCGGGCGGCAGCCGTGGCGCGCGGTGTTCTTCGTGCTGGCCGCGGTGGCCATCGTGGCCGGGGTGGCCTGGGCGCTGCTGGACTCCCGCTTCTTCGTGGTGCGCGGTCGTCCAGGTGACCGGGACCCACCTGGTGAGCCAGGCTGACGTGCGCGCCGCCGCGGGCATCCCGCTCGGCCTGCCGCTGGTCCGGGTGGACGGCGCGGCGGCGGCGCGCCGCGTAGAGCGGATCCGCCAGGTGCAGTCCGCGCGGGTCGCCGTGCAGTGGCCGGACCGGGTGACGATCGTGGTCACCGAGCGCACCCCCGTGCTCGCGGTGACCAGCGGCGGCGGTTATCAGCTGATCGACAAGTACGGAGTCGCGGTGGAGCCCGCCACCGCGCCGCCGGCTGGCCTGCCCCTGCTGAGCGTGCCGGCTGGCACGCCGGTCAGCGCGCTGCGCGGCAGCCCGGCGGTGCACGCCGCCGCGGTGGTCGTGACGGAACTGCCGCGCTCGCTGGCCCGGTCGCTGCGCGCCGTCCAGGCGCCCAGCGCCACCGGCGTGACTCTCACGCTCCGCTCCGGGGTCACCATCGTGTGGGGCGGCACCGACCGGCCCGCCGCCAAGGCGCGGGAACTTGCCCTGCTGATGCGCACGCATGCCCGGCACTATGACGTGAGCGCGCCGGGCACGGCGGTGACCAGCGGATGACCGGCAGCATGCACCGCCCGGGGCGCCGACGACACGCCGGCCCGGTTCGCGCGTGTCTAGTTGACCCTGGTCCCGCGTAACCCTACTGTCCGTATCAATCGGCAGGATGACATAACTGTAAATCTCAACTTGAGAGTGAGGGTTGACTCACTGGAAATCGCGGAAGATGCCCAGCCGGAGAAATTCGGGGCGTATTTCGGCAGGCTGCTGAGGCTTTTGCTTCGGTGGCGGTTTCCAGGAAAGGGCGCTCTCTCCGGCCGTAATAGCGGCGAGCCGGAACACGACAGAGGCAAACGAGCGGAAAGGGCCCTCCTCGTGGCAGCACCGCAGAACTATTTGGCGGTCATCAAGGTCGTCGGTATCGGTGGGGGCGGCGTCAATGCCGTGAACCGGATGATCGAAGAGGGGCTCAAAGGCGTTGAGTTCATCGCGATCAACACGGACGCCCAGGCCTTGCTCATGAGCGACGCCGACGTCAAGCTGGACGTCGGCCGCGAACTCACCCGGGGTCTCGGCGCGGGTGCGAACCCGGAAGTGGGCGCCCGCGCGGCGGAGGATCACCGCGAGGAGATCGAGGAAGTCATCAAGGGTGCCGACATGGTGTTCGTCACCGCCGGTGAGGGCGGCGGCACCGGGACCGGGGGCGCGCCGATCGTGGCGAACGTGGCCCGGTCCCTCGGCGCGCTGACCATTGGCGTCGTCACCCGGCCCTTCGGTTTCGAGGGCAAGCGGCGTGCCTCCCAGGCCGAGCTGGGCATCGAACGGCTGCGCAACGAGGTGGACACGCTGATCGTTATTCCCAACGACCGGCTGCTGTCCATCTCGGACCGGCACGTCAGCGTGCTCGACGCGTTCAAGGCGGCCGATCAGGTGCTGCTCTCCGGTGTGCAGGGGATCACCGACCTCATCACCACGCCCGGCCTCATCAACCTGGACTTCGCGGACGTAAAATCGGTCATGTCCGGGGCGGGCTCGGCGCTGATGGGAATCGGCTCCTCCCGGGGCGACGACCGGAGTGTCGCGGCCGCCGAGATGGCGATCTCCAGCCCATTGCTGGAGGCCAGTATCGACGGCGCCCACGGCGTCCTCCTGTCTATCCAGGGCGGCTCTGACCTGGGTCTCTTTGAAATCAATGAGGCCGCCCAGCTGGTCTCGAACTCCGCCGCGCCGGAGGCGAACATCATCTTCGGCGCGGTCATCGACGACGCGCTCGGCGACGAGGTCCGGGTCACCGTGATCGCGGCCGGCTTCGACGAGGGCGGTTCCCGGGCCAGCCGGCTGCCGCGGGTCGCGGCCGGGTTCTCCGCCGACAGCCCGTCCGTGCCGGCCGGCAGCTACCGGACCACGACCGCCGCGCCCGCTGCGGACAGTTACCGGACCTCGGCGGCGGCCCCGCTGCAGGTCCCGGTGGCAGCCGCCCCGGTCACGCCCCCGGCTCCGGCCGAGGCGGCCGCCGGCCGTGGCTGCCTCGGAAAGCTGGGGCTCGGATGGCTGGGCCGCGGACGGCGCCGCGGACCCAGGCCGCCGACGTGGCCGGCGGCCCGGCCACTGATCCCGGGCCGGACGACGGGCCCGAGCCGTCCACCGACCTGGGCGTCCCGGCGGACCAGGCGGATGAGGGCGCGGACAGCGTGCCGTCCCCCCGCCCGGCGCATGACGAGACGGTGCCGCCCCGGCCGCGGCCCGACGCCGTGGCCGCGGCGCGGGTGTTCGACGCGGCCACCACCCGGCGCCGCTCGGTGGTGTTCGAGGAGGACGACGAGCTCGATGTGCCGGACTTCCTCAAGTAAGTGACGGGCCGGGCCGCCGAGCCGGACGGCGGGCGCGCCGCCGAGATCGCGGCATCGCTGGCTGCGGTCCGGTCCCGGATCGGGGCGGCCTGCCAGGCGGCGGGGCGTGACCCCGCCGGGATCACGCTGATCGCCATCACCAAGACCTTCCCGGCCAGCGACGTCCGGCTGCTGGCCGGGCTGGGGGTGCGCGATGTGGGGGAGAACCGGGATCAGGAGGCGGCACCCAAGGCGGCCGCGCTGGCCGCACTGCAACCCCCCCTGACCTGGCATTTCGTCGGCCAGTTGCAGACCAACAAGGCAGCCAGCGTGGTCCGCTACGCCCGCGTGGTGCAGTCGGTGGACCGGCTCCGGCTGGCCCGGGCGCTCGGCACCGCGGCCGCGCCGGGCGGGCCGCACCCTCCGCTGCCTGGTCCAGGTCAGCCTGGACGACGATCCGCGTCGTGGCGGGGTGCCCGCCCGGCAGGTGATGACGGTCGCGGACGCGGTAGCCGGCGAGGAGGGCCTGATCCTCGGCGGCGTGATGGCGGTGGCGCCGGCCGAGGCCGAGCCGCTCGCCGCCTTCGAGCGGCTGGCCCGGATCGCCGCGCAGGTCCGTGCGGTGCACCCGGGCGCGGTGATGATCTCGGCGGGGATGAGCGGCGACCTGGAAGACGCCATCGCGGCAGGCGCGACACACGTGCGGGTCGGTACGGCGTTGCTCGGAGGCAGGCCGGGCTTCGTCAGGTAATGTCCGACGCAGCGGGGCTGCGCGACAGATGTACGGAGGGCTGACCGATGGCCGGCGCGATGCACAAGATGGCGGTCTACCTCGGCCTTGTCGAGGACGATCCGCGATATGACGACGGCTATGACTCCTATGAGGAGTACGACGAGTACGGTGAGCCACTTGAGCACGAGGAGCCCGAGCCCGAGCCGGAGCGCACCGCGGTTCGCGCCGGGCGGGTCGAGTTCGCCGCCGAGCCGCCCCCCGCAGCTTCCCGGACCGCCACTCAGGCCCCGGTGACCACCCATGCGACCGATCTGGCGCGCATCACCACGTTGCACCCGCGCACGTACAATGAAGCCCGTACCATCGGAGAGCATTTCCGTGAGGGCACTCCGGTGATCATGAACCTGACTGAGATGGTCGACAGTGACGCCAAGCGCCTCGTCGACTTCGCGGCCGGGCTGATCTTCGGACTGCACGGGAGCATCGACCGGGTGACCAACAGGGTGTTCCTGCTCTGTCCGGCCAACGTCGAGGTGACGGCGGAGGACAAGGCGCGGATAGCTGAACGAGGGTTCTTCAACCAGAGTTAGACGCGCACTAGTGAACACGCTCGGTGACGGGCGCCAGGCAACGGCGCCCGCGATGGTCATCCCGGCGTCCGTGAAGGCAGGGCAGGGATGTGGCGATTGTAAAGATCGTTCTGTTCTACATACTCTCGATCTATCTCGTGCTTCTGCTTGGGAGGCTGATCCTCAGCTGGATACAGGCTTTCTCGAGATCGTGGACCCCCCGCGGCTTCGTGCTCGTCATCGCTGAGATCATCTTCACAGCGACGGACCCCCCGCTGAGATTGCTAAGGCGATACATACCGACGCTCCGGCTCGGTAGTGTGGCCTTGGACCTCAGCTTCATGGTGCTCTTCTTCGTGGTCATTTTCGCGATGCAGGCCGTGCAGCTGCTCTGATACGGGTAGCGTCCGACAGGAACACCGTTCAAGCGTGCCGAGGAGACAGGATGCCGCTGACGCCCGCGGATGTGCGGAACAAGCAGTTCAGTACCACCAGGCTCCGGCCCGGCTACGACGAGGAAGAGGTTGACGCCTTCCTCGACGAGGTCGAGGTCGAGCTGGACCGGCTGATCCAGGAGAACGAAGAACTCCGGGCCAAGCTGGCGGAAAGCCTGCGCGGCGGCAAGGTTCCAATGTCCGCGCTCAGCTCGCCGCTCGCCGACCCGTCTCCTGAGATGATGGCGCCTGAGCCACCCCGGCAGCCCGAGCCGGAGCGCATGCCCGAGCCGCCGCGGATGATGCCGGTCGAGGACAACATGGACACGGCCGCCCGGGTGCTGGCGCTGGCGCAGCAGACCGCCGACCAGGCGATCGCCGACGCGCGGCGTGAGGCCGACGAGACGCTTGGCCGGGCCCGCCGTGAGGCGGACGACATCCTGGGCAAGGCGCGGCGCCAGGCCGAGCAGATCACCAGTGATGCGCGGGCACGGGCCGAGAGCCTGGAGCGGGATGCTCAGGAGCGGCACCGCCAGGCCATGGGCTCGCTGGTGCAGCAGCGCGAGGAACTGGAGCGCCGGGTCGATGACCTGCGTGCCTTCGAGCGCGAGTACCGCAGCAGGCTCAAGGCGTACCTGGAAGGCCAGATGCGGGACCTCGAGGCAGGCGCTACCGACAGCGGTGCCTTCCCGGCCATGGGCGGCGGGGCTGACTCCTCGGTGTCCGGCATGTCCCGCCTGGAGGCCCGGAACGGCCAGCCGTCGATCGCCAGTGCCTACGCGGGCGCGCCGGAGCCGGTGTCGCACGGTGGTGGATTCCACCCGTCCGATGCGTCACCGCACGACCACCGCTAACCAGTTAGCCGTTCACCAAGCCCACAACCCAGCAGCGTCTCCATCCCCGGTTGAGAGCAGCATGATCCGCACGGCCTGCGGAGAGCACACGTGATCAAGTTCAGTGCCCTCCTGGTTGCCCTGGCGATCGGCTTGCTCGCTGCGGGGGTCGCTGCGAGCAGCCTGCTGCTGGTCTACGTGGCCATCGGGGTCTGCCTGGTGTCCGCGGTGCTGCTGGCCGTGGGTGTCGTCAGGCACTGGGCCGAGATCTTCGGCAGCGAGAGCCGGGTGCCCGCGGCCGGGACGGCGCCGGGAACGGCGCTCCGGCCGGCGGCTGCAGGGCCGTCCGGGGACGTGCCAGCAGCGGTGACAGCGCGGGGACGTGGTTCCGGGAGCGGAATCCGCCCCCGCCGCGGCGGGGGCAGGCTCCCCGGCCGGAGCCGGCCAGCCGGAACCGGCGGCGGCGCTGGCCGCCGCTCACCCGGCGGGTGAGCCCGGGACGGTGACGCCACCGCCGGGCCGGCCAGATCGCGGGGACCGCTCCCGCCGGGAAGACCGCCGGCCGGGGCGCGAGGACAAGCGTCCCGGGCACCGGGAAGAGCGGCGGCCGCGGCGCAAGGACACGGGCGGGCGCCCCGGCCAGGCCCCGGCGGGGGCAGGCCCAGCCCACCCAGTTCACCCGGTCGCCGCCAGCTCAGGCCACCCGGCCCCACCCGATGACCTGTGGGAGCGGGTCGCCGAGGAACTCGAGTCAGCGGGCAAGCGGGACACTGGTGACCTGGCCTGGCCGGCCGCGGAGTTCCCGCTTCCCCCCGAACCGGTCGAGCCGGCCGTCCCGGCCTGGCCGGGCGAGCCGCGAGGGTCGTCGGGCACCGGATGGCCGGACGGGCCGGAGCGGCCGCCTGGCTTCGGCGATCCTGCCTTCCCGTCCCGGGCCACGGCCTCATCCGGGACTCCGCCCCCACCGGCGGCCGCGCCTCACCCGCGGCCGCACCTCACCCGCCACCCCACTTCCCTCCGCGGTGCCCGCCTCCCCGGAGACGGCCGCGCGGCCTGGACGTGACGATCCAGCACGGGAGGCGGACCAGGGCGGGCCGGGGAAGGCTCCGGGCCGGCCGATTCCGGTGAGCCCGTCGGGTCCACGAGTTCCGGACTGCCGCGCCGGCGGCCTGCCCGCCCGGGCGCCACGGCGCCGGGACCGGACCAGACCGGTTCCAGCGGGGACCTGTGGCAGCCGGCCGCGTACCGGCGCCAGGGCCTTACCCCCGCGCAGATGAGCTGGACGATCTCGCTGCCCCAGCCGGACAGCGGGGCGATGCCGCCTGCCGCGGCGGAGCCGGCGGCAGCCGCGACGCCAGCAGGCGAGGGGGCGGAGCCGGACCTGGCCGATGCCGCGTCCGAGCCGGCCGGGGCCGGGTTCCTGCCCGCCGCTCCCGCCGCGGACACCCTGACCGCCGCGCTGCGCGACGCGCCCGCCCCCGCAGGCGCCGAGACGCCCGCGGCCACGAGACGCCGTGCCGAGGCTCCGGAGCCCGCCGAGCGCCGACGGAGCCCGCCGACGCCGCGGAGCCCGCCGATGCCGCGGAGCCCGAGCCCGCCGAGCCTGCCGAGGCCGCGGAGCCCGCCGAGGCCGCGGAGCCCGAGCCCGCCGGTCCCGCCGAGCCCGCCGACTCCGCGGAGCCCGAGGCCGCCGGTCCCGCCGAGGCCGCCGGTCCCGCCGAGGCCGCGGAGCCCACCGAGGCCGACGAGGCGGATCAGTCCGGTGAGCCTGCGGCGGCTGTCGACGGTGAGGCAGCCGAGCCCGCTGAGCCACGACGCTGTTGACGGTGAGGCAGCCGAGCCCGCCACGACGCCTGCGGCCGGTGAGGCGGCTACGGGCGAGGATGAAACGTGCACGCCGTCCAGTGAGGACGAGCCGTCCGGGACGCCGAGCCGGGACCGCCGAGCCGGCCGGGCGCCGAGCCGGCCGGGGCCGACGCCGGCCGGGCCAGGTCACGGTGACGGTCGTGCCCGGGGTAGCCCGGTATCACCGCAGCGGGTGCATCCTGATCCGGTTCCTGGGCGACGACGACCTTGAGGTCATGACCAGGCAGGCCGCCGAGGAGGCCAAGTTCGCGGCGTGCCGCGCCTGCCAGCCCGATCAGCTCGCCGCCAGCTGACCCCGCGCCGGTCCGCGGCCGGCCCGGGCTGGGGTGGCGCGGCACCCCAGCCGCCGGTGGGTCAGGCGCGGGCCAGCCAGAAGGTCAGGCCCAGGTCGGCGTCGGTGTGCTGGTGGGCAGTGCGCCCGCTACCATCCGTTGGGCTGGATGCGAGGGATCCGGCGCCGAAGTCGTCGGCCAGGATCTCGGCGGCGATCAGCGCCCCGTGCTCGGTCAGTGCCGCGGCCAGTTCCGGGTCCGGCGTTTCCCAGCGGACCGTGATCCGGTCGCTCACGTGCAGCCCGTCGTTCTTCCGCGCCTCCTGAACCAGCCGGATGACGTCCCGGGCCAGTCCCTCGCGGCGCAGTTCCGGGGTGATGGTGACCTCGATCGCCACCGTCTCGCCCGCGTCGGCCGCCACCGTCCAGCCGGACCTCGGTGTCTGCGTCACGATCACCTCGTCCGCGCTCAGCGCGACCGGCGTGCCCTCCACCACGACCGAGATCTTCCCTTCCCCGCGCAGCTCGGCCGCCAGCCCGGCCGGATCCGCGGCGGCGATCGCCGCCGCGACGGCCTGGGTGCCCTTGCCGAACCGGCGGCCGAGGGCCCGGAAGTTCGGCTTCACCACGTAGTCGACCAGGTCGGCACCGACCGCCGCCATCGGCTCCAGGGAGCGCACGTTGAGTTCCTGGGCGATCTCGTCGCGCAGTTCCGGGGCCAGGCCGTCGAACCCGGGCGCGCTGACCACGGCGCGCGGCAGCGGCTGCCGGACCGGGACCGAGGCGGCGGACCGGGCCGAGCGGCCCAGTTCCACCAGCCGGCGGGTCAGGGCCATCTGCGCGGACAGGCCCGCGTCGATCAGCGCGGGGCTCGGCCGCCGGCCAGGCCGCCAGGTGCACCGACTCCGGGTCGTCCGGGCCGCGCAGTGCCGACCACACGTGGTCGGTGAGGAACGGGGTGATCGGCGCCATCAGCCGGGTCAGCACGTGCAGGGACTCGTACAGGGTGGCGAACGCCGCGTCGCCGTCCGGGCCGCCCGGGCCGTCCCAGAACCGCCGCCGGGACCGGCGCACGTACCAGTTCGACAGGTCGTCGATGAACGCGGCCAGCCGCCGCCCGGCCGCGGCAGTGTCGAAACTCTCCAGGTGGGCGGTGACCTCGCCGGTCGTGGCGTGCAGTTCGCTGAGCAGCCAGCGGTCCAGCAGCGGCCGGGCGCTGGGCGGGGGAGCGTCACCGAGCTGCGCCGGGCTCCAGGCCCGGCCCTGCTCGGCCGCCGCGTTGGCGTACAGCACCAGGAAGGACACGGTGTGCCAGTAGGTGAGCAGCACCTTGCGGACGATCTCGTCCAGCGTGGAGTCGCCGATCCGCCGGGTGGACCAGGGGGAGCCGGACGCGGCGAAGAACCAGCGGACCGCGTCCGCGCCGTGCGCCTCCATCAGCGGCAACGGCTCCAGCACGTTGCCCAGGTGCTTGCTCATCTTGCGCCCGGTCTCGTCCACCACCAGGCCCAGGCAGACCACGTTCTCGTAGGACGACCGGCCGAACACCAGGGTGCCCACCGCCATCAGCGAGTAGAACCAGCCCCGGGTCTGGTCGATCGCCTCGCAGATGAACTGGGCCGGGTAGGACTCCACGAACTGCTGCTGGTTATGCCAGGGGGCGCCGAGCCGGGCGAACGGCATCGACCCGGAGTCGTACCAGGCGTCGATCACCTCGGGCACCCGGCGCGCCTCGCCGCCGCACTCGGGGCAGCGCAGCGTGACCGCGTCCACGTAGGGCCGGTGCGGGTCCAGCTCCGACAGGTCGCGCCTCGGCCAGCTCGCTCAGCTCGGCGAGGGATTCCACGCAGGTCAGGTGCTCCTCACCGCACTCCCAGACCGGCAGCGGGGTGCCCCAGTACCGGGTCCGGGACAGCGCCCAGTCCACGTTGTTGCGCAGCCACTCGCCGTACCGGCCGTGCTTGATGGTGGGCGGCTGCCAGTTGGTCCGCTCGTTCTCGGCCAGCAGCTGGTCCTTGATCTGGGTGGTCCGGATGTACCAGGACGGCAGCGCGTAGTAGAGCAGCGGGGTGTGGCACCGCCAGCAGTGCGGGTAGCTGTGCTCGTACTGGTCGACCCGGAACAGCAGCCCCCGGTCGGCCAGGTCACGGACCAGCGGCTCGTCGGCCTGCTTGAAGAACATCCCGCCGACCAGCGGGATCCATTCCTCGAAATGGCCGTCCGGCCGCACCGGGTTGACCACCGGCAGGCCGTGGGCGCGGCTGGTCTCCATGTCGTCCGCGCCGAAGGCCGGCGCCAGGTGGACCAGGCCGGTGCCGTCCTCGGTGGTGACGAAGGCGCCCGGCACCACCCGGTGCGCGCCCGGGATCTCGACCAGGCGCAGCGGCGGCCGGTAGGTCGCCCCGACCAGCTCGGAGCCCGGCACCGTGGCCATCACGTGCCAGCCCTCGCCGAGTACCCGGGACGCGAGTTTCTCGGCCACCACCACGGTGTCGCCGTCGCCGGGCTTGCGGACCACCGCGTAGCTCTCGTCCGGGTGCACGGCCACCGCCGTGTTGGACACCAGGGTCCACGGCGTGGTCGTCCACACCAGCAGGTCCGCGCCGTTCAGCAGCGGGTTCGCGCCGGCCGGCAGGCTGGCCAGCGGGAAGCGGACGGTAACCGCGGGATCGGAGACGATCCGGTACACGTCCGGCTGGCCCATCTCGTGGTCCGACAGCGGAGTCTCGCAGCGCGGGCAGTACGGGCTGATCCGGAAGTCCTTGACCAGCAGCCCCTTGTCGAAGATCTGCTTGAGCGACCACCACACCGACTCGATGTAGCTGGTGTCCATCGTCCGGTAGGCGTGCGGCAGGTCCACCCAGTAGCCGAGCCGGATGGTCAGTTCCTCGAAGGCGTCCACGTGCCGCTGCGCCGACTCACGGCAGCGGGCGTTGAACTCGGCGATGCCGTAGCTCTCGATCGCCTTCTTGCCGGACAGCCCGAGTTCCCGCTCCACCGCCACCTCGACCGGCAGGCCGTGGCAGTCCCAGCCGGCCTGCCGCGGGACGTGGAACCCCTGCATGGTCTTGAACCGGGGGAACACGTCCTTGAACACCCGCGCCTCGATGTGGTGCACGCCGGGCATGCCGTTGGTGGTCGGCGGCCCCTCGTAGAACGTCCACCGCGGGCGGCCCGCGGTGGCGTCCAGGGAGCGCTCGAAGAACTTGCCGTCCTCCCACCGTGCCAGCACGTCATGCTCCATGGCGGGCAGGTCGATGGCCGAGGGCAGGTCCGGGAAGTAACCGGTGTGCCGCGGCTGGGGTTCGTGTGACACGGTGGGTGGTCCTCCGGCGGGGCGCGCGCCAGGGGGTGTGCTGCCACCTGGTGCGCGCGGCTTCGCGTGGAGGGACGAGGCTCGCCGGCGGCGGCCCCGCGGTACCACCCTCCTTGGCCGAGTCATCCGCCCCGGGGGGCGGCGCGCGGCCCGCTCACTTGTGCCTGCGCGCCGGTTCTACTGAGCGCGGCCCGTGGGTGCGGGCCAGCGCGGTTCTTCCGGCGGTTCCGGGGGTGATCTGGTCCACTGGGCCTGCCCCCGGGCTCGCACCATCCCCGGGTCGCTCCTGGCCGCGTTCAGCGGCAGCTGTCCCCATCATCACCGTGCAGACAGTTAACGATAGCGGATCGTGGCGCAGCGGCCGACCGGGTTTCCGCGGGTTTCCGTCTCCCCGCGGCAGGGGACATTCCTGGCGCGGCACGGCCGCCGCGGCCAGGGGGCCGCGGGCCAGCGCTGCGCCGGCCGTCACCGGCGGCCCGGCGCAGGCCGCGGGCTTGCGGATTATCGCCGCGGCCAGATGTGTTTGCAGTCGCAGGCAGGCCGATCTATTCTCCGGTGACTGCCCGCAGTCAAGATCGATTGGTGGCAGCTGACTAGTGGACATATCACGCATAAGGGGGCCGAGATGACAGCAGCCGCACGTTCGGGTGCCGCCGCTCTCGCTGTCCGGCCTGGTGAAGAGCCTTGGACCGAGCAGGAACTGGCTGAAGTCCGCAAGGAACTGGAAGCCGAGGCGGCCGGGCTGCGCGGGGATATCTCCACGGCGGAGGCCGAGATCGCGGACCGGCTCGGTGACGCGGTCGGCGATGCGGGGGACGACTCGGCCGACGCCGGGGCCAAGACGTTCCAGCGGGAACACGAGCTGGCGCTGACCCAGCAGGCCCGCGAGTTGCTGGCCCAGACCGAGCGGGCACTGTCGCGGATCAGCGACGGCAGCTACGGTGTGTGCGAGTCCTGCGGCCAGGCCATCGGGAAGGCGCGGCTGCAGGCGTTTCCCCGTGCCACGCTGTGCGTGGCCTGCAAGCAACGCGAGGAACGGCGCTGAACGACTCCCTCACTCCGGGCGATCCGGCCTCCGCGCAGCGGCCGCGGCGGATCGGCCTGCTGCTCATCGTTGCTGCCTGCGTGCTCGTCGCCGACCTGGTATCCAAGACGATCGTGGTCGCCACGCTGTCGGACCGGGCGCCCATCCGGCTGCTCGGCGGGCTGCTCACGCTCCGGGTGCTGCGCAACAGCGGGGCGGCGTTCAGCATCGGCACCTCCATGACCTTTGTGTTCAGCGTGATTGCGGTCGGGGTCATCATCGCCATCCTGCGGACCGCGCGGCGGCTGCGCAGCGTCTCCTGGGCGATCACGCTCGGGCTGCTGCTCGGCGGGGCGGCCGGCAACCTGGGTGACCGGATCTTCCGGTCACCGGGGCCGTTCCGCGGGCACGTGGTGGACTGGATCCAGCTGCCGCACTGGCCGGTGTTCAACGTGGCCGACTCCTGCATCGTCTGCGGGGGCGTGCTGGCGGTGCTGCTGGCGGCGCGCGGCGTGTCCCTGCAGGGAGGCCGTCAGGGCGCGCCGCAGGTGCCCCCGTCCCGGCCGCCGGACGGGGCCTCCTTCTCCACCGGCGGTGGCGCGCGGGGCCCAGCCGAAGACGGCAGCAGGTGACCGGGCCGGGCCAGCGGCGGGTGCCCGTCCCCGAGGGCCTGGATGGTGAACGGCTCGACGCCGCGCTGGCCCGGATGTTCGGGCTGTCCCGCGCGAGCGCCGCGGAGCTGATCAGTGAGGGCCAGGTCCTCGTCGGCGGCCGGGCCGCGGCCAAGTCCGACCGGGTCCCCGCGGGGGAGTGGCTCGACGTGACGCTGCCCGCCCCGCCCACCGCCGCGGTCCCGGTGCCCCGGGCCGTGCCCGGCCTGGCCGTGGTGTACGAGGACGCCGACATCATCGTGGTGGACAAGCCGCGTGGAGTGGCCGCCCATCCGACTCCGGGCTGGACCGGCCCGACCGTGATCGAGGGGCTGCTCGCTGCCGGGCACACCGTCGCCACCAGCGGCGCGGCCGAGCGCCAGGGCGTCGTGCACCGGCTCGACGCCAACACCACCGGGCTGATGGTGGTGGCCAAGAGCGAGCGCGCCTACAGCGTGCTCAAGCAGGCGTTCCGCGACCGTGAGGTGGACAAGCGCTACCACGCCCTGGTGCAGGGCCACCCGGACCCGCTGCGCGGCACCATCGACGCGCCGATCGGGCGGCACCCGTCCGGGGATGGCCGGTTCGCGGTGATAGCCGGCGGCCGCCCCAGCGTCACGCACTACGACACGCTGGAGGCGTTCCGCGGCGCCAGCCTGGCCGAGGTCGAGCTGGAAACCGGGCGGACACACCAGATCCGGGTGCACATGGCCGCGCTGCGCCACCCGTGTGCCGGGGACCGGCAGTACGGCGCGGACCCGGTGTTCGCCGCGCACCTGGGCCTGACCAGGCAGTGGCTGCACGCGGTCCGGCTGGGCTTCGAGCATCCGGCGGACGGTCACCGGGTCGAGTTCAGCAGCGGCTACCCGGACGACCTCAGTCACTCCCTCGACGTGCTGCGCGCGGAAAGCTAGCCGCGGCACGCGGCCCGGCAGGCCAGTCCGGGTCAGGCCGGTCCGGGTCAGGCCGGTCCGGGTCGGCCGGTCCGGTTCCGGCCGGACACCGTGAATGTCGGTGCGGGGCGGTAACGTGCGGCAGCATGAACCGGACTGACCGGCTCTACGCGCTGGTCGAGGAACTGCGGGCCGTGGCGCCGCGCCCGCGGTCGGCCCGGCAGCTGGCCCAGCGGTACGAGGTCAGCACCCGGACCATCGAGCGGGACATTCTCGCCCTGCAGGAATCGGGCGTGCCGATCTATGCCGAGACGGGGCGGGCCGGCGGCTACGTCATCGACAAGACGCTGACCCTCCCGCCGGTCAACTTCACGGCGGCCGAGATGGCGGCGATCGCCGTGGCCCTGGCCCGGGACGAGGCCACCCCGTTCGCCGCCGCGACCCGCAGCGCGCTGCGCAAGGTGCTCGCGTCCGCGTCCGCGGCGCAGGCCACGGAGGCGGCGCGGCTGCTGGACCGGATCCGGCTGATCAGCCTGCCCGCCGCGGCACCGGACACCGCCGTGCCCGCCCGGGCCGGGCGGCCGCCGGCCAGCGTCCCGCTGGCCATCCAGGAAGCTATCACCGCCGGTCACGTACTCCGGCTGGAATACGCGGACCGGAAGGACCAGGTAACGGTCCGCGAGGTGGAGCCGGTCGCGTTCGCGGCCACCCGCAGCCAGTGGTACCTGCTGGCCTGGTGCCGGCTGCGCCGCGGTGGCCGGGCGTTCCGGGTGGACCGGATCCGGGGCGTCACCGACACCGGTGAGCAGGCACCACAGCGCGGCTACAACGATCTTGAAGTGGACATCCCGGACTCCCTGGTCCGCCGTCCGGAACTGCACACCTGAGCCGTAGCCCCCGGGCCCGGGAAGATACGGCGCGCCGGACGCCCGCCGGAAACTCCTCCGGAAACACCGACATAACGGTGTCGCGGCCGCCCGGCAGGCTCTTTCCTGACCCGTTCATTCATCAGGAGGAGAACCTCATGCCTGCACCGGCTAGCAATACCGTCGCCTGGTTCGAGATCGGCGCCCCCGACGTCGAGGCCGCCCAGGCCTTCTACGGCCCGCTGTTCGGCTGGACTTTCGCCCCGGACGACGGATACACGCTGATCACCGCCGCAGGCGCGGCGGGGCCTTCCGGCGGGATCTTCCACACCGGCGGCAACATCCCGCCCTACGCGGTGTTCGTCGTCAAGGTGGACGACGTCCCGGCGACCTGCGCCCGGACCGAGGAACTCGGCGGCAAGGTCATCGTCGCGCCGATGACGATGGGGGACGGCATGGCCGTCGCTTACCTCGCCGACCCCAACGGCAGCATGTTCGCGCTGTTCAGCCCCAAGCCGGAAGGCCCCGTCCCGACGGCATGACCGCCGCGTTCCTCGGCGGCGGTGTGCATGGCGGAAACGGCCGTGCACGCCGCCGCGGAAGGCGGAGGTTATAGCGCCGCCGGGATGGGCAGTGGGGCGCCCATGACCGTACTTCGATTCATCGCGCGCCCCATGCTGGGCTCCATCTTCGTGATCCAGGGCTATGAGACCTGGCGGCGGCCGGAGCGGGTGACCCCGGCGGCCGAACCGGTGGTCCGGCCGGTGCGGGACCGCGTGCCGGGGGTGCCCAGCGAGACCGAGCAGGCGGTACGCCTCAACGGCGCCGTCCAGGCCGTCGCGGGCTCCATGCTGGCGGCAGGCTGGTTCCCGCGGCTGTCCGCGCTGGCGCTGGCGGGCACCCTGGTGCCCACCACCCTGGCCGGGCACCGGTTCTGGGAGGTAGCGGACAAGCAGGAACGCGCCCAGCAGCGGATCCACTTCCTCAAGAACCTCACCATGATGGGCGGCCTGCTGATCGCGGCCGCGGACACCGGCGGCAGCCCGTCGCTGGCCTGGCGTGGGCGGCACGCGGCCAGGACCGCCCGCCGCGAAGCGTCCCTGGTCACCAAGACGGCCCGGGTGACCGGCAAGGCCGCGGCCCGGACGGGCAAGGCCAGCAGCAAGGTGAGCAACACCGCGGGCAAGGTGGCGGGCCAGGCCAAACTGGTCGCCAGCCTGCTGCCGACCGGCTGAGCCCACTGGCCCAGTGGATTCCACCAGCCCGCTCAGCTAGACCGGCCCGCGTCCCCGATCAAATATAACACTATGCCGCTTCTGTGTAACTCCTAGTAAGGATAATCGCTCGACCGGGGCATTCGCCGGGCTCCTGTTGTGCGGCTGCGCCGGGATGGGGACGCTGGAAAGAGGGTCGATGCGGCTGGCGGCCAGGATGTACCACGCGGTCGTGCCGGTGTGCAGCGAGGCGTACACGTTGCCGCCCTGGCAGTCACTCAGCGCATCGTACGACGCGGCCATGATCCCGAGGCCGTCCGCGTTCGGCCCGTTGGCCTGGGCGGAGGCGAGATCTGCCAGGTAGCTGGCCGCGGCGGCTCGGTCGCCTGCCCGGTCGCTGAATTCCAGTGCGTCCGCGAGGTGGGCGGTTCCCTCGAACCACACGCCCGTGAGGTTGCCGGGGCAGATGCTCACGCCGCGGAAGCCGTCCGCGGTCAGGGCCAGGTGGCCCGCTCCCAGTCGAGCGATCCTTCGTACGCGGGGTCCTGCAGCGCCAGATACGACCAGCTGTTGACGTCCTCGACCGCCGGGGAGGATCCCGGGGTAACGCCATCATTGCCGGTGCCCAGATAAAAGCGGGCCGCCTTAGCGTCCCACATGGCCACGATGAACCGTCTGGCCCAGAATGATCTAGACGACCAAACAGGATTCCCGGTTTCCCGGGCCAGTAGCCGGAAAAGCGCGTACACGTCGATATTGTGCTCGGTTGACTTCCATTCGATCTGGCTTGCCGGCCCGATATAGCCACCGGTGTAGCCGCCCGCCCCGCGGTCATCCCGGCAGTGGGCCTGGATCCAGTCGCCGATGGCCACGGCGCCGTCCAGGTAGGACGTCCTGCCCGTGGCGGAATACAGTTGCGCGAGCGCGTCCCCGGCCCAGGCCATGTCGCCGGTGTTGCTGGCCGGGTCGGTGACGTGGATATCGCTCGGGTGGTCCAGGGCGGTCGGCTCGTACTGGTCCATGATGCGCCCGTCGTGCGCCGGATCGTGGGCCTGCAGGTAGAGCAGCCCATTACCGATAACCTCGGCGCGGGCCACACCGCTGCGGGTGTTCTCGGCCAGGTAGGCGTCGATAACCAGCGCGTCATCGTAGACAGCAGAAGAGGTGTCGCCGTCCAGGCCCAGCAGTCCGCCCAGGTAGCTCTGGACCAGGCGCGGGGCGGTGCCGACCGTGTGGCGGTCCATCATCTGGTTGAGGAAATGGTAGGCGCGGGCCACGCTCCCCGCCGGTGGCCCGGCCACGATATCCGGCCCGGTCGCCCCTGGGTCCTCGTCGTCCGGGTGCTGCTGGGGGTGGATCGTGACGGTGCCGATCAGCAAGACCACGCCGACGCTGATGGCGACGGCCAGGCCGACGACCGAGTCAGTCGCATGCCTGATCATCCTTAGCTGTGGTAGGCCAACGTCCACCCCTTTATCGCTTTCAGTGATGTTAAGACTACTTTAAGTCGTCAATGAGCGGTTGCCTCGCCGTCCGTACGCGCGGGGCTCCTCCTGGACCGGCGCGGAGCCACTGGCGCGGCTAGCCACTCTACGCAAAATTATGTGACTGAGGGTTACATTTCCAGGACCAACCGGAGGCGCAAAACGGGGCAAGAAGGCATCCGGCGCGCCGGGTCGCCGCCCGGCCCCGGCCTCGGTAGGCTCGGTTGCGCCGGGCTGGTGCGATGCCCCGCAGGGACCCTCCGCTGGGGCAGGGCCCGGGCGGCAGGCGGCACCGGCCACTTCCCCCGGCCCTGGTACACCGACGCCCGTGAGGGCGCCGCGAAGCATGCCCGAAGGAGGCGGTACTTCATGACGGCGGCCGCGGCGCAGCGCAGACGGCGGAGCGACGCGGAGCGGGGCTTTGCCCACCTGCACGTCCACACCGAGTACTCGATGCTGGACGGGGCGGCCCGGCTCAAGGACATGTTCGCCGCGTGCGAGCGGGCCGGCATGACCGCGGTGGCCATGACCGACCACGGCAACCTCTACGGGGCCTACGACTTCTGGTCCAAGGCCACCAAGGCCGGGATCAAGCCGATCATCGGCATCGAGGCCTACCTCGCCCCGGAGCACCGGCGGCACCGCCAGCCGGTCCGGTGGGGCACCCCGGCGCAGAAGGACGACGACGTGTCCGGCGCCGGCGCCTACACGCACATGACGCTGCTGGCCGAGACCACCGAGGGCATGCACAACCTGTTCCGGCTGTCCTCGCTGGCCTCGCTGGAGGGCTACTTCCGCAAGCCGCGGATGGACCGGGAACTGCTCGCCGCGCACGCCAGGGGCATCATCGCCACCACCGGCTGCCCGAGCGGCGAGGTGCAGACCCGGCTGCGGCTCGGCCAGTACCCAGCAGGCGCTCGACGGCCGCCGCGGGCTACCGGGACATCTTCGGCGCCGGCAACTTCTTCGTCGAGATCATGGACCACGGGCTGTCCATCGAGCAGCGGGTCCGGGACGGGCTGCGCCGCATCGCCCGAGAACTGGACCTCCCGTTCGTGGTCACCAACGACTCGCACTACGCGGTCGAGGCCGACGCCAAGGCGCACGAGGTGCTGCTCTGCGTGCAGACCGGGTCGAACATGGCCGACCCGGGCCGGTTCAAGTTCGACGGCACCGGCTACTACCTGAAGAGCCCGCAGGAGATGCGGGCCGCTGTTCACCGACGAGGAGTGGCAGTCCGGCTGCGACTCCACCCTGCTCATCGCCGAGCGCGCCGACGTCACGTTCGAGACCCGGAACCTGATGCCGCTCTTCGATGTCCCCGAGGGGGAGACCGAGGAGAGCTGGCTGCGCCAGGAAGTCTGGCGCGGGATGGACCGCCGCTACCCGGACGGGTACGACGAGCGCCGCCGCCAGCAGGTCGAGTACGAGGTGGGCATCATCACCCAGATGGGCTTCTGCTCGTACTTCCTGGTCGTCGCGGACTTCATCATGTGGGCCAAGCGGAACGGGATCTGGGTCGGCCCGGGCCGCGGCTCGGCCGCCGGCTGCCTGGTGGCCTACGCCCTGGGCATCACCGACCTGGACCCGCTCAAGCACGGGCTGATCTTCGAGCGGTTCCTGAACCCCGAACGCGTATCCATGCCCGACATCGACATCGACTTCGACGAACGCCGGCGGGGTGACGTGATCCGCTACGTCACCGAGAAGTGGGGCGACGACCGGGTCGCGCAGATCATCACCTACGGCACCATCAAGGCCAAGGCCGCGGTCAAGGACTCCGCCCGGGTGCTCGGCTTCCCCTACGCGCTCGGCGACCGGATCACCAAGGCGTTCCCGCCCGCGGTGATGGGCAAGGACATCCCGCTGTCCGGGATCTTCGAGGAGTCACACCCGCGGTACGGCGAGGCCGGCGAGATCCGGGCCCTGTACGAGGCCGAGGCCGAGGTGCGGCAGGTCATCGACACCGCCCGCGGGCTGGAGGGGCTGATCCGCCAGGCCGGCGTGCACGCGGCCGGCGTGATCATGAGCAGCGAGCCGATCATCGACCATGTGCCGGTCTGGAAGCGGGAGGCCGACGGCGCGGTCATCACCCAGTTCGACTACCCGGCCTGCGAGTCGCTGGGCCTGCTCAAGATGGACTTCCTGGGCCTGCGGAACCTCACCGTGCTGGACGACGCGGTCCGCGGCGTCAAGGCCAACCGGGGCGTCGTCGTCGACCTGGAATCCCTGCCGCTGGACGACCAGCCCACCTACGACCTGCTGGCCCGGGGCGACACGCTGGGCATCTTCCAGTTCGACGGCGGCCCGATGCGGGCCCTGCTGCGCAGCATGCGGCCGGACAACTTCGAGGACATCTCGGCGGTCGGCGCCCTGTACCGGCCCGGGCCGATGGGCGCCAACGCGCACAACGACTACGCCGACCGGAAGAACAACCGCAAGCCGGTCGTGCCCATCCACCCGGAACTGGCCGAGCCGCTGGCCGACATCCTGGGCGACACCTACGGGCTGATCGTCTACCAGGAGCAGGTCATGGCGATCGCGCAGAAGGTGGCCGGGTACAGCCTGGGCAGCGCGGACCTGCTGCGCCGGGCCATGGGCAAGAAGAAGAAGGAGATCCTGGACAAGGAGTTCGAGCCCTTCGCGGCGGGCATGAAGGCGAACGGCTACTCGGACTCGGCCATCAAGACACTGTGGGACATCCTGGTCCCGTTCTCCGACTACGCCTTCAACAAGGCGCACAGCGCGGCCTACGGGCTGGTCTCCTACTGGACCGCCTACCTCAAGGCCAATTACCCGGCCGAGTACATGGCCGGGCTGCTCACGTCGGTCTCCGGCGACAAGGACAAGAGCGCTCTTTACCTGAACGAGTGCCGCCGGATGGGCATCACCGTCCTGCCGCCCGACGTCAACGCGTCGGATGCCATGTTCACCCCGGTGGGGAACGACATCAGGTTCGGCCTGGCGGCGGTGCGCAATGTCGGCACCAACGTCGTCGACGCGATCGTGGAGGCCCGGACCAGCAAGGGGGCGTTCGCCAGCTTCGCTGATTTCCTGCGCAAAGTCCCGGTCAACGTGTGCAACAAGCGGGTCATCGAATCGCTCATCAAGGCCGGCGCCTTCGACTCCCTGGGCCATCCGCGCAAGGGACTGGCCATCATCGGTGAGCAGGCCATCGACACCGTCATCGACGTGAAGCGCAACGAGGCGATCGGCCAGGATTCGCTGTTCGGCGGGGACGCGGAGATCGAGGCGACGTTCGAGGTGCCGGTGCCGGACGGGGAGTGGGACAAGACCACCCTGCTGGCGTTCGAGCGCGAGATGCTCGGCCTGTACGTCTCCGATCACCCACTGCTCGGCATCGAGCACATCGTGGCCGCGAACACCGATTGCTCCGTGGCCGAACTGCTCAGCTCGGCGGCCGAGGATGCCGAGCGGCCCGCCCGGGGCGGCCGCCCCGACGGCCAGATGGTCACCGTCGGCGGCATCCTGTCCGGGGTGCAGCGCAAGGTCACCCGGCAGGGCAACCCGTGGGCCCAGGCCACCCTGGAGGACCTGGAAGGCGCCATCGAGGTGCTGTTCTTCCCGGCCGCCTACCAGCAGTGCTCGCTGCTGCTGGCCGAGGACGCGATCGTGGTGGTGAAGGGCCGGCTGGACCGGCGGGACGAGACGCCCAAGCTGATCGCATCGGAGGTGACCGCGCCGGACCTGTCGGCGGACGAGAGCGGCCCTTTCGTCCTGTCCATCCCGGTCCAGCGGTGCGTGCCGCCCGTGGTCAACCGGCTGCGCGAGGTGCTGTGCACCCACCCGGGGCTGGCCGAGGTGCACCTGAAACTCTGCAATGGCCCGAGGACGACGGTGGTCCGGCTGGATGACAAGCTCCGGGTCAAGCCCTCACCCGCGCTGGCGGCGGACCTCAAGCAGTTGCTCGGGCCCACCTGTGTCGGCTGAGTTGCGGCCGCCCGGAGCGGTAAACCGGGGCTGAGCTGGGAAGGCTGGTGGGTAGTCCGGCCTGCGAAAGGCGCTTCCTGTGATACGCCGCATCTTCCTGCGCACCGACTGGACCCGGGAAGAGCTGCGCACCAACCTGTGGCTGGTCCCGGCGCTTGAGGTCATCGGGGCGATGGGCCTGTTCGCCGCCAGCTACGCGGCCGACCGCGCCGCCTACCATGGCGCGTTCGGCCTGCCTGCCTGGGTCAGCAACGGGTCAGCGGACGCGGCGCGGCAGATCCTTACCGCGATCGCCGCCGCCGTCATCACCGTGGTCGGCGTCGTGTTCTCGATCGTGATCGTGGCGCTGACCCTGGCCTCCACCCAGTTCGGGCCCCGGATGCTGCGCACCTTCATCCGCGACCGCGGCACCCAGGTCACTCTCGGGACCTTCGTGGCGACCTTCGTCTACGCGGTCCTCGCGCTCGTGTCCATCGGCGGCCCCGGCCCGGACGGGGCATTTGTCCCGCACATCAGCATTACCGTCACGCTGGCCCTGATGGTGGTGGACCTGGCCGTCCTCATTTACTTCATCAACCACATCAGCCGCCAGATCCAGCTGCCACAGGTGATCGCGGGCATCTCCGGTGACCTGTCGCGGGCCATCGACGAACAGGTCCACGAGGGGGCGGCCGACCCGGCCGACCCGCCCGTGGCGGAGGTGCTGGCCAGCATGCCCGGCCCGGGTGCCATGGTCCGGGTGTCCCGGAGCGGGTACCTGCAGTACATCCACCACCGGACCCTGCTCGGCATTGCCTCCGAGGCCGGGGCGGTGATCCACCTGCACTACCGGCCCGGTCACTTCCTGGCCCAGGGCAGCGAACTCGCCACCGTGTGGCCGGCCGGCGCGGCGGCTGAGGTCGCCCGCGGCCTGGCCCGCGCGCATGTCACCGGCCCGTACCGGACCCTCGCCCAGGACGTCTCGTTCGGTATCGATCAGCTGGTCGAGATCGCGATCCGCGCCCTGTCCACCGCCGTCAACGACACCTTTACCGCTATGACCTGCATCGACTGGCTGTCCGACAGCCTGTGCAAGGTGGCCGGCCGATGGCATCCGGCCCGTGTCCACCGGGACCGGGCCGGGGTGATCCGGCTGATCACCACCGAGCCGACCTACGAGCGGATGGTGGCGCGGGCATTCGACAAGATCCGGCAGAGCGCCGCCGGCCTGCCTGCCATCCTGATCCGGCAGCTCGACGCCCTGGCCAGGATCATGGAGCGGACCATCGGCGACGACCAGCGCCAGGTGCTGCTCGACGAGGCGGCCATGATCGTCGCCGTCAGCGAGGAAACCGTCGCCGACGGCTCGGACCGGGCCGAGGTACGGCGGCGCCATGCGATCTTCCTGGGCGTGTACGACGCGATGACGCAGGCGCGCGGAGGCCCGGCCCGGCCGCCGGGCCGCCCGGGGCAGCCGGAGGTCAGGCGTCCCGGCGCATGAGCAGGTAGGCCCCGCCCGCCAGCAGCACCGCGGTCCACAGGCAGAACACGCCGAAGCCCTGCCAGGCGGACAGCAGCGCCCCGGCGGCCCGGTGCGCGCCGTAGACCAGCGACCCGGCCTGCTCCGGCAGGTAGGCGTTGATGTGCGCGCCCCAGCTGCCGGGCAGCAGCCCGGACAGGATGGGCAGCACCAGCACGATCCCGATGACCGTGGTGATGGCCCCGGCGGTGTGCCGGATCAGCAGCCCGACCGCCAGCGCGAACAGGCCAAGCACGCCCAGGTACAGCCCGGCGCCGACGACCGCGCGCAGCACGTTGCTGTCGGACAGCGACACGGGCACCTTGCTGTGCAGGATGGCCGACCCGAGGAAGAAGCAGGCGAATGACACGATCTCCGCTGCGACCAGCACCAGGAGGGCGAACACCGCGGCCTTGGCGGCCAGCATCGGCAGCCTGCGCGGCACCGCCAGCAGCGAGGCCCGGATGACCCCGGTGGAGTACTCGGACGTGATCACCAGCACCCCGAGCACGCAGATGGTCAGCTGGCCGAGCCCGATGCCCGCGCCCAGGATGAAGCCGATCGGGTTGGCGGCGACCGTAGCGTCCCGCTCGGCGGCGTGCGGGCCGGTCCAGTTGGCCACGGTCAGCCCGGTGAACAGCACCGTGAAGCCCACCGTGAGGACCACGAACAGCAGCAGCGTCCAGACGGTGGACCGCACCGAGCGGATCTTCGTCCACTCGGCGAGCGCGAGGTGACCGAACCCGACGCGGTGGGCGGGGGGCGGCACGGCGGCGAGGCCGGTGGCCTGCACCGGCGGGCTGGCGGAGGTCATCGGCTGTCCTGTCCTGTGCTGGCCGGAGCGGAACTCACGGCACCGGCGCTGGCGGGCGCGGTGCCGGGCGGCGGGGCCCCAGTGTCGTGGGCGCCCACGCCGTACTCCGAGCTGTCCGCGGTCAGCTCCATGTAGGCCTCTTCCAGCGAGGCCAGCCGGGGCGTGAGCTCATGCAGGACGATCCGGTTGGCGGCGGCGATCTCGCCGATGCGCGGGGCCGCCAGCCCGGTGACCCGCAGGGCGGCCGCCGCGGCGCCCGGTTCGCCGGCCGCAGCCTCCCGGCCGCTGTCCGGCGGCGGCTCGGTGGCCTTGCCGCCCTCCGCGGCGAGCAGGCCGGCCAGCCGGTCCGCGTCCGGCGAGCGCACCAGCACGTACTTCTCCGAGCTCTGCTCGATGAACTCCTGGGTACTGCTTTCCGCGATGAGCTTGCCCCGCCCGATCACCACCAGGTGGTCGGCGGTGACCGCCATCTCGTTCATCAGGTGGCTGGAGACGAAGATCGTCCGGCCCTCGGAGGCCAGGTCCTTCATCAGGTTGCGGATCCACAGGATGCCCTCGGGATCCAGCCCGTTGACCGGCTCGTCCAGCATCAGCACCTGCGGATCGCCCAGCATGGCCACGGCGATGCCGACCCGCTGCCCCATGCCGAGGGAGTAGCCGCCGGTCCGCTTGCGCGCTACGTCGCGGAGCCCGACGAGTTCCAGCACCGCGTCGACCCGGGACCGGGGCAGGCCCTGGGTCTGGGCCAGGAACAGCAGGTGGTTGTAGGCGCTCCGGCCCGGGTGCATCGCCTTGGCCTCGAGCAGCGCGCCGACGTGGCGCAGTGGCTGGGCCAGGTCGGCGTACCGCTTGCCCTCGATGGTCGCGGTCCCCGAGTCCGGCCGGTCCAGGCCCAGAATCAGCCGCATGGTGGTCGATTTGCCGGCCCCGTTCGGGCCGAGGAAGCCGGTCACCCGGCCTGGTGCGACGCTGAAGGACAAATGGTCCACGGCCGTTTTGTCCCCGTAGCGCTTGGTCAGTTCCCGCGCCTCGATCATGGAATCCCCTTGGGACCGCATGGCCCGTTTGGTGGTACCGCACGCCTGCGCCCTAACCTAGCAAGGATTGGCGGGCGGGTCGGCACAGCGCGGCGGCCGGCCGCATAACGGGCGGGCTTCACGTACGCTGCTGGACATCATGATCCATGCCGCCGACTACAACGGGACCGCGGCGCGGTGGCCGCGGGCGGCCGGTGCGCTGCGCCGCTGGCTGGCCGTCGCGCTGCTCACCCTGGTGCTGGGAGTGGCCGCGGGCTTCCTGTGGATAGCCGTGGCGCCTCGGCCGTACCTGGTGATGACCGGCCGCGGGGCCGCCGCCGTGGTGAACGCGGAGACCAGCGCTTTCGTCGCCGCTGACGGCTGGTATTGCCTGATATGCCTGGCCGGAGGAGTCATCTCCGGGCTGGCCGGCTACCTGATAGCGGTGCGCGGCTCACGCCCCGCGGGCATGGCCGTGGTGCTGCTCAGCGCCCTGGCGGCGGGACTGGTCACGCTGTGGATCGGCGAGCACTGGGGACTGGCTGGCTACCATCACCTGCTGGCCACCCTCCCGGCCGGGGCGCACCTGTCGGCGTCCCTGTCGCTCGGGGCGAGCAGTGCCATCGCGCTCTGGCCCCTGGGCGCCGGGATCATGGCCGGCGGCCTGGAACTCAGCGATGCGCTGCGGGAGCGGCGGCAGGGCAGCGGGGACGGCTCCGCCCTGGCCCTGCACTAACTCCGCCCTGGCCCTGCACTAAAGGCGCCCGACGGCTGGCCCCGGCCATTGGATGCCATTGCGGCCTCGTGCCATTAGGCAGCCCGTATTTCCGGACGGCTGACCCGAACATCGGTGCCCGCCGCGGCGCCAGCGGGCACCCCGGCTACCAGACCTAGGCGGCCGCCTAGGTGTCAGAACTCGGTTTTGAGCCGTTCGATCTCGCGGGCCCGCTCGCGCAGTTGTGCATACGCGGGCCGTTCGCGGATGCGGGCCAGGGTCCAGCGGACGGCCTCCGCGCGGCTGGCTGCGATGCCCGCGGTGATCAGCGCGTCCAGGGTCTCCAAGTCCACCGGGCCGAGCCGGGCCATCACCGGGGTCAGATCGCCGCCGCCCTCGGCCGCGCGGGCCTCCAGCGAGCCGCGAGGTTTGCCGCCCAGCACCAGCCCGGGGCCGTCGCCGGTGTCGGTGCCGGCGCGGAACTCCAGCCGCCCCAGCTCGGGAAGCTGGGCACACAGATCGTTGCGGAACTGCTTGATCGCCGGGCCGTTCGCGTGCTCGAACGCCTTGAGGGCCTGCTGCTGGCCCTCGCGTCCCTCCGCCGCCTCGAGGATCAGCCGGACCATCAGTTCTCCCGGCTCGATGACCGGGTCGTCGCCGTACTGCAGCACCACGACCCGATGCACCGCGCCGGGGAAGCGCTTCGTCACTTCACCGTCGATCTGCTGTTCGAGCTGCTCGATCGTTGCCTGGTCCATGTCAGCCCCCAGAAGTTACATCGGCAACTCATCGTAACTCCATGTTTCTATCGTAGCAACGCGCTAGTGGCGTGCGGTGTTCTTCTCGCTTCCCCGCCGCTCCCAGGATGGCCAGACCCTGCCTGTTTCCCGCCGGATGGCGGGGAGTAGGAAGGGTAGGAGCCGGCCTGAGCTGACGCCGTCGCGGTCGGCCGGCCAGAACGGCGGGGCGGCCGTGCGCACCGGACAGCGAGGAGAGGGATTTCGTGGCTGTGGAGACACTTCCCGGCGGGACGTTCACCCTGGCCGGGGACCTGACGGTCACCCGCCTGGGATACGGCGCGATGCAGCTGGCGGGGCCGCATGTGTTCGGCCCGCCCGCCGACCGCGGCGCGGCCGTGGCCGTGCTGCGTGAGGCGGTAGCGCTGGGTATCACGCACATCGACACGGCCGACTACTACGGCCCGTACGTGACCAACCAGATCATCAGGGAGGCTCTGCACCCCTACCCGGACGAGCTGCACATCGTGACGAAGGTCGGGGCGCTGCGGGACGCCGAGGGCGGCTGGCCCCCGGCACGTTCTCCGGAGCAACTGCGCCAGGCCGTGCACGACAACCTGGATCACCTCGGGCTCGACGCGCTCGACGTGGTCAACCTGCGCGTCGGCGGGTTCGACCGCCCGGAGCCGGGCTCCCTGGCCGGGCCGTTCACCGCGCTCGCGGAGCTGCAGCACGAGGGACTGATCAAGCATCTCGGCCTCAGCACCGTGAACGCGGAGCAGGTCGCCGAGGCCCAGTCCATCGCGCCGGTCGTGTGCGTGCAGAACTTCTACAACGTCGCCCACCGGGACGACGACGGCCTCATCGACTCCCTCGCCGCCCAGGGCATCGCCTACGTGCCCTATTTCCCGCTCGGCGGCTTCAGCCCCCTGCAGTCCGGGGAGCTGAACGCCGTCGCCGCCCGGCTCGGCGCCACGCCGATGGCGGTCGCGCTGGCCTGGCTGCTGCAGCGGTCACCGAACATCCTGCTCATCCCCGGCACCTCATCCGTCGCCCACCTGCGCGAGAACGTCAGCGGCGCCGGGCTGGCCCTGTCCGCGGACGACCTGGCCGAGCTGGGCCGGATAGGCGGCCAGGGCGGGTAGCCGTCCACCATCCGGACGGGAACGCTGCCGGGTGAGCTGCCTTCGTAGACTTGGCCCGTGCTCCCTCGAATCGATCTCCGTGGCCGGGCGGCCAGCGACCTGACCCGGGCGAAGCTGGCCGGCGTGCTGCCGCGCGCCGCGCTGGACGTGGAAGCCGCGGTCGCCGCGGTCCGCCCGGTCTGTGACGACGTCCGCGAGCGCGGCGCGGCCGCGGTCCGCGACTACACGGCCCGGTTCGACGGGGTGGACCTGCCGACCACCCGGGTCAGCGCGCAGGCCCTGCAGGACGCCCTGGCCGCCCTCGACCCGGGCCTGCGGGCCGCGCTGGAGGAGGCCATCCGGCGGACCCGCCTGGTGCACGCCGCCCAGCTGCCCGCGGACCACACCGTCACGGTCGCCCCGGGGTCCACGGTCACCGAACGCTACGTCCCGGTCGGCCGGGCCGGCGTGTACGTGCCCGGCGGGCTGGTCACCTATCCCTCGTCGGTGGTGATGAACGTGGTGCCGGCCCAGGCCGCCGGGGTGCCGGAGATCGCCGTCGCGTCGCCGCCGCAGGCCGACGGGCGGCCCGCCCCGGCCGTGCTGGCGGCCTGCGCGCTGCTCGGCATCGACGAGGTGCACGCGGCCGGGGGAGCGCAGGCCATCGCCATGTTCGCCTGGGGGACGCAGGACTGCGCCCCGGCCGACGTGGTCACCGGGCCGGGGAACGTGTACGTGGCCGCGGCCAAGCGGCTGCTGCTCGGCGTGATCGGCACCGACGCGGAGGCCGGGCCCACCGAGATCGCGATCATCGCCGACCACACCGCCGACCCGGAATTCGTCGCCGCCGACCTGATCGCCCAGGCCGAGCACGACCCGCTGGCCGCCTGCCTGCTCGTCACCACCGACCCGGCCCTGGCTGACCAGGTGGACAAGGCGCTCGGCCCGCAGATCGCGGCCACCCGGCACGGGGGGCGGGTCAGCGAGGCGCTGGCCGGCCAGTCCGCCGCCGTGCTGGTGGACGACCTGGCCGCGGCCGTCGCGGTCAGCGACGCCTGGGCCCCGGAGCACCTGGAGATCCAGGCCGAGAACGCGGCCGTGCTGGCCCGCCAGATCCGCAACGCGGGGGCCATCTTCACCGGCCCGTACGCGCCGGTGTCGCTCGGGGACTACCTGGCCGGGTCCAACCACGTGCTGCCCACCGGGGGCACCGCGCGGCACACGGCCGGCCTGTCCACGCTGTCCTTCCTGCGCGGCATCCACGTGGTGGAATGCAGCCGGGCCGCCCTGGCCGGGGCCGCCCCGTACATCGACGCCCTGGGCGGCGCCGAGGACCTGGTGGCCCACGTCGCGGCCGTCCGGGTACGGGTGCCGGGGGACGGGCCGTCATGACCCTCCCGGAGTGGGTGCCGCTGCGGGAGGACCTGGCCTCCCACGAGCCGTACGGGGCGCCGCAGCTCGACGTGCCGGTCCGGCTGAACACCAACGAGAACCCCTACCCGCCGTCGGCCGGCCTGGCCGCCGCGATCACCGCGGCCGTGCGCGAGGTGGCCGGCACGCTGAACCGGTACCCGGACCGGGACGCCACCGGGCTGCGGGCCGGCCTGGCCGGCTATCTCGGCCACGGGCTCGCCCCCGACCAGCTGTGGGCGGCCAACGGGTCCAACGAGATCATCCAGCAGCTGCTCCAGGCGTTCGGCGGCCCGGGCCGCACCGCGCTCGGCTTCGAGCCGTCCTACTCCATGCACCCGCTCATCGCCCTGTCCACCGGCACCCGGTGGGTCAGCGGGGCCCGGGACGCTGATTTCGGCATCGACCCGGAGCGCGCGGCGGCGGTCATCGCGGCCGAGCGGCCCGACGTGGTCTTCCTCACCTCGCCGAACAACCCGACCGGCACCGCCCTGCCGCTGCCGGTCATCGAGGCCGTCGGCCGGGCCGCCCCGGGGATGGTCGTGGTGGACGAGGCGTACGCGGAGTTCGCCCGGGACGGCTCACCGAGCGCGCTGGCCCTGCTGCCGCGGCTGCGCCGCCTGGTGGTGACCCGCACCATGTCCAAGGCGTTCGCGCTGGCCGGTGCCCGGGTCGGCTACCTGGCCGCGGACCCTGCCATCGTGCGCGCGCTGCTGCTGGTCCGGCTGCCCTACCACCTGTCCAGCGTCACCCAGGCGGTGGCCCGCGCGGCGCTGGCGCACCGCGATGAGCCGCTGGCCACCGTCAAGGCCCTTCGTGATGAACGAGACGCCCTGGTGGACTGGCTCCGCCGCCGCGGGCTCGCCGTCGCCGACTCGGACGCCAACTTCGTGCTGTTCGGCGAGTTCACCGACCGGCACCGGGTGTGGCAGGGCCTGCTCGACCATGGCGTGCTGATCCGGGAGACCGGCCCGCCGGGCTGGCTGCGGATCACCGTGGGATTGCCCGAGGAGATGGCCGCGTTCCGTACCGCACTGGATGAGGTGGTTCCCCGATGAGCGAGCGCGGCGGCCGGACGGCCCGGGTGGAGCGGGTCACCAAGGAGACCAGCGTGCTGGTCGAACTGGATCTCGACGGCACCGGCAGCACCGACGTCAGCACCGGCGTGCCGTTCTTCGACCACATGCTCGCGCAGCTCGGCAAGCACGGGCTGCTCGACCTGAGCGTCCAGGCCAGCGGGGACATCGAGATCGACGCGCACCACACGGTGGAGGACACCGCGCTGGCGCTCGGCCAGGCGCTGCGCGAGGCGCTCGGCGACAAGGCGGGCATCTGCCGGTTCGGCGACGCCGCGATCCCGCTGGACGAGACGCTGGCCCGGGCCGCCATCGACCTGTCCGGGCGGCCATACCTGGTGCATTCCGAGCCGGCCTCGATGGCCCCCCTGATCGGCAGCTACGACACCACGCTGACCCGTCACTTCTTCGAGTCGGTGACCGCTACCGCGGGCATCTGCCTGCACCTGGAGGTCACCGGGCGCAACCCGCACCACATCGTCGAGGCGCAGTTCAAGGCGGTCGCCCGGGCGCTGCGGGCCGCGGTCGCGCCGGACCCCCGGTCGCCCGGCATCCCCAGCACCAAAGGCACCCTGTGAGCAGTGCTAGCCCGGGGGGCGCGACTCCGCCTCGTGGCGACAACCCCCGGAACCCCCCGGCTTTCCGCCTCGTGGCGACAACCCCCCGGAACCCCCGGCTTCGCCTCGGGCGACACCCCGGACCCCCGCCTCGCGAGCGAGGAAACCCCGCGTCGCCGTGCTGCGACTACGGTCGCGGAAATATTCGTTCGGCGGAACGGGCCCTGCAGCGGGCGGGCGCGGACACGCTCGTGACCGCGGATGCGAGCGCGGCGCTGGAGGCGGACGGGCTGGTGGTGCCGGGCGTCGGCGCGTTCGCGGCCTGCATGACGGGGTTGCGCGCGGTGCGCGGCGACCAGCTGATCGACCGGCGGCTGGCCGGCGGGCGGCCGGTGCTCGGCATCTGCGTCGGAATGCAGGTGCTGTTCACCGAGGGGGTCGAGCACGGCCTCCGCACCCCGGGCTGCGGCCAGTGGCCGGGCACCGTCGAGCAGCTCAAGGCGCCGGTGCTGCCGCACATGGGCTGGAACACGGTGGACGCCGCCCCGGGATCCCGGCTGCTGGCCGGGATCGGCCCGGGGGAGCGGTTCTACTTCGTGCACTCCTACGCGGCTCGCTCGCTGCCGATGAAGCCGTCCGAACGGATGACGCTGCCGCTGGTCAGCTGGGCGACGCATGGTGAGCCGTTCATCGCCGTGGTGGAGAACGGCCCGTTGTGCGCGACCCAGTTCCACCCCGAGAAATCCGGTGACGCGGGCGCCGCGCTGCTGGCGAACTGGCTGGAGATGGTGCGATGACCCCCGCTGAGCTGGTCCTGCTGCCCGCCGTGGACGTGGCCGGCGGGCAGGCCGTCCGGCTGGTCCAGGGCGCGGCGGGCACCGAGACCGGCTACGGCGACCCGGTCACGGCCGCGCTGGCCTGGCAGGCGGCCGGCGCGCAGTGGGTGCACCTGGTCGACCTGGACGCCGCGTTCGGCCGCGGCTCGAACGCGGACCTGCTGGCCGAGGTGGTCGGCAAGCTGGATATCGCGGTGGAGCTGTCCGGCGGCATCCGCGACGACGGGTCGCTGGCGGCGGCCCTGCGCACCGGGTGCGCCCGGGTCAACATCGGCACCGCCGCGATGGAGCGGCCGGACTGGGTCCGGTCCGCCATCGCCGCGCACGGCGAGCAGATCGCCGTCGGGCTGGACGTGCGCGGCACCCGGCTGGCCGCCCGGGGCTGGACCCGGGAAGGCGGCGAGCTGGACGAGGCGCTGGACCGGCTGGACGCGGACGGCTGCTCCCGGTACGTGGTCACCGACATCACCAAGGACGGCACCCTGCGCGGGCCCAACCTGGACCTGCTCCGGCACGTCTGCGCCCGCACGCCGCGCCCGGTGATCGCCAGCGGCGGCGTGTCCAGCCTGGATGACCTGCGCGCGATCGCGTCGCTGACCCCGCTCGGGGTGGAGGGCGCGATCGTCGGCAAGGCGCTGTACGCGGGGGCGTTCACGCTGGAAGATGCGCTCGCGGCGGTGGCCCCGTGACTGGCGGGGGAGGGATCCGCAAGATCTCCACTGGCACCGAGTGGGAGCCGGTGGTGGGGTACAGCCGGGCGGTGGCCGCCGGGGACTTCACCTTCGTGTCCGGCTGCACGTCGGTGGACGGCACGGCGTTCGTGCACGAGGGCGACGCCTACGCGCAGACCGCCCAGGCGCTGCGGAACGTGGCGTCGGCGCTGGAACGGCTCGGGCTCGGCCTGGCCGACGTGGTCCGGACCCGGATCTACGTGACCGACATGTCCCGGTGGGCGGAGTACGGGCGGGCGCACGGCGCCGCCTTCGGCGACACGCTGCCCGCCACCTCCATGATCGGCGTGTCCGCCCTGATCGACCCGCGCATGCTGGTCGAGGTGGAAGCGGTCGCCTACCGTCCGGGGACCGGCACCTGATGAGCGTGGCGGTGCGGGTCATCCCGTGCCTGGACGTGGACGCCGGGCGGGTGGTCAAGGGGGTCAACTTCCGGGATCTGCGGGACGCCGGCGACCCGGTGGAACTGGCCGCCGCCTACGACGCCGAAGGCGCCGACGAGCTGGTGTTCCTGGACATCACCGCGTCCAGTGGCGGCCGCGACACCATGATCGACGTGGTGCAGCGCACCGCCGACCAGGTGTTCATCCCGCTCACCGTCGGCGGCGGGGTGCGCAGCACCGGCGACATGGACCGGCTGCTGCGGGCCGGCGCGGACAAGGTCTCGCTGAACACCGCGGCCATCGCCCGGCCGGACCTGCTCGCCGAGGCGGCGCAGCGGTTCGGGGCGCAGTGCGTGGTCCTGTCCGTGGACGCCCGCCGCACCACGTCCGCCGGCGAGGCGGGGCTCGCCGAAGGCGTGCCCCGCCGAGCCGGCGACTCGCGGGGGTTCCGGGGGGTCGCCCCCCGGGCCGGCGCGGTTCGAGGTGACCACGCATGGCGGGCGGCGGGGGACGGGGATCGACGCGGTGGAGTGGGCCCGGCGCGGCGCGGAACTCGGGGCCGGCGAGATCCTGCTCAACTCCATGGACGCGGACGGCACCAGGGCCGGATTCGACCTGGAATTGATCCGGGCTGTCCGCGCCGTGGTGGACGTGCCCATCATCGCCAGCGGCGGGGCCGGCGAGCTGGCCCACTTCGCCCCCGCGGTCCAGGCCGGCGCCGATGCCGTGCTGGCCGCCAGCGTGTTCCACTTCGGACAGCTGCGCATCGCCGAGGTGAAGTCCGCGCTGGGCGCGGCGGGCTGCCCGGTCCGTTAGAGCCGGCCCGTTAAGCCGGTCCGTTACGAGCTGCCGAGACTCGCGCCGGGCCTGATCGCGGCCAGGGCGGCGCCGACGATGCCGGCGTTGTTGTGCAGCGTGGCCGGCACCACCCGGGCCCGCAGGCCGTCCAGCAGCGGCACGAACCGGTCGGCCTTCCGGCTGACCCCGCCGCCGATGATGAACAGGTCCGGCGCGGTCAGCGCCTCCATGTGGTGCAGGTACTCCTCGACCCGGCCGGCCCACTTGTCCCAGCTGAGGTCGTGCAGTTCCTTGGCCCGCTCGGAGGCCCGGGTCTCGGCGTCGTGGCCGTGGATCTCGATGTGGCCGAACTCGGTGTTCGGCACCAGCGTCCCGGCCCGGAACAGGGCGCTGCCGATGCCGGTGCCGAACGTCAGCACCAGCACCGTGCCCTGATGCCCGGCGCCGGCCCCGAAGCGCATCTCGGCCAGCCCGGCCGCGTCCGCGTCGTTGATGAGCGACACCGGCTGCCCGGCGGCCGTGCTGAACAGCTCCCGGGTGTCCAGCCCCACCCAGGCCGGGTCCAGGTTGGCCGCGGTCATGGTAGTCCCGCCGATCACCACGCCGGGGAACGCGATCCCGGCCGGGCCGGTCCACCCGAACGTGGCCACCAGGCTCCCCACGGCGTCCGCGATGGCCTCCGGCCGGGCCGGCCGCGGGGTCTCCACCTTGACCCGCTCCGCGAGCAGGGTGCCCTGGGCCGTGTCCACCGGTGCCGCCTTGATCCCCGAGCCGCCGATGTCGATGCCGAGTACGTGCACTGCGCTGTCTCCGTTCCGGCTCATCCCGTCCCGGGCGGCGGCGCCGCCGCACGAGCCAGTTCCATGGTGCGCCCTCCGGGCGCGCCGCGGGTCCACGGGTAGTGGTTATCTCCACGGCTGGGGATGTATTCCTCCGTTGGGCCGCTGTCCCCCGCCGGTTCAGCCGGGTGTCACTGGCCGGCGCTTGACTGCGCCCGGCTCCGGCCTTGAGCTGCTGCATGGCGTTGATCTCGTCCTGGCGGCCCGCATGTGCGCGCCCGATGCCGCGGACGGGGAATCGCGCCGGCCGGAATTGATGGTGACGCGTCCGGTCACGCTGCGGACAGGGCCGCCCTGATCTGGGCCGCGACGGCATCCGGCTGATCGCGCACGGCAAAGGCCGGGAAACGCAGTAACCGGTGGCCGGTGAGGGTGAGGTCGTTATCCCGCCGCATGTCCGCCCACCAGGCCACGGCATCCATGTGCCAGAGGCCGTCGACCTCGACGACCAGCCGGGCCGCGTCCCAGTAGGCATCCAGCCAGCGGCGCCGGCCTGCCGGGTCACGCCGCATGACCTGGCGGTCCGGCTCGGGCAGCCCATACCGCCGGACGAGCCGGCTGAAATCCAGTTCGGACAGCGCCTGCGCCCCGGCGGCGATATCCGCCAGCGTGCTCACCATGAGCGCATGCCGCCGGATGCTGGGCCGCCTGGCCAGCGCGGCGCTGAGGTGATCGGCCCGGAGGAGCCGCTGCTGGACACCGGCGGCCAGGACGGCCCGGGCCAGGTCATCCGAGCGGGCCCAGGCGGCCGCGTCCAGCAGCGACCGCGCCAGCCGGGTACGAGGCGGTAACCGGACCGGGTGCACGTCGTCCGGGGAGAGGACCCGGGAGCGGTGCACGGTAACCCCGTCCAGAGGCGTCCCGACGTACCGCGAGGCGGGCACGAGCACGCGGATCCTGGGCTCGTCGAACCCGGCCAGGCCGTCCAGCCGGGCGGCGGTGAGCCCGCCGAGCACCGCCCCTGGTCCCGCGGCCAGGATGGCGATCCACCGCGCCTCTTCCTCGCTGATGTGGCCTGAATGGGTGACCAGGACGCCACGGCAAGGCCGTTGCCACCGGCCACTGTGCAGCCGCCAGCGGACGGCTGCCGGGCCGATCATGCTGGCCGCGGAGGCGCTGGTCAGCACCGGCGGCAGCCGTGGTGCGGACAGGCGGCCAGTGGGACCACCGGTGTCGGCGTCTCGCATGACCATGATCGTGGCGCCGGCCGTCCAGCAGGTCGAGGGGCCGCCGCATCCTGTGGATGATCGCGGCGGAGTGACCTCCGCTGTGGATAACTCGCCCAGGAATGTCACTGCCACCTGGGACAATCCGCGGTCCCGGGGACGGCGGCCCGCCGAGGGGCGCCGGGCCGGGGGAGGAGTGGCCCGGGACCGGGGCAACAGCCAGGCTGTGCAGCCTTATTGCTGTGCGCACAGCAATAAGGCTGCACAGCCTCCGGGGCAACCCGGCCCGGCCCGCACCGGTGGGGTCAGAGTGACTGATGTGACCCGTGAGGATCGGCGCGTGGAAGCGGGAAAGCGGGGAAGCGGGGAAGCGGGGAAGCGGGGAAGGGGGAAGGGGGAAGGGGAAGGGGAAAGGGGAAAGGGGAAAGGGGAAAAGGGGGCGGGCTGGCTAGAGGCGCCAGCGGGCTTCGGTAAGGCGGCCGACGGCGGGCTCGCTGCCGTCCAGCCGCACCCGGGCGGCCGAGGTCCGGCCGAGGGCCCACAGGGTCAGTTCGCCGGGAGTGCCGGTCACGGTGACCACCGGGGTCCGGGCCTTGGCGGTGATCCGCAACCGTCCTCCGGCGCCCGGATCGGTCACGTCGTCCCGGGCGAGTTCCACCCCGACGGGCGCCTTGCGCAACACCATGCGGGCCATCGACAGCCGCCGCCACAGCGCGTCGGCCAGCGCGGGCGTGACCTTGCGTTCCGCCCACCCGGGAGAGCCCCGGCGCACGTCCTCGTGGTGCACGTAGAACTCGACCACGTTGGCCCGCTCGTCCACCCCGGGCAGGCCGAAGGGAGACAGCCGGGGCGGGCCGTTGCGGATCGTCGTGACGAGGCCGCTGAAGGAGACCTGCTCGCTCAGCCGGCGCTGGACCCGCCGGGTGTAGCCGGCCAGCGGGCCGCCCAGGATGCCGATCCCCGCGTCCATCCGGTTCTCGCGGAGCACCAGGTGGGCGGCGAGGTCGCGGGTGGTCCATCCCTCGCATAGCGTGGGCGCGTCCGGGCCGGTCTCATCGAGCAGCGCGCACAGCGCCAGGCGCTCATCGCGGGCGAGGGTCATCCCGCGATGGTAGCTACCCGGGGCCGGCAGCGGAATGGGCCGGGGAGTGCCAGCGCCGGGCCTGCCGGGAAGCCTGGGAGAATCAGCAGCATGGACACACAATCCAGCGGCGCGCGGGCGCCGTCCGCGCTCGCCCCGGACATCGCGGCGCGGCTGAAGCGTGACGCGGCCGGCCTGGTCGCGGCGGTCGCGCAGCAGTACGACACCGGCGAGGTGCTCATGGTCGGCTGGATGGACGACGAGGCGCTGCACCGGACGCTGACCACCGGGCGGTGCACCTACTGGTCGCGCAGCCGCCAGGAGTACTGGGTCAAGGGCGACACCTCCGGGCACGTGCAGCGGGTCAAGTCGGTCGCGCTGGACTGCGACGGTGACACCGTGCTGGTCAAGGTGGACCAGGCCGGCGGGGCCTGCCACACCGGCGACCGCACCTGCTTCGACGCCGCGCCGCTGCCGGCCATGGTGGCCGGGTGAGCTCACCCCGGCGCGAGTACCTGGGCGCCCTGCTGCTCGGCGCGGCAGGCGCCGCGGTCGTGCTCGTCGCGGCCCGGCAGGGCTGGGCCCGGGTGATCACCATCGAGCCACGGCCGCTGCCAGCCGTCTCGGTCGCGGTGCGCGGCCAGGACGTGCTGCCCGCCGTGGGGGCGCTCGGGCTGGCCGCGCTGGCCGGCCTGGCCGCCGTGCTGGCCACCCGGCGGCTGGCCCGCCGGCTCGTCGGCGGCCTGCTCGTGGTGTTCGGCGCCGCCATCATCGCCGTGGCCGCCCCGCCGCTCACCATCGCGCGGCTGCGGGCCGCGGCCACCCACCCGGCCACCTCGGTGACCGGCGGCAGCACCGTGAGCGGCGGAGCCGGCGGCCCCACCGGCAGCAGCGGGGTATCCGGCCTCGGCCTGTCCAGCCATGTGCTGCTGGCCGCGTTCCCGTGGCGCTGGGCCGTGCTGCTGGGCGCCGCAGGCGTGATCGCGGCCGGCCTGCTGGTGGCCTGGCGCGGTGCCACCTGGCCGGTGATGTCCAGCCGCTACGAGCGGCCGCCCGCGCGGCCGGCCGCCGGGGACGGCGGGCCGGCTGCGGGGCCGGCCGCCCGGAGGGCACCCGATCCGGCCGCCGACCCGGCTGCGCTGTGGGAATCGCTCAGCCAGGGGGTGGATCCCACCGCCGATCCCGGCCCGCCGGGCCCGCCCGGAAAACAGGGGGCTGGCGTGCGGCGGAACGGCGATTAAGCGGTGAGCGGCCGGGCGCGCGCGGAGGGGCCGCGCTTGCCGAGCGGAGCAGCCTCGCTACGATCGGGGCGCAAGGAATCCAACCCGAGGGGACAGCGAACCGCGTGAGCGTGCTGAACGAGATCCTTGCCGGGGTCCGTGCCGACCTGGCTGCACGGCAGCAGGACGTGTCACTGGACCAGCTCAAGGAGATGGCCGGGCGGGCTCCGTCGCCCAAGGACCCGATGGCCGCGCTCAAGGGCGAGGACGTCGCGGTCATCGCGGAGGTGAAGCGGGCCAGCCCGTCCAAGGGGGCGATGGCGGCGATCGCCGACCCGGCCGCGCTGGCCATCGATTACGAGGCCGGCGGGGCCAGCGTGATCAGCGTGCTGACCGAGTCGCGCCGGTTCGCGCGGCAGCCTCGCCGACCTGACCTCGGTCAAGGCCGCGGTCAGCGTGCCGGTGCTGCGCAAGGACTTCGTGGTCACCTCCTACCAGCTGTGGGAGGCCCGGGCCCACGGCGCCGACATGGTGCTGCTCATCGTGGCCGCGCTGGAGCAGAACGCGCTGGTCTCGCTGGTCGAGCGGGCCTGCTCCATCGGGCTGGTGCCGCTGGTCGAGGTGCACACCGACGATGAGGTGGAGCGGGCGGTGGCCGCGGGCGCCACGGTCATCGGGATCAACGCCCGGGACCTGGGCACGCTGGAAGTGGACCGGGGCACGTTCGCCCGGCTCGCCCCGCACATCCCGGACGGCGTCGTGAAGATCGCCGAGTCGGGGGTCCGCGGCCCGCACGACCTGCTCGCCTACGCGGCGGCCGGCGCGGATGCGGTGCTCGTCGGGGAGAGCCTGGTCACCGGCAAGGACCCGCGGTCGGCCGTGGCCGACCTGGTGACGGCCGGCTCGCATCCGGCCCTGCGCGGGGACCGCGGATGACCGGCCCGCCCGCCGCGACCCGCGGCGCGCCCGCCGGGTTCGCGGACGGCCCGACCACCGGGCCCGGGCATCCGGGCCACTTCGGCCCGTTCGGCGGCCGGTACGCGCCCGAGGCGCTGATGTCCGCCCTGGAGGAGCTGGCCCGCGAGTACGCCGCCGCGAAGGCGGACCCGGTGTTCACCGCCGAGCTGGACGGGCTGCTCCGCGGCTACGCCGGCCGGCCGACGCTGGTCACCGAGGTGCCCCGGTTCGCGGCCCGGGCCGGCGACTGCCGGGTGCTGCTCAAGCGGGAGGACCTGGCCCACACCGGGTCACACAAGATCAACAACGTGCTCGGCCAGGCGCTGCTCACCAAGCGGATGGGCAAGAAGCGGGTGATCGCCGAGACCGGGGCCGGCCAGCACGGGGTCGCGACCGCGACGGCGTGCGCGCTGCTGGGCCTGGAGTGCGTGGTCTACATGGGCGAGGAGGACACCGAGCGGCAGGCGCTCAACGTGGCCCGGATGCGGCTGCTCGGCGCCGAGGTGGTCCCGGTGACCACGGGCAGCCGGACCCTCAAGGACGCCATCAACGAGGCGTTCCGCGACTGGGTGACGACGGTGGAGACGAGCCACTACTGCATCGGGTCGGTGATGGGCCCGGACCCGTTCCCCACCATGGTCCGTGACTTCCAGCGGGTCATCGGGGTGGAGGCCCGCGAGCAGGTGCTGGCCCTGGCCGGCCGCCTGCCGGATGCCGTCATCGCCTGCGTCGGCGGCGGGTCCAACGCGATCGGCGCGTTCCACGCGTTCATCCCGGACGAGTCGGTCGCCCTGATCGGCTGCGAGGCGGGCGGCGACGGCCCCGGGCCGGGGCACAACGCGGCGACGCTCGTCGCCGGCACCGCCGGGGTCATCCACGGCATGCGCACCTACCTGCTGCAGGACGCGGACGGCCAGACGCTGCCCACCCACTCGGTGTCGGCCGGCCTGGACTACCCGGGGGTCGGCCCGGAGCACTCCTGGCTGCGCGACACCGGCCGGGCCAGCTACCGGGCCATCTCCGACGCCCAGGCGATGGACGCGTTCTCGCTGCTGTGCCGGACCGAGGGGATCATCCCGGCCATCGAGTCGGCGCACGCGCTGGCCGGGGCGCTGCAGGTGGCGGGGGAACTCGGCCCGGGCTCGCTGCTGCTGGTCAACCTGTCCGGCCGGGGCGACAAGGACGTCGAGATCGCCGCCCGCTGGTTCGGTCGCAGCGAGGCCCGATGACCGCGGTCACGGCGGCGTTCGAGAAGGCGGCCGCCGAGGACCGGGCGGCGCTGGTCGGTTACCTGCCGGCCGGGTTCCCCTCGGTGCCCGGGGCCATCGAGGCCGCGGTGGCCATGGCGCAGGCGGGCGCCGACGTGGTGGAGATCGGGCTGCCGTACTCCGACCCGCTGATGGACGGCCCGGTCATCCAGGAGGCCACGCACCGGGCCCTGGCCGGCGGCGCCCGGGTCGCCGACGTGCTGCGCACCGTCGAGGCGGTGGCCGGGGCCGGCGTCCCGACGCTGGTGATGACGTACTGGAACCCGGTGGACCACTACGGCGTCGAGGCGTTCGCCCGGGACCTGGCGGCGGCCGGCGGGGCCGGGCTGATCACGCCGGACCTGCCCCCGGAGGAGGCGGCCGGCTGGCTGGACGCGGCCGCCGCCTGCGACCTGGACCGGGTATTCCTGGTCGCGCCCAGCTCCTCGGATGAGCGCATCGCCCGGATCACCGCGGACTGCCGCGGCTTCGTCTACGCGGCCTCGCTGATGGGCACCACCGGGGCCAGGGAGTCGGTGGGCTCCTCCGCGGCCGGGCTGGTCGCCCGGGTCAAGGCGGCCACCAGCCTCCCGGTGGCGGTCGGCCTCGGGGTCCGGGACGGCCGCCAGGCCGCCGAGGTGGCCGGATTCGCCGACGGGGTCATCGTCGGGTCGGCGTTCGTGCAGCGGCTGCTGGCGCCCCGGACGCCGCCGCGGGACTGGCCTCCGTCCGGGACCTGGCCGCGGAACTCGCGGCCGGCGTGCGCACCCGGGCCCCGGCCGGGCGCTGAAGGCCGCCTCCCGGTAGCCTTGCCGCCTGCTGGTAACCCCGCCGTTACCGGTTACCGACAGTGACGCTGCTGTTCCTGCCGGGTCAGGTGTTTCGCGAACCGCACTAAGCGGGGATGATTGACTCGGTGGCGTAATCTGCGTGTAACCTTTGAGCGTTAGCTCAGGGAGCCAGGGATACCGCGATCCGCGGTTCATGGCAGGGCCAATGTCGTCCCGACCGCATGCGAGAACGCAAATTCGGACGTGACGACAGGAGTGCGGATGGCACCTGCCGCTTCAGCAAGCACGGGGGGACTTTACGACAGCAGCTACGAGCACGACGCCTGCGGCGTCGGGTTCGTCGCTGACCTGTCCGGGCTGCCCAGCCACGACACCGTAGCCAAGGCCCTGACCGTGCTGCGCAACCTGGAGCACCGGGGCGCCCAGGGCAGCGACCCCGATACAGGTGACGGCGCCGGCATCCTGACCCAGATCCCGGATGCCTTCTTCCGTGCTGAGTGCGGCTTCGACCTCCCGGTGCCCGGCGGCTACGCGGCCGGCATGGTGTTCCTGCCCGCCGGCGGGCGCCCGGGCACCGGCGGCGAGGGCCGGACGGGAGCCATCCCGGGCCCGGCCACCGCCGAGGCGGTGGCGATCGTGGAACGGCTCGCCGCCGACGAGGGCCTGACCGTGCTGGGCTGGCGCGACGTCCCGGTGGACCTGGCGCACTGCGGCCAGGGCGCGCTCGACGTGCTGCCCGTGCTGCGGCAGCTTTTCGTCACCGCCCCGGGCGAGAGCGGCGTCGCCCTGGACCGGCGGGCTTTCTGCCTGCGCAAGCGGGCCGAGCACGAGGCCGACTGCTACCTGGTCAGCCTGTCCAGCCGGACCATCGGTTACAAGGGCATGCTGACCGCGCCGCAGCTGGAGCAGTTCTACCCGGACCTGTCCGACCCCCGCTACATCTCCGCGCTGGCCCTGGTGCACTCGCGGTTCTCGACCAACACCTTCCCGTCCTGGCCGCTGGCCCACCCGTACCGCTACATCGCGCACAACGGGGAGATCAACACCGTCCGCGGCAACCGGAACTGGATGCGGGCCCGCGAGGCCATGCTGGCCAGTGAGCTATTCCCGCAGTCCGCGGACGGCCGGGGCATGGAGCGGCTGCTGCCCATCCTGGACGACACCGGCAGCGACTCGGCCAGCTTCGACGAGTGCCTGGAACTGCTGCACCTGGGCGGCCGCTCGCTGCCGCACGCCATCTTGATGATGATCCCCGAGCCGTGGGAGAACCACGACGAGATGGACCCGGCCCGGCGGGCCTTCTACCGGTTCCACTCCACCCTGATGGAGCCGTGGGACGGCCCGGCCTGCGTGGCGTTCACCGACGGCACCGTGATCGGCGCGGTGCTGGACCGCAACGGGCTGCGCCCGGGCCGGTACTGGGTCACCCGGGACGGGCTGGTCGTGCTGGCCAGCGAGGTCGGCGTGCTGGACATCGACCCGGCCGACGTGGTGCGCAAGGGCCGGCTGCAGCCCGGGCGCGTGTTCCTGGCCGACACCGGCCGCCGCCGCATCCTGGAGGACGCGGACGTGAAGTCCGAGCTGGCGGCCGAGCACCCGTACGAGGACTGGCTGCACGCCGGGCTGCTGCACCTCGACGACCTCCCGGACCGGGTCCGGGCCCTGCCGGGCGCCGCCGAGCTGACCACCCAGCAGCAGATGTTCGGGTACACCGAGGAAGAGCTGCGGGTGCTGCTGGCGCCGATGGCCAAGACCGGGGCCGAGCCGGTGGGGTCGATGGGCACCGACACCCCCCTCGCCGTGCTGTCCGCCCGGCCGCGGCTGCTGTTCGACTACTTCTCCCAGCTGTTCGCCCAGGTGACGAACCCGCCGCTGGACGCCATCCGGGAGGAGCTGGTCACCTCGCTGGAGTCCTCGACCGGTCCCGAGGGCAACCTCTTCGAGCCGGGCCCGGCCTCCTGCCGCCAGGTCGTGCTGCCGTTCCCGGTGATCAGCGACAACGACCTCAGCAAGATCATCCACATTAACGACGACGGGGACCTGCCCGGGTTCGCCTCGTACGTGGTGGACGGCCGGTACGAGGTGGCTGGCGGCGGCCAGGCGCTGCGCGTCCGGCTGTCCGAGATCAGCACCGAGGTGTCCGCCGCCATCGACGCCGGCGCGCACATCATCGTGCTCTCCGACCGGGGGACGGCCCAGTCGGGCCCCGGCCTGGCCCCCATCCCGTCCCTGCTGCTCACCGGGGCGGTGCACCACCACCTGATCCGGGAGCGCACCCGGACCAGGGCCGGGCTGGTCGTGGAGGCCGGCGACGCCCGGGAGTGCCACCACATCGCGCTGCTCATCGGCTACGGGGCCGCCGCGGTCAACCCGTACGTGGCCCTGGAGACCGTGCAGGACATGGTGCGCCGCGGGGCGCTGGAGGGGGTCACCGCCAGGAAGGCGGCGGAGAACCTGGTCAAGGCGCTGGGCAAGGGCCTGCTCAAGATCATGTCCAAGATGGGCGTGTCCACCGTCGCGTCCTACACCGGGGCGCAGATCTTCGAGGCCATCGGGCTCGGCGAGGACGTCATCGGCACCTGCTTCACCGGGACCACCTCCCGGCTGGGCGGGATCGGCTTCGGCGAGATCGCCGAGGAGGCCGCCGCCCGGCACCGCCGGGCGGTCCCGCCGCGCGGCGCCGGCCCGGGCCACCGGCGGCTGGAGACCGGCGGCGACTACCAGTGGCGCCGCGAGGGCGAACAGCACCTGTTCAACCCGGAGACCGTGTTCAAGCTGCAGCACGCCACCCGGACCCGGCGTTACGAGATCTTCAAGGAGTACACCCGGCTGGTGGACGACCAGTCGGCCCGGCTGATGACGCTGCGCGGCCTGTTCCGCATCCACGGCGTCGGCGAACCGGCCGGGGAACCCACCGACCCACGTGGGCTGGGCGCAGCGTCGCACCCGGCCCGCGTGTCATCCGCTGGCGAGGGGAGGCCCGCCGGAGGCGGGTCTCGCCGAGCCAGCGACGCGCCGGGGGGTTCCGGGGGGTCGCCCCCCCGGGCTAGCAGAGCTATCCCCCTCGACGAGGTCGAGCCGGTGTCGGCCATCGTGCGCCGGTTCTCCACCGGCGCGATGTCCTACGGCTCCATCTCGGCCGAGGCGCACCAGACCCTGGCCATCGCGATGAACCGGCTGGGCGCCCGGTCCAACACCGGCGAGGGCGGCGAGGACCCGGACCGCTTCGTCCCGGACGCCAACGGCGACCTGCGCCGCTCCGCGGTCAAGCAGGTGGCCAGCGGCCGGTTCGGGGTGACCAGTGAGTACCTGGTCAACGCCGATGACCTGCAGATCAAGATGGCCCAGGGGGCCAAGCCCGGCGAGGGCGGCCAGCTGCCCGGGCACAAGGTCTACCCGTGGATCGCCAAGACCCGGCACTCCACGCCGGGGGTGGGGCTGATCTCCCCGCCGCCGCACCACGACATCTACTCGATCGAGGACCTGGCCCAGCTGATCCACGACCTGAAGAACGCCAACCCGCGGGCCCGGGTGCACGTCAAGCTGGTCGCCGAGGTGGGCGTCGGCACCGTGGCAGCCGGCGTGTCCAAGGCGCACGCCGACGTGGTGCTCATCTCCGGGCACGACGGCGGCACCGGTGCCGCCCCGCTGACCAGCCTCAAGCACGCGGGTGCCCCGTGGGAGCTGGGGCTGGCCGAGACCCAGCAGACCCTGCTCCGGTCCCGGCTGCGGGACCGGATCGTGGTCCAGGCCGACGGCCAGCTCAAGACCGGCCGGGACGTCATCATCGCCGCGCTGCTCGGCGCCGAGGAGTTCGGCTTCGCCAGCGCCCCGCTGGTGGTCTCCGGATGCGTCATGATGCGGGTCTGCCACCTGGACACCTGCCCGGTCGGGGTGGCCACCCAGAACCCGGAGCTGCGCCAGCGGTTCGCCGGGAAGCCGGAGTTCGTGGTCAACTTCTTCGAGTTCATCGCCGAGGAGGTCCGCGAGTACCTGGCCGCGCTCGGGTTCCGCACCCTGGAGGAGGCGATCGGCCGGGTGGACCTGCTGGACGCCGAGCGGGCCATCGGCCACTGGAAGGCGGCCGGGCTGGACATCTCGCCGATCCTCTTCCAGCCCGAGCTGCCCGCGGGGGCGGCCCGGCACCACACCATCACCCAGGACCACGGGATCGACAAGGCGCTGGACAACACCCTGATCCAGCTGGCCGAGGGGGCCCTGCAGGACGGGACGGCCGTCACCCTGGATCTTCCCGTTCGGAATGTAAACCGGACAGTCGGCACGATGCTGGGCTATCGAGGTGACCCGGCGCTGGGGTGGCGCGGGGCTGCCCGACGACACCATCCACGTCCGGTTCCGCGGCTCGGCCGGGCAGTCCTTCGGTGCCTTCCTGCCCCGCGGGATCACCCTGCGGCTGGCCGGGGACGCCAACGACTACCTGGGCAAGGGCCTGTCCGGCGGGCGGATCATCGTGGCGCCGGACCCGGAGGCCCCGTTCCACGCGGAAGAGCAGATCATCGCGGGCAACGTGATCGGCTACGGCGCCACCGCGGGCGAGATGTTCCTGCGCGGGGTGGTCGGCGAGCGGTTCTGCGTGCGCAACTCCGGGGCCACCGCGGTGGCCGAGGGCACCGGCGATCACGGCTGCGAGTACATGACCGGGGGAGTGGTGGCCGTGCTCGGCCCGGTCGGCCGCAACTTCGCGGCCGGCATGTCCGGCGGCATCGCCTACCTGCTCGATCCCAATCCCGGCCGGGTCAACACCGACATGGCCGACCTGGAGGAACTCGACGACGCCGACGCCGCCCAGTTGCTCGTCCTGGTGCAGCGGCACTACGCGGAGACCGGCTCGGCGGTGGCCGCCCGGCTGCTCGCCGACTGGGACGCGGCGCTGCCGCGGTTCGGCAAGGTGATGCCGAAGGACTTCAAGCGGGTCCTGCAGGCCGCCCGGGCCGCCGAGCGTGAGGGCCGCGACGTCAACCAGGCCGTGATGGCCGCCGCGCACGGCTGAGAGGAGTTCCTGCGATGGCTGACCCCAAGGGGTTCATGAAGACGCCGCGGGAGACGCCGGCCCGGCGGCCGGTGGACGTGCGGATCCAGGACTGGCGTGAGGTCTACACCGAGTTCCCCCCGGCCGCGCTGGAGGCGCAGGCGGGCCGGTGCATGGACTGCGGGATCCCGTTCTGCCACCAGGGCTGCCCGCTGGGCAACCTGATCCCGGAGTGGAACGACCTGGTCTGGCGGCACGACTGGCGGGACGCCGCCGAGCGGCTGCACGCGACCAACAACTTCCCCGAGTTCACCGGGCGGCTGTGCCCGGCGCCGTGCGAGAGCGCCTGCGTGCTCGGCATCAACGCCGACCCGGTGACGATCAAGCAGGTCGAGGTGGAGATCATCGACCGGGCCTGGGCCGAGGGCTGGGTCCGGCCGCTGCCGCCGGGTGAGGCCGCGCGGGCCGCCGGGCGCCGGGTCGCCGTGATCGGTTCCGGGCCGGCCGGGCTGGCCGCCGCGCAGCAGCTCACCCGGGCCGGGCACCAGGTCACCGTGTTCGAGCGGGCCGACGCCCCCGGCGGGCTGCTGCGCTACGGCATCCCCGAGTTCAAGATGGAGAAGCGGCACCTGGACCGCCGGCTGTGGCAGATGCAGGCGGAGGGCACCGTGTTCCGCTGCGGGGTGACCGCCGGGCGGGACGTGTCCGCCGCCGCGCTGCGGGCCGAGTTCGACGCGATCGTGCTGTGCGGCGGCGCCACGGTGGCGCGCGGGCTGCCGGTGCCGGGCGCCTCGCTGGCCGGGGTCCACCAGGCCATGGAGTACCTGCCGCAGGCCAACCGGGCGGTGGCCGCGATCGGCGGCGGCATGGGCCCGGGGCGGGTCACCGACCCGCCGATCAGCGCGCGGGGCAAGCACGTGGTGATCATCGGCGGCGGCGACACCGGCGCGGACTGCCTGGGCACCGCGCACCGCCAGGGCGCCGCGTCCATCACCCAGCTGGAGATCCTGCCGCGGCCCACGCGAGGCGCGGCCGGACAACCAGCCATGGCCCACGTACCCGATGATCTACCGGGTGTCCAGCGCGCACGAGGAAGGCGGGGAGCGGGTCTACGCCGTGTCCACCCAGGAGTTCGTGGGCGATGCCGCGGGCCGGGTCCGGGAACTGCGGCTGATCGAGGTCGAACTGGCGGGCGGTAAGTTCGCCCCGGTTCCGGGCACCGAGCGCACCCTGCCCTGTGATCTCGTCCTGCTCGCCATGGGGTTTACCGGGGCGCAGCAGGAGGGCCTGCTGGCCGACCTGGGAGTCGAGTTCGACGCGCGGGGCAACGTGGCCCGGGACGGGTCCTTCGCCACCTCGGTGCCCGGGGTTTTCGCCGCGGGTGACATGGGCCGGGGGCAGTCGCTGATCGTGTGGGCGATCGCCGAGGGCCGGGCCGCGGCCGCGGCCGTGGATGCCTACCTGGAAGGTGACACCTTCCTGCCCATCCCCATCGCCCCCACCACCCGCTCCCTGGTCTGACGTTCCCGGGGTCCGGCGGCCCGGGGAGCGCCGCTGCCGCGGGCAGATGTGCGGGTCGTTACAGATCCGGCGGCCCGGTGTCTTTTGGGTGAAATCTGCCGCGCGGCCCTCGGCGCGGCGCCCATCGTTCGTACAGTGGTATAGACCAATCACCGGGTGGTGGAAGGCGAACACGATGAGCCGCCGCGCGAAGATCGTCTGCACACTGGGCCCGGCGTCGGACGGCCCGGAACGGCTCGCCCAGCTGGTGGCGGCGGGCATGGACGTGGCCCGGCTCAACATGAGCCACGGGACCCAGCACGGGCCACCTGGCGGCCTATCAGGCGGTCCGGGCCGCGTCGGACGCGGCCGGGCACAGCGTCGGCGTGCTGGTGGACCTGCAGGGCCCGAAGATCAGGCTGGGCACGTTCGCCTCCGGCCCGGTCCGGCTGGCGCCGGGCCAGGAGTTCACCATCAGCGTCCACCCGGTACCGGGGGATGCCAGCGAGGTGTCGACCACCTACCCGGGGCTGGCCGAGGACGTGCACCCCGCCGACTGGGTGCTGGTGGACGATGGCCGGGTTGTGCTGAACGTGACGGCGGTCAGTGACGGCCGGGTGCGGACCCGGGTGGTCATCGGCGGTGTCGTCTCCGACCACAAGGGGCTGAACCTGCCCGGCGTGAAGGTCAGCGTCCCGTCGCTGACGGCCAAGGACCAGGCGGACCTGCGCTGGGCTCTCCGGCTGCGCGCGGACATGATTGCGCTGTCCTTCGTGCAGGGGCCCGAGGACGCCGCGCCGGCCCGGCGGATCATGGATGAGGCCGGTGTCCACCTGCCGCTGATCGCCAAGATCGAGAAGCCGCACGCCATCGACGCGCTGCCCGAGATCGTCGAGGCCTTCGACGCGGTGATGGTGGCCCGCGGCGACCTGGGCGTCGAGCTGCCGCTGGAGCAGGTCCCGATGGCCCAGAAGCGCATCGTGGAGCGGGCCAAGGACAAGGCCAAGCCGGTGATCGTGGCGACCCAGATGCTGGAGTCGATGATCTCAGCGCCCCGGCCTACCCGGGCCGAGGCGTCCGACGTGGCGAACGCCGTGCTGGACGGCACCGACGCGCTCATGCTGTCCGCGGAGACGAGCGTGGGGGAGTACCCGGTCGAGGCGGTGGCCACCATGGCCAAGATCATCGTCGCGGCCGAGCGGGAGTACCTGCGCGCCGCCCCGTCGCTGGCCCGGGTGCCGACCACCACCGGTGGCGCGATCGCCCGGGCCGCGGCTGAGGTCGGGGCCATCGTAGGGGCGAAGGCCCTGGTGGCCTTCACCATGACCGGGGAGACGGCGCGGCGGCTGGCCCGGTACCGGTCGCCGATCCCGCTGCTGGCGTTCACCCCGCTGCCCAGCACCCGCAGCCAGCTGGCCCTGAGCTGGGGAGTGGAGACGTTCATCGTGCCGCCGGCCCGGCACACCGACGACATGGTGCGCCAGGTGGAGGAGGCTCTGCTGGACATCGGGCGCTGCGAGAAGGGTGACCGGGTGGTCATCGTGGCGGGCAGCCCGCCGGGCAGCGCGGGCCGGACGAACGCCCTGCGGGTGCACCGCATCGGCGACGCGGCCGCTCTCGGTTCCGGAATCGGCTGACGGCAATGGAGGCGGATGAGATGACAATGGGTGCCCCGGGTGGGATTCGAACCCACACTGCATGGTTTTTGAGACCATGGACTCTGCCGGTTGGTCTACCGGGGCGGCAGCGCCGGGCCGCTCAGGGGCGCCTCGGCCGAACGTCAATCTACCTGGTAACGGTACGATCATGAGCGTGAGTCAGACCCCATTGCGAGTATTGATCGCCGAAGACGAGGCGCTGATCCGGCTCGACCTCAAGGAGATGCTTGAGGAAGAGGGCTACGCCGTAGTCGGCGAGGCCGCCGACGGCCAGGCGGCCGTGGACCTGGCCGGCAAGCTCCGGCCCGATCTCGTCATCCTGGACGTGAAGATGCCGGTGCTGGACGGGATCTCGGCCGCCGAGCAGGTCGCGGCCGAGCACATCGCGCCGGTGGTCATCCTGACCGCGTTCTCGCAGCGGGAACTCGTCGAGCGGGCCCGGGACGCGGGCGCCATGGCCTACCTGGTCAAGCCGTTCACCAAGGCGGACCTGGTGCCGGCCATCGAGATCGCGGTCAGCCGGTTCTCTGAGGTCGCCGCGCTCGAGGGGGAGGTCGGCACGCTCAAGGACCGGCTCGAGGTCCGCAAGCTGCTCGACCGGGCCAAGGGCAAGCTCCAGGCTGAGCAGGGACTGTCCGAGCCGGATGCGTTCCGGTGGATCCAGAAGACCTCGATGGACCAGCGGATGGCCATGCGCGCGGTGGCCGAGCGGGTGATCGAGGGAACCATGGGCCCGAACGTCCCGCCAGCCGAGGCGGCGGACGGCCAGCCTGGGCCAGCCGGGGCGGGGACGGCCTCCGCCGGCGGCTGAGGCGCCGTCGCCGAGGCCGCCGAGGGCCGCCGGGGAACCGAGCCCGGGGAACCTTTGGTGCCGTGTCGACCTTCCCCGGGCCGACACGTTCTCTACTCAGCTCCCCGGACTCGTGCCCTCCACGGTAGCGAGGTGTCCCCGCACCGCGCAAAGGGGCCGTCATTCCCTGGCCGGTTTGTGGTTTACACCCCGTAACGTGCAGTTTTCCGTGATTGTCCGGGTGTGGGCCCGGGCCGGCCGGGGACCGCTCGGGCGGGGGCCAGGCGCCCGGATCACGACCCGGCCGGGACCCGGTCCCTGATCAGGCAGGTGAGCCGGGCCGTGCACACCCGCCGGTCCCGCTCGTCGCTGATCACGATCTCGTAACTCACCAGGGTCCGGCCGCCGTGCAGCCGGGTGGCGACGCCGGTGACGTGACCATCGGGCGCCGCGCGGTGGTGCGTCGCGCTGATCTCGATGCCGACCACGTAGCGTCCCGGGCCGCTGTGCAGCGCGGCGCCCAGCGAGCCGAGCGTCTCGGCCAGCACGCATGAGGCGCCCCCGTGGAGCAGGCCGTAGGGCTGGGTGTTGCCGTCCACCGGCATCGTCCCGGTGACCTGTTCCGCGGTGGCGCTGGTGACGACGATGCCCATCCGGTCCGTCAGGCGGCCCTCGCTCATCGCGGCGAAGTCGGCAATGATGTCGCCGGCGCTGTCCTGGTCCACCCTGTCTCCTCCCCGTGGCCGCCCGGGCGGCGTGCCTGCGGGTCCGCAGGCCGGCGTGCGCTGCCGGATCGTACCGGAAGCCCGGGCTGCCCCGGCGGCGCTCCCGGGCCGGCCCGGCCCGGCTGCCCCGGCCGCCGAGCCCGCCTGGCCTCCGGCCCTCCGCAGGTCACAGATCACTAAAGATCGCGCTTTATCCCCCGAAAAGGTGGCGCAGCTCACAGGTGAGCGTTAACAATGCCCCCTGGGGGTCGTCTGTGCCGGCTCCCGGGAAACCCAACGAAGGGAGTCTCACCATGCGTCTGTCATTAAGGGGAAGGCTGGGCTCACCCGCCATCCGGTTCGGCGTGATCGCGGCGGCCGCGGTGGCCGCCGCGGGAACGCTCGGAATGACCGCGGCCAGCGCCACCTCGTCCGGTCACTCGGGCGGCTGCAGCCCCACGGTAGCCAAGCAGTACTTCGGTTCCACGATCGAGCCCTACACGGGCAAGAACACCGCGGTGTTCCGCTACACGCTGACCAACTGCCGCGGGATGCAGGTCCGGATCCTGACCTACGGCGCCATCACGCAGTCGATCACGGTGCCCGGCCGTAACGGCCAGGGGGCCGACGTGGTGCTGGGCTTCAAGACGCTCCAGGACTACGTCAACTACGTCAGCCCGCCGGTCACCTCGAACGGTGGCCCGTACTTCGGCGAGATCGTCGGCCGGTACGCCAACCGCATCGCCAAGGGCACGTTCAAGCTGAACGGCAAGACCTACACCCTGCCGATCAACAACGGCGTGAACAGCCTGCACGGCGGGCTGGTCGGTTTCGGCAACCACATCTGGGCGGCGCATGCGGTTCACGGCCCGGGAATCGCAGGCGTCTCGCTGACCCTGGTCAGCCCGAACGGTGACGCCAGCGGGAAGCCCGGATCACCCGGCTGCCCGAGCGGTTGCACCGGCTACCCGGCCAAGCTGACCGTGAACGTCACGTACACGCTGAACAACAAGGGCCAGCTGGGCATCCACTACTGGGCCCACAACGATTCCAAGAAGCTGGCCACCGTGCTCAACCTGACGAACCACAGCTACTTCAACCTGGCGGGCGAGGCGTCCCGGCCGGGCTCGGAGTACAGCCAGTTCGTCCAGATGAACGCCGACAACTACTCACCCACCGACTCGACCCAGATCCCGCTGCCGCTGGCCAACGGCGTTCCGGTGGCGGGGACCCCGTTCGACTTCCGCACGCCGCACACCATCGGCTCGCGGATCGACGACGTGAGCGCACCGGACAACGTCCCGGCCAGCTTCGCGTCGGCTACGGGGGGCAAGAGCCAGCTGCTCATCGCTCAGGGTTACGACCACAACTGGATCCTGAACAAGCAGACCCCGGCCACCACCGGCCCGGACGGCCTCAACCTGGCCGCCCGTGCCTTCGACCCGTTCAGCGGCCGCCTGCTGACCGTCTGGACCGACCAGCCGGGCGTGCAGTTCTACAGCGGCAACTTCCTCAACGGAACCCTGGTGGGCATCAGCGGCAAGACCTACCGGCAGGGTGCGGGGTACACCTTCGAGACCCAGCACTTCCCGGACTCGCCCAACCAGCCGGAATTCCCGTCGACCACCCTCGGCGCCGGGAAGACCTTCACGTCCACGACGATTTTCGCCTTCAACTCCTGATAGCCGGCCCGGGCCGGCCGGGAACCGCGTAAGCGGAACCCGGACCGGGCCGGCCTGTCCCCGCGGCCCGGTGGCCCGTCCCCGCGACGGGCCACCGGGCCGCACCCATGTCCGGGTGGCCTGGCCGTCACCGGCCCACCACTTCTCCCCCACTTCGTCGGGCCCACCACTGTCGGGCCCACCACTGTCGGGGCAGGCCACTAGACTTCCTGCGTGGCGACGAAGCCGACCCAGGCATCCGCAGCTGGCCCCCAGGCGACCAGGGACCGGCTGCTGCTGCTGGATGGGCACTCCCTGGCCTACCGGGCCTTCTTCGCGCTGCCCCCGGAGAACTTCTCCACCACCACCGGGCAGCCGACCAACGCGGTGTACGGCTTCACCGCCATGCTCATCAACGTCATCCGGGACGAGCAGCCCACCCATGTGGCGGTGGCGTTCGACCGCAGCGAGCCGACCTTCCGGCACGAGCAGTACGTCGAGTACAAGGCGAACCGGCGGGAGACCCCGGCCGATTTCCGCAGCCAGCTCAGCCTGATCTTCGAGGTGCTGGACGCGCTCGGCATCGCCCGGCTGTCCGTGGCCGGCTACGAGGCCGACGACATCATCGCCACCCTGGCCGACGCAGGCCGCTGACGATGGCATGGACGTCGTCATCGTGACCGGAGACCGGGACGCCTTCCAGCTGATCAGCGACGCCGTCACCGTGCTGAAGACCGGCCGGGGAGTCAGCGAGACGGTCCGCTTCACGCCCGAGCGGCTGCTGGAGAATTACGGGCTGACCCCGGCCCAGTACCCGGACTTCGCGGCGGTCCGCGGCGACCCCAGCGACAACCTGCCCAACATCCCCGGCGTGGGGGAGAAGACCGCGGCCAGGTGGATCACCGAGTTCGGCTCGCTGACCGCGCTGGCCGACCGGGTGGACGAGGTCAAGGGCAAGGCGGGCGACAAGCTGCGCGAGCACCTGGGCAACGTGCTGCGCAACCGGCAGCTCACCGAGCTGGCCCGGGACGTGCCGCTCGACGCCGGCCCGCACGACCTGCGACCGGTGCCCTGGGACCGGGAGCAGATCCACCAGCTGTTCGACACGCTCCAGTTCCGCGTCCTGCGCGACCGTCTCTACACCACCTTGCCGAACGGAATCACCGGGGCCGCTGCCGCCGCCGAGGCCGCGGCCCAGCCGGGCGAGGCGTTCGAGGTGGACATCGCCCAGCCCGGCCCCGGCGAGCTGGCCTCGTGGCTGGCCGAGCACGCCGCCGCCGAGGGCCGCTCCGGCGTGGCCGCCAGCGGGACCTGGGGACGCGGCACCGGGCGGCTGGACGGCCTGGCGCTGGCCACCCCGGACGGTGCGGGGGCATTCATCGACCCGGCCGCGCTGACCGAGGAGGACGAGCAGGCCCTGGCCGCCTGGCTGGCCGACCCGGACCGGCCCAAGGCGCTGCACGACGCCAAGGGGCCGATGCACGCGCTGGCCGCCCAGGGGCTCCGGCTGGCCGGGCTGACCACGGACACCGCGCTCGCCGCCTACCTGGCCCTGCCCGGCCAGCGCTCGTTCGACCTGGCCGACCTCGTCGCTGCGCTACCTGCGGAAGGAGCTCGGCGCCGCGGACGGCGGCACCGCCACCGGCCAGCTGGCCCTCGACCTGACCGGGGAGGAAGACGGCGAGGCGGAGGCCGCGATCGCGCTGGTGCTGCGGGCCCGGGCCACCGCCGAGCTGGGCGACGCCCTCGACGCCGACCTGGACCGGCGCGGCGCCAGTGAGCTGCTCCGGGACGTGGAGCTGCCGCTGGTCGGCGTGCTGGCCACGATGGAGCAGGCCGGGATCGCCGCGGACACCGACCACCTCGCCGCGATGTCGGCCAGCCTGGGCGGGGAGGTGAAGGCGGCCGAGCAGGCCGCGTTCGCCGCGGTGGGCCACGAGTTCAACCTGGGCTCGCCCAAGCAGCTGCAGGAAGTCCTGTTCACCGAGCTGGGCCTGCCCAAGACCAAGCGGATCAAGACCGGGTACACCACCGACTCCGAGGCGCTGACCAGCCTGCTGGCCCAGACCGAGCACCCGGTGCTGGCGCACCTGCTGCGCTACCGCGACGTGGCCAAGCTCAAGAGCATCGTGGACTCCCTGGTGCCGATGGCCGGCGAGGACGGCCGGATCCACACCACCTACAACCAGATGATCGCGGCGACCGGCCGGCTCTCGTCCACCGACCCGAACCTGCAGAACATCCCGATCCGCACCGAGGAGGGGCGGCGGATCCGGCAGGGCTTCGTGGTCGGCCCCGGGTACGAGACGCTGCTCACCGCGGACTACAGCCAGATCGAACTGCGCATCATGGCCGACCTGTCCGGGGACAGCGCGCTGGAGGAGGCGTTCAGCTCCGGGCGTGACTTCCACGCCGAGACCGCGTCCCGGGTCTTCGGGGTGCCCGCCGGCGAGGTCACGCCGGAGATGCGCAGCAAGATCAAGGCGATGAACTACGGGCTGGCCTACGGGCTGTCCGCCTACGGCCTGTCCCAGCAGCTGCGTATCGCCGCCGAGGAAGCCCGCGGCCTGATGGACGAGTACTTCCAGCAGTTCGGCGGCGTCCGGGACTACCTGCATGCGGTGGTGGACCAGGCGCGCAAGGACGGGTACACCCAGACCATCATGGGCCGCCGCCGCTACCTGCCCGACCTCACCTCCGACAACCGGCAGCGCCGCGAGATGGCGGAGCGGATGGCGCTCAACGCGCCGATCCAGGGCTCGGCCGCGGACATCATCAAGGTGGCCATGCTCCGGGTGGACGCGGCCCTCCGTGACCAGGGGCTGCGCTCCCGGATGCTGCTCCAGGTGCACGATGAGCTGGTCTTCGAGGTCGCCCCGGGCGAGCTGGACACCCTGCGCGCCCTCGTCCCGCAGACCATGTCCGCCGCCTTCGACCTGCGGGTGCCGCTGCAGGTATCGCTGGGCACCGGCCGCTCCTGGGCCGAGGCCGGGCACTGACGGGCGGGTAACGATCATGTGCCGATCAGGGGCTGCGATTGACCATGTGCCCGAGCTCTCATATCCTGAGCGCTGCGCCGTGTTCTGGTGCAGTCCGCCGTGGCCAGGCATGGCCGGGGTCAGCCGAGAGGCTGGCCGTGGCTCGCCGGGTCGGCCAGGCAAATCCAGTTCACCCTGATAATCGCCCTCAAACGGGTTATCGGTACGGCGCGTCCACCACTACACTTCCTGTCCGCCGGAGCCAACCAACACATGACGAGCAGCACAGAGGCCAGCCCGACCCCCAAGGTGGCGGTCAACGACATCGGGTCGCAGGAGGCCTTCCTCGCCGCGATCGACGAGACCATCAAGTACTTCAACGACGGCGACATTGTCGAAGGCACCGTCGTCAAGGTCGACCGAGACGAGGTCTTGCTCGACATCGGCTACAAGACGGAAGGGGTCATCCCCTCCCGTGAGCTGTCGATCAAGCACGATGTTGACCCGCATGATGTGGTCAAGGTCAGTGACCACATCGAGGCGCTTGTCCTCCAGAAGGAGGACAAGGAAGGCCGCCTCATCCTGTCCAAGAAGCGTGCTCAGTACGAGCGCGCCTGGGGCACGATCGAGAAGATCAAGGATGATGATGGCGTCGTCACCGGCACCGTCATCGAGGTGGTCAAGGGCGGCCTGATCCTCGACATCGGGCTGCGCGGCTTCCTGCCAGCCTCGCTGGTCGAGATGCGCCGCGTCCGTGACCTCCAGCCGTACGTGGGCCGCGAGATCGAAGCCAAGATCATCGAGCTGGACAAGAACCGCAACAACGTGGTGCTGTCCCGCCGGGCCTGGCTGGAGCAGACCCAGTCCGAGGTGCGGCAGAACTTCCTCAACACGCTGCAGCGGGGCCAGATCCGCAAGGGCGTGGTGTCCTCGATCGTCAACTTCGGTGCCTTCGTGGACCTGGGCGGCGTGGACGGCCTGGTGCACGTGTCCGAGCTGTCCTGGAAGCACATCGACCACCCGGGTGAGGTCGTCGAGGTCGGCCAGGAGGTCACCGTCGAGGTGCTCGACGTGGACATGGACCGCGAGCGGGTCTCCCTGTCGCTGAAGTCCACCCAGGAAGACCCCTGGCAGCAGTTCGCGCGGACCCACCAGATCGGCCAGGTCGTTCCCGGGCGGGTCACCAAGCTGGTGCCGTTCGGCGCGTTCGTCCGGGTCGAGGAGGGCATCGAGGGCCTGGTGCACATCTCCGAGCTGGCGGACCGGCACGTGGAGATCCCCGAGCAGGTGGTGCAGGTCGGCGACGAGATCTTCGTCAAGATCATCGACATCGACCTGGACCGGCGGCGGATCAGCCTGTCGCTCAAGCAGGCCAACGAGGGCACGGTCGGCGAGGCCGTCGGCGACGACTTCGACCCGACCCTGTACGGCATGCCCGCCACCTACGACGACCAGGGCAACTACGTCTACCCCGATGGCTTCGACGCCGAGACCGGCGAGTGGCTTGAGGGCTACGACACCCAGCGCGAGGAGTGGGAGCGGCAGTACGCCCAGGCCCGGTCCCGGTTCGAGGCGCACCGCCGCCAGATCGTCGAGGCCCGCAGCAAGGCCGACACCGCCGGCGAGGAGGCTGAGCCCGCCGCGGGCGGTACCCACACCTCCGGCACTCCGGACCGGGGTACCGGCGGCGGTGGCGCACTGGCCTCGGACGAGGCCCTGGCCGCGCTGCGTGACAAGCTGTCCGGGGGCCAGAGCTAACCGGTTCCCAGCCCTGACCCATGATCGCGGTGTGCTGCCCCGCTCCGCGGCCGGCCAGGCACTGGCGATCATGGGTCAGGTGACAGCGTGCTCAAGGTAGGGCTCACCGGCGGTATCGGCGCGGGCAAGAGCGAGGTGGCCCGGAGGCTGGCCCGCTACGGCGCGCTGATCATCGACGCCGACCGGATCGCCCGCGAGGTGGTCGAGCCCGGCACCGAGGGGCTGGCCCAGGTGGTCGGCGTGTTCGGCACGAGCGTGCTGGCCGCCGACGGCACCCTGGACCGGCAGCGGCTCGGCGAGATCGTGTTCACCGACCCGGAACTGCGGGCCAAGCTGAACGGGATCGTCCACCCGCTGGTCGGGGCACGCCTGCGCCAGCTGGAAGAAGGGGCCGATCCCGGCGCGATCCTGGTCGAGGACATCCCGCTCATCGCGGAGAACAACCTGGCCGGCTTCTTCGACCTGGTCGTGGTCGTGGACGTCGGGCCGCGCATCCAGCTGGACCGGCTGATCCGGGAGCGTGGCCTGACCCGGGAGCAGGCAGAGGCCCGGATCGCCGCCCAGGCGACCCGGGAGCAGCGGCTGGCCATCGCGGACATCGTGCTGGACAATTCCGGCTCGCTGGCCGAGCTGGACCGCGAGGTGGGGGACCTGTGGGCCGAGCTGTGCCGCCGGGTCAGTGCCCCGGGACGGCCCGGATAACCCGGCCCCCCCGTTTTGTCGTACCCCGGAAATACAGTGGTGAGGTGGCGGTGTTCTGCCACGGACGGGTGCGGCGGGGGATGACCGGAGGAGGCAGCCATGCGGCCGGTAACGGACGTGCGACGGCGGGTGGCGCCATTCAAGGTGATCACCGACATGACCCCGTCCGGCGACCAGCCCCGGGCGATCGCCGAGATGGAGCGGCGGATCACCAGCGGCGAGCGGGACACGGTGCTGCTCGGCGCGACCGGGACCGGCAAGACGGCCACGGTCGCCTGGCTGGCCGAGCGGCTGCAGCGGCCCACCCTGGTCATGCTGCCGAACAAGACGCTGGCGGCGCAGTTCGCCAACGAGCTCCGCGAGATGCTGCCGCAGAACGCGGTGGAGTACTTCGTCTCGTACTACGACTATTACCAGCCCGAGGCGTACGTCCCGCAGACCGACACCTATATCGAGAAGGACTCCTCGATCAACGACGAGGTGGAGCGGCTGCGCCACTCCGCGACCAACTCGCTGCTCACCCGGCGGGACACCATCGTCGTCGCCTCGGTCTCGTGCATCTACGGCCTGGGCACCCCGCAGGAGTACGTGGACCGGATGCTGCGGGTCCGGACCGGGGACACCATCGAGCGGGACGCGCTGCTCCGCAAGCTGGTCGGCATGCAGTACGCGCGCAACGACCTGGCCTTCACCCGGGGCACGTTCCGGGTCCGCGGCGACACCATCGAGATCATCCCGGTCTACGAGGAACTGGCCGTCCGGATCGAGATGTTCGGCGACGAGATCGAGCGGCTGATGACGCTGCACCCGCTGACCGGCGAGGTGATCAGCGAGGACGAGGAGCTCTACATCTTCCCGGCCTCGCACTACGTGGCCGGGCCGGAGCGGATGGAGCGGGCCATCGCCGGCATCGAGGCGGAGCTGGCCGAGCGGCTGGCCGAGCTGGAGCGGGGCGGCAAGCTGCTGGAGGCGCAGCGGCTGCGGATGCGCACGACCTACGACCTCGAGATGATGCGCCAGGTGGGCAGCTGCTCGGGGATCGAGAACTACTCCCGGCACATCGACGGCCGCGCGCAGGGCAGCCCGCCCAACACGCTGCTGGACTATTTCCCCGAGGACTTCCTGCTCGTCATCGACGAGTCGCACAACACCGTGCCGCAGATCGGGGCGATGTACGAGGGCGACGTGTCCCGCAAGCGGACCCTGGTCGACCACGGGTTCCGGCTGCCCAGCGCGATCGACAACCGGCCGCTGACCTGGGACGAGTTCTGCGAGCGGATCGGGCAGACGGTCTACCTGTCGGCCACTCCCGGCCCCTACGAGCTGCAGCGGGTGGCAGGCGACGTGGTGGAGCAGGTGATCAGGCCCACCGGGCTGATCGACCCGGAGGTCGTCGTCAAGCCGACCAAGGGGCAGATCGACGACCTGGTGCACGAGATCAGGGAGCGCGCGGAACGCTCCGAGCGGGTGCTGGTCACCACGCTGACCAAGAAGATGGCCGAGGACCTGACCGACTACCTGCTGGAGCTCGGCATCCGGGCCCGCTACCTGCACAGCGAGGTGGACACGCTGCGCCGGGTGGAACTGCTCCGCGAGCTGCGGGTCGGCGAGTACGACGTGCTGGTCGGCATCAACCTGCTCCGCGAGGGCCTGGACCTTCCCGAGGTGTCGCTGGTCTCGATTCTCGACGCCGACAAGGAAGGCTTCCTGCGCTCGGGCACCTCGCTGATCCAGACCATCGGCCGGGCGGCGCGGAACGTGTCCGGCCAGGTGCACATGTACGCCGACAAGGTGACCCCGTCCATGCAGCGGGCCATCGACGAGACCGACCGGCGGCGGGCCAAGCAGGTCGCCTACAACACCGAGCACGGGATCGACCCGACGCCGCTGCGGAAGCGGATCGCGGACATCCTCGACCAGCTGGTCCGCGAGGACGCCGACACCGAGAAGCTGATCGGCGGCGCGGGCCGGCAGCAGAGCCGGGGCAAGACGCCGGTGCCGGGGCTGTCCTCCCGGGTCCGCGCCTCCGCCGCGGGGGCCGGTGAGCCGGAGGGCACCGGCGGGGCGGCCCGGGGCGACCTCATCGCGCTGATCACCCAGCTGACCGACCAGATGCACACGGCCGCCGCCGAGCTGCAATTCGAGGTCGCGGCCCGGATCCGCGACGAGATCAAGGAGCTCAAGGCCGAGCTCCGCGGCATGCAGGCGGCCGGCGTCTGACCAGTGCGGGAACCGATCCGCGCTCCGATACGTCAAAGGGGAGTAGTTCAGGGCACTGAGCGGTCCAGGCCGCCGCTCAGTGCCCTGGACACCCCAGCGGCGAAGCGGAGCGCAGCATGGACGTTCCTGGACAGCCAGCCGGCCGGACCACCCGTAGCGCCCTGCTCAGCCTGGCGGCTGGCGCGGCCGCGCTGGGCCTGGCCGCCTGCGGGACCCAGGTCGCGGACACCTCCGCCACCGCGTCGAAGGCCAGCGTGGATGCGACCCAGCGGGCCGGCCAGGCCGTCACCGCGCCAGCCAGCCTGCCGTCCTCGGTCAACCCCGGGGGCCCGATGATCCCGGCGCCGGGGACCGGGGCGCTGTGCACGGCGGTGCCCGCGGTCACCCGGCTGGTGGTCAGCCCGGTCAGCGCGCTCCCGCGCAGCCACGTGAACCCGGCCATGGTGGCCGGGGTCACGGTCCGCAGCGCGGCCCAGGCCCGCGCCGTGGCCAAGGCCCTGTGCGCGCTGCCGCCCATGCCGTCCGCGCCTGTCGGCTGCCCGGCCGACCTCGGCGCCGGGTACCGGCTGAGTTTCGCCGCGGGCCGCACCGTGTTCCCCGTGGTCACGGCCGAGGCCAGCGGCTGCCGGGAGGTCGCCGGGGCGGTGCGGCCGCGGGCTCGCCGACACGAGGTTCTGGGCCGTGCTCCGCCAGGCCGTCCACGCCCGCTGAGCCCGGTTCGCGCCCGTGTGGTTGGTTGTGACCCTCCAGGCGGTCCCAACTCACCGCGCCGGTCCGCACGGGGCGGGCGGGTAACCTGGCCGCCGGACCGGCCGTCGGCGGAAGGGTGAGCATGACCTGGGTGCTTTTCGACTACGGCGGCGTGCTCTGCCATTACCAGCCGGAAAGCGACGTGGCCCGGCTGGCCCGGGCGGCCGGCTGCGCGGTGCCCGACCTGGAGGCCGCCTACTGGTCCTACCGGCTGGACTATGACCGGGCCGAGTTCGACGTCACCGGCTACTGGCAGCGGGTCGCGGCGGACCTGGGCCGCCGGTTCACCGACGAGCAGATCGCTGAGCTGAGCCGGCTGGACACCGAGTCCTGGCTGCACCTCCAGGACGCCTCGGTGGACCTGGTGCAGTGCGCTCGCCCGGGCTGGGCACCGGCTGGCGCTGCTGTCCAACGCGCCCGCCGACGTGGCCCAGGCGGTACAGCGGCTGCCCCTGGCCGTCTCCTTCGAGCACCTGATGTTCAGCTGCTTCCTCAAGTCGGCCAAGCCTGACCCGGAGTGTTTCCGCGCCGCCCTGGCCGCCCTGGACGCCCGGCCCGGCGACGTCGTCTTCCTCGACGACCGCGCCGACAACGTCGCCGCCGCGGCGGCGCTGGGCATCCGCAGCGCCCGGTTCACCGGCGCCCGGCGGGCCCGCGCCGACCTGGACCAATTCGGGATCAGCCCGGGCTGATCCCGGCCGGCCCGGCTGGCCACGGCCCGGCGGGGGTACCGCTGGCTGCCGGGGAAACGCGGCGCGTAGGGTCGTAGCCGTGCTGGCCAGTCTGGTGGCCGCGGTGGTGGCCGCCTTCTGTTACGGGATCGCCTCCGTCATGCAGGCCGTAGCGGTACGCGCCGCCAGCAGGCAGCCGGCCGACGGAGGACCGCCGGGGAGCCCGCTGGGCCGGGTGGACCCCGGCCTGGTCATGCGCATGCTGCGGCAGTGGCGCTTCGTGATCAGCCTCGGCGCTGGACCTGGGCGGCTTCCTCGCCCAGCTGGTGGCGCTGCGGCGGCTGCCCCTGTTCGCCGTGCAGGCCATCGTGGCCGGCAACCTGGCGGTCACCGCCGTGCTGGCGGCCTGGCTGATCGGCGTGCAGCTGGCCTGGCGGGAGTGGCTGGCCGTGGCGGGCGTCATCGTGGGGGTCGGGCTGCTGGGCACCTCGGCGGGGGCCGAGGGGGCTACCGGGGTGAGCGGCGCGTTCAAGGTGGCGCTGCTGCCCGCCGTGGCCGGGATCGCCGTGGCCGGGATCGCCGCCTCGCGGCTGCGCCGCGGCTCCCGGACCCTGGTGCTGGGCGCGATCGCCGGCCTCGGGTTCGGGCTGCTGGCGGTGGCCGCCCGGGTGCTGCCCGGATTCTCCCCCGGGGAACTGGTCCGCGATCCCGCCGCCTACGCGCTCGTCGCGGCCGGGCTGGTGTCCTTCATGCTCTACGCCACCGCGCTGGAGGGCGGCAGCGTCACCGTGGCCACCGCGGCCGTGGTGCTCACCGAGACCGCGCCGCCCGCCCTGATCGGCGTCCTGTTCCTCGGTGACCACACCCGGCCCGGCCTGGCCGTGCTGGCGGTGCTGGCCTTCATCCTGGCCGTGGCGTGCGCGGTGCTGCTGGCCAGGTTCGGCGAGGCGGGCGAGCGGCCGCCGGGCGGCGCGGCCGGGGGGCCGCTGCCCCGGGCCGGCGGGGAGCCGAGCGCGTCCACGGCCCGGTGAACGGCAGGTCTAACCCAGGTAATGTCCCGCGGCTGATATTCTGATGGTCCGTGGACCGGCGGGTTCTACCGCATCGCTCAACCACGGGAGCCTCCACTTGGCTGCGGCACCGCACGCATCACGGCAAACACAGACCCGGCACCTCTTCGTCACCGGGGGCGTGGCCTCCAGCCTCGGCAAGGGCCTGACCGCTTCCAGCCTGGGCCGCCTGCTCAAGCTCCGGGGCCTGAACGTCACCATGCAGAAGCTGGATCCCTACCTCAACGTCGATCCGGGCACGATGAACCCGTTCCAGCACGGTGAGGTGTTCGTCACCGACGACGGGACCGAGACCGACCTGGACGTGGGTCACTACGAGCGGTTCCTGGACACCAGGCTGCGCGGCTCGGCCAACGTGACCACCGGGCAGATCTACTCCAGCGTCATCGCCAAGGAGCGCCGCGGCGACTACCTGGGGGACACGGTCCAGGTCATCCCGCACATCACCAACGAGATCAAGGCGCGCATCCTCCAGATGGGCGGCCCGGGCGTCGACGTGGTCATCACCGAGGTCGGCGGCACTGTGGGCGACATCGAGTCACAGCCGTTCCTGGAGGCCATCCGGCAGATCAGGCACGAGATCGGCCGGGACCTGTGCTTCTTCCTGCACGTCTCGCTGCTGCCCTACATCGGGCCGTCCGGTGAGCTCAAGACCAAGCCCACCCAGCACTCGGTGGCCGCGCTGCGCAGTATCGGCATCCAGCCCGACGCCATCGTGTGCCGCAGCGACCGGCCGATCAGCGACGGGCTGAAGCGGAAGATCAGCCTGATGTGCGACGTGGACGAGGAGGCCGTGGTGTCCGCGGTCGACGCCCCGTCCATCTACGACATCCCCAAGGTGCTGCACACCGAGGGCCTGGACGCCTACGTGGTGCGCCGGCTCGGGCTGCCGTTCCGGGACGTGGACTGGAGCGACTGGGACGATCTGCTGCGCCGGGTCCACCGGCCCGCGCACAGCGTGACCATCGCGCTGGTGGGCAAGTACGTCGACCTGCCCGACGCCTACCTCTCCCCGGCCGAGGCGCTGCGGCACGGCGGCTTCGCCAACGATGCCCGGGTCAACATCCGCTGGGTGACCAGCGACGACTGCCAGACCGCGGACGGCGCCGCCCGCCACCTGGCCGACGTGGACGGGGTGCTGATCCCGGGCGGGTTCGGGGTGCGCGGCATCGAGGGCAAGGTGGGCGCGGCCCGGTACGCCCGGGAGAACGGCATCCCGCTGCTGGGACTGTGCCTCGGGCTGCAGTGCGTGGCCATCGAGGTGGCCCGGGACCTGGCCGGCCTGCCCGCCGCGAACAGCGCCGAGTTCGACCCGGACACCCCGGACCCGGTCATCGCCACCATGGCCGACCAGGAAGACGTGGTGGCCGGCGAGCGGGACATGGGCGGCACCATGCGGCTGGGGCTGTTCCCGGCCGTGCTGGCCGAGGGATCGATGGTCCGCGAGCTGTACGGCGCGGAGGTGGTGCAGGAGCGGCACCGGCACCGGTACGAGGTCAACAACGCCTACCGCGAGGTCCTCGAGCAGGGCGGGCTGCGCTGCAGCGGGCTGTCGCCCGACGGCCGGCTGGTCGAGTTCGTCGAACTGCCCCGCGGCGTGCACCCGTTCTTCGTGGCCACCCAGGCGCACCCGGAGTTCCTGTCCCGGCCCACCCGGGCCCACCCGCTGTTCACCGGGCTGGTCGCCGCGGCCCGGGAGCGGGCCAAGTCGGTCAGCCGGGGCGGTACCGCGGTGGGCCACGCCACCGCGGCCAGCGCGTGACCCCGGCCGGCTCGGCCGGTGGTCCGGGACGTCGCGGCGCACTGGCCGGTGGTGTCCTCGGCCGAGCAGGCCCGCGGGCCGATCGTCACGCTGCGCACCGACCGGGTCCGGATGCCCGATGACGGGGTGGTCGAGCGCCAGGTGGTGCAGCATCCCGGTGCCGTGGCGGTGGCCGCCCTGGATGAGGCGGGCCAGGTGCTGATGATCCGGCAGTACCGGCACCCGGTCGGGCACCTGCTCTGGGAGCTGCCCGCCGGGCTGCGCGACGTTCCCGGCGAGCCCGCCCAGGTCACCGCGCAGCGGGAACTACTGGAGGAAACGGGGTATACCGCCCGCGACTGGCGGGTCCTGGCCGACTTCTACTCCTCGCCGGGGATCAGCACCGAGCGGATCCGGGTATTCCTGGCCCGTGGCCTGCGCGAGGTGCCGCAGGCCGAGCGCGACTACGTGCCCGCCCACGAGGAGGCTCACCTGGTGCTCGGCTGGCTGTCCCTGGAGGCGGCGGTAGGACGGTTTGCCTCGGGTGAGCTGCACAATGGCGTCACCGCGGTGGGTATCTTGTCCGCGTATGCCGCCCGGCAGGACGGGTTCGCTGGCCTGCGGCCAGCGGACGCACCAGAAGACTGAGGTGGCAGCGGGTCCGGCAGGACTCGGCGCGCCCGGCAACGGGGCCGGGTGCGGGAGTTACGGAGAGAGGGCTTGCGGCCATGAGGGTAGGCATCCCCAAGGAAGTCAAGAACCACGAGTACCGGGTGGCGATCACCCCGGCGGGCGTGCACGAACTGGTGCGCGGCGGCCATGAGGTGTTCCTCGAGCGCGACGCCGGGGCCGGCTCGGTCATCCCGGACGAGGATTTCGTCGCGGCGGGCGCGGCCATCCTGCCGACGGCCGACGACGTCTGGCAGACCGGCGACCTGATCCTCAAGGTCAAGGAGCCGGTGGCCGAGGAGTACCACCGGATGCGCAAGGGCCAGGTCCTGTTCACCTACCTGCACCTGGCCGCGTCCCGGCCATGCACCGACGCCCTGCTCGCCTCGGGGATCACCTCGATCGCCTACGAGACCGTGCAGCTCCCGGACGGGTCCCTGCCGCTGCTGGCGCCCATGTCCGAGGTGGCCGGCCGGATGGCCCCGCAGGTCGGCGCGCATCACCTGCAGCGCGATGGCGGCGGGCGCGGGGTCCTCATGGGCGGCGTGTCCGGGGTCTACGCGGCCAAGGTGGTGGTGCTCGGCGCCGGCGTGTCCGGGATGAACGCGGCCGCCATCGCGCTGGGCATGCAGGCCGAGGTCCTGCTGGTGGACAAGAACATCGCCCGGCTCCGCTCGGCCGACGCCATCTACCAGGGGCACTGCCAGACGGTCGCGTCCAACAGCTACGAGGTGGAGCGGGCCGTCATCGATGCCGACCTGGTCATCGGCGCGGTGCTGGTGCCCGGGGCGAAGGCCCCGACGCTGGTCTCCAACGAGCTGGTGTCCCGGATGAAGCCCGGGTCGGTGCTGGTGGACATCTCCATCGACCAGGGTGGCTGCTTCGAGGACTCCCGGGCCACCACCCACGCCGAGCCCACCTACCGGGTGCACGGCTCGGTGTTCTACTGCGTCGCCAACATGCCCGGCGCGGTCCCGCACACCTCCACCTACGCGCTGACCAACGTCACCCTCCCCTACGTGGTGGAACTGGCCAACCGCGGCTGGGCCGGGGCGCTGCGCGCCGACCCGGCGCTCGCGCTCGGGCTGCACACCCACGAGGGCGCGCTGACCTGCGCGCCGGTCGCCGAGGCGCACGGGCTGCCGGCCACCGGGGTCAGCGAGGTGCTCAGCTGACCGCCCTGGCGGGCGCGGTCGAGGCGTATCTCGATCACCTCACGGTCGAGCGCGGCCTGGCCGCGCGCACCCTGGAGGCCTACCGGCGCGACCTGCTCCGCTACACCGCGGCGCTGGCCGCCCGGGGCCGGACCGTCATCGGCGAGGTGACCACCGAGGACGTGGCCGCGTTCCTGGCCGGGCTGCGGCAGGGCGACGAGGAGCATCTCCCGCTGGCCGCCAGTTCCGCGGGACGCGCCGTGGTCGCGGTCCGCGGCCTGCACGCCTTCGCGGCCGCCGAGGGGCTGGCCGGTTGCGACCCGGCCAGCGCGGTCCACCCGCCGGCCACGCCGCGCAGGCTGCCCCGGGCCATCGGCGTGCCGGAGGTCGAGCGGCTGATCGCCGCGGCCGAGGCCGGGGACGACTCCGCCGGCCCGCGCCCGCTGCGCGACCGGGCGCTGCTGGAACTGCTGTACGGGACCGGGGCCAGGATCTCCGAGGCCGTCGGCCTGGACGTGGACGACCTCGGCTTCCTGGCCGCGGGCGGGGCGCCCGGGGCCGGAAGCCGGCCGGTCCCGGCCACCGTGCGGCTCTCCGGGAAGGGCGGCCGGGACCGGGTGGTGCCGGTCGGCCGGTACGCGCGTGAGGCCCTGGACGCCTACCTGGTGCGGGCGCGGCCGGTGCTGGCCGCCGCGTCGCGCCGCCTGTCCGCGCCGCCCGCCGTCTTCCTGAACGCCCGGGGCGGCAGGCTGACCAGGCAAGGCGCCTGGGCCGTGCTCAAGGCGGCCGCGGGCCGGGCCGGCCTGGGCGAGGTCTCGCCGCACACGCTGCGGCACTCGTACGCCACCCACCTGCTGGACGGGGGAGCCGACGTCCGGGTGGTCCAGGAACTGCTCGGCCACGCCTCGGTCAGCACCACGCAGATCTACACCATGGTCACCGTGGACAAGCTCCGCGAGGTCTACTCCGCCGCCCACCCCCGCGCCCTCGGCTAATTCGCCGGCGAGGCGGGGTGCGGCGGAGCCGTGTCCCCTCCGACCGGCGAATGCGCGGGGGGTTCCGGGGGGTCGTCCCCCCGGGCGCACCGAGGCGGGGTGCGGCGGAGCCGTGTCCCCTCCGACACCGGGTCGCGTCGGCGAGTGGCGCGGCGGGGTCCTCCGGGCGGCGTGCGCGGTGCGTCCCCCGGGCTAGCAGAGCCCAATACCTGCGGTTCCGGTGAGTCGGCTTGCCGCGGGTCAGGGCAGGGCCTAGAGTCCGGGAGTCAGCGGGGGCTTTCGCTCGGTCCGCCGGGGAGGTGCAGCGCATGGTTGCAGGGACGCACGCGGTGGAACTCGCGCCCGGCTCTATCGGGCCCACCGGGCGGCCACTGCCGGGCTTTCCCGACCCCGAGCCGCTGCTGCACCATGGCCCGGCCCGGGTAGTCGCGGTCTGCAACCAGAAGGGCGGCGTCGGCAAGACCACGACGACCATCAACCTGGGCGCGGCGCTGGCCGAGAACGGCCGCCGGGTGCTGCTGGTGGATTTCGACCCCCAGGGCGCGCTCTCGGTCGGGCTGGGCATCCAGCCGCACGAGCTGGAGTACACCGTCTACAACCTGCTGATGGAGCGCGGGCTGGCGGCGGCGGACGTGGTCTTCAAGACCGGCATGGACGGGATGGACCTGCTGCCCAGCAACATCGACCTGTCTGGTGCCGAGGTCCAGCTGGTGCACGAGGTGGGCCGCGAGTTCGTCCTCGGCGGCGTGCTCGAGCCGCTGCTGTCCGAGTACGACGTCGTGCTCATCGACTGCCAGCCCTCGCTGGGCCTGCTCACGGTGAACGCGCTGGCCTGCGCCGCGGGCGTGCTGGTGCCACTGGAATGCGAGTACTTCGCCATGCGCGGCGTCGCGCTGCTGCTGGAGACGATCGACAAGGTGTCCACCCGGCTCAACCCCCGGCTCGGCATCGACGGCCTGCTCGCCACCATGTACGACTCGCGGACGCTGCACTCCCGCGAGGTGCTGGCCGAGGTCGTGAAGGGATTCGGGGACAAGGTCTTCCACACGGTCATCAACCGCACCGTGCGGTTCCCCGACGCCACCGTGGCCGGCGAGCCGATCACCAGCTTCGACCCGTCGTCCACCGGGGCGAACTCCTACCGGGAGCTGGCCAGGGAGGTACTGGAGCGGTGGCGGCAGGCCGGGCACGCGGGTCACGTCCCCGCCGGGTGAGCTTGCCGGGCGTCGCCGAGCTGCTCCGGCCGGCCGCGCCGAGGCCGTCCCCGGAAGGCGGGCGCCAGGCCAGTGGCCGTGAGGCCCACCCCCAGAAGATCACCGTGTACCTGTCCGCGGCCGAGTTGCTGGACCTGGAGCGCGCCCGGCTGGCCCTGCGCGCGTACGGCATTACCGTGGACCGTGGCAGGCTGGTCCGGGAGGCCCTCGCCGTGCTGCTCGCTGACCTGGACGCGGCGGGCGAGTCGAGCCTGCTGGCCGGGCGGTTGCGGGACACGAGATGAGGCGGCGGGTACGCGATGACGGGAGCGGTGACGGCTGAGCCTGGCGGCGAGGCCGCGCCGGGCGGCTCCGCCGGGTTCGAGGTGCACCTCGACGTGTTCGAGGGGCCGTTCGACCTGCTGCTCGGCCTGATCTCCAAGCACAAGCTGGACATCACCGAGGTCGCGCTGTCCCAGGTGACCGACGAGTTCATCGCCTACATCCGGGCCCTGGCCGACGGCTGGGACCTGGACCAGGCCAGCTACTTCCTGCTGGTCGCGGCGACCCTGCTGGACCTGAAGGCGGCCCGGCTGCTGCCCAGCGGCGAGGTCGAGGATGAGGAGGACCTCGCCCTGCTGGAGGCGCGGGACCTGCTCTTCGCCCGGCTGCTGCAGTACCGCGCCTACAAGGAGGTCGCGGCGGTGTTCGCCGGGCAGATGTCGGTGCAGGGCCGCCGGTTCGCCCGCCGGGTGCCGATGGAGCCGGAGTTCGCCGAGTTGCTGCCGGAGGTGCTGCTCGGGCTCGGGCCGGCCGAGTTCGCGGCGATCGCGGCGCGTGCCCTGGCCCCGCGCCCGGTGCCGGTGGTCAGCACGGATCATCTGCACACCCCGCAGACCACGGTCCGGGAGCAGGCGGCCATCCTGGCCCGGCGGCTGAGCCAGCTCGGCCGGGCGACGTTCCGGCGGCTGTCCGCCGACTGCTCGGGCACCTACGAGATCGTCGCCCGTTTCCTGGCCCTGCTCGAGCTGTACCGGGAAGGCAGCGTGTCGTTCGACCAGGTGGCCGCGCTGGGTGAGCTGTACGTGACCTGGGTCGCGGGGGATGATGCCGGGCAGGCTGAGGAGGCCGGATTGGCCGGGGAAGGAAGCGGTGAGCAATGAGTGAGGTGCCCGGCCTGGCACCGGACGACGAGCAGCCGGACGCCCAGCAGGCAATCGATGAGCGGCCCGGCGGCGCGGCACCGGGGGATGGCAGCGGGGCGGCGGGTGCCGTTGGGCAGGATGGTGGTTCCGGAGGCGGTGACGCTGAGCCGGCGGGCGATGCGGCCGCCCGCTGGTGAGCCGGGGCCGGCTGACGGTCCCGGGCTGCGGGCCTGCCTGGAGGCGATCCTGCTGGTCGTGGACGAGCCGGTCCCCGAGATCGTCATCGCCCAGGTGCTGGAACGCCCCCGGGACGAGATCGCCGCGGCGCTCCGCGCCCTGGCCGCCTCCTACGACGCCGAGCAGCGCGGGTTCGACCTGCGCGAGGTGGCCGGCGGCTGGCGGTTCTACACCCGGGCGGACTGCGCGCCGGTGGTGGAGCGCTTCGTCCGGGACGGCCAGGAGGTGCGCCTCACCCAGGCCGCCCTGGAGACCCTGGCGGTGGTCGCCTACCGGCAGCCGGTCAGCCGGGCCCGGGTGTCCGCCGTGCGCGGCGTGAACTGCGACAGCGTGCTGCGTACCCTCACCCTGCGCGGGCTGGTGGAGGAGGCGGGCACCGACACCGAGACCGGGGCTATCCTCTACCGCACGACCGGGTATTTCCTGGAGCGCCTCGGCCTGGCCGGCCTGGACGAGCTGCCGGAGCTCGCGCCGTTCCTGCCCGAGCACGTCGAGGACGTGGAGGATGCCGTCGATGAGCGCCAGCGATCCTGACGGGCTGGGGGAGCGGGACAGCCTGACCGACGTCCCGGGCGGTGTCCGGCTGCAGAAGGTGCTGGCCGCGGCGGGAGTGGGCAGCCGGCGGCACTGCGAGGAGCTGATCGGGGCCGGCCGGGTCGAGGTCGACGGCGAGACCGTCCGCCGGTTCGGCGCCCGGGTCGACCCGGAGCACCAGGTCATCCGGGTGGACGGGATGCGCATCCCGTCCCGGCAGGACCTCGTCTACCTGGCGCTGAACAAGCCGGCCGGGGTCCTCACCACGATGTCGGATGACCGGGGCCGGCCCACCATCGCCGACTTCCTGGGCGAGCAGGGCGAGCGGCTCTACCACGTGGGGCGCCTGGACTACGACACCGAGGGCCTCATGCTGCGATGAACGACGGCGAGCTGGCCCACCGGCTGACCCATCCCCGCTTCGGCGTGCTGAAGACCTACCTGGCCGACGTGCCCGGGCCGGTGCCCAAGGACGTCGGGCGCCGCCTGCTGTCCGGCGTGGAGCTGGACGACGGGGTGGCCAGCGCCGACAAGTTCCGGGTGGTCGAGCGGGCGGGCGACCGCGCGCTGGTGGAGATCACCCTGCACGAGGGCCGGAAGCACATCGTGCGCCGGATGCTGGCCGAGGTCGGCCATCCGGTCAGCCGCCTGGTCCGCACGCACGTCGGCCCGGTGGTGCTGGGCACCCTCCGGCCGGGCACCACCCGCCCGCTGACCACCCGGGAGATCGGTGAGCTGTACGCGGCGGTCGGTCTGTAACCTTGGGATCAGGAGTGGCGGGCGAGGCAGGCCCCGGACCTGACGGCCGGGTTCGGCGCAAAGGAGCAGGCTGGTGGCGGTCAGGGCGATCCGTGGCGCGGTTCAGGTGGACGCGAACGAGCGCGAGGCGATCCTCGAGGGCACGACGGAACTCGTCACCGAGGTGATGGCGCGGAACAACCTCGTCACCGACGACGTGATCAGCGTGGTCTTCACCGCGACCGCCGATCTCGATGCCGAGTTCCCGGCCCTGGCCGCTCGCAAGATCGGCTTCCAGGACGTGCCGCTGCTGTGCGCCACCGAGATCGCGGTCCCGCACGCCATGCCCCGGGTGGTGCGGCTGCTGATGCACCTGGAGACCAGCATGACGCGGGCCGAGCTGCAGCACGTGTACCTGCGCGGCGCCATCGCCTTGCGGCTGGACATCGCCCAGTGAGCGCCATCCGGCACCGGCCGTCCAGGCCGGGCCGCCAGGCCCGTCCGAGCGGGCCGGTGGCCGCCGGCGGATCCCGGATGGCGCGAACGCTTCAAGAGGCGCAGTGAGCGGCCCGGCGGGCGATTTCCCGGCCCGCGCCGTCATCATCGGGACCGGCCTGATCGGCACCTCGATCGCGCTGGCGCTGCGGGCCCGCGGGACGGCCGTGTGGCTGGCCGACGCCGACCCGGCCGCCGCCCGGCTCGCCGAAGACATCGGGGCCGGGCAGGTGCTGCCCGCGGACGGGGCCCCGGGCGGCCCCGCCGACATCGCCGTGCTGGCCGTGCCGCCGGCCGCCGTGGCGGGCACCCTGGCCGGCGCGCAGGGCCGCGGCCTGGCCCGCTGGTACACCGACGTGGCCAGCGTGAAGAGCCTGCCGCTGGCCCAGGCCCGGGCGCGTGGCTGTGACCTGACGACGTTCGTGCCGGGGCATCCGCTGTCCGGCCGGGAGCGCTCCGGCCCGGCCGCGGCGCGGGCCGAGCTCTTCCTGGGCCGCCCCTGGGTGCTCTGCGCCGGGCCGGGCATCCCGGAGGCGGGCCTGGCCGCGGCCGGGGCGCTCGCCCGGGCCTGCGGCGCGGAGCCGGTCCGGGCCACCGCCGCCGAGCACGACGCGTGGGTCGCGCTGGTCTCGCACGCGCCGCACGTGGTCTCGGCGGCCATGGCGGCCCGCCTGGCCGAGGCGCCCGGTGGCGCCCTGGCCCTGGCCGGCCAGGGCCTGCGGGACGTGACCCGGATCGCGGCCGGTGACAGCGGCCTGTGGGCCCAGATCCTGGCCGCCAACGCGGCGCCGGTGGCCCGGGTGCTCGCGGCGGTCGCCGCGGACCTGGCCGCCGCGGCCGAGTCGCTCGGCGAGGTGGCCTGGTCGCTGCCCGGGACGGGGATGCCGGGCGAGCCGGGTCCCGGGCCGGCTCCCGAGCAGGCTCCCGAGATGAAGGTGCTCGCCGCGCTGCTCGACCACGGCTCGGCCGGGGTCGCCCGGCTGCCCGGCAAGCGCGGCGGCCCGGCCCGCGCCGACGGCATCGTCCAGGTCGTGCTCCCCGACCAGCCCGGCGAGCTGGCCCGGCTGTTCCAGGCCGCGGGGGAGGCCGGCATCAACATCGAGGACATCGGCATCGAGCATTCGCCCGGGCTGCCGGTCGGAGTGGCCGAGCTGACCGTCCGCCCGGATGCCGTCGGGCCGCTGACCGAGGCGCTCGCGGCCAGCGGATGGCCGGTCCGCCGGTAGCATCGCCCTCGTGACCGACTGCCTTATCATCGCCGTGGATGGCCCTGCGGGGTCCGGCAAGTCCAGTGCCGCCCGCGGCGTGGCCCGCGCCCTCGGGCTGCGTTACCTGGACACCGGGGCCATGTACCGGGCCCTGACCTGGTGGATGCTGGACCAGGGCATCCCGGTCAGCAGCCCGGAGGCGGTCGCCGGGCACGCCCGGCAGCCGGTCATCGAAGTGACCACCGACCCCGGGCACCCCTCGATCACGGTGGACGGAACCGACGTGACCGGGCCGATCCGGACCCGCGAGGTGTCCAATGCGGTCAGCGCGGTCGCCTCGGTGCCGGCCGTGCGCGCCCGACTGGTCGCCATGCAGCAGCGGCATCATCGCGCAGGCCTGCGCGGCCGGGTCCGGGATCGTCGCCGAGGGCCGGGACATCGGCACGGTCGTCGCGCCGCAGGCACCGGTCAAGGTCTTCCTCACCGCCAGCGAGGTCGCCCGGGCCCAGCGGCGCAGCGCTGACCTGGCCGGCGATCCCGGCGCCACCCCGGACGTGACGCTGTCGGAGCAGCAGCGCCGGGACCGCGCGGACTCGCCGCAGACCGCGGTGGCGCGCGACGCGGTGCAGATCGACTCGACCGCGCTGGGCCTGAACGAGGTGATCAGCGCCATCGTGGCCCTGGCCGGCCAGCGGGCGCCCGCGGCGTGGTCCCGATGACCGGGCCGCAGCACGACGGCAACGGCCGTCACGACGGGAACGGTGACCGGCCGGACCTGGCCGGGGAGGCCGGGACCGAGGCCCGCGTCCCGGTGGTGGCCGTGGTCGGCCGGCCGAACGTCGGGAAATCGACGCTGGTCAACCGGATTCTCGGCAGCCGTCAGGCGGTGGTGCAGGACGTACCCGGGGTGACCCGGGACCGGGTGGCCTACGACGCGACGTGGCGGGGCCGTGCCTTCACCGTGGTGGACACCGGCGGCTGGGAGCCCTACCCGGGGGCCGAGGCCGGGCAGTCCAGCCGGGCGCTGGCCGAGCAGGTCACGGCCCAGGCCCAGGTCGCGGTCCAGGCCGCGGACGCGGTGCTGTTCGTGGTGGACGCCGTGGTCGGGATCACCGACGCGGACGCCGCCGTCGCCGGCGTGCTGCGCCGGTCCGGGAAGCCGGTGGTCCTGGCCGCGAACAAGGTGGACGACACCCCCGGCGAGCCGGCCGCGGCGGCACTGTGGTCCCTGGGCCTGGGCGAGCCGGTCCCGGTCAGCGCCCTGCACGGCCGGGGCAGCGGCGACCTGCTCGACGCGGTGCTCGACGCCCTGCCGCCGGCCCCGCGCAGAGGTCCTCGGCGACGAGGGCGGCCCGCGGCGGATCGCGCTCATCGGGCGCCCCAACGTGGGCAAGTCCAGCCTGCTCAACAAGCTGGCCGGGGAGACCCGGGTGCTGGTGGACGACGTGGCCGGGACCACCCGCGACCCGGTGGACGAGCTCATCGAGCTGGGCGGGACCACCTGGCGGTTCGTGGACACCGCCGGGATCCGGCGGCGGGCCGCCCAGAGCCAGGGCGCCGACTTCTACGCCGCGCTGCGGACCGCCGGCGCGCTGGAGCGGGCCGAGGTGGCGGTGGTCCTGGTGGACGCCAGCGAGCCCCTGACCGAGCAGGACCTGCGCATCGTGTCCATGGTCATCGAGGCGGGCCGGGCCCTGGTCATCGCCTACAACAAGTGGGATTTGGTGGACGAGGACCGGCGGGAGCAGCTCGACCGGGAGATCGACCGGCAGCTGCACACCGCGCGCTGGGCGCCGCGGGTGAACATCTCCGCGCAGACCGGGCGGCATGTGGAGCGGCTGGTGCCCGCCATCCAGCAGGCCCTGGACAGCTGGGATACCCGGGTGCCCACCGGCCGCCTGAACGCCTGGCTGAACGAGGTGATCGCGGCCACCCCGCCGCCGGCCCGCGGCGGGCGGCAGCCGAAGATCCTGTTCGCCACCCAGGCCGGGACCAGGCCGCCGCACATCGTGCTGTTCACCACCGGGTTCCTGGAGGCGGGATACCGCCGCTTCATCGAGCGCAGGCTCCGGGAGGAGTTCGGTTTCGAGGGCAGCCCGCTCCGGGTGTCGCTGCGGCTGCGGGAGCGGCGGGGAGGCCGGCCGCAGCGCGCCCGGCACTGACCGTGCCCGGCACTGGCCGTGCCCGGCACTGGCCGTGCCCGGCACTGACCTGCCCGGCACTGGCCGCCCGGCACTGGCCGTGCCCGCCCGGCACTCGGGGGATGGCTGGCTGAACCGGCCGCCCTCCCCCGGGGGCCGCGCGACTGCGCATTTGGGGAGGGCGGCCGGTGCTCGTGGGTCAGCAGGCCAGCCGGAACCACACCGTGGTCGCCCGCTCGTCTCGGGAGTAGCCCCAGCTTTCCGCCAGCTGCTCGACGAGGAACAGCCCATGCCCGTCCGGCACGAACACCTCGTCCCTGACCACCGGGGTGCTGGCCGAGCCTTCGTCGGTCACCTCGACCTGGACAACGTCACCCAGGCTGAGCAGGACGATGGTGATCGTCCCGCCGGGCTCTCCCGAGTCGGTGTGCAGGACGGCGTTCGTGACCAGCTCAGAGCACAGTAAAACGGCTTCGTCCAGGCAGGGGTGCGCGCTGCCGAGGCTCGCGGCCACGAAGGCCCGGGCCTGCGCGACGTTGCGCCGCTGCCCGGCGATCCGCAGCGTGCCGAGGATGTCGGGGGACCGGGCGGGCGGTCCGTGACCGGACTTCGCATCATCCTGCTCCGTCCGGTACCGGGTGGCACGTCGCGCCGCTGGGGCCGCGCGGGTCGTGGCTGCCATGGTGGTGCTCCTTCCCCCCGGCGCCCCCGGCTGCGCGGGCAGCATTGCTGCTGCCCGCACCCTTTTGATGATCCTTAGTAGCCAGTCAGATACGGGGCGTCAGGAACCATCATGGTGTGAGCGTGCATCCTCACGCAAGTGCGTAGCACAAATCAGGGGGACGGGATTTCAGATGAGATCTCATTCTCTTCGCAATTCCAGTATCGTTACTTGACGTAGCGCAGCCATGCGGTTCTGCGCGCTTCCGCGCAGGCGGTACCGTGGGATGTGGCTGCCGAGGGAGGCGAGACGCTCGTGTCGATCGGTCCCACGGTCCGCAGACGCCGACTCGGCTCGGAGTTAAGGCGACTGCGCGAAGCGCATTCCTTCAAGCTCGAAGAAGCCGCGGACAAACTGGGGCTGGCCGCGTCGACCCTGTCGCGCATCGAAACTGGTAAGGCGCCGACCCGGACCGCCTACCTGACCACGATGTTCGATATGTACGGGGTGGCGGATCCCGGCCAGCGCCAGGTACTGATGGAGATGGCCCGGGAAGGCCACCGCAAGGGCTGGTGGGCCGTTTACGACGACGTGCTGCCCACCGGCTTCGACGTCTACGTCGGCCTGGAGGCTGAGGCCGCCGGGCTGCGTGTCTTCGAGGACCAGGTCGTGCACGGCCTGCTGCAGACCGAGGACTACGCCCGGACCGTCATGACGGCCGTGCGCCGCAAGCAGCACCCGCACGCGATCGACCGGGCCGTGGAACTGCGCATGGAGCGCCAGAAGGTGCTGACCCGCGAGGATCCGCTGCGGCTGTGGTGCATCCTCAGCGAGCCGGTCATTTCCCGGATGATCGGCGGCGCCGCGGTGATGCGGGGCCAGCTGGCCCACCTGCTAGAGGTCAGCCAGTGGCCGAACGTCACGCTGCAGGTCCTGCCGCTGGCCAGCGGCGTGCACCCGGCGCTCAACGGCCCGTTCTGCATCCTGGAGTTCCCGGAGCGCGGTGACCCCGACGTGGTGTATGCCGAAGGTGTCGCCGGGCACGCGTACCTGGAAAGGGACTCCGAAGTCCGGGCGTGCGCGGAGGTTTTCGACTTGCTCCGGGCGGCGGCCGCTTCCCCAGCTGATACCGTGGAATTCATCAACGCAGTTGCAGGAAATTTGGCCTGATACAGGTGCTTTTCCGGCAAAGAAAGGGATTTGCGAATGACCCCCGATTTTACCAATGCGCGGTGGTTTAAGAGCAGCGCTTCCAGCGTCACCGGGTGCGTGGAAATCGCACACCTGCAGGGCGGCCTGGTGGCGCTCCGGGATTCGAAGGACATCAGCAGGGCACCGCACGTGTTCAACAGCCGTGAATGGAAGGCTTTCCTGGCCGGCGTCCGGAACGGGGAGTTCGACCTGCCGGCGTAGCGCTAGCTCCGGGGACTGCCCCCGGAAGCCCCCGGAGCCGGTGGTGTCCGTTTTGCGGGATCGGGCACCACCGGCTGGGCCTGCAAGTGGCCGCCCGCCGCCCTTGCTCAGCGGTCAGGCGGGCCGAAATCACCATCGGCAGCACCCCCGACAAAGGCGCGCCATTCACTGGCAGTGAAGATCAGCGCCGGGCCATCGGGATGCCTTGAATTCCGCAGCGCCACGCCGCCGTCGGCCAGGAAGGCGACTTCGACGCAGTTACCCCCGGTGGGGCCGCTGTGCCTGCTCTTGTGCCAGGTCAGCGGGCCCAGTTCGGTGGCTGGCATGCCGTTGTGATTGGTACTCATCAATCCCCTCCAACTCCACCTGGATGTCGCGGATGATATCCGGTGAACTCTCCGGGGGGGCGCTGACCAGGCTCAGCCGTTCCATGGCCAGGAGGTACGCCTCGACCTCGGCGGCCTTGTCGAGGTACGTGGCACTGGTCAGCTGCTCTGCGTACACCATGTCCGGCAGCCCGGGATCGGCGAACCGCAAGATGCTGAACGACGCGGGTGCGGCGTGGCTCACCGCGGGAAACGGCGTGACCTGCAGGGTCAGCCATGGCTCGCGGCACGCTTCGCCCAGCTCGCGCAGCTGGCCGCGCAGCACGTCGAGGCCGCCGATGGGACGGCGGAGCGCGATCTCGTCGACGACGGCCCACAGGTGGATGCCACCGGCGGCGAACCGGCGCTGCCGCTCCTTGCGCAGCACCACCAGCCGCTCCGCCTCGTCGAGTGAGAAGTCGCCCAGCGCGAGCACGGCGGCGGCGTATTCCTCCGTCTGCAGCAGCCCGGGCACGAACTGCATGTCGTAGCTGCGGATCGACTGGGCGGACTCCTCCAGGCCGATGTAGGCCTGGAACCAGGGCGGCAGCACGTCGTGGTACCGGTGCCACCACCCCGGCTGGTTAGCCCGGCTGGCCAGGGACAGTAACTGCTCGCGCTCCGCGGCGTCGGTGATGCCGTACAGGCTGAGCAGGTCGGCGATGTCGATCTCGCGGACGGAGTTACGGCCGAGCTCGATCCGGGAGATCTTGGATTCCGAGCCCCGGATGCTGCGGGCCGCCTGCTGGGCGCTGATTCCCCGAGCCTCCCGCAGGCGGCGCAGCTGGGCGCCGAGAAGCAGGCGCAGCACCGTCGGGCCGCCCACTGCCTCTGCCATCGGGCCACGTCCTCTCGGGGAATCGCTCACCGGCCAGGATGCACCAGCAGGAGAGCCGGTGCCGGTCAAGCCGGGCACGACGTGCCAGGCTGTGGCCATATCGGGTAATGGCGGCGGCCGGGGAGACTTTCGGCTGGTTTGGCATTCTATCGCCTGCCTGGCCTGCGGGACGGCACCGCCCCGGAACGGCGTGCCTACGGCGTGTTACGCGGGCGGCAGGAAGCGGGCGGCCCCGGCCCGGCCGGTAGCATCGTCGGGCAGGGTCGTCTCCGGCAAGGGCAGGGTCATGCGGTACAGGTCGCTGGGTGATAGCGGGCTGCTGGTCTCGGTGGCCGGCCTGGGCGGCAACAACTTCGGCGGCCGGCTCGACCTGCAGCAGACCCGGGCGGTCGTGGACGCGGCCCTCGATGCCGGCATCACCCTGCTGGACACCGCCGACATCTATGGCAACGGCGGCGGGTCGGAGGAGATGCTCGGCGAGATCCTGGCCGGCCGGCGCGACCAGGTGGTCCTGGCGACCAAGTTCGGCCACCAGCGGGCGGACCTGGGGTACGGCCCGGCCGCGGGGGCCAAGGGCGGCCGGGCCTACATCCGCCGCGCGGTGGAAGCCTCGCTGCGCCGGCTGCGCACCGACTACCTGGACCTGTACCAGCTGCACACCCCGGACCCGGCCACCCCGGTGGCGGAGACCCTGCGCGCGCTCACCGAGCTGGTGGCCGAGGGCAAGGTCCGCTACATCGGTCACTCCAATTTCACCGGCTGGCAGATCGCCGACGCCGCGCACCTGGCCGCCGAGGCGGGCACCGAAGCGTTCATCTCGGCGCAGAACCACTGGTCGCTGCTGGAGCGGCAGGCGGAAGCCGAGGTGGTTCCCGCGGCCCGGCATTTCGGGCTGGGCATGCTGCCCTACTACCCCCTCGCCAACGGCCTGCTCACCGGGAAGGTGCGGCGTGGCCAGGCACCGCCGGCCGGCACCCGGCTGGCCGCCCGCGCAGGGCTACGTGACCGACGACAAACTGGACCGGGTCGAGGCGCTGGCCGGGTGGGCCGCCGAGCACGGCGTCAGCCTGCTGGACGTGGCCATCGGGGGCCTCGCCGCCCAGCCGGGATGCGCCTCGGTGATCGCCGGCGCCACGTCCCCGGACCAGGTCAAGGCGAACGCCGCGGCGGCCGAATGGATCCCGTCCGACCGCCGAGCTCGCCGAGCTGGACCGCGTCATCCCGCCGCCCGGCGCGGCGTCCTGAGCATGGGCCGGCCCGGTGGCGGCGGGGCTCAGCCGCGGGCCACGGCCTCGTTGTACAGCGATCGCACCTGCTGGCCGAACCGGGCTGAGTAGGACACCGAGGGGGTGTCCCCGCCTTCCTCGTAGCCGCCGATCACTCCGAGGACGGTGCCCAGGCCGGTGGCGGCGCGCACCTTGACGAGGAACGGGCCGCCGCTGGTCCCGTTGGTGTAGCCGCCGCAGTCGAATTCCATCTGGTGGCCGCGGAACGCCCTGGTCCGCGAGGTGCAGGTGATGGGCCGCTGCCTGCCGTCCGGGTAGCCGATCACCTGCGCCAGCTGGGCCGCCTTCCAGCCGGTGGCCAGCGTCTCGCCGCCGGTGAGATCCTGCACCTGCGCGGCATTCCCGGGCTGGTGCACGGCGAGGAAGGCCACGTCGTCGTCCGGGTTGCCCGAGGACGACCACGCCTCGTCCACGAATATCTGGGTGACCTGCCACACCCCGAACGGCTGCTGGCCACGGTGGTAGCCGGGGACGAACTCGACCTGCCCCGGCTGGTACCCGGAGAGGCAGTGCGCGGCGGTGATGACCAGGTCCTGCACCGGGCTGGCCACGACGCTGGCCGTGCAGAAGTGCTGGCCCAGGCCGCTCCCGGCGGTGGTGAACAGGGCACCGACGGCCGGGGTGCCGTTGTAGAAATGGCCGTGCAGCAGCGCGGGCGGGACGGTGCGTGCCCGGCGGGGCAGTGCCTTGACGGCGGCCGCCAGCCGTGCGGCCAGCCGTGCGGCGTGCTTGGCCTGGGGTGGTCCCGCCACCGCGATGGCGACCACCGCGGCCAGCGTCACGCACCATGCGGCGTACCTGCCCGCCAGGACCGGCCGTGGCTGGCCAGTCCGCGTGCCGAAACGCCGCATGCATCCTCCCACCAGGCTATTTCCCGGCGCACCCGGGCTAGCGTGACCCTTTCTTTACATTGTGGGGGGCGCCTCCGCCAAGATCTATAGGTAGCAGCTGGGAAGATCCTGAGCATCGCTGGGCCCCCGCCCCGGGGCCGGAGCCCGGGCCGGGTGCCCCGGCCCGGGCGGCCCGGGCGGCCCGGGCGGACGCCCCGGGCGGGAGGGCTGGGCGCACCTCCGCCGGCGCACGGCCTGCGGGTCTGCGGCCGCGGGCCGGCGAGCGGAGCGGGGGAGATACCGTGATCACCAGCCCGGCGCCGGCGTAGGATCGCCAGCAGCGTTCAGTCCGCCTGTCCGGCGGCGTGTCACCCCTCTGGGACCGGGAGTGGCAATTATCAGGTCAGCAGGGGTAACTGGAGGAGTAAAGCCTGATGTCCGGGATGGGTTCCAGCCTCCAATTGACGAACTCCACCGTCGTGGCCGCCTTCCGCTCCGCGCTCATCCACCAGGGGATCATCGCGCTGCTGATCTACTTCCTGCTGGCCATGCTGTGGGTGAGCGCGCGGGAGTGGCTGCCGGTGGCCGGCGGGCAGCCGGCCGCCGAGGCCGCCGAGCCCGCCGCCCGCCGCCTGCTCCGGATCGGCTTCGGGGTGCTGTGGCTGGTGGACGGGCTGCTCCAGGCGCAGCCCGGGATGCCCCTCGGGCTGGCCAGCAACGTGACCGAGCCCGCCGCGGCCGGCTCGCCCGGCTGGGTGCGGCACCTGGTGGACTTCGCGGCCACCGGCTGGAGCTATCACCCGGTCAACGCGGCGGCCGCGGCGGTCTGGATCCAGATCGGGCTCGGCCTGTGGCTGCTCACCGCGGTGCACGGGCCGTGGTCCCGGCTGGCCGGGCTGGCCAGCGCGGGCTGGGGCCTGGCGGTCTGGGTGTTCGGTGAGGCTTTCGGCGGCATTTTCGCCCCCGGGGCGAGCTGGCTGTTCGGTGCCCCCGGCGCGGCGCTCCTGTACGTGGCCGCCGGCCTGCTCGTGGCGCTGCCCGCCCGGGCCTGGCTCGGTGACCGGCTCGGCCGCGGCATCCTGGCCGCGTCCGGCCTGTTCTTCGCCGGCATGGCCGTAGCTGCAGGCGTGGCCGGGCCGCGGTTTCTGGTCGGGTAGCGCCGGCCGCCAGCCCGGGAACGTGGCCAGCATGGTGCACGGCATGGCACAGGCGCGGCAGCCGGGTTTCCTCGCCGCGCTGGTACGCGGCTTCGGGACGTTCGCCGCCGCGCACGGCTTCGCGGTCAACCTGGTCGCCGTGGCCGCGCTGGCCGTGGCCGGCCTGGGCCTGCTCAGCGGCCGGCGCTGGCTGCTGCGGCCCGCGCTGGGGCTGCTGCTGGCGCTGTGCCGGCGGACTGGGTCCTGATCCAGGACATGGGCGTCTTCGGCGGCCTGGGCACCGACCCGAACAGCATGATCCCGACCGCGCTGATCGTGGCGGCCGGCTTCCTGGCGCTGACCCGGGCGCCCTCGCCAGCGACGGCACCGTCCCGTGCGCCGGCCGTAGCGGAGGCCAGCGACGGCGCCGGGGTCCCGGTGCCGCAGCCCGCCCTCGCGGACGCGAGCGCGGCGCCGGCCGGGCCGGCCGGCGCCGTCCCGGCGGAGCCTGCCGCGGCGCGGGCCGGCGCGGCGTCCTGGCGGGACCGGATCCGGCCGGGCCGCCTGCTGCGCGACATCGGCGCGGCGAGCCCGCGGACGGTGGGGGCCGTCGCCGCGCTCGGCGTGGCCGTCATCGGGGTGATCCCGATGGCCGCCGCGTCGGCCAGCACCACCGCCTCGCCGATCATCGCCCAGGCGCTGGACGGCGTCGAGCGCCCCGCTCGATTTCCGGGCGCCTGCCTTCCGCCTCACCAACCAGGGCGGGCGGCCGGTCAGCCTGGCCAGCCTGCACGGGAAGGTGGTGCTGCTCACCTTCCTGGACCCAGTGTGCACGAGCGACTGCCCGATCATCGCCCAGGAGTTCCGGCAGGCCGACCAGTTGCTGGCCGGCCAGGCGAACCGGGTGGAACTGGTCGCGGTCGTCTCCAACCCCATCTACAACACGATCAGCTACACCCAGGCGTTCGACCGCCAGGAGAACCTGGCCGGCCTGCGCAACTGGGATTACCTGACCGGGCCGGTGAACACGCTGCGGACGGTGTGGCGGCAGTACGGGATCGCGGATCAGATCCTGCCGGCTGGCGGCATGGTCGGGCACAGCGACCTGGCCTACGTCATCGACGCGTCGGGCCGGACCCGGACCGAGCTGAACTTCGATCCCGGGCCCGGCACGGCCAGTTCCGAGGCGTCGTTCGCCGGGGAGCTGGCCACTGCCGCGCAGCAGAGCCTGGGTACGTCGTGACGATCCGCCCCCGGAACGCGCTCGCGGCCGCCCTCGGTGCCGCGCTGCTCGCAGGCTGCGGCGCCGCAGCCGGGGTCCAGGCGGCCCAGCCGGCCCGGCCAGCCGCCCTGGCCCTGGCCAGTTCCGCGGCGTACCCCGGCGGGACGTGGGCGGAAGTGATGATGGGGGGCTCGGCCGCCCAGCACGACAACTTCTGGGAGCTGTTCGTCCGCCCGTCCGGCGCCACGGCCTGGAAGCTGGCGACCCCGCTGGGCATCGCCAGCAACGGCGGCTTCGCGGTGGCCGGGCTGGGGCGGACCTCGCTGGCGTCGGCGATCAGGCCCAGCCAGAAGCTGGCCTTCACCCCGCTGGCGGTCAGCGGTGACAACGGGGGGCGGTGGTCCCAGGATGGCCTGCTAGATGCCCCGCTGGCCGGGTACCCGGCCGCCCTGGCCGCCGGGCCCGGACGGTGCCCTGGTCGCCCTGACCTCGGCCGGGCAGGTGCAGGAGCGGGCGGCCGCCGGGGCGGCGTGGTCCGCCCTGGCCCGGGAACGGTCTGTCGCGGCCTCGGCCGCCGGGCGTGGCTGCCGGCTGACCGGGCTCACCTCGGCGGCCTACAGCCCGAGCGGGGCCGCGCTGCTGGCGGGCGGGTGCGCCCGGCCCGGCCAGGCGGGGATCTTCCGGTCCGGGCCGGGTGGCTGGGCCGCCGACGGTCCCGCGCTCCCGGCCGCGCTGGCCGGCCAGCGGATCGACGTCCTGCAGATCACCCGGGCCCCGGCCGCGGATGTGGCCCTGCTGCTGGCTGGCCGTGGCCGGACATCCAGCCTGCTCGCCGCCTGGTCGGACGGCAGTGGCGGTGGCTGGCGGCTGTCCGCGCCCTACCCGCTGCACGGGGCGGTACCGCGGTCCGCGGCGGCCGGCGGCGAGGCGCTCGGCGTACTGCTGGACGGCGGCCAGGCCATCTCCGTCGCCGGTCCCGGCGCGGCGTGGCGGGCGCTGGCCGCGCTGCCCGCCGGCACGGCCGCGCTGCCCGCCGGCGGAGCCACGCTGGCCGCGGCACCGGGCGGTGGCTTCCAGGCCCTGACCGCCCGGGGCGGGCTGCTATCGGTGTGGACCCTCGGTACCAGCCTCACCGGGTGGCACCGGTCCCAGGCTCTCAGCGTGACTATTCCCTACGGCTCGTCCGGGTAAGTGGGCACCTCATCATGAGCTACCTGGTAGATCACTGGTCCTTCGACCCGTTCATCATCGTCGTGGCCGTCCTGGTGGTCTGGCACGAGATCGGGCTGGCGCGGCTGGCCCGCCGGTCCCGGCCGGAGCGGACCCGGCAGCGGCGGTGGCGCTCACTGTTCTTCTACGCCGGCCTGGCCACGCTGCTGATCACCGTCTGCTCGCCGATCGACTACTGGTCGGACAGCTATTTCTTCGTGCACATGGTGCAGCACCTGCTGCTCATGTTCGCCGCGCCGAGCCTGGTGGTGGCCGGGGCGCCCTGGCAGCCGCTGCTGGACGCGCTGCCCGGCCGGGCCGGGCGCACCGCCACCGGCGCGGTGCTCCGGGATGACTGGGCCCGCCCGCTTCGCGCGGTGGCCGGCTTCCTGCTCCGTCCCTGGGTCTCGGTGACCCTGTTCAGTGCCGTGATGCTGCTCTGGCACGTGCCCGGGCCGTTCGACTACGCCGACCGGAACCAGGTGGTGCACATCTGGCTCATGCACGGCAGCTTCTTCCTGGCCGGGGTGCTGTTCTGGCTGCAGTTCATCCCGTCCCCGCCGTTCCGCCAGCGGATGCCGCTCGTCCAGCAGGCCGCCGCGCTGATCGTGACCAACCTGGTCATGTGGTTCCTGGCCATGGCGATGAGCATCTTCTCGCAGAGTGCTTGGTACTCGGTCTACCAGCACGTGCCGGGGGTGACCCTGCCGCCGTTCGCGGACCAGGAAATCGGCGCGGCCATCCTCTGGGTGTGCGGTGATTTCTGGGCCATCCCGGCCCTGATCTACGTAGTGCGGCAGATCGTCAACGAGGACGGGGGGGTCGGGGGAGCGATCGAGCAGATCCTGCACCGCGGGTCGGCTGGCAGCAGCTGGGCGTCGGGACGCCGGGTGGCCGCGCCCCGGCCGGCCGCACCCCAGCCCGTCCCGTCCGAGCCCGTCCCGTCCCGGTCGGCCTCGTCCCGGTCGGCGCCGCCACCGCCGCCACCGCTGCCACCGCCCACCGAATCCTGAGCCGCTGACCGGGTGGCCGCCCGGCAGCGCGGGCGACGGCCGCGCGCCCTCAGCCGCCGTGCTTCTCCAGGTAATCGAGGTACAGCGGGCGCAGCGAGTCGGCCACGTCCGGATTCCCGGACCCGAGCGCATCGGAGATCATGGCGGACACCTGGGTGACGTCCGCAGCGGCGTGGTCGGCGTGCCCCGCCACGGCCTCGCCCTCCGGGATTTCCCGGAGCAGCTGCCACAGGAATCCGATGTCCAGATGGCGGATGGCCCGGTGCACGGCCCGGTCGTGCAGTTCCTGGGAAGAGAGGGCTTCGAGGGCGTCCCGGTCGGTCATGGCAGGAACCTTACCGGCACCGGGCACTCACGGTGCCGGCCGGCCGGGCCTGGCCGCCTTCCGGCGCCGCCGGGCCGCCGCGCTCACCATGGGCCGGGCCATCCGCCGCCCGGCCCGGTGCGGAAACCGCCCGGCCCGCCGCCCTGCCCCCGGCCTCCGCCGGTCCCGCCCCAGCCGGTCCCGCGCCAGCCGGTCCCGCCCCAGCCGGTCCCGCTCCAGCCGGTCGCGCCCCAGCCAGTCCCGCCCCAGCCAGTCCCGCCCCGGCCCTGGAAAGTCCGGCCCGGCCCGCGGCTGATCTCGTATCCGCTACCGAAACCGTGATCGGCTGAGCCGCCCTGGCCTGCGGCCCAGGACACCCGGCCAGCGGCAGAGCCGGTGCCTGGCGCGGCCGCGGCGTTGCCCCCGGCCCCGGCAGGCCCCGCAGCGGGGGAGGCGTAGCGGTGCGCGCGGGCGGATGGGGGAGTGGCCGGCGGCTCACGCCCCATGGCGTGGCCCGGGGCGCCGGTTGTAGCCGAGGGCGGCAGCGTGGCGGTGCACGGGACCAGGCCGCAGTCCCTCGGTCCGCCGCCGCCCGTCTCGTGCCGGGCCAGCAGCACGCCGCCGCCGGCTATCACGGCGATAGTGGCGGTCATCCCGGCCGCGGTGAGCCAGCGGTGGCGCAGCAGGCCGTCTACGGCCGGACCGGCCAGGGCCGGACCTGGCCGGTCCGGCGGCTGTCCCGCCCGCTCACCCATGGCCAGCGCCCCCGGCCGGCCGGGCCGGCCGGGCTGCCCCGCCCGTCCGGCACCCGTCCCGGCTGGGGCCGGCCCCAGCCCGCGCGTGGCCGGTCATGCCGGGCCGGGGCCGGGAGGCCGGCCGCCCGGAGCGGGCTAGCACGACGCTCCGTCGATCGTGCAGGCCGACGGGGTGGCGGCCAGGCCCCAGGCGGTGAAGACCACGGTGAGGCTGCCGCCGGGAGGGATCACCGCGCCGGCCGAGGGCGGGCTGAGGATCAGGGAGTCGCCGCCGGTGACGGCATCCGCCGCGCCGATCACGAACTGGATCTGGTCGCCGGGGAAGGCCGCCGCCAGCTGCCAGTTGGTCAGGTCGCCGCTGCCTGCGTTGACGATGCTGAACTGCCCCACGATGCCGCCGTTCCAGCGGCTGACCAGCTGATATCTGGCCCGTACCGAGGGCGTGCTGGCGGCTGGCGCAGAGACGGTGGCGGGCGGCGTGCTGGTGGCCTGCGCCGTGACCGCCTGGCTGCTGATGGGCGTCGGCGGGGGCACGGTGATCCGGGGGACGGCCGTGGCAGAGGTACCGGGCGGGTGAGGGCTCACACTCGGTCCCGGTGTCGCCACCGCCGTGGCCTGGCCGCGGTGCGCCGTCGACGTCCCCGTCTTGCAGGGCATCAGCCCGCAGCCGTTCATCATGTCGGTGGGGGATTGCCGCGGCAGGATCAGGATCACCCCGCTGGCCAGGGCCATGACCCCGGCTCCGGCGCCGATCGAGACGTACCAGCGGTACCGGGACAGGGCGACGTACCACGGCTGGCGGGCCATCGCGGTGAGCCACCGCGGCGGGGTGAGCGAGGGGCGCCCACCATGGCCGGAACCGGGCCCATGCGGCCAGGCACCCAGCCCGCGCAGCGGCCGGGCCGCACCGGGCCGGCGTTGGCGCCTGCCGGTCTCATGGCGGCCGGGTGGCGCGTCCGCGCGGGCGGCCCGGTGCCGCCGGCCAGCCCGGCCGGGCTCCGCATATCCGGGGTCTTCCGGCCATGCCGGCCCGGAATCGTCCAGCAGCCGGGGCTGGGGACCGTCGGGCCACTCGCCCATCAGCCGGAAGCCGGCCTGGCCGGCCAATACGCGGGCCGTCCAGCAGGACCTTTTCGCCGGTAGGGGGCGATGCCGCGGGCCAGCCGTCTTCGGCCGCATCGGCCAGCAACCGGCCCGGGCCGGTTCCGGCCTGCTCGTCCCGGCGGCCCCGGCGGCCCAGGACATCGCGCGGCCCTGGCCCGTATCGCCGCCTCCCATCCGGCCAGCGCGGCCGGCCTGCGCGGCGCCGTCCGCCGCTACCCATTGCCCCGTGATCCCGCTCGAGACATGGCAGTCCCCAATTCTCACGCGCCCCCCGCGCAAATGCGTCCCGACCAGGCCAATTTAGCAACGCTAGCCTCAGGCACGATGGCAAAACCGCGTAAGGCCGGACAAGGTCGTGGCGCTGGCGCCGGAGTAACGGCCCTAGCGTCCGTTTTGCGGACTTTTCCGGGCGCTATTCCGGTCCAATCACGGAACGCAGGCCGGCTATCACGCGGCGGTACCGGATCCCGCCATCCCGGTCACCGGCCCGCCCGGAAGACGCCCGCGGGCGCGCTGGCTGGCACGGGCGGGCGTTGCGTACTCTCGTGACGTGTATCTTCCCCCGCATTTCACCGCGCCCGATGCCGCCGCGGTCGCCGCCTTCGTGGACGCGGCCGCCTCGGCCGACCTGGTCACCTTTGACGGCGTGAAGCCGGTCGCCAGCCTCATCCCGGTGCTATGGGACCGCGGGTCCGGACGGCCCGGCCCCGGATGGCCTGGCCCGACCGACGGCCCGGCCCCGGATGGCCTGGCCCCCGACGGCCCGGAGCGGGGCGCTCACGGCCGCCTGCTCGGCCACCTGGCGCTGGCCAACCCGCAATGGCGGTCGGTGGCGGCCGGCTCCAGCGCGCTCGCTATCGTGCACGGGCCGCAGGCCTACGTGTCGCCGGCCTGGTACCCGAGCAAGGCCCGGCACGGCCGGGTGGTGCCGACCTGGAACTACGTCACCGTGCACTTCACCGGCACGCTGACGGTGCACCGGGACCCGGGCTGGCTGCGGGACGTGGTGACCCGGCTCACCGAGCGGCATGAGGCCGGGCGGCCGCACCCGTGGGCGGTCAGTGACGCCCCGCCTGACTACCTCGAGGGGCAGCTGCGCGGCATCGTGGGCGTGGAACTGGTCATCGACACGGTGGAGGCGAAGCACAAGCTGAGCCAGAACCGGGGAGCCGACGACCAGGCCGCCGTGGTCGCGGCGCTGCGCGGCGAGCCCGGGAGCGGGGCCGCGGAGATCGCCGCGCTGATGTCGGCGGGCGGCTAGCCGGCGGATAGCCGTCCTGGCCGGGACGCTCACCAGCGATCGTGGACCTGGGCGCGGATCCGCCGGTTGTACAGGTCCTCGATGGCGGCCAGCTGCGCCTCGCTGAACGGCGGCAGTTGCGCGGCCGCCGCGTTCTGCCCGGCCTGGGCCGGGTTGCGGGCCCCCGGGATCACGGTGCTGACGCCGGGCTGCTGGATGACCCAGCGCAGCGCGGCCTGGGCGGGCGTGGCGCCGTCCGGGGCCAGGGCGGCGAACTCGCGCGCGGCCTCCACGCCGGAGTCGAAGTCCACGCCCGAGAAGGTCTCCCCGGCGTCGAAGGCCTCGCCGTGCCGGTTGTAGCTGCGATGATCATCCGGGCCGAACGTGGTCTCGTGGGTGTAGCGGCCGGACAGCAGCCCGGACGCCAGCGGGACCCGGGCGATGATGCCCACGCCGGCCGCCTGGGCGGCGGGCAGCACCTTCTCCAGCGGCTTGCGCCGGAATGCGTTGAGGATGATCTGCACGCTGGCGACGCCGGGCCGGCTGATCGCGGTCAGCGCCTCGTCGCAGGTCTCCACGCTGACGCCATAGGCGGCGATCCGCTGCTCGGCCACCAGCGTGTCGAGCGCGTCGTAGACCGCGTCGGTGGCGTACACGGCGGTGGGCGGGCAGTGCAGCTGGACCAGGTCGAGCGTGTCGGTGCCCAGGTTGGCCCGGGACCGGTCGGTCCAGGCGCGGAAGTTCTCCAGCGTGTAGAGCGCCGGGTCCAGCGGCGCGCGGCGGCCCATCTTGGTGGCCACGGTGAACTCGGCCCCGGGGCGGCTGGCCAGGAACCGCCCGATCAGCTGCTCGCTGCGGCCGTCGCCGTACACGTCGGCGGTGTCCAGGAAGGTGATGCCGGCCGCGGCGGCCGCGTCCAGCACCGCCAGCGCCTCGCTGTCGTCCACCTCGCCCCAGTCGGCGCCGAGCTGCCATGTGCCCAGCCCGATGACCGAGACCGCCCGGCGGGTACTGCCCAGAATGCGCTGTTCCATGAGGCGATCCTAGGGGGCGTCCGCCAGCCCGGGGCAGCCCTCACCGTCGGCGCCCGCCCCGGGCGCGGCCGCCAGGATGGCCTCGCTGATCCCGGCCAGCTGGCGGGCCTGCTCGGGAGTGAGCGCGTCGAACAGCACCGCCCGGACCTGCTCCACGTGGCCAGGGGCGGCCGCGCGCAGCGCGTCGAAGCCCACGTCGGTCAGCTCGGCGATCTGCCCCCGCCGGTCCGTCGGGCAGTCGCGGCGCCGTACCCAGCCGCGCTCCTCCAGCCGCGCCACCGCGTGCGACAGGCGGCTCTTGCTGGAGGAGGAAGCCTCGGCGAGCTGGGTCATCCGCAGCGAGCGGTCCGGGGCCTCGGACAGCCGGACCAGGATCTCGTAGTAGGCCAGCGGCATCTGGGCGTCACGCTGCAGCTGGCCATCGACCGCGGCGAGGACCCACTGCCAGGCGGTGACGGCGTCGCGCCAGGTGACCTGCTCGTCGGGGCTGAGCCAGCGAGGCCCCGATGTGGCGGGCAGGCTGGAAGTACTCATGACATCAGCATACCTGGAATAGTTGAGCGCTTGACAATGTTAGACTGCCCGTGATAGTCGTTGAGCACTCAAATATGAACGACGCCACTATGAACGACAGGAGTACCGACATGACCAACACGGCGACGACCGCCATCCCCGGGTACGTAGCCGGCACCTGGGACATCGACCCGGTGCACTCCGAGGTGGGCTTCTCGGTGCGGCACATGATGGTCAGCAAGGTGCGAGGCAAGTTCAAGACCTTCTCCGGCCAGCTCGTCACCGGCGCGGAGCCGGTGCAGTCCTCGGTGACCGCCGAGATCGACCTCTCCTCGATCGACACCGGCCAGGAGCAGCGCGACGCGCACATCCGCTCCGCGGACTTCTTCGAGGTGGAGAAGTACCCGACGATGACCTACCGGTCCACCGGGGTCCGCGCCGAGGGCGACCACTTCGTCCTGGACGGCGAGCTGACCCTCAAGGACGTGACCAAGCAGGTCCCGCTGAAGCTGGAGCTGGGCGGGTTCGGCCCGGACGCCTACGGCGGCACCCGCGCCGGGTTCACCGCGACCGGTGAGATCAGCCGGAGCGACTTCCACGTGGACTTCAACGCGGCCATGGAGACCGGCGGCGTGGTCGTGTCCGACAAGGTCACCCTGCACCTCGAGATCGAGGCCGTGCTCAAGGCCTGAGCCAGCCAGGTGAGCGGGCCAGGCCCAGAGGGGCCGGGCAGCACATGCCTCAAGGGCGGGGGCACCGGCAACGGTGCCCCCGCCCTTGGCATGCCCGGCCGCGGGAATACGGTAAAACCGGGCCGCCGCGCAACCGAGGAGGCGCATGCAGTGAGAGCCGCCGTCTACGACCGGCCCGGGCCGGCCGCCGAGGTGCTCCGGGTGACCGAGGTGGACCGCCCGGAACCGGGGCCGGGCGAGGTCAGGGTCCGGGTGCACGCCTCCGGGATCAACCCGACCGACGTCAAGACCCGCAGCGGGGCCACCTGGCGGCCCATCGACGGGTTCCAGATCCCGCATCACGACGGCGCCGGCGTCATCGACGCGGTCGGGCCCGGGGTGCCGGACGGCCGGGTCGGCCAGCGGGTCTGGGTCTGGCTGGCCGCCTTCGGGCGCCGCTGGGGGACCGCCGCGGAATGGACGGTGGTCCCGGAGCGCCAGGCGGTGCCGCTGCCCGAGGGCGCCTCCTTCGAGCTGGGCGCGAGCCTGGGCGTGCCCGCGGTCACCGCCTGCCACAGCCTGTTCGCGGACGGGCCGGTGCGGGACGCGACGGTCCTGGTGGCCGGCGGGGCGGGCGCGGTCGGCCACTTCGCCGTGCAACTCGCCGTCTGGGGCGGTGCGGCGCACGTCATCGCCACGGCCAGCCCGGCCAAGGCGCAGCTGGCCAGGGAGGCCGGGGCCGGGCACGTGTTCAACTACGCCGACCCGGACGCGGCCGGCCAGATCACGTCGGTGGCCGGGCCGGTGGACCGGATCGTGGAGGTGGCGCTCGGCGCCAATCTCGGCCTGGACCTCGCCGTGTCCCGGCCGGGCACGGTGGTCACCACCTACGCCGCCCCGCCCGAAGACCCGGCCCTGCCGGTCCGGGCCTGCATGACGGCGAACATCGTGCTGCGGTTCATGCTGCTCTACACCGTCCCCGCGGACGAGGTGGACGAGGCCGCCAGCCGCATCCGCGCCGCCCTGGCGGCGGGCGCGCTGACCGAGTTGCCGGTGCACCGGTACCGCCTGGACGACATCGTCGCCGCGCACGAGGCGGTCGAGAAGGGCGTGACCGGCAAGGTGATCGTGCTGCCCTGACCGGGCGGCGGACGGCCCGGGGAGCCCGGCCGGGTGACCGGGCTCCCCGCTACGCCGCTGGCCAGCCGGGACAGGCCCGGCTGGCCGCTGGCCATCAGTGGACCGCCCGCAGCCCGCTCAGGAAGGCCGCGCCCGCCGGGGTCCCGATCCCGGTCATGTTGTCGTAACCCGGCAGCGTCACCTGCCCGTTGTAGCCCGCCATGGCCTGGCTCTGGTCGTCGAACTGGGTGACCAGGAGCAGGCCGCACAGCGCGGCAGAACAGGCGACGCCCTGGTACGCGACCGGGCTCTGGCTGCTCAGTGGCAGGGTGTCGTGCACCGCGGCGCTCCCGGCCAGGCTGTACAGCGCCGGGTTGATGAACCCGAACGGCGCAGACTGCCCCTGCTGCGCCGCGGTGACCATGCCCGCCACCAGCGGTGCCGCCAGGCTGGTCCCGCCCACGGGGGTCTCGCTGTAGGTGGGCGGCTGGCTGCCGTGGAACGTGAGCAGGCCGGTGGCGAAGCCGGTGAACGCGTCCGCGTCCGCGCTGATGTCCGGCACGGACCGGACCGGCCCGCCGCGATCGCCCGGCCACCTGGGTCAGGCCGGACGGGACCACGCTGTCCTGGTACGAGGGCTCGGTCCAGAGCAGGCTCGGGCCGCCCCCCGCGGCCCCGTCCTCGCCGAAGTTGAACCACTGGCTGCCCAGCTGCACATTGACCCCGGTGGACCAGCCCGTCTCGAAGAGCCGGGTGCGGCCCTTGCCGATGCCCAGGGTGGTCCCCCCGACCGCGATCGCGTACGGGTCACTGGACGGGGCCAGCACGCCGGACCCGTCACCGGAGGAGAAGTACATGCCGACGCCCTCGGCGGCGGCCTGCACCAGGAAGGCGTGCTCGATGTTGGTCAGCTCGGCCGGCTGCGACTCCAGCCCGCTCTCCCAGGAGTTGGAGGCCACGGTGGCCAGCGGCCCGGACAGCACGGCCAGGTCGGCGTCGAACAGCCCCTGCAGCCCGTAGTCCCCCTGGTTGCAGCTGTCCCCGCCCACCACTACCTGGGTGGCCCCGGGGGCCATCGCGTAGGAGGACTCCACGTCGAGCTGTTCCTCCACGTCGAACGGGTCACCGCAGGCGCTGCCCTGGCCCAGCGAGAGCGCCCGGTACCGGGCGCTGGCCGGGGCCGGGCAGGCCGTTCGCCTTGGCGTAGTCCTGGAGGGTCAGGTACATGTCCCCGGTCAGGCCGAGCTCGACGAGCGCGATGGTCTGGCCGGCGCCGGTCGAGCTGCGGGTCGCCCCGTAGGCCGCCCGCAGCTGGGTGCCGGTGTACCCGCAGATCACGGTGGGGTAGGTACCCGTCCCGTCGTGCTTGAGCAGCCCGCGGACCTGGTGCTCGCCGTAGTAGTGCGAGCACGGGGTCCTGACCGCCGCGGACCGGGCCGACGGCCGGGCCCGCCGGGCGGCCGCCGGGGCTCCCGGGCGCAGCAGGGTGGACCGCGGTGCGGCATTGTCCAGGCCGGACACGCCGAGCACGCTGCTGGCCAGCGACGCCGGGACGGAGATGGGCGTGGCGTTGGCCCGCAGCCGGTACGGGCCGGCGCTGGCTGCCGATGATGCCGGGTACAGCTTGAGCTGGGTCCGGAAGGCCGCGTCGATGCGCGAGGCGGACCCGGTGGCCCGCACGTAGCTGCGCAGCGGGCCGGCCGTGACCCCGGTGAAGCCGGCCGACCGCAGCCACCTGCTCACGGCCGATGCCTGGCCGGCGGTGGCCCCGAATCGTGCCGCGTAGCTCGTCGGGCGGAGGTAGGCGCGGAATGAGCCGCTGCCCGGTGTGCTCACCGCGGCCGCGAAACTCTCGGCAGCGGCCAGCCGGGGCCGGAGCCAGACCTGGATGGTCAGCTTCTGGCCCGCTGGCACCGCCCCGGTCGCCCGGGTATGGCTGGTGAACGGCGCCGCACTGCCCCCGAGGGGCGTGGCCGCCGGGGTGGCTGCGCTCGCTAATCCGCCGCCGGCGAGGGTGGTGCCGGCCACCGCCGCGGTCGCGCCCAGCGCGGCGATGAACTTCCTGGTCCTGAACATGGTTCCCCTGTCTGTGAGCGTGTCGCTGACCTGTCCGGGGAGTGGTTGCCAATCTCCCATAATGGTGCCTATATCATTACGAACCCGGCAGGAAAGGCCTTTAAGGTAATTTATGATAAATGGCCGGCAAGTTATTTCTGCGGCGGGGCCGGATGGTGCGGCGGCCTGCCGGGGTGCCCGGCCATGGCGGGCCCGGCCATAGCGGGCCCGGCCCGGCGGCGCGGCCCGGTTCGGCGTGGGGGCCGGGGGTACTCTGTACTGAGAGTAACCACTATGTCACAGACGGAGGCCGCGTCGATGAGCGGCCGGGCCGCAGATTTGTTACCTAAAGTAGTGTGATAACTACAATCAGTGAATCGGGGGGAGCATGGCAAGAGACGATCCGGTGGGCCGCGTCCTCCTGGTGGAGGACGATCCCGAGGCCGCCGACTACGTGCTGCACGTGCTGCGCGGCCGGGGCGGCTTCGAGGTCACCCACGTGCTGGTCCCGGGCGACGCCCTGAAGGCGGCCCGGGGCGGGCGGTGGGACCTGGTGCTGACCGATGTCGAGATGCCCGGGATGACCGGCATCGAGCTGCTGGGGCGGCTGCGCGAGGTCGCCCCGATGCTGCCGGTGGCGGTGCTCACCGCCCACCCCTCGGTGGACTACGCGGTCCGGGCGCTGCGCAACGACGCGGACGAGTTCCTGGAGAAGCCGGTCAGCCCGGACCGGCTGGTCGCCGTGGTGGCCGGCCTGGTGGCCAAGGGCCGCGCGGCCCGGGAGGCCGCGCGCCAGAGCGTGCTCGCCATCGGGGCGCACCCGGATGACGTGGAGATCGGCGCGGCGGGGACGCTGCTGAGCCACCGCCGGATGGGCCACGAGGTGGCGATCCTCACCCTGAGCCGGGGCGCCCGCGGCGGCGCCGAGAGCACCCGGGCCAGCGAGTCGCAGCAGGCCGCCCAGGTCATCGGCGCGAAGCTCTACCACGAGGACCTGCGGGACACGCAGATCGCGGAGGGAGACCCGACCATCGGCGTGATCAGCCGGGTAGTGGCCGAGGTCCGCCCGACAGTGATCTACACCCATTCGCTGCACGATGTGCACCAGGACCACCGGAACTGCCACCGGGCCGCCCTGGTCGCGGTGCGCGCGGTGGGCCGGGTCTACTGCTTCCAGTCGCCGTCGGCCACGGTTGACTTCCGGCCGACCCGGTTCGTGCCGATCGACGGCCAGCTGGAGGGCAAGCTCGACGCCATCGACGCGTTCGCCTCGCAGGTGGAGATCCGCGGCTACCTGGAGCGGGATTTCATCGAGGCGACCGCGCGGTACTGGTCGCGGTACTGCGAGGCGCGGTTCGCCGAGCCCTTCGAGGTGGTCCGGGAGTCGGCGGTGGCCGGGCAGTACGAGCTCCAGCCGGCCCGGGGCATCGTGCGCGGGGAGGACACGGCCGGGCCCGCCGCGCCCGACCGGCGGAGTGCCATCCGGCCGCCCGTGCCCGCCACCCTCACCACGGAGGTGTCCAATGCCGCACGATGATGACCGTTCCGGGCCGCTCCGGGTCCTGGTCACCGGGGCCGGCGGCCCAGCCGCCGTCTCCGTGATCAAATCGCTGTGCCGTGACCCGTCGGTGTCCCTGCTGGCCGCGGACATGGACTGCTGGGCGGCCGGGCTCTACCTGCTCCCCCCGGATGCGCGGACGCTGATCCCGGCCGGCCTGGACCCGGGCTTCGCCGACGCGGTGCTGGCCCGGTGCACGGCGCTCGGCGTGGACGTGCTCATCCCGACGGTGGACGCGGAGATGCGGCCGCTGGCCCGGGCCCGCGCCGGGTACGCCGCGGCCGGGATCGAGCTCCTGCTGGCCCCGGAGCGGGCCCTGGACCTCACCCTGGACAAGCTCGCCCTGGCCCGGTGCTGTGCCGGGCACGTGCGGGTGCCGCGCACCGAGTGCTTCGACGAGGCGCTCGACCCGGCCTCGTGGGAGTACCCGGTCGTGCTCAAGCCGCGCACCGGGAGCGGCTCGCGGGACATTTCCGTGGTCAGCTCCGCCGCCGGGCTGGCCGCCCTGGACCGGTCCGCGGAGTTCATCGTCCAGGAGTACCTGCCGGGGGAGGAGTACTCCATCGACGTGCTCGCCGACACGCGCAGCCACGTGATCGCGGCCGTGCCCCGGGTGCGCGCCCGGGTGGACTCGGGCGTCTCGGTGGCCGGGCGTACCATCCACGACCCGGAACTGGAGCACTTCGGGGCCACGGTGGCCAGCGTCACCGGCCTGACCTACATCGCCAACGTCCAGGCCCGCCGGGACGCGGCGGACCGCCCGGCCCTGCTCGAGGTGAACCCGCGGGCGCCGGGCGCGCTCCCGCTGACCATGGCCAGCGGCGTGGACATGCCCCGGCTGGCGCTGGACGCGCTGCGCGGCCGCCCGGTGCCGGAGCACGTGGACTTCCGCGAGGTGGCCATGGTGCGCTTCCTGGAGGAGCGGTTCATCGACCTGGCCGAGGTGCAGAAGGTGGCCGCATGAGGCCAGCGGCCGGCCCGCCCGCGCTGGATGAGGACCACCACGTCCACTCCACCTTCTCCGACGACGCGGTGGCCACCCTGGCGCAGAACGTGCGCGCGGCCCGCCAGCGCGGCCTGCGGGTGCTCTGCCTCGCCGATCATGTGCGCGCCAGCACGCCCTGGGTGGCGGAATTCGCGGCCGCCGTGGCCGCGCTGCGGCCGGGCAGCGGGCTGGTGCTGCTGGCCGGGGTCGAAGCCAAGATCCTCGACGTCACCGGCCGCCTCGACCTGCCGGGTGAGCTGCCCGGGGTGGACCGGGTGCTGATCGCCGACCACCAGTTCCCCGGTGAGCACGGGCCGGTTCTCCCGGGGCAGGTGCGCGCCGAGCTAGCCAGCGGGCAGCGGTCCGCGGCCGAGGTGATCGACGGCCTGCTGGCCGCCACGATGGCCGCCCTGTCCCTCGCGGCCATGCCGCAGCTGGCCCACCTGTTCAGCCTGCTGCCGAAGCTGGGGCTGGACGAGGCGGACGTGCCGGACCCGGCGCTGCGCCACCTGGCCGCGGCCTGCTCCCGGGCCGGCGCCCGGGTGGAGGTCAACGAGAAGTGGGCCTGCCCGTCGCCCCGGACCCTCCGGGCGTTCGTCGCGGCCGGGGTGCCGCTGGTGGCCAGCACCGACAGCCACGACTGCGCGACGTCGGCGGCTATGCCCGGGTGCGCGGGATGCTCGCGGCGGCCTTTCCCGCCACGGTGCCGTAATGGGCACGGCCCTCGCCGTGGTCGTGGCCGGCCTCGAATGGGTGCTGGTGGTGCTCGTCATGGTCGGCGCGGTGCCGCTGCTGGCCGCCAGCTACCAGTACGTGATGGTGGCCTTTCACTTTCACCGGAATCACTACGCCGCCTGCGCGCCGTATTTCCCGCGTGCCGCCATCCTGATCCCGGCCTGGAACGAGGCGGCGGTCATCGGTGCCTCGATCGACCGCCTGATGCAGCTCGACTACCCGCCCGAGGCGCTCCGCGTCTACGTGGTCGATGACGCGAGCACCGACGATACCCCGGACGTGATCAAGGCCAAGGCGGTCCAGTTCCCGGGCCAGGTCATCCACCTGCGCCGCCAGAAGGGAGGCGAGGGCAAGGCGCACACGCTCAACCACGGGCTGGCCGTCATCCTGAGCGACGACTGGATGCAGGCACTGCTGATCATGGACGCCGACGTGATCTACGAGCCCGCCTCGCTGCGCATGATGACCCGTCACCTCGCCGATCCGCGGGTCGGGGCGGTCACCGCCTACATCAAGGAAGGCAGCCGTCCCGGGCAACTACCTGACCCGGTTCATCGGCTACGAGTACATCACCGCCCAGGCGGCCGCGCGGCGCAGCCAGAACGTGCTCGGCGCCGTCGCCTGCCTGGCCGGGGGCGCGCAGTTGCACTCGCGGGCCAACCTGGAGGCGATCGGCGGCCGGATCGACACGTCCTCCCTCGCCGAGGACACGTTCACCACGTTCAAGACCCAGCTGGCCGGAAACCGCGTGGTCTTCGAGCCGCACGCCACCGTCTGGGCCGAGGAGCCCGGCGACATCCGGGGGCTATGGAAACAGCGGCTGCGCTGGGCGCGCGGCAATGTCCAGGTCACCAAGCAGTACAAGCACGTGTGGTGCCGCCCGAGCAGCACGCACCGGCTGGGCAGTGTCAGCTTCTCGGTGTTCTGGTTCTGCCTGTTCCTGCTCCCGGTGTTCATGATCCTCGCGTCCACGTCCCTGATCATCCTGTATTTCGCGAACTTCGCGATGGCCTGGATCGTGTTCCACGTCCTGTGGATCATCAACGCGCTGACCTACGTCTTCATCACCGCGTACGTGCTCATGATCGACTGGGTGACCGGCCGCCACACCTGGCCGGAGGGCATCCTGTTCCCCGGGGCCATCAGCCTGTCCATCATCATCGCCGCCTGCTTCCCCCGGCTGCTCCGGATGATCTTCTACGATGTGCTGCCGCAGCTGGGCATCGTGCTGACCTTCGCGGAACGGCGCAGCCTGGTCCTGTTCGCCTACGCATGGCTGGCGCTGTCCATGCTGGTCGCCTACCTCGGCAAGGTGATCGAGGCGCGCCGGTTCGGCGGGGTGCTGTCGCGGGCGTTCATCTACATCGCAGGCTACGGGCCGCTGCTCTGCGCCTGCACGTTCGCGTCCTACATCAAGGAACTGAGGCACGCCGAGATGAAATGGGACAAGACCGAGAAAACGGGCAAGGTCGCGATGCCGGCATGATCGTCCGGCTGCCCGGCGGGGGGGCGCCGGGATGATCATGTTCCTGGACGGGCTGAAATGGCTGCTGGTGGCGGTGGTGCTGCTCGGGGCGGTGCCGCTGCTGGTCGCGAACTACCAGTTCCTGCTGGTCGGGCTGCATTTCCGGCGGCTGCACTACGCGCGGTGCGCGCCGTGGCTGCCCCGCACCGCGATCCTGATCCCGGCCTGGAACGAGGCGGCCGTCATCGGCAACTCGGTGGACCGGCTGATGCGGCTCGACTACCCGCCGCGACGCGCTGCGCATCACGTGGTGGACGACGCCAGCACCGACGCGACGCCGGAGGTGGTCGCGGCCAAGGTGGCCGAGTACCGGCGGGAACGTCGTGCACCTGCGGCGGGACAAGCGGCGGCGAGGGCAAGGCGGCGACCCTCAACCACGGCCTGGCGGTGATCCTGGCCGACGACTGGGCGCAGGCCGTGCTGATCATGGACTGCGGATGTCATCTACGAGCCTCAGCTCGCTGCGCCGGATGACCCGGCACCTGGCCGATCCGGAGGTCGGCTCGGTCACCGCCTACATCAAGGAAGGCAGCCGCCCGGGCAACTACATGACCCGGTTCATCGGCTACGAGTACATCACCGCGCCAGGGCGCGGCCCGGCGCAGCCAGGAGGTGCTCGGCGTGATCGCCTGCCTGGCCGGCGGGGCGCAGCTGCACTCCCGGGAGAACATCGAGGCGCTGGGCGGCCGGATCGACACACAGCACGCTGGCCGAGGACACCGTCACCACGTTCGAGACCCAGCGGGCGGGCGCCGGGCCATCTTCGAGCCGCACGCCATCGTGTGGTCCGAGGAGCCCGGCAGCATCGTCGCGCTGTGGAGGCAGCGGCTGCGCTGGGCCCGCGGCAACATCCAGGTGACCCGGCGATTCAGGCGAGGTCTGGTTCCGGCCGCGGCCGGGTAACCGGCTGGGCAGCATCAGCTTCGGCCTGCTGTGGTTCTGCCTGCTGCTGCTGCCGGTGTTCATGATGCTGGCGCCTCGGCGTCCCTGGTCAGCCTGTACTTCATCGACTACCAGCTGGCCTGGTCGCGCCTTCCACGTGCTGTGGCTGGCCAACGTGATCACCTACGTGTTCATCACCTCCTTCGCGCTGCTCATCGACCCGCAGACCGGGCAGCACACCTGGAAGGAGGCGCTGCTGTTCCCGGGCGCGGTCAACGTGGTCATCCTGCTCGCCGGCGATGCTGCCCGGGCCGATGAGCCTGCTGGCGCACCGGGCCTCGCTGTCCGCGGCTGGCGTGACGGTGACCGGGCCTGGGTCCACGGCGTCGAGCTGTTCACCTACGTCTGGCTGGCGGCCTGCATGGGCGTGGCCTTCCTCGGGCAAGGTGGCCGAATCGCGGCGGCTCGGCTGGCTTCACTCGGGCCGCTGTTCGTCTACATCGGCGGCTACGGCCCGCTGCTGTGCGCCGATCACCGCCGCCGCCTACGTCAAGGAGCTCCGGCACGCCGAGGCGCGCTGGGACAAGACGGAGAAGACCGGCAAGATGGTGGCCCCGACATGACCAGCGCACCGGCAACCCGCCGGGCATCCGGCGATAGGCCCGCCACGGCCGGGGCGGCTCGCGCCAGCGAGCGAGTGGGGTTCCGCGAGGAGGTCGGACGACGCGGTCCGCTACGAGCGCGGCCTGGCGGTCAAGTGCCGTCTGCTCGCGCTGGCCATCGTCGCCCTCGTCATCCTGTCCGGCTGTTCTTCCTGTCTGACGGGCCGACGTGCCCGCCGCCGGGCGCGCCGCCGGGACAGGGACCGGAAGTTCACGCGGCTGGCCGTTTCATGCCGCCCGCCCCGGGCACGACGGGCCTAGCCCTTGGAGGGGCCCAGCCCTAGGAGGTGCACGATGGCCGACCGCGACGCCGCCCCCCGGCAGGTCGAGATCAAGGACGGCGAGGAGACGGTCGCCGCGGCCGAGGTGTCCAGGCACCCCGGCGGGACCGCCCGCGCCTCGCTGCACGCACCGTCCGGGCACGTCGACCCGGGCAGCCGGGCCAGCCTGGTCGACGCCGTGGTGGACACGCCGGAGGTGCGGGAGTCCAGCCGGCTGGAGGCCACCGTCCCGCTCGGCGACAGCGTGGCGCTGGACCGGCTCCGGGAGCGCACCGAGGAGGCCAGCACCCGCCCGGCCGGCTCGACCGCCCTGGTGGACGCCACCCTCCCCGGCGCCGGGGCGGAGCAGCCCCCGCGGCCGGGGAGGAGCAGCCCCGGGCGGCGAGCCCCCGGCGGCGGAGCCGCCCGCGGACGGCAAGAACGCCGCGGGCTGGGGAACCGGTGACGGTCTGGGTCGGGACCTCAGGCTGGAGCTATGACCACTGGCATCCGGAGCTGTACCCGCCGGGTCTGGAGGCGCGCGGCCGGCTGCCCTGCTACGCGGCCAGCTTCCGCACCGCGGAACTGAACAGCAGCTTCTACCGGTGGCCGGGCCCGGCGGCGTTCCGCTCCTGGCGGCAGCAGATTGCCGCCCGGCTTCCGCCTTTCGGTCAAGGCGCCCCGGGGCCTCACCCACGGGCGGCGGCTCTATGCCCCGGAGCCCTGGCTGGAGCGCATCCGGGCCGGCTGGCACGAACTGGGGGACAAGCGCGCCGTGCTGCTGGTCCAGCTGCCGCCTTCGGCGCCGCGCGATGACGCCCGGCTGGATTATTTCCTCCGGCTGGTCCCGGAATGGCTGCGCATCGCGGTGGAGTTCCGCCATTCCAGCTGGGCGCGCGAGGAGGTATTCGCGCTGCTGGAGGCGCGCGGCGCCGGATACTGCGTGATGAGCGGCGCCCAGCTGCCGTGCATCCTGCGGGTCACCGCGGATTTTGGCTACCTGCGGCTGCACGGGCCCGATCACCACCAGCTGTACGCGGGGTCGTACTCCGGCGCCGACCTGGCCTGGTGGGCGGCCCGGATCCGGGAATGGGAGGCGGCCGGGAAAGACGTTTTTGCCTACTTCAACAACGACGGGAATGCCAATGCGGTGCGGGATGCGCGGGCCCTGCGCAATCTGCTCGGCCAGTAGGCTGGCCGGGAACATTTCCTGGCCGCCGGCGATTGAATAATCGTGACCCTCACCGACCTGCTCCCGGCTGACGCTGCCCCCGACGCGGTCTTCGACGCGTTCGCGGGCTGGGCCAAGGAGCAGGGCCTGGCCCTGTACCCGCACCAGGAAGAGGCCCTCATCGAGGTGGTGTCCGGGGCCAACGTGATCCTGTCCACGCCGACCGGGTCGGGCAAGAGCCTGGTGGCCACCGGGGCCCATTTCGCCGCGCTCGCCGCGGGCCAGCGCACCTTCTACACCGCGCCCATCAAGGCCCTGGTGTCGGAGAAGTTCTTCGCGCTGTGCGCCGCGTTCGGGCCCGCGCAGGTCGGCATGATGACCGGGGACGCCAGCGTGAACGCCACCGCGCCGATCATCTGCTGCACCGCCGAGGTGCTGGCCAGCATCGCGCTGCGGGACGGCGCGGCCGCCGACGTCGGCCAGGTGGTCATGGACGAGTTCCACTTCTACGCCGACCCGGACCGCGGCTGGGCCTGGCAGGTGCCGATCCTGGAACTGCCGCGCGCCCAGTTCCTGCTGATGTCCGCGACGCTCGGGGACGTGAGCCGGTTCGAGGCCGACCTGACCCGGCGCACCGGGCGGCCGACCGCCGTCGTCGCCTCCGCCGAGCGCCCGGTGCCGCTCACCTACTCCTACGTCATCACCCCGCTGCACGAGACCCTCGAAGAGCTGCTGTCCACCCACCAGGCCCCCATCTACGTGGTGCACTTCACCCAGGCCGCCGCGCTGGAGCAGGCCCAGGCGCTGATGAGCGTGAACGTCTGCTCCCGCGCGGAGAAGGACGAGATCGCCGCGCTGATCGGCGGGTTCCGGTTCACCGCCGGGTTCGGCAAGACGCTGTCCCGGCTGGTCCGGCACGGCATCGGGGTCCATCACGCCGGGATGCTGCCCAAGTACCGGCGGCTGGTGGAGACCCTGGCCCAGGCCGGGCTGCTGAAGGTCATCTGCGGCACCGACACCCTGGGCGTGGGGATCAACGTGCCGATCCGCACGGTCTTGTTCACCGCGATGTCCAAGTACGACGGGTCGAAGACCCGGCTGCTCCAGGCGCGGGAGTTCCACCAGATCGCCGGCCGGGCCGGCCGGGCCGGGTTCGACACCACCGGCCGGGTCGTGGTGCAGGCCCCCGAGCACGTGGTGGAGAACGAGCGCCTGCTGGCCAAGGCGGGCGACGACCCGAAGAAGCGGCGCAAGGTGGTCCGCAAGAAGCCGCCCGAGGGGTTCATCGCCTGGGGGCAGCCCACCTTCGAGCGGCTGGTCGCCGCCGACCCCGAGCCGCTGACGTCCAGCTTCAAGGTCACCCACGCCATGCTGCTGAACGTGATCAGCCGCCCGGGGGACGCCTTCACCGCCATGCGGCACCTGCTGACCGACAACCACGAGGACCGGGCCGCCCAGCGCCGGCACATCCACCAGGCCATCGCCATCTACCGGGCGCTGCTGGCCGGGGGAGTGGTGCAGCAGCTGGACGAGCCGGACTCCGAGGGGCGCCGGGCCCGGCTCACCGTGGACCTGCAGTTCGACTTCGCGCTGAACCAGCCGCTGTCCCCGCTGGCCCTGGCCGCGATCGACCTGCTGGACCGCGAGTCGCCGGCCTACCCGCTGGACGTGGTGTCGATCATCGAGGCGACCCTGGACAACCCGCGGACGGTGCTGTCCGCCCAGCTGTTCAAGGCGCGCGGCGAGGCCGTCGCGCAGATGAAGGCGGACGGCCTCGACTACGAGACCCGGATGGACCTGCTGGAGTCGGTGACCTACCCGCGCCCGCTGGCCGACCTGCTGGAGGCCGCGTACGACATGTACCGCCGCGGCCACCCGTGGGTCGCCGATTACGCACTGGCCCCGAAGTCCGTGGTCCGGGACATGTATGAGCGCGCCATGACCTTCGTTGAGTATGTGGGTTTCTACGGGCTGTCCCGCACCGAGGGCATGGTGCTGCGCTACCTGGCCGACGCGTACAAGGCGCTCCGGAACACCGTCCCGGACGACGCCAAGACCGAGGAGCTCACCGACCTCATCGAATGGCTCGGTGAGCTGGTCCGCCAGGTCAACTCCAGCCTGCTGGACGAGTGGGAGCAGCTGCGCGACCCGTCCGGCACCCTGGTCACCCCGGCGGAGGCGGGGCCGCCCGCCGTCACCCGCAACGTCCGCGCGTTCCGGGTCCTGGTGCGCAACGCGCTGTTCCGCCGGGTCGAGCTGGCCGCGCTCGGCCGTTACGCCGATCTCGGCGAGCTCGACTCCGGCGACGGCTGGGATGCCGCGGCGTGGGAGGCGGCCATCGAGCCGTACTTCGACGTGCACGACGAGATCGGCACCGGCCCGGACGCCCGCGGCCCGGCGCTGCTGATCATCGATGAGGGCCAGGACCGCTGGCAGGTCCGGCAGATCTTCGACGACCCGGCCGGCGACCACGACTGGGGGATCAGCGCCGAGGTCGACCTGGACGCCTCGGCGGAGGCCGGCGAGGCGGTGCTCCGGGTCACCGCGGCCGGCCAGCTCTGACCCGGCCGCCGGGCGGTCAGCCGCCGGTCCCGGTCAGCCGCAGCGTCTGCGTGTGCCGGCCCAGGGCGTCGGTCCAGGTGAGCTGGTAGCTGCCGGTGAACGTGCCGCTCCGCGGCGGGCGGAAGGTCAGCTGCAGGGTCAGGCTGGTTCCGGGCACGACCGGCAGCCCACGGTAGACCGAGAAAACATTCCGGAACGGAACCGCCAGGCGGCTGGTGCCCGCCACCGTGGCCGGCAGGTTCCCGGTGTTGCTGATCGTCACGTAGGCGGTGGCCTGGTGCCCCGGCCGGACCACGCCGAAGTTCACGGACGTGGCGGACGGGCTGAGCCGGCTGAGCGGCGGCCGGCCGGTGCCGTGCAGGGTGATGACCGCGGCCGGGCCGGCCGACCCGGCGATGGTGATCTGCCCGGCCGCCGGGCCGGCCGCCCGCGGGCGGTAGGTCACCTGGACCACGATGGCCTGGCCGGGCTGCAGCCGGGTGCCCGGCCGGGGCAGCCCGGCCGCGCTGAACGGGGCGCCCGGGCCGGTGACCCCGGTCACCGTCTCGGCGGCCGGGCCGCCGTTGCTGATGACCACGTTCATCGGCAGCCCGGTGCCCACCGGCACGCTGGCCTCGGGCGTGTCGGTCAGCCCGAAGTCCACGCTGGCCCGGCGTGGCGAACAGCCCGGCCTGGACGCCCTCCCCGGACAGCGGCACGTCCAGCTCCGGGCCGCCCAGCCCGGCGGCCCGCGGGTCGGCCACCCGCAGCGCCAGCGTCCCGGTCAGCCCGCCCGGTGCGGCCGGGGCGAACTGGACCGCCGCGTGCAGGACGTCGCCGCGGCGCAGCGTCACCGGGAACCTGGCCGGCTGCCCCGCGCCGCCGCCCGGGCGGCCCGGCCCGGCCACGGTCACCCGGGCCACGCCGAACGTGCCCGGGCCGGTCGCGCTGGCCGTCACCGCGTCCACCGTGACCCGCGCCGACGCGGTCACCGTCACGTCGCGGTCCGCGCGGCCGCCGACCGCGGTGGCCGGGAAGCTGACCTGGGCGGCGGGCCCGAGGGCCGCCTTCCGGCGCAGGCCGAACGCGAGCAGGTGCCCGTCCCGGGTCCCGACGTAGACCCGGCCGCCCGCGGTCGCGGGGGTGCCGAAGCTGACCGCCCGGCCGAGCGGGCCGGACCACAGCGGCCGCATCGTGCACGGCCGCCGGCAGTGGCTGCCGGGCACCGCCTGGAACGCGTTCAGCGACGCCCGCGAGCCGTGCGGGCCGGCCACGCGTTCGGCCCAGACCACCGCCGACCCGGCGTCGGTGCCGGCCGAGGTGACCACCGGGGAGCCCGAGGTGTAGCCGAAGGTGAAGGAGCTGTTGCCCGCGTCGGTGAGCACCGGCCGCCCGGCGCGGCGCAGCCGGAACTTGAGGTACCGCAGGTAGTCGTCGCGGCCCAGGTAGTACACGTAGTCGCGGGAGGCGCCGGAGTTGCCCAGCGTCACCACCCGGGTGTCGCCGAACGCCGCCGGGTGGCCCCACAGGCCGCCGAACGGGCCCGGCCTGGCTGACCGCCGCGTCGCCGCCGCCCGGTCCCTGCTCCCGGCCGCCCAGGTGGTCGCGAGTTGAGCAGGAACACCCGGCCGTCCTTGCCCGCCTGCACCAGCAGGTGCGGCAGCCCGCGGGTGCCGAACGGCAGCCCGGCCGGCCCGCCGGAGCCGAAGTCGATGTCCGCGGCGGCCAGCGCCGGGGCGTCCCGCGGGCTGAAGAAGTCCCGGGCCGACAGCGCCCCGAAGCGCCCGATGGCCAGCCGGACCACCGCGTCGCCGAGCTGCCCGGGCGGCCGGGCGCCCGGCCCCGGGGCCGGCGAGATGCCGTTGCCGGAGGTGAAGAAGGCCCGCCCGGGGCCGTCGGACATCAGCCCGCCGCCGGACTGCCAGATGCCGCCCTGCGCGTTGGTCAGCCCGGATTCGTCGGACCACAGCCGGGACCGCCCGGTGGACGGGTTGATGGCCGCCACGTAGCCGACGTAGGGCGGCTGGTCACAGTGCGAGCCGAACGCGGCCAGCACCCAGTGCCCGAGCAGCAGCAGGGCGGGCCGCTGCAGCTGCTTGACCGCGGAGAAGCTCAGCCGCGGGTCGTTCACCGGGTGGCCGCCGATGGCCACCCGCCGGGTGACGTGGCCGTTGAGCGGGTTGACCGCGAACAGGTGGTAGGCGGCGTGCCGGCCGCCGCGCCGGGTCGTCTCGGCGACCACGTTGACCATCCGGGTCTGCGGGTCGTAGACCGGGGTGCCGGTGATGCCGATCCGGGGCTGCAGGTCCGGGCACCCGGGGGCCTGGCCCGGGTGCCCGAGCCGGACCGACCAGTGCACCCGTCCGGTGACCGCGTCGATCCCGTACACCCAGTCCTGCTCGGTCGCGGCGATCACCATCGGCCCGACGACCAGCGGCTGCGCGTACACCTGCCCGCGCACCCGGGTGGTGAAGACCCGGCCGAACCGGCCGCTGCGCAGCACCTTCGGCGCCAGCCCGGGCTCGGCCGGGTCCCAGCCGGTCCGCAGCGCGTCCTGGGCGCCGGTGAATTCATCGCTGGGGGCCTTGGCCCGCAGGGCCTGGGCGGCGAGGATCCCGGCGCTGGCCGGGCGCGCCGCCGCGGCCGCCCCGGGCGGCCGCGGCGGGCCGCCCGGAGGCGTCCGCGGCGGCGGTGCCGAACGTGACCGCCGCCGCGGCGGCGAGGCCGAGCGCGAGATGCCGCCGCAGTGCAGCGGCGGGCCGTGACTGGCGCATCGCACATCCTCCGGGTGGGCAGGCACCGGTCCCGCCGGGTATCCAGTTGATGACTCAGAGTGAAGACATATATAACTCAGAGTGACCGGCGGTCCGGGCCCCGACACGCCGGGCGAGCCCGGATCACCGGAGATGTCGCTTCCGTCGGGCATCATGGCCAGCGTCACGACCCGGCCGGACCGCATCCCTGATCGGAGCCCTGCCGCTGCGATGCGACTGATCCACACCTCGGACTGGCACCTCGGGCGAACCCTGCACGGTGCCGACCTGCTCGGCTACCAGGCCTCCTTCCTGGACTGGCTGCACGGCCAGGCGGTCAGCCACCGGGCCGACGCGGTCGTGGTGGCCGGGGACATCTACGACCGGGCCGTGCCGTCGCTCGATGCGGTGCGGTTGCTCGACACCGCGCTCACCCGGTTCGCCCGCGACGGCATCCCGGTCGTGCTGACCAGCGGCAACCACGACTCCGCGGTGCGGCTCGGCTTCGGGTCCGCGCTGAGCGAGTCGGCCGGGGTGCACCTGCGCACCGCACTGGCCGACATCGGCCGGCCGGTCCTGCTGCGTGACTCCGGCGGCGAGGTCGCGGTGTACGGCATCCCGTACCTGCTGCCCGACGCGGTCCTGGCCGACCTGGACTGCGGCCGGTCGCACGAGGCCGTGCTGGCCGCCGCGGCCGCCCGGATCCGGGCCGACGCGGCCGCCCGCGGCATCGGCCGCACCGTGGTCATCGCGCACGCGTTCGTCACCGGCGCGCTCCCCGCCGAGTCCGAACGGGACATCCGGGTCGGCGGCGTCGCCACCGTCCCGGCCTCGGTCTTCGCCGGGTTCAGCTACGTGGCCCTGGGCCACCTGCATGGCCAGCAGGAGATCGGGGCCGGCGGCGGCGGCCCGGTGGTCCGGTACTCCGGGTCCCCGCTGGCCTTCTCCTTCGGCGAGAAGGACCACGTCAAGTCGGTCACGCTGGCCGAGATCGATGGCGCCGGGCAGGTGACGGTGACCAAGCTGGCCACGCCGGTGCCGCGCCCGCTGCGTGAGGTCCGGGGACGGCTGGACGATCTGCTGGCCCGTGCGGACGGCGACCTGGCCGGGCTGGCCGGGGCCTGGGTGAAGGCGGTGCTCACCGACCCGGTGCGGCCCGCCGCGCCCATGGAGCGGCTGCGCGAGAAGTGGCCGCACACGCTGGTGCTGGACTTCGCCCCCGACGGCGGCCTGCCGGGGGCCGGGGACGACCTGCGGCGGCTGGCCGCGGCCACCGACCCGGTCGAGATCTGCGGCCTGTTCGTCGAGTTCACCGGAGGCGGCCCGCCCGACGAGGCGACGCTGGCCGGGATCCGGTCCGCGGTCGAGGCCGCGGCCAGTGCCGAGGCGGCCGCCTGATGCGGCTGCACCACCTGGAACTGACCGCGTTCGGGCCCTACGCCGCCACCCAGCGGATCGACTTCGCCCGGCTGGCGGCCAGCGGCCTGTTCCTGCTGGAGGGGCCGACCGGGGCGGGCAAGACCACGATCCTGGACGCGATCACGTTCGCGCTGTACGGCGGGCTGGCCGGCCCGGACGCGGCCGCGGACCGGATGCGGTCGCATTTCGCCCCGCCGGACGCGGAGCCCTCGGTGACCCTGGAGTTCGCGGTGCGCGGCGTGGCCTACCGGCTCACCCGGGTGCCCGAGCACCGGCGGCCGAAGCGGCGCGGGGACGGCTTCACCACCGAGGCCGCCCGGGTGCACCTGCAGCGCCGCGAGGGGGCCGGCTGGGCCAGCCTGACCGCCAACAAGGCCGAGGCGGGGGAGCTGATCACCGAGCTCATCGGGCTCAACCGGGCCCAGTTCAGCCAGGTGATCCTGCTGCCGCAGGGCGAGTTCGCCCAGTTCCTGCGGGCCGCCGACGACGAGCGGCGGGTGCTGCTGTCCCGGCTGTTCGGCACCGGGCTGTACGACCGGATCACCGCCTGGCTGGACCAGCGGCGGGCCACCGCGCTGCGCGACCGGGCGCTGGCCACCGCGGCCATCGACGCCGCGGTGTCGGCCGCGGCCGAGGCGGCCGGGCTGGACGGCGCGGCCCGCGCGGACCTGCTCGCGCTGCCGGCCCCCGAGCGGGCCACCCGGCTCAAGGAGGTCGGCGAGGAGGTGGCGCTGCGCGCCGCGGTCACCGCCGACGGGCTCGAGGTGGCGCAGGCCGAGACCGCCACCCGGCTGGCCGCCGCCGACCAGGCGAAGCAGCTGACGACCCGGATGACCAGGCTGATCGGAGCGCGGGAGAACCTGGCCGAGCACGAGAGCACCAGGCCGGAGCACGAGCGGCGGGCGGCCCGGCTGGCCGCCGCCCGGCGGGCCGAGCCGGTCCGGCCGCTGCTCGCCGCGCTGGCCGAGGCGGACCAGGCGGCCGCCACGGCCCGGGCCCTGCTGCTCCGGCTGGTTCCCGACCCGGACGCCGGCATGCTGGCCGGCGAGGGCGCGCCCCGGGCGGTGGTCCGGGCCGAGGCCGCCGAGCGCGATGCCGCCGCGCTGCAGCACCTGGCCGCCCAGGAGGAGGGACTGCCGGCCCGGCTGGCCGCGCTCACCGCCGCCCAGCAGGCCGCGGCGGCGGCCAGCCAGTCGGTGCTCGACCTGGAGGCGGCGCGCCAGGAACTGCCGGGCCGGATCGCCGCGGCCGAGGAAGGGCTGGCGGCGGCCCGGCTGCTCGCGGCCGGCCTGGGCGCCGCCCGGGACCAGCAGTCCGCGGCGGCCCGGCGCCGGGCCGCCGCGGCGCGGCTCGCGGACCTGGCACCGCTGCTGGCCGCCGCCGATACCGCGCTGCGCGACGCGGTGGACGCCCACCAGGCGCACACCGAGGCGCACCTGCAGCTGATGGCGGCCCGGCTGGACGGCATGGCGGCGGAACTGGCCGCCGGGCTGGCCCCCGGCGCCCCCTGCCCGGTGTGCGGCTCCGCCGAGCATCCCGCGCCCGCCCGGCCCGAGGCCGCCCTGGTCTCGGCGGAGGACCTGGCCGCCGCCGCTGGGCGGCGCGACGCGGCCGCGGCGGAACGCACCCGGCTGGCCGCCGGCCGCGACGCGCTGGCCGCTGAGGTGGCGGCCAGCGCGGCGGTGGCCGACGGCGGGACGGTGGACAGCCTGGCCGCGGCCGAGGCGGCCACGGCGGAGGCGGTCCGCGCGGCCGGGCAGGCCGCGGCGGAGGTGACCCGGCTGGAGGCCGTCCTGGCGGCCTGCCGCGCCGACCAGCAGCGGGTCGCCGAGCAGTGGCAGGCGGCGGCCGCGGCGGCCGCGGCCGCGCAGGCGGCGGAGGCCAGCGCCCGGGACGATCTCGGCCGCCTGGAGGAAGAACTCGACGCGGCCGCGCAGGGGCATCCGTCCGTGGCCGCCCGGCAGGCCGCGCTGCGGCGCGCGGCCGCGGCCGACCGCGAGCTGGCCCGGGTGCTGGACGAGTTCGGGTCGGCCAGCGCGCAGCTGCGCCGGGCCCGCGACCAGGCCGAGCGCGAGGCGCTGGACCGTGGCTTCGACCGCGCCGAGCTGGCCGCGGCGGCGCTGCTCAGCCCGGACCAGCAGGCGGGCCTGGACGGCCAGGTCACCTCGTGGGCCACCGGGCTGGCTGCGGTCCGGGCGGCGGCCTCGGCCCCGGACCTGGCCGGGCTCGACCCGGCCCGGGCCGGTGCGGCGCACGCGGCGGCCGGGACCGCGGCGGAGGCGCTCGCCCGGGCCGAGGCCGCCGAGCAGGAGGTGCGCGCCGCGCATGAGGCCGCGAAGGCCAGGGTCAGCCGGCTGCAGCAGCGGCTGGCCGAGGTGCAGCAGGCCCAGCAGGCGGCCGACCGGCTGGAGGAGGACACGGCGGCGCTGATCCGGCTGGCCGGGCTGGCCAAGGGGATGGACGGGCAGCGCCGGATGGCGCTCACCACCTACGTGCTCCGGCAGTGGTTCGGGCAGGTGGTCGCGGCGGCCAACGTCCGGCTGTCCGCGATGTCGTCCGGCCGCTACGAACTGCGCCGCACCGACGAGGGCGGCGGCCGGCGGGAGCGGGCCGGCCTCACCCTGACCGTGATCGACCGGCACACCGGGGAGGAGCGCAGCCCGGCGTCGCTGTCCGGCGGCGAGACCTTCTACACCTCGCTGGCGCTCGCGCTGGGCCTGGCCGACGTGGTCAAGGCGGAGGCCGGCGGGGTGGACCTGGACACCCTGTTCATCGACGAGGGCTTCGGCTCGCTGGACGCGGACACGCTGGAGGCGGTGATGGCGGTCATCGACGAGCTGCGCGACCGGGGCCGGGTCGTCGGCATCGTCAGCCACGTCGCCGACCTCAAGGACCGGGTGGCGGAGCGGCTGGAGATCCGCCGCCTCCCGGACGGCTCCTCCGCCGCCCGGGTCGTCGCCTGACCCGCTCTACTTGGTGAAGCCCTCGAGCTTGTTGGCCTTGATGACGTAGGCGTTGGTGTAGGTGGCGGCCAGGTTCGACCGGGCCGGTGATCTTGCCGGCCAGCTTCTCGACCGCGTAGACGGTCTGCGGCCCGCTCGCGGGCATCATCCCGTCCGGCAGGAACTGGGCCTTGTCCTGGGCCAGCGCGTTGACGTAGTCCGCCCTGGTGATCAGGGAGTTGCGAGACGAAGCCGGCGGGCAGGTGCGCGGCGATCTGCGGCCGCGCTGTGCGTGGCGATCCAGTGCATGGTGGCGACGAGGGCGTCCACCACCTTCTGCACGGTCGGCCTTGTTGGCGCTCGACCCAGTCGGCCGCGCGCGAGCACGCCGGCGGTCGGGCTAGAAACCGCCCAGCCAGTGCTGCACGCCGCTGGTGGTGGCCAGGTCGATCGCGGAGTAGCCGACGCCCTTCTTCTCGATCGCGGTGACGGTCGGCTGGGTGGTCATGCCGCAGACGATCCGGCTGATGCTGCAGCGCGCTGATCATGGTGTCGCCGTCCCCGGCCGCCGACCCGGGTGAAGTCCTTCGTGGTCAGGTGGTACCGGGCGGCCAGGTACAGGGTCAGGTCGTCGGTGCCCGGAGCCGAGGTCGGTGACGCCGACGGTCTTGCCGCTGCCACTGGGCCGGCGAGGTGACGCCCGGAGCCGGTGGCGCACATCTCCCGCTCGCCGGGGGCGCCGGACGAGCTGGGCCACGTCGATGACGTTCTTGCCCGCCAGCTGGAAGTCGATCGTGTGCACGTACCAGGCGCCCGCGAAGTCCACCTGGCCGGAGGCCATCGCGGTCCTCGGCGCCGACGCCGCCGGCCTGCTCGGTGCTGACAGCTCCATGTTGACGCCGTACTTCTGGTAGAAGCCGAGCCCCTGGGCGAGCTGGTAGGGCAGGTAGATCTGCTTGTCGATGCCGCCGACCATCATCGTGACCGTCGGCATGCCGCTGCCGCTGCTGGCGCTGCTGGAACTGCAGGCCGACAGGCCGGCCAGGGTCATCGCGGCGGCCGCCGCGGCCAGCGCCAGGGCGGGCTTGCTTCGGAACATGGGCGTACTCCTTCGTCATGGGTGAGGAGGTTGACGGGGCACCGGGCTGCGGGGCAGCCGGAGTCAGGTCGCGCTGGCCTCGGCGGCCGCGGGCGGCCGCCAGGACAGCAGCCGCCGTTCGAGCAGGCCGATCAGCCACTCGGCGGTGAGCGCCAGCACCGCGATGACCAGCATCGATCGCGAACACGCCGTTGGGGTCGAAGTTGTTCTGGGCGGTGGCGATGACCAGGCCGAGGCCCTTCTGGGCGCCGAGGAACTCGCCGACGATGGCGCCGATGATCGCGAAGCCGAAGGCGACGTGCAGGCTGGCGATGATCCAGGTCAGCGCGGAGGGCAGCACCACGTTGCGGACGACCTGCGAGCCGCGAGGCGCCGAGTATCCGGACGTTGGCGATGAGGTTCCGGTCCACTTCCCGCACGCCCTGGAAGGCGTTGAAGAAGACCACGAAGAAGACCAGGACCGCGGCCAGCATGACCTTCGAGGACGAGCCCAGGCCCGAGCCAGACCACGAAGATGGAGCCGAGCACGATGCGCGGCAGCGCGTTGATCGCCTTGATGTAGGGCCCGAGCACGTCGGCCAGGAAGCGCACCTGGCCGAGCAGGCACGCCGAACACGACGCCGCCGCGCGACGCCGAGCACGAAGCCGAGCAGCGCCTCCGCGCATGGTGATCCAGATCTGCAGCCACAGCGAGCCGTAGGCGGTGCCGTGCCGGATCCAGTCGCCCAGCCGCGAGACGATCCCGCTGGGCTGGCCGAAGAAGAACGGGTCGACGACCTTCCAGGTGGTGAGCAGCTGCCAGCCGCCGACCACCAGCACCAGCGGTCGCCGCCCGCGCCGCGTAGACCAGCAGGCGCCGGCGGCGCGCCTGCCGCCGGGCGGCGCTGGCCACCGCGGTCTCGGCGGTGGCCGGCTTCGCCGGCGTGCCGGGCTCGGCCAGCGTGGCCGCGTCTGGCTGCTGACGTCATGACGGCTCTCCCTCGCGCGCGGCGGTGCGGTGCGGGCGTAGGCGCGCTCGACTTCCTCGCGCAGCGACTCCCAGATCTGCTGGTGCAGCTCGAGGAACCGGGGCTGGAAGCGGATCTCCTGGACCGCGCCCCGCGGCCGGGGCAGGTCGATGTCGTAGACCGCCTTGACCGTGCCCGGGCCCGGCGGTCATCACCACCACCTGGTCGGCCAGGGCGATGGCCTCCTCCAGGTCGTGGGTGACGAAGATGACCGACGGCCGCGTCTTGTCCCACAGGGTCAGCAGCTCGTTCGACATGATCGCCTTGGTCTGCACGTCCAGCGCGCCGAACGGCTCGTCCATGAGCAGGATCGATGGCTCGTTGATGAGGGCGGCGGCCAGGCTGACCCGCTTGCGCATGCCGCCGGAAAGCTGGTGCGGGTGGTGGTCCTCGAACCCGGCCAGGCCCGACCACGCGGAGCCAGTCCCGCGCGCTGGCCTGGGCGGCCTTCTTGGCCGCGCCGTGGAAGAGCGGCCCCATGCGCCACGTTGGCCAGCACCGTCTTCCACGGCAGCAGCGCGTCGGCCTGGAACATGAAGCTGGTGCCGCTGGTGATGCCGGTCACCGGCTGCGCCGCCCACCGCGACGGGGCCCGCGCTGGGCCGGTCCAGCCCGGCCACCAGGGTCAGGGTAGTGGACTTGCCGCAGCCGGTCGGGCCCGACCACGGCGCAGAACTGCCCGGGCTCGACGGCCAGGTTGACGTCGCGCAGGGCGGTGAAGGCCGTCCCGGCCGGGCGTCAGGAAGCGCTTGGTGACCCCGGACAGCTGGATCCCGGCGTCCTGCCGGGCCCGGGTCCCGCCGGGGCCCGGGTGCACGCCCTCGGCGGCCACCCCCGGGGACCTGCCCCGGGCCAGCTTGGTGAAATAGGCGCGCCGGGCCCGGAAATCACCGTCTGGAAGAGTGTTGTATTTCACACGGCGGACGGTAGCCAGGCATCCGGGCCGGAGTCACGGTTGCGCTGCTAAGCCGCATAAAATGCGCTCTGTGCATTCCGCGCCTATTCCGCATAAAGCGGGCTGTGCGCGTTTTGCGCATTGTGCTCAGTATCACGGGTACTGTCCGGCCATGTGAATGCGCTGTTACACTACGGCAATCTTCCGGTAACGCCCCAGGGCCAGTCAGCACGAGGAGCGCCATGCGGCTGGTGTCGTGGCAGCGCCTGTCCACGCAGGTAGTGATCATGCAGGTCGCCATCCTGGTGGTCACGATGGTGGCCGGGTTCGCCATCTTCCAGTGGAATCTCAAGCGCCAGCTGTACGGGCAGTATGAACAGCGGTCCCTGATGCTGGCGCAGACCCTGGCCTCGCAGCCATCGATCGTGGACGCCGTGGTGGCCGGGCGTCCCGGCGGGCAGGCCCAGCGCCTGGCCATGGCGGCCCGGGACCAGACCGGTGCGCTTGTTCGTGGTCATCACGAATGCCCGGGGAATCCGGTTTTCCCATCCGCATCCGTGGATGATCGGCAAGCCGGTGCAGGATGACCCGGAGCCGCCCGCCAGCGAGTCGTTCCGCACCGGCAGGCCCTGGGTGGGCATCCAGGACGGCACGCTCGGGCCCGTCGCCGCGGGCAAGACGCCGCTGTGGTACCGGGGCAAGCTGGCCGGGGAGGTCTCGGTCGGCTTCTCGGTCGGGCGAGGTGTCCCGGCAACTGGGCGCCACGCTGCCCTCCCTCGCCGTCTACCTGCTCGGTGTCCTGGCGGTCGGCGTGCTGGCCGCGCTCGGCCTGGCCCGGCGGCTCAAGCGGCAGACGTTCGGCCTGGAACTCGGCGAGATCGCGGCGCTGCTCGCAGGAACGGGAGGCCATGCTGCACGGCATCCGGGAAGGCCGTGCTCGGCTACGACCGTAGCGAGCGGGTGATCCTGGCCAATGACGCGGCCCGGCGGCTGCTCCGGCTGCCCGCCCGACTTCCTGGGCCGGCCGCTGGGTGAACTGCTCCCGCCCGGCCGGCTCGGGGACATCGTGCGCGGCGAGATCAGCGGCAGTGACCTGCTGGTGCTGGCCAACGACCGGGTGCTGGTGGCCAACCGGAGGCCGATCAGGCTCGACCACCGGCGCCATCTCGGCTGGGTGGTCACCTTCCATGACCAGACCGAGTCGGAGTCCCTCAAGCGGGAACTCGACGAGGCAATCGGGCTCACCGAGGCGCTCCGGGCCCAGTCCCATGAGTTCGCCAACCGGATGCACACCCTGGTGGGGCTGGTGGAACTCGGGCAGTACGACGAGGCCATCCGGTTCGTCACCGATGTCTCGGCGGCCCGGGACGCGCTGACCGAGCAGCTCAAGGCGGCCATCCGCGACCCCAAGCTGGTCGCCCTCACGCTGGCCAAGTCCTCGCTGGCCGACGAGCGCGGGGTCCAGCTCCGCGTCGCCGCGGACTGCCACGTGGCTGCCGACCTCACCGACGTCACCCCGGTGCTGACCGTGGCCGGGCAACCTGATCGACAACGCGATCGAGGCCACCGCCCAGGCGCCGGAACCGCGGTGGGTGGAGCTGACCGTCGTCTCGGCGGGCGACGGCCTGATGATCCGGGTCCGCGACTCCGGTCCCGGGGTGCCCGATGACATGCGCGAAGCGATCTTCACCGACGGGTTCACCAGCAAGTCGTCACCGACGGGCGCGCGGCGCGGGCTCGGGCCTGGCCCTGGTCCGCCAGGTTACCGAGCGGCGCGGCGGGATGGTCAGTGTCGGCCGGGACGGCGGCGCGGTGTTCACCGCGGTGCTGCCGGGCTGCGTGGCGTCCGGGCTGTGGTCCGCGCCGGGCCAGCAGCGGCCCGGTGCCGGTGCCAGCGCCGGTGTCAGCGCCAGTGCCGTGCCGGTGCCGGTGCCGGCCGGGCGGGCCGCGCCATGATCCGCACCGTCGTGGTGGACGACGACTACCGGGTGGCCTCGATCCACGCGGCCTATGTCAGCAGGGTCGAGGGCTTCGAGGTGATCGCCCAGGTGCACACGGCGGCCGCCGCGGTGGACGCGGTGACCGGGCTCCAGCCGGACCTGCTCCTGCTGGACCTCTACCTTCCCGACGAGCACGGGCTGGAGCTGGTGGCCCGGCTGCGCACCCAGGCCTGCCCGCCGGTGGACGTCATCGTCATCACGGCGGCTAAGGACGCGGACAGCGTGCGCGCCGCCATGCAGCACGGGGCCCTGCACTACCTGCTGAAGCCGTTCAGCTTCCCCGCACTGCGGGACAAGCTGCTGTCCTACGCCCAGATGCGGTCCCGGCTGGACACGCTGAGCGCGGCCAACCAGCGCAGCGTGGACCGGGTCTTCGGGGCGCTGCGCGCGACCGGCCAGGCCGCCGGGAGCAAGGGCCGGTCGGACTACACCCTGGAGACCGTCGAAGCGCTGCTGGCGGGCACGGACGCGGACCTGTCCGCCGCCGAGGTGGCCGAACGGACCGGGATGAGCCGGGCCACCGCCCAGCGCTACCTCACCCACCTGCACGACCTGGGCCGGGTCGAGGTCCGGCTACGCTACGGCATGAGCGGCCGCCCGGAACACGGGTACCGCTGGGCGCTCAGCCGACGGTAGCGCGGTGACTGCGGTCCGTGGCCGGCCCGCGCGGCCACGGCACTATGCTGGTCCGCACCGCGGCGGCAGAGCGCACGGGCAGGCGGGACGACGGCGGCACGGGGGGCAGGCGTTGAAGTTCGCGCAGTCAGGCCGGGCAGCAGCGGGGCTCCGCGGGCACTGCTCAGGCAGGGGCGGCTGACCAGGGCGGGCATCGCGGCGCTGGCCGCGGCTCGTGCTGGTGCTCGTGCGCGGCGGGGACCGCCGCCGCGCTCACCACGCAATCCTCGCGGCTCCCGCTGGCCAGCCACCCGCGGCTGCCGGTGGCCTACAACGGGGTGGACGGCTGGTCCGGCGGCCGGGTCCGGCTGACCGTCCTGTACGTCGGCGGCCCGGACACCTTCGTGCGGACCGCCCACTGGGACCGGTGGTCCGGCACGTCCGCGGTCAGCCACGGCACGCTCTGGGTGGATGACTGCCGGCCCAACTGCGCCGCCGGGCACTACCACCGGTACCCGGCCACGGTGACCCTGTCCCGGGTGGCGCACCGGGAGGGCGTCAGCTTCTTCTCCCGGATGAGGCTCCGTTACGTCCACGGCCGCCAGCGTGACTACCGCTTCCGCTGGGGGACGTACCAGGGTGCCACCGCCCCGCTGTGGATCGGCGGCCCGGGCTGACCCGGCGTCCCCGGTGCCTCCGGCGCCCGGGACAATGAGGCATGGAACTCACCACGGCCATGCTGGCCGACGCGGCCCAGGTGGCCGGCGGCAAGCTGTACGTGCTCGGCGGGCAGTGGGACCGGCTGCTGGTGGCCGGGTTCCCGGCCGTCCATCCGGCGATGGCCGTGGTCCTGGTCATCCGGGTCGAGTACACCGAGGCCCCGCAGACCTTCCAGCTCCATGCCGAGCTGACCCTGGACGGCCAGTCCCAGGACGCGCGGGCGTCCGGGCAGCTGGCCACCGGCCATTCGCCGGGCCAGGCGGCCGGCGCGCCGGCCTTCGTGCCGCTCGTCATCGCCTTCGCGAACGTGACCTTCCGCGAGCCGGGGCGGTATGAGTGGGTGATCACCGCGGATGACGCCGAGCTGGGCCGGGTGCCGCTGGAGGTGCTGGCCGGGCATGCGGGTCCTTGACGCGCTCGGCCACGCGCTCGCCCTGGCCGGGTCGATGACCTGGCAGGTCACCTGGTCACTGATCCTCGGCTTCACCCTGTCCGCGGTGGTGCAGGCGGTGGTCCGGCGGTCCACGGTGGCCCGGCTGCTGGGCGACGACCGGCCGGCCGCCCTGGCCCGCGCGACCGGGCTCGGTGCGGCCTCGTCGTCCTGCTCCTACGCCGCGGTGGCGCTGGCCCGGTCACTGTTCCGCACGGGGCGCCAGCTTCACCGCGGCCATGGTGTTCGAGATCGCCAGCACCAACCTGGTCATCGAGCTCGGCATCATCCTGGCCCTGCTGATCGGCTGGCAGTTCACCCTGGCCGAGTTCATCGGCGGGCCGATCATGATCGTCCTGCTGGCGGTCGCGTTCCGGCTGTTCGTCTCGCAGCGGCTGGTCGACGGAGGCGCGCCGCCAGGCCGACCGGGGCCTGGCCGGGTCGATGGAAGGCCACGCGGCCATGGATATGAGCATTGCCTCCAGCGGGCCGTTGCGGAGGCGGTTGGCTCAGCCGGGAGGGCTATACCGCGGTCAGCCAGATCTTCGTCATGGAGTGGGCGGCGGTGATCCGGGACGTCGTCGATCGGGCTGCTGATCGCCGGGGCGGTGGGCGCGTGGGTGCCGGACAGCTTCTGGCAGCACCTGTTCCTCGACCGGGCATCCGCTGGCCGCGCAGGCTCTGGGGGCCGTTCATCGGCCCGGTCATCTCGCTGCTCAGCTTCGTCTGCTCGATCGGCAACGTGCCGCTGGCCGCGGTGCTGTGGAACGGCGGGATCAGCTTCGGCGGGGTGATCTCGTTCATCTTCGCCGACCTGATCATCATCCCGATCCTGGTCATCTACCGGAAGTACTACGGGACCCGGATGATGCTGGCGCTGCTCGGCCTGTTCTACGCCGACCATGGTGCTGGCCGGGTACCTGGTGGAGCTGATCTTCGGCGGGCTGGGCCTGGTGCCGGCCGACCCGGGCCGCGAAGGTCGCCGAGGTCGAGCATCACGTGGAACTACACCACGATCCTCAACATCATCTTCCTGCTGGCCGCCGCCGCGCTGCTGGCGCGGTTCTTCGCCTCCGGCGGCGTGGCCATGCTGCGGATGATGGGCGGCGGCCCGGATGACGCCGGCTCCCGCCGCATGACCACGCATGCCCATGGCGTTACCGACTTGTGACCACCTGTTCCTGGCCGGGCTCGTGGCTGGCGCGTCTTCTATCACGGAGAATCCGGAACCGCAGCAGCAGGCGGCGCTGCCTGCTGCGCCGTGACAAGGGGGACGCTATGCGGGGCATCAGACAGAACCGCCCGGGGCTGGCCGGCCGGGCCGGGGGATCGACACAGCGGCGGCCCCGGGCCGCCGCGCTGCTGGCCGGCGGGGCAGCCGCCGCCACCCTCACGACCGTGCTGGCCGGGGCGGCCTCCGCCAGCACGCCGTCGTGGCGGATCGTCAAGACCATCCACGGGCGGAACCTGGAGGGCATCACCGCGGTCGCGGCATCGGCTCCGGGGCATGCCTGGGCGTTCGAATCCGGCCCGGGCAAGCCATCTGAGTGGCGGCTGACCGGATCCACCTGGGCCCCGGTGACCTTCCCCGGCCGGTCCGGTGACATGGTCACCGCCGCCGGGGCCAGCTCCGCCGGCAACGTCTGGGCGTTCACCGCCCAGGTCAGCGGGGCCAGCCAGGCGCTGCGGTGGAACGGCCACGCCTGGAAGCCCGTCCGGACGTTCCGGCAGGCGGTCGGGTCCGCCCTGGTACTCGGCCCGGCCAACGTGTGGGTGTTCGGCCAGCCGACCGCCCCCGGCAGCGGCCTGGGCGCCTGGCATTACAACGGCACCTCCTGGCGGCGCTTCCCCCGGGTGGCCCCGCTGACCGGGGCCAGCGCCCTCGGCGCCGGGAACATCTGGGCGGTGGGCGGGAAGACCGCCGCGCACTGGAACGGCACCGGCTGGTCGGTGACCTCGCTGGCCGGGGTGCTGCCGCGCAGCACGCTGTTCTGCCACCCGTCCGCCGACTATGCCGTGGCCCGGTCGGCCCGCGACGTGTGGGCCGTCGGGGCGGGTAACTGCCAGGACGAGCGCGGCCCGTTCTACCTGCTGCACTTCAACGGGGTCCGGTGGCGGCTCGTCGCTCAGTCGGCCCGCTACGGCGCGCCCCAGGGAGTGGCCCCGGACGGCTCGGGCGGGCTGTGGATCCCGACCGTGGCCGGCTTCCCGGGCCAGCTCGCCATGCTGCACTACGCCGGCGGGGCGCTGCACCAGGCCGCCATGCCGCTGCCCGCGAGCAGGCTGACCATGGATGCCATCGCCCACGCACCGCACAGCATGGTGACGTTCGGCGGCGGTGCCTCCTTCCCGGCCAACAACCCCGGGCTGAACCGGGCGCCGGTGATCCTGCGCTACGGCCCTTGAGGGCTCAGCCGGAAGGCGGCTGCGCCGCGGGCGGCGGGAGCCCGCGGCGCAGCACTTCCAGCAGGTCGTCCAGCACGTCATCGGGAACGTGGCCGCCCGAGGTCCAGTCCGCCCAGCGCATGCCGATGAAGTTGCCCATCCCGGTGTACATGAAGGCGATGACCTCCGGGTCGTACCGGGCGTCCACCTCGCCGGCCAGCTGGGCCTGCCGGACCGCGCGGGCATAGCCCCGGGTCAGGTGCTCGTAGTAGGCGCGGAACTCGCCGGGCGCGACGAACTCCGACTCGCGGACGATCCGGTCCATCCACGGCCGCTGGGACAGCATGTCGAAGAAGGCGCGGAACGAGGCCCGCTCCATCTCCCGCTGGCCCGGGCCGGCCTGCTCGATGGCCTCCCTCATGGCCATCCGCAGGTCGGCGTTGAGCTGGCGGACCACGGCGGCGAAGATCTCCGCCTTGGAGCCGAAGTGCGCGTAGAAGCTGCCGGTCGCCATGCCCGCCCGGGCGCAGATGCCGGCCACCGTGGTCCGCTGGTAGCTGCGCTCGCCGAACAGCCGTTCCGCCGCGGCGAGCAGCCGCTGGGCCGGCGGCTCCCCGCCGCTGGCGGGCAGCCGCCGGCTCGCTGCCACGGCCACGCCTGCTACCCCCGTCCAGGATCTGGCACCGGACCGCCCTGCGCGCCCGCCCGTGCGTATGCTAGGGCATCCCGCTGGCCGGGGCGGCCGGTGCCGTCCCGCTGTACGCGGTGACCGCGCTGGTCGGCGAGGTGTCCGTGACCAGCACCGGGCCCTGCTGCACGATGACCCCGTTCTTGATCACGCCGATGTACGCCCCGGTCATCCCGGAGTGGTCGGTGGCGGAGTAGGTGTACGGCGCGACCACCGGGCCCTGGGGCAGGCCGCCCTCGATCGCCTTGACCAGGTCGTCCCGGGTCGGGTTCTTCCCGGCCTTGAGCATGGCCTGGACGAACGTGTAGGCCACGCCCTCGCCGAACAGCACGTTGCCGTCGAACGGCAGGTTCGGGAGGTACTGGTCGTGGATCTTCTTGAACAGCGTGACCCAGCTGTTGCTGGTGTCGCCGAGCGACGGTGAGTAGCCGTCGGTGATGATGCCCTGGGTCAGCGCGCTGCCCGACACGGTCGCGCCGCCCTGCTTGGCAAAGGACTCGAGCAGCCCGGCCAGCGTGATCGGGTCCGAGCCCACGTCGCTGACCACCAGGGCGGGGCTGTAGCCGAGCTTGAGGCTGTTCAGCTTGAGCAGCGCGGTGAAGGCCGGCACGCTGAACGACACGACCACCTTGGCCCCGGCCGCCTTCAGCGCCGCCACCTGCGGGCCGACGTTGATGTTGGTCGGGTCGTAGCTCTGCCTGCTGACCACGTCCGCGGACGGGATCTCGTCGTCCAGGCCCTTGACGCCGTCCTGGCCGAACTCGTCGTTCTGGTAGAAGTAGCCGATCTTCTGCCCGGCGAAATGCTGCTTGATGTAGCTGCCCAGGATCTTGCCCTCGCGCACGTAGTCAAGCTGCCAGCCGAAGGTGTACGGCCACTTGGACGCCGAGTTCCAGCATTCGCAGCCCGAGGCCACGAACACGTCGGGCACCTTGGACGAGTTCAGGAACGGCGCGACGGCGAGGTGGGTGGGGGTGCCCAGGCCATTGAAGATGGCGTAGACGTTGTCCTGCAGCACCAGCTGCTTGACCACGGACACCGTGTCGGTCGGGTTGTACTGGTCGTTGAGGTACTTGTAGACGATCTTCCGGCCGTAGATCCCGCCGTGCGCGTTGACGTACTTGAAATAGGCGTTCGACGCGGGTGCGATCTCGTCGTAACCGGGGGCCGCCACCCCGGTCAGCGGCTGGTGGCTGCCGACCGTGATCGAGGTGGCGGTGATGCCCGGCGCGGACGCGGTCAGCGCGCTGCTGGAGGAGCCGGAGGAGCTGGGCTTGCCGCCCGAGCTGCAGGCACTGACCACCATCGCGAGGGCCGCTGCCGCGGCGATGGCGGGCGCGACGGCCCGGCTTGACCTGATCATAGGGAGCCTTCTTCCTGATGTTCGCTGGCTGCCGCCCGCCCTGGCGGGAGGTCCCGTGAGGCAGGCGCGCCTGGGGTGAACTGCCGGAGCAGGCGGCGCACGCCGCCCTGGATGCCTTCCGGGAAGACGAGCATGACGAGGATGAGGACGATGCCGTAGGCGGCGACCGGGACGTTGGACCCGGCCGCGCTGGACAGGCCGTGGCTGGTGGCCACGTCGGTCACGTAGGTGGGCAGCAGGACGAGGACGAGGCTGCCCCAGACGGCGCCGGGCAGTGAGCCGAGGCCGCCGAGCACCGCCCCGGTCAGCAGCGCGATGGACAGCGTCACGGTGAAGGCGCCCGGCGAGATGATCGAGGTGGTCACCGCGAGCAGCGCGCCACCCAGCCCGGCGCAGGCCGCGCTGACCACGAAGGCGAGCACCCGCAGCCGGGCCACGTTCAGCCCGGCCAGGGCCGCGGCGACCTCGTCATCACTGGCCGCCCGCCAGCTGCGGCCGACCCGGCTGCGCGCCAGGTTGGCCAGCAGCACCAGGGTGATCAGCGCGCAGGCACAGGTCAGCCAGGCCTGCCAGCGGGTCAGCGGGAAGCTGGCGCCCAGGAAGGCCGGGGGAGTGAGCCCCACCGTCAGCCCCTGGTCGCCGCCGAACACCCCGGCGAACTTGATCGCCAGCGACGGCAGCGCCACCGCCAGCAGGAGGGTCGCGCCCGCCAGGTACGGGCCGCGCAGCCGCGCCGCGGCCACGCCCACGATCGCCCCGCTGACGGCGCTGATCGCGGTGGCCGCGGCCAGCACCCCGGCGAGCGGCCACTGCAGGTGGATCAGCAGCAGCCCGGCGGCGTAGGCGCCCACCGCCATCAGCGCCCCGTTACCCAGGGAGATCTGGCCGCTCAGCCCGACCAGCACGGTGAGCCCGGCCACCGCCACCACGTAACAGGCGATCTCGGCGATCTGGTAGTCACGGAACGCGTTCAGCTGGATGGTGAGGATCGCCACGACCACGGCGGCGAGCAGCGCGGCGGCCAGGTGCCGGAGCAGGGTCATGGTCACACCCGCCGGGCCGGGGCGGTGGAGAACAGGCCGGACGGGCGGAGCATCAGCACGACGGTGAGGGCCGCCAGGCCGAACAGCGGCACCAGGTCCGAGCCCAGGTACCCACTGACGTAGTTGAGCGCGACGCCGAGGATCAGGCCACCCGCCACCGCGCCCCCCGGGCTGTCCAGGCCGCCGATGACCGCGGCGGTGAAGCCGAGCACGAAGATCGCGTCCATGCTGTTCGGGTAGAGGAAGATCGACGGGGATATCAGCACCCCGGCCAGCGCGCCGATCAGGCCGGCCAGCGCCCAGCCGAGGGTGAACGTCCGGCCCACCCGGACGCCGAGCAGCCGGGACACCTGCGGGCTGAACGCGGCGGCGCGCAGCCGCAGGCCCGCCCGGGTGTACCGGAAGCCGGCCGCGAGCAGCAGCGCCGCGATGAGCACGGCGACGGTCACGAACACGTCGTTGGACGAGATGCCGAGCGCAGCCGAGCCGATGTGCAGCCCGGTGATGGAGAACGCCGCCGGGAAGGACCGGTACTGGCCGCCGAAGATGATCCCGGCCAGGCCCTCGATCAGGATGAGCAGCCCGATCGTCACGACGATGGCGTTGAGCGGCGGTTTGCTCTCGACCGGCCGGATGACCACCCGCTCGATCACGGCGCCGAGGACCAGCCCCGCGGCCAGCGCGGCGGCGAACCCGGCCCAGTACGACCCGGTGTGGTTGATCACGGTCAGCGCGATGTACGTGGTCAGCATGGCCATGCCGCCCTGCGCGTAGTTCAGGATCCGGGTGGCCCGCCAGATCAGCACCAGGGACAGCCCGATCGCGGCGTAGATCATGCCGACGCTGATCCCGCCGAGCGTCAGCTCGCCAAACTCGGCCACCGGCTGCCTCCTAGAAGCCCAGGTAGTGCTTGCGGAGCCCGACGTCGGCGGCCAGGGCGGCTGCGTCCGCCGCCGCGACGACCTTGCCAAGGTTGAGCACGATCCCCTGATCGGCGATGCTCAGCGCGCTGCGCGCGTTCTGCTCGACGAGCAGCACGGCCAGGCCCGCGTCGCGCAGTTCCGCGGTGAGCTGCATGACCTGGGCGACGATCCGCGGCGCCAGGCCCAGGGACGGCTCGTCCAGCAGCAGCACCCGCGGCTGGGCCATCAGCGCCCGGGCGATGACCAGCATCTGGCGCTCGCCGCCGGACAGCGTGCCGGCCGCCCGGCGCCGCGCGCCGCCGAGCACCCCGAACCGCTGGTACGCCTGGTCCAGGGCCTGCTTGCGGGGGCCATGGCCGCGCCGCCACAGCGCGCCCAGGCGCAGGTTCTCCTCCACGGTGAGCTCGGCGATGACGCCCTGTCCCTCGGGCACGTGCGCCACACCGTGGCGGGCCATGTCCTCCGGGTGCCGGCCGGTGACGTCGTCGCCGTCGATCAGGACCCGCCCGGCCTGCGGCCGGAGCACCCCGCTGATGGCCCGCAGCAGCGTCGTCTTCCCGGCGCCGTTCGCGCCGAGCACCGCGGTGACCGAGCCGGCCGGGACACGCAGGCCGACGCCGTGCAGGGCGAGCACGCGGCCGTATCCGGCGGCCAGGCCGGCCACCTCCAGCGCGGCCGGGCCCGCCTCCTCCGCAGCGGCCGCCTCACTCACCGGTCCCCGCCCCGAGGTAGGCGGTGGTGACCGCGGGATCGGCCTGCACCTGCTCCGGCGGCCCGGACGCGATCACCCGGCCGAAGTCGAGCACCACCACGGCGTGGCAGACCGCCATGACCAGGTCCATCCGGTGCTCCACCAGCAGCACCGCGGTCTGGCCGGACAGGCTGGAGAGCAGCGCGCCCAGCTCGTCCAGCTCGGCCTCGGACAGGCCGCCGGCCGGCTCGTCGAGCAGCAGCAGCCGGGGCTGGCCGACCAGGGCCCGGGCCAGCGCGACCCGCTTGCGCATGCCGTACGAGAGCTGGCCGGGCATGGCGCCGGCCACCCCGGAGGCGCCGACCCGGTCCAGTGCCGCCGCGGCCCGGTCGCGCAGCGCGCGCTCGTCACGGTCGCTGGGTGGCAGCCCGGCCAGGGCCGACCAGAACCCGGCCCGGGCCTGGCGCTCCGCGCCGACCATGACGTTCTCCAGCACCGACAGGCGGGGGAACAGGCCCACTCCCTGCAGCGTGCGGGCGATGCCCAGGCGTGCCAGCCGGTGCGGCCGGAGCCGGCCCAGCGTGGTGCCGTCCAGCACGAGCTGGCCGGCGTCCGGGCGGACGAACCCGCACGCCACGTTGAGCAGCGTCGTCTTGCCGGCCCCGTTCGGGCCGATGATGCCGGTGACCTGGCCTGCCGCGGCACTGAACGAGACGTTGTCCAGGGCGGTCAGCCCGCCGAACCGCACCGTGACGCCGCGCACGCCGAGCAGTTCGGCGGCCGGGGCGCCGGCCGCCGACGGCGGTTCCGCAGATGAACCATCATTCACGGCAAAGACCCTGATCAGATAGGCGTCATTGGTATCTGATGAATCCTGATTCAGATGATTGAAAATCGGTGCCGCCGGGCCGGCAAGACCCACGGGGACAGTTGTCGCTGTTTCGTGACCGAACCGAGATCCGGGGCCGCCGGCGGGGACTGGCGGGCAGGCCCGGAGGCTGCACGTGCCGCTGCACGATGCGTTCGTGCCGTGCTTTTGCACGATGCCGGCGGGCTGAGTGGCTGGTCAGGGGCGGTCCGCGCGCGCCGCCTGCCCCGCGGCACGGCTGGTGTCACCGCGCTGAACTGGGAAACTGTGAGGAAACCTGCATGTTTCTCGCAGCCGCCAACGCTGGGCCTGGAGGCCCGGGTGATCGCATACTGGGCGTATGGGTGCGTTAAGGGGGAGGGACGCCGTCCGGCATGCCGCCGGCCGGCTACGGGACACACTGGCCATGCCGGGCCTCGGCCTGGCGCTCGCCGCCTACTTCGATCCGGCCGAGGACTTCCCGGGGATGAGCTTCTCCTCCCTGGGCCGTAACCCGGCCGGTGAGGTGACCGCGGACGACTTGCTGGCGGTGTCCCTGCTCGATATCGCCTGGCGGCCGGAGGCCGTCCGGCACCTGCTCGGCAGCCAGGCCCCGGAGATTTCCGGGATGCTGGCCGACATCCGGGCCGACCTGGATCTCTGGGATGCTTCCGACGCGGATCTCGCCGCGGTGGAGCGGCTGTGGGCAGCATTAATCGAGGTGCCCGGGGTGGGCGGGGCCACGGCCGCGAAACTGCTGGCCCGGAAGCGGCTCCGGCTGTGCCCGGCCACCGACCGCGCGGCGATCCGCGCGGTGGGCGTGCCCGGGCAGACCTGGGAGACCATGCGCTACCTGCTGCGGGATCCGGGCGCCCGGGACGAACTGGAGGCGCTCCGGCCGCCGGCCGCCGGCCGGGAGAGCCTGCTGCGCATCCTGGACGTGGCCATCTGGATCGGGCACGGCACGTCGCACGCGGCCCAGCGGGCGCGGCTGGCCGGGCGGGCCCGGGCGGCCTGAGCCGGGCGGCGGCTGACCGCCGGCCGGCGGCTGACCGCCGGGCGGCTACCGGCGGTGCGCCGCCACCAGGGCGTCCATCACCGCGTCGAGGCGGCCGTCGGTCCGCTGGCGGCCGGGGTCGCCGTCATGCCAGGCCACGATGTCACGGGCGCCCTGCTCGAACGGGATGACCGCCCGGTAGCCGGGCACCACGCTGCGCAGCTTGCTGTTGTCGAAGACCATGGAGTGGGCCTTGTCGCCGAGCAGGCCGGCCCCCCACTCCGGGTCGGCCGCGGCGATCGCCTCCGAGGTCACGTGCACGATGTCGGCGGTGCATCCCGCCGCCGCGGCGACCGCCCCGGCGATCTGATCCCAGGTCAGCACGTCGTCCGAGGTGATGTGGAACGCGTCGCCCAGCGTCCGGGGGTGCCCGAGCAGCGGCACGAAGCCGGCCGCGAAGTCCCGGTGGTGGGTCAGCGTCCACAGCGACGTGCCGTCGCCGTGCACCACGACCGGCTTGCCCGCCCGCATCCGGGCCACCGCCGTCCAGCCGCCTTCCAGGGGCACGAGGGTCTGGTCGTAGGTGTGTGACGGCCGCACGATCGTGGCCGGGAAGCCCTCCTCCCGGTAGGCCCGGACCAGCAGGTCCTCACAGGCGATCTTGTCGCGGGAGTAGCGCCAGAACGGGTTGCGCAGCGGGGTGGACTCGGTCACCGGCAGCCGGGCCGGCGGCGTCTGGTACGCCGACGCGGAACTGATGAACACGTACTGGCCCGGCCCGGCCGCGGAACAGGTCGATGTCGGCCTGCACGTGCTCCGGGGTGAACGCGACCCAGTCCACCACCGCGTCGAACGTGACGTCCCCGAGCGCCGCCCGGACTTCGGCCGGGTCGCGGACGTCGGCGTGCCGCACCGTCGCCTCTGGTGGCGGCGGGCGGAGCCCGGTCTTGCCCCGGTTGAGCACCCACAGGTCGATGCCGTGCTCGATCGCGCTCTGGGTGCAGGCGGAACTGATGATCCCGCTGCCGCCGATGAACAAAACCCGCAAAGCCGTCACCCGGCTACCCTAGCCAGCCCAGCACCGGGCCAGCCCAGCACCGCCAGCCCAGCACCGCGCCGCGCCCGGTGGCTGGTGGGCCGGCTGCACGGCCGGGACCACGCCCGGGCGGTGCGCCGCCACATCCAGTACGAGCCGCCCTACCTGGCCGACGAGCCGGTGCCGGGCTGAGTCGGCAGGGTGGCGGGCGGCTCCGGCCGGTCCGGCCGGTCCGGCCGCTCTGGCCGCGCGGCCTGGACGGGCGGGCTGGCCGGGGCACGGGACAGCGGGCGGCGCCAGGACACCTCGAACAGGGCGCCGCCCAGCCCGGACTCGCCGATCCGCCAGTGGCCGCCGGTGGAGCGCACGATCGAGTCGGCGATGGCCAGGCCCAGGCCGGTCCCGGCGCCATGCTCGGTGGCCCGGTGGAACCGGTCGAACAGCCGGTCCCGCTGCCCCGGGGGATACCCGGCCCGCTGTCCTCCACGGTCAGGCTGACCCGGCCGCCGCGGGCGGCGACGCTCAGCCGCACGCTCCCGCCCGGGCCCGCGTAGCGGCAGGCGTTGTCCACCAGCACCCCGGTGAGCCGGTCGATCCATTCCGGCGGCGCGCTGATCCAGGCGGCCCGCGACGGGGCGACCGTCACCGAGACCCCGGGGGAGCTGGCCTGGGCCACCGCCTGGAACCGCTGGGCGCACGTCCCGGCGATGGTGGCCAGGTCGAGCGGTTCCGCCCCGGGCGGCGGCGGCTCGGAGTCGAACCGGGCCAGCCAGAGCAGGTCTTCCACGATGCGCCGGAGCCGGCCGCTCTCGTCCTGGATGCGCAGCAGCGCGGCCCGGTAGTCCGCCGCCTCGCGCGGGGCGCTCAGCGCGATGCCGATCTCGGCGTTGATCACGCTGAGCGGCGTGCGCAGCTCGTGCGAGGCATCCGCGGTGAACTCCAGCTGGCGGCGCCGCGAGTGCTCGACCGGGGACAGCGCCCGCAGGCCGATGATCAGCGACCCGGCGAACATGGCCAGCAGCAGCACCGGGGCGGCCAGCGCCGCGCCGTCCCGCAGCATGTCCTGGATGTGCTGCTGGTCGGCCAGGCTCTGCCCGGCCACCAGGCGGCCGCCGCCCTGCCGGATGGCCGCCAGCCGGAACACGCTCCCGCCGAGATGCACCGTGACGTGCTGCCCGGCGGCGGGGACCAGGCGGCCGGGCAGCGCCGGGGCCCCGGCGCCGAGCGCCACCGGGGCGCGTCCCGGGCTGGCGCGCCACACGAAGACCGGTACCTCATCTGCCTCCTCGCCGCTCGTCGGCCCGGTCATGACCGGGCCGGAGCCGCCCCGGCGGCGGGCCAGCCTCCGGCCGGGGACCCGGGCCCGGGCCGCGAGCCCGGCCCGGCCAGCGCGTCGGCCAGCCGCTCACCCAGCCGGCTGTCCACCGCGGACACCAGCCGGGCCGCCACCACCTGGTCCAGGACCACGGCGCAGCCCAGGTAGACCACCCCGATCAGCGCGGTAGCCGCCAGGGCGACCCGGGCCGCGTGCCCGAACTGCGGGGACCGGCGCCCGCCGGGCCGGCGCCCTGGCCGCCCGGCTCACCGGGCCACGATCCGGTAGCCGACCGCCCGGACCGACTCGATGCGCACCCGCCCGGCCGCCAGCTTGGCGCGCAGCCGGGCCATGTGCACGTCGATGGTGTTCGACCCGAGCGCGTCCGCCTCGTTCTCCCACACGCTGAGCGCGATCGACCGCCGGTCGACCGCGGCCGGCGAGCGGCGCATCAGCATCTCCAGGATGCCGCGCTCGGTGACGGTCAGCGCGGGCTGCTGGGCCCCGATCCGCACCTCCCGGGTGGCCGGGTCGAACAGCACGTCCCCGACGGCCAGCCGCGGGGGCTGCGCGGTGCGCGGCCGCCGCTGCAGGGCGCGGATCCGGGCCAGCAGCTCGGTGAAGTCGAACGGCTTGACCAGGTAATCGTCGGCTCCCTCGTCCAGGCCGGTGACCCGGTCCTCGGGGGCGTCCCGCGCGGTCAGCATGAGGACCGGGACGGCCACCGCCCCCTGGCGCATCCAGCGCAGCACATCCAGGCCGGACACCTCGGGCATCCGCCAGTCCAGCACCGCGACCTCGTAGTCGTAACTGCGCAGGTAACCCATGGCGGCCCGGCCGTCCGGCACCGTGTCCACCGCGTAGCCGTGCTCCCGCAGCCCCCGGCCGAGCGCCTCGCGCAGGCCGCGGTCGTCCTCGGCCACCAGCAGCCGCATGGCCGGCGGCCGTCAGCGGGGCAGCCGGCGCCAGACCGGCCGGGGCAGCAGCCGCAGGCCGGTGGCCAGCACGGCCAGCGAGCGCGGCACCCAGACCGTCCCGGCCGGGCGGCCCAGCGCCGCCGCCACGGCCGCGCCGACCGCCTGCGGGGTGGTGGCGAGCGGTGCCGGGGTCATCCCGGCGGTCATCCGCCCGGTGACGAACCCCGGGCGGACCAGGAGCACCCGCACGCCGCTGCCGTGCAGCGCGTCGGCCAGCCCGCGGGCGAACGAGTCGAGGCCGGCCTTGGCCGCCCCGTAGACGTAGTTCGCCTTCCGCGGCCGGATGGCCGCGACGGAGGACAGCACGACGATGGTGCCGCGGCCCTGCGCGCGCAGCCGGGCCGCGGCGGCCAGCAGCGTGGTGACATGCCCGGTGAAGTTGGTCTCGACCAGCAGGCCGGCCTGCACCGGGTCGCGGTCCAGCACGTCCTGCGCGGTCAGGATGCCCGCGGCCGAGATCACCAGGTCCACCGGGCCGTCCGCGAAAGCCGCGTCGATGACGCCCTGGTGGGTGCCGAGCGCGGTGGCGTCGTAGCCGAGGGTGCGGACCTGGCAGCCGAGCGCCTTGCCGGCGGCCGCCAGCCGCTGCTCGTCCCGCCCGGCCAGCAGCACCTCGGCCTCCGGCGGCAGCCGCAGCGCGGCCACGATCTCCAGCCCGATCTCGCTGGTACCGCCGAGGAGCAGGACCCGGGACGGTCCGGCTGGCGCGTCCTGACTGGTCCGCATCGATCCTCCGCAGCGTTATCGGTCGGCCCGGTGCCCCGGCCTGGTCAGCGCGGCCCGGTGCGCCGGCTGAGGTCAGACTGGAACACCCCGGCCGGGCCGAGCCGTCCGGCGGCCTTGCGCCACGCGGCCAGCCCTGGGTACATGGCGGCGCAGGCCCCGGGGTTCCGGCCTGCTGTCCTGGGCCAGGTTAACCCGTCCGCCCGCCGCCGCGAGCCGCGGATCGGGTTCTGCCCGCCGGGCTCACCACAGCAGCCCGGCCGCGAACAGCACCAGCCAGCTCAGCTCGCAGCACATCATCAGCCGGTCCCGGGCGATCAGGTCCTCGACCGGCTTGGCCGGCCGGTGCACGGTCAGCCAGTCGAAGCGGACCAGGGCGAGCGCCAGCGGGACCGCGCTGGCCAGGTGGGCCACGCGGGTCCACGCGTCGTGCTGCCCGGCCGCCCAGAGCAGGTACGCGGTGATCATCACGACGGAGGCGGCCCGCTGGGCGAGCCGCAGCCCGGCAGGCCGGTACCAGCGCATCACCGGCCGGTGCACCGCCGCGTCCGCGCCGAGCACCTCCAGTTCGGTGAACCGCTTGGCGATCGCCACCATCAGCGCGCCCAGGCTGCACACGGCCAGGAACCAGCCGGACGGGGGCACCCGGGTGGCGCTGGCCCCGCCGAGCGCCCGGAGCACGAACCCGCTGGCCACGAAGACCAGCTCGACCACCGGGATGTGCTTGAGCACCAGGGTGTACAGGATGGACAGCATCAGGTAGACGGCGGCCAGCAGGGCCAGTGTCCGCTCGCCGAAGTACAGGCTGACCGCCTCGGCCACGGCGACGGCCAGCACGGCCACCGCGATCGCATGGGCCCGCGGTAGCCGGCCGGAGGCCACCGCGCGCAGCCGCTTGCGGGGGTGCTGGCGGTCCCGCTCCGCGTCGGCCACGTCGTTGATGAAGTACACGGCGGACGCGGCCGCCGTGAACACCCCGGCCGCGAGCAGCGCGTAGCCCAGCCCGTCGTCCCGGCCGAGCGAGGCACCGGCCAGCGGCGCGGCGAAGACCAGCAGGTTCTTCGGCCACTGCCGCGGCCGTGCGGTCTGGGTGACCGCAATCAGCCAGGCCAGCGGCCCGGACGCCCGGGCCAGCGCGGCCGGGCCGGGCGGCACATCTGCCGTGCGGGTGCGGGTGGTCACCTCGCGTACACGGCGGTGAAGTCGCGGCTGGCCGGGGAGAAGTACCGGTTGGCCGGCTGCAGCTGGTCGGGCAGCAGGTTGACCGGGACCAGGCTGGCCGGGTTGTTCTTCGGCAGGTAGTACATGAACGACATCCAGTCCGGGTTGATGTCCAGCTCCATCCCGGTCACCACCCCGGCCCGCTGCATCAGCGTGGCCAGCTCACGGACGTTCAGTTCCGGGCCGTAGACGAAGATGACCCGGCCGTCCCTGGTGATCCCGACGCCGGACCGCCACACGTAATAGCTGCCGCCGAGTGTCGCGCCCCAGCTGCCCTCGACGTTGTAGTCCACCGAGGCCGGGATCTGGCCGTTCTGCACGATCGGGTGCAGGTTCTGCCGCACGCCCACCACGTCCGGGGTCATCCGGACGCGTCTGCCCCCAGGTCCCGATGGCGACGCGCCCGTTCCGGTAGTACACGATCGAGGCTTCGCCCTTGGTCAGCGTCCCGCTGGTGGTCCCGTTGAGGTAGAAGCCGCCGCCCGAGCTGGCGATCTTGAACCCGCCGTTGAAGGTGGCCAGCAGCCCGAGGCGCTTACTGGGCAAGATGAAGGGCTCGGCCCCCCAGCGGCCCGGCCCCGGGTCCTCGGCCCCGGGGTGCAGGTGGAAGCTGACCAGGTGCTGGTTCATCGACACGATGCCGGCCACGTAGGACGTGTAGATGCTGCTGGCCCGCAGGTAGGTGCCGAAGACGGCGGCCTGGCCGTGGTCCGTGCCGAGCACCCGCCAACGGCCCTCACCGGGCAGCGGGTGGGGCACCAGCGGGGCGAGCGCCGCGGGCGGCGGGTAGGACGGCTGGGCCTTGGCGTGCCGGCGGTGGTGCTTGGTCGCCTGCAGCGTGCCCGCGCTGGGCCCGGTCAGCGCGAACGACGGCTTGCCGCCCACCTTCGGCGGCTTGTAGGTGATCCACTCGCCGAACGTGACCAGGGGCCCGAGGTAGTGGTCGCGGGCCCACTCGGCCAGCCGTTCCGAGGTGGTGCCGCCACCCGGCATGGTCAGCGCGTGCCCGACCGACCAGCCCAGCCACACCACGAACGCCAGGACCAGGGCCATCAGCACCTGGAACCAGCGGCGGCCGCGCAGCTTGCGGCGTTCCCGGCCATGGTGGCGGTGCCGCTGGGGGCGGTCCTCCCACTCCTCGTCCTGCTCGTCAGGATCGTGATACCCGCCCCAGCCAGAGTCACCGCCGGGCAAGCCGGTTTCCGGTTCACGCCGGAATGACGCCGGTCTAGGCACCCACGTTCTCCCTCCGGGATTTCGTTCAGCAAGGCAACAGAAATTGCCCACGCGGGAGCGCCCGCTCCCGGTGCGGCGGCAGGGGCCCGTGCCAGGCCTGCAACGAGGAGCCGGTTTCACCGTATCCTGTCCGGTCAGCCTTCCCGGGCGGGCAAGGCCCAAACGACAGGTGTACTCGGGAATCATGAAGACTTCGTTAAGGGCATGCCATAACGGGCGTGAACAACCTCACACCGCCGGAATCCCGCCGACCGGCGTCGGTCAAGATTGCGTCAACCAGGAGAAAGACTCCGTATCGTGAGGTGGCTCGGGGCGTCCCGGCCCGGGCTGGCGGAAGGAAGCAGGTGCCCCGTGCAGGAGACGCCCGGCAGGCTCGACGTCGTGGTCATCGGGGCCGGGCTGGTCGGGCTGGCCACTGCGATGGCCCTGCTGGAGTCCCGGCCGGGGCTGCGGGTTGCGGTGCTGGAGAAGGAACAGGCCGTCGGCACCCACCAGAGCGGCCACAACTCCGGCGTCATCCACGCCGGGCTGTACTACCAGCCGGGCAGCCTCAAGGCGCGGTTCTGCACCGCCGGGCGGCTGGCGATGATGGAGTTCGCCGACGAGCACCAGATCCCGTACCGGCAGACCGGCAAGCTGGTCGTGGCCACCCGGGAGAGCGAGCTGGCCCGGCTGGCCGACCTGGCCGGGCGCGGCCGGGCCAACGGGCTGGCCGTCCGGGAGATCGGGCCGGCTGAGATCACGGACATCGAGCCGTCCGTGCGCGGCATCCGGGCGCTTTACATCCCGGAGAGCGGGGTCATTGACTACCGGCGGGTCGCGGCCGCCTACGCCGAGGCGGTCAGCAAGGCCGGCGGCCAGGTGCTGTGCGGGCACGGCCTGCTGTCACTGGCCCGGACGGCGGACGGCTGGGTGGCGGCCACCGCGGGCGGCCCGGTCCAGGCCCGGGCGGTGGTGGCCTGCGCCGGGCTGCAGGCCGACCGGGTCGCCGCCATGACCGGCCAGGGTGGCAGCGAGTACCGGATCGTCCCGTTCCGGGGTGACTACTACACGTTCCGGCCGGGCGCGGCCGATCTGGTCCGCGGGCTGGTCTACCCGGTGCCCGACCCGGCCTTCCCGTTCCTGGGCGTGCACTTCACCCGCGGCGCGGACGGGACCCTGCACGCCGGCCCGAACGCGGTGCCCGCCCTGGCCCGGGAGGGCTACGGGCGGCTGTCGGTGAACGGCCGGGACCTGCTGGACGCGCTGCGCTTCCCGGGGCTGCGCCGGCTGGCCCGCTCCTATGCGCGCACCGGGGCCCTGGAGATCTACCGGGACCTGGTCAAGCCCGCCTACCTGGCGGAAATGCGCCGGTACCTGCCGGCGGTCACGGCGCGGGACATCACGTTCGGGCCGTCCGGCATCCGCGCCCAGTGCCTGAGCCGTTCCGGGGCGCTGGTGGACGACTTCCTGATCGAGGACGCGCCCGGCATCATCCACGTGCTGAATGCGCCGTCCCCGGCCGCCACCGCGTCGATCGTGATCGGGCGGCACATCGCGTCGCGGGCGGCCGCATCGTTCGGGCTCTG
>CAWIYD010000014.1:0-72723 GCA_963840195.1 uncultured Actinomycetes bacterium
CGCGGGCACCCGGGTGCTGCCGCGGCCGGGCCCGGAGCGGCCCGCCGCCGGCCCGCCCGTGGCCGGGCCGCGGCTGCCCCAGCCCTGGCGGTCCGTGGCCGGCCTTGACCTCTCTCCCGGGGTGCCGGACCTGTCCGGGTTCCCCCGCGCCGCCTGGCTGCGGGCCGAACGGGCGGTGCTCGACCGGGTCACCGCGGCCGACCTGGGCTACGGCGACCCGCGTGGCAGCAGCTGGCTGCGCCAGGAACTGGCGGGCTGGCTGGCCCGGACCCGCGGCTTGCGGGCCAGCCCGGACGACATCATCATCGTGGCCGGCGTCGCCCAGGCGCTCGCCCTGCTCGGCCAGGTACTGGGCCGTCGAGGGCACCGGTCGCGTCGCGGTCGAGGACCCGGGCTCGCGCGGCGCCCGGGACCAGCTCGCCTACTGGGGCCTGGACCCGGTCCCGGTCCCGGTCGACGAGCACGGGCTACGGGCCGCCGACCTGGCCCGCAGCAGCGCGACGGCGGTCCTGCTCACGCCCGCGCACCAGTTCCCGACCGGGGTGGTGCTGGCCCCGCAGCGGCGTCGTGACCTGCTCGCCTGGGCCGCGGACGGCGGCCTGGTCATCGAGGACGACTACGACGCCGAGTTCCGGTACGACCGCACCCCGGTGCCGGCGATGCAGGCGTCCGCGCCGGACCGGGTCGCCTACCTGGGCAGCACCTCCAAGACGCTGGTTCCCGGCCTGCGGCTGGGCTGGCTGGTCCCGCCCGCCCGGCTGCGGGCCGCACTGGCCGGCGCGAAGCACGCGAGCGACCTGGGCAACCCCGCGCTGCCTCAGCTGGTGCTCGCCCACCTGATCGCCACCGGCCAGCTGGCCCGGCACATCCGGGCGGCCCGGGCCCGGCAGCGGGACCGCCGCGATGCGCTGCTCGCCGCGCTGCGCGAGTACCTGCCGCAGGCCCGGGTCCAGGGGGTCGCGGCCGGCCTGCACCTGCTCATCACGTTCCCGGACACCGCCGGCCAGCCAGGAGACGCGGACCTGGCCCGCCGGATACAGCAGGCCGGGGTGGTCGTCCACCCGCTGTCCCTGCACCGGCTCAGTCCCGGGCCGCCGGGCCTGGTCCTGGGTTACGCCGCGCACCCGCCCGGGCAGTTGCGCGAGGCGGCCTGGCGGATCGCCGGCGCCGTGGCCGCCTGGTCCGGCCCGCGCAGCACGGGCCACCGCGGGCGGGCTCAGGCCACGTAGGGCGGGGTGCCGCTGTCGTTGGTCATCGGGCGCCCGGCCGCGGCCCAGCCCCGCATGCCGTCGCTGACGTTGATCACCTGCCAGCCCGCGCCGGCCAGCGCGTGCGCGGCCTGGTTCGACCGGGACCCGGCCCGGCAGATCACGTAGACCGGGATGTCCCGCGGGATCTCGGTGTACCGGGCGCCCAGCTCACCGAGTGGGATGTGTGCCGCCCCCGGCGCGTGACCTGCCGCCCACTCGTCATCCTCCCGGACATCCACCAGGTGCGCGTCCGCGGGCACCTGCGCCGCGGGCACCTGGGCCGGGGCCGTGTTCTCGGTCATCCTGGCAGGTTACTCGGGGGTCACGTGCTCCGGAACCGGCTGGCCGGCCAGCCGGTGATAGGCCGTGGCCAGCAGGGCGGCCAGCGGCTGGCCGCGGACCGTCACCTCCGGCGGGTCAGCCGAGCGTAGCAGCAGGTCAGCCGGGGCAGGCGGGGCAGGCTGGACCGCCCGCAGCCGGGCCCGGCTCATCCCTGGTGACCAGAACTCGTCCGTGCACTGGGCCAGCGGCGACGCCGGGCCGCTGTCCGCCAGCCAGGAGGCCGTGCCCGCCAGGCCGGACGCCGCGCCCGCCAGCGGCGGGCCCGCCGCGGCCCGCGGCCCGCCCGGCGCAGGCCGCCCGGCGGCCGCCAGCGGCCCGGGCGGCCCGGCCGGGCGCCGGCGCAGCGCGGCCAGCAACTCCTCCCGGCCCCGGCCGCGCCAGGCCAGCATGGCGAACGGGTCGTCATCGAATCGCTCGGCCAGCACGTAGCAGACCGCGGCCAGGTGCTTGCACGGCACTCCCCAGTCCGGGCAGGAGCAGAACAGGTCCAGGTCCCGGGCGGACCGGGGGAACAGCGGGGTGCCGCACGCCGCGAAGACCTCCTCGATCTCCCGCGGCATCTCCCCGGCCAGCAGCTTGGCGCGGAACAGGGCCTGCCCGCCGAGGGCCTCCTCGACCCGCCGCCACTGCGCCGTGGTCAGCGGCAGGACCCCGATGCGGACCTGGTAAGGCGCGGGCCGGGAGCCCTGCACCTGGGCGGTGACCCGGCCCTGGCTCAGCTCGAACCCGAGCACCTGCCCGCGCCGCGCGTAGTTGCGGCCGCGGGCCAGCCGGCCGCTCATCCCGAACGACTCCAGCACCTCGACGAACCGGCGGGACCACCACTGCTCGCCGATCGCGCCGCGCTGGCTGCGGGCCTTGATGCCGCCGTCCACCCGCCGCGGCGGGCCGGCCTCGTGCCACCAGCCGGTGTCCCGGCTGTCCCGGCCGCCGCGAGCCCGGCCGCCGTCGCCCCGCTCGCTCACTCCGCCACCGCCTCGGGGGCCAGCGTGAGCACCTCACGCAACTGGGTGGCCGACATGTCGGCCAGCCAGCCTTCCCCGGTGCCGACGACCCGCTCGGCGAGCGCCTTCTTCTCCTCGATCATCGCGTCGATCCGCTCCTCCAGCGTGCCCACGCAGACGAACTTGCGCACCTGGACGTCCTTGCGCTGGCCGATCCGGTAGGCCCGGTCGGTGGCCTGGTCCTCGACGGCCGGGTTCCACCACCGGTCGAAATGGATCACGTGGCTGGCGCCGGTGAGATTGAGCCCGGTGCCGCCGGCCTTGAGCGAGAGCAGGAAGACGGCAGGGTGCGTAAGGCCCTGAAATTCAGTGACGAGGCTGTCTCGGGCCTTCTTGGCCGTGCCACCGTGCAGGTAGAGGACCGGGCAGCCGAGCCGGGCGGCCAGGTACGGCTGGAGCACCCGGCCGAACTCGGCGAACTGGGTGAAGCACAGCGCCTTGTCGCCGGCCGCGATGATCTCGTCGCAGATCTCTTCCAGCCGGGCCAGCTTGCCGGACCGGCCGGGCAGCCGGGAACCGTCGCCGAGCAGGTGCGCGGGGTGGTTGCAGACCTGCTTGAGCTTGGCCATGGTGGCCAGCACCAGGCCGCGCCGCTCGATGTCGGCCTCCGCCGACTCGATCCGGGCCAGCATGTCCGCGACGGTGGCCTGGTACAGGCTCGCCTGCTCCGGGGTGAGGTTGCACCACACCTTCATCTCGATCTTGTCCGGCAGGTCGGAGATGATGGACCGGTCGGTCTTGAGCCGCCGCAGGATGAACGGCCCGGTCAGCCGCTTGAGCCGGGCCGCCGCCTCCTCGTCCCCGTGCCGCTCGACCGGGACGGCGAAGCTGGTGCGGAACTTCTCGGCCGCGCCGAGCAGTCCCGGGTTGGTGAACTCCATGATCGACCACAGGTCGCCGAGCCGGTTCTCCACCGGGGTGCCGGTCAGCGCGATCCGGGAGCCGGCCGGCAGCCCGCGGGCGGCGCGGGCCTGCCGGGTACCCGCGTTCTTGATGTTCTGCGCCTCGTCGCACACCACCCGCCGCCAGCCGATGGCGGCCAGGTCGTCATGGTCGCGGGCGGCGATGGCGTACGTGGTGATGACCAGGTCCGCGCCGCGCAGCGCGTCCCGCAGCGCTTCCCCGGCCAGCCGGTCGGAGCCGTGGTGCACGTGCACGGCCAGGTCCGGGGTGAACCGTTCCGCCTCCCGCTGCCAGTTCCCGACCAGCGACATCGGGCAGACCAGCAAGGTGGGCCCGGGTGACACGGCGGTCCCGCCGTGCTGGGCGGTCTCGCGGCCTCCGGCGTTGCGGCGCTCGACGTCGCGGGCCAGCATCGCCAGCGTCATCACGCATTTACCCAGGCCCATATCGTCCGCGAGGATGCCGCCGAGGCCGAGGTCGGAGAGGAAGGACAGCCAGGCCAGGCCGCGCTCCTGGTACGGGCGCAGTTCGCCGTGGAATGAGGCGGGCGCGGGCACCGCGGCCAGCCGCCGTTCTGCGTCTCCGGACAGCAGGTCACCGAGCCAGCCGTCGGCGTCGACCGCGGTTACCGGCAGGTCTTCCTCCGGGCCGCGCAGGCCGTCCAGCAGCACCTCGCCGGCCGGCGCCACCCCGCCCGCGCCACGCTCCAGGAACTTCAGCGCGGCCTGCAGGTTCCGCTCGTCCAGTTCCACCCACTGGCCGCGGACCCGGACCAGGGGGACCTTGAGCCGGGCCAGTTCGGCGAGCTCGGCCGGGTCCAGGGTGGTGTCGCCGACGGCCAGGTCGTAGCGGAACTCGACCAGGTCGGCCAGGCCCAGCGAGGGCTCACGGGCGCGCCGCGCCGTCCGCGCCGCTGGCCGCCTGGCGGGTGCGGGAGGTGAGCTTGAGGCCGAGCCGCGCCTTGCGGGCCCAGTCCGGCAGCAGCACCCCGAACCCCGCCGCGGCGAGCAGCGGGCCGGTCTCCCGCAGGAACCGGAGCGCCCCGGCCGTGTCCAGGTCCACCTGCTCCGGGGCGGCGGCCCGCAGCGCCGCCTCCACCTCGGGGAACAGCCGGGCCGCGCCGCCCAGCCCGGCCAGCAGCAGCTCGTCGGGGTGCCCGTCCCCGCCCAGCACCCCGGCCCCGGCGCCGGCCCAGACGTCGGCGGCCTCCAGCATCAGGCTCGGGTCCTCGGCCGACTGCAGCGCGAACTCGACCCGCCAGGCATCTCCGGCCGGATCGCCGCCTGGCTCCCCGGCCCGGCCTGGCTCCCTGGCCCGGCCTGGCTCCCCGGGCGCGCCCGGCTCCGCCACGTCGGGCCCCGCCGCCGCGTCCGGCTCCGCCGGCCGGGGCTCGACGAGCCGGAAGCAGGTCCGCACCGGACCCGGCCGGGACCTGCACCGCCTTCGCGCCACCCGGCCAGGCCGGCGGCCAGCCCGGCCGCCTCGTCCTCGTCCTCGGGCGTGGTCACCTCGACCCGGCCATCCGGCCCGGCCAGCGCCATCGCCCACCGTTCCGGCACCGGGACGCGGGCCGGGCGGCGGCCGCGCCGGGGCGGCAGCAGGGCCCAGCCGGGCTCACCCGCGGCCAGCCGGGCCCGCGCGGCCGCATCCGCCAGCGCGCCCAGCGCCGCCGCCAGGACCGGCCCGGGCTGCTCGCCGCCTGGCTCGGCGGCCCGGCACAGCGGCGGCATGGCGCCGGCCAGCTCACCGGCCCGCCGGGCGTCATGCCCGGTCAGCACCGGGTCCCAGGACGCCATCCAGGCTCCCGCCGGCCGACGCACCAGGCCGGGCAGCACCCGGCCGCGGGCAGCCAGGTCGGCGGCGAACGAGGCGACGGCCGCCCAGTACGCCACGGAACCACCCGCCACGAGTTCGCCCCGGGCGGCAGCAGCCAGGGGCGCCTCCCCCAGGGACAGCTCACCCAGCGAAGGCTCACCCGGGACCGGCTCACGTAGCACCGGCCCACCCAGGGGCGGCCCGGCCGACGCGGGCTCCCCCAGGGGCGACTCCCCCTGGTCATCCCGGTCCAGGGCGGCCAGCAAGCCGAACGCGGCCATGGGGCTGAACGCCAGCGCGGGCACCCGCCAGCAGCCCAGCGCGGCCCCGCGGCCCGCCGTCCCGGCGCTGCCGGCCGCGGGGCGGATCAGCTCCGGGGCGGCCTGCGGCCCGTCCGGCGCGGACGGAAGCCACAGCACCAGCTCATCGGCCTCGGCCTTGCGGGCCAGGTCCCCGGCGGTGCCGCCGGGCCCGGCCAGCAGGTCGGCGAGCGCATCCGGGTCGGCCGCGAAGGGGTGCCACCGGGGCGCCCGCGACGGGCGCCGGCCGCCGGCACCGCGGCGGTCGCGGGCAGCGACCCATCCTCGGCCCACACGCAGAGCGCTCCGCGCGCCCAGACGGCGTGGATGACCTGCATGCCCAAGCACCACTCCCCGCGGCCCGGCCGGGCCTGGCCGGATCGGGCCCGCCCGGACCGGCCCGGTTTCACCGTCACGGTAGCAACCACCGCCGACGGTTCCGGCCGTTCTGGGAGAGGACCGGCGGGAACAGGACCGGCGCCGGCAGGCCCGGCCAGCGCCCGGCCCGGCAGCGGCGGAGAGGATGGTGCGCATGGCGGCGGGCAGCACGGATAGCACAGGCAGCGGAACAGCCCGGGCGCGGACGGCACGGAGAGGACGCCGCAGGCAGCGAGGCACGGAAGCACGGACAGCGGGGACGGCGCGGGCCGGGCCGCGGCGGTCCTCGGCACGGCGGCCCGGCTGGCCGCCGAGGTACTCGCGCCCGCCGCGATGAGCGTCGAGGCCAGCCAGCGGGTGCCCGCCGCGCACCTGGACCGGCTGGCCGCCGAGGGCTTCTACGGGATGGCGGGCCCGCGCGACGCCGGCGGCCTCGACCTGCCCTTCGCCGACGCCTGCCGGGTCGTGGAGGTGCTGGCCAGCGGCTGCCTGTCCACCGCGTTCGTCTGGCTGCAGCACCACGGCGCGGTCCGTGCCGTCGCCGCGGCACCGGGCCCGCTGCGCGCCGAGCTGCTGGGCCCGCTGTGCCGCGGCGAGCGCCGGGCCGGGGTGGCCCTGGGCGGCCTGCTGCCCGGGCCGCCCCGGCTGCGCGCCCGGGCCGTCCCCGGCGGCTACCTGCTCGACGGCACCTCGCCATGGGTCACCGGCTGGGGGCTGGCCGACACGCTCTACGTGGCGGCGCGGGACGAGCACGACACCGTGATCTGGGCCGTGCTGGACGTGCCCGGCGAGGGCACCATCTCGGCGGAGCCGCTGCCGCTGGTCGCCGTGATGGCCAGCGCCACGGTGGAGCTGAGCTTCCAGGGACATCCCGTGCCCGCCGGGCGGGTGACCGGCACGCTGCCCTACCGGGACTGGCCCCGGCAGGACGCCGCCGGGCTGCGGCTCAACGGGTCCCTCGCCCTCGGCCTCATCGCCCGGTGCTGCGAGCTGGCCGGCCCCGGGCCGCTGGACGGCCAGCTGTCCGCCTGCCGGGCCGCGCTGGATGAGGCCGGGCCGGAGACGCTGCCGGCCGCGCGGGCCGCCGCGTGCGAACTGGCCGTCCGGGCCGCCGCCGCGCTCGTGGTCGCCGTGGGCAGCCAGGCCATCCTGACCGGGAATGACGCCCAGCGGCTGGCCCGCGAAGCGCTGTTCCTGCTCGTGTTCGGCTCCCGGCCGGCGATCAGGCAGCACCTGGCCGGCCTGCTGGCCCGGGAATGCGGCGACGGCGGCCGGACTTGCACAGCGGTGTGATCGTGCGTGATGCGCTGCCCGCCGAGCTGCCCCGGATCGGCGCGCTCCGGCTGGCTGCCTACCAGGCCGGAGACTTCCTCTCCGACGAGTCCAACTACGGCGAGACCCTGCGCACCCTGGGTTTCGACGGCAGCGGCCAGATCCTGGCCGCGGTCAGCGGCCGACGGCGACCTGCTCGGCACGGTGATGCTGCAGTTCTGGCCGCACGCCGAGCATGTGGTGCGCAGCCCGGATGAGGCCGAGGTCCGCGCCCTGGCGGTGGCGCCCGAGGCTCAGGGGCAGGGAGCGGGCCGCGCGCTGCTGCGCGCCTGCATCGAGATCGCCGCCGCCCGCGGGGCACGGCAGCTGGTGCTCTGCACCCAGGCCGACATGGCCGCCGCCCAGCACCTCTACGCTGACGCGGGGTTCCGCCGCCTCCCGGAGCGGGACTGGTCCCCGGTTCCCGGCTTCACGCTGCTGTCCTACGGGCTGACGCTGGATCCGGCCGCGCCGGTCACGTCCCCGCCGGGCCGTCTGGCCCGCTGACCGCGGCGCCGCCGGTGCCGGTCGCGCCCGGCCCTCCCTCGGCCCGGCCTCCCTCGGCCCGCCGGGCCGTGGCCGCCGCCCGGGCCGCCCGGCGGCCGCCCGCTGCGCCCGGGCGCCCCGGGGTACCCGGCGCATCCGGGGAGATCTTCTTGAGCTGCTTGTTCATCGAGCGGAACAGGAAGTAGACCGCCACGCCCATCCCGGCGACGACGAGGAACCCGGCCAGGCCCGGGTAGACCTGGCTGGCCGTGCTCGACGTGCCCGCAGCGGCCAGGAGCATTACCGGCTCACCCTCTCCCGCACCCCGGCGAACAGGTCGTCCTCCGGGAGTTCGGTGTCCACCACCGACCTAGCTAGATGGTAATCCTCGGTCGGCCAGACGGCGCGCTGCACCTCCACCGGGCAGGCGAACCAGGAGCTCTGCGGGTCGATCTGGGTGGCGTGCGCGAGCAGCGCCTGGTCCCGGAGGCCGAAATAATCCCCGCACGGCACCCGGGTGGTGATCTCCACGGGACGGCGCTCGGCGGCCCGCTCTTCCCACCGCTCGAACCATTCGGTGTACGGGGATTCCAGGCCGCGGCGCAGCATTTCCTCATGCAGCGCGGTGAACCGCTCCTTGTGGAACGAGGCGAAGTAATAGAGCTTGAGCGGCTGCCAGGGATCCCCGGCCGCCGGGTAACGGTCCGGGTCCGCGGCGGCCTCGAAAGCCTCCACCGCCACTTCATGGGTCTTGATGTGATCCGGGTGCGGGTAACCGCCCTGCTCGTCATACGTCAGCATCACGTGCGGCCGGAATTCGCGGACCAGCCGGACCAGCGGCTCGGCCGCCACCGGGAGCGGCTGCAGCGCGAAGCACCCGCCGGGCAGCGGCGGCAGCGGGTCACCCTCGGGCAGCCCCGAGTCGACGAAGCCGAGGAACTGCTGGCGGACGCCCAGGATCTCGCGGGCCCGGTCCATCTCCTCACGGCGGATGCGCGGCAGGCTGGCCCGCACGTCCGGCCGTTCCATGGCCTTGTTGAGGATGTCCCCGCGCTCCCCGCCGGTCAGCGTGGCCACCATGACCTCGGCGCCTTCGCGGACGTACCGCGCCATCGTGGCCGCACCCTTGCTGGACTCATCGTCGGGATGCGCGTGCACCGCCATCAGGCGCAGCGGCGCGGGATGGCCGGCGCGGGCCTCGGCGGCGGCATCATTCGTGACGGCGGACAAGCGGAATCCCCTCGGGAGCCAACGGCGGCTGAATTCGGGCCGGCCTGCCGCGCCCGGGCACTCTCATCCGGACGGCGCAGCACCAGCAGATCATTGTGCAGCACAACACTTCAGTGCCGGGGCGGCATTCCCGTATCCTGGCGGGCCAGCGCCGTTGCCTGACGCGCCGGAAACACAACCGGCGCGACGTACTTGTCAGGCCTTGTTAGCCTCAAAGGATTACCCCCGATGAGCCACGCGTGGCTCGCGCGGACCCCGGGGGTCCGCACAGCAGGCAAGGAGTACCCGTGACCGAGACGCAGAACGACAGCCTCAACTGGCTCACCCAGGAGGCGTACGACCGGCTCAAGTCGGAGCTGGATCACCTCTCGGGGCCGGGGCGCGTGGAGATCGCGAAGAAGATCGAGGCCGCCCGGGACGAAGGTGACCTGCGGGAGAACGGCGGGTACCACGCGGCCAAGGAGGAGCAGGGCAAGATCGAGGGCCGGATCATCCAGCTCCAGCACATCATCCAGCACGCCCGGGTCGGCGAGCCGCCGCGCACCGACGGCGTGGTCGGCCCGGGGATGACGGTGACGATCCGGTTCGCGGGCGACGACGACGAGGTGACCTTCCTGCTCGCCTCGCGCGAGGAGAGCGGCGCCCCGATCGACGTGTACTCGCCGCGCTCGCCGCTGGGATCGGCGATCAACGGGAAGAGGATCGGCGACACCGCCACCTACCAGATGCCGAACGGCCGTGCCGCCAGCGTGGAGATCCTGGAGGCCGTCCCCTACGTCGGCGGCTGACACCGGCTGGCTTCCCCGGCGCGGTGCGTTCTGGCCGAGATCTTCTGGCCGAACGCACCGCGCTGGCGTATCTGGCGCCCGCCCGTGCCGGGCCTCGCGGCGCGGCCCTCAGCCGACGAGTTCCGGGGCCGGCGCCTCGGCCGGGGCGCGGCCGCGCAGCGGCACCTCCCGGATGAACCAGGACACGGCGAAGGCCAGCGCGCAGGCCGGGACGGCCCACAGGAACACGCCCTGGACGGCGTGCGTGATCGCGTAGAGCACGTCACCGCGGACCGCGGCGGGCAGCGCCCGGACGGTGGCCGGGTTGAACTGGCCGCCGCTGGTGGACAGGTGCACGCCTGGCGACACCGAGGTCAGCGCGCCGGCCAGCCGCCGGGCGAAGATCGCGCCGAACGCGGACACCCCGATCGACCCGCCGATCTGCTGGAAGAACAGCCGCGAGCTGCTGGCCACCCCGATGTCCCGCGGCTCGACGCTGTTCTGCGCGAGCAACGACGTGAGCTGCATGAGGAAGCCCATGCCGAGGCCGAGCACCACCATGAACAGCCCGGAGGTGACCCGGCTGGTGTGCACGCCCAGCATGGACAGCAGGTACATCCCCGCGGTCATCCCGGCCGCGCCGAGGATCGGCAGCGCCTTGTAGCGGCCGGTCCGGGTGGTCACCTGCCCGGCGATCAGCGAGGTGATCATCACCCCGACCATCATCGGGGTGAGCAGCAGCCCGCTCACCGTGGGCGATGCTCCCTGCACGGTCTGCTGGTACAGCGGCAGGAACGTGATCGCGCCGAACATGGCCAGCCCGGCCAGGAAGCTGAGCGTGCTGACCAGGGTGAAATTGGCGTTGCGGAACAGGTGCAGGGGCAGGATCGGCTCGGCCGCCCGCGCCTCGATGGCGATGAACACCGCCACCGCGACGGCGGCCAGCGCGCCCAGCCCGAGGATCTGCGGCGAGGACCACCGGTACTGGCTGCCGCCCCACGTGGTGAGCAGCACGATCGCGGTGGTGGCCACGGCCAGCACGGCCGCGCCCGGGTAATCCACCCGGTGCTCGATCCGGCGCCGCGGCAGGTGCAGGGTGGCGGCCAGGTAGGCCAGCGCCGCCCCGCCGATCGGCAGGTTGATGTAGAAGATCCAGCGCCAGGAGAAGCTGTCGGTGATGAAGCCGCCGAGCAGCGGGCCGCCGATGGTGGCGAGCATCATCACGGCCATGATGTAGCCCATGTACTGGCCGCGCTCGCGGGGCGAGACCAGGTCCCCGATGATGGCGATGGCGCTGACCATCAGGCCGCCCGCGCCGAGGCCCTGGATGGCCCGGAACGTGATCAGCTCGGCCATGGACGTGGACAGCCCGGCCAGCGCCGAGCCGGCCAGGAAGACCACGATGGCCGTCATGAACAGCTTCTTGCGGCCGTACATGTCGCCGAGCTTCCCGTACAGCGGGGTGGTGATGGTGGAGGCCAGCACGTAGGCGGTGACCACCCAGGACAGGTGCGCCACCCCGCCCAGGCTGCCCACGATCCGCGGCAGCGCGGTGCCCACGATGAGCTGGTCCAGCATGGCCAGCATGATGGCCAGCAGCAGGCCGGGCAGCACCACCAGGACCTCGCGGCGCATCCGGAGGCTGTCCGCGGCCGCCGCCGGGGAACCGCCCGCGGCCGCGCCCGGAGGGCCGCCCGCCGGGGTGGCCGGGGACGGGGCCGCCTGTGCGTCTGCCATGAGAGACTCCCCGTTGCTCGCCGCGGGCCCGCTGCCCGCGACACACTTACTTGCCGACCGGCTAGGATGACGGCAACACGGTAGAACGCTAGCTAACCGGGCGTCAAGTAAGTTTAGCGAGAGGCGTCACGGCGAGGATGCTGGACCATGGATGACCTGGCTAGGCCGGCCGCAGAACCGGCCGGCGACGCGGCCGAGGGCCTGCCCCCGGCCCGGCCGGGCGGGGCAGGGCGGCCGCGCGGGGACACCCGGGAGCGGATCCAGGCGGTGGCCCTGGACCTGTTCGCGGAGCAGGGCTACGAGGCCACCTCGCTGCGCGAGATCGCCGAGCGGCTCGGGGTCACCAAGGCCGCCCTGTACTACCACTTCAAGTCCAAAGAGGACATCGTCCGCAGCTTCACCGAGGACTACCTGGGCGAACTCGACGCCCTGCTGGCCTGGGGCGCCGCCCAGCCGCGCAGCGCGGCGACCCGGGCCGAGCTGCTCACCAGGTACGGCGACATCGTCGGCCGCCGCCTGGGCGTGCTCCGCTTCCTGGAGCAGAACCGCGCGGCCCTGGATCACCTGCTGAGCGAGCACGGCGGCCCGGACCGCAAGCAGTGGTTCCGAGCCCAGTTCGAGGCGCTGCGCGACCTGCTCGTGCCCCCGGACGCGCCGCTGCGGGACCGGGTCCGGGCGTCCATGGCCGTGGCCTCGGTGGGCATCGGCTGCATGCACTACCACCAGGTGGCCGACCAGGCCGAACTGCGCGACATCGTGCTGGAGATCGCCCGCGACCTCACCGGCACCCCGTCACCAACGGCATGAATGGCGCATCGAGTCACCCCAGTGAGCGATGTAGTATCAGATATGATACACGGGGTCCGGGCCGGGGAAAGGCTTCCGCCAATGCCTGAGAACGCGGACATGACACCGGGGCTGAGCCGTCCCGATCTGGTGCGCGTGCTTGAGTCGGCTGCGCGCCTGCAGGCTGTTGTCCCCGACGCCATCCTGGTCGGCGGCTCGGCCGCGGCGCCCTGGGCCAGCCACCGCACGTCCTTCGACCACGACCACGTGCTGGCGGACCTGAACGTGCGCTTCGACATGGTCCTCGAGGCGATTGAAGCAACCGAAGGATGGGTCACCAACCGGGTCACCCCCGGCAAGATCATCCTCGGCGAGCTCGGTGACATTGAGTCTGGCCTCCGCCAGCTCATCCGGAGCAGGCCACTCGAGGTCACCGAGGTCGAGCTGCCTTCCGGGCAGAAGCTGCGCGTACCGACGCCGGAGGAGACTCTGCGGATCAAGGGCTACCTGATCGTCCGGCGGAACCAGGTCCGGGACTACCTCGACGTGGCCGCCCTGTCCGACCGCTACGGGATCCCGCATTCCGGGCAGGTCCTCGCCCGCATCGACCTTTACTACACCGACCAGCGCGGCCCGGACGCGGAGGGCGTCGCAACGCAGCTCGCCCGCCAGCTCGCCGATCCCCGTCCGGCGGACCAGCGGACGATCAGGCAGCTGGGCAGCTACAAGGGCCTCGACGCCCGCTGGACCACCTGGGAGACGGTCACTGGCGTGTGCCGGTCGCTGGCCGCGGAGATGACACGATGAGCGCGCTGAGGTTCCGGAACATCACCGCCTCCGTTGATGACCCCGTCGAGACCTGGCCCTTTGAGGGCATCCTCACGGCGGTCGAGCGCGGCACCCTGCCCGACTGGCGGCGGCTGGCCGCCGCCATCCGCGCCGACCCCTGGGGACCGGTCGCGCAGCAGGTCCTCGAAGCCGTCGAGCTGTCCCGGCCCTACGGCACCAGCGAGCTCCTGACGACCGTCATCGAGCGCGCCCGCCAGGACGCCGCCGACGCCGAGCGCGAACAGGTCGCGGGCGAGATACGCGACCTCCTCGCCCGGTCCGGCCTGTCGCAGCGCGACTTCGCGCTCCGGCTCGGCACCTCCCGCCCGCGCCTGTCCACTTACCTGTCCGGCAAGGTCACGCCATCGGCCGCCCTCATGCTCCGGATGCGACGCGTCGCCGCGCAAGCGCAAGCCAGGGACGGCTGGCAGCGGCCAGACCGCGACTGAGCGGAGCGGCCGGTACTGGCGGATCGAGCTGCTGCGCGGCCGGACCGTGACTGGTGAGGGCTACGTGTCATCGGGGGCGGGACCGGGCGGGCGCGGGGCGGGCCGCCGAGCGGACCAGGGGGAGGACCCGGTAGCGCAGCGGGGTGGCGAGCACGATCACCGTCGAGGCCCGGACCACCCCGGCCACGTCCACGATCGCGTCGATGACCCGCTGCAGGTCGGCGTTGGTCCGGGCCACCACCCGGCAGAGCAGGTCCCCCGGGCCGGTGATGGTGTGCGCCTCCAGCACCTCCGGGATCGCCGCCAGCCGCCGGCCACCGGGTCGTGCCCGCCCGCCTGGCGGATCTCCAGCGTGATGAACGCGGTCACCCCGTGGCCCAGCGCCTCCGGGTCGATGTCCGGGCCGTACCCGGTGATCACCCCGCGGGCGTGCAGCCGGTCCAGCCGCGCCTGCACGGTGCCGCGGGCCACGCCCAGCCGCCGGGACGCCTCCAGCACGCCGACCCGCGGCTCGGCAGCGAGCAGGGTGATCAGCCGCGCGTCCAGGTCATCGATCATCAGGCCCCGCTCTCGCCGCCTCGCAGGCTGTACAGTTCACCCGCAGAGTTGCGTTAAGTATTATGCAGTTTGACTAGTAATTAAAGACAGTGTTGCGCATCTTGTGCTCCGCGTCGATGCTGCTGACAAGCCTGCCGCGACGAGGGAGCCCGAGATGACCGCCACCAGCCAGCCCGCGCAGCACCAGCCAGCACAGGCGCCGCCGCCACCGACGACTTCCCGGTCACCGGGATGGACGCGGTCGTCTTCGCCGTCGGCAACGCCCGGCAGGCCGCGCACTACTACTCCACGGCGTTCGGCATGCGCTGCGTCGCCTACCGCGGCCCGGAGACCGGGTGCCGCGACGAGGCCGCCTACGTGCTGGAATCCGGCCAGGCCCGGTTCGTGCTGCGCGGCCCGGTGCGGCCGGGCACCGACCTGGCCCGGCACGTCGCCGAGCACGGCGACGGGGTCATCGACCTGGCCATCGGGGTGCACTCGGCGGAGGCCGCCTACGCCTACGCCACCTCCCACGGCGCGCGCGGCCTGGCCGAGCCGCGAACTGGTCGAGGACGAGCAGGGCAAGGTGGTGCTGGCCGCCATCGCGACCTACGGGGACACCCGGCACACCCTGGTCGAGCGGGCCGGCTACAGCGGCCCCTACCTGCCCGGCTACGTCGCCGCCGAGCCGGTCACGGCTCCGCCCGGCCCGGCCGTACTTCACCGAGATCGACCACTGCGTCGGCAACGTGGAACTCGGCCGGATGGACGAGTGGGTGGGCTTCTACCAGCGGGTCATGGGCTTCACCAACATGAAGGAGTTCGTCGGCGACGACATCGCCACCGAGTACTCGGCGCTGATGAGCAAGGTGGTCGCGGACGGCTCGCGGAAGGTCAAGTTCCCGATCAACGAGCCCGCGGCGGGCAAGAAGAAGTCCCAGATCGACGAGTACCTGGAGTTCTACGGCGGCGCCGGGGTGCAGCACATCGCGCTGGCGACCGGCGACATCGTGGCCACGGTGCGGGCCATGCGCGCCGCGGGCGTGGAGTTCCTGACCACCCCCGGCAGCTACTACGACACCCTCGGCGAGTGGGTCGGCGAGACCCGGGTCGAGCTCGAGACCCTGCGCGAGCTGGGCATCCTGGCCGACCGGGACGAGGACGGCTACCTGCTGCAGATCTTCACCAGGCCGGTCCAGGACCGGCCGACGGTGTTCTTCGAGCTGATCGAGCGGCACGGCTCGGAGGGGTTCGGCAAGGGCAACTTCAAGGCGCTGTTCGAGGCGATCGAGCGGGAGCAGGAGCGCCGCGGGAACCTGTGATCCGGCCGGCCCCAGCCTCGGGCCACCCTGAACATCAGGTGGTACCCGGACTGGCGCAGCTGGCTGGTCACCTCGTCGCAGTGCGCCGGGCCGCGCGTCTCCACCTGCAGCAGCACCTCCACCTCCCCGACCTGCAGCCGCGGCGTGACCCGCTCGTGCATCACGTCGAGCACGTTCGCGCCCAGGTCCGCCACCGCGCGCAGCAGCGCGGCCAGCGCGCCGGGGCGGTCCGGGATCCGGCAGCGGAACGTCAGGTAGCGGCCGGCTGCCGCCAGGCCGTGCCGGAGCACCTTGGACAGCAGCAGCGGGTCGATGTTGCCGCCGGACAGCACGGCCACCACCGGCGGCTCGAACATGCCGGCGTACTCCATCAGCCCGGCCACCCCGGCCGCCCCGGCCGGCTCGACCACCTGCTTGGACCGCTCCAGGCAGAGCAGCAGGGCCCGGGACAGGCTCTCCTCCGACACCGTCACCACCCGGTCGGCGTAGCTGGAGATGATCGCGAACGGGATGTCACCCGGGCAGGCACACCGCGATCCCGTCGGCCATGGTGGCGGCGGCCGCGACCCGGACCGGGTGCCCGGCCGCCAGCGAGGCCGGGTAGGACGCCACCGCCTCGGCCTGCACCCCGATCACCTCGATGCCCGGGTCGGCACCCTTGACGGCCACGGTGACGCCGGCGGCCAGGCCGCCGCCGCCCACCGGGATGGCGATGGTCCGCACCTTCGGGCACTGCTCGAGGATCTCCAGGCCCAGGGTGCCCTGCCCGGCCACCACGTCCGGGTGGTCGAACGGGTGGATCAGCACCGCGCCCCGCTCCGCGGCGAACTCGCGGGCGTGCTCCAGCGCGTCGTCCACCGTCGCGCCGTGGAAGATGATGTCCGCCCCGTACCCCCGGGTCGCCTCGATCTTCGGCAGCGGCGCGCCCTCCGGCATCACCACGGTGGCCTTCACCCCGAGCTGCGCGGCGGCGAAGGCCACTCCCTGCGCGTGGTTGCCCGCGCTCGCGGCCACCACCCCGCGGGCCCGCTCCGCCTCACTCAGCCGGGAGATGCGGAGATACCCGCCGCGGGCCTTGAACGAGCCGGTGCGCTGCAGGTTCTCGCACTTGAGGTAGACCGGGCCGCCGATCCGCTCGGACAGCGCCCGGGAGTGCAGCAACGGCGTCGGCGGCAGCACATCGCGCAGCACGTCGCGGGCGGCGGCCACGTCGTCCGGGGTCACCAGGGAGGGGATCATCGCCATGGTTGCATCCTCGCATCCGGGTCAACGTGACCATCCCGGGATGCGGAGCACTCCGGGAGGGACATAGTGTCGAATGGTGCAGTCACACAACCAGACCCCTGACGCTGACCGCATCCCGCCCCGGCCCCGCGCCGCCACCCTGGGCGAGCTACGGGCCAGCGGCCACCGGTACGAGACCGTCAAAGAGGAACTGCGCCGCAACCTGCTGACCCGGATGCGGGCCGGCGAGGACCGGTTCCCCGGGATCGTGGGCTTCGACCAGACGGTGCTGCCGCACGTGGAGCGGGCCATGCTGGCCGGGCACGACACGATCCTGCTCGGCGAGCGCGGCCAGGGCAAGACGCGGCTGATCCGCACGCTGTCGGTGCTGCTCGACGAGTGGACCCCGGCGGTGGCGGGCTGCGAGATCAACGACCATCCCTACCAGCCGGTCTGCGCCCGGTGCCAGCGTCTGGCCGGCGAGCTGGGCGACGAGCTGCCCGTCACCTGGCGGCACCGCAGCGAGCGGTACGGCGAGAAGCTGGCCACGCCGGACACCAGCGTGGGTGACCTGATCGGCGACATCGACCCGGTCAAGGTGGCCGAGGGCCGGACCCTCGGCGACCCGGAGACGATCCACTACGGCCTGGTGCCGCGCACCAACCGGGGCATCTTCTGCCTGAACGAGCTCCCCGATCTGGCCGAACGGATCCAGGTGGCGTTGCTGAACGTCCTGGAGGAGCGGGACATCGGGGTGCGCGGCTACGCGCTGCGGCTGCCGCTGGACCTGATCCTGGTGGCCAGCGCCAACCCGGAGGACTACACCAACCGGGGCCGGATCATCACGCCGCTCAAGGACCGGTTCGGCGCGGAGATCCGCACGCACTACCCGATGACGCTGGATGACGAGCTGGCGCTGACCCAGCAGGAGGCGCTCATCGCGTGGGACGGCGCCGACCCGGGCGCCGTGCTGCCCGAGCACCTGGTGGAGGTCATCGCCCGGTTCACCCGGCTGGTGCGCGCCTCGCCCGCGGTGGACTCCCGGTCCGGCGTGTCGGCCCGGTTCGCGATCGCCGCCGCCGAGTCGGTGTCCGCCTCGGCGGTGCGCCGCGCCGCGCTCACCGGGGAGCCGCAGCCGGTCGCCCGGATCTGCGACCTGCCGCCGATCGTCGGCAGCCTGCGCGGCAAGGTCGAGTTCGAGGTCAGCGAGGAGGGCCGGGAGACCGAGGTGCTGGAGCACCTGCTGCGCCGGGCCATCGCGGACACGTTCCGGGCCCGGCTGGGCAGCGCCGACCTGAGCGGCGTGCTGGCCACGTTCGAGGGCGGCGGCTCGGTGGAGACCGGCGAGCTGGTGCCCGCGGCCGCGCTGCTGGAGCGGACCGGCGAGGTGCCCGGGCTGGCCCGGATCATGGACCGGCTGGGCATGGACGGCGGCGAGTCGTTCGGCGAGGCCGCCGCCGCGCTGGAGTTCGCGATGGAGGGGCTCTACCTGATGCGGCGGCTGTCCAAGGACGTGATCGACGGCAGTGCGGTCTACCGGACCTGATATCCGGCCCCGTCGAGCTGCGAGGAGTGAGCTGGCGTGAGCGGTTACCGGTACGGCGAGTACCACGACGGCCCCGATCCGCTGGCGCCGCCGTTCGACGCCCGCGGCGCGCTGGACGAGCTGGGCGACGCGGTGCTGGAGGGCGCCGACCCGTCCAGCGCCCTGCGCGACCTGCTGCGCCGCGGCACGGCTGGCCGCCGCGGGCTGGATGACCTGCTGCGCCGGGTGCGCGACCGGCAGCGCGAGATCCGCAGCCGGGGCCGCCTGGACGGCATCCTGGAGCAGGCCCGCGCGCTGCTGGACACCGCGGTCGGGCAGGAGCGGGCCGAGCTGTTCCCCGACCCCAGCGACGAGGCCCGGCTGCGCGAGGACGAGCTCGACGCGCTGCCCGCCGACACCGCGCAGGCCATCCGCCAGCTGGCCGACTACAACTGGCGCAGCGCGGCGGCCCGGCAGACCTTCGAGCAGCTCAAGGACCTGCTCCGCAGCGAGGTGCTGGACAGCCAGTTCCGCGGCATGAAGGACGTGCTGCAGCAGCCGGACCCGGAGGCCATGCAGCGGGTCAAGGACATGCTGGCCGAGCTCAACCAGATGCTCGAGGCGGACGCCCGCGGCCAGCACACCCAGGCCGACTTCGACGACTTCATGGACCGCTACGGCGAGATGTTCCCGGAGAACCCGGCCAACCTCGAGGAGCTGGTGGACTCGCTGGTCCGCCGGGCCACCGCGGCGCAGCGGCTGCTCGGCTCGCTGACCGAGGAGCAGCGCGAGGAACTGGCCGCGCTGATGGAGGCAGACCCTGCAGGACGCGGGCCTGGCCGCGGAGATGGCCCGGCTGTCCGACGCGCTGCGGGCCCGGCGGCCGGAGATGGACATGGCCGCCTGGGGCGGCGACCCGATGACCGGCGACGAGCCGCTCGGGCTCAGCGACGCCACCACCGCCCTGGCCGACCTGGCCGACCTGGCCGACCTGGAGTCCGAGCTGCGCCAGGACTACCCGGGCGCCCGGCTCGACGACATCGACGAGGCCGCCATCCGCCGGGCGCTGGGCCGCCAGGCCGTGGATGACATGGAGGCGCTCCGGCAGACCGAGCGCGAACTGGAGCGCCAGGGCTACCTGCAGCGCAACGCCGGGCAGCTGGAGCTGACCCCCAAGGCGGTGCGGCGGCTCGGCGAGACCGCGCTGCGCCGGGTGTTCGCGGACCTGCCCGAGGGCGGCTACGGGGACCACGAGCAGCGCGACGCCGGCCAGGCGGGCGAGTACACCGGCGCCACCCGGCGCTGGGAGTTCGGCGACGAGCAGGCCATCGACGCGCCGGCCACGGTGCGCAACGCGCTGCTCCGGGACGCCGCCACGTTCCGCCCGCGGGCCGGGGAGGATCCCGACCACTGGGAGGGCGAGCCGCCCCGGGTCCGGCTGACCAGCGAGGACTTCGAGGTCGGCGAGACCCAGCGGCGCGCCTCGGCCGCGGTCTGCCTGCTGGTCAACCTGTCCTACTCGATGGCGCTGCGCGGCACCTGGGGCGCGGCCAAGCAGACCGCGCTGGCCCTGCACGCGCTGGTGCGCAGCCGGTTCCCGCAGGACTCCATCGTGGTCATCGGGTTCTCCAACTACGCCAGGGAACTGCGCGAGACCGACCTGGCCGGGCTGGGCTGGGACATGGTCCAGGGCACCAACCTGCACCACGCCCTGGTGCTGGCGGGCCGGTACCTGGACCGGCGCCCGGAACACGACCCGGTGGTGCTGATCGTCACCGACGGCGAGCCGACCGCGCACCTGCGCCGGGACGGCCGGTCGGAGTTCGACTGGCCGCCGGCCCCGGAGACCATCCAGCTCACCCTGGCCGAGGTGGACAAGATGACCCGGCGGCACGCCTCGCTGAACGTGTTCATGCTGGCCGAGGACGAGCGGCTGACCGACTTCGTCAACGAGGTGGCCCGCCGCAACGGCGGCCGGGTGCTCCGCGCGGTCCCGGAACGGCTCGGCGAGTTCGTGGTCCGGGACTTTCTCCGCACCCGCCGGGAGTCACGGCGATAATTTTGCTTTAAGGCTTTTGCGGGCATGCCGCAGCCGTCCCTTCCTCCGTAGTAGCGTTCGGCAGTCACAGCATGGCGGGCCGAGGAGGCAGCCGCTGGACCGGGCCCTGCCCATCGCTAGCCTGCCCATCTCTAGGAGGAGCACGTGAGTACTGTCACCGAATCAGGAACGCGCTCGTCGTCCCAGAAGCGCATCGGCGCCCTGATTCTCGCGATCCTGGGCGTCGTGGCACTGGTCGTCGCCGCCGTGTACCTGTTCAACCGGGCACCACATCCTGCGCACCAGCGCGTCCGCGGTCGCCGGCGTGGTGCTGCTGGCCGCCGCCTGGTGGGTCGGCTTCCGGAAGTCCGGCAAGTAGCCTGGCCCGCCTCGCGTGGCCGGCCAGGCCGCGCCGTGGCGTGCGTCACGCGCCTGTCCAGGTGGCCCCTGACTCGGCCGGGGGCCACCTGGACGCGTTTGCGCCCCGGCCCGTCTCCGGGCCGCGCCCGGCGCCCGACCCCTAGGATCTAGCTCATGTCCTTTACCGACCGGCTGCTGCTGTGGTTCCACATCGGCTTCGTCGTCTTCACCATCGGGCCGGTCACCATCGCGACCATGTCCACGCCCCGCTACATCCGGGCCGGCAACGTGGGCGTGCTGCGCTACCTGTCCCGGATGACCCGGGTGTTCGGCGCGGCGTCGCTGGGCGTGCTGCTGTTCGGCATCATCGCGGGCCAGTCGCTGCACGACATGACGAAGACCTGGATCACCGCGTCGATGACGCTGTTCGTGGTGGCCGTGGTCCTGCTCGTGCTCATCATGCGGGACCAGCACCGGGCCATCGTCGCGCTGGAGGGCGCCACCGCCCCGGCGGTGGCCAGCCCGGCCGGCCAGGCGGCCGGGGCAGGCTCCGGCCCGGCCGCCGCGGCCGCCGCCGCCGCCCAGCCTGGCCCCGCCCAGCCCGCCGCCGCCCCGCAGGCCGCTCCGGAGCCGACCGCGGCCGATGTGGAGCCGGCCCCGGCCGCCCAGCCGGCCGCCGCGGCCGCGGGGCACGTGGCCACCGTGGAACGGGGCCGCATCGCCTCGATGGCCGGGGTGGTCAGCCTTATCTGGCTGGTGATCCTGGTCCTGATGGTCTGGAATTCCTGAGGTTGCCTGCGCTAGTCACCCAGTGCCTGGCGCAGGTCCTCCAGCAGGTCCTCGGCGGTCTCGATGCCGACCGACAGCCGGACCAGGTCGGCCGGCACCTCCAGCGGCGAGCCGGCCACCGAGGCGTGCGTCATCCGGGCCGGGTGCTCGATCAGCGACTCGACCCCGCCCAGCGACTCACCCAGGGTGAACAGCCGGGTCCGGCCGCACACCGCGACCGCCGCCGCCTCGCCCCCGCGCACCTGGAAGGACACCATCCCGCCGAAACCCGACATCTGCTTAACGGCCACCTCGTGGCCGGGGTGCCCCGGCAGTCCCGGGTAGTAGACCCGGGTCACGGCCGGGTGCGCGGCCAGCATGTCGGCCACCCGGGCCGCGTTCTGGCCGTGCCGGTCCATCCGGGCGGCGAGCGTCTTCACCCCGCGCAGGGTCAGCCAGGCGTCGAACGGCCCGGCCACCGCGCCGGTCGCGTTCTGCAGGTAGCCGAGCCGCTCCCCCAGCGCCGGGTCGGCCACCACTACCGCCCCGCCGACCACGTCCGAGTGGCCGCCGAGGTACTTGGTGGTGGAGTGGACGACCGCGTCCGCGCCGAGCGCCAGCGGCTGCTGGAGGTACGGCGAGGCGAACGTGTTGTCCACCACGAGCAGCGCGCCCGCGTCGTGCGCCAGGCCGGCCAGGGCGCTGATGTCCGCGATGGACAGCAGCGGGTTGGTCGGCGTCTCGGCCCACAGCACCCGGGCCGGCCGCTCGGCCAGCGCCTCCCGGACCGCCCTGGTGTCGCTCAGCCGCACCGGGCGGTGGCTGACCCCCCAGCCGGCCAGCACCCCGGCCATCAGCCGGAAGGTGCCGCCGTACGCGTCGTCCGGGATCAGCACGTGGTCCCCGGGCGCGCAGGCCGCGCGCAGCAGGCAGTCCTCGGCCGCCATCCCGGAGGCGAAGGCGAAGCCCGCCGCGCCGCCCTCGAGCGCGGTCAGGCACTCCTCCAGGGCCCGCCGGGTGGGGTTGGCGGTCCGCGAGTACTCGTAGCCGGACCGCAGCCCGCCCACCCCGTCCTGCTTGTAGGTGGACACCTGGTAGATCGGCGGCACCACCGCCCCGGTCTGCGGGTCGGGGTCCTGGCCCGCGTGGATGGCCAGCGTCTCGAACCCTGAGTTGATCGTCACAGCAGACACTGTTTCATAACCCGGCGGCCAGGAAGGTGAGCAGGTCCTGCGGGTGATCAGGCCGGCCGGGCGGCCGTCCACCAGCACCACCGCGGCGCCGGACTTCTCCAGCGCGGCCGCCGCCCGGCTGACCGGCTCCCCGGACCCGATCATCGGCAGCGGCGCCGACATGTGCCCCTCGATCGCGTCCTGCGGCCGGGCCCGCCCGGACACCAGCGCGTCGAGCAGGTCGCGCTCCACGATCGAGCCGATCACCTCGGCCGCCATCACCGGCGGCTCCTCCTTCATCACCGGCAGCTGGGACACGTTGTACTCGCGCAGCAACTCGATGGCGGCGGACACCGTCTCCCCGGGATGCGCGTGCACGAACTCCGGCAGCCCCGGCTGCTTGCGGCCCAGCACGTCGGCGACCCGCGGCTCGGTGGTCTCGGCGGTGAGGAACCCGTAGTCCGCCATCCACTCGTCGTTGAAGATCTTCGACAGGTAGCCGCGGCCGGTGTCCGGCAGCAGCACCACGATCACGTCATCCGGGCGCGGCCGCCGCCGCGACCCGCAGCGCGGCGACCACCGCCAGCCCGCACGAGCCACCGGTCAGCAGCGCCTCCTCGCGGGCCAGCCGCCGGGTCATGAGGAACGACTCGGCGTCGCTGACCGCCATCACCTCGTCGCACACGGCCGGGTCGTAGTTGGCCGGCCACATGTCCTCGCCGACCCCCTCGACCAGGTAGGGCCGGCCGGTCCCGCCGGAGTACACCGACCCCTCCGGGTCCGCGCCGATCACCCGGACCCGGCCGCCGGAGGCTTCCTTGAGGTACCGGCCGGTGCCGGTGATCGTGCCGCCGGTGCCGATGCCCGCCACGAAATGGGTGACCCGGCCGTCGGTCTGCGCCCAGATCTCCGGGCCGGTGGAGTAATAGTGCGAGGCCGGGTTCTCCGGGTTGGCGTACTGGTCCGGCTTCCAGGCGCCGGGGATGGTGCTGGCCAGCCGGCTGGACACCGAGTAGTAGGAGTCCGGGTGCTCCGGCGAGACGGTGCCCGGGCAGACCACCACCTCGGCGCCGTAGGCGCGCAGCACGCTGATCTTGTCCGGGCCGACCTTGTCCGGGCAGACGAACACGCACCGGTAGCCCTTCTGGGCCGCCACGATGGCCAGCCCCACCCCGGTGTTGCCGGAGGTGGGCTCCACGATCGTGCCGCCCGGCCGCAGCTCCCCGGACGCCTCCGCCGCCTCCACCATGCGCAGCGCGATGCGGTCCTTGACCGAGCCGCCCGGGTTGAAGTACTCCACCTTGGCCAGCACGGCCGGGGCGTGGCCGCCCCCCACCTCCCTGGTGACGGCGCGCAGCCGGACCAGCGGCGTGTCCCCCACCAGCTCAATCAGGGATTCGTGAACCTGCATCGCCCGACGGTACCCCACCGTCTGCGCCCGGGCAGGCCGGCCGCCCGGCCCGTGCCGTAAGCTACTGGTCGGTAATGAGGCAGACTGAGGCCAACTTCGGCAGCAAGGGAGCCCGCCATGCCCGAGGCAGTCATCGTCGCCACCGCACGGTCACCGATCGGCCGCGCCTTCAAAGGATCGCTCGCCTCCATCCGGCCCGACGACCTGGCCGTCCAGCTGGTGTCCGCCGCCCTGGCCAAGGTGCCGCAACTGCGCCCGGAGGACATCGACGACCTCATGCTCGGCTGCGGCCTGCCCGGCGGCGAGCAGGGCTTCAACCTGGCCCGGGTGGTCGCCGTGCTGCTGGGCCACGACCAGCTGCCCGGGACCACGGTGACCCGGTACTGCTCCTCCTCGCTGCAGACCACCCGGATGGCCTTCCACGCCATCAAGGCCGGCGAGGGTGACGTCTTCATCTCGGCGGGGGTGGAGTGCGTCAGCCGCTTCGCCCACGGCAGCAGCGACAGCTGGCCGGACACGCACAACCAGGTCTTCGCCGACGCCGAGGCGCGCACGGCGGCACTGGGCGCGGGGGGCGTGCCGCCCTGGCACGACCCCCGGGAGGACGGCGCCGTCCCGGACATCTACATCGCCATGGGGCAGACGGCCGAGAACCTGGCCCAGATCCGCGGGCGTGTCCCGCGCCGCGCAGGACGAGTTCGGCGTCCGGTCACAGAACCTGGCCGAGAAGGCGCTGGCCAACGGGTTCTGGCAGCGCGACATCACCCCGGTGACGCTGCCGGACGGCACCGTGGTCGCCGCCGACGACGGGCCGCGGCCGGGCACCACCCTGGAGAAGGTGGCCACCCTGCAGCCGGTGTTCCGGCCGGACGGCACGGTCACCGCCGGGAACTGCTGCCCGCTGAACGACGGCGCGGCGGCCGTGGTGGTGATGAGCGACGTCAAGGCGGCCGAGCTGGGCATCACCCCGCTGGCCCGGATCGTCTCCACCGGGCGTCACCGGGCTGTCCCCCGAGATCATGGGGCTGGGCCCGGTGGAAGCGTCGCGGCAGGCGCTCGGCCGGGCCGGGATGACCATCGACGACATCGACCTGGTGGAGATCAACGAGGCGTTCGCGGCCCAGGTCATCCCCTCCTACACCGATCTCGGCATCGACATCGACAAGCTCAACGTGAACGGCGGGGCGATCGCGGTCGGCCACCCGTTCGGGATGACCGGCGCCCGGATCACCACCACCCTGCTGAACAGCCTCGCGTTCCACGACAAGACGTTCGGCCTGGAGACCATGTGCGTGGGCGGCGGCCAGGGCATGGCCATGATCGTCGAACGACTGAGCTAGTGCTGTGCTAGCCCGGGCAACCCCCCGGAACGCCCCGCGCATGCTAGCCCGGGGGCAACCCCCCGGAACCCCCCGCGCATTCGGGGGGCGGCCCCCGGGACCCCTGGCGTCGCAGTGGCCGGTCTCACACCCGGCGGCAGGGCTCTGACCAGGGATGAACCGTACATTGCGGAACGGTTACGGCCAGGGGTTGTCAGGGGCCTGCCGGTGGTGCAGTCTCAGCTGAAGAGCTGTTTGCCCCTGGAGGTGGCCATGTCACTGAATCACTCTCCGGAGATGCACAAGAACATCATCGCCCGCATCCCGTCCGTCACCGGACGCGAACTCCGTGAGTGGTTCGTGAGGCTCGAATCCGGACCCCCGTTCCTGCGCTGTGAAGAGCGCGCGCACTGGCTCTCCGACGAGCATGGCCTGTCGCACGGCTACGCCTCCGCGATCGTGCACGAGTACGAGTTCCGCCGCCGTCTCCGCCTGAACAGCGCCTGACGCATGCAGCCCGCGCAGGCCCGGGAGTTCCTCCGCGCGAACCACCGGGCCGTGCTGGCGACTGCCCGTGCCGACGGCCGGCCGCAGCTGTCCCCGGTGACCGCGGCCGTGGACGACGCGGGCCGGGTGCTCATCAGCACCCGGGAAACCGCGGTCAAGACCAGGAACCTGCGCCGTGACCCGCATGCCTCGCTCTGCGTGTTCACCGACGGCTTCTTCGGGCCGTGGGTGCAGGTCGAGGGGGACGTGGAGGTCATCTCCCTGCCCGGGGCCATGGACGGGCTGGTCGCGTATTACCGCCTGGTCGCGGGCGAGCACCCGGACTGGGACGAGTACCGCGCGGCCATGGTCGAGCAGCGCCGCTGCCTGCTGCGGATCGAGATCACCCGGGCCGGGCCGGACATCAGCGGCTGACCGGATCCGCCCCCGGCTGACCCGTCCCGGGCTGTCCCGGGCGGCATGAAACTTTCCGGGCCTGGTGCACCGAATGAGGTAACTGCGGCCAAAACTCATTCATGGCCGGTTGCCCCCAGCGCGACCGCCGTTCCCGTGCAACAACAGTCCTGCTCATGGCACGTTTGGCCAGAATGTGATTGACCAGCGATTTAGGCTCGGCGCATGATCAGTACCGGACCGGAATGGCCGCCATAGGGCGCTGAACGGTCGATATCTAAGATCTGTGCGGTAGGCGAACTGCGTCCGCCACGGTGCCGCATAACCCTTCCTGCATCGATACGCACAGGTCAGGACACTCGGCGCTGGTGCCCCCGGTCGGAGTCGAACCGACACTGGGGACCCTTTTAGGGGGCCGGCCTCTTCCCTTGGGCTACGGGGGCTGGGTAATAATACCCCGGACTGTCTGAGGGACTCTCGGGCAGCCAAATTAATACAGATTGTTTGCGGGGGAGGGACTTATCTATTTTCCACAGCGCGTTGAATGCGCAGCGTAACCATTTCGATTAGGTTCGAGGGCCATCCATCACGTAGAGTAACGACACGATCGGTCACAGGAGGTCACCCGTCTATCCCGGCGGTGGTCCGCGCCTGCCGGAGGACCGCCTCCAGCATCGCAGGAGTGACCCGCCCGGTGAACGTGTTCTGCTGACTCGGGTGGTAGCAGCCGAGCAGGGTGACCGGGCCGCCCGGGCCGGCCAGCACCGCCTCGGCGCCGTGCCCGAACCGGGGCCTGGGCCGCGGCACGGTGAACCGGGCCGCCGCCAGCGCGGGCCACAGCGCCTGCCAGGCCCAGCCGCCCAGGCAGACGATGACCCGCAGCGAGCCGTCGAGCAGCGAGATCTCGGCCGACAGCCACGGGCGGCAGGTGTCCCGTTCGGCCACCGTCGGCTTGTTCGCGGGCGGGGCGCAGCGCACGGCGGCGCCCACCCAGGTGTGCAGCAGCCGCTGCCCGTCCCCGGCGGCGCGGCTGTCCGGCTGGGCCGCCAGCCCGCACGCGTGCAGCGCGGCGAACAGCACGTCGCCGCTGCGGTCACCGGTGAAGATCCGCCCGGTCCGGTTGCCCCCGTGCGCCGCGGGGGCCAGCCCGGCGATCATGATGCGGGCCTGGTCATCACCCCAGCCGGGAACCGGGCGGCCCCAGTACGGCTCGGCCGCGTGCGCCCGCCGCTTCTCCCGGGCGACCTGTTCCCGCCAGCCGACCAGCCGCGGGCAGGCCCGGCACACCGACTCCCGGGCGGCCAGCTCGGCCAGCGTGCCCGCGCTCCCCGCGAGCGCCTCCACCTGGGCGGCATCGGCGGCCACCGGGGTGCCGGGAGACGCGGGATCGCCGGGCCATCCCGACCCGGGCCGGGCGTAGCTCACCGGCCCGCGCCCCGGGCCAGGGACCAGGCGATCCCGTCCAGGATGTCGTGCTCGCTGACCAGCACCTCGGTGAAGCCGAACCGGCGCATCACGTGGTCCAGCACGAGCGCGCCGCCGCCGATCACGTCCACCCGGCCCGGGTGCATGACCGGCAGCCGGCCCGCTGCGCCCGGGTCTGCGCCAGCAGGCTGCGGGTCTGCGCGGCCGACCTGCGCCGCGGACATGCGGGCGTGGTGGATCAGCGCCGAGTCGTACCGGGGCAGCCCGAGCGCCAGGCCGGCCAGCGTGGTCACCGATCCGGCCAGGCCGACCAGGATGGCCGCCCGGTCCGGCCGCAGCACCGCGGCCACCGTGTCCAGGGCCGCGTCGACGTCCGCCCCGCCGCGGCGATCTCCGCCGCGGTGGGCGGGTCGGAGTGCAGGTGCCGCTCGGTCAGCCGGACGCAGCCGATGTCCACCGAGATGGCGGTGTCCGAGCCCTGAGGGGCCGAGCGCGCATCGCCCAGCACGAACTCGGTCGAGCCCCCGCCGATGTCCACCACCAGGTAGGGGCCGTCCGCCGCGGGCCAGCTCGGCGGTCGCGCCGGTGAATGACAGGGTGGCCTCCTCGGCCCCGCTGAGCACCTCCGGCGGGGTGCCGAGCACCGCCGACACCTCGCGGACGAAGTCGGCCGCGTTGGCCGCATCCCGGGTGGCGCTGGTGGCGACCATCCGGACCACCTGCACGTCATGCTTGGTCAGCAGCCGGGCGTAACCGGCCAGCGCGCGTCAGCGTGCGGGCCAGCGCCTCGGGGGCCAGGCGGCCGGTCGCGTCCACGCCCTGTCCCAGCCGGACGATCTCCATCCGCCGGTCCAGCTCGGTGAGCCGCCCGGCGGCCGGGTCGACGTCGGCGATCAGCAGGCGCAGCGAATTGGTCCCGCAGTCGATGGCGGCGACCCGGATCTTCGCGGTCACGGCACGCACCGGCCCCGGTCCCACCACTCTCCCGCCGCGGCCAGCGCCTCGGCGCCCAGCGGGTTGGCACCCGGCACCGCGAGCTCGTGGGCGGCCAGCGCGTGCAGGCACTTGACCCGGTCCGGCATGCCGCCGGCGCTCTGCATCCCCGGCGGCAGCGGGTCCACGCCCGCCGCCGCCGCGGCCGCGTCCCGGCGGGCCAGGTAGTCCTGGTGCGCCGCCTGCTGCGCGGCGGCCAGCTCCGGGTCACTGGCCAGCCGGTCCTGCATGTCCCGCATCAGCCCGGCCGACTCCAGCCGGCTGATCGCCGCCGCCGCCCGCGGGCAGGTCAGGTAGTACAGCGTGGGGAACGGTGTCCCGTCCTCCAGCCGCGGCGCCGTCTGCACCACGTCCGGCCGGCCGCACCGGCAGTAGTGCGCCACGGCGAGCAGCGACCGCGGCGCGCGGCCGAGCTGGGCCGCGACCGCCGCCACGTCGGCGGCGGCCGGCCCAGCGGCCGGCCCGGCATCCGGCCCGGCATCCGGCACCGGGCTGGCCGGGCTCACGGGACTCACCAGGCTCACCGGGTCGCGGGCCGGTCCGCCTGCCGGACCGAATGCCACAGCCGCTCGTACCACGGGGTGACCGCCGTCGCGGCCGCCGCGGCGCGCCCGGCCGGCTGGCCGCCGATGATCACGTAGCAGGTCTGCCCCGGCAGGCACCAGTGCAGCCGGTCCCGGGCCTGCTGCTCGATGTAGGACGGGTCGTTCAGCCGGGCGGCCTCGGCGCGCAGCCGGCCCAGCTCCGCCGCGGTCGCGGCGGACTGGGCCTGCAGCTGGTCGATCTGGCGCCGCTGGGCGATGTACTCCCGCACCGGGTAGGCCAGGCTCAGCGCGATCGCGCAGAACACCACCGCCAGCACCGCCGCCCGGCTGGTGAACCGGGGGCGCTGCGGCGGCTCGGGCCGCCTCGCCTGCGGGCCTGGCATCACTCAGCGGGAGCGTACCGGGGGAAGGCGCTGGCTCCGGCGTAGCTGGCCGCGTCGTCCAGCAGTTCCTCGATGCGCATGAGCTGGTTGTACTTGGCCACCCGCTCGCCGCGTGCGGGTGCGCCCGACTTGATCTGCCCGCAGTTCACCGCCACGGCCAGGTCGGAGATGGTGGTGTCGTCCGTCTCCCCGGACCGGTGGCTGATCATGCACGCGTACCCGCTGCGCTGCGCCAGCGTGACGGCGTCCAGCGTCTCGGTGATCGACCCGATCTGGTTCACCTTGACCAGGAGCGCGTTGGCCGAGCGCTCGGCGATGCCGCGGCGGATCCGCTCCGGGTTGGTGACGAACAGGTCGTCCCCCACGACCTGCACCCGGTCCCCGACGGCGGCGGTCAGCGCCTGCCAGCCCGCCCAGTCCTCCTCGGACAGCGGGTCCTCGAGCGAGACGATCGGGTAGGCGTCCAGCCATCCGGTGTAGATGCGGGTCATCTCGGCCGAGTCCTTGGCCCCGCCCTCGAACCGGTAGCTGCCGTCGGAGTAGAACTCGGTGGCCGCGGCGTCGATGGCCAGCGCCACATCCAGGCCGGGAGTGAAGCCGGCCTTGCTGATCGCCTCGACGATCAGGTCCAGCGCGGCGCGGTTGTGCTCCAGGTCCGGGGCGAAGCCGCCCTCGTCCCCGACGCCGGTGGCCAGGCCGTGCTGCTTGAGCACCGCCTTCAGCGCATGGTAGGTCTCGGCGCCCCACTGGACGGCCTCGGTGAAGGTGGCCGCGCCGATCGGCGCGATCATGAACTCCTGGATGTCCACGCTGTTGTCCGCGTGCGCGCCGCCGTTCAGGATGTTCATCATCGGCACCGGCAGCACGTGCGCGTTCGGGCCGCCCAGGTAGCGGAACAGCGGCAGCCCGGCGGACTCCGCGGCCGCCCGGGCCACCGCCATGCTGACCCCGGTGATCGCGTTGGCGCCGAGCCGGGACTTGTCCGGGGTGCGGTCCAGGTCGATCATGGCCTGGTCGATCAGCCGCTGGTCCTCCGCGTCAAAGCCGAGCAGCTCCGGCTGGATCTCCTCGATGACGCCCTGGACCGCCTGGCTGACGCCCTTGCCGCCGTACTCGTCGCCGCCGTCGCGCAGCTCCACCGCCTCGAAGGCGCCGGTGGACGCGCCGCTCGGCGCGGCCGCCCGGCCCAGCGAGCCGTCATCGAGGGCGACCTCGACTTCCAGGGTCGGGTTTCCGCGGGAATCCAGAATCTGCCTGGCGTGCACCGCCTCGATCGAGGCCACGGCGAACTCCTCAAAACTCGGCTGACTTGTCCGTAAAGGAGCCTAGTGGAGTGGCGCCGCACCGTCGCCACGGCCACGCCGGGCCGCTGGTTATCCGGCCGCGTGCCCGGAACGCTCCCAGTCCCGGACGTGCTCCGCGTACCGCCGGGCGGCGGTGCGCAGCTCCAGCTCCGGATCCAGCCCCTCGGCCTGCGCCCGGGCCACCAGGGCGAACAGCTCGGCCCCCAGGCCCCCGCCGTCCGCCGCGTCCGGGCCCGCGCCCGGCGCCGGCCGTCAGGTCCGCGGGCACCCCGGCCCGCTGGGCACGCCGCTGCAGCTGGGCGGCGAGGGCGAGGGCAGGCTGGCCGAACGGCACCCCGTCCAGCGCTGACCCGCGCGAGCCGGTGGCCGACTCGCGCTCCGCCGCCTTGATCTCGGCCCAGTTGCGGGTGACGTCCTCCGCGCCGGACACGGCCACGCCCGCGAACACGTGCGGGTGCCGCCGGACCAGCTTGGCCACGATGGCGTCCGCCACGTCGTCCACGGTGAAGCCGGTCCCGTCGGCCCGCTCCGCCGCGATGCGGGCGTGGAACATCACCTGCAGCAGCACGTCACCGAGTTCGCCGCACAGGGCCGCCCGGTCACCGCTCTCCAGCGCGTCCAGCGCCTCGTAGGCCTCCTCGATGAGGAACGGGGCCAGCGACTCGTGGGTCTGCTCCGCATCCCAGGGGCACCGCCGCCGCAGCGTGTCCATCACCGCGACCAGCGTGAGCAGCTCCCCGCCGGGCAGCGCGGACGAGCCGTACAGCAGTTCCACGGCGGCATCCCGCGGCCCGTCCGGCCCGCCCAGCTCGTCGGCCAGCGCGACCGGGCCCGGCGGCGTGCCCGCGGGGCGGCCGGGCGGCTCCGGCGGGCACAGCCACACGACGTCACCCTCGGCGCCGGCCACCGCCGCGGTGAGCAGCCGGGCCAGCCCGGCCGCCCCGGCGTCAGCCGCGCCGGGCAGCACCTCCCAGCCGACCCCGGCCTCCTCCAGCGCGGGCAGCAGCGGGTGATCCCGGGCCGGGACCAGCACCCGGCCGGCGCCGCGCAGCAGCTGCCAGGCCGGCCAGCTGAGCAGCCCGGGGCGGACCGCGGGCGAGGTGACCAGCAGGACGAGCCGGGTCATCAGCAGTGCGGCGTGAGCTGCGGCGCGGAGGTCGCCGACGAGGACGGGGACGGGGACGCCGGGCCCGCGGCCGCCGCCAGCTTGTCCGGCGCCGGGACGACGGAGATCTGGCTGTAATCCAGCGCGCCGTACTGCGGGTTGACCCTGATGGCCAGGCTCTTCGCGGCCCGGCACTGCGCGGTGCCGAACCGGGCCGACAGTCCCGACAGCGCCGAGTTCGCCGGTCGGCAGCTTGCCGCCGTCCATCTGGTCCAGCACGGCGTTCTGGATGGCCAGGTAACGGCCCAGGTTCTGGATCTGGTCCGGCGGCACCCCGTTGGCCACGGCCAGCTGGGCCAGGGTCACCCCGCTCTGCCGCGCCTGGGCGGTGGCCGAGGCGAGCGCCTGCTGGACCTGCGCGTCGGTGACGGTGAGGTGGTACCGCGCGGCCATCTGGTCCCGGACCTTGAACCGGAGCAGCCAGCCCAGCACCACCTGGGGCGTCTGCGACGCGGCGAACTGCAGCTGCACCTTCGCCTTGTCCGCGTGGTAGGCGGTGGTGAGGTTGCTCACTTCCGTGGCCACCGTGGACGTGGGGATCCGGGCGTTGCTGGTCACCGCGGCCGCGCCCAGCTGCACGGTCCCGCAGGCCGACAGCGTGAGCGCCGCGGCGAGCGAGACCGCGGCCAGGGTGATGGGGGTGCGGAGCACGACGTGTCCCTTCTGTTCTACGCGGTCCCCTCGGGGGCCCCCGGTGCATCTGGTTCCAGCACAGCCGCGATCAGCTGCGCGCACCAGGTGAGGAGTTCCGTGTCCCGCAGCAGCGGGGCGCCCAGCGGCACGGAGCCGCCGCCGGAGCCCCTCCGGGGCACGGGTACGAGCATGCTACGCACCGCGGGCTTGAGCACGGTCTTCGGGTACAGCCGCTGCAGCCGGACCTGCCGGGAATCGGGCAGCTCGATGGGTGAGAACCGGATGAACGTGCCCTGCTGGGTGATGTCGGTCAGCCCGGCGCGCCGGGCCCGGGCCCGCAGCCGGGCGACGTCCAGCAGGTTGGTCACCGGCTCGGGCAGCGGGCCGTACCGGTCGGCCAGCTCGTCGGCCACCGCGGCGGCGTCCTCCGGCGAGTCGATCGCCGCGATCCGGGTGTAGGCCTCCAGCCGGAGCCGCTCCCCCGGCACGTAGTCGTGCGGGATGTGCGCGTTGACCGGCAGCTCGACCCGGACCTCGGGGCGTTCCGCGGGGCCGTCGCCCTTGAGCTCGGTGACCGCCTCGCCGATCATCCGCACGTACAGGTCGAAGCCCACCCCGGCGATGTGCCCGGACTGCTCCCCGCCGAGCAGGTTGCCCGGCCCCGCGGATCTCCAGGTCCTTGAGGGCCACGTACATGCCCGCGCCGGCCTCGGTGTGCTGGGCGATGGTGGCCAGCCGCTCGTGCGCGGTCTCGGTGAGCGGCTTCTCCGGCGGGAACAGGAAGTAGGCGTAGCCGCGCTCCCGGCTGCGGCCGACCCGGCCGCGCAGCTGGTGCAGCTGCGGCAGCCCGTAGGTGTCGGCCCGGTCCACGATGAGCGTGTTGGCGTTCGGCACGTCCAGCCCGGACTCGATGATGGTGGTGGACACCAGCACGTCGAACTTGCGGTCCAGGAAGTCGGTCATCACGTTCTCGAGCAGGTGCTCGTTCATCTGCCCGTGCCCGACCACGATCCGTGCCTCCGGCACCAGCTCGGCCAGCCGCGCGGCGACCTTGTTGATCGAGCTGACCCGGTTGTGCACGAAGAACGCCTGGCCGTCGCGGAGCAGCTCGCGCCGGATGGCCGCGGCGATCTGCTTCTCGTCGTACGGCCCGACCAGGGTCAGCACCGGGTGGCGCTCCTCGGGCGGGGTGAGGATGGTGGACATCTCCCGGATCCCGGCGATGCCCATCTCCAGCGTCCGCGGGATCGGGGTGGCCGACATGGACAGCACGTCCACCTCGGTGCGCAGCCGCTTGAGGTACTCCTTGTGCTCGACGCCGAACCGCTGCTCCTCGTCCAGGATGACCAGGCCGAGCCGGGCGAACCGGGTGTCCGGGGACAGCAGCCGGTGGGTGCCGATCACCACGTCCACCTTGCCCTCGGTCAGCTCCTCCCGGGTCCGGGCCACCTCGGCGTCGCTCTGAGAACCGGGACAGCATCCGCACCGTCACCGGGAACGGCGCGAACCGCTCGCTGAACGTGCCGAAGTGCTGCTGGGCCAGCAGCGTGGTCGGCACCAGCACCGCCACCTGCATGCCGTCCTGGACCGCCTTGAACGCGGCGCGCACCGCGATCTCGGTCTTGCCGTAGCCCACGTCGCCGCAGATCAGCCGGTCCATCGGCACGGGGCGTTCCATGTCCCCCTTGACCTCGTCGATGGCGGCCAGCTGGTCCGGCGTCTCCACGTAGGGGAAGGCGTCCTCCAGCTCGCGCTGCCACGGGCTGTCCGGGCCGAACGCGTGCCCCGGCGAGGCCATCCGCGCCGAGTACAGCCGGATCAGCTCCGAGGCGATCTGCCGGACCGCCTTGCGGGCCCGGCCCTTGGTCTTGGCCCAGTCCGCCCCGCCCAGCCGGTGCAGGCTGGGGGCTTCCCCGCCGACGTACCGGGTGACCTGGTCGAGCTGGTCGGTGGGCACGTACAGCCGGTCCGGCGGCTGGCCCCGCTTGCTGGCCGCGTACTCGATGACCAGGTACTCGCGGATGGCGCCCTGGATGTTCCGGCTGGTCATCTCCAGGTACCGGCCCACGCCGTGCTGCTCGTGCACGATGTAGTCGCCCGGGGTGAGCTGCAGCGGATCGACGCCGGCCCGGCGCCGGGTGGGCATCCGCATGTCCTTGCTGGCGGTGCGCTGCCCGGCCAGGTCGGCCTCGGTGAGCACCGCCAGCCGCACCGACTCCCACACGAAGCCGTTGCTGATCAGCCCGGTGCTGACACACGGCACGCCGGCCTCCGGCGGCACGTCGAGGTCACCCAGGCGGGCGCCGAGCCCCTCACCGCGGAGCATCTCGGTGAGCCGCTGGGCGGGCCCGTGGCCCTCGGTGACCAGCGCCACCCGCCACCCGTCGGCCAGCCACTGGCGCACGTCGGCGACGGCGCGCGCCGTATCGCCCCGATAGCCCGGCAGGGCGGAGGCATCGATACCGAACGCAACGCGTTCCCCCGCCGCCTCCGGCTCCCCGGGGCCGCCCTCGAGCGAGTCCGGGTTGTCGAACGGGGTGCACGTCCACCAGCCGATGCCCAGTTCACGGGCCGCGGCCCGGACGTCGGCCAGCGGCTGGAACGCGGCCGCGCCCAGGTCGACCGGCGCCTGGCCGCCGCTGGCCGCGTTCACCCAGGACGCCTCGAGGAATTCCTGGCTGGTGGCGACCAGGTCGGCGGCCCGGGCCCGGATCCGCTCGGGGTCGCAGGCCAGCACCAGGCCGCCCGGCGGCACGTGGTCCAGCAGCAGTTCCATCGTGTCGGCGAGCACCGGCGCGAACGCCTCCATGCCGTCCACCGCGATGCCCTCGGCCAGCTGGCCGAGGATGTCGGCCAGCCCCGGGTACTGCGCGGCGAGCCGCGCGGCCCGCTCCCGGACGGCCGGGGTGAGCAGCAGCTCCCGGCACGGCGGCGCCCACAGGCCGTCCGCGGCGACGTGCAGGCTGCGCTGGTCGGCGACCCGGAAGTACCGGATCTCCTCCACCGTGTCGCCCCAGAACTCCACCCGGAGCGGGTGCTCCTCGGTGGGCGGGAACACGTCCAGGATGCCGCCGCGGACCGCGATCTCGCCGCGGTGCTCCACCAGGTCGGTGCGGGCGTAGCCGATGTCCACCAGGTCCGCGATGACCTGCTCGAAGTCGGCCGCCTGGCCGGGCCGCAGCGCGACCGGGGACAGGTCGCCGAGCCCGCTGACCATGGGCTGGAGCAGGCTGCGGACCGGGGTGACCAGCACGGTGACCGGGCCCGCCTGCGGGCGGCCGGGATCGGGATGGGCCAGCCGCCGCAGCACGGCCAGCCGCCGGCCGGAGGTGTCCGAGCGCGGCGACAGCCGCTCGTGCGGCAGCGTCTCCCAGGCCGGGAAGCAGGCCACCTGGCCGGGCGGCAGCAGTGATTCCAGCGCGCCGGTCAGGTCGTCGGCCTCGCGCGCGGTCGCCGTCACGGCCAGCACGAACCGCGGCTCGGCCAGGCCAGGCGGCTGGGCCAGCGCGGCGGCCAGGAAGGGACGGAGGGCGGGCGGGGCGACGAGGTCCGCGTCGCCGTCGCCCTGATCGAGGGCGCGGCGCAGCTGCGGGTCCTCGGCGATGACGCGAGCAATCCGGCGAGGCTCATGGTGTCCTTGGGGAGGCAGCACGAAAGGCCCGCGAGGGCGGGCGGCGGGCCGTCCGGGGACCAGGCGCGGGGTAGTTCTAGCTTACGTCCCGGCCGCGGGGGCCGCGGCCCGGGGCCGCCTCCCGGGGACCGGCCGGCGCCGCCGGGGGAAATAGCCGGTCCGTGAGCAGCGACTATTCGCATACGGACGGCTACGCTATGGCGTTGTGGCAGGGGGAAGCGGTGTCCCGGACCTAACCGGACCGGCGCTCACCGGACCAGAGCCGACCGCGGAGACCGCGATGTTCCGCCGCTGGGCCGGTGACTACGCCGCCGAGCGGCCGGGCCAGCCCATCACGGTGCTGCTGGCCGGGGCGGTGACCGCGGACGGGGACCTGGGCCTGGGCGCGCTGGCCGGGACGGGCGCCGGCCTGGCCCTGCTCGACGACGACCAGCCGGTGACCCGGGCCGCGGCCGCGGCGCGGCCGGCGCTGAGCCGCTGCGCGCTGGGCGACCTGCGGACCGTCCCGCTGCCGCCGCGGTCGTTCGACATCGTCGGCTGCACCGGCCTGCTGGAGCGGATCGAGCACGCCGAACTCGTCCTGGACCGGCTGGTCGCCGCGCTCAAGCCGGGCGGCCTGCTGCTGCTGCAGGTCCGTGACCGGGACAGCGCGGCTGGCTTCCTCGACCGGGTGCTGCCGGGCTGGCTGCGCGCGGCGATCTGGCGGCGGCACCGGCCCGGGCGGCCCGGGCCGCACCCCGCGGTCTATGAGCGGCTCAGCTCGGTCCGCGGCGCGGCGTCCTACGCGCTGCTCCGCGGCCTGGTCGTCGCCGACCGGCAGCCACTCGGCGGGCTGGCCGGCGGCCTGAGCCCGGTTCCCCGCGGCTACCTGGCGGCGCAGCGCCTGGTGGCGCGGCTCTCCGGGCAGCGGCTCACCGCCGCCCACGAGGAATTCCTCTACGTCATGCGCAAGCCCGAGAACCGGTTCGCCCGTATCCTCTGACCCAGGCTCCCCGGCGGGCTGCGGCACGCCTGACGCCGGCCGCCCATGTGGCCGCCTCTTCCGGTATAGCCTCAGGATGCCGGGGATGGGGCGGGCACGGAGGTGACGATGACGGCGGGTACTGCTGCCGGGCTGCCAGCGGAGCTGGCCGGCCTGCCGTCCGTGACCCTGGACGAGGGCCAGCTGGGCGACCTGGAGCTGCTGCTGGACGGGGTGTTCGCCCCGCTGCGCGGGTTCATGACCGAGGCCGAGGCCGCGTCGGTGGCCGCGCACGGCGTGCTGCCGGACGGCACCCCGTGGCCGGTGCCGGTCACCCTGGAGGTGCCCGCCGCCAGCCTCAAGCCGGACACCGCCCGGCTGCTGCTGGCCGACCTGGAGGGCACCCCGCTCGCCGTGCTGGACATCACCGAGCGGCTGGCCGCCGACGACCTGGTCCGGCTGAGCGGCCCGGTGACGGCGTGCCGCCCGCCTGAGCACGGCCCGTTCCGGCACCTGCGCCGGCGGCCCGCCGAGACGGCGGCCGAACTGGCCGGCGGCCCGGTGCTGGCCTACGCCACCCGGGCACCGCTGCACGGCCACGAGATCGGGCAACTCCGGCACGCGGCCAGCCAGCTCAAGGCCCGGCTCCTGCTGCTGCCGCTGGTGGCCGGCCCGGCCGAGACGGTGAACCGGCCCGAGACCCTGGTCCGCACGGTCCGCGCGGCCACCCGGCACCTGCCGCCCGGCACGCTGGTGATCCCGGTCCCGCTGCGCCCCCGCCGCGCCGCGCCCGGCGACGAACTCGCGCTGCGGGCCCTCGTCGCCGCCGCGTACGGCGCCACCCACCTGATGGACGACAGGCCCGCCCGTCCGGGCGGCCCCGCGGGCGGCGCCGCCGACGGCAGCCGCCCCGGGCCGGTCATCCCGGTCATCTCCCCCGGCGACTGGGCCTACGACCCGGCGGCGGAGGTGTGGCGGCCGCTGTCGCTGATCGAGCCGGGCACCGAGCGCACCGGCCTGGCCGCCGGCGAACTCGAGGACCTGCTGGACCACGGCGGCGAGCTGCCGGCCTGGTTCACCCCGCCCGCGGTGGCGGCAGAACTGCGCCGGGCCCGGCCGCCGCGCAGCGAGCGCGGCCTGGTCGTGTTCTTCACCGGGCTCTCCGGCTCGGGCAAGTCCACCCTGGCCCGCGCCCTGCGGGACGCGCTGAACGAGCGCGGCGACCGGACCGTGTCACTGCTCGACGGGGACCTGGTCCGGGCGCTGCTGTCGGCCGGGCTCAGCTTCTCCCGGGCGGACCGGGACCTGAACATCGCCCGGATCGGCTTCGTGGCGGCCGAGATCGCCCGGCACGGCGGGATCGCCATCTGCGCGCCGATCGCGCCCTACGCCCAGGCCCGCCAGGATGTCCGGCGCGCGGTCGGTGAGGTCGGCGACTTCCTGCTGGTCTACGTGGCCACCCCGGCCGAGGTCTGCGAGGCGCGGGACCGCAAGGGCCTGTACGCCAAGGCGCGGGCCGGGCTCATCGACCATTTCACCGGGGTCTCCGACCCGTACGAGGAGCCGGACGACGCGGACCTGGTCATCGACACCTCGGCGCTGACCCGGGACGAGGCTCTGGCGGCCGTGCTCGACCTGCTGATCAAGGGCGGCTGGCTGCGGCCGGTGCAGGACGACGCCGCCCGCTGAGAGACGCCGGCCGCTGAGAGACGATTGCGGCCGCTGAGGGACCAGGCCGCCGGCAGGGCCCGGGGGCTGGCCTAGGCGCGGGGCCGGCTCTCGTCGTCGTCTTCGGCCCGCGTGCCATCGTCCAGCCGGGTGCGGAATTCACTGATCCGGCCGCGGACGCCGCCGAGCCGCGCGGTGAGCGCCCCGGACATGGCATCCCGCTGCCGGGACAGCAGCACGTAGCTGGCGATCCCGCTGACGAGCAGGGCCAGCCCGAGCAGCAGCAGGCCGCGGGCGCCGATCACGTAGAGCACGCCCGTCGCGGCGACGAACAGCAGGATCCGGGCGGTGGTGTAGGCAATCGTGGATCGCATAGCGGACTCAGCCTACTCGGGCGCCTCAGCGAGGATCGACAGGAGCAGGGCGGGGTCGATGTTGCCGCCGGACAGCACGGCCACCGTGGTCGCCGCGGGGGGCAGTTCCTTGCGCCGGAACAGGCAGGCGGCGACGGCCACCGCGCCCCCCGGCTCGGCGATCAGGCGTGCCTCCAGCGCGAGCCGCCGCACCGCGGCCCGGATCTCGTCCTCGGTGACGGTGACGATGTCGTCCACGTACTCCAGCAGGTGCCGCAGGGGCAGGGCCCCGACCTGGTCCACGCGCAGCGCGTCGGCGATCGTCCGCTGGGTGGCCCCGGGCGGCCAGGCCACCTGGCGGCCCTCGTGCAGCGAGTCGCGGGCATCGGCGGCGAGTTCCGGCTCCACCCCGATCACCACCGCGCCCGGGCACAGCGCCCGGATGGCGGCGGCCACCCCGGAGATCAGGCCGCCGCCGCCGACCGGGACGACGACCAGGTCGGCCTGGGGGCAGTCGGCCGCGATCTCCAGGCCCACGGTGCCCTGGCCGGCGATGACCCGGCGGTCGTCGAACGGCGGGATGGACACCGCGCCGCGCTGCATGGCCACGTCCCGGGTGGCCGCGAGCCGGGCCGCCAGGGTGGCCTGGGAGATCACGATCTCGGCCCCCAGCGCCCGGATGGCGGCCACCTTGACCGGCGCGGCGTTCTGCGGCACGACGATGACCGCGGGCATGCCGAGCAGCGCGGCCGCGTAGGCCACCGCCTGGCCGTGGTTGCCGCTGGAGTGCGCGACAACGCCGCGCTGCCGCGCCGCGGCCGGGAGCGCGGCGACCGCCGCGTACGCGCCGCGCAGCTTGAACGCGCCGGTCGGCTGCAACGACTCCGGCTTGACCAGGAGCGGAGGGTCCGCGCCGGGGAAATGGACCAGTGGCGTGCGGACCGCCACACCGGACAGGGCCGCCGCGGCGGCCCTGATTTCGTCGATGGAGACCAGCGGCTGCACGCGAACACCCTACCGTTGACAGGTTTTACGGAAACTAAGGAGAAAACCGGCGTTAGTCGCCACACTTGGGGCAGGGCCGTGCCAGAAGCCCGGCGGTCTGCTCAGGAGGGGAACAGCGTGGAAGGCAACAATGATCGCCTCCTGACGCCAGGGGAGGTCGCCGCGCTTTTCCGGGTGGACCCGAAGACGGTGACGCGGTGGGCCGCGTCCGGCCGGATCAGCAGCATCCGCACCCCCGGCGGGCACCGCCGGTTCCGTGAGTCCGAGGTCCGCGCCCTGCTCCGCGGCGAGAGCAGCCAGGCCCGGGACGATCACCCGGCCAGCTAGGACGATCACCGGGCCGGGCTAGCCCGCCGGCCGCCGGGAATGCGGGCCGCTAGCCCCGCCGGCCGCCGGAATCCGGCCCGCCGCCGCCACCGCCGCGGCTGGCCAGGAACTCCGCGAACTGCCGTTGCAGCGCCGCATCGCCCTCCTGCCACCGCCGACGTCGTTCCGCCATGTCTTCCTCGGTCACCGCATGCTCGGCCAGCCGGGCGTAATCGGAGTCCCCCGGGCCGATCTCGACGTAGGCGTCCCCGGTCACCTCGCCGTCATCGGCCAGCGCTGATTCGGGAACCAGCAGGTTCCCGTTCGGCAGCCGGATGACGAACATCACTGTTCACTCTAAAGCCCGTAGCGCAGATTGAAGTAGAGCATCACATCAAGAGCGGTCCTGATGTTGCCGCCCAGCATGTCCACCAGGGCCGGGCGCTGCCGCGACGCGATCGCGGCAAAGGCGTCCGCGAAGAACTCCCGGCGGCCCAGGTCCCCGGCCTGCTTGTGGAAGTCGCTCACCAGGGTCCGCTCACACCGCTCGTAGAGCCGCCGGAACTCCGCGGAGTCGGACTGCCAGCCGCCCTCGACCCGGTCGATGTCGTCCAGCGCGTGCCCGACCTCGTGGCACATGACATCGGGGGCGGACGACGGCCGCGTGCCGACGATGATCTTCCGTTTCCCGTAGGCGCCCGCGCAGGCGTCCCAGGTGGCGCGGCCCGAGGGCAGCGGGACGCCGCGGAGCCGGCCCATGTCGTCGAGTTCCGGGACGCCGCCCTCCCCGACGTGGATGGCCTCCAGGCCGGCCGCGAGGATGTTCTTGATCGTCAGCGGCAGCCCGGCCAGCCGGTTGACCGCCAGCACCACCGGCGGCGAGGGCACCACGCTGGCCGGCCACTCCCGGCGCAGCACCCGCTCCAGCGGGCCGCAGTCGGCCGATCCTTCGGCGGCCCGGCGGCGATGCGCCACCTCGTACCACGGGACCCGGGCCGCCGCCGCGGCCGCGGCGGCGGCCGGGGATGCCTGCCGTTCCGCCGCCCGGGCCTGGGGCTGGGCGGCCGGCGCCTGGATGGCGGGCGCCCCCGGCGCCGGCCGGATGGCCACCCTCTCCTGCCCGGACAGGCCCAGCGCCCGGCCCGCGGCGGCACCGGAGGGGGATGCCCACGGCGGCTCGGCGCCCGGTGTGCCGGGCTGCGGAGGGCGCGGCCTGCGGCGCGGCAGGGCGGCCGGCTCCGCCGGCCGTCCGGGCGCCGGGCCGGCCGGGCGGGCTGGCCGGCCCGCCGGCGCCCCGGCCACCGACGCCTCAGGCGCCCTGGGGCGGGGGCCGGGGCTCTCTGGCGTCTCGGCCGGCCCGGAGGCCGGGGAAAGGCCGCTCCGGCTATCCGGGAAGGCGGCGGTGGCCGGGCCACCCGCGGCCTGGTGCGTGCGCCGGTGACGGCCGGCGCCGACCGAGCTGACTGAGCCGATCGCGGTGCCACTAGCCGGGGGCCCCGCCTTCGCGGTGCCGCGGGACCGCGGCCCAGCCAGGCGCGGCCGGATGTACCGGCGAACGCGATCGATAAGCCGCAGCCGCATAGTCGCACTCCCAGCGATCGCGTGCAGGCTGCCAGGGTATGCCGAATCGCCGCGAACGTCACCTGTCGTTACTCAGCGTGATGAGTTAAGGAAGCCGATCCGTTACCGGCCGACTCACCTCATTCACTGACGAATATTGCCCAGGTGGGATTAGGCTCTCGCGCATGCTGGTCGTGGGTGCGTTCGCCGCCGCGCTCACGCTGGCTTTCTGGGCCTGCTGGTCCCGCTGGCCCCGCCGCCTGGACCGCCCGGAGGGCTCGGCGGCCGACGCCGCCTTCCGCAGGCATCCGGCCGGCCGGGCCAGGTTCGGATCTGATGATGACCGGCTGTCACCAGCCTCCGGCCCGCCGGTGACCGCCTGGGCCGTTCCCCGGGGCCCCGACGACGACCCGGAGTTCCTCGCCGAGCTCGACCGCGTCATCCGCCGCGGGCCGGACGCCGGCCAGGAGGAGTGACCGGGCCGGACGGGCCGTTAGGTATCCGGAGGGCCAGGACGGGGCGGCGCGTGCCGGTTAACGGTCAGTTCAGGCCGGCGTAGGAGTGCAGGCCGGTGATGAACAGGCTGACCCCGACCATGTTGAACAGCAGGCAGCCGAACCCGAGCAGGTTGATGTAGGCCGCGCGGCGGCCGCGCCAGCCCGCGGTGACCCGGGCGTGCAGGAAGCAGGCGTACACCACCCAGGTGATGAAGGCCCAGGTCTCGGTGGGGTCCCAGCCCCAGTAACGGCCCCACGCCTGGTCGGCCCAGATCGCGCCGGCCATGATGCCGAAGGTCCACAGCGGGAACCCGAAGACCACCGTGCGGTAGGCGAACTGGTCGATCCGCGCCGCGCCGGGCAGCAGCCGGAACACCTCGCTGTTGCGGACCGGCAGCCCGGCCGCCACCCGGCGCTCATGCCGCTCCGCGACCAGGTACACCACCGCCAGCACGGCCGCCACCACGAACGTCCCGCAGGCCAGGGTGATCGAGGTGACATGGATGGCCAGCCAGTAGGAGTTCAGCGCCGGCACGAGCGGCCCGGCCGGGGTGTAGATGACGGTCTGGGCCAGGCCCATGATGATCACGATCGGCGCCATGAAGAACAGGCCCAGCCGGTAGGGCCGGTACCGCAGCATCAGGCCGACGAAGAACAGCACCGCCACGCAGGACACGGCGATGACGAACTCGTACATGTCGCCCCACGGCACGCGGTGCACCGCGAAGCCGCGGGTGACCACGCCGGCGATGTGGATGATCAGGCCCGCGATGGTGGCCGTGAGGCCGGCCCGCACCCACCGGCTGGCCCCGTGGTCGCCGGCCGCCCCGTCGTCGCCGGCCGCCCCGCCGCTGGCGGGTGCCCCGGCGCCGGGCGCCCGCCGGCGCCGCGCCCTGCGCCGCCGCCGCGCCCTGCGCCGTCGCGGCCACGCTGGCCGGCACCCGCTCGGGCGCCCGCACCGCGGGCGGCGTCCCGGTGGCGCGCCGCCCGAAGGCGAAGTCGGCGGCGAAGGCCAGCACGGCCAGCGAGTACAGGACCACGGTGACGATCAGGAAATGATCGCTGAGGTTGGACAGGCCCTGGTTAATCATCAGTCTCGCTCCCCTGGGAGGTCGTGGTGAGCGGGGCGTCATCGGTGGCGCCCGGCGCACGGCCCTGATAAGCGCCCGCCAGCGCGGTGGCCAGCCCGGCGAACTCCTCGTCGAACCCGCCCGCCGGGTCCGACCGGGCCAGGCCGCCCACGTCCACCACGGTGCCGCCGGGGCCCGGGTAGGCGCGGACGAACATCCGGCGGCGCCGGATGAAGAACGACAGCAGCAGGCCCGCCAGCGCGCACAGGCCGGCGATCAGCGCGGGCAGCTGCCCTGGGTCGTAGGTGATGGCCAGGCTGATCCACTGCCGGTAGCCGGTGAAGGTGAGGGTGCCGGCCCCGCCGGGCAGCTTGATCGACTGGCCGACGGCCAGCGGCCGCGGCGCGACCGGCAGCTGGGTCAGGCCGGCCGGGTTCAGCGTGTACACCGACTGCGAGGGCCCGCTGTTCATGCCCAGGTTGCCCCGGTAGGAGATCAGGCTGACCCGCGGGTTGAGCGGGGCCGGGAAGACCGACTCGAGCTGGCCGCCGACGTCCACCGCCGTGGGCAGGAACACCCCGGCGAAGCCCAGCTGGTACGGCCGGGCGTCCGGGACCTTGATGACTCCCTCGGAGGTGAAGCCCGCGGTGTTGACCGCGATGAACGGCACCGGCTGGTCGAAGACCACCGTGCCGGTGCCGTCGGTGACCTTGAACACCGGCGCGTACCCGTGGCCGATGAGGTAGACCTTCGTGCCGTCCACGTTCAGCGGGTGGTTCACCCGGAGGTCGTAGCGCTGGTTCGCGGCTCCCGGCTGGGCCGAGTAGCTGAGGTCGGCGTCGAAGTCCAAGGGCTGGCCCCGGTCCGCCCCGGAGGTCACGTACGAGGCGCTGAAGCGGTTCAGCGTGATGGTGAACGGCTGCAGGTCAGTGGCGGAGACCAGGCGCCCCGGGTGGAACTCATCCAGGGCGGTCACCGTGTTGGCGAACGAGTCCCCGCTGACGAGCAGCCGGTTCGCCTTGTAGCCGAACAGGCCGCCCAGCGCGACGGCGCCCAGGAGGGCCAGCAGCGACAGGTGGAACAGCAGGTTGCCGAGCTCCCGGCGGTAGCCCTTCTCCGCGGACACCCAGCCGTCGCCGGCCCGGAGCCGGAACTTGCGGCGGCGCAGCACCGCGGTGGCCGCCTCCAGCGCGGCCGCCGGGTCCAGGCTGGTCTGGTGCCGGGCCGACTGCGGCAGCCGGGCCAGGTTGCGCGGGGCGGGCGGCGGCGGCGTCCGGGCCGAGCGGGCCAGCCGGACCGTCCGGGGTATCACGCAGCCGGCCAGGGACACGAACAGCAGCAGGTAGATCGCGGCGAACCAGGGCGCCGCGAACACGTTGAACAGGGACAGCCGGGACAGCCAGGGGGCCAGCGCCGGATGCGAGGCGAAGTACTGCTGCACCGCGCCCGGGTTGACGCCCTGCTGCGGCAGCAGCGACCCCGGCACGCTGGCCACCGCCAGCAGGAACAGCAGCACCAGCGCGGTGCGCATGGAGGTCAGCTGGCGCCAGCCCCAGCGCAGCCAGCTGACCACCCCGAACCCCGGGCCGCGGGGCCGCGGCGCCGGCCTGCTGTACCTCAGCCTGCGACGCTCAGCCTGCGACCCGGCCTGCGGGCCCGGCCTGCGCCGCGTCGGCAGGCGGGGCTCCCGCCGGTGAGATCTCGGCTTTCGCCTGGGAGATGTCGGTCATCCGGGCTGCGCCACCACCCGCTGGATCACGCTCTTGAGGCCCGTGTAGGCCACGCCGCCGATGACCCGGGCGGCGATCCGGCCGTTCCGGGCTATGACCAGTGTGGTCGGGATCCCGGCCGGCGGGACCGTACTACGGAAATCCAGCGCGATGGTGTCGCTGGGGTCGTTCAGGCTCGGGTAAGCGATCCGGAAGTCACTCATGAACGCCTGCGCGGTGGGGGTGCTGTCCCGGATGTCCACGCCCAGGAAGCGGACCCCGGACGCCTTGAACTGGCTGGCCAGCTGGGCCAGGGCCGGCGCCTCGGCCCGGCACGGCGTGCACCAGGAACCCCAGAAGTTCAGCACCACCACGTGACCGCGGTAGGAACTCAGGCTGGCCCGGCCGCCGCCGACGAGCGGGCCGCTCACCGCCGGCGCGTACGGCCCGGCGGCATACACGGTGGTCCCGGGACTGCCCGCGACGAAGCCCTGCCCGTTGCTGGCCGGGCTGCTGGCCGCGATCGACCCGCTGCAGCCGGCCACCGCCAGCACGCCGGCCACCGCCAGCGCGGCCACGGCCAGCGCCCGGCGCGGCCGGGCGGGGTGGCATGGCCCTCGGGGCGGACGGGACACCAGAGAAATCTCCTACAGGGGGTAGTACCGAGCCCTATTGTGCCCGATGCGGCCGCGGCGGCCGGCAGCGGGTACTCCCCGGCTCGGGAGCCGGGTCACGCCCCCGGCACCTGCGGCCGCCCGGAGCCGGCCGGCTCCGCGTAGCTGATGCCGGTGATGGTGTCCCCGGTGTAGGTGAAGCTGGTCACGCTGGCCAGCGCGCACTGGCGATGGCGCGGGTCATGCCACAGGTGCCGGCCCTCGGCCGCCCGCCGGGCGGTCCAGATCGGCAGCTGGTGGCTCACGCAGACCGCTTCGTGGCCCTGGGCGGCCCGGGCCACCTCGGCCATGACCGACAGCATCCGGGCGGCGATGGCCCGGTACGGCTCACCCCAGGACGGCCGGAACGGATCCCACAGGTACCGCCAGTTGGCCGGGTTGCGCAGCGCTCCGGAGCCGACGCCGACCGTCGTCCCCTCGAAGCGGTTGGTCGGCTCGATCAGCCGCTGGTCGGTGACCACCTCCAGGCCGAACTGCGCGGCCAGCGGGGCCGCCGTCTCCAGCGTGCGGTCCAGCGGCGAGGACCAGAGGGCCACCACGTCCCGCCCGGCCAGGAACCCGGCCGCGGCCTTGGCCATCAGCCGCCCGTCCTCGGACAGGTGGAAGTCGGGGAGGCGGCCGTAGAGCACTCCCTGGGGGTTGTAGACCTCGCCGTGCCGCACCAGGTGGAGCACGGCCCGGCCGGGACCGGGCGAGAACGCTCCGCCGGCCCCGGCGCTGGAGCCGGATGTCGCAGTCATGGCGGGCACAGCCTACCGGCAGCGTGCCGACCGGTATCCCCGGCCGGTATCCCCGGCCGGTATCCCCGGCCGGGCCGCCGGGTCCCGGCCGGGCCGCCGGGTGTCCCGTCCCGGCCCGCGGGTTACCGGACGGCAGCCAGGAGATGAACCGGCCGCACGTAGACTGGGCCCAGCTTGTGGTTGCGCCTAGGGTTCCGCGTCCCGCCCGCGCCCTGCCCGCAGGGCAGCCCGGACGGGCCCCATAACGAGGACGGGACGGACCGGACCGAGCGGCGCCAGGCACGGCCGGGGTGGCGGGTCCGCCACCGGCGCCGGAGCCCACACCTGACGGGATAGAAACCTCGAGGGCTCTGCCGTTCGCATGCCTGGATCCGCCCGCCGGCGCTCCGGGCCGGACCTGGAGCCGCCCCCCGTGAGCCCCACCGCTATCACGCTGATCCTGATCGCCGCCGTCGCGCACGCCACCTGGAACCTGTTCACCAAGCAGGCGTCGGTGACGGGCGGCACCTCGTTCATCTGGCTGATCTCGCTGGCCGCCACCGCGGTCTACACGCCGGTGGTGGCGATCAGCCTGGCCCTGAGCCCGCCCCGGCTCACCGCGCTCAGCTGGGTCTTCCTGGCCGGCACCGGGCTGCTCCAGGTCGGCTACTTCCTGTTCCTGCAATCGGGTTACCGGCTCGGTGACCTGTCCCTGGTGTACCCGGTCGGCCGGGGCAGCGGCGCGCTGCTGGCCGCGCTGGCCGGGATCGTGCTGCTCGGCGAGCGCCCCGGGCCGGCCGGGGTGGCCGGCATCGTGCTGGTCGTGCTCGGGGTCCTGACCCTCGGCGTGCCCGCGGGTAATGGCCCGGCAGGCAGTCCCCCACCCCGGCGGGCCCTGGTGTTCGCGCTGGTGACCGGGATGTTCATCGCCACCTACACGCTGTGGGACAAGTACGCGGTCAGCACCCTCAAGGTGCCCCCGCTGCTGCAGGGGTACGCCTCGCTGCCGGTGATGGCGCTGGTGCTGGCCCCGTTCGCGCTGCGCGCCCGGCAGCGGACAGCGCGGGTGTGGCACGGCTACCCCCGCCAGGTGGCCGGCGCCGCGGTGCTGTACCCGCTGGCCTACATCCTGGTGCTGGCCGCGATGAGCTTCACCGCCGTCAGCGCGGTGGCCCCGGCCCGCGAGGTGAGCGTGCTGGCCGGGGTGCTGCTCGGCCGCCGGATGCTGGGCGAGGGCGGCCTGGCCCGCCGCCTCACCGCCGCCGTCGCCATCGCGGCCGGCATCGTCTGCATCGCGATCGGATAGCCGCCGTTCAATCAATGGTTAGGATCCGACCCCGCCTGGGGGGTCCGGGCCTAACGGCTGATGATTTCCCGGCCGGTGGCGTCAGCCGAGGGCGGCCGCGGCGGCGCGGACGGCGGCGGGCAGCGCGGCCGCGATCCGGTCGACCGCCTCCTCGTCGTGCGCGGCGGACACGAACCACGCCTCGAACGGGGACGGCGGCAGGTACACGCCCTGCTCCAGCATGGCGTGGAAGAACGCCGCGTACGCCGCGGCGGACTGCCCGCGCGCCTCGCCGTAGTCGCGGACGGCCTGGTCGCTGCCGAGGAACACCGAGAACAGGCTGCCCGCCTCCTGCAGCCGGAACGGCACCCCGCCCGCGCCGAGGGCGTCGCCCGCCAGCTTGGCGATGGTGGCGGCCACCTCATCCACCCGCGCGTAGACCTCGGGGGTGCAGCCCCGCAGGGTGGCCAGCCCGGCCGCGGTGGCCAGCGGGTTCCCGGACAGCGTGCCCGCCTGGTAGACGGGCCCGCTCGGCGCCAGCCGGTCCATGATCTCGCTGCGGCCGCCGAACGCCGCGGCGGGCAGGCCGCCCCCCATCACCTTGCCGAACGTGGTCAGGTCGCCGGCCACCCCCTCCCGGCCGTACCAGCCGGAGGCGGTGATCCGGAACCCGGTCAGCACCTCGTCCATGATCAGCAGCGCGCCATGCTCGTGGCACAGCTGCGCCAGCATCTCGTTGAAGCCGCCCACCGGGGGCACGACGCCCATGTTGGCCGGGCAGGCCTCGGTGATGACGCAGGCGATCCGGGGCCCGTGCTCGACGAAGGCCTGGCGGACGGCGAGCGCGTCGTTGTACGGCAGGACGAGGGTGTCCGCCGCCGCGGCGCCGGTGACCCCGGGCGAGTCGGGCAGCCCGAAGGTGGCCACCCCGGACCCGGCCGCGGCCAGCAGCGCGTCCACGTGCCCGTGGTAACAGCCGGCGAACTTCACCACGACCCGGCGCCCGGTGAAGGCGCGGGCCAGCCGGACCGCGGTCATGGTGGCCTCGGTGCCCGAGTTGACCAGCCGGACCTTCTCCACCGGAGCGCGGGCCACGATCTCCTCGGCCAGCGCCACCTCGCCGGGGGTGGCGGTGCCGAACGAGGTGCCCCTGGCGGCTGCCCCGGTCACCGCGGCGATCACGTCCGGATGGGCGTGCCCCAGGATCATCGGCCCCCAGGAGCACACCAGGTCCACGTAGCGCCGGCCGTCCACGTCGGTGAGGTAGGCACCCTGGCCGGACGCCATGAACACCGGCACCCCGCCCACCGCGCCGAACGCCCGTACCGGCGAGTTCACCCCGCCCGGGATCACCGCACTGGCCCGGCTGAACAATTCCGCCGACCGGCCCGCACCACTCACCTGGGAAGCCCCTCCTCGATCGCGTCGGCCAGGAACTCCAGCAGGCGCACCGCATCGGGCAGCGCCGCATGCTCGTCCGGAGGGCATACCCACCGGGCGGCGGCCCCACGCCGGGTCCCGGGACGGCGGGGCCAGCACATAGCTGTTCCGGCAGTGCCAGCGCAGCCCGGCCACCTCCCCGACGTCCTCCGGCTCGCAGTCCAGCTGGCACGACCACCATTCGTCCTCGTCCTCGGGCGCACCGCGGGTGGCCACGAAGAACAGGGTCCGCCCGGCGCCCGCCGCCACCGGCCCGGTGGCTGACGCCGGCCTGGCGCATCGCGTCCAGCGCGGCGCTGCCCGCCGCGGCGGGCACGTCCAGCACGTCGAACACGTGCCCGGTGGGCAGGATGATGTTCGCCTCCGGGTAGCGCTCCCACCGCTGGCGCACCTCGCCCGGGTCGCAGCTGGCCAGCATGTGCCAGGCCGGGGACATCGGGTGCGCGGCGGGGGCCGGGCAGCCGACCCGATCGCAGGAGCAGGCACGGCCGGTGCTGCGCGCATCGGGCGGCGGGTGGGCACCCAGGCACACCGGCCAGCCGCGGGCGGCATACGTGGCGGCGGCCGCGGCCAGCCGGCTGCCTTCCCTGCGCCGGTTACGGCGCAGTACCGGTGCGACCATCAGGCTCCAGTCCGGCGTGAGGTGACAGGGTTCCCCTTTACAGATAATGGCCGGTCAGCAACGCTGCGCGCAGGCAAGCGCCCTACCGGATGCGCATATGTTGCCGAACGGAAACGCGTTGCGCCGATCCCGTCACCATGGTCCCGGGGGTCACGTGGGTATCACCGCAGGGCCCGGGCTACCTCGGCCGCCCAGTAGGTCAGGATGATGCTCGCCCCGGCCCGCCGGATGGCGGTGAGCGTCTCGCCGATGACCCGGTCCCGGTCCACCCAGCCGTTCGCCGCCGCCGCCTCGACCATCGCGTACTCCCCGCTCACCTGGTAGGCGGCGACAGGTACCGGGACACTGCTCGCCGCAGCGGCGATGATGTCCAGGTAGGGCAGCGCGGGCTTGACCATCACGATGTCCGCGCCTTCGGCGACGTCCAGCGCGATCTCCCGCAGTGCGTCACCGGCCCCCGGGTCCTGCTGGTAGGCGGCCCGGTCGCCGAACTGCGGGGCGCATTCGGCCGCGTCACGGAACGGCCCGTAGAAGGCGGAGGCGTACTTGGCCGAGTAGGCGCAGATGGCCACGTCCGGGTAACCGGCCCCGTCCAGGGCGGCCCGGATCGCGGCGACCTGGCCGTCCATCATGCCGCTGGGCGCCACCATGTGCACCCCGGCCGCCGCCTGGGCCACCGCGATGGAGGCGTACCGCTCCAGCGTCGCGTCGTTGTCCACCTCGCCGGCCGGGGTGAGCAGCCCGCAGTGACCGTGATCGGTGTACTCGTCCAGGCACAGGTCGGCCATGAGCACGGTGGCGTCGCCGACCTCGGCGGCCAGGTCACCGAGGGCGGCGTTGAGGATGCCCGCCGGGTCGTCGGCCGCCGAGCCGCGGCCGTCCTTCACCGCGGGCACGCCGAACAGGATCAGCCCGCCGACCCCGGCCTCCACCGCCTCGACCGCGGCCTTGCGCAGGCTGTCCCGGGTGTGCTGGGTCACGCCCGGCATCGAGGACACGGGCTGCGGCTCGCCGATGCCCTCCTTGACGAACATCGGCAGCACCAGGTCCGACGGCTGCACGCTGGTCTGCGCGACCAGGCGGCGCAGCGCCGGGGTGCGGCGCAGCCGCCGCGGCCGGATCTGCGGATATCCCGTGCTCAACCCATGTCCTCCCGTCAGCGCAGGCGCCTGCGGGCCCCGCGGCGCCGCTCACTCGGCTTGCGTACCGTCTCCCCGGCCGCGATGGCCGCGTCGCGCGCGCTCGCTGCGTACTCGGCCAGCGCGTCCACCAGGGCGGTCGCGGACGCCTTGGGTGCCTGCACGTCCACCCGCAGGCCGAACTCGGCGGCGGTCCGCGCGGTCTGCGGGCCGATCACCGCGATCACGGTCACCGCGTGCGGCTTCCCGGCGATGCCGATCAGGTTGCGCACCGTGGAGGACGAGGTGAACAGGACCGCGTCGAAGCCGCCGCCCTTGATCGCCTCCCGGACCGGGGCGGGCGGGGGCGCCGCGCGGACCGTCCGGTACGCGGTCACGTCCTCCGCCTCCCAGCCCAGCTCGGTGAGCCGGGCGACCAGCGTCTCGGTGGCGATGTCGGCGCGGGGCAGCAGCACCCGGTTGATCGGGTCCAGCGCGCTGTCGTACGGCTGCCAGGCCTTGGCCAGGCCCTCGCCGGACTGCTCGCCCTCGGGGATGAGGTCCGGCTTGATGCCGAACTCGGCCAGCGCCCGCCCGGTCTGCTCGCCCACCGCGGCCACCTTGACGCCGGCGAAGGCCCGCGCGTCCAGGCCGTACTCCTCCAGCTTCTCGCGCACCGCGCGGACCGCGTTCACCGAGGTGAACGCGACCCACTGGTAGCGCCCGGTGACCAGGCCCCGGACCGCCCGCTCCATCTGCTGCGGGGTCCGCGGCGGCTCCACCGCGATGGTCGGCACCTCCTCCGGCACCGCGCCGTGCGCCCGCAGCCGCTGCGAGACCGACCCGGCCTGCTCCTTGGTCCGCGGCACCAGGACCCGCCAGCCGAACAGCGGCTTGGTCTCGTACCAGGACAGCTCCTGGTGCGCGGCGGCGGCCTCGCCCACCACGGCCACGGCCGGGCCGGTCTCGGTGAGCAGGTTGACGCCGGCCGCCTTGAGGTCGGCCGTCACCGAGCCCAGCGCGCAGGTCACCGTGAGCTGCTCGGTGGTCGCGCCGTTCCAGGTGATGGTGAACGGCGTGGAGTCCGGCCAGCCCGCCGCGGTCAGCATCTTGGCCAGGTCGGGCGGCCCGGCCTCGGCGCCCAGGATGACCAGGGTGCGTGGCGGCGGCCCGTCCCCCGCGACCCGGCTGACGTCGGTGGCGTGCACGATCCGGACGTCCCCGGCCGCCTCGGAGGTCAGCGGGATGCCGGCGTAGGCGGGCACCGCGGTGGCCGCGGGCACCCCGGGCACGATCTCGAACCGGGCCCCGGCCCGGGCGCACGCGGCCACGTGCCCGGCGGCCGGGCCGAACAGCAGCGGGTCCCCGCCGTACAGCGCGACGGCCAGCCGCCCGGCCCGCGCGGCCGCCGCCAGCATCTCCGGCTCGGCGTCCAGGTCGGCCAGGTCACGGATCTCCGCGCCCGCCGGGATCAGGTCCCGGACGCTGTCGATCACCTCGGGGCGGCCGGCCACCAGGTCGGCCCGGCCGATCAGGTAGGCCGCGCGGACGGTGAGCAGCTCCGGGCCGCCCGGGCCGGTGCCCGCGAAGGCCACCATGCCCGGCTGGGCCGGGTGGCCGGCGGCGGACGTGGCCGCCGCGGCCGCGTGCTGCGGCGGCGTGGCCGCCGCGTCGTCGTTGTTCGTCGTGGATGTCATGCTCACGATGCATCGTCCCCGTTGCTGGTCAGTTCCGAAGGCATGCCCATGTACCGTGCCGCGCCACGGCGCAGCAGGTCGTCGGCGACGTCGCGGCCGAGGCGGCCCGCCTCGGCCGCCGGGCCGCTGGCACTCGCACGCACCGCAGACCCCCCATCGACTGCGGCGACAACCGCTCTCACCTGCAGCAACTCCGTCCCGGCAGCATACGCGCCCACCGGTGCGCTGCACCCGGCCTGCAACGCGGCCAGCACGGCACGTTCCGCGGTGATGGCGCAGCGGCTGGCCGGGTCGTCCACGCTGGCCAGCAGCCCGGCCAGGACGGTGTCGGCGCTGCGGCACTCGACCGCCAGCGCGCCCTGGCCCGGGGCGGGCAGCATCTCCTCCGGCTCGAAGACCTGGGTCACCGCGTCCAGCCGGCCGATCCGGGCCAGGCCGGCGTGGGCCAGCAGCACAGCGTCCAGTTCCCCGGAGGTCACCTTGGCCAGCCGGGTGCCCGCGTTGCCGCGGACCGGGACCGGGTGGATGTCCGGCCGGAGCAGCCGGAGCTGGGCGGCGCGCCGCGGAGAGCCGGTGCCGACCCGGGCGCCGGGCGGCAGGTCCGCGTACTTGGCGCCGTCCCGGGCGGCCAGCGCGTCCCGCGGGTCATCGCGGGCCGGCACGGCGGCCAGGTCGAGCCCGGGCACCGGCCCGACCGGCAGGTCCTTGAGCGAGTGCACGGCCAGGTCGATCTCCCCGGCCAGCAGGCTCTCCCGGAGCGCGCTGACGAAGACCCCGGTGCCGCCGATCTGGGCCAGCTCGGCCCGGGTGACGTCGCCGAACGTGGTCAGCCCGACCAGTTCCACCTCGGCCCCGGTGCGCTCGGTGATCAGCCTGGCCACCTGGCCCGACTGGGCCAGGGCCATCGGGCTCTTGCGGGTGCCGAGCCGCAGCGGCGGCCTGCTCACGTGTCGTCCTCTCCGGCGGTCTGCCCCGCCGCGTTGCCGGCCTGCACCGCATCGCTGTCAGGCTCCACCGCCGCGCCGTCGGCCACGGTCACCGCGGCGATCACGGCCGGGTCGAGGTCGAACAGCACCCGCAGGGCGTCCTCGTAGGAGTCGCCGCCCGGTGACCCGGCCAGTTCCTTGACCCGCACCGTGGGCGCGTGCAGCAGCTTGTCCACCACCCGCCGCATGGCCCGTTCCACCTCCTGCAGCGTGCGGTGATCTTCCAGCTGCAGCCGGCCCGCGAGCCGGGCCATTTCCGCGTCCACCACGGTGGCCGCCTTGGCCCGCAGCGCGACCACGGTCGGCGCGACCCGGGCCGCGTGCACCGCGGACACCCGGGCGGCGAACTCCTCGGCCACGATGGCCCGCACGGCGGCCACATCGGCCTCGCGCAGGGCCACGCCGGGCAGCCCCGGCGCGGACCGGTGCCCCAGCGCGTCCAGCCCGAGCAGGCTCACCCCGGGCAGGCCGGCCACCTCCGGCTGCACGTCACGGGGCAGCGCCAGGTCGAGCAGGAAGAGCGGGCGGCGGCGGCCGGCGGCCGCCGCGGCGGCGCGCGCCTCGAGCGCCTGGGCCACCAGGTCGGTGCTGATCACCGTGCCGGTCGCCCCGGTGCAGGTGATCACCAGGTCGGCCGCGGCGATGGCGCCGGCCAGCCCGGTCATGTCGATGGCGGTGCCGCCCACGGCCGCGGCCAGCTTCCCGGCCCGGCCCGGGCTGCGGTTCGCCACCACGATCTGGGCGGCGCCCATCCGGGCCGCGGTGGTGGCGGCCAGCGAGCTCATCGAGCCCGCCCCGACCACCAGCACCCCCAGCCCGGCCAGGGGCGGCTGGCCGTCCCGGCCGCCGGGCAGCGTGCCCAGCGCGGCCTCGATCCCCACGGTGACCAGGCTCGCCCCGGCCCGGTCGATGCCGGTCTCGGCGTGCGCCCGCTTGGCCGTGTGCAGCGCCAGCGTCCCCAGTTCGCTGAGCGGGCGGCTGAGCGTGCCCTGCTCCCGGGCGGTGCCGAGGGCCTTGCGGACCTGGCCGAGGATCTGGCTCTCGCCCAGCACCATGGATTCCAGCCCGCAGGCCACGGCGAGCAGGTGCTGGACGGCCCGGTCCTCGTAGTGCACGTACAGGTGGGGAGTGAGCTCGCCGAGCGGGATGCCGGAGTGCCGGGCCAGCAGGTCACAGATGGCGGACACGCCCGCGTGGAACTTGTCCACCTCGGCGTAGACCTCGGCCCGGTTGCAGGTGGACACCACGAACGCGCCGGCCACCGGCGGCGCCTGGGACACGTCCCGCAGCAGCTTGCCGAGCGCGTCGCCGCTGACCACGGCGCGCTCCAGCACATCCAGCGAGGCGCTCTTGTGGCTCAGGCCGACGACCAGCACGCTCATGGGCTGACCGCCTGGACGTCCTGAGGAACGCGCACCACTGACCTCCGCTGCGCGTGGAAAGCGAGAATCTGCAACTCAATAGACAGGTCAACCTTACGCACGTCGACGCCGCTAGGCACATTGAGGACGACAGGCGCAAAATTAAGGATGCTGGTGACACCGGCTGCCACCAGCCGGTCGCACACCGCCTGCGCGGTGCCCGCGGGCGTGGCGATCACCCCGATGGACACCCGGTGCCGCGCCACCACCTGCTCGATCTGCTCCACGTCCAGCACCCGGTGCCCGGCGATCTGGGTGCCGACCGCCTCGGGGTCACTGTCCAGCACGGCCGCGATACGGAAGCCGCGGGAGGCGAATCCGCCGTAATTGGCCAGCGCGCGGCCCAGGTTCCCGGCCCCGACGATGATCAGCGGCCAGTCCTGGGTCAGGCCCAGCTCCCGGGACACCTGGTAGACGAGGTACTCCACGTCATAGCCCACCCCGCGGGTGCCGTAGGAGCCCAGGTGCGAGAGGTCCTTGCGCAGCTTGGCCGAGTTGACCCCGGCGGCGGCGGCCAGTTCCTCGCTGGACACGGTGGGGATGTCCTGTTCCGCGAAGGCGTACAGGACACGCAGGTATACGGGGAGGCGGGCGATGGTTGCCTCGGGGATGCCCTGACTTCCATTCGCGGACACTGCACGGCGTGACATGCGCCGGACGCTCTCCTGAGGGAATAGACCAGAGCTGGCGAATTCCACGGTACGCCCTTGTGAACGTTTGCACAAAGTCAGCCGTCAGCCCGGGGGGGCTCCCCCGGAACCCCCGCCGTCCGCCGCCTCCGGCCCCCCGCGGAAGGCCTCGTCAGCGGGACAGGGCCGCGCGCAGGCGGCCCTCGCTGACCCGCCAGAAGTCGTGCTGGACCCCGTCGATCAGGGTGACCGGGATCGTGTCCCCGTACTCGCGCAGATCCGCCTCGGAGCGGGTGATGTCCCGTTCCTCCCAGGGCACGCCGAGATCGGCGGCCACCCGGGCGATCACCTCCCGGGCCGTGTCACACAGGTGGCAGCCCGGCCGGGAGAGCAGGGTGATGCGGTGCGCGCCCGCTCGACGCGCCGCCCCGGCCGCTCACCGTGGCTGCCCCCGGCCCGCCGACCGGGCCCGCAGCGCGGCCACCTTGAGCTCGCTCACGCCCAGCTCGATCACGTTGGTGGCCAGCACCAGCGGCCGGAGCCGGGCGTCGAAGTCGGTCACGTACGGCTGCCGCTGGTGCTCGTCGTAGGCATTCCGGTCCCGGTACACCTGGTAGAGGATGCGCTGCAACGGCGCGGACGGGACCTGGTGCACCACGTACACCAGGGTGTGCGGCTCACCGGTCCGGACCTTGGCCAGCACCTCGCCGGACAGCCGGTCGAATTCGGCCGCCCCCGCCTCGAGCAGCGTGTAGATGGCGATCTGGCCGTAGAGCCGGTCGGTGTTGACGTCGAGGTCGAGGTCACCCGCCCCGCTCCCCGCACCCCGGCCGCCCGGGGCATCCGCCCGGCCCGTCCCGGCTGGGCCGCCCGTCCCGGCCGGGCCGCCGCCGGCCGCCCGGTCCCGGGCCGCCTCGGCCAGCACGGCCTCCTCCAGCGCGGCCAGCTGCATCCCGGTGGCGAACTCGATCGAGTCCGCCACCCCGTTCTCCCCCGCGGCCGGGCCGGCCGGGCGCCGCGCCCGCCGCCGCCTCCCCGCCCCGGGGGGCGGGCCCGCTGTCCCGGTAGAGCGCATCGAACGCGCCGGTCACCGGCTCCGGCGGCAGGCCGGCCGGCGTCCCCGCGGGACCCGGGGTACCCGGCCCCCGGGTAGCTGGCGAAGCCGCCGGTGTCCGGGTAGCCGTCGTACCCGCCGCCGGGCTGGGCCGGGTAGCCGCCGGTCTCCCCGTACCCCCCGGGCGCCATGAAGCTCCCGGTGTCGCCGTAGCCGCCGGTGGCGACGTAGCCGCCGGAGTCGTCGTAGCTGCGGTACCCGTCGCGGTACAGGTCCAGTGAGTCGTCCCCGGCGTAGCCGGCCCGGCCCGCGCCGTTGGCCGCCCAGCCCGGGGCCGCCTCGCGGCCCGGCCGCGCGCCGTCCCGGCCGCCGCCGTCCCGGCCGTGGCGCAGCGCGGCCAGCGGGACCCGGGCGGCCCGGTCCCCGGCCAGCCAGGCGCCGGCCACGGCGACCAGGCACAGCACCACGTCGGCGGAGTTCACCGGGAGGTGCACGAGCAGCCCCTGGGTGGCCACCGCCCCGGCGGCGGCCGCGGCCGCCGCGGGCAGGGCCGGCCGCCAGCGCGGGTCGCGCCCGGCCCGGACGCCCACGGTGGCCAGCGTCCCGGCCGCGGTGCCGACAACCACGACCGCGACCACCGCCAGCAGCCCGAGCGGGAGGAACTCGAAGTGCATCCGGGCGGCCGGCCAGGCCCGGCTGAACGGCTGCGAGCTGAGCACGTCGGTGGCCAGGATGACCGCCGCGACCACGAACAGGCCGCCCAGGCACAGCCGGGCCGCGAACCGGGCCACCAGGCTCTTCGCGGTCAGCTCGACCATGCCCCAGCACAGCGCGAGCGGGGCGATCAGGGCCGCGCCGAGCTGGGCGGCGCGGAACGTGGTGGGCCCGAACCCGCGGTGGTAGCCGAGCGCCTGGGCGGCCAGCGCGATGGCCAGCCCGCCCAGGGCGACCACGAAGGCCACCAGGTCCATCCGGAAGGCCCGGGCGCACAGCCGGATCAGCAGGCCCGCGCCGGCCAGAGCGGCGAGGGTCCCGGCCAGCGCGCCGAGGAACGAAATAGACATTGCTGCCTATGGTGCCTGACGAGCGGCGACTATGACGTGCAGATGCGTGACCAGGCCGGTCCCGCGGGCCGCCAGGTTTGTAAAATCGGCGCTCATGAGGACCCTGCGGCGGGACCGCGCAGCTCTGGCCGGGGCGGCGTCCGCGGCCGCCGCCGAGGTGACCACCCAGGCGCCGCCGGTGCCAGACCCGACCGCGGGCGCGTTCTTCGACGTGGACAACACGCTGATGCGGGGCGCGTCCATCTATTACTTCGCCCGCGGCCTGGCCGCCCGCAAGATGTTCGGCGCGCGGGACCTGGCCCGGATCGCCTGGGGGCAGGTGTACTTCCGGGCCCGCGGCGCGGAGAACACCGGGCACATCGAGGCGGCCCGGGAGGCCGCGCTGGCGTTCGTCGCCGGGCACAAGGTGGCGGACATCGTCAGCCTGAGCGAGGAGATCTTCGACGAGACCATGGCCGACCGGGTCTGGGAGGGCACCCGGCAGCTCGCCCAGGGGCACCTGCGGGCCGGCCAGCGGGTCTGGCTGGTCACCGCGACCCCGGTGGAGCTGGCCACGGTCATCTCCCAGCGGCTGGGGCTGACCGGGGCGCTGGGCACCGTGGCCGAGTCGGTGGACGGCGTCTACAACGGCCGGCTGGTCGGCGGGCTGCTGCACGGCGAGGCCAAGGCGGCGGCGGTGGCCGCGCTGGCCGAGCGCGAGGGCCTGAACCTGGACCGCTGCTCCGCGTACAGCGACTCGGCCAACGACCTGCCCATGCTGACGCTGGTCGGCCACCCGCACGCGGTGAACCCGGACAGCGACCTGCTCGCCGAGGCCCGGCGCCAGGACTGGCCGGTGCACGACTTCCGGTCCGGCCGCCGGGCCACCCTGATCGCGCTGCCCACCGCGGCCGGCGCCGGGGCGGTGGCCGGCGGGATCGCGGCCGGGATCGCGCTGCACCGCAAGCACCGGAGAAATCACGACTCCTGAGGCCGAGCCTCAGCCGAAGGCAGAGGCCGAGCCTCAGCCGAAGGCAGGTCCCCGCTCGTCCAGCAGCCGGTCCAGCGCCTGCTGCACCGTGCCGCGGACCTCCTCGGTCACCCGGTCGATGACCGCCGCGTCCCGCCATGCGCCGGCCGGGTACCCGGCCGTCGGCACCGGCGGGCAGAACTCGATGATCCACTGCGACGGCAGCGGGATCGCGCCGACCGGGCCGAGCCACGGGAACAGGGGGGTGACCGGGAAGTAGGGCAGCCCGAGCAGCCTGGCCAGCGGCCCGGCGTTGGCCAGCATCGGGTAGATCTCCTCCGCGCCCACGATCGCGCACGGGATGATCGGCACCCCGGCCCGGATGGCCGACACCGCGAACCCGCCGCGGCCGAACCGGCGCAACTGGTACCGCTCGCTGAACGGCTTGCCGATCCCCTTGAAGCCCTCGGGGAAGACGCCGACCAGTTCGCCGTCGGCCAGCAGCTGGTGCGCGTTCGCCGGGCAGGCCCGGGATATGACCGGCCCGGCGGGCCAGATGGGCCAGCCCGGGCACCTCGTAGACCAGGTCCGCGCCGAGCAGCCGCAGGTCGCGATGGGCGGGATGCTCGTCGTGCAGGCCGGTCTGCAGCATGATCGCGTCGAACGGCAGCACCCCGGAATGGTTGGCCACCAGCAGCGCCGCGCCGGACGCGGGCACATGCTCCAGCCCGCGCAGCTGGACCCGGAACCATTGCTGGTAGAGCACCCGGGCCAGCGGGATCAGCAGCCGGGAATTGAACTCGGGGTCGAAACCGAACTCGTCGACCTCGCCCTCCCCGGTCACCTGGCGGCGCGCGAAATCGGCCACGGCGGCGAGCCGCTCCTGCCAGCTCCCGCCGGCGCCGTTGTCCCGGTTCCCGGACCCGGGCGGACCGGCCGCCCCGGCGTTCACGGGCCCGTCAGCGCGGGCCCAGCGCGGCGCGGTCCAGCCGGGAGCCGCACCACCGCCGGTCGCCCAGCCCCGTGGGACCAGGTCCCGGGCCAGGGGGAGCGGCCGCGGCGCGGTCCCGTTGGGCCCGATATTGATTGTCCCGTCCGGGTCGCTGCCCGGCTCCCCCGCCCGGCGCACGGTGCCCCCCTGTGGCTACTTCTTGTTGCGGCGCTGCACGCGCGTCTTGCGCAGCAGCTTGCGGTGCTTCTTCTTGGCCATGCGCTTGCGGCGCTTCTTGATGACGGAGCCCACAACACCACCCTCACTCGGGATCCTGGCCTCTGGAGGGAGGCCGGCAACCAGGCATGCGACGCTTTCGCCCGATGCCGGTTGGCTGGGCACACGCCAACCATAGAGAGTACCCGCCCCGGGGGCTCACCCGTGACCCGCCCTCGGGCAGCACCCATCAGCTGGCCGCGACGAATGAGCCCTTCAGGTACCGGTTGACCGCCTGCTCGGGGACCCGGAACGACCGGCCCACCCGGATGGCCTCCAGCTCACCGGAGTGCACCAGCCGGTAGACGGTCATCTTGGACACGCGCATGATCGAGGCCACCTCGGCCACGGTCAGGAACCTGACGTCACTGAGCGGAGTTTCGCCTGCAGCCATCTGCCCATCCCTCTTCCGCACGGAGCCGAGTGCGCTTGGCCGGATTCAGCGCATCAGTCACCTCCGTCCCCAGCGTAAGTCTTGTGCGGAAAAGGGCAACCCCGCCGCTAGGCCCCCTCTAGATCACAGGCCGGGGAAAAGTCCGTGGTGCGGGAAAACGGCACTGCGGGTGGCCATCACGGCCCGGTCCACCGGATCCGCCGGATCATAACCGCCTTCAAACGGAGAGTAATTGGCGTCGTCACCGTCGGTCATCATTTCTGGTCCGTCGATACCGGTGCGGGCCAGGCAGAACTCGCGCCACCGCTGCGGGATGACGGACTGCGGGTCGACCGGCGCCCCGGCCGCCTCGGCCAGCAGGTGGGTCCAGGTCCGGGGCACCACCTGGACCAGCTCGTAGCCGCCGCCCCCGGTCAGCAGCCAGCGGCCGCCCGCGCACTCGTGGGCCAGCTGGTGCAGCCGCTGGTGCGCGACCCGCTGCGCGTCCACGCTCAGCTCCAGGTGGGCCAGCGGGTCGAGCCGGTGGCTGTCGCACCCGTGCTGGCTGACCAGGATGTCCGGGTCGGAAGGCCCGCAGCAGCGGCGGCACCACCGCGTCGAAGGCCCGCAGCCAGCCCGCGTCGCCGGTGCCGGCGGGCAGCGCCACGTTCACCGCCGAGCCGTCCGCATCCGGGCCGCCGGCCTCCCGGGGCAGGCCGGTGCCCGGGAACAGCGTCATCGGGTGCTCGTGCAGGCTGATCGTGAGCACCCGGGGGTCGTCGTAGAAGGCGGCCTGGACCCCGTCGCCGTGGTGCACGTCGATGTCCACGTAGGCGATCCGCTGGGCGCCGGCCCGCAGCAGCCAGCTGATCGCGATGGCCGGGTCGTTGTAGACGCAGAACCCGCTGGCCTGGCGCGCATCGCGTGGTGCAGGCCGCCGGCCACGTTGACGCCGTGCTCCGCCGCTCCCGTCCACACCGCCTCCGCGGCGGCCAGGGTGGCCCCGGCCACCAGGGCCGACGCCTCGTGCATGCCGGGGAACACCGGGTTGTCCGGCGTGCCCAGGCCGAAGGAGAGGTCCGGTTCCGCGAGCCGGACCGCGCCGATGTAGCTCCGGTCGTGGATCAGCTCGAGCTGGCCCGGGGTGGCGGGCTCGGGCACGGCCATGACCACCCCGGGCGCGTCCAGCACCCCGAACTCCCGGGCCAGCGCCATGGTCAGCTCCACCCGGACCGGCGCCAGCGGGTGCCCCGGCCCGAAGTCGTAGCTGATCAGCCGGTCGTCCCAGGCCACGTGCAGGCTGCAGGTCATCCGCTCCCCAGTTCCCGGCCCCGGTCCCGGGCCGCCTCGATGGCGGCCAGGAACGCGGCCCGCACCCCGTGCCGTTCCAGTTCGCGGATGGCCGCGATCGTCGTGCCGGCCGGGGAGGTGACCGCCTCGCGCAGGATGACGGGGTGCTCGCCGGTCTCGCGCAGCATGGTCGCCGCGCCGAACACCGCCTGGGTCACCATGTCCAGGGCCGTGCCGCGCGGCATGCCGAGCAGGATGCCCGCGTCCACCATGGCCTCGACCAGGAAGTACACGTACGCCGGGCCGCTGCCGGACAGGGCGGTGGCCGCGTCCTGCTGGGATTCCGGGATGCGCAGCACCTTGCCGACCGGGCGGAGCAGTTCCTCGGCCCGGGCCAGGTGCTCCGGCCCGGCGAACGCGCCCGGCGAGATGACGCTCATCGCCTGGTCCACCAGCACCGGGGTGTTGGACATGACCCGGACCACCGGCGCCTCCACCCCGAGCCGCCGCTCGATCGCCCCGGTGGTGATGCCGGCCGCCACCGAGATGACCAGCTTGCCCGCGGGCACGTGCGGCGCGATCTCGTCCAGCATCGGCAGCATGTCCTGCGGCTTGACCGTGATGATGAGGGTGTCCGCGTCTTTCGCCGCCTCGGCCGCGGACAGCACGGCGATGCCGTAGCCGTCCCGGAGCTGCTGCGGCCCGCTCGGGGCGCCGGACCACGGCGACCACCCCGGACGGCGCCCGCCCGGCCCGCAGCAGCCCGGAGATGAGCGCCTCGCCCATCTTCCCGGCCCCGAAGATCCCGATCACGCTGCTGGAGCTTACGCCCGCCGCGGTCACCGGGAGGAGGCCAGCGAGCGCAGGAAGAAGGTCAGGTTGGCGGGCCGCTCGGCCAGCCTGCGGACCAGGTAGCCGTACCAGTCCCGGCCGTACGGCAGGTACACCCGGACCTGGGCGCCGGTCGCGGCGAGGCGGCGCTGCTCGGCGGGCCGGATGCCGTACAGCATCTGGTACTCGAAACTTTCCGGGGCCCGCCGCTCCAGCACCGCCTGGGCCGCGGCGATCCGGGTCAGCCGCGGGTCGTGCGTGGCGACCATCGGGTAGCCCGGGCCGCTCATCAGCGCCCGCAGGCACCGGGCGTAGCTGCGGTCCACCTCGGGCCGGCTGGTGAAGGCGGCCGCGGCCGGCGAGTCGTAGGCGCCCTTGCACAGCCGCACCCGCGAGCCGGGGCGGGCCAGCGCCGCGCAGTCCGCCGGCCGCCCGGCGCAGCGACGACTGGATCACGCAGCCGAGGTCGGGGAAGTCCTGCCGCAGGCTCGGCCACGATGGCCTGGGTGGCCTCGGCCGTGGTGTGCTCCTCCGCGTCCACGGTGACGGTGGTCCCCGCGTCCCGGGCCGCGGCGCAGATCCGCGCGATGTTCTCGGTGGCCGTCTTGCGCCCGTGCTCGGGGAGCTGCAGCCCGACGGCGGTGGGCTTGACCGAGACCTCGGCCCGGCCGCCGCGGGACAGCCCGGCCGTGGCCAGCTGGCGGAGCAGCCCGCAGTACTCCGCGGTCACCGCGGCCGCCTGGTCCGGGTCCGTGGTGTCCTCGCCCAGGTAGTCCAGGGTGACCAGCAGGCCCGCGTCGATCAGGTCGCGGCTGACCGCGACCGCGTCGGCGGCGCTCTCCCCGGCCACGTACCGGGCGACGACGCCCCGGGCCAGCGGAGCGGAGCTGATCAGCTGGCGCGCCCGGTCACTGCCCGAGGCGGCCAGCAGCATGTGCCGTAGCACCGTCCGTTCCTCCAGATCTCTCAGCGCAGCAACCCGGGCCGGGACTTCAGGGTCACCTTCACGTTCGCCCCGGCGTCCGGCGGCACGATGACCTCCTGGGCCGCGGGCAGCCCGCCCGCCAGCAGCGTCGCCGCCACCGGCGTGGTCCGCTTGACCAGCGCGAGCCCGATCGGGCCGAGCTCGTAGTGCCGCGCGGCCGAGCCTACAAAGCCCACCGTGGCCGCCTCGAGCTGGACCGGGTCCCCGTGCCCCGGCAGCCGGTCCTCGCTCCCGTCCAGGTGCAGGAAGACGAGCCGCCGCGGCGGGTGGCCGAGGTTGTGCACCCGGGCCACCGTCTCCTGGCCGCGGTAGCAGCCCTTGTCCAGCTGCACCGCGGTGCCGATCCAGCCCACCTCGTGCGGGATGGTCCGGTGGTCGGTGTCCACGCCGAACCGCGGCCGGTGCGCGGCGATCCGCAGCGCGTCGTAGGCGAGCAGGCCGGCCAGCTCAGCCCGTGGCCGGCCAGCTCCGCCGCCGCGGCGGCCAGCCGGTCCCGCGGCACGAGAACATCGATACCGAACGAACCGCGCACCACGGCGGCCACGTCCGCAGGCAGCGGTACCCCGGCCTCCGGGCCCATGAGCGTGAGCACCGCGTACCCGGCGGAGACGTCGTCCGGCTCGACCCGCAGCATGAACCGCATCGACTCCAGGAACGCCAGCAGCGCCGCCGCGGTGCCGGGCTCCACGTGGAGCCAGGTCGCGGTCCCGTCGTCGGTGAGCGTCAGGTGGTGCTCGATGTGCCCGGTGGGGCTGAGGATGAGCGCCTCGGCCGCCGCGCCCGGCGGCAGCTGGTCCAGCCGCTGGGTGGTGAGGCTGTGCAGCCAGGACAGCCGGTCGGCGCCGGTGATCCGCAGCACGCCCCGGTGCGAGCGGTCCACCAGGCCCGCCGCGGCGGCCAGCGCGCGCTGCTCCGCGTACGGGTCGCCGTAGTGGGCCGCGACGTCCGCGTCGAGTGCCGGTTCCGGCGACGGCGCCTGATGATCTCAAGCAACGGACTCTGCATGGGCCCAGGCTATGCGGGCCGGCAGTCCGCGCAGCGGCCGTGCACGGTCAGGTGCCCGACGTTGGTCTCGAAACCGTAGGCGTCGGTGAGCGCGGTCACCAGCGGGCGGACCTCCTCCGGGCTGATCTGGGTCACCCGGCCGCACCCGGAGCAGAGCAGGTGCACGTGCTGGGCCTCGGCGGCCAGGTGGTACCGGGGCGCGCCGTGCCCCAGGTGGGTGTGGGTGACCAGGCCGAGGTCCTCCAGCAGCTCCAGCGCCCGGTAGATGGTGGAGATGTTCACCCCGCGCGCGGTCTGCTGCACGTCGGCGCAGATCTCCTCCGGAGTGGCGTGCTCCAGCTTGGTGACCGCCTCCAGGACAAGCTGGCGCTGCGGGGTGACCCGGTAGCCCCGGGCCCGCAGCTCCTCATCCCAAGCCTGCTCCATGGCCGAAAGCGTAATCCCGTTCCCGGCCCGGAGCGCACCCGAGCCGGGCCCGGATTAAGGGTTTGCCTGGGCCCGCCGGGGTCGCATAGCCTGTCGGCAACGCGGGAGAGGAGGTGGTCCAACAGCATGCATAGCAGTAGGACTCGCGAGGTGGCTGTCCGCTAGCCGCCGTCCCGCCGCAGTGCTCGGCACGCCGCGAAGGCGGCCGGCGAATACTCGGCAGACACCGGACCCCCGGGCTGACTGGTCCGTCCAACCAGTCCCCGCACTGCTCGTAGCAGCCGCGGGAGCCGCCCGGGGGTTTTTAATTTCCCCGGATACTTTTGGCCCGTTTCGCCAGTCAGGCAATAACACCGGGAAACTTTAATTAATCGGGGCGCATATCCGGATTCGCTCCCGACATGCACGCCAGCCCCGGCGCATTTCCTTTCCATTCTGGGCCGCGCCGCGTAATGTCAGGGCCCGGGCCCGCCGTAGTCCGCGGGCTCTCTTTTCACTGCCCATCGGATCCCGGCCGGCCGCCGGGCGGGAAAGGACGATAGATGCGCAAGCTCCGGCGCGGCGGCGGTGCCGCCGTCGCGACGCTGTCCCTGATGCTCACCGTTTGCGCCTTTACCGGGCCGGGCCGGGCGCCAGCGCCCCCGCTGAGCGGGCCGATGGTGTCAGCGCCGGGCCACGCCGGGCCGGGCCTCATGCTGGCCGGGCGCAACGTGGTCGTCCACTCGCTGAACTGGGCCGGATACGCGGCGGCCCGGGCCGGAACGGCCTTCCGCTCGGTGCGGGCCGCGTTCTTCGTGCCCTACGTGGACTGCGCGAGCACGCCGGGCGCTTACTCCTCGCACTGGGCCGGGCTGGACGGCCTGGGCTCCGCCAGCGTCGAGCAGCTGGGCGTGGCCGCCGGGTGCGCCGGTTCCCGGCCGCAGTTCTACGCCTGGTATGAGATGTACCCGAAGCCCGTTTCGGGAGTTTTCGCGGTCAAGGCAGGTAATGCCATCGTGGTCAGCGTCTATTATCAGGCGAAGCACCGGAGATTCGTCCTCACCCTGCGGGACCTGACCACGGGACGGCATTTCAGCCGGTCTGAGAAATGCGCGGCCAAGGCGTGCACCCGCTCCTCCGCCGAGGTGATCAGCGAGGCCCCGTCGGACACGTCGGGCACTATCCTGCCGCTGGTCAATTACCGGGCGGCGAGTTTCTCGGGCGTCATGCTGACCAGCGCGGCCGGGCATCGCGGCGGCCTGGTATCCCGGTGGTGGAGCACCTACAAGATCATCGGCGTGGGAGCGGTCGAGCCGCCAGGTGACCCAACAGCCCACGTCGCTGCTGCGCGGGCAGGCGTTCACCAACTACTGGCGCCGGGAGAACTGACCGGGGCTCCTGGCTGGCTAGCCCGCCTTCTTGAGCTGGGCCGAGACGTGCGGCTGCAGCGGCTGGCCCATCGCCGCCATGTCGTAGGCCCAGCCCAGGTCGAGTTCCGGGCCGACCAGCCCGTACAGCCGGTGGCCGGCGGTTACGTCCTTGGCCGACGTGGTCCGGGCGACCACGTCGGTGCGTAGCTCGATCTTGGTCCCGGTGATTTCGCCCGACGTAGATCTCGGTGATCCCGGTCGGATGGGCCAGCAGCACCTCCAGCTGGCCGTCCGGCTGCGGCCGCCAGAACCCGGCCTCGGTGGACAGCGGCCGGACCAGGGTCCCGTCCTCGTCCAGCAGCCAGGTCCGGCTGGTGTAGGCCAGGAACGGCTTGCCGTTATGGCCGAACGAGATCTCCTGCCCGAACCGGAAGCTCTCGATCGTCGGGTACCCGCCCACCCCGGCGCCTTCCCAGCGCCCGAGGAGGAAGCTGAGCGGGGCAAGATCGGGATGCAGCTCCGGGGTGTCCGGCTTCTCGTCAGGCATCCGGTGCCTCCCCCGAAGATCCCTGCCCCGCGGCGGCGGGCGGCGAAGCGGTGTCCCGGGTGGCCGTGAACATCCGCACGGCCAGGAAACCGGCCGCCGCGGTCACCGCCACGAACACGGCGACCAGGATCAACCCGCTGGCCAGTGCCTGCATGAGCGCCCTCCTGACCCCAGCAGTGTACGGAGCCGCCCGGCCGGGCGGCATCCGCCATGCCGGAACCGCCGGGTCACGTTAAGGTGCGGTCATGACCTCGCGGAGCCTCGTTATCAAGATCACCGCTGGGAAGGACGACCCGGAACGCTGCGCCCAGGCGTTCAACGTGGCCGCCACGGCGGTGGTCAGCGGAGTGCCGGTCTCCCTGTGGCTGACCGGGGAGGCTTCCTGGTTCGCGCTGCCCGGCCGGGCCGACGACTTCAGCCTGCCGCACTCGCCCCCGCTGGCCGGGCTGCTGGCCAAGGTGCTCACGGGCGGGACGATCTCGTTGTGCACCCAGTGCGCGGCCCGCCGGGACATCACCCCGGAGGACGTGATCGAGGGCGTCCGCATCGCCGGCGCCACCACCTTCGTCGCCGAAGCGTGCGCGGAAGGCGCCCAGGCGCTCGTCTACTGATTCACCGCGGCTCATGATTCACCGCGGCTCATGATATTCACTGCGGCTGATTTCATCCGTGGCTGACCCACCCGGCCCCGGATGGCCCAGGCTGGGGGAGGGGCAGCGGAACGCACCCGGCGTTCAGCTGGAAACGGCCGCCAGGCGCTGGTCGCGGAACCGGCCGGTCCACTGCTCGTACGCCGGGTCCAGCGGCGGCAGCGCGCCGACCGCCCAGCTGAGCAGCAGGTCCGCCAGCCCGGGATTGCGTACCAGGGCCGGCCCGTGCAGGTAGGTGCCGAGCACCCGGCCGGCGTAGGCGCCCTCGGTCCCGTCCCCGTTGCCGACGCCCAGCCTGACCTGGGCCAGCGGCCGGGCGGACGGGCCCACGTGCGTGATGCCCTGGTGGTTCTCGAACCCGGTGAGCGCGTGGCACGCCCAGCGCGGGATCCACGTCGGCCAGGATCTCGCCGACACCCCGCCGCTCACCGCGCCCGCTGGCGATGTCCAGGATCTCCAGCCCGGTGACCGGCTGGCCCTCCTCCCCGCCGAACTCGGTCCCGATCAGCTGGTACCCGGCGCAGACGGCGAACACCACCGAGCCGCGGGACGCCGCGGTGGCCAGCCCGCCGTCCGCGCGCAGCCGCCGGGCCGCCAGGACCTGGGGCAGGTCCTCGCCGCCGCCCAGCAGGTAGATGTCGCCCTGGCGCGGGACGGCCTGGTCCGAGTTGACCATGATGGATTCCACACCGATGCCGCGCAGCCGGGCCCGGCGCTCCAGCATGATCAGGTTGCCCCGGTCCCCGTAGGTGCTGAGCAGGTCCGGGTAGACCCACACCAGCCGCAGGTCGGCGGGCCCGCGGGCGTGCGCTCCGCGGCGGCTGCTGGCGGGCTCCCAGGGTGCACCCATGACGTCCGTCTCCGTCCTCAGGCCGCGCGTCCGACGGCGGTCCGGATCTGCTGGAACGCGGTGTAGTTGGCGATCACGTCCAGGGTCCGGCCGGGGGCGACCCGGCTCACCGCGTCGTCGATGTCCGCGACCATCTCGAAGGCGACCCCGTCGGCTTCGAGCCGCACGGCCAGGTCGAGGCCGCGCTCGCCGGCCACGAACACCGGCCGGTCGCGGACCACCCGGTAGTCCACGTCCCACAGCCAGGAGGTGTCCCGGCCGTCCGGGATCTGCGCGTTGACCGCGAGCAGCACCGGCACCGGGGCGGGCTCCAGGACGTCGAACGCCTCCAGCCACCCGGCCGGGTTCTTGGCCAGCAGCAGCCGCACCTGGCGCCCGTCCCGTTCCACCTGGGTGTACCGGCCAGCGACCGAGGTCACCGAGCGCATCCTCTGCAGGGCCTGGGCGGGATTCACCCCGAACACCTCGGCGACGGCCAGGGCGACCACCGCGTTCGACCGGTTCGCGCGGCCGGGCAGCGCCAGCGAGAGCTCGGTCACCGTGCCGGCCGGGTCGATGACCGCGTCACCGTCCAGTGCCCACCGCGCGGGCGGCCGGCTGAACCCGCACTCGCCGCACCGCCAGCCCAGCTCGTCGCGCCGCAGGTGCGATCCGCACCGCGGGCAGCACCAGGAATCCTCGTGCCAGCGCTGGCCCGCTGCCACCCAGGTCACCTGCGAGGCGCCGCTGGCCGCCCAGGCGATCAGCGGATCGTCCGCGTTGGCCACCACCCGGCAGCCGGGTGCCGCCTGGAAGGCCTCCCGCCAGCGCCGGGCCACCAGCCAGATCTCCGCCGCGCGGTCCATCTGGTCGCGGCTGAGGTTCAGCAGCGTGACCACCCGGGCCTGGGTGGCCTGCAGCACGGCCGGGATGTACTTCTCATCGACTTCCAGCACCGCGTACGGCGCGTCGGGGGCCTGGCCGAGCGCGGCGGCGAGCCCGGCCTCCATGTTCGCGCCAAACGCGTTGGACGCTACTTCCTGGCCGAGTGCGCTGAGCGCCGAGGTGATCAGGCGCGTCGTGGTCGTCTTGCCGTTCGTCCCGGTGACCAGCACGACCTGGCGGCCGGCTGCCAGCAGGGAAAGCAGCTCCGGTTCCACCCGGAGGCCGATGACACCGCCGATGACGGATCCGTCGCCGCGGCCCGCGAGGCGGGACATCCGGCCCGCGGCACCGCCCAGAGTGGTCGCCACACGCGCCCGGAGCGGAAGCTTGCCCATGGCCGACGATGCTATCCGGCTCTGCGCCAGGACCGGCACGGGTCCGCCAACGCTGGCGCGGTGATGACCTGGCGGCGGCGCCTTACCCAGGGTAGGCCGGCGGCGTGGTGGTGTAGGTGCGGCCGGAAGGCGTGACGAGATGGAAGGTCCCCGGCCTGGGCTGGGTCAGGGTCCAGCCCGCGGCTTGCTTGACCTGATGGTGATAGCGGCACCGGGGACCCAGGTTGCACAGGCACGTGCGGCCGCCCTTCTCGTAGGCGATGGTGTGATCGAGGTCGCAGCGGCTGGCCGGGTGGCGGCACCCGGGGTGGGTGCAGACCGGATTGCGGATCCGGGCCAGGTGCTGCAGGTGCCGGGGCGGGTGATAGCCGGGGCTGGCCAGGGTGTGATCGCAGGGCACGGTGCCCAGCGGTTCGGGGTGCAGGCGGCTCAGCCAGGCTGCGATCGCGGCCAGTCCCGGCGGGCCGGTGCCCGTGGCCGGACCTGCGTTCCCCGGTCCGGGACCGGCGGAAGGCGTGGCGGTGCCGCGCCCGGGAGGCGGGTGGCCGGATGAGGGTGGGCCGCTGGATGGAGGGCCGGGGCGGTGGCGCGCGCAAGCGTGCCCGGCGGCCTCCCCGCCCGGGCCGGTCAGTGTCAGGCACCACCGGGTGGCCGGATGCCGGGCGAGCATGGCCGCCAGTGCCCCGGAGTCCGCAGCGTCCAGCGGCCCGAAGCCAGGCACCAGCCCCGGCGACTCGGACCAGCCGAGCCAGGTTGCCAGCGGGAGGGTGAGGTTCACCGACCCGGCCAGCACCGGTCCTGTCCCTGCCCCGGGCACGCCGCCCGCACCGGGGCAGGCGGGTGCGGCCGGTTCGGGGCCAGCGGGTGCGGCAGGCTCGGGGCCGGCGGGTGCGGCAGGCTCTGGGGCGGCGGGTGCGGCAGGCTCGGGGCCGGCGGGTGCGGCAGGCTCTGGGGCGGCGGGTGCGGCAGGCCCGGGGCCGGCGGACGGGGCGGGAGCCGGGCTGGGGGGTGCTGTGCCGGCCGGGAGGAGCGAGTGCAGGGACTGGCCGGCCAGCAGGGTCACGAAGGCCTGAGCGCGCAACTGGCTCACCGTGGCGTCCACCCCCTGGCTCTTCAGCCAGCGTGCCGCGGCGGCCAGGTGCCGGTCCGCGGCGAGTGCCTGCGCGGCCGGCAGGTCCCGGCCGGCCAGCGCGGCCGTCCCGGACGGCTCAGGCCACAGCTCGACCCGGGCCTGCTTTAACGCCGCCTCCTTGCGCCGCCACGCCGCCGACGGGTCCGCGATCAGGGCCGCCTGCCGGCAGGCGGCCCGCAGCTGGCCCGTCGTCTGGCCGGGCGCGTCCCTGATCACCGCCGCACCCACCGCCCCGGCCGCCACATCACTGAGCCCCGTGGTCTCCGCCGCGATCACCGTGGCCTTCGGCGGATCGATCCGGCCGGCGGTGAGCGCCTTCATCACCCCGGGCAGCCGCGCCACCCCCAGCGCGACGTCCTGCAGATGCGCCGCCGCGCACCGGGTCAGGGTCAGCGCCGCCGCCACCTCGGCATCGGCCAGCTCCCCGGGCCGCGGGGCGCCCAGCGTCTCTCCGGCCGCCCGGCGGCGCGCCACCAGGTCCGCCACTGCCGACCACTCCAGCGCCGCTGCCCGCGACGCCAGCCGCCGGGCCGCACGCAGCACCCCGACCAGCTCATCGTCGGACAGCACGGCTAAGCCCTGCTGCCATACGCCCTCCACGCCCGCAGCCAGCCCGGGACCCGCGGCCATCCCGTCGGCGATCCCACCCGATGCGAAGTCAGCTGCCTGGATGCGGGCAGCGGGCCTCCGGGGTGCGCCGGTCCCATCCTGGCCTGCGGATCCAGGTACCGAACCTGCGGGCTCATCGGCCATCGGGGTCACCTCCATCCCGGATCTCCAGTTCGACTCGACACTACTGCCGGCCACCGACAAAATCGGAGAATTTATCTCGATTCTGTGATCGGAAAACGGCATGGAGCTTGTGTTATCGAGATCAGGCGGTACACGCTAGTCGTTCATAGCTAGCTCAGAAGCTCTGCAAACGGCCGGTAGAGACCCGGGGGGCAATCTATAGACATGACGCCGGGGGACCGCCCCCGGCGAGAGACTTAAGGAGACACCGTGAGCACCCTGGTCCTGGCCAACTTCCCCCTCGCCTTCCTGATCTTCGCGGCCATCGTCGGCATCCCGCTGTGGATGACCTTCAAGCGGCCGGACAAGGCCCCCGAGTACGGGCAGGCCGCCGCCGTCCGCGTGGAGGCCACGCCGGCCGCCGCCGGCCGCACGACTGGCCGCCTGTCCACCGCCCGTCAGCACGCGGCCGCCCGCACCCCGGTGCCGGGACGCCAGCACGCCGCCCCGTCGCGGCCGCTCCGCAGCCACACGGCGCAGGAGCAGCGCGACCGCATCCCGGCCTGACGACCGGTTCGAGACTGACCGGCACGCAGGCCAGGACGCGCCACAGCCGAAGAATCCGCTGCCGAGGCAGCACCGCGCACGGCGGGAGTCACCACGACTCCCGCCGTGCGCGTTTCGCTGGGTCCGGTGTCAACCTCTCATGCAGGCGGCGCCTCGTCCTCATCGCGCCAGCTGAGCGGGGCCTGGGCGGGATCCCGGGTGAGCGGCGGCACGGGACCTGCCCACGAGGGGGCACCGGAAGGCGGCCGTCCGGGGCCGGTGCCGCGCTGGTCCCAGGATGCGGTGCCGGCGCCGGACCGTTCCCAGGGCGCGGGCCGCGGGACCCTCGCCGCCGGCGCGCCCGGCCCGGCTGCGCCCGGCCCGGCGGCCGGCTCGGCCCAGCCACCCACGGCAGCGGCCTCGGGCCGACCAGCCGCCCCAGCCGCCCCCGCCGCCCCAGCCGCCCCGCCGGGCACGGTTCCGCGGGGCACATCACCGCGGGGCACATCAGCCC
>CAWIYD010000015.1:0-81056 GCA_963840195.1 uncultured Actinomycetes bacterium
CCCCAACCTGGCGGCCACCGGTGAGCTGCCCTTCCCGGTCCTGGCGAGGATGGCATTGATTACATGAAGTCATTAGTTAACTACTTTAGGTGATGCCGGGGAATGCTCTCCCCATGGCCCGTCCCGCGCTCCAGCCCGCCCACCCGTCCGGCGCCGTCGCCGGGACCTGGCAGCCGGTGGATCACGCCGCCTGTGACGTCCTCATGGATGACGGCAACTGGGGGTACGCGGAAGCCATGGGGTGGGCTCACGACATATCCGGGCACTGGCGGATCCAGTTGCTCTATTACGACGCGGGCAGCCAGCGGGAAGACTGGTGGCTGTATGACGCCGCCCGGGTCCGCCTGGCCAAACCCGCTTTATTGCATCAGCTGCCTGGATGACCGTGCGGCCGGGCCGCATAGCCCGCCGGTCATGCGGCCCGGGTGCTGGACGGCAGCCATCTGGTCAGGCGCCTGGCGCGGTCAGCTGGCGGTGTGCGGTGCGGGCCCGGTCGAGGGTCACGGCCAGGGCGGCGGCGGCGATCGCGGCGCCGATCGTGATGAGCGCGATCTGCCAGCCGGGCATTCCCCCGGTGACGATGGTGTGCACCCTGGGTGGCTGCACCGGGGCGGCCGGCCCGCCCGGCGCGGGAACGACGTAGGCGGAGGCGGCGGTGGTCGCGGTGAGGGCCACCAGGACGCTGGTAGCGAGACCGCTCAGGATGGCGGCGATACGGCGGATGCGGTTCATGGCTCCTCCTCAGCTAGTTGCCATGGCCTCGACAGTGCCGGTGAGGCGGGCGAGGAGGCATCGGGGAATCCCCTAGGCGTTAGCGGTGCCAGGCGCGGCTGCCGGGCTGGCTGTGCCACTGGGCGGGACTCCGCCTGGGGTGATTACTTTCAGGGTTCCGGTCGTTACGCTTGGCGGGTGACGTTACTCGGCAGGCTGGCCGAGGTCGCGGCGTGCCAGCAGGCGCTGCCGGCTGGCCGGGAGGGTGCCGCGGCGGCGGTGATCACGGGCGCGCCGGGGATCGGCAAGACAATGGTGTGGCGCGCGGCCGCCGGCACGCAGCCGGCGGGCACGACGGTGCTGCGCACTACCGGCCTGCAGGCTGGGCAGGCCGGGCTGGCCAACCTGGCTGACCTGCTGAACCCGGTGGCCGACGCGCTGCTGCCACGGTTGCCGCCACCGCAGGCAGCTGCTTTGCGGGCGGCGCTGGGCCTGGCGGCGGCGGACGTGCCGGTGACGGCGACGTTGCTGGAGCTGGCGACGGTAGGGCTGCTGCGTGAACTGGCGGTGGCCGGTGTGCTGGTGGCGGTCGATGACGAGCAGTGGCTGGACCCCGACAGCCTGCGGCTGCTGGAGTCCGCGGTGGCCCGGCTGAAGGACGTGCCGGTGGGCTGGCTGGTGGCGGTCCGCTCCGGGCACACCGGCCGGGGCCTGGCCCAGATGCTTGATCACGAGCTCGGCGCGGCGGTGGCCCGGGTGGACCTGGCTGGGCTGGACGGCGCGGCGCTGGCGGAGCTGGTCATGGACCGGTTCCCGGGACGCTGGTCGCCGGGGGTGCTGCGCCGGGTGGTGGCGCTGGCGGCGGGCAGCCCCTATGCGGCGCTGGAACTGGCCCGCGAAACAGCCGCCCTGGGCGGCCGCGACGGGACAGCGGTTCACCTGCCTGCGACGCTAGCCGATTCGCTGCGCATCCGCCTAGAAAGGCTCAGCCCTGACGTGCTGGCCGTGGTGCAGGCCGCCGCGGTGGCCGAGACGCCCACCCGTGCGCTGCTGCGCGCGGTCTGCGGGCAGGCGGCCGCCGGGCGGGTGGATGAGGCGCTGGAGGCCGGCGTCCTGGACGCGGACCCGCCCGATCCGGTGCTGCGGTTCAGCCATCCGCTGTTGCGCGAAGCGGCCGACGGGATGCTGACCGGGCCGGGGCGGCGCCGGCTGCACCGGGCCATCGGTGGCGCGCTGGCCGACCCGGACCAGGCCGCCTGGCACCTGGCCCGCGGCGCCGACGAACCAGACGAGACGCTCGCCGAACGCGCCGAGGATGCCGCCCAGCGCGCCAGCGCGCGCGGGGCACCGGCCCGCGCGGCCGCGCTCGCCCACGCGGCGGCCGAACTCACCCCCGACCCGGACAGCCTGCCCGCCTGGCAGCGCCGCATTTCCTGGCTGGAGCAGCTGGTAGCGGCGGCCGAGTTCGAGCAGGTACGTCAGCTGGGCGAGAAATGGGCGCCGCACGTCCCCGTCTCGCTGCGCGGCCGGCTCACCGTTGTGCGCGCGGATGTGGAGAAGACAGACATCGAGACGGCGTGCCGCTTGTACGGCGAGGCGTTTGCCGACCTGGCCGGGCGGGACCCGGCCCGGGCCGCACAGGCCGGTACCCGGTGGTGCCTCAACCTCGGCATCCTCCTGGGGCGGCTGGACGAGGCTCGCTCCCGCACGGACCGGTCATCGCGCAGGCACGCGCGGCCGGGAACCCGGTCGTCTTGCGGCAAGCGCTGGCCGCGGCAGGGTTCCTCGCGGCCGCGGCGGGTGACCCCGGTGCCGGGGACCAGCTGCGCGAAGCGGTGCGGCTGCCCGGGTTCACCGACATGCCTTTCCCTTACGAGGCCCCCGAGACGCCGCTGGCCTTCTGGCATCTGTTGCGCGGCGAGCTCGATCCGGCCCGGGACCTGCTGCAGGCGGTGATCGATGTCGCCGACCGGCAGGGCTCACAGGAGACGCACCGAAGCCATCAAGAGTCATCTCGTGGAGGTGGAGTGGCGCGCGGGCAACTGGGATACCGCGGCTGCCTACGCTGCCCGCGGTGCCCAGTGGAACCGGGAGACCAGCTATGGCCAGGAGGAAACCAGTGCCTACCTTGACTCTCTCGTCGAGGCGGGCCGCGGCAATCTCGAGCGCGCCCGAGAACTGGCCGCCGCCGGAGTGGCTCAGGCCGAAGCCCATGCGGACTGGGGGTTCGCCGCTCAGTGCCGGACGGTGCTGGGCCTGGCCGAGCTGTCGGCCGATGACCCCGCGGCGGCGCTGCGCTGGCTGGAGCCGGTCGCGGACATGCTGCAAGACGGCGGGCATCGGCGAGCCAGGCGTCATCGCCTTCACCCCCGATCTGATCGAGGCCTGGGCGGCCACCGGCCAACTGGACCGCGCCGCCGGCCGGCTGGCCTGGCTCCAGGACGCGGCGAGGCGGCTGGACCACCCGTGGGCGCGGATCACCGCCGGCCGCGCCGAAGCCGCCCTGCGGCTGGCCGAACGCGATCCCGCCGCCGCCATCCGAGCAGCCGCGGCGGTCATCCCCGAAGCGCGCGAGCGCGGGCTCCCATTCGAGCTCGGCCGCTGCCTCCTGGCGCTGGGCACCGCGCAGCGCAAAGCCCGCCGCCGCCGCGACGCCGCGGCCACCCTGGACGAAGCCGCCGCCGTCTTCGACGGCCTGGGCGCCCGGCGATGGCAGGCGCTGGCCCAGGCGCAGCGCGCCCGCCTCGCGCCAGGCCACGATGATTCCCTCACGCCGACTGAGCGGCGCATCGCCGACCTGGTGGCCGCCGGGCAGACCAACCCCGAGATCGCCGCCACCTTGTACGTCAGTGTCAAGACCGTCGAAGCCAACCTCACCCGCATTTACCGCAAACTCGGCCTCCGCGGCCGCGTCGAGCTCGCGCGCAGCCACCCGAGCTGAGGCAGAGCGAAAGCTGTCATGCCGACGGCTGCGTAGGCGCGCATCGCAAGACAGGGCCGACACGGCAGCCCCCTTACCGCATCTGGCCGGCCACCTCCGGGGGTCATGCCGGGGTCCTCCCGCCTTTTCCCGCCGGGCACGCGCCGGTCATGACGACGGGGCAGGATGGGAGAACAGGACGGACGGCCCGGGGCGGGGATGAGCGAGCACAACCTGATCACGCTGGCCAGCCTGAACCTGCATGGCGGGCTGACCAGCCGCGGCGACCCCTTCGACGTGGCGGATGCCTGTCACCGGCTCAAGGCGGACGTGATCGTCCTGCAGGAGGCGTGGCGGCCGGACGAGCACCCGGACGCGGTGACCGGCGTGGCGGCCGCCCTCGGGGCGGAGGTGCGGCACCGCGGGCTGGCCTCCCGTACCAGCCGGGCCCGGCTCGGCGTCGGGGACGACCCGGGGCCGGGCAGCTGGGGCCTGGCCGTGCTGAGCATGCTCCCGGTCACCGGGTACGCCGAGATCGAGCTGGGCCGGGCGCCCGGCGACCGGATCAGCCGGGCGGCGCAGGTGCTGACGGTGACCACGCCGGGCGGTGCCCCGCTGCGCATCGTGAACACCCACCTGACCCACCGGTACACCAGCCCCGCGCAGCTCGCGCTGCTGGCCTGCCGGCTGGCCGGGCGCCCCGGCCCGGCCCGGACCGGGCCGCCGCCCGCGGTGCCCACAGTCATCGCCGGGGACCTGAACATGCCCCGCCCCGGCACCCTGGCCGCTCCCGGCTACCGCGACGTGGTGCGCGGCCGGACCTTCCCCGCGGACCGGCCGCTGATCCAGCTCGATCACCTGCTCATCCGGGGCCGCATCACCGCGGCCGGCGGCGAGGTGCTGGAGCCGGTGGGATCCGATCACCTGCCGGTCCGCGCCCAGCTCATCGTGAGCTGAGCCCCCCGGTCAGCGCGGGCTGAGGCCGGCCATCGCGGGCTGAGCCCTCGTCCTCCCGGTCCGGCCCGGTCAGCGCGGCGCGTGACCGGCGGCCACCCGGCCCAGGCTGGTCACGGTGGACACGGACAGCACGCGCACGGTACGGGCGGCGGGCGACAGCCGCAGCGTGCGCCGGGGCAGCCGGACCCGCAGCACCCCAGGGCAGGAGGCGAACCGCACCGGCGGCGGCATGGCGAGCGCCTCCCCGTCCACGCCGATCTCCACCGCGGCGGCCGACCGGATCTCCAGGCCCGGTGCCGTCCATTCCACCCAGCCCGGGAACCGGCGGCCCTGCCCTGCCGCCTGCAGGGCCAGGAACATGCTGGCCTCCGCGGCGTCGGCGATCGTCACCGCCACGATGCCGAGCACGCCGCCGTCGAGCCGTTCCCGGGTGCCCAGCCCGCCGTCGGCGGGCACCAGCTGATAGGGGTTGTTGGACACCAGGATGAGATGGGCGGTCTGGTGCTCGGTGCCGTCGGGCCCGGTGAAGCACAGGTCGAGCGGCTCCGCCCCGGGGCCGAGCAGGCCCGGCAGCAGGGCCGCCGCGGTGCGGAGCTTGGCGTCCCGGTACTCGGGGGCCTGGACTACCTTCGCGTACAGGCCGAGCGAGGCGTTGTTCACGAAAGTCCGCCCGTTCACCTCGGCCAGGTCGATCCGGCGCTCGACCCCGTCCGCGAAGGCGTCCAGCGCGCCGACCACGTCCTCGCGGTCCAGGCCGAGGTCCAGGGCGAAATGGTTCCTGGTGCCCGCCGGGATGCAGACGAACGGCAGCCCGGCGTGCGCCGCCACCGAGGCCACCAGCGCCTGCGAGCCGTCGCCGCCGGCCATGCCGAGGCAGTCCGCGCCCCGCCGGACCGCGTCCTCGCGCCAGCTCCCGGAGGTCGTCGCCAGGTTCCAGGACGACCGGCTCGATGCCGCGGCGGCGGCATTCGCTGGCCAGCGCGAACCGGACGGCTTTCCCGCCCCCCGACTTGGGGTTCATGATCAGAACGCCCCGCTGCGGCCGCTGCCCCGGGGCCAGGTGCGCGGCTTGCGCGCGGGCATGCTGGTCGGTACGCCCCAGGGCCTGCCGCGCCGCCGCCACCGACACGGCGCCGAGCAGCAGGATCAGCGATCAGGAGCGGCCAGTTGATGTGCGCGAAGACCAGGCCGACGGCCATCCCGGCCAGGGCCGCCAGGGCCACGCCGAGCGCGATCAGCCGCCGCAGGCCGCGCCGGGACACCACGTACCAGCAGCTCACCACGCAGATCAGCAGGCCGGCGGTGACGATGGCGATGGCCAGCAGGTGGACGGCAATGCCGATGAGGGACAGGGCGGCCCCGGCGATCAGCGACAGCAGGGCGGCGGCGGCGGACATCCGCTCCCCCGGCCCGGGCCGCTCCGCCCCCGCCGGGGATGCCCGCGTTACCGGGGATGACGGGGTGGCCGGCGCCGGGCTGGCCCGCAATGGGCTGGCCGGGCTGGCCGGCGGCTGATTGCGCGGCGGCGGGCGCCTGGGCCTGGACTCATCGTCGGCCACGCATCCCCCCGGCGGGCGATCCGCGGGCACCTGGCCGTCCCGGCTGTTTCCGTGCCGGGCTCCATGGCCCACGGTAGTGCCCAGTTACCTGGGTGTTAGCATACGCCCGTGACCAGACGGTGGGCGGCCGAGCAGCCCGCCGGCACGAGCGGCAGTCCATCGCGGAATGGGTGGCCAGCAAGGCCGCGGAGCGCGCCGGCCCGGCCCGGCAGCAGGCGGTCGACGGGATCCGCCAGCTCGGCGAGGTCGACCGGGCCATGTACGAGGCGATCGCCAGCACGCCGACCCCGGCCCTGGACGAGCCGCTGCGCCGGCTGTCCCGGGCGGCGGACAAGTCCCGCCTCTGGCTGGCCACGCGGGGGTACTGGCCATCGCCGGCGGCCCCCAGGGCCGCCGCGGCGGCGGTCCGTGGCGTGCTGGCCATCGGCGCGACGTCGGCCTTCGTCAACCTGGCCGTCAAGCCGCTGGCCTACCGGACGCGGCCGGACCGCGCCGGGGCCGGGGTGCCCGGTGACCGGCAGGTCGCGATGCCGGGCTCGACGTCGTTCCCGTCCGGTCACTCCGCGTCGGCGTTCGCCTTCGCCACCGCGCTGAGCCGCGAGCGCCCGTGGGTCGCGCTGGGCACCGGGTTCCTGGCCGCCGCCGTGGCCTACTCGCGGGTGCACACCGGGGTGCACTACCCGGGCGACACCGTGATCGGCTCACTGATCGGGGCCAGCACCGGCCTGGCCGTGGCCGGCCTGCTCGACCGCCGGTCCCCCGCGCCCTAACCGCCCGGCCGGAATGCCCGCGGCCCCCTGGCCGCCCCCCGCTGTAGCCCGGCCGCTCCCGCACCGCTGCCCCGGCCTCACCGGCCGACAGCGGAGGCCGAACGGCCCTGGTACCGGCCTGGCCGCGTGCGCGACAGTGAGGGCAGAACGGGCAGCGGGCAACAGGGGCCGGGAGCGGTGATGGCGGACAGCCTGCAAGACGGCGGAGCCCCGCCACCGGAACCGGCCACGGCGGCCCGGCCACTGGCCGTGGAGGTGCGCGGCCTGACCAAGTCCTACGCCGGTACCCGGCCGTGCGGGGCATCGACCTGGCCATCCGGCCGGGTGAGGTGTTCGCCCTGCTCGGCCCGAACGGGGCCGGGAAGACCACCACGGTGGAAATCCTGGAGGGCTACCGCAAGCGGGACGGCGGCGAGGTCCGGGTGCTCGGCGCGGACCCGGGCCGGGAGCGGGCCCGGCTCAAGAGCCGGATCGGGATCGTGCTCCAGGCCACCAGCGTGGACCGGTACCTCACGGTGCGCGAGACGATCGCCATGTACGCCGGCTTCTACCCGCGCCCCCGGCCCGTGGATGAGGTCATCCACCTGGTCGGCCTGGACGCGAAACGCGATGACCGGGTGCTGCGGCTGTCCGGCGGCCAGCAGCGGCGGCTGGACGTGGCCATCGCCCTGGCGGGCAACCCGGAACTGCTGTTCCTCGACGAGCCGACCACGGGGTTCGACCCGTCGGCCCGGCACGAGGCGTGGGACCTGATCAAGAACCTCGCCGCGCTCGGCATGACGGTCCTGCTGACCACCCACTACATGGACGAGGCGCAGGTGCTGGCCGACCGGGTCGCGGTGATCGCGGACGGCCGGATCGTCGCCGAGGGACCGCCTGCCACGCTGGGCCACCGGGACCGGGACCGGGCCAGGATCCGGTTCCGGGCACCGGCGGGCGCCCCTGCCCGTCCGCCGCATCGCCTCCTTCCGCAGCCGCCGCCGCCCTGGCCGGATCACCCGGGCCGGACGGGTTTACCGAGATGGTCACCGACGACCCGGTCCCAGTCCTGCACGAGCTCACCGGGTGGGCGATCGGCGCTGGCCTGGCCCTGGACGGCCTGGAAGTCACCCGGCCGTCGCTGGAGGACGTGTACCTGGCCCTCACCGGGGGTCCGCCCGGCGGCGGCACTCAGGCGCCATCCAGCGGCGCGGCCCACCCGGCCGCCGCCGGGCAGGCCGGACGGGACCAGCCATGACCGCGATGACCCTGACCCTGTCCCAGGTGCGTTACGTCAACAAGGCCTTCTGGCGCAACCCGGCCTCGGCCTTCTTCTCGTTCGCGTTCCCGCTCATCTTCCTGGTGATCTTCACGTCGCTGCTCGGGCATTTCACCGTCCGCATCGGCGCCCGCACGATCAACTACTCGACGTATTACGTGGCGGCCATGGCCGCCTTCGCGGTGATCACCGTCTGCTACAACAACATCGCCATCGGCATAACGACCCAGCGGGATACCGGGGTGCTGAAGCGGGTCAACGGGACGCCGCTGCCGAGCGTCTCGTTCCTGGCCGCCCGGATGCTGCACGCGCTGCTGGTGGCGGTGCTGCTGGTGGCCATCACCGCCGGGTTCGGCCGGGCGTTCTACGGCGCCGCCATCCCGTCCGGGATGTCGCTGCTGCGGCTGCTGGCCGTGCTGACGGTGGGGGCCGCGGCGTTCTGCGCGCTCGGCCTCGCGGTGACCGCGGCGATTCCCAACTCCGACGCCGCGGCCGCGATCGTGAACATCACGATCCTGCCGCTGCTGTTCCTGTCCGGGATCTTCATCCCGCTCGGCAACAACGCGCCATCATGGATCATCTGGGTGGCGCGGGTGTTCCCGGTCAAGCACTTCGCGGACGGGATGCGGGCGGGCTTCCTCGGCACCAGCTTCGACTGGGTCAACCTGCTGGTGGTCGCCGCATGGGGCGCCGCGGGGCTGCTGCTGGCGGTGCGCTTCTTCCGCTGGGAGCCGCGGATCGGCTGACCGGACGGTCCAGCTGGCCAGCAGCTGGAGTGCCTCCTCGGACGGGCTGCCCGGCTCGACGGTGGGCAGGCCCAGTACCTGGTCGGGATCGGCGGCCGGGGTGAACGCGGTCAGCTGGCGGGCTCGTCCTCAGGCACGTCGAACTCGCCGTCCTGGACGCCGAGCGTGAACGCTTCCCACTCGGCCGGGGTGAAGTAGAGGGTGGGACCGTCCGGGTCCTTGGAGTCGCGCATGGCGATCACGTAGTCGCTGCCCTCCTTGGAGCCGGGCACGATCTTGACCTCCACGCACGCCCCGCCGTTCCCACCACTGTAGGAGGACTTTCGCCAGGCGGCGCCGGTCAGGTCCATTGTTCGATCGCCTTCCTCGCCAATTGGATCGAGGCGCCCGGGGACAGCGCCTCTGCTTCCAGTATGTCGTACCGGAAGCGGCCCGGGCCAGCTCCGCAGGACCCTCCACGACCGGCCCGGCCAGGGCGTTGTCCAGGTAAGCCACGTCCGGCGCCCCGTCCAAGCTGGCGATGGCAAGGCGGCCATCGAGCCCATGATGCGCCCCGGACGGCCAGGTCCGGAAGCGGCCGGTCCACGCCTTCCGCCCGGTACTCGCCGGGATTGGCGCGCTCCCCCGCCTGCCGCCGGGCTTCTCCTAGCATCCTGCTGATCTTCAGCCTGCTACCAGGGGGACAAGACATGCTGAAGCGGCGGGGGCGGCCGGGTTACGCAGCGGGGCTTGCCGCGGCCATGATGCTGGGCGCGGCCGGCCTGGCCGGGCGGCCGGCCCGGCCGCGGCCGCCACGGCCCCGGCATCAGTCGGGGCTGCGCCGCGGCTCCCTGCCGGGGCCCGGGTCATCGGCCCGGAGCCGGGCCCGGCCCTCCTGCACGTCACCGTGGCGCTCCGGCCCGCCGATCCGGGCGGCCTGGAGCGGCTGGCGGCGCAGGCCGCCACGCCCGGTACCCGGGCGTTCCGCCACTTCCTCCGCCCGGGGCAGGTGCGGGACCGGTTCGGCCCGCGGCCGGGCGCCGCGGCCGCGGTCGGCTCCTGGCTGCGCAGCCAGCACCTGAGCACCGGCCCGGCCTCCGGTGACGGGCTGCTGCTGCCGGTCTCCGGGCCGGCCACCCGGATCGAGGCCGCGTTCCGTACGGCCATCGACGAGGTACGCCTGCCCGGCGGCCGGACCGCGCGGGTCAACCGGCAGGCACCCCGGGTCCCCGCCCCCCTGCACCGCTGGATCTCGGCCGTCATCGGCCTGGACAACCTGTACCTGCCCCAGCCTGCCCTGGCGCGCGGGGCCGGCCCGGGCCCGCAGGCCTGCCGCGCGGCCCGCGCTACCCCGCACGTGTACCCGGCCGCCGCGCTGGCCCGGGCCTACCAGTTCGGCCCGCTGTACCGGCGGGGCGACCTCGGCCAGCACGTCACCGTCGCCCTGTTCGAACTGGCCGACTACGCGGACAGCGACATCGCGGCGTACACCCGGTGCTACGGGGTAGACCCGTCCGTCCGCCGGGTGCGGGTCAACGGGGGCACCACGGTCGCAGCCAATCCCGGGGGACGGTGGAGGAGACCGCCGATATCGAGGTCGTCGCGGCCTTCGCCCCGGCCGCCAGCATCGTCGCCTACCAGGCGCCGGTGTCAGGCGGCCTCGAGTCCTACGTGGACAACTACGGGGCCATCGTCCAGCAGGACCGCGCCCAGGTGGTCAGCAGTTCCTGGGGCTACTGCGAGCCGGTGATCCCGCAGTCCATGCTGCGCGTCGAGGCGCAGTTGTTCCAGGAGATGGCCCTCCAGGGCCAGTCAATGATGGCGGCCGCGGGGGACGCCGGCTCCGAGGACTGCCTGCGCGTGCTGGGCATCGTGCCGTCCCGGCTCGCCTACAGCCTTAGGTGGGTGATCCGGCCAGCCAGCCGTTCGTGACCGCCATCGGGGGCACGGCCATCACCCGCTACGGCTCCCCGCCGGGCGAATCGGCGTGGGACCAGACCCCGGGCGGGAACGGTTATCCAGCCCCGTTCGATGGGCAGGCGGGGCGGCCAGCCGGCTACCCGGGCAACGAGGTGGGCAGCGGCGGGATCTCCCGGAGGTGGTGGATGCCGCCCTGGCAGGCCGGCTTCGACCGCAGCGGGAACGCCAGCGGCGCTCCGTGCGGCGCCCCGGCCGGCACTGACTGCCGTGAGGTCCCGGACGTGTCAGCGCTGGCCGCCGCCGGAGGCCCGGAGACCCGTGGCTACGTCATCTACGGCACGGCGGGCGGCTTCCACGGCGCCGGCTGGGTGACAGCCGGCGGCACCAGCCTGGCCAGCCCGCTGTGGGCCGCCCTGGCCGCGCTGGCCGACCAGCAGGCCGCGGGCGGCCGGCTCGGCCTGCTGTCCCCCAGCCTGTACGCCATCGACCGGCGGGATCCGCGCGCCCTCACCGACGTGACGGCCGGCACCAATGACTACCTCGCGGCGGGCGGCCATCCCTCCCACGACACCTGCACGTACGGCGGAGTGCCCCGGCAGCCCTGTTACCGGGCCACCCGGGGCTATGACATGACCACCGGGCTGGGCACCCCGCGGGCGGCCACCCTGATCAGCGACCTGATCCACGAGCGCAGCGGCGTCGCCTGACCCCGCATCGCCACCGGGCCCAGCCGGGATGATCTTGAGTCGGGAGGCGGGCCTTTCCCGTGTCCCCCGCCGGCCGTGACCGGTGCCGGCGGTCCGCACATTGCTGGTGCTGTGCCTGGCCTGGGCGCCGGGGAGGCTGGGCGGCGGGCCCTGAGCGCGGCCGAGGTGCCAACAGCATGCGCGGATGACGCCGTCCACCAGCGTGAGCTGCCGTAGCATCCGCAGATGGTCACCGAAGACGACGTTCGCCAGGTCGCGCTGTCTTTGCCCGAGACCGCCGAGAAGCCTTACAACCGGCTCCCCGCCTTCCGGGTGCGCGGCAAGCTGTTCATCCGCATTCACGAGCTACCGGATGCAATGTTCGTGCGCTGCGCCGGCCTGGAAGAACGCAACGGACTGCTCGAAGCTAGCCGGCGAAATTTTTCATCACGCCTCATTACGACGGCTACCCGGGGGTCCTGGTCCGGCTCAGCCAGGTCAACCTCGAAGAGGTAACCGAGCTCGTCACCGAGTCCTGGCGGCTCGTCGCCCCCAAACGGCTGCTCGCCGCATACGACGCGGAGCACCCGCCCCCACCGTGACCCGCGGGGACCCGCGGCCGTGGCTCACTCGAACCCGGACGCGTCTCCCGCCCCGCGCCGCAGGATCTCCGGCTTGTCCTGGGAGAAGTCGATGACGGTGGTGGGCTCGGTGCCGCAGTCGCCGGAGTCGATCACCGCGTCGAGGACGTGGCCGAGTTGGTCGTCGATCTCCCACCCCTGGGTCATGGGCTCGTCCTGGCCGGGCAGCAGCAAGGTGGTGGAGACGAGCGGCTCACCGAGTTCGGCGACCAGTGCCCGGGCAACTGCGTGGCGGGGGATCCGCACCCCGACGGTCTTCTTCCCCGGGTGCTGCAGCCGGCGCGGCACCTCCTTGGTCGCGGGCAGGATGAAGGTATAGGCACCCGGGGTGGCTGCCTTGATGGCCCGGAACACCGGTTTGGCGACGTACACGAACTGGCCGAGCTGGGCGAAGTCCTGGCACACCAGCGTGAGGTGATGCCGGTCATCCAGGTGGCGGATCGCCCTGATCCTGGTGATCCCGCCGGTGTTGCCAAGCTGGCAGCCGAGCGCATAGCAGGAGTCCGTCGGGTAGGCGATCACGCCGCCCGCGCGGACGATGTCGGCGACCTGGATGATCACGCGCCGCTGCGGGCTAGCTGGATGAATGTCGAAGTACCTGCCCATGCGACGAGCTTAGGGGTCACCGTTCCCCGCCGCCGGGTCACCGCGCACTGCGCCGATCATGCGGGTGCCTGGGCGCACGGCGCGGTCTTCGGGAAGGGCCTACTCGCCAGCCGGGTCGCGGGCTCCGCGCAGCGTGGTGAGCGCGACCCCGACGGTGAACACCAGCCCGGCGCAGATCGCCGCGCCCAGGTCGTGCGGCGGCCGGGCGGGCCAGAGCCACGGCGTGGTCAGCGCCGGGCGGTGCCACTGGGTGTACAAGCGCGTACGCGCCCGGCATCAGGTAGGCGGCCGGGCCGGCCCAGGCCAGCCCGCCGCCGAGCGTGGCGGCGCACAGCAGGCCGATGCCGGTCATCCCGGCCACGTTGCGCAGCACGTCCAGGGTGCCGCCGGCCAGGTGGGCGCCGGTGCCGGCGGCGGCCAGCGCGCCGACCGCCGCCGCGGTCAGCGCCAGCGTGGCGGCCAGCCGCAGGCATGGCAGCCACCGGCCGGTGACGCGTTCCGGCTCGCCGAGCGGGCTGGCCGTGGTGACGGCGATGACGGCCGCGGCCGCGGTCTCGAACACCAGCGGCAGCTGCAGTGCGCCGTAGGCGTCCCAGTGCCCGATGAGCGCGATCCTCAGCCCGACGGCGCAGGCCGCTATCGCGATCACGGCGGCCGGGACCCGCCGGCTGGTGGCGTACAGCCGCACCAGGCGCATTCCCGCCCGGGCCGTGCCCGGGCGGCCGCGGCGCACGCGGTCCTGGCTGCCGCGGCGGCGCGCCGTGCGCGTCTCGCCGGCGGTCATGGCAGCTGGGCCAGGCTGATGCGGCCGGCCCGCAGCGCGGCCAGGTGCCGCGCCAGCCAGGCGTGCCGGACGGCAGCTGGCAGCGCGGCGAATCGCTGGGCGGCGGCGTAGCCGGGCGAGCCGGGGGCCAGCCCGGGCCGGGCTCGGTCCCGCCACCGCCAGGGTCGGCTGCATCCCGGCACTGGGCGCGCGCCGCGGCACCCCGTGCCGCGGGCCGCCGCCGGGGCAGCCGCGAGCGGGGCAGGTACCGCGGCACCACGCGGGCCGCCAGCAGCAGCGCGGTCATGACCGCGTGCTGCGCCTGGGATGCGCCGGGACCGGCGCCGAGTGACGCTGGCCACGATGCCGGGCCCGGCGCTCGACCGTACCTGGCCGGCCAGTTCGCTGGTGGTCATCGGCGGGCCTGTCACCTGGACGGGGAGGAGCACGCGGAACACCGGCGGCGCCGCCGCTGAGGCCGGGCCGGCCAGGCCGATGCTGACGCTGTTGCCGGGTCCCTGCCGGTAGGTCGCGGCGGCCTGGCTGATGCGGGCCGGGGCGCCGGGCAGGCCGGCGACCTCGCTGAGCATCGGGCGCGAGCGCGGCCGCGATGGCGGGCAGGTAGCTGGCGTAGGCGGGGTTCAGGCAGACCGGGATCGGCGGTGTGGCTGCAGACCGGGGTGTAGCGGAGCGGCCGGTCGCTGGCCGCGTCATGCAGGGCGGGGATGGCGATCATGCCGTGGGCGTCCAGCCGGCCGGTGCCGGCCAGCGCCGACGGCGGTCCCGGCCGCCAGCAGCCCGGCCGCGGTGATGGCCGCGGCGGCCCGGCGCGAGCCACCGCCCGCCGGCACCGGTGGGCAGGGCCAGGGCGCCCAGCACCGCCATGCGTGAGCCCGGCGAGGAACATCACCTGGGCGATGGGCAGGTCGGGCAGGTAGGGGTAGAAGGTGGCCGCGCCCGGATCGGGCCCGATATCCCAGGGGTCGGCGACCACCGGCGAGACCTGCCAGTACGACTGGCTGCCGACGATCAGCTGGGTGCTGAGCGCGAGCACGAAGAACGCGGCGATCGCGACCAGCGGGGCGGTGAACCGGCCGGGAACCAGCGCCCCGGCCGCGAACCCGAGCGCGGACAACGCGGGCAGGCTCGCGGCGGCGACCGCCGCGGGCCACCACAGCGGGCCGCCCCAGGTGGCCTGGTGCGCGGTCATCCCGTACAGGACGGCCACGCAGGCCAGGTAAGCCCACCAGCGCCCAGCAGGTGGTGGCGGCCCAGGTGGCCAGCAGGCGGGCCCACCGCGGCCGGGCGGTGACGCCCACCAGGTCGGTGACGTGGCGGCGGGCTTCCCGCGACCCCATCCAGGCGGCCGCGCCAGCCACCGGGCATGCGAAGGTCACCACGGCGCCGGTCTGCATGCTGGTGGCGCGCACGTTCCACAGGGGCGGCATGGCCATGGCCTTGCGGTAGGCGGTCAGCCAGAACAGCGCGATGGCCACCGGCAGCAGCCACAGCATGGCGCTATGGCGCAGCTCCAGGCGCAGCAGCCGGGCCGCCGCCAGCCAGGGCCGGCGCTGCGGCCGGGCGGGCCCGGGCACCGGCCGGTGCGCTGCTGGCGGTCATGACCGTGCCGCCGCGAGGACCGCGCTGTAGCCGCGCTCCAGCGGCGCGTCGCCGCTGCCGTGCCCCTGGCCGCGGGCGATCAGGTCGCCGGGCGTGCCGTGAAAGACGATCTTCCCGGCGTCCATCAGCGCGACCTGGGCGCAGGCGGCGCCGACATCCTCGACCAGGTGCGTGCTGACCACGACGGTGGCGCGCTGGCCGAGTTCGCGCAGCAGGGCGCGGAACGCCACCCGCTGCTCCGGGTCCAGCCCGGCGGTCGGCTCGTCAAGCAGCAGCAGTTCCGGCTCATTGACGATCGCCTGCGCGATCCCCGCCCGGCGCAGCATCCCGCCGGACAGGGTGCGCAGCCTCGCCTTCGCCTGGCCGCCGAGCTCGACCCGCTCGACGCGCCGCCGCCACCGCGGCCGGGATCCGCGCCGCGGGCACCTCCTTCAGCAGCGCGAAGTACTCCACGAACTCGGCCACCGTGAAGCCCGGGTAATAGCCGAGGCTGCTGCGGCAGGTAGCCGAGCCGGCGCCGGATCTCGCGCCGCGGCTGGCCGGAGCGGGGATCGGCGGCCGAAGCAGCCGCACCCGGCCCGAGGTCGGCGGGACCGCCGTGGCCATCACCCGCAGCAGCGAGGTCTTGCCCGCACCGTTCGGGCCCAGCAGCCCGAACACCCCCGGGCCGGCCTGCAGGTCCACCCCGGCCACCGCCATGGTCCGGCCGAAACGCCGGGTCAGGCCGGTGATCTCAACGTTCATCATGATGCGCCTTCGTAGTCAGGCGGCCGGATACCGCGCTTAGCGTGCCGGAAGCACCCCGCCTCAAGGCTGCCCGGCGGGCCGGAGCCGGGTCGTCACGCCACGGAGCGCGAATCCGCGGTCATACCAGGCAGGCAGCCCGGGCCGCCCGCGGCCCGGGCTGATACCTGGGTATGACACCGCTGGTGTGATGAGCTGCGCGGGCGCGGCGCCCTACGCCTGAGGTCGTGAATCCGGATGCCCGGCAGCGCACCCGCGGCCAGCGTGCGAGCGGCGGCACGCCCGGCCGCGCAGCCGGGCGCGGCATGGGCTCGTCCAGGTGCTGGCCGGCGCCGAGCCGGCGCCGGCGTGGCGGTGGCGCTCGCCGCAGGAGCGCCGGGCCGCCTACGCCAGCGCTGGTCATGGCCACGCTGGCGCTGTGCCTCATCAACGCGGGCACCGTGCTCGGGGTGGCCAGCCTGCACGGGCCCCCGGTACCGTCAAGCCGCCCAGCTGCCGCCCGGCCTGGGGCAGCGGCTGCTGGCCGTGGCGGTGGTGGCGCCGCTGCCGCTGGCGGCCCGGTATCCCGATGCTGGCCTGGCGGATCGGGTGGCTCGCGCTGCTGCTGGCCCCGCTGGTCCCGGCTGCCTGGTGGGGCGGCTGGCCGTGGGGCCCGCCCCAGATCCTCGCCTGCTGGCGGCGTTCTGCCTGGCCGGGATCCGCCAGCCGCGGCCGGAGCTGTGGTGGATGTGGGCGCTGAGCCTCATCCCGTGGTGGCTGTGGCTCGCCGCCGACATGCCGGACCTGAACGGCCCGGCCAGCGCCACCGTCGTCTTCACCGCCGCGGCGATCGCGGTGGACAGCATCGGTTCCCGGCTGCGCGCCCAGCGCGCGCTGGCCGCCCAGACCGAGCGGGCCGAGATGGAGCGGGCGCGGCGGGCCGTGCTGGAGGAGCGCACCCGCATCGCGCGGGAACTGCATGACGTGGTCGCCCATCACATGTCGCTGATCGCGGTCCGGGCGGAGACCGCGCCCTACCGGCTCCCGGGCCTGCCCGAGCCGGTCCGGGCCGAGTTCGGCTGCGCTGAGCGAGGTGGCCCGCGAGGCGCTGGCGGAGATGCGGCGGCTGCTCGGCGTGCTGCGCCACGACCAGCCCGCCGCGCTGGCGCCGCAGCCCCAGCTCGCAGACCTGCCCGACGCTCGTCGACGCCGCCCGGCGAGGCCGGGGTGCCGGTCGAGCTGTCCGTGCCCCCCGCGCTGGGCCAGGTGCCTGCCGGCGTCGGCGTATGCGCGTACCGGATCGTGCAGGAATCGCTGTCCAACGCCAGCCAGCACGCCCCCGGAGCCGCCGTCACCGTGTCGGTGGACCACGACGCCGGCGCGGTCCTGCTGCGGGTGGCCAACGGGCCCGGCCGGCCCGCCGGCCCGCCGCGACGAGCGCGGGCCCGGTCACGGGCTGACCGGGATGCGCGAGCGGGTGGCGCTGCTCGGCGGCTCGCTGTCGGCCGGCCCGGCGCCCGGCGGCGGCTTCGTGGTGTCGGCGGTGCTCCCGCTCGCCGGGACGGCATGACCGCCGGTGCCGCCCCGCGCGGGCGGCGTGACCACCCGGTGCCTGATCGCCGACGACCAGGCGATGGTGCGGGAGGGCTTCGCCGCGGTGCTCGCCGCCCAGCCCGGCCTGGCTCGTGGTGGGCCAGGCCGCCGACGGCGCCGACGCGGTCCGCCAGGCGCGGCAGCTGCGGCCCGACGTGGTCCTGATGGACGTGCGGATGCCGGTCATGGACGGGCTGCAGGCCACCCGCCAGATCCTCGGCGCCGCCGGCCAGCCCGGACCGGCCGCGGGTGCTGATGCTGACCACCTTCGACCTCGACGACTACGTCTACGAGGCGCTGCGGGCCGGGGCCAGCGGCTTCCTGCTCAAGGACGCCACCGCCGCCGAACTGGTCCACGCGGTCCGGGTGGTGGCGGCCGGCGACGCCCTGCTCGCCCCGTCGGTGACCCGGCGGCTGATCGCCGACTTCGCCCGCCAGCCACGCCCGGACCCGCCGTTCCCGGCCAGCCCTCGGCGCGCTCACCCAGCGGGAAACCGAGGTGCTGCGGCTGATCGCCCGCGGCCTGTCCAACACCGAGATCAGCGACACCCTGGTCATCGCCGAGCAGACGACCAAGACCCACGTCGGCCGCATCCTGGCCAAGCTCGACCTCCGCGACCGCGCCCAGGCCGTCGTCCTCGCCTACGAAACCGGCCTGGTCACGCCCGGCGGATCAAGCACACCGGGAACAAGCCCCGATAAAGGGCCCCGCCGGTAAGCTAACCGCACACCTTGAATGGCATACCAGGCGGCGTTCCCGGCATTAGCGGCCAGGGGTCGCAAGGTGTACCGGGCATGCCGCGTTGTAGTGCTTCAAGGTCAGTCTTCCCCGGGAATACGCCCACGAGCAGGTACAGCAATTAGGTACGTGGTCAGAAGTTATCAGCTCGGCAGGCACGCCGCTGCGCCGCTCGGCGCGACCGGGCTGGTACGGCAGCGGCTGCCCGACGAGGGCAAGATCAGTCCCCTCGGTCCTGGCTTCCTGGACAGCCCCGTCAGCGAGCGCCAGCCACTCCCGCGGCCTGGCATCTGCTGGGGACGGGACTGGTGCCCGTCGTTTGACGCGCACCCTGGCTCCGGGGATTTTGTCACTCGCCCGGCTGTCCATGTCATCCAGAATATCCGCTGAGCGGGAGCGGGTAATTCTCCAGGGATTACTCGCGCTCGATCCTGCGCAACCCATGCGCAGGGGTCCACCACTCAACGACGAGCATCGTGGCCTTCTCATTGAGGTGCGTGTGCACGACCTCGGCGATGTCGGCATGGAAGCGGTCGCCGTCGGATCCCTTGGTGAGTGGCCCGGCATAGACCGCCCGCCCAGAGATCTTCGCCTCACCCGGCCACCGCGCTTCCGCGCCCTCGACCGGGTCGATCGTGGCGCTGTGCAGTGCGAACCGCGGGTCCCGGCCCAGGTCCGCGCCCTTGCGCGCGTTCGGCATCGAGCCGAAGGCGAGCTCGCCGTCCTCGAAGACCACCTCGATCCCGGAGATACGCGGCGACCCGTCGGCTCGCAAGGTGGCAATTGTCTTGTGTTTGCGCCCGTCGAAGAGCCCCCGCACGCGCTGCGCGAACTCAGGTTCCGCACGCTCGACGTCCAGCCACGCCGTCATGCGCCCAATATCTCACAGGCAGGCCAGGCCCTCCGGCTCAAGGACCGGCCGGTCAGCCTGCCAAGATCCTTATCAGGATCACCCGCATATCATGCTGATCCGGACGTCCAACAAGCCGGGCGAACTCAGGAGCGGGCCACGATTTCCGGCACGCTCCGCGGCTCCACCCGCCAGGCGGGCAGGATCTTCACGTGACAGTAATCACGCCGGCTGCGGATGTGGCGCGGCCAGGGGCCAGGTCCCGGTGGGACATCGCGGAGGCGTGCCTGGCCGCAGCCGCCTTCGCGGTGCTGTGCGTGCTGGTGCTCAGAGCCTCGCCGTACCTCCCCGAGCCGGACGATTACGCCTATCGTGCCTCGATCGTGGCGATGACCGACGGGCACTTCTTCTCCTTGACCGGGGTGCAGGCACACGCCCTCGCCGAGCAGCTGGCGCCTCAGGTGGGCCGCAACAGGCTGGGCCCTGGTCCTGGTGGCGGCCCCGTCCAGTGGGTTCAGCTGGCGGGAGGCAGGTGGATCAGCGAGAAGGATCCCGGCTACCCATACCTCGCGGTGGCGTTCCAGGCGTTCGGCATCATCCGGCTGGCTCCGCTTTTCTACGGCGCGCTGGCCGGCCTGGGCTTGTATTTCGGCGGCCGGCGCTGGCTGGGCAGGTTCGGCGGTGCGGCCGCTGTCGGCCTGTACTGCTCGTCCGGCGCGGCAATCCTGTTCGCGTGGCGTGATTACATGCCGACCTTCACCGAAGCCTCGCTGATCGCGGCGGGAACGGGAGCCCTGCTGTGGGCGGTGCTCGCGGCCGAGGCCAGCACCAGGCGCAGGACCTGGGCCGGCCTGGCTGGCTTCGTGGCGCTGGAGGCAGCCACGTTCAGCAGGTACACCAACGTCGTGGTGCTGGGCTGCGCGGTCATCGCGGTGCTCACGGCGTGGCGGTTGCGGGCCGCGCGGCTGCCCGGCAGCGCCGTTGCCTGGTGGCTCGGGTCGGTCTTCGCCTTCGGAACCGGCGCCGCGATCTTCGACATGCTCATCTATGGCGGTCCGCTGCGGTCCGGCTACCGGCCAGGGGAGATCACCTTCAGCCTCAGCGCCATCAGCCCTAACCTCCGCTACATGCCGGCCCACCTGATCCAGGCCATGCCCATGCTGGTGCTCGGCCTCGCCGCCGTGGCGGGCATCGCCGTCGCCTGGCTGCGCGGCCGCCGGGCAGGTGGCGAACGGGCCGCTCTGGCCAGGCGTGACCTGGCGGCCGGGACTGCGCTGGCCGCCTCGTGGGGCGCCGTCTGGGCCTGGTACGCCGCCTATACGTGGACCGCGGCCACGGGCCTGAGCACGCTGCAGGCGGCCCGGTTCTACGTGCCGGCCCTGGGCGCGATCTCGCTGCTCGGCGCCTGGCTGCTGGTCCGCGTGCCGCGCAGGCTGCCGCTGGCCGCGATCACGACGTTCGCGGTGGTCGCGGCGCTGTTCGGGCTGGGCGGCTGGGCCTTCCATGACATGTACCAGTCCCCGTTCGGGCGGCAATTGCTCGTCGGGCACGGGCCGGGCGGCACGGCCGAGCTCAGGCCAGGCCCAGGGAGCAGGTCCGGCGCCCCGGTCAGCCGGGCGGTTCCGGTGCCGGGCAAGCCCGCGAGGTGATCAGGCTGGCCTGGGGCGGTACCTGAGGTAGACAGCGCCGCAGGCGAACCGCCGCGTGTCCAGGAGCTCCAGCTCCAAGCGGACACCGGCGGGGAGCGCTGGCTTGCCGCCCCCGACGACGACGGGAACCAGGAACAGCCGCAGCTCGTCGACCAGCCCGGCCTTGATGGCCTGCCCGGCCAGGTCCGCGCCCCCCACGGTCATGTCATGGCCGGCGGCCGACTTCACTTGCCGGATCATGCCGGGATCGAAGTCCCGTTCGATCCGTGTCCTCGCGCTCGACACTGATCCGAGCGTCTTCGAGAACACGATCTTCCCGGCTGCCTGCCAGATGCCGGTGAACTCACGAACCGAAGGCGGCTGGCCAGGCACCGCGTGGGCGGTTTCCCAGAAGAGCATCGTCTCGTACATCCGGCGCCCGTAAAGGTAGGTGCCGGCCGTGCGCTCAAGGTCGTTGATGAAGCAGAACAGCTCTTCGCCCGGTGCCCCCCACTCGAAGTTGCCTGCGGCGTCTTCGACGTAGCCGTCCGCCGAGGCGATCGTCGAGTAGACCAGCTTGGCCATCAGGGCTCCCTCACTTCGTCACGCGGTGCCGGGCCCGGCATGGCGCCAAGCACCCGGGCCGCCTCCCCTGCCAGGGTGACCGGCCTCCTTGCGGCCGGCACCGCGGCTCACCTGAGCTCGCGAGTGCCGGTGCATCTGAGTGCCGCAGCTCGTGCCTGGCCGGCGCCTGGCCGGCCGGCGCAGCGCCGCCAGCGGGTAAACGCCGGCTCCGGCCACGCACCCTACCGGGGCGCGTCCCCCAGGCGGTACTGACGGGTGTGCTCGTCCAGCTGATCCTTGAGGTCGTCATCGAGGCTGAACCCGGCGGCCGCCAGGCTGGCGTCGAGTTGCTGGGGCTGGCTGGCCCCGATGATCGGAGCCGTGATCGCCTTGTTCGCCAGGACCCAGGCGACGGAGAGGGTTACCAGGCTGACCCCGGCTTTCTCCGCCAGCTGGCGGAGCACTTCGACCGTGCCGAACTCGCGATCGTGCCAGTAGCGGTCCTGGTACGCCTCCGCGGCGTTGCCGAGGGTGAAGCGGGTGCCTTCGGGCGGCGGCGCGGTGCGGGAGTGTTTCCCCGAAAGCAGGCCGCCAGCGATTGGGTTGTAGGAAATGACGCCGACGCCCTCCTCGCTGCAGAACGGGAGCATCTCGCGTTCGATCTGGCGGAAGAGCAGGTTGTACCGGGGCTGGACGGAATCGAAGCGGGCCAGACGCAGGGTCTCGCTCCGGCCGATGGCCCGCACCAGCTGGTAGGTCAGGAAGTTCGAGCAGCCGACGTAGCGGACCTTTCCCTGATGGACGAGATCGTCGAGGGCGCCCAGCGTCTCGTCGATCGGTGTCGCCGGATCATATCCATGCAGCTGGTAAAGGTCGATGTAGTCGGTCTGCAGGCGGCGCAAGGAGGCGTCTACGGCTGCGAGGATGTGCTTGCGGGAATTGCCGGCGTCGAAAGGCGCCGGCCCGGTCGGGGCAAAGCACTTGGTGGCCACTATGAAACGGTCCCGCTTGCCCTGGAGCCATCGACCGAGGATTTCCTCGGTAATTCCCCTGGTGGCCAGATCCCCGCCCAGCGGATAGGCGTCGGAGGTGTCGATGAAGTCGATGCCGCCCTCGGCCGCCCGGTCGAGAATGGCGGCAGCAGTCGCCTCATCGCACTGCAGCCCGAAGGTCATCGTCCCCAGGCACAGCCTCGAGACCTGCAGGCCGGTGCGGCCGAGCCGGGTATGTTCCATGGGCGGCACGTTACCGGTCCGCTGTGGGCGGCTCAGCCGGCGGGCTGGCCCTCGATGCGGCAGGAAGCGTGGGCTCTCTCTGCGGTAGGGCTGATGTCGCCGGGTACGCTCCCCCAAGAGCGGCTGGAGCACGGAGGCAACTGATGTCGGCTGTCGAGATCGACGACTACCTGCAGCGCCTGGACGAGCCGAAGCGCTCGACGCTCAGCCGGCTGCGCCGCGACATCCTGGCCGTGGTCCCCGGCGCCGAGCAGTGCATCTCCTACGGCGTGCCCGGCTTCAAGATCGATGGCAAGACGATTGCAGGCTTTGCCGCCTTCAAGCACCACCTGAGCTACCTGCCCCACAGCGGCTCAGTGTTCCCCGAATTGGCCGGCGAGCTAGCCGGATACCAGAAGTCCTCCGGATCCCTGCACTTTCCCGTTGATCAGCCTCTGCCACCCGGGCTGGTCGAGAAGTTGATCGCCGTGCGGCTACGGCAGGCCTTCCCTCCCGGGCCTTGAAGCCAGCGGGCCGCCGGGGCTGGGGAAGCCCCAGCGCGCAGGTGCTCATCCCCCTGCTGGCCCGCAGCTAGACGTCTTGCGCGGCCAGTCATCCACCCGGCGGAACGTCTGCGCCACCACGAGGGTGTCGTCGCCGACAGTGAATTCCGGGTCATCCATGGCGGCGCGCATCTCCGCCGAGTGCCAGAACTGCTCATGCCCGGCCCGCCATTCCGCGACCGAGGCGTACCCCTCACCCTCGCCGAGGGCGTGCGCCAGGTCGACATCGGCCAGGCGGACCACCCGCACCTCGGTGGTCTCGATCACCGCGACTGGGTCACCCGCGGAATCGATCACAGCCTGCCGCAGCCCGGGAGCGGGCAGCGGCGAACCGTCCTGCTCATAGTCCGCGATCAGCCCGCTGGTGGTCGTCTTGCGGCCGGCCAGGATCGCGGCGACCAGCTGATCACGCAGCGGTCCCGGGAACGCGAACTCCACCACGGGCAGGTCCTCCGTCGGCACGCCAGCCAGCCTAGCCGCCAGGGCCCGCGGCCGGCGCGCGGCCTCGGTCAGGGCCCGAGCGCGCCCGGATCGGCGGGCACGTCCACGGCGTGCTCCTTGAGCGCGGCGAGGGGCACGATGTCGAGCGCCCGCTCATGGGTGGAGGCCATGACCACGTGCGCGGCGGCACCCTCCTGATGAGCCCGGAGCCAGTTCCTGGCCGTCACGCACCAGCGGTCCCCGGGCACCAGCCCGGGGAACCGGAACTCCGGCACCGGGGTCACCAGGTCGTTGCCGATGCGGCGCTGGTGCTCCAGGAACTCGGCGGTCACCACGGCGCAGATCGTGTGACTGCCCTGGTCCTCGCGGCCGGTGTTGCAGCACCCGTCCCGGTAGAAGCCGGTGACCGGGTCGTTGCCACACGGCTCCAGCTCACCACCGAGAACATTGTGATCAGGCATGCGGCCAGTATCCGCATCCCGGGACGCGCCCGGCAACCACTTCGCCGCCCCGCCCGGCCTCCCGGGCGGGGCTGGACGCCAGCATTGCGCTGGGCACGCCGGCGTCAGTTGGTGGCACTGGGACCCGAGGAGCCGTTCAGGGGCTTGATCTCGGCGGGGCTGGCGGAGAGGTTCGCCGGCATGGTGACGGGCAGTGCGGGCGGGGGCGGCGGCAGGGCGGCCGTCTCCTCGGCCCCGGTGTCCGCCGCGTCCGGGATGGCGGGCAGCGCCGCGCGGTCGAAGAAGCGCAGCAGTTCCACCGGGAACGGCATCACGAGGGTGCTGTTCTTCTCGGCGGCGACCTCGACCACGGTCTGCAGCAGCCTCAGCTGCAGGGCGGCCGGGTCGGCCGCCATGACCGAGGCGGCCTGGGCCAGCTTCTTGGACGCCTGGTACTCGCCGTCGGCGGCGATGATCCGGGCGCGGCGCTCCCGCTCGGCCTCGGCCTGCCGGGACATCGAGCGCTTCATCGATTCGGGCAGCGAGATGTCCTTGACCTCGACGCGCTCCACCCGGATGCCCCACGGTCCCTCGGTGGGAGCGTCGATCACTTCCTTGAGCTCGGCGTTGACATGTTCCCGCTCGGACAGGAGCTGGTCCATGTTGCTGCGCCCGGTGACCGACCGCAGCGACGTCTGGGCCACCTGGGAGACCGCGAAGTGGTAGTTCTGCACGTTGATGATCGCCTTGAGCGGGTCAACCACCCGGTAGTACACGACCGCGTCCACCTTCAGCGTGACGTTGTCCCGGGTGATGGTCTCCTGCGCGGGCACGTTGGCCACGGCGATCTGCATGTTGACCTTGGTGAGCTTGCTGGTGAACGGGTTGACCCAGGTCAGGCCGGCCGTGCGGACGCCTGGCTGGGCCTGCCCCCAGCGGAACACGATGCCTTGCTCGTACTGGCGGATGATCCTGAAGCCGAACATATCGGCCATCCCATCCCCGGCACGGGACGCGCCGGGCTTCCTGGCCCGCGGACGGCGCCGGCGCGATGTCAGCGTTCGGAATGCCCGCGGCCTGCTTTCATCATCACACACTCGTCAGCACCGGGCCGGACTTCCGGCCTGCCGTGCCGGTCACGGGTCAGCGCCACCGGAGTCAGCCCGGCCAGCCGGCCGCACTCCCTGGTCAGGTGGGCCTGGTCGGCATACCCGGCCTCCGCGGCCAGGGACGCCAGGTCAGCGGCGTCCGGGGCGGCGTCGAGCCGGGACACGAACCGGCGGAACCGCAGTACCCGGCGCAGCAGCACCGGGCCGTAGCCCACCGCCGCGCCGCACCGCCGGTTCAGCTGCCGCTCGCTGACGGCCAGGTCCCCGGCCACCTGGCCGACCTGTGCCCCGGGGCGGCGCAGCCGCTGCGCCGCGGCGGTGACCAGCGGATCGGGCGGCCCGTCGGCGACCAGGCAGCCGGCCAGGTCGATCAGCATCCGCAGCGCGGCCGGCGGGTCCAGGTCCGGGTGCAGCCGGCTGCCCAGCCTGCGGCCCGCCCCGCCGGGAAGTTCCGCCCGCAGGTCATCCGCGCTGAGCCGCTGGTTCAGCAGCCCGCTCAGCGGGCGGCCCAGCGCGGGGCCGCCCGCGCCGGGCCGGAACCGCACCCCGGCGAGCACGGTCCCCGGCGACGTCGGCATGATCACCGGGCCGGTGTCCGGGCCGGCCAGGAATACCCCGGTGCCGTGGCGCCAGATGAGGTCCACGCAGGCATCGGGCAGGACGCGGGTCGGCGGCGCGCCGCCCGGCGGGGTGACCCCCACCCAGGCGCACGCCAGCGCGCCGGCCAGGGGGGCCGGAGGCCGGAATTCACGGTAGCCCGGTGCCCAGTCCACATCCCGAGTCTGGCACGCCGCCTGGCGTGCCCGGCAGGAGTCCGATTCGTTCAAGAGGCCGGCCCGCCGCCGGAGTGAGGATGGCGGCATGAAACCAGACATCGATGCCGCTCACCGGTTCCTGGCCAGCACCGCCCGGGTCCTGGACCGGCGCAGGTTCGAGCGGCTGTTCCTGGCCGGGGCGGCCGGGCCGGTGCGGGACGCCGTGGCTGCCTACCGTAACGACGACGGCGGGTTCGGGCACGCCCTGGAACCGGACGCGCGGGGCCCGGGCAGCCAGCCGCTCGCCATCCAGCTCGCCCTGCAGACCCTGCACGAGGCCGACGCCTGGGACGACACGCTCGTCCAGGGCGCCTGCGGGTGGCTGGCCGCGAACGCCCCGCGCGAGGGCGGCGCCGTCTTCGCCGATCCGGCCATCGAGGGGTGGCCGCACGCACCGTGGTGGGTGCCGGAGCCCGGGCGGCCCGCCTCACTCGCCACGACCGCCTTGCTGGCCGGCACGCTGCACGGCCGCCAGGTCCGCCATCCCTGGCTGGACCGGGCGACCGGGTGGGTGTGGGCCCGGCTGGACGACCTGGGCGACGCCGGCCCGTACGACCTGCGCGCCGTGCTGTATTTCCTGGACCGGGTGCCGGACCGGGACCGGGCGGCGGCGGCCCTGCAGGTGGCGGGACCGGTGATCCTGGACGGCGGCCTGGTGACCCTGGACCCGGAGGCCCCCGGGGAGATCCATACCCCGCTGGACTTCGCGCCGCTGCCCGGCTCGCTGGGCCGCCGGCTGTTCAGCGGGCCGGTCATCGACGCGCACCTGGACCATCTGGCGGCCGCGCAGCAGCCGGACGGCGGCTGGACGTTCAACTGGCTGGCGTGGTCACCGGCGGCTGCCGCGGACTGGCGCGGCGCGATCACCGTGGATGTCCTGGCCCTGTTGCGCGCCAACGGCCGCGGCTGAACGGGCCAGGCCTCGGCCCAGGCCGGCCGGGTCAGCGGGGCGCCGCCGGGCACGGCGGCGGGGGCGCGGGCGCGGCGCGGGCGGGGGCGTCCCGGCGGCGCAGGGAGCGGCGCCGGGTCCAGGTGTGCCGGATCAGGAACCCGATGAGGACCAGGCTGGACAGCCCGTGCCAGGCGATCTTGGTGTGCGGCTCCAGCCAGTCCCAGAGCCCGGTCGCCGTGACGAACACCGTCAGCGCGAGCAGCACGCTGGCCTGGGACAGGCTCCAGCGCACCGCCCGGGACAGCGACCGCCGCTGCCAGGCCCGGCCGAGGGCGCCCCGGATCCACGCCCGGCGGTACCACAGGTGCGGGCCGACCGCCCCGGCGAAGACCAGCCCGATCACGCTGTGGATCGCGATCGACACCGGCTCCAGCAGCACGGACACCACGCACGCCGCGATCAGCAGCAGGTCCACGGCCCAGCGGCGCATGCTGCGCCGCCGGGGCCCTCCGGCGGGCCGCGCAGCGGGCGGCTCCGGGACGGGTGCTGGCTGGGCGGTCTCCTCAATGCTCACCCGACCACGATCGCCGGCCCGGCCCGCGGCACATCGGCCTGCGGTGCCGTCCTCCGTGCCCGGCTGCGGGCGGACAGCCAGCCGTTCCGCTACCCAGGTATGAGCCGGTGATGAGCCGCCAGGGGGAGGCCGGGGCCCCGCCGCGGTCCCGGCGGGCGCGGCTCAGCCGTAGAACAGCCGCTCCATGACGGCGCGGGCCCGGCGCGCGGTGCGCCGGTAGTCCTCGACCAGGTCCTGGCCGCCATCGGGCGGGTAGCCGAGGATCCTGGCCACCGCGCTCAGCTCGGCCTGCTTGACCGGCAGCATGTCCGAGGGGCGGCCGCGCAGCAGCACGACCGCGTTGCGGATCCTGGTGGCCAGCCGCCAGGAGGCGGCCAGCGCGGCCGCGTCGTCGGCGCGGATCAGGCCCGCCTGCTCGGCCGCCGACAGCGCCGCGAGGGTGCGGGTGGTCCGCAGCCCGGCCACCTCATAGGCGTGGGTGAGCTGCAGCAGCTGGACCACCCACTCCACGTCGGACAGGCCGCCGGGGCCCAGCTTGAGATGCAGGGCGGGGTCAGTGCCACGGGGCATCCGTTCGGCTTCCATGCGTGCCTTGAGCCGCCTGATCTCCCGCACCGAGGCCTCGGAGATGCCGCCCGCGGGGTACCGGAACTCATCGGCCATCTCCCGGAAGCGGTGGCCGAGCTCCCGGTCCCCCGCGGCGGGCTCGGCCCGGAGCAGCGCCTGCGCCTCCCAGGCGAGCGACCAGCGCTCGTAGTAGGCGCGGTAGGACGCGAGCGTGCGGACCAGCGGGCCCTGGCGGCCCTCCGGCCGCAGCCCGGGATCGATCTGCAGGGGCGGATCGGGGGCGGGCTGGCCGAGCAGCCTGCGCATCTCCTCGGCCACCGCGTGCGCGGCCCGCGATGCCGCCTGCTCCGGCGCGCCGGGCAGCGGGTCGTGCACGAACATCACGTCCGCGTCGCTGCCGTAACCGGTCTCCCGGCCGCCGAACCGGCCCATGCCCACCACGAGCACCCGGGTGGGCAGCGGTCCCCCCTCCTCCCGCTCGACGTGGCGGATCGCCGCGTCCAGCGCGCCCCCGATGGCCACCGCCGTGATCACCGTCAGCGCCTCGCTGGACTCCTCCACCGAGGTCAGCCCGAGCAGGTCCGCGGCCGCGGTGCGGAGCAGCTCGCGGCGGCGCAGCGCGCGGACCGCCTGCGCCGCCCCATCGGCGGTGGCGTGCCTGCTGACGACCGCGGCCACCTCGGCGTGCAGCGCCGCGGCCGGGCGCGGGGCCAGCTGCTCGTCCGAGCCGAGCAGGGCGACCGTCTCGGGGGCGCGCATCAGCAGGTCCGTCGCGTAGCGGCTGGAGGCGAGCAGCCGGGCCATCCGGCGGGCCACGTTCGTGTCGTCGCGGAGCAGCCGCAGGTACCAGGGCGAGTCCCCCAGGGCATCGCTGACCTGGCGGAACGCCAGCAGCCCGGCGTCCGGCTGGGCCGCGTCGGCGAACCATCCCAGCATCACCGGCAGCAGCGTGCGCTGGATCGAGGCCCGCCGGGACACCCCGGAGGTGAGGGCCTCGATGTGCCGCAGCGCCCCGGCCGGGTCGGCGTAGCCGAGGGCCTCGAGCCGGGCCCGGGCCTCCTCCCGGGTCAGCCGGACCGCGTCCGGTGGGCAGCCGGGCCACCGCATCCAGCAGCGGGCGGTAGAACAGCTTCTCGTGCAGCCGCCGGGCCTCCCGGGCATGCTGCCGCCACTGGGCCATCAGCTCGGCGGCCGGGTCGGCACGCGACGGCGGCGCCGGGGGCGGCCGCGCCGTCCCGGGTGCGGGCCCGGCGCAGCGCGCGGCCCAGCCGGCGCAGCGCCGCGTCGTCCTCCGGGAGGGTGTGGGTGCGCCGCAGCTGGCGGAGCTGCAGCAGGTGCTCGACGGTGCGCAGGAAGCGGTAGGCGGAGGCCATCGTGGCCGCGTCCTCCCGGCCGACGTAGCCGCCCTTGGCCAGCGCGGCCAGCGCCGGGAGGGTGCCCCGTTCCCGCAGCGCCTCATCGGTCCGGCCGTGCACCAGCTGGAGCAGCTGCACGGCGAACTCGATGTCGCGCAGCCCGCCCGGCCCGAGCTTGAGCTGGCGCGGGGCCTCGCCGGGGGCCAGGTTGCCGATCACCCGGCGGCGCATCGCCTGCACGTCCGCCACGAAGTGGGGCCGCCGCGAGGCCTGCCACACCATCGGGCTCAGCGCGTCGATGTACGCCTGTCCCAGCTCCCGGTCGCCGGCCACCGGGCGGGCCTTGAGCAGGGCCTGGAACTCCCAGGTCTTGGCCCAGCGCTCGTAGTAGGCGCGGTGGCTGGCCAGGGTGCGCACCAGGGGGCCGTCCCGGCCTTCCGGGCGCAGGTTCGGGTCCACCGGGAACAGCGCCCCTTCGGCGGTGGCCTGCGAGCAGACCCGGACCAGGCCGGCCGCCAGCCGGGTAGCGGTGCGCAGCGCCGCGGTCTCGTCCGGTCGGGCCATCGCGGGCGAGGCGGGGTGCGCCGCAGGCGTGTCCGCGCCGAGCGCGCGATCTCGCCGGGGGTTCCGGGGGGTCGTCGCCCGCGGGGCTGGCAGCGCGGCGCGGCCACGAAGATCACGTCTACGTCGCTGGCGTAGTTGAGTTCCCGGCCGCCGCACTTGCCCATGGCGATGACCGCCAGCCGGGCCGGTGCCGCGTCGTCCGGCAGCTGTGACCGGGCGATGGCCAGCGCCGCCTCCAGCGCCGCGGCCGCCAGGTCCGCGAGTTCCGCCGCGGTCTCATCCACGGTCACCGCGCCGGTGAGGTCCCGTGCCGCCAGCTGCAGCAGGCGGCGGCGGTAGGCCGCGGGCAGCGCGGTGGCTGGATCACCGCCGTGGGCGGCGGCCGGGTCCGCCACCGGGGCGGCCTCGTCGGGACGGGCGCCGACCGCCCGCAGCAGCTCGGCCCGCAGGTCGCCGGCGGACGCCCCGTGCAGGGCATCCGGCCCGGACAGCACGTGCCAGTCCCCCGGGTGGCGGGCCAGGTGGTCACCGAGAGCCGTGCTGGCGCCGAGCACCGCCGTGAGCCGGGCGCGCAGCCCGGCGTCCTCGCGCAGCGCCCCGGTCAGGGCACCGTCACGGGGCATCCGGGCCAGCGCGGCCAGCGCCAGATCCGGGTCGGCCGCGGCGGCGAGCGCGGCCAGCAGGCTCGCGTCGGCACCGTCCACGTCCAGGGCCAGGTCGTCGCTGATGATCCGCTCGGCCCGGGCTGCGTCGGCGAAGCCCATCCGGGCCAGCCTCCCAGCCGGTGTCGTCCTCCGGCGCACGCTCACCCCTGCACCGTAACGGCATGGGGCGTGGCGGGAACCGCCGGGAGGGACTGTGCTGCCGGGCGCCGGGGCCCGGGCAGGCGCTGCGGGGGCGGCGCGGCCGGCCCGGGGTGAGGCTGGCGCGCGGAGAAGGGCCTGCTATGCCGGAGGGTTCCCCGGCCTAGCCGGGGGGGAGTGCTAGGCCCGGGGAACCCTCTGGCTCCCTAACAGAAGCCGGGAGGCTCCGGCGCCGGGGCCGTCAGAGACGGCCCCGGCAGGGGGGTGCACCGGGGGGGGTAGGTGCACAACGGATAGTCTCCGCCGGCCCGGTAACGTCCCGGTAGCGTCAGTTAGCGAAGGGATTGTCAGGCTCCGACCGCGTGGTCGGCACGTAGCCGCCCAGGCAGCGTGCCCGTGCCCGCGGCCGCCGGAGATGGTGCCCGGCCGCGGCGGCGCCTCGCCGCGCAGCCTGGCCCGGACCTGGTCCGCGTCCGAGTGGTTCAGGTCCTCCAGGATGGTCAGCGCGTCCTGCCAGGCCTGCTCGGCCTGCCCCGGCTCGCCGATCGCGTGGTAGGCGTCCCCGAGGTGGACCAGCATCGTGGTCTGGTAGTAGCCCGGCCGGAAGCCCTCGATGGTGCGCAGCGCGGTGCGCAGGCAGCCGATCGCCTCTTCCAGCCGGCCCAGGTGGAACAGCACGTAGCCGACGCTGTCCCAGGTGGCGGCCTGGTTGAGCGGGTCCCCGTGGCCCTGGTACATGCCGAGCGCCTGCTCGCAGTACTCCAGGGCCTGCTCATAGTCGCCGAGCTTGGCGTGCATCCAGCCGACCCCGTTGAGCATCCTGGCCTGGCCCGGCTCGTCGCCTTCCTCCCGGTACAGGTCGAGGGACAGCTGGGCGTGCCCGAGCGCCTCGGCGAGCCGGCCCTGCCGCTCGGCCAGCAGCATGATCTCGTTGTGCGCGCGGGCCTCACCGAGCCGGTCGCCGGCTTGGCGGTGCAGGTCCAGGGACTGACGGCAGTAGTCGCGCGCCTCGGCGAGCTGGCCGAGCCGGCCGTAGGCCGCGCCGAGGTCCCGGCAGGCGTGGGCCTGGCCGGTCAGGTCACCGAGGCGCTCGGCCGCGGCCACCGCGGTCCGCTGGATGGCGACCTGGTCGTGCCAGTAGCCGGCCCGGTCGAACAGCAGCCACACCGCCCACGGCAGCTGCCACGCGTAGCTGCCGAACCCGGCCTGGTCGGCCAGCGCGATCGCGGCCAGCAGGACCTGCCGCTCGGCGGCGAACCAGTCGCGCGCCTCGCTCACCGAGCTCAGGGTCTCCGGGGTGACGCCCGGCTGCGGGGGCGCCAGCCGCACGTGGGCCCGGGTCGGGTTGAGGGCCAGGCTGCCCGAGTAGGCGCTGTGCAGGTAGTGGTCCAGGACCCGGTGCACCGCCTGCCGCCGCTCCGCCTCGTCGTCCGTGGTCCGGGCCAGGTCGGCCGCGTAGGCCCGGAGCAGGTCATGGAAGGCGTAGCGGCCCGGGGCGTGCTCGGCGATCAGGTGCGCATCCGCCAGCTCGGCCACCGCGGCCGCGGCCGCCGGCGGCTCCAGCGCGGCCAGGCTGGCCGCGGCCGCGATGCTGACGTCCGGCCCGGGGTGCAGGCCGAGCAGCCGGAACAGCCGGCCGGCGGTCTCGCTGAGCTGCTCGCAGGACCAGGAGAACACGGCCCGGACGCTGGCCACGGGATCCCCGGCGTCCAGCGCGTCCAGCCGTCCCTGCGCGTCGGCGAGCTCACGGGCCAGCCCGGTCAGCGGCAGGAACGGCCGGGCCGCCGCCCGGGCCGCCACGATGCTCAGCGCCAGCGGCAGCCGGGAGCACGACTCGATGAGCTGGTCGGCCGCCTCCGCCTCGGCGCCGGCCCGCTCGCCCAGCCGCCCGGCCAGCAGCTCATGGGCCTCGGCCGCGGTCAGCACGTCGAGCGGGACGAGCCGGGCGCCCTCGGTGGCGGCCAGGCCGGGCAGCCGGGCCCGGCTGGTCACCAGCACCAGGCAGGTCGGGCTGCCCGGCAGCAGCGGCCGCACCTGGGCGGGGTCGCGGGCGTTGTCCAGGATGACCAGCATCCGCTTATCCGCCAGCACGCTGCGGTACAGGGCCGCCTGGGCGTCGAGGCTGTCCGGGATCTGCTCCTCGGTCACCCCGAACGCGCCCAGGAACCAGCGGAGCGCATCGGCCGGGGTCACCGGCGCGCCCGACGGGCCGAAGCCGCGCAGGTTGACGTAGAGCTGGCCGTCGGGGAACTCCGCCGCGCACTGGTGCGCCCAGTGCACCGCGAGCGCCGTCTTGCCCGCTCCGGCCGTTCCGCCGATGACGAGGATCTTGACCGCCCGGGACGCGGCGGCGTCGCGCATCCAGGCGTGCAGTTCAGCCAGTTCCGCGCTGCGCCCGGCGAAGTGGGCCACGCCGGCCGGCAGCTGGCGCGGCACGACGCCGGCCTCGCGGCCGCCCTGGCCCGCCTGGACGGCCAGGGCGCCTGGTGCGGCCGTTCCCGGGACGGCGGCGGCCGGGCTCCCGGCGGGCGCCCCGCCCGGGCTCGCGGGCGGGTCTCCGGCCGGCCTCCGCACCCGGTCCTGGCCGTCCCGGCCCGGCCCGGCGGAGCGGATCCGGTCCTGCCCGGCCTTGGCCGGCCCGGGCGGGCGGCCCCGGCCGCTGCTGCGCCGCCGCGGCCCGCTCGCGCGCCGGCCGGCGGCGGTCCCGGCCGGCGCCGCACCGTCAATGGCGCCATGCTCACGGGGCGGGCGCAGGAAGCCGGCCAGCGCCGGACCCGGCGCGGCCAGCCCCGGGTCGGCCGCCAGGATGCCGACATGCAGGTCACGAAGTTCCCCGCCGGGTTCCACGCCGAGTTCATCCACCAGCATCCGCCGGGTCCGCTGGTAGGCGGCCAGCGCCTCGGCCTGCCGTCCGCAGCGGTACAGGGCCAGCATCAGCTGGGCATGGAAGCGCTCCCGCCACGGGTGGTCGCGGGCCAGCTGGGTGAGCTCGGCGACCAGCTCGGCGTGGCGGCCCTGGGCCAGCCCGGCGTCCATCCGCCATTCCTGGGCCTGCATCCGCAGCGCGTCCAGCCGCGGCACTTCCGCCGTGATCAGCGCGTTCGAGGGCACGTCGACCAGCGGGTTCCCGCGCCACAGGCCGAGCGCCTCGCCAAGCACCTCCCAGGTCCGCGCGGCGCTGGCCGCCGGGTCGCCGCCCTGCCGGACCGCGTCGGCGCCCTGCGCGCACAGCGTGGTGAAGTGCAGCGCATCCACCTCGGCGGGCGTGGCTTCCAGCGCGTAACCAGGGTCACGGGTGATGATCCGGGCGCCGGCCACCGGCCCGAGGACGTGGCGGAGCCGCTTCACGTAGTTGCGGATCGCCACCCGGGCACCGGACGGGGGCGCACCGTCCCAGATGACTTCGGCCAGCTCGTCGTAGGAGGCCACCTGCCCAGCACGGAGGGCCAGCGCGGCCAGGATCACCCGCTGCTTGGGTGCAGGGACGGTCACCTCGGCGCCGTCAGCCCGAACCATTAATGGCCCGAGCACTCCCACCCAGAACACCGACCCGTAACCCCGATCCCTGTCCCCGCTCGCCGCCCCGGCGCCAGCTCCCGCCACAGTCCTAGCTGACTGTCACAGCACCGGCAGGTAACGGTCCAACTCGAACTGGGTGACCTGGTGCCGGTACTCACGCCACTCAGCACGCTTGTTGCGCAGGAAGAAATCGAACACCTGCTCGCCCAGTGCCTGCGCCACCAACTCGCTGTCCTGCATCGCCGTGATCGCCTCATCCAGGCTCTGCGGCAGCGGCGAGATGCCCAGCGCCCGGCGCTCCGCCGAGGTGAGCGCCCACACATCGTCCTCTGCCCCGGGGGGCAGTTCGTAGCCGGCCTCGATTCCTTTCAGCCCTGCTTCCAGGATCACCGCGAACGCAAGGTAAGGGTTGCAAGCCGAGTCTACCGAGCGAAACTCGACACGGGTGGCATTTCCCTTCTGCGGCTTGTACATGGGCACGCGGACCAGGGCGGACCGGTTGTTATGACCCCAGCAAATGTAGGCGGGCGCCTCCCCGCCTGCTCCGGCCGTGCGCTCCGCCGCGCCCCACAGCCGCTTATAGGAGTTCACCCACTGGTTACACACAGCGGTGATCTCCGCGGCGTGGCGGAGCAGCCCGGCGATGAAGGCCCGGCCGAGCTTGGACAGCTGGAATTCCGCACCCGGCTCATAAAAGACATTACGGTCGCCCTCAAAGAGCGACATATGCGTATGCATGCCGGAGCCGGGATACTCGGTGAACGGCTTCGGCATAAAGGACGCGTACACTCCCTGCTGGAGCGCGACCTCCTTCATGACCAGCCGGAACGACATGATGTTGTCCGCGGTGGTCAGCGCGTCGGCGTAGCGGAGGTCAATCTCCTGCTGGCCGGGAGCCCCCTCGTGATGGCTGAACTCCACCGAGATGCCCATGCTCTCCAGCATCTGGATGGACACGTGCCGGAAGTCGTGGGCGACGCTGTGCGGCGTGTGGTCGAAGTACCCGCCGGTGTCGATGGGCTGCGGCTTGACGCCCGCGACCGGCTTCTCCTTGAGCAGGAAGAACTCCACCTCGGGATGGGTGTAGAAGGTGAAGCCCAGGTCGGCGGCGTGGCCGAGGGCCCGCTTGAGCACGTAGCGCGGGTCGGCATAGGACGGTGAGCCGTCCGGCATCCGGATGTCGCAGAACATCCGGCCCACCCCGGAGGCCTCGCCGCGCCAGGGCAGCAGCTGGAACGTGGAGGCATCCGGCTTGGCCAGCATGTCGGCCTCGTAGACCCGGGCGAAGCCCTCGATCGCTGAGCCGTCGAAGCCGATGCCCTCGGCGAAGGCGCCCTCCAGCTCGGCAGGGGCGACCGCCACCGACTTGAGGTAGCCCAGCACGTCGGTGAACCACAGCCGGACGAAGCGGATGTCCCGCTCCTCCAGGGTGCGGAGGACGAATTCTTCCTGCCTGTCCATGACAGCCTGTCCTTGCTGGTCAGCGGCTTTTACCTGCGTGGATGCGGGCAGCACAGCATATCGGCTGACCGAGCCTGCCCTGGGCGCCAGTGTCTCGCGACCGTGTTACCGGGACGTTACAAGGCCGTCGCGAGTCTACTCGCCTGCTGCCCGGCCGGCCAGGCCGGGCAGCAGGCCGGACCGCGTCATACAGTGACAACGTGACCAGGCTGCGAATTGCCCTCGCCCAGGTGAATTCGACCGTCGGCGACCTGGCCGGCAACGCCGCGACGGTGCTCGAGTGGAGCCGCCGCGCGGCGGAGGCCGGGGCCGCCCTCGTCGTGTTCCCGGAGATGATGCTCACCGGGTACCCGGTGGAGGACCTCGCGCTGCGCGCCTCGTTCGTGACCGCGTCCATGGCCACGCTGGAGGACACCGCCCGGCAGCTGGCCGCGGGCGGCCTGGGCGGCATCGCGGTGGTCACCGGCTACCTGGGCCGGCGGGCCGGGGGCACGCCCCGGGCCGGCGAGCCGGCCGGCGCCCCGCAGAACGCCGCGGCCCTGCTCTACGGCGGCGCGGTCGCGGTGACCACGGCCAAGCACCACCTGCCCAACTACGGCGTGTTCGACGAGTACCGCTACTTCGTGCCGGGCGACCGGCTGCCGGTGGTCCGCGTCCCCGCCAGTGCTGGCCCGGGGGCGCGACCCCCCGGAACCCCCCGCGATCCGCTGGCTCGGAGAGACCCGCCTTCGGCGGGCCCCGCCTCGCCAGCGGCGGTGGACGTGGCCATCGCCATCTGCGAGGACCTGTGGCAGGACGGCGGCCCGGTGGCGGTCACCCGCCAGGCCGGGGCCGGCCTGCTGGTGGTGCCGAACGCCTCCCCGTACGAGCGCGGCAAGCACGAGGCCAGGCGGCAGCTGGTCGCCCGCCGGGCCCGCGAGGCGGGGGCCGCGCTGGCCTACGTGAACATGATGGGCGGCCAGGATGAGCTGGTCTTCGACGGGGACTCGATCATCGTGGACGCGGCCGGCGAGCTGATTGCCCGCGGGCCGCAGTTCGAGGAGGCCCTGCTGGTGGCCGACCTGGACCTGCCCGCCGCCCGGGACGACATCCTCCCCGGCGGGGACACCGCCGCCGACCCCAGCGACGGCACCGTGATGACCGTGCACCGGGTCACGCTCGGTGCCAGCCCGGGTGGGCCACCCCCCGGAACCCCCCGCGATTCGCCGGCCGCCGCCGGGCCGCTGGTGGCACCCCGGCTGCCGCCGCTGGCGGAGGTCTACGCCGCGCTGGTCACCGGCGTGCGCGACTACGTGGGCAAGAACGGCTTCCGGTCGGTGATCCTGGGCCTGTCCGGCGGGATCGACTCGGCCCTGGTGGCCACGATCGCCGCCGACGCGCTCGGCCCGGAGCGGGTGCACGTGGTGCTGATGCCGAGCCGGTACTCCTCGGAGCACTCGGTCAGCGACGCGGAGGACCTGGCCAAGCGGCAGGGCCTGCAGGCCCGCACGGTGCCCATCGCGGCCATGGTGGACGCGTTCGAGGGCGAGCTGGACCTGGCCGGGCTGGCCGCGGAGAACCTGCAGTCCCGGGTCCGCGGGGTGATCCTGATGGGGCTGAGCAACGCCGAAGGGCACCTGGTGCTCACCACCGGCAACAAGAGCGAGATCGCCACCGGGTACTCCACCCTGTACGGGGATTCGGCGGGCGGCTTCGGCGTGATCAAGGATGTGCTCAAGACGCTGGTGTGGGACCTGGCCCGGTGGCGGAACGAGCAGGCCGCGGCCCGCGGGGAGACGCCGCCCATCCCGGAGAACTCGATCACCAAGCCGCCGAGCGCCGAGCTCGCCCCCGGTCAGCTGGACACCGACTCCCTTCCCGACTACGGAACCCTGGACGCGCTGCTCGACGACTACGTGGAGAAGGACCTGGGCGCGGCGGAGCTCATCGCGGCGGGGCATGACCCGGACCTGGTGGACCGGGTCATCCGGCTGGTGGACCGGGCCGAGTACAAGCGGCGGCAGTACCCGCCGGGCACGAAGATCACGCCGCGCAACTTCGGCCGGGACCGGCGGCTGCCGATCACCAACCGGTGGCGCGAACCGCACCCGGGCGCTAGCTGAGCAGCAGCACGGCGTAGCAGGCGAGCCAGTGCTCGACCGCGTAGTCGTCCCCGATCACGTGCGGGAGGGCGGCCTGTGCGTGGGTGCGGGCGGCGGCCAGGGCGGGCCCGGTGCGCGGGTCACCGGCCGGCAGCATGGCGGCGATGCGGCGCCAGCACCACGCCCGGCTCGCGTTCAGGCCATGCAGGTGGGCGATGTGCCCGTCGCTGGAGTCGGAGACCACGGCCGGGGTGAAGAGGGCGGCGGGCTGACCGCCGGCGATGCCGGGCAGGAAGACCGACAGCCAGCTGGCGAACTCCGCCTCGGGGAGCACCTGGGCCATCAGTTCCGCCTCGGTCAGCGCCGGTGACAGGAAGTCCTGCCCGGAGGGCTCCCAGTCCCCCGGGTAGAGCGTGTCGCTGGCGAACCAGTCCTGCGCCTTCACGGTGATCGCGGTCAGCAGCGCCGGGTCACCGGCGGCCGCCTGGAGCCGGGCGTAGGGCAGCGCCCGGGACAGGCCGAACGCGCTGTTGCCGTGCACCCCGTGGCGGACCGGGTAGGTGGCCTTGGGCAGCCACTCCAGGAACGCGCCGCTGACCGCCCCGGCCAGCGGCGCCAGGGCGGCCGCCCAGCGCTGGCCGTCCGGCCCGGCCAGCGCCTGGGCCTCGGCGGCCAGCAGCAGCGCCCAGCCCCAGCCGTACGGGCGCTCCGACCGGCCGCCGGGGCCGCCGATGAACTCCGCCTCCGCGGCCAGCGCCACCGGGCTGAACTGCTTGTCCAGCGCGGCCCGGACCTCCGCCGCGGGCACCGCGTCGCTGGCCACCCGGAGCAGCCGGATCAGCAGCCAGTGCATCTCCACGCACGAGTGCCAGTCGTAACTGCCGTAGAACACCGGGGTGCGCGCTCGCGGCCGGTACGGGAAGTCACCCGGCGCCGTCATCGTGTGGTACACCCCGGAGGGGAACTCGCGCCGGATGTTGGCCAGCGCCACCTCCGCGTAGCCGCCCGCGCCGGCGCGCAGCAGGTCAGCCCATTCCTCCGTCAGCTCCACAGCGTGCCAGCCCTCCTTGACGCGGCCCGGGTGCACGGCCCGGGTACCCCGGAACCGGCGCACCGGGATGGATGCCCGGCACCAGGCTGCCCTACGCCTACAGGTCCGCGTGCCCCGACACGCAGGTGCGCGCCGCACCGCCGACCCAGACCTGGCCGGACGGGTCGGCGGATATGTGCACCCGCCCGGCCCGGCCCAGCGCGGTGCCCTGGCTGGCCACATAGGGCGCGGTGGCCCGGCCGGAGGCGAGCAGCCACTGCGCGAGCGAGGCGTTCAGGCTGCCGGTGACGGGGTCCTCCCCCGCTCCGCCGATCAGCGGGGTGAACGCCCTGACCTCGAAGGCCTCCGGGGAACCCGGCGGGTACGGGCCGGCCACGCCGATGTCCATCCCGACCTCCGCGGGCCGCAGCGCCAGCACCGCCGCCGCGCTGCCGAGCAGCACGGCCACCCAGCCCGGGCCGTTGTCCGCCCAGGCCAGGTCCACGATCTCGGGCCGGCCGATGCCGAGCTGCGTGGCGATGCGCCCGGCCAGCGGCTCGTCCACCGGGCCGGAGCGCAGCAGCGCCGGCGCGGCGAATGCCAGCCGGTCCGCATCCTGGCGGATCTGGACCAGCCCGGCCCCGCATTCCTGAACGACCACTCCGGGGCGGGCCGCCGCCCCGCCGGCCTCGAGCCAGGCGTGGCAGGTGCCGAGGGTCGGGTGGCCCGCGAACGGCAGTTCCCGGGCCGGGGTGAAGATGCGCACCCGGTAGTCCGCCCCGTCACTGGCGGGCGGCAGCACGAACGTGGTCTCGGACAGGTTGGTCCAGTTGGCGAACTGCTGCATCTCGTCGCTGCGCAGGCCGTCGGCGTCGAGCACGACCGCAACCGGGTTGCCCCGGCACGGCTGCGAGCTGAACACGTCGACCTGGCTGAAGGCTCGTCGCACAGGGGCGAGTCTGCCATGCCTGCCGGGAGTCAGCGCGCGGCCAGCCCGCGGAGCAGCTCGTCAACGACCCGCTCCGCGTAGGCCGCGGAAACCGCCTCCGGCTGGTCCTTGCCGCGGGCCAGCACCGCCCCGGTCAGCATGAACAACGCCGCCTCGATGTCGGTGTCCGGGCGCAGCTCGCCGCCGGCCACGCCGCGGCGCAGCACGGACCGGATCACGTTCCGGCGCGGCTCCACCACGGTCTCGGTGTACTTCGACATCAGCCGGGGGAACTTCGCGCCCTCGCCGAGCAGCAGCGCGAACTGCCGGGCCTGCCGCGGGTCGGCGTAGTCCGCGGCCAGCGCGGCCAGCAGCGCGACCAGGTCGTCGCGGACGGATTCCCCGCCCGGCTCGGGCAGCGGGGCCTTCAGCGCCGCCAGGGCGTCCAGCAGCATGTCTTCCTTGCCCGGCCAGCGCCGGTAGATCGTGGCCTTGCCCACGCCGGCCCGGGCCGCCACCTTCTCGATGCACAGGCCCTCGACGCCGTGCTCGGCGAACAGGGCCAGCGCGGCATCGATGATGGCCCGGTCGGCCCGCTCGCTGCGCGGCCGGCCCGGGCGGCGCTGCTCAGCCGCCGGGCTGGTGCCCGCGCCGCGGCCGGGGGCCGGGCCGTGACCCGGCCCGGTCCCCTCGACGACGATGTCGTCCGCGGTGTGCATGGCCTCAGCCTTCCACGCGTGCCTCGGCACCGAGCACGGCCGGGATCTCGGCCACGACGGTGTCCTGGCGACCCGCGTCCTGCGCGGCGTCGGGCTGCGCCGCGGCGGCAGCCGCCCGGCCCGGCATCCAGATCAGCACGACCAGCGCACCGAGCAGGGTGATCACCGCCGAGATCAGGGTGGTGACGTGCATCGCGTGCACGAACGCGGTGTTGGCATAGCTGTCCAGCCGGGCTCCGGCGCCGCCCAGCCGGGCGGCCACCGCCTGGGTCGCGGTGATCGAGCCGGTGGCCGCGGTCCGGGCCGTGGCCGGCACCGCGGTCAGGTGCGGGCTCAGCTGGCCCCGGTACACCTGGGCCAGGATCGAGCCCAGCACCGCGACGCCCAGTGCCCCGGCGACCTGGCGGGCGGTGTTGGTCAGCGCCGATCCCGAGCCGGCCCGCTCCCGCGGCACCACCGACATGACCGCCTCGGTGGCCGGCGGCATCACCGAGCCCATGCCCGCGCCCTGGATGAAGAAGATGACGCCCAGCACCCAGATCGGCGTGCTCAGGCCGAGCAGCAGGTAGCCGAACAGCGCGACGGCCACGGTGATCAGCCCGGTCGCGGCGACCGCCTTGGTGCCGTACCGCCTGACCAGCCGGGAACTGCGCGGTGCCATCAGCATCTGGCCCGCCGCGAACGGCAGCGTCAGCACGCCCGCGTACAGCGGGGTGTAGCCGCGCACGCTCTGCAGGTAGAAGCTGAGGAAGAACAGCGCGCCCATCATGCCGAAGAAGACCAGCCCGAGCGCGCCGACCGCGGAGGACAGCCGCGGGTCACGGAACAGCTTCACGTCCAGCGACGGGTGTGACTGAGCCGGGTCTCGTACCAGCCGAACAAGGCCAGCACCGCGAGTCCCGCGACGGTGATGCCGAGCACGTCCCAGTGGATCCAGGAGCCCTTCTCGCCGCCCTGGATGATGCCGTACACCACGAGCACCAGGCCGACGATGGACATCGCGACGCCCGCGTAGTCGATCCGGCCCGGGTTGGGGTTCCGGGACTCCGGGACGAGCAGCAGGATGGCCAGCACGCCGGCCGCGGTGAGCGGCACGTTGATGAGGAAGACCGAGCCCCACCAGAAGTGGGCCAGCAGCAGGCCGCCCACGATCGGGCCGATCGCCACGCCGATGCCGACGGCGGTGGCCCAGATGCCGATGGCCTTGGCCCGCTCGCGCGGGTCGAAGACGTTGGAGATGATGGACAGCGTCTGCGGCATGACGGCCGCCGCGCCGAGGCCCATGGCGGCCCGCGCGAAGATCAGCTGATCCGGGTTGCGCGAGTAGGCGGTGATCAGCGAGAACACGCCGAACGCGGCCATGCCGAACATCAGCATCTTCTTGCGGCCGATCCGGTCGCCGATCACCCCGAAGGTGAACAGCAGGCCGGCGAAGACCAGCGTGTAGGAGTTGATCCCCCACTCCAGCTGGCTCTGGCTGGCGCCCAGGCCCGCGGGCTTGGGCTCGGCGATGGTCTTGAGCGCGACGTTGAGCACCGTGTTGTCCAGCACGATGGCGATCAGGCTGATGACCAGCACGCTGAGGATGGCCCAGCGGCGGCGGTAGATCCTGTCGGCGGCGGCCGACCTGGAGGGCGGGAGGAGCGCCCCGGCGGGCCCGGAGCCGGGCCCTGCATTGCGGTTAACCATGGGGTCCTTCTGGGTCAGTGGTCTGTCACGTCATCGCCGCCCGGGAAGGCCGGCGCGGCCGGTGGTGTTTCCCGGGACAGGCGCCCGGCGGATCGGGCCGCCGGGAAGCTATCGATACGGAACCAGCCCGTATCGGAAAAGATTCCCGCCGGCCGGGGCGATTTCCGCCGGGACTTCCGGGCGGGACTTCCGGGGGTTACCTCCGGCGCCCGCCGCGTGCCATCATCGAGAGGTCCGGGGACGCCGAAGCGGCGCCACGAGACCAGGAGGATCAAGGATGAATGCCCTTGCCCGGGGCCTGGGCACGGCCGCGACCAGACCGCGGACCGGCACCCCAGCCCCAGCCGGTGACCACCACCCGGCCAGCTCAGTATCCGCCCCGGCATCCAGCCCCGGAACCACCGCGCCTGACCCGGCCGGCCGCCGGCCGGGCGGCGCCCAGCCCGCCAGCACTCCCCCGCCGGCCACGCCAGGCGGCGGGCCGGCGGCCGGGCCGCTGTACGGCGGCCGGGCCGGCCGCCGGGTCACCGTGAACGACCTCGCGGCGGCCAAGGCCCGGGGCGAGAAGTGGCCGATGCTCACCGCCTACGACGCCCTCACCGCGCGTGTCTTCGACGAGGCCGGCATCCCGGTGCTGCTGGTCGGCGACTCGGCCGGGATGGTGGTGTTCGGGCACGAGACGACGATCCCGGTCACGGTGGACGAGCTCATCCCGCTCACCGCCGCCGTGGTACGCGGGACCCGGCGCGCGCTCATCGTCGCGGACCTGCCGTTCGGCTCCTACCAGGCGTCGCCGGAGGCGGCACTGGCGGCCGGCATCAGGTTCCTCAAGGAGGCAGGCGCGCACGCGGTCAAGCTGGAGGGCGGCCACCGGGTGCTGCGGCAGGCCGAGGAGCTGGTGGCGGCGGGCATCCCGGTGATGGCGCACCTGGGGCTCACCCCGCAGTCGGTCAACGCGTTCGGCGGGTACCGGGTGCAGGGGCGGGGCGAGGACGGCGAGCGGCTGCTGCACGACGCCAAGGCGATGGAGGCCGCGGGCGCCTTCGCCATCGTGCTGGAGTGCGTGCCCGCCGACCTGGCCGCGCGGGTCACGGCCGCGGTGTCCATCCCGACCATCGGCATCGGCGCGGGCCCGGACTGTGACGCCCAGGTGCTGGTGTGGCAGGACATGGCCGGGCTCAGCCCGCGGACGCCGAAGTTCGTCAAGCGCTACGCCGACCTGGCCACCGTCCTGGGTGACGCCGCGCGCTCCTTCGCGGCCGACGTGACCGGCGGCGCCTTCCCCGACGAAGCCCACTCCTACCGCTAACGCCGCCCGGCGCCGGCGCGGTGCGCGGGCGGTCAGATGTCGGTGAGGCGCAGGCCGGCGTGGGCCTTGTACCGGCGGTTCACCGAGACCAGGTTGGCGGTGAGCGCCTCCACCTGGCCGCAGTTGCGCAGCCGCCCGGCGTAGATGCCGCGTACTCCCGGGATCCGGGCGGCCAGCGCCTGCACCAGGTCGGTGGCCTCCCGGTCATCGCCGAGCACCATCACGTCCAGGTCCACCGTGGTGACCTCGGGGTCCAGCAGCACGACCGCGGACACGTGGTGGAACGCCCCGACCACCCGGCTGTCCGGGAGCACCGCGGCGGCCTGCTGCGCGGCGCTGCCCTCCTCGACCGGCAGCGGGTAGGCGCCGCGCTTGTCGAAGCCGAGCGGGTTGACGCAGTCGATGACGATCTTGCCGGCCAGCGCCCCGGCCAGGGCGGCCAGCAGGTCCCGGTGGCCCTCCCACGGCACCGCCACGATGACCAGGTCCGCCTCGCGGGCCGCGTCCGGGTTGGCCAGGCCGCGGATCCCCGGTGCCCCGCCGAGTTCCGCCGCCGCGGCCTGGGCCCGCTCGGCGCTCCGCGACCCGATGATGACCGGGTTCCCGGCCGCGGCGAGGCGGCTGGCCAGCCCGCGTCCCTGGTCCCCCGTGCCGCCGAGGACAGCGATCGTGAGCTGGGCAACGTCGGGGGATGCTTCGTGTTCGGCGGCCATGACCCTAGATCCTGCCAGAGGCGTTCCGTGCGTGACACGATGGGCCGATGGACGCCGAGCAGGTGGCCGCGCTGCGCGCGCTGCTAGCGCCGACCGGCTGGCTGGAGCAGACCGCCGCGTTCGCCCGGGCGCTGCGCCGGTCCCGTACCCCCGGCGGGCTGCTCGTGGTGGGGACCCCGGCCGAGGAGCCCTGGCACCTCACCGCGCACCTGGCCGAGGAGAGCCGGCTGGCCGGCCTGCCCGGCCTGGCCCCCACCCTGGTCCGCTGGGCTCCCCCGCCGGACGCCCCGCCGCACCTGCGGACCGGCGTGCAGCGGCTGGAGCAGGCGGCGCGCGGTGAGACCGTGCTCGTGGTCAGCGCCGGGCCCGCGCCGGGGCCGCTGCTGGAACGGGTAGCGGACGCCCGGAAGAGAGCCACCGTGCTCGCCCTCGACCAGGATGACCCGGAACTGGACCAGCTGGCCCACGAGGTGCTGGCCGTGCCGCCCGGCACCGCCCCGGTGTCCTTCGACGCCGCCCAGCACCTGGTCAGCTCGGCGGCCGGCCAGCGCGCCACGGAGTCCCGGCGCGGGCTCCGGCAGTGGCTGAGCCACGTCCTCGACACGGTCAGCGGCCCCGCCCCCGGCTGACCCGCGCCGTCTCCCCGCCGGGGTCTCTGCTGTGCGCCCGCCCGGTGCGCCCGCCTGTGCGGCCGCCCGGTGCGGCCGCTCACACTGCCTAGATTACCTATTGACAATATAGGGAAAGTCTCTGACGATGGGCGCATGGCTCATCTCCCGCTCCTGGTTTCGTGCCGCTACGTCGATCTGGGCCGGCGACGGTGCGCGGCGTGCCTGCCCCGCGCCGCCGCTCCCCGCTGAGCAGCCACCGCCCGTACCAGCCGCGTCCCGCGGGCCAGTCACGAGCTGCGCCCGCCCGCTGGCTCCCGCTACCACCAGCGAGGTCCCTCATGCCTGGAGAAACCCCGACCGGGGTGCTGCCCGCCCAGCGGGGCAGCACCGCCAGCCCCGCGCCGCCCCGGGCCGCCCGGGAGGCGGGCGCCGCCCGCCCCGCACCTGCGCCCCCGCCAGCGCAGCAACAACGTCCCCGGCGGCGCAACCGCGCCTGGTACCGGGTGATCAGCCCGCTGGTGTTCCTCGCCGTCTGGCAGCTCGTCAGCGTGACCGGGCTGGTTTCGCAGCAGAAGCTGCCGCCGCCCAGCACGGTGTTCCACACGGCGGTCACCCTGATCACCACCAACTCCGCCGCCTACGGCACGCTGCAGTCGGCGATGCTCGTGTCCCTGGAGCGGGTGGCGATCGGCTTCGCCGTGGGCGGTGCGGCCGGCCTGATCCTCGCGGTCATCGCCGGGCTGAGCCGGCTCGGCGAGAACTCGGTCGACCCGCTCATGCAGATGCTGCGCACGCTGCCGCTGTTCGGCCTCATCCCGGTGTTCATCGTCTGGTTCGGCATCGGCGACCTGCCTAAGATCCTGCTGATCGCCCTGGGTGCCGCCATCCCGCTGTACCTGAACACCTTCTCCGGCATCCGGAACGTGGACAGCAAGCTGGCCGAGGCGGGGACCACGCTCGGGCTGAGCCGCACCGAGATGATCCGGCACGTCATCCTGCCCGGCGCGCTCCCGCAGATCCTGGTCGGCCTGCGGCAGAGCCTGGGCGTCGCCTGGCTGGCGCTGGTGGTCGCCGAGCAGATCAACGCGAACGCCGGGCTCGGCTTCATGATCAGCCAGGCCACCCAGTTCCTGCGCAACGACGTGATCTTCGTGGCCCTGCTCGTGTACTGCGTGCTCGGCCTGCTGACCGACGCGCTGGTCCGGCTGCTGGAAAGGAGGGCACTGGCATGGCGCCGCGGACTGCTGGAAGCCTGAGCCCCCACTTCCGGGGGATCGCCCCCGGGGCCAGCACGGCCCGGATCCGCGGCCTCAGCCGCCGGTTCGGCGACCGCCTGGTACTGGACAACCTGGACCTGGACATCGCGCCGGGCGAGTTCATCGCGCTGATCGGCCGCAGCGGCAGCGGCAAGTCCACCCTGCTGCGCGCACTGGCCGGGCTGGACCGTGAGGTCACCGGGGAACTCGAGGTGAACGGCACCGCGGCGGTGGCGTTCCAGGAACCACGGCTGCTGCCCTGGCGCCGGGTGCGGGACAACGTCAGCCTGGGGCTGCGCACCGCCGGTGCGGCCGGCGTGGCCCGCTCCGCCCTGGACGAGGTCGGGCTGACCGCCCGGGCGGATGCCTGGCCGCTGACCCTGTCCGGCGGCGAGGCGCAGCGGGCCGCGCTGGCCCGGGCCCTGGTCCGCGAGCCCAGCCTGCTGCTGCTGGACGAGCCGTTCAGCGCGCTGGACGCGCTGACCCGGATCACCATGCACCGGCTGGTGCTCCGGCTGTGGGCGCACCACGAGCCGGCCGTGCTGCTGGTCACGCACGACGTGGACGAGGCCCTGGCCCTGGCCGACCGGGTCCTCGTGCTGGCCGACGGCCGGATCGGCTACAGCGGCCGGATCGACGTCCCGCGGCCGCGGGACCGGGACCATCCCGATCTCACCGGACTACGGACCCGCCTGCTCACCGAGCTGGGCGTTGCCTCGGAGGGAAACTGATGACCACGACGAACACCACCCGGCACCACCGGGCCGGGCGCCGCGCGGCCCGCGCCGGGCGCCGCCACGCGCTGCCGCTGGCCGCCAGCATGGCCCTGCTCGCCCTGGTCGCCGCCGGCTGCTCCTCGTCCAGCGGCAGCACCGCGTCCGGCGGGGCGGCCAGCACGGGAGGCGCGGCCAGCGCCGGGACCACCGACGTCTCCAGGGTCACCCTGCATATCGGGGACCAGGCCGGCTCCGGGGCGCAGGCGCTGCTCACCGCGGCCGGCCTGATCAGCAAGCTGCCGTTCAAGGCCACCTGGTCGGACTTCACCTCCGGGCCGCCCATGCTCCAGGCGATGGCCGGCGGGGCGGTGGACATCGGCAGCGTGGGTAACGCGCCACCGGTCTTCGCCGCGGCGGGCGGGGACGACCTCGCGATCGTCGGCGCCTTCCAGGCCAACCCGCACGGCTCCGCGCTGCTGGTGCCGAAGAACTCGGCCATCCACACGATCGCGCAGCTCAAGGGGAAGCGGATCGCCGTCGCGCAGGGCAGTTCGGCCGACTACCACCTGCTGACCGTGCTCAACAAGGCCGGCCTGTCGGTGCACGACGTCACCCTCGTCTACCTGCAGCCCGCCGACGGCCTGGCCGCGCTGGCCTCGGGCCACGTGGACGCCTGGGACATCTGGTCGCCGTTCGTCGAGCAGGCCGAGGCCGCCGACCACGCTCGGGAGCTGGTCAGCGGCGTGGGCTACGGCAGCCCGTACTCCTTCACCGTGGCGTCCCGGGGCGCGCTGGCCGACCCGGCCAAGGCGGCCGCCATCCGTGACTACCTCAAGCTGCTCGCCCAGGCGCACGCCTGGGCCGCCACGCACGAGGCGGCCTGGGCCGCCGTGTGGGCCAAGGCCACCGGCCTCCCGTCGGCAGTCATGACCCAGGCCGCGAAGGACGACTTCGCCACGGCGGTGCCGATCACGCCCGCGGTGATCAGTTCCGAGCAGTCGGTCTCCAACGCGTTCACGTCCGCCGGGCTGATCCCCGGGCACGTGGACTTCACCAAGTACGTGGTCACCTCGTTCAACAACACCGCCGGGGGGTCCTCATGAGCCTGACGTTCCACTGGTTCCTGCCCACCACCGGTGACGGCCGGTCGATCATGGGCCGGGGGCACAGCCTGCCGCCGGCCGGCCAGGGCGGCGGCCCGGGCCAGCGGCCGGCCGCCGCCCCGCACATCCGCGGCGCGGCCACCCAGGAGCGGCCGCCGGACATCGAGTACCTGGCCCAGGTGGCCCGGTCCGCGGAACAGCTCGGCTTCGAGGCGGTGCTGACCCCCACCGGCACCTGGTGCGAGGACGCCTGGCTGGTCACCGCCGCGCTGACCCGGGAGACCCGGCGGCTCAAGTTCCTCGTCGCGTTCCGGCCCGGGCTGACCTCGCCGACCCTCGCGGCGCAGATGGCCGCCACCTACCAGCGGCTGTCCGGCGGCCGCCTGCTGCTCAACGTGGTCACTGGCGGCCAGGCCGACGAGCAGCGGCGGTTCGGTGATCATTTGTCTCATGACGAGCGTTATGCGCGAACCGGGGAGTTCCTGGAGATCGTCCGCGGCGCGTGGGGCAGCCAGCCGTTCGACTTCCGTGGCCGCTACTACGACGTCGAGGGCGCGACCGTGCTCCAGCCGCCGGAGCCGCTCCCGGGCATCTACTTCGGCGGGTCGTCCGCCGCGGCCGGCCCGGTGGCCGCCCAGCACGCCGACGTCTACCTGACCTGGGGCGAGCCGCCCGGCCAGGTCGCGGAGAAGCTGGTCTGGATCCGTGAGCTGGCCGCCGCCCAGGGCCGCACGATGCGGTTCGGCATCCGGCTGCACGTGATCACCCGGGACACCGAGGCGGACGCCTGGGCCGAGGCCAGCAGGCTGCTGGACTACCTGGACCCGGCCGAGATCACCAAGGCGCAGCAGATCCTGGGGGCCAGCGAGTCGGTCGGCCAGGACCGGATGCGCGCCCTGCACGCCGCGTACCGCCATGGCGGCTCCGCGCAGGACCTGGAGATCTACCCGAACCTCTGGGCCGGGGTCGGCCTGGTCCGCGGCGGGGCCGGGACCGCCCTGGTCGGCTCGCACGAGAAGGTCGCCGACCTCATCGAGGAGTACGCATCGCTCGGCATCACCGAGTTCATCCTGTCCGGCTACCCCCACCTCGAAGAGGCGTACTGGTTCGGGGAGGGGGTGCTGCCCGAGATCCGGCGGCGGGAGGCGGCCGCCGGGAACACCAGCCGGTCGCCGCTGCGCGTGAGCGCATGAATGCCCCGGGGCCTTCGGGGGGTCGCCCCCCGGGCCTTCGCAGGCGAGGCGGGGCGCGGCGGAGCCGTGTCCCCACCGAGCCGGCGAATCGGGGGGGCTCCGGGGGGTCGCCCCCCCGGGCCTTCGCAGGCGAGGCGGGGCGCGGCGGAGCCGTGTCCCCCCGAGCCGGCGAATCGCGGGGGGTTCCGGGGGGTCGCCCCCCCGGGCCAATACAGAGGAGGCACCGGTGAGCTTTGTCATCCTGGCCGGCAACCCCAGGCCGCAATCCCGGACGCTGCGGGTGGCCCGGCTCGCCGCGGACGCGGTCAGCCGGGCCACCGGGCGGCCGGAGGGACACGAGATCGTGGACCTGTCCGGGCTGTCCCGCCGGCTGCTGCTGGATGAGCCGTCCCCGGCCGTGGAGGATGCGGTCGAGCAGGTCACCACGGCCGGCCTGCTCCTGGTGGCCAGCCCCACCTACAAGGGCACCTACACCGGGCTGCTCAAGGTCTTCCTGGACCGGCTGGACTACCAGGCGCTGTCCGGGGTCACCGCGCTGCCGCTGCTGGTCATGCGAGTCCCGCAGCACGCCCTGGCCGTGGACGTGCACCTGCGGCCGCTGCTGACCGAGCTCGGCGCGGCCGTGCCCGGGCCGGGCCTGGCCTTCCTCGAATCCGACCTCGACCGCGCGGCCAGCGTGCTGGACCCGTGGGCCGCCCGGGTCGCCACGGCACTGGGCCGGGCGGCGGCCCTGGTCCAGCCGCCCGACCCGGCGCTGAGCCGGTAGCCGGCCCGCCACCGCACACCTAACGTTCCTGGAGGTCACCGTCATGGGCAGCAGCACACGGCAGCTGCACTTCAACGCGTTCCTGATGAGCTCGGGCCATCACGAGGCCGCCTGGCGGCTGCCGCAGAGCAACCCGTTCGCCAATACCGACCTGGCGCACTGGCGGCACCTGGCGCAGACCGCCGAGCGGGCCGCGTTCGACTCGGTATTCCTGGCCGACACCCCGGCCCTGTGGAACAGCGCGAAGCACCGCCCGGCCGGCTCGCTGGAGCCGACCGTGCTGCTCACCGCGCTGGCCACCGCAACCACCCACATCGGGCTGATCGCCACCGCGTCGACCAGCTACAACGCGCCGTTCAACCTGGCCCGCCGGTTCGCCTCGCTGGACCACATCAGCGGCGGGCGGGCCGGGTGGAACATCGTCACCACCGCCGAGCGCAACTCCGCGCAGAACTTCGGCCTCGACGACCGGCCGTCGCATCACGAGCGGTACGAGCGGGCCGCCGAGTTCGTCGAGGTGTCGCAGCGCCTGTGGGACAGCTGGGAGGACGGCGCCGAACTGGGCGACAAGGCAGCCGGCCTGTACGCCGACCCTGGCCGGATCCACCGGGTGGACTACGAGGGACGCTATTTCCGGGTCCGCGGCCCGCTCAACGTGCCCCGGTCGCCGCAGGGCCGCCCGCTGCTGGTCCAGGCCGGGTCGTCGGAGGACGGCCGGGAATTCGCCGCCCGCTACGCGGAGGCGATCTTCACCGCGCAGCAGACCCTGGAGGACGGCCAGCAGTTCTACGCGGACATGAAGCGGCGGGCCCGGCGGCTCGGCCGTGACGCGGACCTGCTCAAGATCCTGCCCGGGATCGTGCCGGTGATCGGGTCCACCGAGGCCGAGGCGCAGGCGCTCAGCGGCGAGCTGGAAGAGCTGATCATCCCGCAGTACGGCCTGGCCCAGCTGTCCCGTGTGCTGGAGATCCCGGCCGAGGCGCTGCACCTGGACCGGCCGCTGCCGGACGAGGTCTACCGGCGGCCGCGGGTGGAGGGCGCGCAGAGCCGCTTCGACCTCATCACCGAGCTGGGGCGGCGGGAGAACCTGACGGTCCGGCAGCTGATCGGCCGGCTCGGCGGCGGCCGCGGCCACCGCACCTTCACCGGCACCCCGGAGCAGGTGGCAGACACCATCGTGGACTGGTTCGAGCGGGGCGCCGCGGACGGGTTCAACGTGATGCCCGCCGCGCTGCCCTCCGGGCTGGAGGCCTTCGCCGATCACGTCATCCCGGTCCTCCGGCGGCGCGGGCTGTTCCGCACCGAGTACTCCGGGCAGACGCTGCGCGAGCACTACGGGATCCCGCGGCCGGACAGCCAGTTCGCCGCGGATCGGCAGGCCGTCCCTGAACCCGTCGGCTGACCGGAACCCGGAACCCGGAACCCCGGCCCGTCCCGATCCGAGCTGAAAGGCAGGCGCCCATGGCCATCTCCCCGGCCGCTCCCCTCAGCGACCCGGCTGCGGGCATGGTGGACGCGGACACCTTCCGCCAGGCCCTGGCCCGGCACGCGGCAGGCGTGGTCATCGTGACGGTGCCCGGGCCGGCCTGACGGTCACCTCGTTCAGCTCGGCGAGCCTCGCCCCGCCGCTGGTGTCGTTCTACATCGGGCACGGATCCTCGAACTGGCCCGCGGTCCGTGAGGCGGAGCGCTTCGCGGTGAACCTGATGGGCCACGGCCAGGAGGCGGTGGCCGCGAGATTCGCCCGCAAGGGAGCGGACCGGTTCGGGCCGCCGACGCGGTGGCATCACGGCCCGGACGGGCTGCCGCTGCTGGGCGGGGCGACCACGCACCTGATCTGCACCCGGCACGGCCTGGTCACCGTGGGCGACCACGACCTCGTCATCGGCCAGGTGACCCAGGCCATCCTGGGCACGGGGGAACTGCCGCTGCTACACCACCAGGGCCGGTTCACCCGGCCCCAGACCGGGGGACACGATGACCAGTAACCACAGCGGCCCAGCCTGGGACGAGCCGCCGGGCAGCTACGGCGGGCCGGGGCCGGGCGGCCGTAGCCTGGCCATCGCGGTGATCGGCGGCGGCGCGAGCGGCGCCCTGGCCGTCGTGCACCTGCTGCGCGCGGCGGCCGGGACGGGCTGCCCGCTGCGGATCGCCCTGATCGACCGGCTCGGCCGCCACGGGCTGGGCCAGGCGTATTCCACCACCTGTCCCGAGCACCTGCTGAACGCCACCGCCGACCGGATGAGCGCGGTGGCCGGCGAGCCCGGCCACCTGAGCCGCTGGGCGGCCGCGGCCGGCCTGCCGCCCCGCGGTTTCCTGCCCCGGGCGGCCTATGGCCGCTACCTCCTAGACACCCTGGACGAGGCGGAACGGCAGGCGGCACCGCAGTCCCGGGTCACCCGGCTGACCGGCGGGGTGCTGGCGATCCGGACGAACCCGGCCGGCCGCCCGCTCCGGGTGGTGCTGGACGGCGGCTGCCTCGACGCGGACATCGCGATCCTGGCCACCGGCAACCCGCCGCCCGGGTCCCCGGTGGCGGTGCCGGACTCCCCCCGCTACATCGCTGACCCGTGGGCGCCCGGCGCCCTGGCCGCTGCCAGCGACGGCAGCCCGGTCGTCATCCTGGGCACTGGCCTGACCATGGTGGACGTGGCCCTGGCGGTGACCCGTGGCCACCCGGGCACGACGGTGCACGCGGTGTCCCGGCACGGCCTGCTGCCGCGGCCGCACAGTGGCCAGCCGGCCCCGGCCGCCCCGCTGTGGCTGCCCGCCCTGGCCGACTCCCGCGGGCCGGTCCGGCTGGCCGACCTGCTGTGGCAGGTGCGGGCGGCGATAGCCAGCCGGCCGCAGCGCTGGGAAGAGGTCGTCGACGCGCTCCGCCCCCAGGTCCCCGGACTCTGGCAGCGGCTGCCCGACGGGGACAAGCGGGTGTTCCTGCGGCACGTGGCCCGGTACTGGGAGGTGCACCGGCACCGGATGCCGCCGGCCATCACCCGCCAGGTGACCGCGCTGCGCTGCACCGGCCGGCTGTCGGTGCAGGCGGGCCGGGTCACCCACGTGACCGGGCACGGTGCCGGGCTGCGGGTCAGCATCGAGGCCGGCGGGCAGGTCACCGAGCGGGAGGCGGGCTGGCTGGTCAACGCGACCGGCCCGGGACCGGACGTGACCCGGGCCCCCGGCCCGCTGCTGCGCGACCTGCTGGCCGCCGGGCTGGCCCGCCCGGACCCGCTCCGGCTCGGTATCGAGGCCAGTCCCGAGGGCGCGGTGCTCGGCGCGGGCGGCGTGCCCAGCCGGACCCTGTTCACCCTCGGGCCACCGCTGCGCGGCGCGCGTTACGAGACGACGGCCATCCCCGAGATCCGTGAGCAGGCCGCCGCCCTGGCTGACCATCTGGTCGCCGCCCTGCATGCCCGCCAGCGCCCCGGCAGCGCCGCCTGATCACCCGCGGCACCGCCGGGCCACCCGCCGCGACGCGGCCCTAGAGTGGGCGCCATGAGCATCCCCGGCGATGACGCGGCAGGCTCGCAGGCGGCTAAGGCACGGCTGTTCCGCGCCCTGCACGAGGGCCCGGACGTGCTGCTGCTGCCCAATCCCTGGGATGCCGGGTCGGCCCGGCTGCTCGCCTCGCTGGGCTTCGCGGCGCTGGCCACGACGAGTGGCGGTTGCGCGGCCACCCTGGGGCGGCTGGACGGGTCGGTGACCCAGGACGAGGCCCTGGCGCACGCCGCCGCCGTGGCCGCCGCGACCAGCCTGCCCGTGTCCGCGGACCTGGAGAACGCGTTCGCCGATGACCCGGCCGGCGTGGCGGACACCGTGCGGCGGGCCGCCGCGGCCGGGCTGGCCGGCTGCTCGGTCGAGGACTACTCCGGCCAGGACTTGTACGAGGCCGGGCTGGCCCGGGAGCGGGTCGCGGCGGCGGCCGAGGCGGCCCGGTCGGCGCCCGGCCCGCTGGTGCTGACCGCCCGGGCCGAGAACTACCTGCGCGGCCGGCCCGACCTGGCCGACACCATCGCCCGGCTGCAGGCCTTCCAGGAGGCGGGCGCGGACGTGCTGTACGCGCCCGGGCTGGCCAGCCTGGCCGACATCCGCGCCGTGGTCAGCTCGGTCGACCTTCCGGTCAACGTGCTGGCCGTGCCGGGCTGCCCGCCCGTGGCCGACCTGGCCGCGGCCGGGGTGCGCCGGGTGTCGGTGGGAGCGTCGTTCGCGTTCGCCGCGCTGGGCGCGGCCGTCGCCGCCGCCCGGGAACTCCGCGACCAGGGCAGCTACGGCTTCCTGGCCCTGGCCGCCGAGGGCCGCTCCGCGTTCCAGGCCGCCGTCACCGGATGACCACCGCTGTCCCGAGGTGAGACCTTCGCCGGCCAGAACGCGGGCGAGACTGGCCCCGCAGGGACCGCCGCAGCCGACCAAGACACGCGAGGCGCCATGAATGAGACGAACGCCGCACCGGCCACGACGGAGCTGCCCACGGTTCCGCTGGACCTGCCGTCCGCGCAGGTCCTGGCCGACCTGGTGGCCACCATCCAGGATCTCCAGTTCGTCATGGAGTGCTGCAAGCGCCTGCTGGCCGAGCTGGCGAAGCCGGAGGAAGACCGGGACGCGGTCGTGCCGCAGGCGCTCTGGTCGGCGGCCCTGGTCGCCTACGCCCGCTGCTTCGCCAACGGCAAGCGGTTCGGCCTCGGCGCGGACGACGTGCGGTCGCTGCCGCTGCAGGGCGAGGTGATGAAGTTCCACAAATGGGTCCTGGCCGAGCGCGCTGAGGTGACCACCCACCCGGCAGACCCGTTCCAGGCCGCCAAGGTGGGCGCGGCCCTGTCCCGGCCCGGGCAGCAGAAGCCGCGGGTGGAGGGCATCGCCATCCTCTCGGCCAGCCGCGTCCTCGTCGATCACACCGGGGTACGGCAGCTGGGCGGGCTGGCCTCGGAACTGGCCAAGCAGACCGCGGAGAAGGCACAGGCGCAGCAGGACACGGTCCTCGCGGACGCGCAGGGGCTCAGCATCGACAGCCTGTACGCGCTCGACCGGCTGCAGGTAGGCCCGCCCGGGGACGACGCGGCCGGGGACACCGGGCCGGGCGAGCCGGGCTAGGGCCCGGCCCGGGTACCGGGCAGGCCGGGCGATCCCGCCGGGCCAGCGCCCAGGAGCCCAGTTCAGGAGCCCAGCTCAGGAGCCCAGCTCAGGAGTCCAGGCTGAGGATCATGGTGGGGCGCTCGATGACATGGTCGGAGCGCAGCGGCCGCACCGCCGTGCCGATGGCGAAGAACTCCGTGGTGTGCGAGCCCCAGGTATGGCTGTGCTGCCGCAACTGCACCCCGACGATGCCCTCGGCGTGCAGGTCCTCCGCCTCCGCCTGCATCCGCGACATGGCCAGCTCCCGGGCGTCGTACAGCGCCTGGGTGAACTGCTCCAGCTCCACGTTCCGGCCGATGTTGCCGATCTTGCCGCCGAGCCGCTGGTGCGCGATGTGGTAGACGCACGAGCCCATCACCATGCCCAGCGGGGCGTAGCCGGCCCGGATCAGCGTCCAGAAGTCCTGCCCGGACAGGTCCGAGGTGAACGGCTGCTTCTTGTTGTTGCGCCACTCGGTGACGCCGCCGCCGCCCGCGCCCGGCTCCGCCTTGACCGCGGTGCCTATCGCGATGAACTCGGCGATGTCGTTGCCGAACTCCTTCATCTCCACGTCCAGCCGGACGCCGACGATGCCGTCCGCGCCGAGCGCGTCCGCCTCCGCCTCCATCCGCGTCATGGCCAGCTCACGGGCGTGATACATGGCCTGGGACAGCACGTCCAGTTCCTGGTTCTTGCCCCAGCGGCCCACCTGCAGGCCAACGTGGTAGATCGAGCTGCCCAGCACCAGGCCGAGCGGGCGGAATCCCACCTCACGGACCAGCAGGAACTCGTTCACCGACAGGTCGGAGGTGAAGATCGAGCCCGGGCGGCCGGGCCGCAGCTCGGCCAGGCGGCGGATGGCGTCCTGGGGTACCCCCTCGGCGCTCAGCTCGGTGCTCGCGGCGTCGCCGAGCCCGGCGCCCCCCGCCGCACCGAGCTGCGGGCTCTGCTGGTCGGTCATCCCATTTCCTCCGATGCGTTGGTGCCGGTCAGCGTCCGAGCCGGACGCGGGCGGCCTGGCGGCGCTGCGGGTCGAGCGACAGGATGGCCAGCGGGGGCGGCGGCTTCCCGGCCTGCGCATACCGCGCGATCGCGGTCCCCACGATCGTCACCTCGACGACGTGGTCCCGGCCATGTTCCTGCACGGGGCACTCCCGCTCGTGCACCCGCATGTCAGCGCGGGACACCACCACGCCGTCCCCGCCGATCCGGCGCACGTCCTTCTCCAGCTGCACCCGGGCGTCGTGCCGGGTGTCGTTGACGAGCTCGGTATAGCCGGTGACCTCGGCGTTCCCAGCCCCCCAGCGGGTCTGGCCCACGGTGAGCCAGTCGTCGTGCCGCGCGCCCACCGAGATGCCCAGGGCCAGCCCGGCCGGCACCCAGCCGGCCTGGATCAGCTTGGCGAAGTCCTGCCCGGACAGGTCGGAGCTGAACGGGCGGCGGAGCGGGACGGCCCCGGGCACGCGGACCGCGGTGCCGATGGCCTTGAACTCCAGCCCGCCCGCCGGGAAGGACCCGATCGTGAGCGAGACCCCGACAATGCCGTGCCCGCCGAGCGCGGCGCACTCGGCCACCATCCGGTTGATCGCGTCGTGCCGGGCCGCGTACATGGCCTGGGTCAGCGGGCCGAACGAGCCGTAGCCGCCCTGCCCGGACACCTGAGTGACGCTGCGGTAGGCCGGGGCGTAATACCCGGAGGCCGACCATGCTCCCGGGCAGTTGTACCCGCCGGTGAAGCCGATGTTGTAAACGGCCGCGCCGAGAACCTGGCCGGCCGGCTCGAAGCCCACGCCGCGGATGGCGGCGAACTCGTCACTGGACAGCGCGGAGCCCCACGTCCCGCTCTGCCGGATCTCACGGCATGCGGGACCTGGCCGCTTCGGGGAGGTCACTGCCCGCACGGTCATCCGCCACCATGCGCCCCTTCCGGCGTTACCTGCCCGAGGGGACGATCCCCCGGATCCCCCTGGATTCGCTGGCCCGGAGGGGACACCCGCACCGGCGCGCCCCCGCTTCGCCAGCGGTCGCACCCACGATACCCGGCGGAGCGGACATCACTCCCGCTAGCGGACGGTGATCACCCGTTCCCGGGCGGATCGGCGTCGGCCGCGTCCCAGTCCTGGTTGCGCTCCCGGACGATCTCCAGCGCCCGGGCCGCCTCCTCCTGGCTGGGATAGGGGCCGAGCCGGTCTTTACCCGCGCAGCCCGCGCCGTGTTCCACCGTCCGGTGCTTGAGGCAGTACCACCAGCTCTGGTCTTCGTCCATGCCACTAGAATCCCAGATCATGGCGACTGTGCTCCATCCCGGCCGGCAATCCCCGCCCCGGCAGGTCCCGGCCAGCATTCCCCGGCCGGAGTACGTGGGCCGCAAGTACCCGCGCACCGGCGAGACCGAGGTCAAGGACGCCGAGACGATCGAGCGGATGCGGGCCGCCTGCCAGCTGGCCGCCCGCGCACTCGCCGAGGTCGGCCGGCACGTCGCGCCCGGGGTCACCACCGACGAGCTGGACCGGGTCGGCCACGAGTACCTGGTCGCCCATGGCGCCTACCCGAGCACGCTCGGCTACCGGGGCTACCCGAAGTCGCTGTGCACCTCGCTGAACGAGGTGATCTGCCACGGGATCCCGGATGACACCGTGATCGCCGACGGCGACATCGTCAACGTGGACATCACCGGCTACCTGAACGGGGTGCACGGCGACACCAACGCGACCTTCCTGGCCGGCGACGTGGACGAGGAGTCCCGGCTGCTGGTCGAGCGGACCCACGAGGCCATGATGCGGGGCATCCGGGCGGTCGCCCCGGGGCGCCCGCTCAACGCGATCGGCCGGGTCATCGAGTCCTACGCCCGGCGGTTCGGCTACGGCGTGGTCCGCGACTTCACCGGGCACGGCATCGGCACCACCTTCCATTCCGGGCTGATCGTGCCGCACTTCGACGACCCGGACGTGGACGTGGTCATGGAAGAGGGCATGACGTTCACCATCGAGCCGATGCTCACCCTGGGCACGATCGCCTATGACGTATGGGACGACGGCTGGACCGCGGTCACCAAGGACCGCAGGCGGACCGCCCAGTTCGAGCACACCATCCTGGTCACCGGCGACGGCTACGAGATCCTGACGCTGCCCTGAGTCACGGCCTCCGGCACGGCCGCCGCCTCCCGTGGCACGGCCGCCCCACGCACGGCCGCCGCCTCCCGTGGCACGGCCGCCCCACGCACGGCCGCCGCCTCCCGTGGCACGGCCGCCCCAGGCACGGCCGCCCCGGGCACGGGGCCCGCAGGCGCGTCCTGGTCATGGCACAGCAGGCGGCGGCCCGGCAGCCAGGCCAGCCAGCGCGGCAGGTACCAGGCGCGCTCGCCCAGCAGGGCCAGCGCCGCGGGCACCAGGATGCCGCGCACCACGGTCGCGTCGATGAGCACGGCGGACGCCAGGCCGACGCCGATCATCTTCAGGTCGATGATGGACAGCGTGGCGAAGATCGAGAACACCGCCACCATGATCACCGCCGCGCTGGTCACCACGCCGGAGCAGCTCGCGATGCCGCCCACGATCGCGTCGCGGTGACGATTCGCCGCGGCCGCGCAGCTCCCGGATCCGGCTCAGGATGAACACGTGGTAGTCCATGCTCAGCCCGAACAGGAACACGAACATGAACAGCGGCACCCAGGGGATGATCGCGCCGAACGAGGTGAAGCCGAGCAGTCCCTGCAGCCGCCCCTGCTGGAAGATCAGGGTGATGCAGCCCGTAGGCCGCGCCGACCGACAGCAGGTTCAGCCCGATGGACACCAGCGGGATGGCCAGTGACCGGAACGCCACCATGAGCAGCACCAGCGCCAGCGCCGCGACGACGCCGAACACGATGGGCGTGCTGGACCGCAGCGCCGCACTGAAGTCATAACCGCCGGCCGTGTCGCCGGTGACGGCGTAACTCGTCCCGGGCACCGTCCCGATGGTGGCGGGCAGGATCTGGTTGCGCAGGTCCAGCAGGGCCGCGCGGGACACCGAGTCGGAGCCGTCGCCGGCCAGCGGCACCGAGATGACCAGCCCGCGGCCGCCGCCGACCACCTCCGCGGTGACCGGGCGGTGGATGACGCCGTGCGCCGAGGCCCGGGCCTGCAGGTCGGCGACCGCGCTGCGCATGCTGGCACTGGACACGTCGCCGCCGGTCACCACCACCTCGGCCGGGGCCGGCCGCCCCGGGAAGTCGTGCGCGATCTGGTCCAGGGTGCGCACCACCGGCAGCCGCGCGGGCAGGTCGATGGCCGGGCTGCCGATGCGCAGGCCGAGCGCCGGGGCGGCCAGCGCCAGCAGCGTGAGCGCGGCCGCGCCGCCCCAGATCAGCGGGCGGCGGACCACCCGGCGGACCAGGGCGGTCCACAGCCGGGACGGCCGGGCCTGGGTCCGGTGCCGGCCCAGGAACGGGATCCGGCCCCGGTCCGCCCACGGGCCGAGCAGGCTGAGCAGCGCGGGCAGGAAGGTCACCGAGCCGACCACCGCGACGCCGACCACCAGGATGGTGCCGACCGCGATGCCGGTGAAGAAGTTGATGCCGGTGAGCAGCAGCCCGGCCAGCGAGATCATGACGGTGAGGCCGGACACCACGATGGCCCGGCCGGAGGTGGCCGCGGCGGTGGCCAGGGCGGCCGGGAAGGACGCGCCCGCGGCTCGCTCCTCCCGCTCGCGGCGCAGGTAGAACAGCGAGTAGTCGACCCCGACCGCCATCCCGATGATCAGCACCACCTCGGAGGTGCTGGACCCGATCGGCAGCCAGCGGCTGGGCACGGCGAGCAGCGAGACGGCCACCATGACCGAGCTGCCGGCCAGCAGCACCGGGATGCCGGCCGCGATGAGCGCGCCGAACACCGCGACCAGCAGGATCAGCGTGATCGGCACCGAGGTGAGCTCCGCCTTGCGGAAGTCCTGGCCCATCATCGTGTTGGCGGCCCGGTCGGTGCTCGCGCCACCGGCCTCGGCGATGCTCAGGCCGGGGTGGGCGGCCGCGACCCGGGCGACCGCCGCGAGGTCCGTGCCCACGGTGGTGTCGGCCTGCGCGTGCGGGCCGGCCACGTCGAACGTGACCAGCACGGTGCGGCCGTTGGCCGAGACCATGGCCTGGCCGCCCGGGCTGAGCGGGGACCGGATGCCGCGCGCCGCCCCTGGGTGCGCACGCAGCGCGCTGACCACGTCCGCGACGGCGCCGCGCAGCGCCGGGTCCCGGGCCCAGGTGGCCCCGGCGGCGTGCGCCCCGCGCCTGGAGGAGCACGGTCTCCGCGGGCGGGCTGACCACGCCCAGCTGGTGCAGCGCCCGCTCGGCCTGCCCGGCCTGCCCGGGGTCGTACTGCTGCTGGTTCTGCGTGCCCAGCAGCTGCCCGGCCACCATGGCCACCGCGGCGAGCACCAGCCAGCCGATGACGACGGCGACCCGGTGCCGCGCGCTCCAGCAGGCGATGCGCTCCACCATGGGCGGCCGGGCCGGAAGCTCCCCGGGCGGCGGCCCGGCCGCCTGCCTGCGGCCTCCCGGCGCCGGGCCGGGTACCGCAGGCAGGGCGGGCAGCGGGGTAACGGCGCCGGGCGGCGCCGGGTCGAGCATGTCGCGCATCATGCCTCGCGGGGTCATAGATCGGCCGACCCGCGCGCAAGGGCTAGACGCACGCGTCATGATTCCCGTTCAGCATGCCAGATATTTATGACACTGACGTCAGTGTCTGGCGATTATGCGGAATCTTGCAGGAAACGTTCAGCCTGCTGGCGGCCGGTCTCCGCTGCTGGCCGGGGAGCCAGCGCAGCCAGCGCGGCAGGTACCAGCTGCGCTCGCCGAGCAGGGCCAGGCAGGCCGGCAGCAGGACGCCGCGGACCACGGTGGCGTCGATCAGCACCGCCACCCCGAGGCCGACGCCCAGCATCTGCAACTGCACGAGGGACAGCGTGGCGAAGATCGAGAACACCGCCACCATGATCACCGCCGCGCTGGTCACCACCCCGGCGCTGCTGGCCACCCCGCCGACCACCGCGTCCGGCGTGCTGGCGCCGCGCCGCCGCAGTTCCGCGATCCGGCTCAGGATGAACACGTGATAGTCCATGCTCAGCCCGAACAGGAACACGAACATGAACAGCGGGACCCACGGCACGATCGCGCCGTAACTGACCAGGCCGAGCGCGCTGGCCACGCGGCCGTGCTGGAACACCAGCGTGAGCAGGCCATAGGACGCGGCCACCGACAGCAGGTTCAGCGAGACCGACACCAGCGGGATGGCCACCGAGCGGAACGCGACCAGCAGCAGGACGAACGCCAGCGCGGCCACCACGGCCAGCACCAGCGGGGTGCGGGCCCGCAGCACCGCCAGGTCGTCGAAGTTCGCGGCCGTGTTGCCCGCCACCGCGTACCTGATGCCACCGGCCCGGCCCAGGGTGGCCGGCAGCACCTGCTCGCGCAGCGCCAGGAGAGCCTGATTCGAAACGGCATCCACCCCGTTGCCGGCCAGCGGCACGCTGACGAGTAGTGCGCGCCCGCCGGCCACCGGCGCCACCGTGACCGGGCCCCGCACCGGGCCGCGGCCTGACGCGTCGGCCCGCAGTGCGGCCGAGCGCGCGCCGCACCGCCACCCCGCCCAGGTCATGGCCGGTCACGACCACCTCCGCGGGCGCGGGATGGCCCGGGAAGGCCCGGTCGATCCGGTCCAGGGTGGCCACCACCGGCACCTTGGCCGAGAACCCGCCGTCCGGCGGGTTGCCCAGCCGCAGGCCCAGGCCGGGCGCGGCCAGCGCCAGCATGGCCAGCGCCGCCACCGAGCCCCAGGCCGCGGGATGCCGGACCACCCGGCGGGCCAGCGCGGCCCACAGCCGGGACGGGCGGGCCGCGGTGCGGCGCCGGCCCAGGAACGGGATCCGGCCCCGGTCGGCCCAGGGGCCGAGCCAGGCCAGCAGGGCGGGCAGCACGGTGAGCGAGCCGGCCACCGCCACGCCGACCACCGCGATGGTGCCGATGGCGACGCCGGTGAACACCGAGTACCCGGTGAGGAACAGGCCGCCCAGCGCGATCATCACGGTCAGCCCGGAGACCACGATGGCCCGGCCCGAGGTGGCCGCGGCCCGGCGCAGCGCCTCGGTGGTGCCCGCGCCGCGGGCCCGTTCCTCCCGCTCCCGGCGCAGGTAGAACAGCGAGTAGTCGATGCCGACCGCCATGCCGATGATCAGCACCACCTCCGAGGTGCTCGACCCGACCGGCAGCCACTGCCCGGGAATGGCCAGCAGCGAGACCGCGGTGATGACCGCGGTCGCGGCCAGCAGCAGCGGGATCCCGGCCGCGATGAGCGCGCCGAACACCCCGGCCAGCAGGATCAGCGTGACCGGCACCGAGGTCACCTCGGCCTGCCGGAAATCGTGGCTGATCAGCGCGTTGGCGGCCCGGTCGGTGCTGGCGTCACCGGCCTCGGCGACCAGCAGGCCCGGATGGCGGGCCGCCACCGCGGCGACCGCGCGCAGCGCCGGGGCCACCGCCTGGTCCTCGTTGCTCACGTTCCCCGGCACCGTGAAGGTGACCAGGGCGCTCCGCCCGTCCGCGGAGACCAGCCCGGGGTGCCCGGGGTCCAGCGGCGAGGCGATGTCCCGCGCCGCGTGCGGCAGCGCGGCCAGCGCGGCGGTGACCTGCCGGGCCGTGGCGCGCATGGCCGGGTCGGTCGCGAAGGTGGCGCCCGGCCCGCCGCTCCCCCGCGACTGGATCAGCACGCTCTCGGCCGGCGGGCTGGTCACGCCCAGCCGGTGCAGGGTCTGCTCGGCCACCCCGGACTGCCCGGCGTCGTAGGACGGCACGTTCTTGGCCGGCAGCAGCTGCCCGGCCACGAACACCGCGGCGACGAGCAGCAGCCAGCCGAGCACCGCCGTCTTGCGGTGCCGGGCGCTCCACCCGGCGATCCGCTCGACCACCGGCGCGCGGGATCGGGCTGTTGCTCGCGGGCAGACGCGGTTTCGGGCAATACTGAACTGGACGGCTGGCGCATCATGGCCTCTCTCAGGGCAGTGCGTGAGTCTGTCGTGACCCCTCGCCCATGAGCTGGACCCTCATGGGCGAGGGCGTGGCATTAGGTTGCCGGGTGCATGGTCTCCGGAAGCAGCGGGGTCTCGGGATGCAGCTTGCCGAGCGGGCCCGGGTGGGTCAGCACCTCCTTCGCCTCGGCCAGCGGATCTCCGGGTGCTCGCAGCAGCGCGCTCGCCACCCGCGCGTGCATCCGCGCGGTGAGCACGAGGACGTAGTTGAACAGCAGGAACAGCACCACGAAGACAGCGGCGGCCATCAGCGCCCTGGGCATCGTGTCCACGAACACGCCCCAGGAACCGGGCCCGTGCGGGCCGTTGGGGAAGTAGCCCAGCTGCACGCCGTGCGCGCTCTGCCCGTTGTTGAACGTCTCCGGCGGGGCCCAGTACCAGGCGGGCAGGGTGATCCCGGACAGCAGCACCAGCCAGACCACGATGACGGCGAGGTCGACCGCCCACAGCAGCGGGAACAGGCCGAACAGGTAGGCGAAATCACGCCAGGTCGCCGGGTCGCGCCAGCGGGTGCGTACCTGGTTGAGGAGGCCGGGCTGGCGGGCCACGCGGTACCCGCCGCGGACCGGCTCGGCCAGCACTCCGCGCAGCCGCCGGCGCTCCGCGTTAGCGCAGCCCCGGATCACCGCGGCCGTGCCGATCAGCAGCGGGATGCCCGCCAGCGTGATGGCCAGGATGACGGTGGTCAGCGCTGGCGGCCAGGACCGCGGCCCACAGCAGCCAGCCGAAGACGAGGTAGGCGAGCAGGAACCAGGCCGCGCGCCAGGTGCTCCCCGCCACGAGCTGGTGCAGCGGATTGCGGTACAGCCGCAGCCGGGTGCTCATCCGACGTCTCGCATCAGCTGCTCGACCGCCTGCACGTGCTCGGACAGCTTGGCCAGCTCGGTGCGCAGCTCCTGCTGGTTGGACACCGCCTCCTCGGCCAGCTTGCGGTAGTGCGCCATGGCCACCGCGTCGGCGCGGTGGCGCTGCAGCCGGAAGTACGACCACACGATGATGGCGGCTGCCGCGCAGACGCAGAACGGGATGCCCAGTCCGACGGCGATTCCGGTCGTAGCCCCGCTGGTCAGCGCGGCCACGTGCGAAGCGATCATCGGCTGGTTCCTTCCTGGTCGGTCTCTCGGGTGTCCACGTCGTCCCCTTCCGCGCCGTCTTGGCCCAGCGCCGAGATGATCGTCTCGGCGTTGAGGCGCAGGTCGAACGGCGCCAGCTCGAAGTACTTCATCGCCTTGCCGTCCTCGGACAGCTCCAGCTGGCCGGCCACCAGGCCCGCCTTCTCCAGCTTGTCGAGGTGCATGTAGAGCAGTGGCCGGGACAGGCCCAGCCGCCGGGCCAGCTCGCTGACGTGCACCCGGCCATGCCGCAGCTCGGCCACGATCCGCATCCGGTGCGGATTGGCCACCGCGCTGAGCACGGTAAGCAGCTCGTCACTGGTCAGCGTCGCTCCTTCAGCCGTTCTTTCACCTGTCATAAAAAACTTACACGTGGAAGGATGGGCCGTCAATTCCGGGTCAGCGATGATGGTCGCCATGGGAGATCTGATCCTGCTTCGGCATGGCGAGACGGAGTGGAGCCGGGCGGGCCGGCACACCGGCCGCACCGACATCCCGCTCACCCCGGCGGGAGAAGCCGCCGCCGCGTCACTGGCGCCCGCCCTCGCGGGCCGGGACATCGCCGCCGTGTTCACCAGCCCGGCGCAGCGGGCGGTGCGGACGGCGGAACTGGCCGGGCTGGACGGCGCCAAGCCGGATCCGGATCTCCAGGAATGGGACTACGGCGGCTACGAGGGGATCACCACGGCGCAGATCCGGGCGGGCCGTCCCGGCTGGTACCTGTGGCGCGACGGCGTGGTTCCCGGGGATGGGCAGCACCCCGGGGAGGCCGTTGATCAGGTGGGGGCCCGGGCCGACGCGGTGCTGGCCCGGGTGCGGCCACTGCTGAGCGGGGGGGACGTGGCGCTCGTCTCGCACGCGCACCTGCTGCGCGTGCTGACGGCCCGCTGGCTGGGCCTGGAGGCGGCCGGCGGCCGGCTGTTCCGGCTGGACACCGGCACGCTGAGCACCCTGGGCAGCGAGCACGACTACCCGGTGATCCTGACCTGGAACGTCCCGGTCAGCGCGGCCGGGTCTCCTCCTCCATCCAGCTGAGGTAGCCAGCCGAGCCCGCCACGATGGGCATGGCGATGATCTCGGGCTCGTCGTAGCTGTGCCGCTGGGTCAGGAAGTCGGCCAGGTCCTGGTAACCGGCGGCGGGCAGCTTGAACAGCAGCAGCCATTCCTCGGCCCGCTCGAGGTCGCCCTCCCACCAGAACGTGCTCATCACCGGCCCGGCCACCTGCACGCACGCGGCCAGCCGGGCCGCCACCGCGCTGCGGCCCAGTTCCATCGCCTCGGCCCGGGAATCGGTCGTGGTCTGCACCTGCAGGTAGGCGGCGCCAGCCCCGGCCGGACCGGCCCGTGCCTCGTCCGCCAACCGTGGCTCACCCGCCTGACCCGCCATGCCAGCGATGCTACGCCGCTCTGCTAGCCCGGGGGCGACCCCCGCAGCCCCCGTCCATTCGCCGGTTCGGCGGGGACACGCCTGCGGCGAGCCCCCCTGGCCCGCGAATATCAGGCTTCGCGGTCGGCGGCCGGCTTGGCGGCTGGCCCGCGGCCGCCGAGGAAGGACTCCACGAATTCCGGGCTGGCGGACAGTTCCGCGGGCGTCCCCACCATCCGCACCTCGCCGCCGCCCAGCACGTAGGTCCGGTCCGAGATGGCCAGCACCGCGCGGGCCCGCTGTTCCACGATGAGCACCGCGGCCCCGCTGGCGGCCAGATGGCGGACGTGCTCCTCCAGCAGCGCGGTGGCCACGATCGGCGCCAGGTTCGCGGTCGGCTCATCCAGCAGGAAGACCCCCGGGTCGAGCATCAGCACCCGGCCCATGGCCAGCATCTTCCGCTCCCCGCCACTCAGCTTCCCGGCGCTGCGGGTCAGCATGTCAGCCGAGCCGCGGGAAGATGGCCAGCACGCGCTCGACGCGTTCCGGGATCTGACGGCGGGGCAGCAGGTAGCCGCCCATCTCCAGGTTCTCCCGGACGCTCAGCGGGCCGAACACGTCGTCCACCTGCGGCACGTAGCCGACCGCCTCGCGGGCGATCTGCTCCGGCGCCGCGTTGGTAAGGTCGCGGTCGCCGACCCGCACCGTCCCCGACGAGATCCGGACCACCCCGACCAGGCTCTTGAGCAGGGTGCTCTTGCCCGAGCCGTTCGGCCCGACCAGCGACACCACCTCGCCGGGCATGGTGTTCACCGTGATGTCCCGGATCACCGGGTCGCCGCCGTAGCCGGCGGTGATGCCCTCGGCGTGCAGCGGCAGGCCGTGCAGCGCAAGCTCAGCCGACAAGATAGGCCTCCACCACCTCGCTGCGGCCGCGCAGCTGCTCCATGGTCCCCTCCGCCAGCACCCTGCCCTCGGCCATCACCACCACCGGGTCGCAGAATTCGTCCATGATCGCCAGTTCATGCTCCACCATCAGGATCGTCATGCCCTCGGCGCACAGCGCGACGAGTTGGGCCCCGATGCGGCGGGCCAGGTTCGGGTGCACGCCGGCCATCGGCTCGTCGAGCAGCAGCACGGTCGGGTCGGTCATCAGCGCCCGCATGATCTCCACCAGGCGGCGCTGCCCGCCGCTCAGGTCACCGGCGTAGTTGTTGGCGAACCGCTCCAGGCCGAACCGTTCCAGCAGCGCCTCGGCCCGCGCGATCGCGGCGGACTCGTCGGCCCGCCAGTACCGCTTGCCGGCCAGCGCGCCGCGGAAGGTGTCCCCGCGGTTGCCCGGGACGGCGGACAGCAGGTTCTCCATGACGGTCAGCCGCTTGAACTCGCTGGCCAGCTGGAAGGTGCGGACCAGGCCGAGCCGGGCCCGCCGGTAGGCCGCCACCCCGGTGACGTCCCCGCCCTGGTAGCGGATCGTCCCCGACGTCACCGGCAGGGTGCCTGCCAGCATCGCCAGCAGCGTCAACTTCCCGGCCCCGTTCGGCCCGATGAGCCCGGTCAGCGTCCCCTGCCGGACCCCGAACGACGCCCCGTTCACCGCCTTGACCCCGCCAAACTGCTTGACGACGTCAAGGCACTCCAGCACCACGGGCCGTTCTGCCCTGTTCGCCTTTTTCCTGCCCATCGTGATCTTCCGCACCCGCGCGCGCCACCGCCTGCGGGGGCGCTTGCTCGCCCGGCGGCGCCGCACCCGCCGGGGCCGGTGCTGGCGCCGCGTGGATGACGCGCTTGCGCTCGGGCAGGATGCCCTGCGGGCGGGCCCACAGGAAGATGACGATGAGCAGCCCGATCGCCACCCATTCCAGGGACGGGATCAGGTTGGGCGGCAGGTTGTTGGAGGTGGGGATGAAGCGGGTGATCTCCTCGAAGCCGACCGGCACGAGGATCGCGCCCAGCACCGCCCCGATATGGTTGCCGGCCCCGCCGATGATCACCGCCGCGAACAGCACCACGGTTTCCGCGTAGCCCCAGGCCGCCGGGGACCAGGTGGTGGTGTAGGAGACCAGGATGCCGCCGCTCAGCCCGGCGATGGCGCCGCCGAGGACGAGCATGGTGGCGCGCATGGAGAGCAGGTTCTTGCCCAGCGAGTCGGCCACCGTGTCGTTGTCCCGCATGGCCCGCAGGGACCGGCCGTAGGGCGACTGGGTGACCCGCCAGACCAGCCAGAACACCCCGGCCACCAGGATCACGGAACCCGCCGCGAACGCCCACTGGTAGCCGTTGGACGTGGTGGAGAACACGTTGGGCGCTGAGCGCAGCGGCGGCGGGATGAGCGACAGCCCGGCGTCCCCGTTGAGCAGCGGCCGGTAGTTGGTCACCAGCAGGTTCAGCAGCACCGCGGTGACCAGCAGGCCGACGGCGGCGAAGTCACCGCGCAGCCGCCGGCCGACCAGGAAGGTGAACGGCAGGGCGAGCAGCCCGCCGACCACTGCGGCCCCGATCCAGGGCAGCGGGAAAGGCAGGTTCCAGCCGCCGATGTAGGACTGGAAGCCGCCGTTCGCGGACTGGCTGGGCAGCGCCAGCACCGCGGCGGCGTAGCCGCCCGCGGCCTGGAAGATGATGAAACCGAAGTTCGTTACCCCGGCCACGCCGAACTGCTGGCTGAGGCCGAGGCAGGCCATCGCGTCCACCGTCGCGTAGATGACCAGGTTGAGCGCGTAGAACGCGTTCACCGCCGCTCCCCTCCGCCGGTCATGCCCGTGCTCCCAGCAATCCGGTGGGACGCAGGCCCAGCACGGCGAGCAGGGCCACGAAGGCGACCACGTACTTGTAGTCGGCCGGGATGAACGCCGCGCTCACCTCGGTGGCCAGCCCGATCAGCAGCGCGCCGAGCATGGCCCCGTAGGCCTGCCCCGGGCCGCCCAGGAACACGGCGGCCAGGATGAGCACGAGGAACAGGTCGGTCGAGGTGGCGTCGAAGCTGCCCGAGTCGATGGCGAAGACCACGCCCGCCAGCCCGCACAGCGCCCCGGTCAGCGCCCAGGTGATGGTGATCACCCGGGCGGTGCGGATCCCGCAGTTGCGCGCCAGGGAGCCGTTGGCGGCGGTGGCCCGCATGGCCTTGCCCAGCCTGGTGTACCGCAGCAGGCCGTGCACTCCCGCCATGACCAGCACCGCCAGTACCATGATGCCGATCTGCACGGCGGTCAGGTCCAGCCCGCCGCCCTGGAGCGTCGGGCCGTTGCCCATGGTGTAGGACACCGCGGTCCCGCCGGACACCGCCTGGACCCCGAACTCGATGATGAGGGTCATCCCGAGCGACACGATCACCATGGTGATCGGGGCGGTGCCGCGCCGCTGGAACGGCGTGTATACCCCGATGTTGAGCAGCACCGAGATCAGCGAGCAGGCCACGACCGCCACGATCAGGCCGAGCCACACCGAGGCCCCGGCCGCGTTCACCGCGTAGGCGATGAACGCGCCGAAGATCATGATGGCGCCGTAGGCCAGGTTGAGCACGTCGGTCACCCCGAACTGCAGGGTGAACCCGACCGACGCGATGGCCAGCACCGACGCGGTCACCAGGCCGAACCCGATGGAGGCGACGAACAGGCTCATCCCGGCCCCACCGCGGTGCGCGCGGCGCGGCGGGACGGCCCAGCCGCCGCACCGGGCCGTGGCCTCCCCCGGAGGGGCGGGGAGGCCACGGCCCGGGCGCCCGGGGCTGCCGTCAAGACAGCGCCCGCAGTTGCGCGGCAGTCAGGTTGCCGGTCACGTTCACCTGGCCCGACGGGCTGTAGGTGTCCACCTGGAAGATCCCGGTGGAGTCGTGGTAACTGTCGAAGTTGGTCGGCCCGCCCGGCCCTTCGTACCGGATGGCCTTGCCCGCCTTGAGCGCGCTGGCGCAGGCGGCGAACGAGTAGCAGACCGTGGCACCGGGCACGCCGTTGCCGATCTTGATGATGTCCGGCCCGTACACACTGGGGCTGGTGCTCTTGGACATGAGCATGGCCAGGGCGGCCAGGTTGATGCCGTCGTACAGGTGCACGCCGCCCGGCGCGCTCAGGTAGGTGGTGAAGTCACCGGTCGCGCCGGGCACCTTGCCCTGCTGGGACAGCAGGGCGGTCTTGAAGGCGCTGAAGGCGGGCCCATTCGACTCCACGACCAGGTTGTCGGCGTGGAAGCTGCTGGCGAACGTGCTGGCCCCCTCGGCCGCCGCGGCCGACTTGAAGAAGGCGGGCGAGATCGCGGCCGAGGTACCGATGATCGGGATGACCTTGCCCCCGTTGAGCTGCTTGATCTCGGAGAACAAGGTCGGGTCGGCCGAGCCCAGCGCCTCGGTCATGATGGCGTCCGGGTGCGACTGGACGATCGCCTCGGCCTCGGTGCGGAACGTGGTGGCCTTGAGGTCGAGCGACTGGTTGGTGGTCAGCGTGATGCCGGCCTTCTTGAGCGCGCCGATGGCCGGCTGGATGAACGTCTGGGACCCGATGTCGTTGCCGAAGGCCAGCGCGATCCGCTTGTAGTGCAGCTGCTGCGCGATCGCCACCATGGCGTACGACTCCTCCAGGTCCGGGGGGACCAGGCGGTAGAAGTACGGGTACTGGACGTGGTCGAATTCGGACTGGCCGGTCATGCAGAACATGGCCATCTTGCGCGCGTTGATGACCGGGACCACCGCGGCCGCCTCGTCGGACGTGCACCCGATGACCAGGGCCAGGTTGGACGTGGACGCGAACATCTGGTTGACCGCCGGGATGGCGTCAGCGGGATCGCCGCGGGTGTCCACGCTCTTGCAGGTCAGCGTGTGCCCGAGCACCCCGCCCGCCTGGTTGATGGCGGCCGTGGCACCGTAGCAGGACGCCAGGTACGTGGGGCCGAGGGCGGCGTCCGCCCCGCTGAACGGGGCCACGTCGGCGACGGTGAGCGACTTGCCGGAGCTGCCGGAGCTGCCGCGAGGTGCTGCCGCCGGAGGCGCCGCTGCCCGAGGAGCTGCCGCAGGCGGCCAGCCCGGCGGCCAGGACGCCAGCGGCCAGCACCGCGCCGGCCCGCGCCGCCCCGGGCCGCGCTGGGCGTCTGAGAGTAGTGAACTTCATTGTCCCCCTCCGTACCTTGGTGGAGTGACGTGATTGCTGTTCGGTCAGGTAGCTGTTCGGTCAGTGCTGTTCGGTCAGGTAGTGGCGGGCCATGCCGGGAGCGGGTTCAGAATCCGCTGGGCAGCGGGCCGCCCGGGCGCCAGCGCCAGTCGGCGGGGGCGCCCTCTTCGGCGACCACCCGGTTGCGGATGGAGCCGAGGCCTTCGACGGTGATCTCGATGACGTCTCCCGGCTGCATCCAGACGGGAGGGGTGCGGGCGAAACCGACGCCACCGGGAGTGCCGGTCGCGATCACGTCCCCAGGGACGAGGCGGGTGAAGGAGGAGAAGAACTCCACCGCGCTCGGCACGTCCACGAGCATGAGCGAGGTCCGCGCGGACTGCATGACCTGGCCGTTGAGCCGGGAACTGATGGCCAGGTCGCTGACGTCGAGCTCGTCGGTGGTGACCACCTCGGGCCCGAGGGGCATGCTGCCCTCGAAGTTCTTGCCCGCCGTCCACTGGCTGGCCGCCCGCTGCCAGTCACGGGCCGACGCGTCGTTGAGCACCACGAAGCCCGCGATGGCGTCCAGCGCCTTGTCCGCGCTGATGTAGCGGCCACCGCTGCCGATGACGATGCCGAGTTCCGCCTCGTAGTCGAAGCGCTCGGTCAGGGCGGGCCGGACCAGGTCGGCGTACGGGCCGAGCACGCTGTCCGCTCCGCGCACGAAGGCGTCCGGCCAGGTGGGTACCTCGCGGCCGCCTTCCAGGGCGTGCTCGCTGTAGTTCAGTCCCAGGCAGAGGATCCGGGGGGGCCGCGGCACCGCGGGGCCGAAATCGGCCTCGGCCACCTCACGTCCCTCAGCGTCGGTGAGGGCCCGCACCGCATCCATGGCGGGCAGGCCGGCTTCCAGGACATGGTGCAGCGAGGCGAACCGGGGATCACCCAAGGCCTCGGCGACATCGACGTAACCGGAGCGCGCCCGGACGTGCAGCCGCAGTCCGTCAGGGGTGGCGATGGTGGCGAGCCTCACGTGCCCGATCTCCTTCGTTCGTGGTGGTGATGGCCGTTCAGTGGCTTAGCGGCGGATGGCCGGGCCGTCGGCCGGATCACAGCCCTCCAGGCGCCGGCCGATTGGTTGAGCTGAACCAGAATTGGTTGTATAGCGCGGATTGGTTGAGAATAGGTCGGTATGGTTGTGGGGGTCAATAGGGTGAAGAGGACTTTCTCCCGCAACCTAGTCACAGTCTTGTCTCGATTGGTACGATTGGTTGAGTGCCTCGGGAGGGCACGCTAGAAGGCAAGGTGAACAACCCGGATGGGGTACCCAGCAAGGCCGTCCGCGCCGGTGCCTGCCCAGCTCACGCACCAGCTGGCCGAGCTGATCCTGGCCGAGTCGGCGCGGGCCGGGCTCGGGCCGGGCTCCCGGCTGCCCACGGAACGCCAGCTCGCGGCCGACCTCGGCGCGACCCGGACGTCGATCCGGCACGCGCTGGCGATGCTGGAGGCCGAGGGGCACATCTCCCGCGAGGTCGGCCGCGGGACCTTCCTGCGCCCGTCCGCGGGCCAGCCTCCAGGCCAGTCCCGGGCCAGCAGGCACCGGGGGCGGCGGGCGCGCTGCCCGCCCTCCTCCGGCCGGGCGGCGGCCTGGCCGGGGCGGATGACGGGGCCGCCGGGCCGCGCTATGCGGACCAGGCGGGTGCACTGCGCCTGGCCCGGGACCCCGGCCGCCCGGGGAAGGCGGCTGGCAGGGGGCTGGCTGGCAGGGGGCTGGCTGGCACGGGGCTGGCTGGCACGGGGCTGGCTGGCACGGGGCTGGCTGGCACGGGGCTGGCTGGCACGGGCCGGCCGAAGGCAGCGCCGGGTTCGCGCCCGCCGACGTGATGACGATCCGCCGGCTGCTGGAGCCGCTGGCCATGCCGCTCGTGGTGGCCTGGGCGACGGCCACCGACTTCCGCGAGATGGACCGCTGCCTGGCCGGCGGCGGCCGGGCGGGCAGCTACGACGAATTCGAGACCTGGGATCTCGCGCTGCACCGGAGCATCATGGCGGCGAGCCACAGCCCGCTGCTGGCCGAGCTGTACGCGGTCATCGAGCGCGCCCGGCACGGCCAGTCGTGGGGGGACATGAAGCGGCGCAGCGCGTCACGGGAGCGCCGGGAGAAGTACCAGGCCGACCACACGGAACTCGTTGTCGCGCTGCGCGCGCGGGACAGCGACCGGGCCACCGAGGCCATGCGCGCGCACCTGACCCGGGTGCACAACGACCTGTTCGGCGAGACCCCCTGAACGGGCCTGCTCGGCCAGCCCCCTTGAACGCCCTGGCTGCTCAGCCGTGGGGCCCGACCGCCCCTCCTCCGCCAGGCCCCACGGACTGTGCGGCCACCTGGCACCAGGTAGGACGGTCGGCACCAGCCCCTGCGTGACGTTCGTCACGCTACTCCGCCGGGGACGGCTACCGGGAAAAATCGGTGGCACGGCACCCCGGGGGCAACGCGCCGCCGCGGGCCACGTGGTGGGAGCCGCGTGCCTGCGGCGCGGCGGCCCGGGGCCGGTAAACAACCCGGGCCCGGGCCGCCGGGAGCGCTGGCGGCTAGTAGCCGCCACCGCCATAACCGCCGCCGCCGCTGCTGCTCGACATGCTGGCCGCCGGGGTCGGCGAACTGTTCATCATGATCGAGCCCGGCATCACTGCGGTGATGCCGTTCACCCGCAGCACGTGCCACACCCCGCCGACCCCGTTGCCCTTGGTCTGGCCGGGGGCCATGTCCCCCGCGTAGGTGTAGAGCGGGTGGCCCTTGTAGGTGGCCTGCAGGACGCCGCCGGACCGGGTGATGGTGCTGAGCTTGCCGGTCAGCCGCACCCCCATCGCCGCCATCGGCTTGCCGAGGAGCGGCGGCCAGGCCGTCGCGCACCCGCCGGTGCAGGCGGAGGTCATCCGCGTGTCCTTCGAGAACCAGTAGAGGGTGAGCCCCTTGGAGTCGGCCAGCACGGGGCCGATGGCCGTCTTCACCTTCATCACGGTGGCGGTGGACGCCATCATCCCGGAGTTCTGGCTGGCGGCCGGCTTGGCGGACATCGTGGACTGGTTGGAGGCAGCCGGCGCGGAACTGCCGCTTGAGGCACTGGGAGTGGTGCTGCTGGCGCAGGCGGCCAGCAACAGGGCCGGGAAGGCGAGCAAGGCGGGTGCCCAACTGCGGTATCGCATCGAGTCTCTCCGCTCACGAGAAGGGTGCGGTCAATAACCCGGAGCACGTACCGCCCGGCACCCGCGTTCACCGCGGAGCGGCCTTTCCGCCTTACGGATTTCTTACCTGGGACACCCGTCGCCCGCGCACCAGCGCGCCTGGCGCCTGCGCACCAGGTCACCCGCCCGCCGGGTCAGCGGGAACCGTCCCGGCCGGATCACTCCGCGATGCGCTGGGCCAGCCAGGCCAGCGAGAGCGGGTAGCGGTAGTCGATGCCCATGTGCGTGGCGTCGAACAGCTCGAGGCGGATCACCTCATCAGCCACCCCGGCCTGGCTCGAGCTGCGCGCGGAAGGCCTGTGCGCCCAGGTCCAGGAACCACTCGTCCCGCTGGCCGGCGTCCAGCCAGATGCCGCGCAGCCCGCGCAGCGCGTCCGCGTGGCGGGGCGACCATGCGCACCGGGTCCCAGTCCAGCCAGCGCTGCCAGACCGCGGGCCGGAGCATCCCGGTCTGCGGGTCGAACGGCAGGTCCACGCCGCCGTCCTCGCGGGCGGAGAAGCAGGCGGACACCCCCAGCAGCATCAGCAGGTCGTGGTCGGCCTCCTTGGTGAAGGACGCCCGGGACTGGAAGTCCTCCCACCACCGCCAGATGTCCCCGTCGTAGTCGCGCAGGTGACGCGCTGACTTGCCGAACTCCGGGATGTAGCACAGCTCGTACAGCGAGTCCCCGGCATGACTGGCCAGCGCGCCGAACAGGTCGGGCCGGAGCATGGGGGTGATCATCGCGCCGAATCCGCCGCTGGACTTGCCGGTGATGGCCCGGTGCGCCGCCGCGGGCAGCGTCCGGTAGTGCGCGTCAACCCAGGGCACCACCTCGTCGCACAGGTAGGAGTGGTACCGGCCAGTGCCCGGCGAGTCCACGAACTGGCTGCCGCCGTACCTGGTCCACGCGTCCACGAAGACGACGATCACGCCAGGGGCCTGCCCGGACGCGAACACCGCATCGGCCGTCTCCGGGAACGGCTGCCGGTAGGGCGACCGGTTCCGCCACATGGCGAGGTGACCGGTGTACCCCTGGATCACGTAGACCGACGGGTAGCGCCGGCCCGCCTCCTCGTCGTAGCCGGGCGGCACATACACCCACAGCGGCCGCTCATTCGGGTCACCGAGCGGGTTGCCGCGGAGCAGCTCGCTGGTGATCACGTGCTCGTCGATACGACCGGCCAGCTCGGCGGACCAGGGCAGCATCAGGCCTCCTGCAGTAGCGGCGGGACCAGCTGGACCTACCGTAGAGGAATGAGCACCGACCAGGCCGAGCGAGGGCCCGGGGAGCCGGAGGCCGTGCCGCCGGGCCCCGGGACCGCGCCCGGCGCGGGACCCGCGGCCGCCAGCACCCGGCCGGCCGGGTCAGGCCTGCCCGGGCCGGATGCGTCCGGCCGGGACGCGGTGGAGCGCCACTTCGCCGCGGCGGTGCGCGCGCTGCCGGGCCCGGACGGGCCGCCGGCCGGGCCGGACGGCCCGGTCCGTCCCGGGTCCGCGCTGACCGGGCGGCTGTGCCTGGACCTGTTCGCCGCGCAACTGGCCAGCCGCCACCTGGACCTGGCCGCCCGCTGGCTGCGCGCCCAGGACGCCGGGTTCTACACGATCGGCTCGTCCGGGCACGAGGGGAACGCCGGCGTCGCCGCGGCGCTGCGGCTCACCGACCCGGCCCTGCTGCACTACCGGTCCGGCGGCTTCTACCTGGCCCGCTGCCAGCAGGCCACGCCCCCGCAGGACGGCCCGGCGGACGTGCTGCTCGGCCTGGTCGCGGCGGCCGGGGAGCCGATCGCGGGCGGCCGGCACAAGGTCTTCGGCCACCGGCGGCTCCATGTCATCCCGCAGACCTCGACCATCGCCTCGCACCTGCCCCGGGCCATGGGCCTGGCGTTCGCGATCGAACGGGCCGCCCGGCTCGGCCGGCCGGCCGGATGGCCCCGGGACGCGATCGTGGTGGCCAGCCTGGGCGACGCGTCGGTCAACCACTCCACCGCGGCCGGGGCCATCAACACCGCGGCGTACTGCTCGTTCCAGCACCTGCCGCTGCCGCTGCTGATGGTGGTCGAGGACAACGGGCTGGGCATCAGCGTGCGCACCCCGGCGGGCTGGGTCGCGGCGGCCACCCGGTCGGTGCCGGGCACCGGCTACTTCGAGGCCGATGGGTCGGACCTCGCGGGTGTCTACGATGCGGCGCTGGCCGCGGCCGCCTGGGTCCGCGGCCGCCGCTCCCCCGCGTTCCTGCACCTGCGCACGGTCCGCTTCGGCGGGCATGCCGGCTCGGACGTGGAGACGGGTTACCGGCCAGCCGCCGAGATCGAGGCCGACCTGGCCGCCGACCCGCTGCTGGGCACGGCCCGGCTGCTGGTGACGGCGGGCCTGCTCACGCCGGAAGAGGTGCTCGCCCGGTACGAGGAGTCGCGGGCGTCGGTGCTCCGCCGCGCCGCCGAGGTGGCCGGCTCACCCCGGCTGGCCACCGCCGGGCAGGTGATGGCGCCGCTCGCCCCGCACCGCCCCGACCAGGTCTGGGCGGGCGCCTGCCTCGCGGCCGACAAGCCCCTCCGGCGCAGCGTCTTTGCCGGGCGGCTGCCCGAGGACGCCGGCGGCCTGACCGTGGCCCAGTCGGTCAATGCGGCGCTGACCGACGCCCTGGCCATCCGGCCGGGGATGGTCGTGTTCGGGGAGGACGTCGCCCGCAAGGGCGGGGTGTACGGCGTCACCCGGGGCCTGCTGGACCGGTTCGGCGCGGCGCGCGTGTTCGACACCCTGCTCGACGAGCAGTCGATCCTGGGCCTGGCCCTCGGCGCGGGCCTGGCCGGGCTGCTCCCGGTGCCGGAGATCCAGTACCTCGCCTACCTGCACAACGCCGTGGACCAGGTCCGCGGCGAGGCGGCCACGCTGCAGTTCTTCTCCCAGGGCCAGTACCGCAACCCGCTGGTGCTGCGCGTCGCCGGGCTCGCCTACCAGCGGGGCTTCGGCGGCCACTTCCACAACGACAACGCGCTGGCCAGCCTGCGTGACATCCCGGGAGTGATCATCGCCTGCCCGGCCCGGCCCGACGACGCCGCGGCCATGCTGCGCACCTGCCTGGCCGCTGCGCAGGCCGACGGCACCGTGTGCGTCTTCGTGGAGCCGATCGCCCTCTACCACACCCGCGACCTGCACCAGCCGGGCGACGGCGGCTGGCTCGCGCCGTACGACCCGCCCGCCCTGTGGGCGGCCGGCTACGCCCCGGTCGGCAGCGGGCGCAGCTACGGCAACGGCCGGGACCTGACCATCATCACCTTCGGCAACGGGCTGCGGATGAGCCTGCGGACGGCGGCCCGGCTGGCCGCCGACGGCATCGGCTGCCGGATCCTGGACCTGCGCTGGATCGCGCCGCTGCCCGCCGCCGACATCCTGCGTGAGGCGGCGGCCACCGGCCGGGTTCTGGTCGCCGACGAAACCCGGCGCACCGGCGGTGTCTCCGAGGGCGTCCTCGCGGTCCTCGCCGATGCCGGGTTCACCGGCCGGACAGCCCGTGTTACCAGCGCGGACAGCTTCATCCCGCTCGGGGATGCCGCCGAGGCGGTCCTGCTGTCCGAGGCGGCCATCGAATCGGCGGCTCGGTTGCTGTTGTCCTAAAAAACCCTGCTTGTCGTGTCTATGCTGCTCGCGTGGGCATTCCGGGGATACCACGGGGAAGCCTCGGGCGCTGGGCGTGGGAGTCCGCAGCCAGCGCCAGCCCGCGCGCGGAATTCGGCGATGCCGCCTGGCTGGCCGGCTGGCTGCTGCGGCGCGCCCTGGACTCGCGCGCGGGCGCGGGAGGTGACGGCGGCGCGCGCCCGGGCCCGCGGCCTGGGCCGGGGACGTCCCGGCGGACCGGGCCGTGGCGGCACATCTCGGCCCGGAGGCGGCCGTCTGGCCGGTGTCGGTGGCGGCGTGGCCCGCATGGGACCAGGTGAACGTGCAGGCGGGGCTGGACGCCTGGCTGGCCGGGCCGGGCCGGCGGCACCAGCTGGTCGGCGGCGGCGGGCCCGGCGACAGTGACCTGGGCGGCGTCAGCACCGCGGCCCGGCCCGCCGGGCCGGGCGGGCTGGCCCGCCGGTGTGTCACCCGCGGTACCTACCTGGTGCGGACGACGACGGCGGCGGGCGGCTGGCCCTGCTGCTGCACGGCCCGGCGGATGGCGGCCCGGCGGAGCCGGTGACCCTCCAGGTGATCGCGCCGGACCGGGACACCGGCGAGCAGGTCCTGGACCGGGTGCGCGCCCTGTCCGCCGAGCACAGCGTGTACCGCGGCCAGGTGATCTCGCTCGGCGGGGACGGCCCGGCGGCGTCCGGCGGCCAGCCCGCCTTCCTTGACCGGCCCGCGGTGGCGCGGTCCCAGGTCGTGCTGCCCGGCGACCTGCTCGACGGCATCGAGCGCCAGATACTCGGCATCGCCCGCCACTCGCAGACCCTGCTGGCCAACGGCCAGCACCTCAAGCGGGGCGTGCTGCTGCACGGGGCGCCGGGGACGGGCAAGTCGCACACCGTCCGCTACCTGCTCAGCCAGCTGCCGGGGGTGACCGCGATCCTGCTCACCGGCTCGGCCCTGGCGTTCATCGGCGAAGCGTGCGAGATGGCGCGGGCGCTGCAGCCGGCCGTCGTGGTGGTCGAGGACGTGGACCTGATCGCCGCCCAGCGCCGGCCCGGTTCGCCGCCGCATCCGCTGCTGATCCAGCTGCTCGGCGAGATGGACGGGACCGGCGCCGACGCCGACGTGGCCTTCCTGCTCACCACCAGCCGCGCGGACCTGCTGGAGGAGGCGCTGGCGGGACGCCCGGGGCGGGTGGACCACACGGCCCGGCTGCCGCTGCCGGACGCCGCGGCGCGGCGGCGGCTGCTCCGCGTGTACCAGGGCAACCTGCAGTTCAGCCGGCCCACGGCGGCCGCGGTGGTGGCCCGCACCGACGGGGTGACCGCCTCGTTCATGAAGGAGCTGCTCCGCCGGGCCGCGCTGCACGCCGCCGCGCGCCCGGCGCGCGCCGGAGGCGGCGCCGGACGGCGGGGCGCCGGAAGCGCCGCTCCGGGTGACCGCCCGGCACTTCAGCCGGGCCCTGGACGAGCTGCTGGACAGCAGCAGCCAGCTTCCCGGGGGGCTGCTCGGCGGCCGTCCCGCCCGCGGGGCCGACTTGGTGATCCGCCCCGTCCTCACCCACCTCACCCCCACCCGCTGACCCGGCCCACCCCCACTCCCGGTGCCCCACCCGTCCGCCCCGGCCGCCTGCTGCCCCTCCGTGCTCTCGGACTTTTCACCCCATTTTGGCGGCCTAGTCTCACTTATCACCCAGCGGTGCGGAGATATTGGGGCATTTTGCCCGGGTCGCCCGCACGTCCGGGGTGATAAGTCGTCCGGTGGTGACGGAGGGCGGGAGGCGGGGCGGGGGCGGGGCGGGCGGACCGGGTCGGGGGCGGCCAGGCGGGGTGGGGTGGGGTGGGGTGGGTGGACACCTCGGGGTTCTATGCTTAGGATTACTTGGTATGAACCGGGAACGACTCAAGGGGCATCTGGACTTGCTGCTGCTGTCCGTGCTGGCCGCCGGGCAGGCCCACGGCTACGCGGTCATCTCGGTGCTGCGCCAGCGCAGCGAGGGCACCTTCGACCTGCCCGAAGGCACCGTCTACCCGGCGCTGCACCGGCTGGAGGACGCGGGCTGCTGGCCAGCAGCTGGGCCGACGCGGATGGGCGCCGCCGCCGCGTCTACTCGCTGACCAGCCAGGGGGCCACCGCGCTCGCCGCCGAGCAGGGCGAATGGCGCCGGTTCGCCCGCGCCATCCAGGCCGTCACCGGCGGCCCGTTCCCGGCGCCCGGGCCGATCACCGCAGGAGGGCTGGCATGAGCACCACCGATGGCGATCTCATCGAGGAATACCTGGACCAGCTGTACACCGGGCTGCGCGGGTCGCCCCGGCGGGGACGGCGGATCCTGGCCGAGGCCGATGATCACCTGCGGCAGGGCGTGGCCGAGGGGATGGCGGCCGGGCTCACGGAGCGTGAAGCGCAGGAAGCCGCGATCTCGAGTTTCGGCTCGGTCCGCGCCGTGGTCCGGGCGCACGCAGGTCGCGGCAGCGTGCCGGGCGTGGCGGTCGTGGTGGACGTGGCGATGTCCGCCTGGAAACTGGGCTCGATCGGGCTGCTGGCAGTGGGGCCAGCGGGCTGGTCGTGGCGGTGATGAACACGCTGTTCGGCCGCCCCTTCGTCGGGTGCGGTGGCGCGCGGTGCCGCGCTGCCGGCCGGCGCCTGCCGGTACTGGCTCGGCATCTGGCCGCACGCGCACTCCTGCGCCCAGGCATACATGCTGGAGAGCAGTTCCGACGCGGTGACGCTGCGGATGTTCGCCGGGTTCCTCGGCCTGGTCCTGCTGGCCGGCTATCTGCTGGCCCGGCGCCTGGCGGCGCGTGGCTGGGCCCGCGGTGTGCTGCCGGACGGTTTCGCGCCCACCATCGCGGTCAGCATGTTCGCCGCGGCCGGGCTGGGCCTGAGCTGGCTCGCCCTGATGCGTGGCAGCGGGGCGACCCTCTTGGCGGGATACCGGGCCCGGCTTCTACCTCAGCGGGGCCATCGTCGCACTCGTCATGGCGGCGGCCTTGGCCGGCGCCTGCAGCGCACGCTGCTCCGGCGCGCCCGGGGCTGACGCCAGCCGCCGGGGGCCGGCGGCTCGCTGGCCGGGCAGGCCGGCTGCCGCGAGCAGGTGACCGGCCAGCAAGGCGGTCACCTCGCCGGGGTTGGACACGTTGGCCAGGTGGGAGGCGCCCCGGATGACCCGGAGCCGGGCGCCCGGGATGCCGCGGGCGATCACCGCGCCGTGCCACGGCGGGGTGGCCGGGTCCTCGGACCCGGCGATCACCAGCGCCGGCGCGGTGATGGCGGGCAGCGACGGGCGCAGGTCCATGTCGGCGATCGCCTCGCAGCAGCCCGCATAGCCCTCCGGCTGGACGTCCCGCTCCAGGGTGGCCACGAACCGGGCCGGGACGCCCGGCTCACGCGCGCTGAACGCGGGGGTGAACCAGCGGCTGACCACCTGCTGCGAGATCGGCGCCAGGCCGCCGGCCCGGACCGCGGCCGCCCGCTGGTCCCACAGGCCCCGGTCCGGGAACCGGGCCGAGGTGCAGCAGACGGCCAGGGCGCCGATCCGCCCGGGCGCGTTCGCGGCCAGCCACATGCCGACCATGCCGCCCAGTGACAACCCGCAGTAGGCGGCCTGCTCCACGCCGAGGTCGTCGAGCAGGCGCAGCACATCGCGGCCAAGGTCAGCGAGGGCGTACGGGCCGGGCGGGGCCGGGGAGCCGCCGTGCCCGCGGTGCTCGTAGCGGATCAGCCGGAACCGGGCGCGCAGCGCGGCCAGCTGGGGCCGCCACAGCTGCGACGTGGTGCCCAGCGAGTTGCCGAGCACGAGGGGGGGCGCCGCCTCGGGTCCCTCCACGGTGACGGCCAGCCGCAC
>CAWIYD010000016.1:0-187269 GCA_963840195.1 uncultured Actinomycetes bacterium
GAGGTGCTCACCGGGAATGGCTGGTCGGAGTACCCGGCCGAGCCGGTCCACCCGGTGACCGACGCGACCGGCGCGGGCGACTGCTTCGCGGCCACCCTGGCCATCGAGGTCTTCCTGGGCCGGCCGCTGCCCGAGTCGGTCCGGCTGGCGACGATCGCGGCGGCCCTGTGCGTGCGCGGCCTCGGCCTGGCCGCCATCGGCACCCGGCAGGAGATCATGGCCGCGTTCCGCAGCCGCCCCAGCCGCTCAGTCACCTGACCCGCCCTGACCTCATTTCGCGCCACGAATCACGCCGACCAAACCTGACTTATCACCCCAGCGTTGCGGTGCCCCCGACATATCACCCCAGGATTGCGGCGAATTGCCCGGTTTGCGCGGGTCGGCCGTAACGCTGGAGTGATAAGTCGCCTGGGGCGCCCCGCTGGTCAGTCACCTGGCGGGGGCACGCCTCGCTGGTCAGTCACCTGGCGGGGTGGCCTGCTGGTCAGCCACCTGACGGGCTGGCAGGCGCGCTGGGCCCGCGGGGGCGCTGGGGGCGGATGGGGCGGGGCCCGGCTCGTTGGCGATGGTGATGTCACCGGAGTTGTTGGTCACCGTGATCACGTGGGTCGCGGAGGCTGACTGCGGTACCGAGACGGTGCGGTTCCCGAACGTGGTCTGCGCGTGCACCCGGTAGCTGGCGGTGCCGGGCGGCAGTTCCACGGTGACGTTGCCGAAGGCATCGGTGACCTGGACATTGTCCGGGACCCGGCTGAACGACAGGACCACGTCGCCGGAGTTGTTGCTGGCTGTTACGTCGGCCGCGGACAGCCCGGTGATACCGATGTTCCCGAAACTGTCCCGGATCTGGGTGTTCCCGGTGACGCCGGAGGCCTGGATGTCGCCGGAGTTGTTCACCAGCAGGATGCTGCCCGCCAGGTTCCTGTTGGCGATGGTGATGTCACCGGAGTTGTTGGTCACCGTGATCACGTGGGTCGCGGAGGGGGACTGCGGTACCGAGACGGTGCGATTCCCGAACGTGGTCTGCGCGTGCACCCGGTAGGTGGCGGTGCCGGGCGGCAGTTCCACGGTGACGTTGCCGAACGCATCGGTGATCTGGACATTGTCCGGGACCCGGCTGAACGACAGGACCACGTCGCCGGAGTTGTTGCTGGCCGTCACGTCGGCCGCGGCCAGCCCGGTGATATCGACGTTCCCGAAGCTGTCCCGGATCTGGGTGTCCCCGGTGACGCCGGAGGCCTGGATGTCGCCGGAGTTGTTCACCAGCACGATGCTGCCCGCCAGGTTCCGGGCGGTGATGTTGCCGAAACTGTCGTTAAGCCGGATGGTTCCGGTCAGTGCGGAGACGGCCAGGTCGCCGGAGTTGTCTGAGAGGCCGACCCGGCCCCGCAGATTCCGGGCCTGCAGGTTGCCGAAGGAGTCACTGACGGACACGGGGAGCCCGGCCGGGGCGCCGATGGTGAACTGGATCGAGCAGATCCCGATGCCCACCCGGCACTGCGGGTCGAGTCGCAGGCCCCCGGCCGAGGTCCGGTATTGCAGCCGCGGCCGGTAGAACGTGCCGGTGAGCACGCCCGCCACCACAATCCGGCGGCCGGTGACCGGGTGGAGGCTGACATCGCCGTTGCTGTCGGTCACCCGGACCTGGCCGGAGGTCACCGGGACGCTGAACCGCACCGAGTAGCTGACCTGCTCCCGGAACGCCAGGAACCTGACGCCGGCATTGGCCCAGCCCCAGACGGCCAGGACGACGACCGCGAGCACGATCGGGACGCCCGCGGCGAGCACGCCCCGGCGGGCCGGGGTCAGGGGCGGCGGCGCGGCCATGGTCATCCCACTCCCAGGTAACGCAGCACGGCCAGCACCCGGCGGTGATCACCGTCGGCCGGCGGCAGGCTGAGCTTGGCGAAAATGCTGTTGATGTGCTTGGCCACGGCGCCCTCGCTGACCACCAGGGCCGCCGCGATGGCCGCGTTGGACCGGCCCTCGGCCATCAGCGCCAGCACCTCCCGCTCCCGGCCGGTCAGGGCGGCCAGCGGGTGCCGGCTGCGGGCCAGCAACTGGGCCACCACCTCCGGGTCCAGCACGCTGCCGCCCGCCGCCACCCGGTCCAGCGCGCCGAGGAATTCGGCCATGTCCGCCACCCGGTCCTTGAGCAGGTAGCCGACGCCGTGCGTCCGGCCGGACAGCAGTTCGGCGGCGTACCGCTCCTCGACGTACTGGGACAGCACCAGGACCCCGATCCCGGGCCAGCGGCTGCGCACCACCAGCGCGGCGCGCAGCCCCTCGTCGGTGAAGGTGGGCGGCATCCGCACGTCCACCACCACGACATCGGGCTCGTGGGCGGCGACGGCCCGCAGGAACTCCTCCGCCTCCCCGGCCGCGGCCGCCACCTCGTGCCCGGCCTCGGCCAGCAGCCGGGTCAGCCCCTCCCGCAGCAGCACCGAGTCTTCGGCGATCACGACACGCATGGCAGTTCCGCCTCGATCACGGTCGGGCCGCCCGCGGGGCTGTGCACCGAGAGCCGGCCGTCCACCCCGGCGATCCGGTCGGCCAGGCCGGCCAGTCCCTGCCCGGCCGGGTCGGCGCCGCCGGCCCCGTCGTCGCGGACCAGCACCCGCAGCACGTCCCCGTGCCGGGTGACCGAGACCTCGGCGCGGGTGGCCCGGGCATGCTTGGCCACGTTGGTGAGGGCCTCGGCCACGATGAAGTACGCGATGGCCTCGACCGCCATCGGCGGTCTCGGCTGGGCATCGGCGCGCACGGTGACCGGCACCGGGCTGAGCGCGGCCAGGCCGGAGATGGCGGCGTCCAGGCCGCGGTCGGCCAGCACCGGCGGGTGCACGCCGCGGACCAGGCTGCGCAGCTCGGCCAGCGCCTCCTTGGCCTCGGCGTGGGCCTGGTCGATGATGGCCCGGGCGCCCTCCGGGTCGTCCGCGAACCGGGCCTGGGCCCGGCCCAGATTCATGGCCAGGGACACCAGCCGCTGCTGCGCGCCGTCGTGCAGGTCGCGCTCGATCCGGCGGCGTTCCGCCTCGGCGGCATCGACCACCCGGGCCCGGCTGCGCTCCAGCTCGCCGATCCGTTCCGTCATGTCCTGGCTGCCCCCCGGGCCGATCAGGTACCGGGCGACCACGGTGTCGGCGGCGGCGAGTCCGAGGGTGAGGCGCGGGGCGGCCAGCAGCACGCCGCAGCCTGCCACCATGGCCACGGCCTCCCACAGCAGCACCCCGGGCCGCCCCGCGACCCCGCCGTCCTGCCATTTGACCTGCAGGATCAGCCAGCTGAAGAACGGCATCCCGAGTAGCGCGACGCCCAGGGACCAGACGAGGGTGGCCAGGCCGGCCTGCACCAGGCTGAGTGGCAGGCGGATCACCGCGTAGCCGAACTGGCGGCGGGTGGCGGGCGCGGCCATCAGGCGTGCGGCCCGCCCCCACCGGCTGGCGCCCGGGCTCAGGCCGGGCAGCGGGGCGGGCAGGTAGACGCCGAGCGTGACCGCGAACCTGGCCCGCTCCGCCCGGCCGAACTGCAGGCACAGCCACAGCATGGCCAGCAGGATCGGCAGCCCGGCCAGGAACAACCACAGGGTGGCGATCCCGGCCACGGTCAGCGCCGCCGTGACGGCGAAGGCCACCGCGCCGGTGACCGCTCCCGACATCAGGTGGATGAAGGCCAGCCAGGCCTGCGCCGACACGACCGGGCGGACCAGGCGCGCCGCCCGGCGTGACGCACGCCCGGCGGCCGGGGCGGCCGCTGCGGGCGTGATGCTGGCGCCCCCTCCGGCCATCAGCGCCTCCGGTGCCTTTCCCCGTGCCCCCGGCCGGGGCACCTCCTGCTGCTGACCGTAGAGGAAGGGCGGGCCCGGGCCCATCCCGCAGGGACCCGCACCGGCAGGGGACCTAGCACCACCCGTAACCGGACGCCAGCGGGATGTCGCCGGGACACCCGCGACCGCGATGCTGCCGGGCATGGATGCTCTGGTGCGAGTGAGTGAGGTAAGCAAACGCTACGACGACGACGGGCAGCCCGCGCTGGACGGGGTCAGCATGGAGGTAGCCCTGGGTGAGGCGGTCGCGGTGATGGGCCCCTCGGGCAGCGGCAAGTCCACTCTGCTGAACCTGCTGGCCGGGCTGGACCGGCCGACGAGCGGCACGGTCACCGTGGCCGGGCAGCGCATCGACCAGCTGAGTGAGACCGGTTCGGCCCGGTTCCGGCGCCAGCAGGTCGGGATGATCTTCCAGTTCTTCAACCTGCTGGACGACCTGACCGTGCTGGACAACGTGCTGCTGCCGGCCCAGCTGGCCGGGACGCCGCGCCGTCCGGCCCGGGCCCGGGCCGGAGAGCTGCTCGACACCCTGCGGATCGGGCCGCACCGGGATGCCTACCCGCCGCGGTTGTCGGGCGGGGAGCGGCAGCGGGTGGCGATCGCCCGGGCCCTGGTCAACGAGCCGCTGCTGCTGCTCGCCGACGAGCCCACCGGTGCGCTGGATACCGGGGCGGGCGAGGAGACCGGCGAGCTGCTGCGTGATCTCAACGCCGCCGGGCAGACCCTGGTGCTGGTGACGCACAACCCGGAGCTCGCGGCCCGGTACACCACGCGCACCGTGGCCATCGTGGACGGCCGGATCGCGGGCGGCTGGGCCACGGCGGACCTGGACGGGCGGGCAACGGGCCTGGACGGCCGGGCGGCGGGCCTGGATGGCCGGGCGGCGGCGGGCCCGGACGGCTACGCCAACACCCAGCCCGGCCGCGGCGGCCCGGCGCAGGTGCGGCCGTGAGCGCGGGACCGGTCCGCCAGGCGGTGCGCGGCGCGATCGCCCGGCGCCGGGTGCAGACGCTCGTGGTCGGCCTGGTGCTGCTGGTGTCCACGGCCGCGTCCGTGCTGGCCGCCGCCCTGGTGGTGGATTCCAGTTCCCCCTTTGATCACGCTTTCGCGGCCCAGCGCGGCGCGCACCTGACGGCGACCATCGACACCGCCCGGGTCACCCCGGCCCAGCTGGCCGCCACCGCTCACCTGGCCGGGGTGACGGCCACGGCCGGGCCATTCCCGGAGGCCGTCATCCTGCCCGAGCAGGCCGGCGTGCCCGCCTCAGTCGGCAAGCTGCCGCCGCTGACGCTGGCCGGCCGCCGGTCCCCGGGTGCCCCGGTGGATGACGTTACGCTCACCGCGGGCCACTGGGCCCAGCGGCCCGGCCAGCTCGTGCTGGCCAGCAACCCGGCCAGCCCCGAGCAGATCGGGCTGCCGCTGGGCGCGAAGCTCATCGTGACCAGCGCCCCGGGCCGGCCTGCGCTCACCGTGGTCGGCCTGGCCAGCTCGGTCACCAACTCGGCGGACGGCTGGGTGGTGCCGGCCCAGGTCGCCGGGCTCCGGGCCAGCGGGGCGCCAGCCAGCGAGCAGATGCTGTACCGGCTGGGCAGCGCGGGCTCGGCCGCGGCCGTCGCGGCCGGCGCGACCGCGGTACGCGCGGCGCTGCCCGCCGGGGCGGTCACCGGCACGGCGACCTATCTCGCGGCGAAGGTTGCTGAGACCTCCCGGATCGGGCCGTTCGTGCCGTTCCTGGTCGCCTTCGGCTGTATCGGCCTGGCCATGTCCCTGCTGATCGTGGGCAACGTGGTCAGCGGGGCCGTGGTGGCCGGGTACCGCCGGATCGGCATCCTCAAGAGCATCGGGTTCACGCCCGGCCAGGTGATGGCGGCCTATACCGGCCAGATGGCGGTGCCTGCCGTGATCGGCTGCCTGGGCGGGCTGGCGGTGGGCAACGTGCTGGCCACGGCGCTGCTGCGGCGCACCGCGAACGCCTACGGCGTGGGCGCGCTGGGTGTGCCGGGCTGGGTCGATGCCGCGGTGCCGGGGGTGATGCTCGGCCTGGTCGTGGTGGCCGCCGTGCTGCCCGCGGCCCGGGCCGCCCGGCTGAACGCGGTCCAGGCCATCGCGGCCGGCCGCGCCCCCCGGGCCGGCCGGGGCTACGCGGCGCACCGGCTGCTGGGGCGGCTGCCGCTGCCCCGCCCGGTCACCGTGGGCCTGGCTGCCCCGTTCGCGCGCCCGGCGCGCACCGTGGTGACCATGATGGCGGTCTTCCTGGGCGCCACCGTGGTGATCTTCGCGGTGGGCCTGAGCTCCTCGCTGAACCGGGTGGTGGGCGGCCTGTCCCGGGCGGCGGCGCAGCCGGTCCAGGTCGGGCTCAGCTCGGCCAGCTCGTTCCAGTTCGATGCCGCCCAGCAGCGGGCCGTCGAGGCGGCGCTGCGCGCCCAGCCGGGCACCCTGCACTACGCGGCCGAGACGGATCAGCAGTTCAGCGTGGCCGGCCTCACCGGGCAGCACCCGCTGACCGCCTTCGGTGGAAACGCCGCGTGGACCGGGTACCCGCTGGTCAAGGGACGCTGGTACACCGGCGCCGGGCAGGCCGACGTGTCCTCGGGTTTCCTGGCCCTCACCGGTAAGGCGGTCGGGGACCGGGTCACGATCCTGCTCGGCGCCACGCCGATCCCGGTCCGGATCGTGGGGGAGGTCTTCGACGCCCGGGGCCGCGGGGTCTCGCTGGTCACCGGGTGGCGCACGATCGCGCCGGCCCTGGCCTGGCCGCCCCGGACCAGTACGACGTGGGGCTGCGCCCGGGAACCTCGCCGCAGGCGTACGTGCAGGCGCTCGGCCGCCGGCTGGGGCCCCGGTACGTGGGCATGCTGAACCTGCGGAACTCGGCCGTCGTGACGCTGATGCTGGGCCTGATCGGCACGCTCACCGTGCTGCTGGCCGCGGTGGCCGGCCTCGGCGTGCTGAACACGGTCGTGCTGAATACCCGCGAGCGGGCCCACGACCTGGGGGTGTTCAAGGCCGTCGGGATGACGCCACGGCAGACGGTCACCATGGTGGTGTGCTGGGTGGCCGGCACCGGCCTGGTGGCCGGGCTGCTCGCGGTCCCGGCCGGGATGGCGCTGCACCGGCTGGTGCTGCCGGTGATGGCGGCCGCGGCGAACCTCGCGCTGCCCGCCAGCTACCTGGATGTCTACCACGGCTGGGAACTCGCGGCCCTGGCCGCGGCGGGCGCCGTGATCGCCATCGCCGGCGCGCTGCTCCCGGCCGGGTGGGCCGCCCGGGCCCGGACCGCGACGGCGCTGCACGCGGAATGAGGTGCCGGTGAGCGGGGGCCGTCACCATCCGGTCACGGGGGCGGTGACGGCCGCCGTCACCGGCACCCGGCGCCGCCGGCACCGGCAGGCCGGGCCCGGCCGCGTGCGGTAGGGTGCGCCGATGCCCAGTCCTCCTGGTCAGATCCTGCTCGCCCTGCTGGCGGGCTACCAGCCGGCCGGGCCGGCCGAGGCGGCCGACGTGGCGCGGGCCCGCGCGCTGGCCGGGGCCGCGGCCGACCCGTGGCGGCGCTCGCTGCCGCTGCACGTCACCGCGTCGGCGCTGATCGTGCACCCGCCCAGCCACCGGGTGCTGCTCCGCTGGCACCGCCGCCAGCGGGCCTGGCTGCAGGTGGGCGGGCACGGCGACCCGGGCGAGAGTGATCCGCTGGGCATCGCGCTGCGCGAGGCGGCCGAGGAGACCGGGCTGCCGGACCTGGCCCCCTGGCCGGACGGTCGGCTGCGGCACCTGGTCATCGTGGGCGTCCCGCCGGGCGGCGGGGAACCGGCACACGAGCACGCCGACCTGCGCTTCCTGCTCGCGACGGCGGTGCCGGACGCGGCGGTGCCGGAGCGGCCCGATGCCCCGCTGCGCTGGCTGCCGTTCGCGGACGCCGCGGCGGCCACCGCGGAGCCGAATCTGCGGGAGACTCTGGCCCGGGCTGAGCGGCTTCTGGCAAACCCCTGCTGACCTGCCTACATAGTTCTTATGGACTATTTGTCCGGTTTCGGCAGTATCGCGATCTATGTGCTGTCATGCTACCCGCTGGGAATTATCCGGCCCGGCGAGAGGCGCGATCAGCCGCGTAGCTGGGCGCCGCTCCGGCGTTAGGCAGGTTCTTGAAGGCAGCAGGCAGCAAGGCACGCAAGATCAGGAAGTCGGGACGGCACGCGGCGCCCAGCCAGGTGCAGAAGGCCGCCCAGCGGGCGGGCCGGGCCGCGCCGGCGGTGGCCGTGGTGGGTGCCCTCACCGCCAGCGGCGCATCGGCGCTCGCGTCCGCCGGCCCGGCCTCGGCCGCCACCCCGGCGGCCGCCACGCTCCGCGGGCCTGGCCAGGTGCACCGGGCTCGGCTCGACGCGGCCACGCAGGGCCGCCAGCGCCACGCGGCCCGGCACGCCAGCGAGGCCGCGCGGAGTTACAGCGTGCACACCGGGGACACGCTGTCCGGGATCGCGCAGCGCTTCTACGGGCACGCCAGCGACTGGCCGTACCTGTACCACGCGAACGACGCGAAGGTCAGCGACCCGAACCTGATCTATACCGGCCAGGTACTGCGGGTGCCCGGCAACCCGCCGGCTTCCGTTCTCAACGGCACCTACCAGCCACGGCACGCCAGCCCGTCCAGCGGCACCGCCACCACGGCCACGCGCTCCGCCCCCAGCAGTGACCAGGCCTCCTCGGGCACCAGCCAGCACGGGTCCGCCTCCTCGCCGCGGCCGCAGGCGCCCGGATCCGCCGCGCAGGCGTCGGTGACCTCGGCCGGCGGGCACGCCTGCACCGGCTCAGGTGGTGCCATGCTGCCGGAGAACTACGGCGCGATAGTCACCTTCCTGACCGCGCACGGCTACAGCGGGAACGCCGCGGCGGGCATCGCCGGGAACATCTGGCAGGAGTCCGGCGGCAACCCGGAGTCGGTCGGTGACGGCGGCGGCGGGCTGATCGGCTGGACCCCGCTGCCGGGTGGTTACGTGACGGGGAACCCGGCGGCCGACCTGCAGACCCAGCTGAACGCCATCCTGGCGTTCAACCAGATCTGGGCGCAGTACATCCCCGCACTCAACGCCGCCGGCAGCCCGGCGCAGGCCGCTGACATCTACGTCACCGACTTCGAGCGGGCTGGCATCCCGGCCGCGGCCAACCGCGAGGCCGCGGCCAACGCGGTCGCCGCCGCCTGCGGCCTGTAATGCCCGCCGCCCGGGCCGGCACCTCCCCGGCCCGGGCGGTCCCGGGCCCGGCCGGCTGACGGCCGGGCCGCCCGTCCCGGCCATTCCCCCGTGGCCGGGACGGGTCCCGCCCGGCCGGTTTCCCCGCCCGGCCGGGCGGCCAGCGCACCGGGCGCCGCACCGGGTGGCGGCCCGGCTCACCCGGCCTTCGGCGCGAGGCCGTCCAGGACCACCTGGGCCAGCTTCGCGGCGAGGCCGGGTGGGGCGCTGAAGGAGGTGCCCGGCGCGGCGAACAGCACCCGGGGCAGCACCTGGCCGTGGATCGCGCCGACGAGCAGGGTGCTGGCCGCGGCGACGTCGGCGCCCGGGTCGATCCGGCCGAGCCGCTGCTCGGCAAGCAGGTAGCGGAGGAGGATGTCCGGCAGGCCACGGCCGTCCGGCTCGGCCGCGGCACCGGCGTCGTCCGGGGCACCCTCGAACGCGGCGTCCCCGCCGACCAGGTCGTGGAACCGGCGCAGCGCCCCGGGCTGGGAGAGCAGCCCGGCGAAGGCCGGGATCACCCGGACCAGCACCGCGATGCCCCGCTCGACGAACTGGGCCAGGTTCTGCGCCACGGTCGCGGTGCCGGGCGGCGGCAGCAGATCGGAGGCCTGGCCCATCACCGTGCCCACATGGGCCAGGAGGGCCTGCGCCAGCAGGTCATCCTTGTCCTCGAAGTAGTTGTACAGGGCCCCGTCGGCGACCTTGGCCTCCCGCGCGATGTCCCGGACGGACAGCCCGGCACTGCCGCGCTCATCGATCAGGCGGGCGGCGGTGGCGATCAGGTACTCCCGCAGGCTGGCATCATCCCGGTCGCGGAGCACGGCAGGCCTTCTAGGTGACATCGCGGTTGAGTGTAGTGAGCACGGCGGCACCCGCGAACGCCGCCGCGTAGCCGAGCAGCACCAGGCCCCCGCCCCACTGGGGCAGCAACCGGGTGGCCGGGGTGAGGTTCGCCCGGTCCAGGGCCTCGCTGGCGTAGAAGGGCAGCCAGCGCGCCAGCCCGGAGCCGAGCAACTGGCCCGCGATCCCCTCCACCAGCGCGACCCAGGCCAGCGCGGCGGCCACGGCCGCCACCACGTTGCGCACCAGGGCCCCCACGCCCACGCCGATGGCGGCGAACGCGGCGTTGGCGGCGATGCCGCCGCCGAGCACCCGCCAGGTCCCGGAAGCGGACAGGGGGAACGCGGCGCCCTTCGCCGCCCACCAGGCGGCGGTGACCGCCAGTGCGGTGGCGGCGGCGGCCAGCCCGGCCAGGGCCCCGGCCAGCCCGTACACGGCCAGCTTGGCCAGGATCACGTCGCGGCGCCGGGGGCAGCTCAGGTAGGTGTCGGTGATGGTCCGATGCCGGTACTCCCCGGCGACCGCGAGGATGCCGAACACCAGCGCGAACACCGCGGCCAGGCCGACGTGGGCCAGGGCCCGGGCCGCCGTGGCCGGATCATGCACGTTCCCGCCCGAGCTGACCAGGCCAGTGATGCCGGCCACCACGACCAGCGGCCCCGCCGCCAGGAGCAGCCACGGCCCGCGGACGGTGCCGAGCTTGCGGGCCTCAGCGCGGATCTGCGACGGCATGGCCAGCCTCCCCGGTCAGCCGCAGGAACGCCGGCTCGAGGGCCCCGTCCCCGAGTTCGCGCAGCGGCCCGGCGAACCGCAGTGCGCCGGCGCTCACGATGATCACGTGATCGGCGGTCTGGGCCACCTCGCTGAGCAGGTGGCTGGCGACCACGACGGTGCGGCCGTCCGCGGCCAGCCCGCGGAGCAGGCCGCGCAGCCAGGCGTGCCCGGCCGGGTCGAGGCCGTTCGCGGGCTCATCCAGCAGCAGCACCTCCGGGTCAGCGAGGAGCGCCGCGGCGAGGCCCAGCCGCTGCCGCATGCCCAGCGAGAAGCCGCGCACCCGGCGGTGCGCCTGCTCGGCCAGGCCCACCTGGGCGAGCACCTCCTCCACCCGGCCGCCGGGGATGGCCTCGCCCGCGGCCAGCACCCGGAGGTGGTCCCGGGCCCGGCGGCCGGGATGGAACCCGGTCGCCTCGAGCAGGGCCCCGACCCGGCGCCGCGGATGCTCCAGCCGGGCGTACGGCAGCCCGCCGATCACGGCCTCGCCGCTGGTCGGGCGGATCAGCCCGAGCACCATGCGCAGCGTCGTCGTCTTCCCGGACCCGTTCGGCCCCAGGAAGGCGGTCACCGCGCCGGCCGGCATCGTGAACGTCATGTCCCGGACCGCGGTGACCTGGCCGAACTGCTTCGTCAGGCGGTGCACTGCCACTTCTGTCATCGCAACCTCCGCTGAGCGACCTTTCATGAACAGTAGTTCATGAAAGGTCGTTCAGAATAGTGGAGGGAGCAGATTTCCTGGTCCGCCGGCCGGAGCGAAGGCACCGGCCGGCCCGGCCTACCCCAGGCTTCCGGCCGGGTAGTGGCCATGCTCGCGGGCGACCCGGGTGAGGAAGTCCCGGGCGCGCGTGCTGTCGTGGCCGATCGCACGCTTCTCCGTCGGCGTTAACCGGCGGATCACCTGCCAGTCGTTACGCTCGGATCGTCCGTCCACCTGGCTGAGCCGGTACTCGACGCTGCCGTCCGCCCGCAGCACCCAGGCCCATGACAGCCGTCCGAGCGGGCTGTCATACGCCGTCTCGATGCGGCCGATCTCGCGTGCGGAGAACCGAGGCATGTCTATCTCCCTGTTCGGCTGACCTCATCCGATACCGCGCGGCCCCCGGTTCTGAATTGGTCACTCTCTGTCGCACTATGACAACGATATAGTGCGGACGTTCCAGTCCCGCTGGGAAAGTCACAGCAGTGTGACTAAATGTCCCAGCCATGTAGTCCAGTGAGACTGGGCGCCGCCGCCCCCGCCCCCCGGGTGATACTGGTCAGGTGGGCGTTCAGGATGCGGCGGGTGCGGTACGACGCCGCATCGGCACGTCGATCTTCGAGCGGGTGGCCGGGCCCCAGGGGCCGGCCCGCCGCGCCGCGGTGCACGGCGCCCCGGGAGAACGCTGGTTCGCCGAGGACCGGCCGATCCGCCAGGTGCACGGTGATTCCGCGATGTTCGTCGGCGGTATCCGGGCCCTGCTGCTGCAGTCGCTGCACCCGCTGGCCATGGCCGGGGTGGCGGCCCACTCGGGTTACCGGGGTGACCCCTGGGGACGGCTGCAGCGCACCAGTTACTTCCTGGCCGTCACCGCGTTCGGCCAGCCGGGTGACGCCATGGACGCCATCGGGCGGGTCCGGGCGGTGCACCGCCGGGTCACCGGTGTGGCGCCCGACGGCCGCCCCTACGCCGCGTCGGATCCGCACCTGCTGACCTGGGTGCACATCGCCGAGGCGGACAGCTTCCTGCGCGCCTACACCCGGTTCGGCGCCCGGCCGCTGGACGCGGCCGGGCCGGGACGGGTACGTCGCCGACATGGCCCGGATCGCGGTGCGGCTGGGGGTGCCCGACCCGCCGCGGACCGAGGCGGAACTGGCCAACCGGATCGCGGAGTACCGCGCCGAACTCCGGGGGACCGCGGAGGCCCGGGCCGCGGCCCGGTTCCTGCTGCTGACCCCGCCGCTGCCGGCCATGGCCCGGGCGCCCTACGCGGTGCTCGCCGCCGCGGCCACCTCGATGCTGCCCGGGTGGGCGCGCCGCCCGCTGTACCTGCCGCGCCTGCCGCTGACCGAGGCAGCGGTGGTCCGCCCGGCCGCCCGGGCCGTGGTCAGCGGCATCCGCTGGGCCACCACGGCGCCGCCGGCGGCCCAGGCCAGCTGATCCGCCGCCGTCACCGCGAGCCGGTACGCGCGGCCCGGGGCGTCACTGGCTGGCTGCGGTGGGGGTAGCCGGGGATGACTGCCTGCCCTCGAACATCATCAGCCAGGCGACGTTGAAGCCCAGTACCAGCATGGCGGTGAGCAGGATCGCCTCGGTGCGCAACGCGACCAGGCCGCCATGGAAGGCGAGCAGCCCGATCAGGACGTAGATCACCAGCGCGATCACATAGGCGGCCACACCCAGCTGGCCCATGGCGCCGGTCCCGGCGCTGCCGTCCGTCCCGCCCGGCTGGGCCGCCCGGCCCGCCCCGCCCGCCCGGCGCGGCGCCGGTGCCCGGCGGCCCGGAACGCCACGGACGGCGACCAGCACGATCACCCCGCCCCAGGCGATGATGACGAAGGAGATCCGCCAGAACAGCGGGTTGCTTGGATTTACCAGGGCCAGCACGCTCATGATGCCGGGCAGCGCGAAATGCAGCGCCACGCCGTAGGACATCCGCCGGTGCGGTGCACTCCGCTCCCATTCCGGCATCCGTATCTGCACCACGACCAGCCACAACCCGAGGAGGGCGAAACAGGCTGGCGAGAATGCACCATAAAACGCGTTGAGCATCGAGATCCCCCTCCCGCATGCCCGGCGGCGGCCCAGGAGCGGGCCGGCCAAGCAGATAACCCCAGGCCTATGGTCCGCCCCCGGCAGCCTGGGCGCCAGCCCATTCGCCTGCTATTCTCCGCCAGCCTCGTTATTTCTGCCGTCGGGGACAAACCAGGACGCCCGCCATGGCGTGCGGTCCGGCCGCTAACCCGGTAGCATGTGACACTTATTGACCCGAATCATCCTGATTTCAGGAATTGATACGGCCGGTTATGGCCCGCAGGTGGCGCACGCCGCGTGTTGCTCTTGACGCGGGTACTCGCGGGGCTGATGTGCCAGTGATGCGGTCCCGGGGAGGCCCGCGCCTGCCGCCCGGGCAGCGCGGCGGGCGGCCGGTAAGGACCAGGCCGCGGCCTCCAGCACGGCTCCCGCCGCCAGCAGGCGCTCCTCGCTGCCGGCCGGGCCGATCAGCTGCACGCTGGCCGGCAGCGGGCCCCGCGAGGGGACCGGCAGGGCGAGGGCCGGCAGCCCGGCCAGGTTGACCGGGGAGGTGAGGCCGCGGATCTGCAGCATCTCCCGCGCGTTGTCCAGGGTCGGCGGAAAGCCCAGCAGCGTGGGCAGCGCCAGCATCTCCACCTGGTCCCACAGCATCGCCAGGGTCGCCTTCCACTGCGCCGCCTGCTGCCACGCGGTGCCGAGCGCCGCCGCGGTGATGGTGGCGGACTGGCGGAGCCGGGCCAGCACGTCGCGGCCGATCAAGTCCGGAGCGGCTTGCGCCAGTGCCCCGTCCGACACCCAGGCCTCCGCGTCGAGCACGGTCATCGCGGCGGTGGTGGCCAGGGCGAGGCCGTCCAGGTCGGCCGGTGACACCGTGAAGCCTGCGGCGGCCAGGGCGCTATCCACCGCGTCGTCGACGACCGGGTCGGCGCCGATCACCACCCGGCCCACGGTCGTGGGTGCCTGCGCGGCGGCCGTGAAGCCCGGCTCCAGCAGGGCCATCCCCGCCGCCAGGCCGGCCACGTTCCGGGCCATCGGGCCCACCGTGTCCAGGCTGGGCGCGAGCGGCCACACGCCGGTCAGCGGGATCCGGCCCCAGGTGGTCTTGAGGCCGGCCACCCCGCAGCAGGCCGCCGGGATCCGGATCGAGCCGCCGGTGTCCGATCCGTAGGCGATGTCGGCCTCCCCGCTGGCCACCGCCACCGCGGACCCGCTGGACGACCCGCCGGGGACGCGGGCCGGGTCGAGGGGGTTGACCGGCGTCCCGTAGGCACGGTTGATCCCGCTGATCCCGTAGGCCAGCTCGTGCAGGTTGGTCTTGCCGATCAGGCGGGCCTGGCCGTGCTGCTCGGCCGCCCGCAGCCCGGACAGGCAGGCGGCGTCCTGCGGAGCCGGCCTGGCCCGCTCCGCCACCGCCCGCGAGCCGGCCGTGGTCGGCACCCCGGCGACGTCGATGAGATCTTTGACGGCGACACGCAGGCCGGGGCCGGGAAGTGTCTCCCTGAAGATCCACATCGACATAGCCGACAAATACAGCACCAGGAGCGGTTGCGCCAGGGTCCCCCGCGCGGGCCTGCCCCGGCGGCTCAGCGGCGGAGTTCGGCCTGCCTGATCTGATCCCGCAGTTCGACGGGGTCCTGGCTGCGCAGCACGCGGGGCGGGCTGGACATCAGCCGCCGCGCGTACAGCAGCCCGGCGATCCCGCGCCACACGTGCCAGTGCGGGAACTCGCCGGCGTACGGCCACCAGTCCGGCGGCTCCGCATCGGCCGTCCCCGGGCCGGCCAGCCGCGGGCCCGGGACCACCGCGGTGACCGGCGCCGGACGGGCCGGCCGTGCGGTGGCCCGCGCCGGGCTAGCGCCCGTTAACCCAGTCGCTGTGCGGTTCTCCATGAGGCGCTCCCTGCCAGCCTGGTGGTCACGGCGGCAGGGCCCCCTGCCGCGCCCGGACCGGGCTGCGCGGCCATTGTCTCAGCCTGCGCCATTATCGGAAAGGGCAATTGCCCCGAGATCGTGACGAATCGGCCGGCAACACCCAGAATTGCTGGATGCGGACGTCCCCCGGGCCCGGGCCGCGCATGCCGCCGCTGGTGATCGACGGCTGCGCGGTGGCCACCGTCGACGGCGCGGCTCCGGCCGGCCGGGCGCCCCGGCGCCGCCCGGGGAACCGCTCACCGGGGCGGCCGGCACCGAATTCCCGCGCGGGCACCTGGTCCTGGCGGACGGCCGGATCACCGCGGCCGGCCCGGGCCCGCGCCCCGCGTCGAGGGCGCGGTACGGGTGGACGGCACCGGCTGCCTGGCCACCCCGGGCCTCATCACGGCGCACCATCACCTGTTCCAGCGGCTCACCCGCGGCCTGGCCCCGCAGGGCGCCCTGGGCGACTGGCTGGCCGCGCTCTACCCGGTCTGGAGCAGGCTGGACGGCGGGCTGCACGGGGCCGCGGTGCGCAGCGCGCTCGGCGCGCTGGCGCTGTCCGGCTGCAGCACGGTCGCGGACCACCACTACCTCTTCCCGCGCGGGGGAGATGACCTGCTAGAGGCCGGTGCGGAGGCGGCCTGTGACCTCGGGCTGCGGCTGCACTGCTGCCGCGGCTCGCTGGAGCGCGGGGCACCCGGGGCGGGCCTGGCCCCGGACGGCCTGCTGGCGTCCGCGGACGAGATCCTCACTGCCACACAGCGCGATATCACCCGCTTTCACGACCCGGCCCCGGATTCCATGCTGCGCGTGGCGGTGGCCCCGGCCACCCCCCTGGCGGTCACCCCCGGCCTGCTCCGCGAGTCCGCGGCCCTGGCCCGGCGGGCGGGCGTCCGGCTGCACACCCACCTGGCCGAGAGCGCGGACGAGGATGCCGCCTGCCAGGCCGTGTCCGGCCTCCGTGCGGCGGAGTACCTGGAGCAGGCGGGATGGCTCGGGCCGGACGTGTGGCTGGCGCACGGGGTGCACCTGGACGCCGCCGGGGTCAGCCTGCTGGGCCGCACCGGGACCGGGGTGGCCCACTGCCCCAGCTCGAACGCCCGGCTCGGGGCGGGTATCGCGCCGGTGCCGGAACTGCTGGCCGGCGGCGCGCCGGTCGGCCTGGGCACCGACGGGGCCGCCAACGAGCACGGCAGCCTCGGCGCGGAACTGCGCCAGGCCCTGCTGGCCGCCCGGGCCCGCGGCGGGCCGGCCGCGCTGACCGCGCGCCAGGCCCTGGCCATGGCCACCATGGGCAGTGCCCGGTGCCTGGGGCGGCAGGACGAGATCGGCTCCCTGGAGGTGGGCAAGCAGGCCGACGTGGTGCTGTGGCGGCTCGACGGCCTCGGTCATGCGGATATTGCCGACCCGGTCTGCGCGCTGGTGTTCGGCCCGCCAGCCCCGGTGCACCTGCTGACCGTGGCCGGCCGGGCCGTGGTGTCCGGCGGGGAGCTGCGCACCGCCGACCCGGCGGCCCTGGCCCGCGAGGCGCGGGCTGCCGCCCGGGAGTTGCTGCGCCGCGCCTCGGCGTGACGCTGCCTCGGCGTGACGCCGCCCGGGCGGGACGCAGGCCCTGGCGTAACGCAGGCCCTGGCGCGACTAGGCGGCGTGCCGCTGGCGGGCCACCGGTGCCGGGGCGGGCAGTTCGCTCGCCGCGCGCGCGGTGACCGCCGGACCCGGTGCTGCCGGGCTGGCCGCCGCCCGGTGTGACTTCCACTCCGGATGGGCCGCCGCCCAGAACACCAGGCCGAGCCAGCCGAACATGGCCGCCGGAAGCACGATGGGGACGACGATGAACAGCAGGGTCGACCCTTGCATGGGGCACTTCCTCTCCTGCGGAGACTCGTAATCCCATGTCAGCGCCATCGCAGCCCGCTCACCAGGGCCCAGGTGCCCGCCAATCCGGGCCCTTCGGCCCGCGCGGCCCGGGCCTTCCCCCAGCCCTGCCCGGGTCAGCCGGCGGTGACGGGCAGCGTGCCGCCCCCGGCGGCGTGCAGGTAGCGCAGGATGTAGCCGTAGCTGCAGGCCAGGCTCTTCTCGCAGTAGGGCAGGCCCTGCTGGGCGCAGAACGACCGGACCCAGGCACCGGCGGGCCCGCACGGCCCGCACGGCCCGCGCGGCCCGGAGGGCCAGTACCGGGGCGGTGCCGGTGCCGCCCCGATCATGACCGCTCCCGCGGGGCGGCTGGCAGCGCGGCGCGGCCGCGGACCTCACGCCACCACTCCGCGGCGGCCAGCTGGAACAGCCGGGGGACCAGGTCCCGGGACCGCCGGACCAGCCAGCCGGTTCCCTTGGTGGCCATCCAGTGCGCCTGGGCCCAGGCGCTCGGCTCGGGGTTGGCCGGATCCGGGTCGGGCAGCGCCAGCGGGGGCAGGCCGCGCTCGGCGAGCCCCGCGCCGGCCAGCCGGGCCAGCAGCCGGTGCCCGCGCTCGCTGGGATGCAGCCGGTCCACCCCCCACATCCGCCGGTCGTAGATGGCCGGGTGCGCCGCCAGGTCGATATGGACCACCTCGTAGTGCCGGGCCAGTTCGGACAGGATCGCGTTGATCGCGTGGGCCCGCCGGGCCAGGGGACGGCGCAGCGATCCGGGGATGCGCAGCAGCAGCCCGGGGTCGGGCAGGCTGGCGGTGAGCACCACGGAACCGGCCCGCTGCAGGCCGCAGACGATCTGCTCCAGGTCGGCGGCGATGCCCGCCAGGTCGAACGTGCCGCGCAGCGTGTCGTTCATGCCGACGAGCACGGACGCGGCCGCCGGTGCCAGGGACACCGCCCGGGGCAGCTGCTCGGCGGCCACATCCCGGATGAGCGCGCCGGAAATCGCGAGGTTGCTGAACTCGACCTGGCCGGGCGGGGCCAGCGACCCGGCCAGCAGCGCCGCCCAGCCGCGCCAGCCGCCGTCCGGCATGGGGTCGCCGAGCCCGGCCGTGACGGAGTCGCCGAGCGCGGCGAAACGGACCGCCGGAGCCGGGATCCGGCCGGGATCCGGCCGGGGCGAACGCGGAGACCGTCATGGCGCACCTCCCACGGCCAGCCCCGGCGCGGCCGGCATATCCGGCGCGGCGGGCAGTCCGTGCGCGGCCAGGAACCCGCGCACCGCCGCGGGCCAGCCGAACCGCCCGGCCCGGTCCCGGGCCACGCGCCGGCGCCCGGCCGGATCCCGGGCCAGCAGGCACTGGACGGCGTCGGCGTAAGCGGCGTCGGTGTCCGCGACGGCCAGTCCGGCGCCGCCCACCACCTCGGGCAGGGCGCTGCGCTCGCTGACCACCACCGGCGTCCCGCTGGCCAGCGCCTCCAGCGCGGACAGCCCGAACGTCTCGGCCGGCCCGGGCGCGAGGGCCACGTCCGCGGTGGCCAGCAGGCGGGCCAGCAGCCCCCGGTCCGCCACGTGCCGGAGGAAGCGCACCGGCAGGCCTCCCGCCTGGGCGCGCAGCGCGCGCAGCCGCGGCCCGTCGCCCGCCACCACCAGCACCGCGGGCACGCCGCGGCGGTGCAGCTGGGCCAGGGCGCCGATGGCGCGTTCCGGGCGCTTCTCCGGGGATAGCCTGCTGCAGTGCACCAGCAGCGGCTGGCCGGGCCCGGCCAGCCGGGCCCGCAGCTGGCCATCGGCGTGCCGCGGGTGGAACCGGGCCAGATCGACGCCGAGCGGCACCTGCACCAGGTTGCCGGCGGGCAGCCGGCGGAACTCCGCCGCGGCCCAGGCGGTGGTGCACACGACCACGTCGTAGCGGGCGGCCGTGTCCCGGTTGGCCAGGTCGGCCAGCCAGTCCGTGCCCAGCCCGGGCGGCGCGAACATGGCGGCCAGGGCGGCCACGCTGTCGTGCGAGACCATCATCGACCGGATCCCGCGGGAGGCGGCCCAGCGGCCGGTCCAGCGCAGCGTGGTCCGGTCGGACACCTCGAGCCGGCCGGGCTCCAGATCCTCCAGCAGCCGGCGCAGCGGGCGCCGGGTCACGATGGCCCGGTAGCCGCCGGTACCCGGCACCGGCGCCCCGGGCACCGTGATCACCACGCCCTGCCGGGTCAGCCGGCGGCCCGGCTGCGGGCCGGGGATGACCAGGACGGGCTCGTGGCCGGCGGCCAGGTAGCCGGCGCCCAGCTCGCGCAGCGCGGTGCGCAGGCCGCCCGAGGCGGGGGCCACGTAGTTGGCCACCCGGACGATCCTCATGGCCGGACCCGGCCCGGCCGCGGGCAGCGCCGGGCCCGCAGCCCCGCGGTCCCGGCCGCCGCGGACCCGGCCGGCCCGGTCCGCGGTCCCGGTCAGCCCGGTCCCGGTCAGCACGGTGGCAGGCACAGGCCGATCATCACCGGGCCAGATTCCCGGCGGCCGAACTCAGCCTGACCGCTGCGCGAACTGTGGCCGACGTCTGCCGGGCCGCCGGTCCCAACCTTCTGGGCCGCCGCGCCGTCCTAACTGACGCATAACCGTTCTTTCCGGCACCTGCGGCCCGGGACCCCGGGAGCGAAGGAGATTCCCATGAAACTGACCATCCGCACGGCCCGGCGCGGCCTGGCCGTGTCCGCCGTCGCCTCGGCGGCCCTGGCCGTGCCGGCCGTCGCGCTGGCCGCGCCCGGGGCGGCGGGGGCCCCGGCGGCGTTCACCGCCCGCGCCGCGACGGCCGCCCCGGCCCGCTGCCCGGCGGGGTCGCTGCGGGCGTGGCTGGGCGTCCCCGGTGACGGCTACGCCGGCGGCGCCGCGTACCAGCTGGAGCTGTCCAACGTCTCGGGCCGGGCGTGCACGGTGTACGGCTACCCGGGGGTGTCCGCGATCGGCCCGGGCGGGCACCAGCTTGGCAGCGCGGCCGGGCGGGACAACGCCGACCCGGTGCGCCTGATCACGCTGGGCCGCGGCGCGACCGCGCACGTGCTGCTGCGGATCACCGACGTCGGCAACTACTCCCCGGCCAGCTGCCACCCGGCCACCGCCGTGGCGCTGCGGGTCTACCCGCCGAACGACTTCAGCGCGCTGCAGGTCCCGTTCTCGTTCCGGGCCTGCTCGGCGCGCGGCCCCGTGTACCTGCACGTGCGGGCCACCGTGACGGGCACTGGGATCCCCGGCTACAGCAGCTGACCGGCCGCCAGCGCGGAAACGGGCTCCCGGGCGTCACCCGCCGGGAGCCCGCCGTGGCCCGGTCAGCCCGCCTGGAACATGGACGACACGTTGAACTTCTGGTTCAGCATGCCGAAATTCAGCATCAGGCTGGCCAGCCGCCCGATCAGCGCCTCGCTGTTCGTAGTGGGGTACTGCGGGGTGACGGCGATCGCCGCGTCCCGCGCCGGGGTGCCGGCGAACTGGTGCATGCCGGCCTGCACCGCCCCGGGATCGGTGGCCGCGATGGACTGGGCCTTCATGATCGCGGCGCGGAACGCGGCCAGGGTGTGCGGGTTCTTCTGCGCCCAGGCCTTGGTCACCACGTAGCCGGCGATCGGGATGCTCTGGCTGGCACCCTGGTCGGCGTCGGCCAGCGGCACCGCGCCGGCCACCTCCTCGGCCTGGGTGACGAACGGCTCCGGCAGCCAGGCCGCGTCTACCTGGTGGCGCTTGAGGGCCGTCGCCATGTCCGGGAACGGGATCGCCTTGAAGTGCACCGCCTGGGTCGGGTTGTTGATCGCGCTGTCGGCCAGCACCGACTCGACCAGCAGCGTGCCGATGTTCCCGGACACGTTGACCCCGACCGACTTGCCCTGCAGCTGGCTGACCGTCTGGATCGGCGAGCCGGCCGGCACCACGATTTCCTGGGTACCCGGCTGCATGATCGAGCCGGGCGCGATGATCTGCAGGCTCGTGGGCGAATTCGCGCGCTGGGCCGCGTCGGCCAGGATGTAGGAGACGTAGGTTCCGACCGAGACGTCGAACTTCCCGGCCTCCTGCTGCTGGATGACGGTCTTGCTGCTGATCGCGGGCAGGACCGTGACGTGCAGCCCCTCGGCGGTGAACAGGCCCCGCTGCTCCGCGATGTACACCGCGGCCGAGTCGAGCGCCGGAACGGCCGCCACGACCAGGTTCGTCTTCTCCAGGTTCCCGGGCGCGGCCGAGCTGGTTCCCCCCGAGCTGCAGCCGGCGGCGACCAGGCAGCCTGCCAGGGCCGCACCAATGAGGGGTGCCTTCAAGCGCCAACGGATCATGACGTAAGGAACCCCTTGCTTCCACGGCTGAGACTCACGCAGAGTAGGGGATTCGGCGCGGAAAAATCCAGGAAATCCCTACATTCAGAACGGCCCGCTACCCCTGGTGACCTCACCGGCCACACGAGCCACTCTGCTAGCCCGGGGGGACGACCCCCCGGAACCCCCCGCCATCCGCTGCCCCGGCGGGACACGGCTGCGCCGCGCCCCGCCAGCGGATAGCCCGGGGACGACCCCCCGGAACCCCCCGCCATCCGCTGCGGATAGCGCGGGGGAGTCGCTACCCCGGGGGTGGCGCGGTGCTCTCGCGGATGACCAGCGTGGTGGCCAGCTCGACATGGTGCGGCTCGGCCGCGTCGCCCGCCGTCCCGGCGCGCAGCATCCGGAACGCGGTGGCCGCCATCGCGGCCAGCGGCTGCCGGACGGTGGTCAGGGCGGGCGTGGCCCAGGACGCGACGGGCACGTCATCGAACCCGATCACGCTCAGGTCGCCGGGAGCCCGGAGCCCCCGCTCGCCGAGGGCCTGCAGCACGCCGAAGGCCTGGCTGTCGTTCCCGGCCACGATCGCGGTCGGTGGTTGCGGCAGCGACAGCAGCTGCCGGGCCTGGCGCCGCCCGCCCGGGGCGCAGAAGTCGTCCCGGCGGATCAGCTCCGGGTCGGCCGCCAGCCCGGCCGCCTGCAGGGCGGCGCGGTACCCGTCCAGCCGGGCCCGGCTGGACCACAGCCGCTCCGGGCCGCCGATGATGGCGATCCGGCGGTGCCCCAGCTCGATCAGGTGCCGGGTGGCGGCCAGGCCGCCCTGCCAGTTGGTCGTGCCGACCGACCGGATGCCCGGCCCGGGCTCCTCCGGGGGGTCGATCACCACCACCGGGATCCGGGCCGCCGCCAGCCGCTGCAGCTCGCTGCTGTCCGGCAGGTGCAGCACGCAGAGCGCGCCGTCGGTGCCCCGGGTGGCGGCCCGGTCCAGCCACCCGGCGAACTCGGCCGGCGAGTCCACCGTGGTGACGACCACGCTGGCCGCCGCCTCGACCGCGGCCTGCACGGTGCCGTGCAGCAGTTCCTCGGCCCACGGGCTGTGCAGGCTGGCGATCAGCAGGTCCACGACGCCGAAACCGAGCCGGGAGGCCACCTGGTAGCCGTTGCTCCGCAGCAGCGCGGCGATGCGCGACCTGGTCCCCGCGGCCACGTCGGTCCGCCCGTTCAGCACCTTGGACACCGCGGAGACGGAGACGCCCGCCTCGGCCGCGATGCCGGCCAGCGTGGCGCGCCCGCTGTCTCGTGCCACGGCAAGCCCTCTTTCCGACCCTGTCTTGTTTCGAAACCAGCTACGGCCGAGCCGGGACCTGGCTGACCCCGCCGGATCCCGAGGCAGTACCAGCCCAGCCGGGTCTCCATAGTAGGCGGAGCCGGCCTCTTGACCGAGGGTGACGGCCTATCTAGCCTGAGATCCGAGCGAATAGTTTTCGAAAACTGACGCCCGCTCCCTGCCGTCCTTCCCGAGGAGCAGCCGCGTGACCGCCGCCGCAGCCAGCAGTGCCAACCCTCCCGCCCTCCAGCTCTACACCGTCCGCGACCAGCTGGCCGCCGACCGCAAGGGCGTCCTCGCCCGGGTGGCCGGCTACGGCTACGGCGCAGCCGAGCCGTTCGGCATCCTGGACGACACGGCCGGGCTCGCCGCCGACCTGGCCACGGCCGGGCTGGCGGTGTGCAGCGTGCATGCGACGCCCGCGGGTGAGCAGGCGGCCGCGGTGATCGCCGCCGCGCGGGCCCTGGGCACCGATACCGTGATCGTCCCCTACCAGCCGCCGGAGCGGTTCGCCGACGCGGCCAGCGTGCGTGAGCTGGCGGCCGAGCTGAACGAGATGGCCGCCCGGCTGGCCGGTGACGGCCTGCGCCTCGGCTACCACAACCATGACTTCGAGCTGGCCTCGGTGATCGGCGGCCGGCCGGCCCTGGAAGTGCTGGCCGGCTCCCTCGACGACGGGGTGCTGCTCGAGGTGGACACCTACTGGGCGGCGGTCGGCGGCCAGGACGTGCCCGCGCTGCTCGGCCGGCTCGGCGAGCGGGTCCGCTACCTGCACGTCAAGGACGGCCCGGTGACCAAGGATGACCCGATGACCGCGGTCGGGGCCGGCCGGATGCCGGTGGCCGAGATCCTCGCCGCCGCCCCGGCCGCGGAGTGGCACGTGGTGGAACTGGACCGCTGCGCTACCGACATGATGGCCGCGGTGGCCGGCAGCCTGGCCTGGCTGGCCGCCCGCGGCCTGGCCCGGCCGGTCACCCGGCCGCAGGATGCCAGATGACCGCGCCCGGGGCGCCGGTGGGGGTGGCCGTTGTCGGCTGCGGCACCATCAGCGACGAGTACCTGCGCAACCTGACCTCGTTCCCGGACCTGCGCGTGCTGTACTGCGCCGACCTCGACCTGGCGCGGGCCAAGGCGCAGGCGGCCAAGTACGGGGTGCCCGGCGCGGGCAGCGCCCAGCAGGCGGTCGAGGACGCCGAGGTGGAGATCGTCGTCAACCTGACCGTCCCGGCCGCGCACGCCGCGGTGGCACGGGAGGCGCTGGCCGCGGGCAAGCACGTCTGGATCGAGAAGCCGCTGGCGCTGGACGCGGCGGCCGGACGGATGCTGCTGGCCGAGGCCGGGCGGGCCGGGCGGCGGGTCGGCTGCGCCCCGGACACCGTCCTGGGCGCCGGGCTGCAGACCGCGCGCCGCCTCATCGACGCGGGCGCCATCGGCGTGCCGCAGGCCGCGCTGGCCATGATGCAGGACCCGGGGCCGGACCGGTGGCACCCCGATCCCGAGTTCCTGTTCCAGCGCGGTGCCGGGCCGCTGTTCGACATCGGGCCGTACTACCTGGCCACGCTGGCCCTGCTGTTCGGCCCGGCCACGCAGGTGGCGGCCCTGGGCCAGTGCGGCCGGGCCACCAGGGTCGTCGGCGCAGGCCCGCGGGCCGGCACGGCGTTCAGCGTGCAGGTGCCCACCCACGTCGCGGCCCTGGTCCGGTTCGCGGCCGGCCAGGCCGCGTCGCTGCTGCTCAGCTTCGACTCCCCGCTGCGGCGGCACGGGTTCGTGGAGATCACCGGCACCGAGGCCACGCTGGCGCTGCCCGACCCGAACCGGTTCGACGGCGAGATCAGGCTGCGCGCCACGGGCAGCGACGAGTGGAGGTCCATCCCGGCCGAGGGGGCCACCGCGGGCCGCGGGCTCGGCGTGCTGGACATGGCCCGCGCGCTGCGCGGCGGCACGCCGCACCGGGCCTCCGGTGAGCTGGCCCTGCATGTGCTGGAGACGATGGAGGCTATCGCCGGCTCCATCCAGGGCGGTACCTTCGAGCCGGTCGGGACCACCTTCACCGTCCCGGAGGGGCTGGCCGCGGACTGGGATCCGTACGCCCGCACGGTGAACGGAACGGGATGAGCACCGCGGGCCGGCGCCGGCCGCGGTGCGGGGAGGTGCAGTGAGCCAGCACGAGGAGCAGCCGGCGCTGGGCGTCGGCATGGTCGGCTACGCGTTCATGGGCGCCGCGCACTCCCGCGCCTGGCGGGACGCGCCGCGCTTCTTCAGCCTGCCGCTGCGCCCGGTCATGGCGGCGCGTCTGCGGCCGGGACGCCGCGAAGCTGCGCGAGGCCGCCGGGCGCCAGGGCTGGGCCGACGCGGTGACCGACTGGCGTTCCCTGCTGCGCCGGGACGACGTGCAGCTCATCGACGTGTGCACGCCCGGGGACAGCCACGCGGAGATCGCCATCGCCGCGCTGGACGCGGGCCGCCACGTGCTGTGCGAGAAGCCGCTGGCCAACACGCGTGGCCGAGGCCGAGGCGATGGCGGCGGCGGCCCGCCGGGCCGCCGCCCGCGGCGTCCGCGCCATGATCGGCTTCAACTACCGCCGGGTCCCGGCCCTGGCCCTGGCCCGCCAGCTTGTCGCCGCCGGCCGGATCGGCACCCTCCGGCACGTGCGGGCCAGCTACCTGCAGGACTGGCTGGAAGACCCGGCGTTCCCGCTGACCTGGCGGCTGCAGGCCGGCCAGGCCGGCTCGGGGGCCCTCGGCGACCTGGGCGCGCACATCGTGGACCTGGCCCAGTACCTCACCGGGCAGCTGATCACCGGGGTGTCCGCGATGACCACCACGTTCATCACCGAGCGCCCGCTGCCCGGCGGCGGCCCGCCGGCCACCGGCCCGGTGACCGTGGACGACGCGGCGGTGTTCACCGCCCGGCTCGGCCCGGGCGCGCTGGCCACGTTCGAGGCGACCCGGTTCGCGGCCGGCCGGAAGAACGCGCTGCGCATCGAGCTGAACGGGGACCGCGGCAGCCTGGCCTTCGACCTGGAACGGCTCAACGAGCTGGAGTTCCATGACCAGTCCGAGGATGCCGCGGTGGCCGGCTTCCGGCGCATCGGCGTGACCGAGCCGTCCCACCCGTACCTGTCCGCGTGGTGGCCGCCGGGGCACGTGCTGGGCTGGGAGCACACCTTCGTCCACGAGGTCGCCGACCTGGTCACCGCGATCGCCGCGGGCGCCGACCCGGTGCCCTCGTTCGCCGACGGGCTGCAGGTGCAGCGGGTGCTGGCCGCCGTCGCCGACAGCGCCGAGCACGGCAGCCGGTGGACGCCGGTCCCCGCGCCCGCCACTAAGCAGAACGAGAACCACGGGAGCTGCTGATGCCTCGACCGTTCACCCTCTTTACCGGCCAGTGGGCCGACCTGCCCCTGGAGGAGGTCTGCCGGCTGGCCCGCGACTGGGGCTACGACGGGCTGGAACTGGCCTGCTGGGGTGATCACTTCGAGGTGGACCGGGCGCTCCGCGAGGACGGCTACCTGGCCGGCCGGCATGCCCTGCTGGGCAAGTACGGCCTGCGCTGCTGGGCCATCTCCAATCACCTGGTCGGGCAGGCGGTCTGCGACCACCCGATCGACGTGCGGCACCGGGCCATCCTGCCCGCCCGCATCTGGGGCGACGGCGAGCCCGAGGGCGTCCGGCAGCGGGCGGCGGCCGAGATGGCCGACACCGCGCGGGCCGCGGCCGCGTTCGGGGTGCAGACCGTGGTCGGGTTCACCGGCTCGTCGATCTGGCACACGGTGGCCATGTTCCCGCCGGTGCCGCCGGAGATGATCGCCGACGGCTACGCGGATTTCGCCCGGCGGTGGAACCCGGTCCTGGACACCTTCGACGCCGAGGGGGTGCGGTTCGCCCACGAGGTGCACCCCAGCGAGATCGCCTATGACTTCTGGACCACCCGGCAGGCGCTGGACGCCGTGGCGGACCGGCCCGCGTTCGGCCTCAACTTCGACCCCAGTCACTTCGTCTGGCAGGACCTGGACCCGGTCGCGTTCCTGGCCGCCTACGCCGACCGGATCTACCACGTGGACTGCAAGGAGGCCCGCAAGCGGCTGGACGGGCGCAACGGCCGCCTCGGCTCGCACCTGCCCTGGGGCGATCCGCGGCGCGGCTGGGACTTCGTGTCCGCGGGCCGCGGTGACGTCCGCTGGGAAGACGTGTTCCGGATGCTGAACTCGATCGGCTACGACGGCCCCATCTCGGTCGAATGGGAGGACGCGGGGATGGGCCGCCTGACCGGCGCGCCGGAGGCCCTGGCCTACCTGCGCCAGTTCAACTACGAACCGCCGGAGGCGGCCTTCGACGCGGCCTTCAGCAATGACCGCTAGACCAGGCTATTCCGGCATTCCGGAACTTTCCTGAAATAACTTCTGAAATAGCACGCGAACCGTGAATATGCATTGGCTGCCTATACCTAGTTAATTAACAGATGAACTTCTGGGCGTGCTTTCTATGGTTTAATCGGCACGAGGCCAGGACCCCGCTTCGCAGGGATGCGTGGCATCCAAAGGCGTCATCTCGCCAGAAGCGGCAGATATGTCGGTCTCGGATACGGTCTCGCTCGACCGGGTTGCCCGGCTCGCCACAAGGCTCCTGCGGGCCTCTTATGCGTCCATCGTGATCGCCAGGCAGTGGCCTTTCACCCGGCAAGCCGCGCCGGGCGTTTCAGGCATGGCCCGCGGGCAGGCCCGGATCGGGCAGGACCCCGTGGAGCGGCTGGTGCTCCAGCGGGTCATCCAGTCCGGGAAGGCCATGATCGTCGGCGACGCCCGGCGCGATCCGCGGATCATCGCGGGGGGCGGCCGGGCCGGGATCGCCTGGGCCGGACGGCCGATCCATGATCAGGATGGCGCCGTCATGGGGGCGCTCTGCGTGGCCGACCACCGGCCGCGGTTGTGGAGCCCCACCGACATGGCGGTCCTGGAAACCCTGGCCCTGCTCGCCGCGGCCAAGGTCTCACTGCGGGCCGCGCTGGCCGCCGGGGCCGAACGTGCCGCGCTGGCCCGGGCCCTGCAGGACAGCCTGCGCCCGCATCGCCCGCAGGACATCCCGGGCCTGCAGGTCGCGGTGCGGTACACGGCCGGGACGGCAGGCGTGGATGTCATCGGCGATTTCTACGACGTCTTCCCGTCGCTCCACCAGAGCTGGGGCATGGTGGTCGGTGATGTGTGCGGAAAGGGGGTCAGCGCGGCCGGGAGCACTGCGCTGGCCCGGCATACCCTCCGGGCTGAGGCGCACCGGCGGACCCGGCCGAGCCTGATCCTGACCGCGCTGAACCAGGCCCTGCTCGACGGGCCGGCCGATGCCCCGCCGTTCCTGACCGCGATCTATGCCACGGTCTGCCCGGTGGCCGGCGGCGCCTCGGTGCAGGTCAGCGCGGCCGGGCATCCGCTCGCCCTGCTGCGCCGCGCGGACGGCCGGGTGCGGGACCTGGGGCGGCCGGGCACCCTGCTCGGCGTGCTGCCCGCTCCGGAACTGCACGACACGCGGGGGCTGCTGCGGTCCGGCGACAGCCTGATCCTGTTCACCGATGGTGTCACCGAGGCCCGCAGCCCGGTCCGGCATGACTTCTTCGGCGAGGACCGGCTGCGCGGCCTGGTCGCGGGGCTCGGGAACCGGCCCGCCGACGCGATGGCCGCCGCTGTCGGGCAGGCGGCCCTGGCCTTCGCCGGCGGATTCGCCGGCGACGACGCCGTCGTGCTGGTCCTGCGCGTCCCGGCGGACTGATGCCCGCCGCCCCGCGGGTCCCTGGGCCGTCGCCCCCTGACCCGCCAGGGCAGCCGGGTCAGGGGGCGAAGATCTCTCAGACAGCTGGGCGGCATTCCATCCGGTGTTCGCGGTCAAGCTGAGCCGCAGGTACCGTTCGCTGACCGCGGACGGCAGGCTGATCGTGACCGTGTTGCCGGCGGCCGGGTCGAACGTGTACCCCGCCGATGGCACCAGCGTGGTCCTGTTGTTCCCGTCGGTGCTGCCCAGCACGGAGAGGGTCTGGGTCCGGGTCGCCCACGAGGTGGCTGGCGGCAGGTCGAGGGTGATTGACCCGACCGTCTGGGCGGACCCGAGGTCCGCTGGCCGTCATGGTGGCGCCCAGGGCCAGGTTGGTCGTGGCGCCGATGCCACTGCCGGACAGGCTGACAGTGGCCGGGCTGTGGTTGGCGTTGCTGGTCATGGTCAGCGTGCCGGCCCGGCTGCCGGTCGCCGTGGGCGCGGACTTCACGCTGACCGTGCACGAGCCGTTCGCCGCGATGGACGAGCCGCAGGTGTTGGTCTGGGTGAAGTCGCCGCTGGTGGCGATGGACGAGACGGGCGCGGCCGAGCCGGTCGGGTTGGAGACCGTCACGGTCTGCGCGGCGCTGGTCGTGGCGGAGCCGAAGCTCAGCACACCCGGGCTGACCGTCACCGCGCGGAGGCGGGATAGGGCGGGTACACCGGGGCCGGCCACGGACCGCAGTACGGCGTGCCGCCGATGCCGGAGTTGCCGCCCCCGTCCGTCACCGTGAAGTTGCCGCCCTCGCAGCTGTACACGGGGGCCGGGCCGTTGACGCCGGTCGCGGTGACGTTGGTGAACGAGGCCGCGCCGCCGGTCTGCTCCTGCAGGGCGAACGTCCCGGTGCCGACGATCTTCACGTTGTTCAGGTGCACCCCGCTGATCGTGCCCTCGACCCACTGCACCGCTTCGAACGGGCTTTGCTCGATCAGGTCGTTGGTGACGTTGATCGGGCCGGTGATCGCGCCCTGGACCCCGTCGAACCACAGCGCGCCCACCCCGAATTGCCAGTTCGGGTCGAGGTCGCCGTCCCGGATCATGGTGTTGTTCGAGATGGTGGTCGTGCCGACCGGGGTGGAATTGAAGCGCTGCCCGACATGGATGCCGCCGCCCGCGAGGAGCCCGGTGTCCTGGACGAGGTTGCCGGTGACGGTGTTGTCGTGGCCGCCGTAGATCCCGATGCCGTTGGCGAGCATCGGCAGCTGCACGGTGTTGTCCGAGATCGTGTCCTTGGCGTCGGCGCCGATGTTGGCGTCGGCCCAGGTCGCGATGCCGTCGTCGCCGGTGTTGCGGATGTCGCTGTTGGTCACGGTGGAGTTGGTCACCCCGCCGTGGAAGTTGATGCCGTCCGCGGTGGTATCGCGGATGCGCATGCCGCTGAACTTCAGGTTGTTCATGGGCCCGTCCATCCAGGCCCCGACCTTCATATGCTCGATCCAGATGTTCGACACGGTGGAATTACTCATGGCGCCGCCGATGCCGTTGACCTGGGCATTGTCGTCACGCTGCTGGACGTTGCCGAAGATGGCGAAGTTCTGCAGGTGCACGTTCGTGCTCGGGTTCGGTGCGGAGTTGCCGTAGAACCCGGGGGCCGTGCCGGTTACCGTCGAGTACCACATCCCGGCTCCGGCGATCGTGACGTTGTTGACGCTGATGTGGCCCGGGATGTTGTACGTGCCGGGCGGGATCCACACCGTGCCGCCCGCACCCGCCGCGGTGATCGCGGCGTTGAACGCGCGGGTAGAGTCGGCCGCTCCGGTCGAATCGGCGCCCTTGCTGGTCACCGACACTGAACCCGCGGGCTGGGCCAGCGCGGCGCAGACGTGCCCGAAGTCGGCGAAGTCGATGGTGTACGAGGACGCGGTGTCCCCGGAGTCGACCTGTAGCTTGAACTTCGTCCCAGCCGGATAGGTCGTGGTGAACAGCCGGTGCGTCTCGTCGTAGAAGTGGTGCGGGGTCCCATCGCTGGGGTTGTTGGTGAACGGATAGCTGCCGTAGTACCAGCTGTATGCGTTGGTCAAGGTGATGTTGGGCTGCTTGGTGCCGTTGATGTACAGCGACAGCGGCGCGGTGTAGACCGAGCCGTCCGAGCTGTCCGGGATGCTGTACCGCAAGACGATGGAGTTGGTCGCGACCGGCGTGGTGAACGTGACGAACTGGCCGGTGCCCTTCAGCGTTACCGCCTTGCGGTAGGACGCCTCCTCGGCCAGCTGGCCGTAGGTGTAGCTCGGGCCGATGACGGTCCCGTTGGTGGCCGAGTTCTCCGCCTGGACCTCGGTGTACGGCAGGTTCGCGCCGCTGCCACCGGTGGCAGCGGCCCAGGCTGGAGCGGCCGCCATGAGGGCACTGCCGCTGGCCAGCAGCGCGGTGCTGCCTGCGAGGGCGATCAAGCGTCTGAGAGTGCGGGGGGGATGTAACACCTGGGCTCCTGGGGGGTGTGCGGACGGGTAAAAGTGCCCTCACCGTACAGAGCCGGACGTGTGTCCGCAATATGTCGACAGAGTTACGGAAGTATCAAACTTACCGGCGCATAGCCGTGCGGAGATCGCGCCGGGTGGACGGGCCGCTGGTCAGGCCCGTGCCCGGGCCGTGGAGCCCCGGACGACCAGTTCCGGCTCGAAGAGCAGCTCGGCCGACGCGACGGTGCCCCCCTCGACCTGCTGCACCAGCGTGCTGACCACGGCCCGCCCCATCGCGTCGATGGGCTGCCGGACCGTGGTCAGCGGCGGATCCGTGCAGGTCATCAGGGCCGAGTCGTCGTAGCCCACCACCGACACATCAGCGGGCACGGACATGCCCAGCCGCCGCACGGCCCGGATGGCGCCCAGCGCCAGCGGGTCGTTGCCGCAGACGATCCCGGTGATGCCCGCGCGCACCAGGCGGGCGGCGGACGCGTGCCCGGCCTCGACCGAGAACATGGTGTGCTCCACGGCGCCCGCGGTGTCGATGCCCGCCCGCGCGGTCAGGGCGGTGAACGCGGCCAGCTTGCGCCGCGACGGCATGTGGTCGTCCGGGCCGATGATCAGCCCGACCCGGCGGTGGCCCAGCGACAGCAGGTGCCCCAGGGCCTGCTCCACCGCGGCCGCGTCGTCCACGCACACCCGCGGGTAGCCGAGGTGCTCGGCGGCCGCGTTGACCAGCACGGCCGGCACGCCCCGCTCCAGCAGCAGCTCGTAGTGGTCGTGCGGGGAGTCCGCCTCGGCGAAGTTCCCCCCGGCGAAGACCATCCCGGAGACGTGCTGGTCCAGGAGCATCCGGACGTAGCTGGCCTCGGACAGGCCGCCGGCCCCGCGTACGCACAGCACCGGCGTGAAGCCCTGCTGGGCCAGGCCGCCGCCGACCACCTCGGCCAGCGCGGGGAAGATCGGGTTCTGCAACTCGGGCAGCACCAGGCCGACCAGCCGGGCGCGCTCCCCCCGCAACTGGGTGGGCCGCTCGTAGCCGAGCACGTCCAGCGCGGTGAGCACGGCGTCCCGGGTCGTCTGGGAGACGCCCGGCTTGCCGTTCAGCACCCGGCTGACCGTCGCCTCGCTGACCCCTACCTTCTTGGCCACTTCGGCCAGCCGCCGTGTCATGACGCAATTATATGGTGATCGGTGCAACTTTTTGCAAGAACTTACAAGCAGAAGTAACTCTTTTCTAAAACTCGTTCAGCTATTGCTAGGAAATGGAAGCGCATATACGGTCTGCGGTACCTGGTGACGGAGCTCACCTCACCCCCGGCCACACTCACCGCTCCACCCGACATCGAGGTCGTCATGAAGAGATTTGGCACCACGAACAGACCGCTCTGCCGGCGGCCCGGCACCCGCACGATCGCCGGGGCCGCCGCCCTCGCGGCCCTGGGCCTCACCGCCGCCGCGTGCTCGAGCAGCGGCTCCACCGGCTCGGGTGGCGGCCACGTGACCATCAGCGTCAACTGCGAACCGCCGCCCACCGCGACAGCTCAGCACAAGGAGTGGGCCGAGGACGTCGCCGCCTTTGAGAAGGCCAACCCCAACATCACCATCAAGAGCGTCACCTACACCGGCCAGTGTGAGGTCCCGGCCCAGTTCACCGCCACGCTCAAGGCCGGCACCGAGACCAACCTCTTCTACGCCTACTTCACCGACCTGAACCAGGTCCTCGACGCAGGCCAGGCCGCCGACATCACCCCCTACGTGAACTCCAAGACGGTCCCGGCGCTGGCCGACATCGTCCCGTCGGCGATGGCCGCGGAAACCGCGGGCAAGACGCTCTACGGACTGCCGACGTCCAACTACACGCAGGGTCTGGTCATCAACAGGAAGCTGTTCACGCAGGCCGGGCTCGACCCCAACAAGCCCCCGGCCACCTGGGCCGACGTGGAGAAGGACGCCAAGGCGATCGCCGCTCTCGGCCACGGCATCTACGGTTACGGCGACTACAGTGCGAGCCCCGTCGGCGGCTGGCACTTCACCTCCGAGATGGACGCGATGGGCGGCCAGATCGTGGGCCCCAACGGCCAGGCGGCCTTCAACAGCTCGACCAACGCACCGCAGGCCACGGCGATCCTGCAGGCACTGCACCAGATGCGGTTCGTCGATCACAGCATGAGCCCGACTCAGCAGCTCGCCTGGGGCACCCTGCAACAGCAGATAGCCGCCAACAAGCTCGGGATGTACATCGCGGCACCGGACGACATTTACAACACGATCGTCCCGGTTGACCACGGCAACGTGAACGACTACGGCATGGGCCCGCTGCCCAGCACCAGCGGCACCCCCGCGGGCTCGCTGTCTGGTGGCAACGGCTACATGTTCGCGAAGAGCGACACGCCGGCCCAGATCCGGGCGGGCATCAAGTGGCTCAACTTCGAGGACCTGACGCCCGGCCTGGGCCAGTTCAACTACGTTCGGCAGAAGGCCGACGGGTTCCCGGTCGGCTTCCCCGAGCCGCAGCTGTTCACCGGCGCGACGCAGCAGAAGAACCAGAAGCTGCTGGTGGCCAGCGCGACGATCAACACGTCCTACTACTCGACGTTCGCCGCCGCGCACGAGAAGGGCATGGGCGAGCCGCCCGACGCCCAGGCGCTGTACGCGGCATTGAACACGCCCATGCTCGACGCGCTCACCGAACCCAACCCTGATTACAGCAAGCTGCTCTCGGCGGCAGCGGGCAACGTCAACACGCTCCTGGCCAACAGCGGCGGGTAAGTGGCCGCCGCGGGGGCCGGGCTCCGGCCCCCGCGGCGCGTCCCGGCGCCAGCGCGGCTGATTGCGCCTCAGCATGGCGCATCGCACCCAGCGGAGTCATCGCGCCTTGGCTGGCTGGCCTCGTCCCAGGAGAATCTGGAGAATCGATGACGGACACCGCGGTCCCGCTGCGCCAGGCCAAGGACAGCCCTGGCCCGCCCGCGCGGCCGGCCGTCCGCCGCAGGCGGAGCCGGCAGCTGCGGCGCAACCTTTCCGCGCACGGGTTCCTCATCGGCGCGGTGCTGTGTTTCGCGCTCTTCTCCTGGTACCCGATGGCGCGCGAGATCCTCATGAGCTTCCAGAAGACCCACCTGGGCGTGACCACCTGGGCCGGGTGGGAGAACTACAGCCGGATCTTCCACGATCCGACGTTCTGGACGGCCTGGAGCAACACGCTGGAGTTCACCGGGCTCGCCCTGGTCTTCGGTTACGCGGCGCCGTTTTTCATCGCGATCCTGCTCAACGAGCTGCGGCACGCCAAGGGTTATCTCCGGGTCCTGGTCTACCTGCCGGTGATGCTGCCGCCGGCCTCGGCGCTGCTGCTCTTCGCCTACTTCTACGATCCAACCACCGGGTTGTTCAACCGCATCCTGCAGCTACTGCACCTGCCGACCTCGCAGTGGGTGCAGTCGCCAGGAACCAGCATGCCGACCATCGCGATGATCGCAGTGGTGATCGCGGCCACCTGGATGAACATGGGCGCCGCGACCCTGATCTACCTGGCCGCGCTGCAGGGCATCCCCGGCGAACTGTACGAGGCCGCGGAACTCGACGGCGCCGGGCTGTTCCGCCGGATCTGGCACGTCACGGTGCCGCAGACCAGGCTGATCCTCTCGATGCTGCTCCTGCTGCAGATCGTCGCCACCATGCAGATGTTCATCGAGGCATTCATCCTGACCGGCGGGCCAGGAGTGAACAACAACACGCTGTCGGTGGTCGATCTCATCTACATGTACGCGTTCTCCATGAGTGGCTCAAGCAACTACAACAGCGCCTCGGCGCTCGGCGTGGTGCTCATGCTGGTGCTCGGCGCCTTCTCCGGCGCCTACCTCTGGCTGAGCCGCGACCGCGGCTAGGAGACAGGAGCTCACGTGTCAGTGGCCGCCGCCAGAGCCGGGACGTCGAAGCGCCGCACGGCGCCGCGCAATGCATCGTCACGGACACTGATATCCAACGCCCAGCTGAACCGGCGCGGCAGCAAGCTCGCCTACCGGATCATCCTGACCCTGGTCGTCGTCGTCTTCACGCTGGTGTTCATCGGCCCGCTTTACTTCCTGTTCACCGACGGGCTCAAGTCCACCCAAGAAGCGGGCCAGGTGCCGCCCACGCTTTTTCCCGCCCATATTCATCCGAGCACCTACGTCACCGCCTGGAATACCCTCAGCGTCGGCCGGCTGATGTTCAACACCCTGTATTACGCGTTCGGTGCGCTCGCGTTCCAGCTCATCTTCGATGTTGCCGCTGCCTACGCATTCTCAAAGCTCCGGCCGGTGCTGGGTAACGCCATCTTTGGCATGATGCTGGTCACTCTGATGATCCCCTCCACCGTCCTGATCGTGCCGCAGTACCTTACCGTCGCCAGCCTGCCTATCCTGCATGTGAGCCTGATCGGCACACCGGAGGCCATCTGGCTGCCTTCCGTCGCTAACGCCTTCAACATCTTCCTGCTCAAGCGGTTCTTCGATTCGATTCCCTCCGAGCTGATGGATGCCGCGGCGATCGATGGCGCGTCCCCGCTGCGGGCTCTGCGCTCGATAGTCCTGCCGATTTCCAGGCCGATCCTGGGTGTCGTCACGATCTTCGGGTTCGTCGCTGTCTGGAAGGATTTCCTCTGGCCGCTTCTGGTCGAGAGCGGCTACACCCCAACCAGGGAGACGATCAATGTCGGGATCACGGGGGCGACAACGACACCTGAGAACCTCATCATCGCCGCTTCCGCCATGGCCGCGATTCCCACGATCATTTTCTTCCTGATCTTCCAGCGCAACATCCTGTCCGGCCTCACCGCCGGAGGCCTCAAGGGATGAATGCCCACGGACCACGCCACCCGTTATCGTGGCGCCCAGCCCTGCAAACACTGCGCCCACAATCATGAACAGGTCGGCTCTGGCCGATTTCCAGGAGGTTAACGTGCCCAACACTGGCCAGGGCGCCGCGGCGCCGGACTGGTGGCGGACGGCGGCCATCTACCAGGTCTACGTGCGCAGCTTCGCGGACGGTAACGGCGACGGCATCGGCGACCTGGCCGGTGTCCGCACCCGGCTGCCCTACCTGGCCGAGCTGGGCATCGACGCGATCTGGTTCACGCCCTGGTATCCCTCGCCGATGGCGGACGCCGGCTACGACGTGGCCGACTACCGCGCGATCGAGCCCCTGTTCGGCAGCCTGGCCGAGGCGGAGAAGCTGATCGCCGAAGCACACGACCTCGGCATCAGGATCATCATCGACGTCGTCCCGAACCATGGCTCGGACCAGCAGCCCTGGTTCGCCCGGGCGCTGGCCGCCCCGCCCGGCTCGGCCGAACGGTCCCGCTACCACTTCCGGCCCGGCCGGGGCGCCGGCGGCGAGCTTGCGCCGAACGACTGGACCTCGATGTTCGGCGGCCCCGCCTGGACCCGGGGGACGGACGTGGCCGGAGTCCCCGGCGAGTGGTACCTGCACCTGTTCACGCCCGGCCAGCCCGACTTCAACTGGGCGCACCCGGACGTGCGGGCCGAGTTCGCCAGCGTGCTGCGCTTCTGGTTCGACCGCGGGGTGGACGGCTTCCGCGTCGACTCGGCCGCCCTGCTGGCCAAGGACCCCGCCCTGGCCGACCTGGGCGCGACCCCGACCCCGGGCAGCTCCGCGCCCGGGGCGCGGTTGACGGCCGGCCGGCCGCGGCCGCCTCCGACACCGTGCACCCGTTCATCGACCGGGACGAGGTGCACGGGATCTACCAGGAGTGGCGCCGGATCGCGGACTCCTATCCCGGGGACCGGGTCCTGATCGGCGAGGTCTGGCTGCCCGACGTACAGCGGCTGGCCCGGTACCTGCGCCCAGACGAGATGCACAGCGTGTTCAACTTCGACTTCCTGTGCTGCGCCTGGGACGCGGCCGCGCTGCGCGCGGTCATCGATACCACCCTGGACGCGCACGACCGGGTCGGCGCCGCGCCGACCTGGGTGCTCAGCAACCACGACGTGGTCCGGCACGTGACCCGCTACGGCCGGGCCGACACCGCGTTCAGCATGACCGACCGCCAGATCGGCGAGCCGTCCGACCTGGTGCTCGGCACCCGCCGGGCGCGGGCGGCCGCGCTGCTCACGTTCTCGCTGCCCGGCGGGGTGTACCTCTACCAGGGAGACGAGCTCGGCCTGCCCGAGGTCGAGGACCTGCCCGAGGAGTTGCTGCAGGACCCGATGTGGGAACGGTCCGGCCACACCAACCGGGGCCGGGACGGCTGCCGGGTCCCGCTGCCCTGGTCCGGCGACGCCGCGCCATTCGGCTACGGCCCGGAGGGCAGCGTGCCGTGGCTGCCCCAGCCCGCGGAATGGAAGAACCTGACCGCGCAGGCCCAGCAGGAGGATCCCGGCTCCATGCTCCAGCTGTACCGGACCGCCCTGCGGCTGCGCCGGGCGCTGCCCGCACTGGCCGCCGGGACCGGGATGGCCTGGCTGCCCTCGCCTCCGGACGTGCTGTGCTACCAGCGCGGGGCCGGCCCGGAGGCCGTCACCGTGATGGTCAACCTGGCCGGCCGGCCGGTGCCGCTCCGGCCGCACCGGGAGGTCCTGCTCAGCAGTGGCCCGCGGCCCGGTGGCCTGCTCCCGCCGGACACTGCGGTGTGGCTCCGGCCGCCCGCACCCGGCCGGTGACCGTCAGCGCGCCCGTGCCGGGCCCCGGGGCGGGCGCGACGGTGAGCACCTCGGTGACGTAGGCGTCGATCGTCTCCTGGCCTGCGGCGGCCGCGATGGACACCCGGTGGTGCCCGTCGGCCACGAAGTGCAGCCCGCCAACCCGGTACACCTCGATCGGCGGGATGGCCTCCCCGCGCCGCCGGGCCAGGGCCAGCCGCTCCCAGCGGGGCCGGACCCGGTTGGCGGCGGGCCGGAACCGGGCGTCGAAGTCGCGCCGTGCGTCGATCGTGCCGACGATCGTGCCCAGCCGGATGGCCTGCAGGCCGAGCCGCCGCTCGCCGCGCCGGCCGAGCACGGTGAGCACGTCGTCCAGCGGTATCAGGCGGCCCGCGCCGCCGGGCCGGCCGCGGACTCGTCCGGCCAGGCTGGCCATGACGTGCCGCCGCCGGGCGCGCAGGAAGTCGTTCTCCGCATCCGCCCGGGGAAACCCGGTGTCGCCGCGCAGCATCGGTCAGCCGCCTCCCTCGCCCGCCGGGCCGCCCTGGTCCCCGGGCCCGGCCACGCCGTCCGGGAGCGGCCGGATCCCGCCCAGCACCATGTCGATGACCTCCCGGGCGAACCGGTCGTTCAGCGGGGCATGACCGTGCAGCAAGCGGTGGTAAAGCGCGCCGTAAAGCAGGTCGAGGGCCACCTCGGTCTTGGTGTCCGCGGGGATCTCGCCGCGCTCGATGGCGCGGCGGAAGATCGCGCGGGCCTGTTCCCGCCGGGGCTCAACCACGCGCTGCCGGTATTCGGCGGCGAAGGCCGGGTCGGTCTGCGCCTCGGTGATCAGCGCCGCGATGACCCGCCCATAGGGGCGGCTGCTGGCCAGCCGGGCCCAGGGCCGCAGCAGCGAGAGCAGGTCGCCGCGCAGCGAGCCGGTGTCGCGGGGATGCGGGCGGGCGGCGGCCCACCCGGTGTACAGCGCATCGAGGGCGAGCGTCTCCTTGCTCGGCCACCAGCGGTAGATGGTCGCCTTGCTGACCCCGGCCCGCTCCGCGACCGCATCCACGCTGACCGCGGTCATGCCCCGGTCCAGCAGGAGCTCGGCGGCGGCGTCCAGGATGGCCTGGCGGGCCTTCTCGCTGCGCGGCCGGCCACGGGGGGCGGGCTCGCCGGGACCAGCCGCCCGGCGCGGCTGGCCCCGGCGCGGGACTTCGCCGCCCCGGCCGTCAGCGCGCGGCCTGGTGCCGGCCGTCACGTCGTTCATGCTGCCTTCCGCCCCCCCGCGAATCCGATGGTGGTCATGGTCATCATCCTCAGCTCGCTGTTCCGGTCCCGGTCCGCATCCGGGCCTACCGAAACTGTACTACTAGTTTCGATTAACTGCGGCGGCCGGCCCCGCTATTCCCGGCCGTCCGGGTCCGGCCTCCAGGCCGGGAATAGCCCGCCCGGCCGGGAATAGCCCGCCGGCCGTCCCGGTTGCCGATATACGAAACGACAAGTTCAGTATCGAATCGGCAAGGAGCCCGTGCCATGACCATCCTCACGCTGCCCCGCCTTCCCGAGACGACGCCCGAGCGCCTGGCCGAGCCCGCGGCGGAGCGCCTGGCCGAGCCCGCGGCGGAGCGCCTGGCCGAGCCCGCGCCCGAGCACCGCGACGAGCGGTCATTCCTGCTCCAGCGTGCGCAGCCCGCGATGACCGGCCTGATCGACGGGTCGCTGTCCACGCTGGCGCCCGTCTTCGCGGTCGCGTTCGCCACCCACCAGCCGCACTACGCGTTCCTCGCCGGGCTGGCCACCGCGATCGGGGCCGGCGTCAGCATGGCGTTCTCCGAGGGCCTGTCCGACACCGGCGACCTGACCGGCCGGGGCAACCCCGTCCCTGCGCGGCTCGATCACCGGGGCGGGCACGTTCCTCGGCGGCGTGCTGCACACCCTGCCGTTCCTGATCCCGGGCTACCGCGCCGCGCTGATCGTGGCGCTGGCCGCGATCGCCTTCGAGCTGGTCACCCTGGCCTGGATCCGGTGGCGCTTCTTTGCCACCGGCTTCCTGCGCTCGTTCGCCTCTATCGCGCTCGGCGGGGCGATCATCGCCAGCGTCAGCGCCGCGCTCGGCGCGGTCAGCTGACCGCGCCTCACCGGAGGAGTTGAATCCCCATGTCTGTCCCCTCCCCGCTCACGTCCCGCCAGACCGTGGCCGCGCTGCTGACGCTGACCGTGGTCACCGGGCTCGTTGACGCCGTCAGCTACCTGAGGCTGGGCCGGGTGTTCGTGGCCAACATGACCGGCAACGTCGTGTTCCTCGGCTTCAGCGCGGACCCGCGCTCCGGCCTGTCCGCGGCCGCCTCGGTCATCGCGATCGCCGGGTTCGTGCTCGGCGCGCTGGCCGGCGGCCGGGTCGCGCACGCCCTGTCCGCGGCCCGGCCCGGCCGCTGGCTGGCCACCGCCTTCGGCGCGGAAGCGCTGATCCTCGCCCTGGTGGCCGTGCTCACCGGCATGAGCGTGCTGCCCTTCGCGGGAAACGGCCGGTTCGTCACCATCGCCGTGCTGGCCGCGGCCCTCGGCGTGCAGAACAGCACCGTCCGCCATCTCGGCGCCGCCGACCTGACCACCACCGTGCTCACCCTCACCCTGACCGGCCTGGCCGCGGACAGCGCCCTGGCCGGCGGCCCCGGGGCGAAGCCGCACCGCAGGCTCGGCTCGGTCGCGGCCATGCTGGGCGGCGCGGCGGCGGGCGCGGGCATCCTGCTGTGGTCCCCGGCCGCCGTCATCGCCATCGCGGCGGTCCTGGTGGCCGCCGTGGCCGCGACCTTCCTGGCCGTGGCCCAGCACCCGGCCCGGACCGCGCCTCCGGCGACGGCGCCCCGCCGCGAGCCCGCGCCGGCGGCCGCCGCCTGAGCCGGCCCGGCGGCCGGGCCGGCCAGCCCGCGCCGGCGGAACGGCCCGGCTGGCCGCCTTACTGGCCGCCTTACTGGTCCAGGATGCGCAGCCGCTGCGGGTCGTACAGCGGCGCGGTCTGCAGCCGGGCGGGCAGGTCGCCGGCCGGGGTCCGCACCCGGAAGTCCCCGTCCTTCAGCCACCCGCCGGTCACCCCGTCCGGGCAGGACACCTGGGCCAGCCCGACCGGCCCGCCGACCGTGTAGCCGTAGGCGGCGGCCCGCACGTAGCCGACCCGGTCGCCACCGGCGAGCACCGGCTCGTTGCCGAACAGGTCAGCCGCGCGGGTCCTCGACGATCAGGCTGACCACCCGCTGCCGCGGCGGCCCGGCGGCCCGCGCCGCCAGCAGCGCGTCCCGGCCGGTGAACCCGCCGGGCTTGTCCCAGGCCACCGCGAAGCCGAGCCCGGCCTCCAGCGGGTTGTCGGTGTTGTCGATGTCCACGCCCATGTCCCGGTAGCCCTTCTCCAGCCGCAGGCTGGACATGGCGGACAGGCCGACCAGCCGGAGGCCGAGGCCGGCGCCCGCGGCCACCAGGTCGTCATAGACCCCGGCCGCGTACTCGGCGGGCACGTGCAGTTCCCAGCCGAGCTCGCCCACGTAGGTGACCCGGATGGCCAGCACCGGGGCGTAACCGGCGAAGATCTGCCGGGCGGACAGGTACGGGAACGCCGCGTTGGACAGGTCGGCGTCGGTGAGCCGGCCGATCAGCTCCCGGGACGCCGGGCCCTGGACGGACAGCAGGGTGGTGCCCGAGGTGATGTCGGCGACCGTGACCACCTCCCCGGGCCGGGTCTCCCGCCGGATCAGCGGCTCGATCCGGCGGTGGATCAGGTCGCTCGCGATGACCAGGAACTTCTCCGGCTCCAGGCAGGTCACGGTGACGTCGGCGACGATGCCGCCCGCCTCGTTCAGCCACTGGGTGTAGACCAGCCGCCCCGGCCCGGCCAGCACGTCGTTGGCGGACAGCCGGCTGAGCACCGCGCCCGCGTCCGGTCCCTGCACCAGCAGCTTGGCCATCAGGCTCATGTCCAGCAGGCCGACCGCCTCGCGCACCGCGGCGTGCTCCCGGCCGACGATCTCGTGCGCGGCCGGGCGGCCGAAGCCCGGGCGCGGCGGCGGGACCTCACCCGGGCGCGGCGATACCACTCGGCGAACTCCCAGCCCGCCGAGGCGGCGAAGTGCCCGCCCGCGGCGGCCAGCCGGTCGTGCAGCACCGACCGGCGCACGTTCCGCCCGGTGGACGGCTTCCAGCCGGGCCAGACCGCGTCCCCGAACAGCACGCCGAGCTGCTCGACGGTCCGCTCGGCGCGGAACCGCCGGGAGGACTCGTACAGGTGCGTCCGGTCGATGGCGACCGCGGTCGCGTCCACCGGCGGCACGCCGTCCGCGATCCAGTGCGCGAGCATCTTGCCCACCCCGCCGCCGGACAGGATGCCGAGCGAGTTCAGCCCGGCCGCGACGAAATAACCGTCCAGCTCGGGGGCGGGCCCGAGCAGCGGGCGGACGTCGGCGGTGAACGACTCCGGCCCGCAGAAGAACGTCCGCACCCCGGTTTCGGCCAGCACCGGGATCCGGGCCAGCGCCGGGCCGAGGAAGGGCTCCATCCGCTCCCAGTCGGGATTTATCTTGCCGAACGAAAACCCGCGGGGCACTCCGTCCAGCGACCACGGCGCGCCAACCGGCTCGAACAAGCCCACCAGCATGCCGTCGCCCTCGGGCCGGTAGTAGCCGTAGTTGTCCGGGTCCTCGATGACCGGCAGGTCCGGGTCCATCCCGGGCACCGTGTCGGTGAGCAGGTAGTAGTGCTCGGCGGCCTGCAGCGGGACGCTGACCCCGGCCAGCGCGCCGAACTGCCGGGCCCACATGCCCGCCGCGTTCACCACCACCTCGGTCTCGATCCGGCCCTGCTCGGTGAGCACGGCCCGCACCCGGCGGCCCGCCAGTCTCCACCCCGGTCGCGGCCACCCCCTCCACCACCCGCACGCCCAGCTGCCGGGCGCCCTTGGCCAGCGAGGTGGCCACCCCGACCGGGTCGGCCCGGCCCTCGTCCGCGACGTAGAACGCGGACAGCACGTCGTCGGTGCGGGCCAGCGGCCACATGTCGGCCAGCTCGCGCGGGGAGATCTCGGTGTCCTCGACGCCGAACCCGTGCATCCAGGCCGCCTCCCGGCGCAGTGCCTCCTGCCGCTCCGGGGTGGTGGCCAGCGAGATGTGCCCGACCGCGCGGAAGCCGGTGGAGTGCCCGGTCTCGGCCTCCAGCCGGGCGTACAGGTCCCGGGAGTACCGGCTGAAGAACAGCGCGGTCTCGTCGGTCATCCCGGCCGAGGTGATCAGCCCGGCCGCGTGCCAGGTCGTGCCGGCCGTCAGCCGGTGCTGCTCGAGCAGCACCACGTCCGTCCAGCCCAGGTGGGCCAGGTGGTAGGCGATGCTGCAGCCGGTCACCCCGCCGCCGACGATCACCACCTGCGCCCGGCCCGGCACGTCCCCGGCGGGTCCCGGCTCCCCGGCGTTCAGCCGATCGGTCGTCACGGCAGCCCCTCATAGTTGACTGAACAGTGAGTCAACTATGTCACCGTGACCCCGGCGGGGCCACCCGGCCGGCGGGCGGCCTGCCGCACCCGGCCCAGGACGTGATGATGTTGAGTTTGCTCACAACCGGGTGTGAGCAAACTCAACATCATCACGTCCTGATCGTGCCCTGACGCCACTTAGGGCACGGTGAGTCCCTGCAGCACCACCCCAGACGGATGGACCGTCGGGTCGAGCTCGGACTGCACGTCCACGCCGGCGGGCGGGATGGTGTCCATCACCAGCGGCACCGAGGACGGGCTCACCCCGCACACCGCGGGCGCCGGGGACCCGCCGGCCACGGCCGCCGAGCACACCCCGAACGTGTACCCGCCGGGGGTCGCGGTGAAGGTCCGGGCGTCGTTGTTGCCGAACCCGTCCTGCCCGGTCAGCGTCACCGTGAACGTCCACCCCGACCCCGGGCGTGCCCAGGGTGGCCGCGGGCACCGTGATGGTGACCAGCCCGGGGGTCTGCCCGCCGGACGGGGTGAGCTGGGCCACCGACACCTGCGGGGTGCCCAGGCTGGACGAGCCCGCCAGCCCGGACGTGGCCCCCGAGGGCGTCACCCAGTCGTCCGTGCCGAACCCGTCCACCTCGATGAGCTGGTTCCACGCGTCCGCCGGGGCGATCGCGTAGTTCCACGGCCCGGCCGCCGCGGTGGACTGCGCCTCCCCCGCGGGCACGCCGCCGGACGGGGCATGGATGTACAGGTCGATGAGCTGGGCGCCGAGCAGCGAGCCGAACGTGGACTGCAGGTTGGCGATGCCCGACCTGGAAGGTGACCGTGCTGCCGGAGTCGATCACGGTCAGCCCGGTCAGCCGGAACGAGCCGGGCGCGAACACCGCCGACCCGTCCGCGTTGGTCGCCGTCGGGTAGGCGTACGTGCCCGGGCCGTTGCCGCCGCCGGGAGCGGCGGCCGCGTTCAGCACCACGGTGCCCGGCACGTGCAGGTCGGTCACGGTGAACAGCGCCTCGTTGGTCGAGCCCCCGGCGGTGGCCGCCACCGCCACGGAGTTGGTGCCGGGCTGCATCGTCACCGGCGCGGAGAACGCCCCCGAGGGGTCGGCGGTCACCGTCGTCACCGCGGTGGCCGGGGCCGCCGCGCCCGGGCGCCGTGCCGGTGACCGCGACATCGACCGTCGCGCCCGGTGCGCTGGTCCCGGCCACCGTCACCGACGCGGCGTTCACCGTGACCGACGGGCGGGTCAGGTTGGCCGGCACGTTCCCGCCGGACACCGTCAGCGGGGCGGTCACCTTCAGCGGCGCGGTCGCGGGCGGCGCAGGCAGGTACCGGGCGGCCACGATCGCGGGCTGCTCCAGCAGCCGTCCCGCGGCCTGGTCGCTGATGAGCCGGAGCAGCTGGGCCTGGGCCCAGGTCAGCGGGGCGGCCGAGCCGTCCGGCTGGCCGTCGGTGAAGCCGATCGACGCGGTGGCCGGATCCGCCCCGTAAGGCGAGGCGGGCACGTCCGGGTAGTCCCACACCTGCTCGGGCACCAGGCCCACGCCGGACGCGGAGTTCAGCATGAAGCCCAGGTCGGCGGCCAGCGCCGCGGAGTCCCCGGCCAGCACCGCCTGCTCGCCGTTCTCCCCGGACAGCACCGGCCACGGGTGCCCGGTGCCCTGGTTGCTGGTCGCCCACGGCTGGCCGTTCACCTGGCAGTCGTGGAACACCGACAGCTCGCAGTCGCCGTACCCGTCGCCGTTGTAGCGCAGGATCCCGGTGCCGGACGGGGTCGGCCGGCCCAGCGCCGCCGCGGTCGACCGTCAGCGAGTTGCGCACCACCGGGTCGCTGGCCGGCAGCTCGCCCAGCCGGGTCAGCTCCAGGAAGCCCTGGTCCACCACGGCCCGCTGGTCGTAGCTGGCCGGGTTCCCGTTGCCGAGCGTGTAGGAGAACGCCGCATCCGGGTCGCCGGTCTTGTCCACCCGGATGAAGTACGGCTGGGACGACAGCGGGCCGTTGCTGGTCACGTCGGTGGCCAGGATCAGCCGCCGGAAGTCGTCCGCGGTGGCCAGGAACAGCCGCGCGGACACCCCGTCGCCCTGGACCCGGGCGATGGCCGCCGCGGCGACCAGCCCGGCCACCTCGTCGGCCATGGTGGACGGGGAGAACCCGGTCTGCTCCTCCCAGCGTTCCACCCCGTCCGCCGGGCCGTTCGCGACCAGGAAGTCGGCCGCCGGGCGGATGTGGCCGGTGTACAGCGCGGCGTCCCCGGCCAGCCCGGCCTGCCAGGCCATCAGGATCGGGTCGGCCGTCTCGTCCAGTTGCAGGCCGCCGGTGTCCGGCGCGGCCTGCCCGTTCAGCAGCCCGTTGCGCGGGAACGAGCCGTCCGGCCGCTGCATGTCATCGAACAGGAAACGGACGATCTGCCGCGCGGTGGCCAGGTCGCCGTCGGTGAGGAACCCGGTGAACGCCTCGTAGGTGTCCCGCGGGAACACCTCGCGGTACGAGCCGAAGTAGGGAGCGAGCCCGTCGCTGGCCGCCTGGCCGGCCGGGACGGCCTGGCCCCACGGGCTGGACAGCGAGGCCGCCGTCGCGCCGGGGAACGTCTTGTCCTCGCTCGCCTTCAGCACGTTGGCGGACAGCCAGTAGGCCGCCGTCTGCGCCGCGGAGACCGGGTGGGCCCGGTGCCCGCCACCGGGCGGCAGCAGCCCGGCGTCGTAGGCCCGCCAGCCCGCCTGGTAGGCGTCGTAGCTGGCGGCGAACGGCGTGGCGGACGCGGCCAGCGCGGTCCGCACCGCGTCATCCGCGCTGCCGCCGAACCCCAGCGCCACCGTCACGGTGCTAGCCCGGGGCGACGGCCCCCCGGAACCCCCGCCGGAACCCGCCCGCCCAGTCCCAGCTTGACCGTCTGCACCACGTTGCCGTTGCTGGCATCGGGTGCGGTCGAGGTGAGCGTGCCGGAGCCGTCCAGTTCGGTGAGCCCGTCGCTGGCCGTCCCCGCGTACCCGGTTTCCACCGCGCCGAACGGGGTGCTGGCCGCCAGCGCGGCATAGACCGGGGTGGCGTAGCTGCGGTTCACCGCCTCGGTGAATGAGTTGGTCGAGTAGGACAGCGGCACCGGTCCCCGGCTGGTGGGCACGACCGTCGCCGACTCCGGGCCGGCGTTGTCCGAGCCGCCCCCGCCATGGCCGTTAAGGAGCGGGTTGAACCGCAGGTAGACGGAGAGCCCCGGTGGTGCGCCGGGCAGCGGCTCCAGGGTGAACCGCATGATCACCGCCTCGGTGGCCGGGTCCGTGATGTAGTCGGTGACCAGGTCGAAGTGGTGTGCGGCGTCGTGCGCGGTGACCTCGCAGGCCATCCCGGTGCCGCCGGGCGCGGACACCGTGTACGTCATGTCGCGCGGCTGCAGCGCGGTGAAGCCCGGCCCGGTGACCACCGGGTCCAGGCTCTTGACGTCGGTGTTGTCGATCGTCGGCGCGTACACGTCGGACAGGGTGCCGCCCGCCACCGTGTACCAGGCCTTGGAACGGGCGTCCGCCGACGTGCCGACGCAGTCCTTGCGGGCCTCGTCGTAGTACGACGGCGCGCCCGGCGCGCCCGCGGCCTGCGCGCCCGGTGCCGCCACGGTCAGGCTGAACACGTGCATCGACGGGACGTTCTTGCCCACCCCGGAGCCGACCGCGGGCAGCGTCACCGAGACGACCGGCTGCCCGGAGGTGAGCGGGACGGCCGCGTAGAACAGGCTGACCGGCGCGCTGCCGCCCGGGTTCCAGCCGCCCGTGGTGGCCAGCAGGTCCGAGCCGGCCGCCGGGTGCACCGAGGTCCAGTCGGCGAAACTGACCGTCGCGGACGAGGTGCTGCCATCCGCGTAGCCGACGGTGACGGTGCCCGAGGTGGTCCCGTACGCGGACGCCCCGACGATGCCGAGCACGGTCCCGGTGCCGCTGACCGCGATCCGCTGGCCGTCCGCGAGCACGTTGTCCGGCTGGCCCGGCGGCACGTCCGGCCAGCCGATCCGCGCCCCGTCGTGCAGCAGGGACTGCCCGGGAACGAGCGCGTCGCGGGCCAGCGCCGGGGCCGAGAACGAGTCGCCGGTGCCGTCGAAGTTGCCCGCGCCGGGCGCGGCCGGGTCGGTGATCCCCACGTTGTCGAACGCGCCGCGCAGGGTGCCGGCCGCCGCCGGGCTGGCCGCCGCCACCGCAGGCCGCCCCACCATGCTTAACGCAAGGATCGTGGCGGCCGCCGCCGCCAGCAGCGTGGTGCGGGGGTGCCGTGTCGCTACGCCCATGGCTGACCTCTTCCGGCCCGCACGGCATCCTCGCCGTGCACCGCCGAAATGGTCCCCCCGCCGCCATGGCGCTGGCGAGAGGAGAAGGCCAATATTTACAGTTAATGTTCGGCAACGTCCTATCATGCATCTATGTGGTCGCCCGGTTACTTAACGCAGCTTCGTGCTGCGCGGGCGCGGGTGAGCGGCTCCGTGGCTGCCGCCGGGCCGCTGGCTGCCGCCGGGTCCGCGGTCCGGGCCGGGGCGGTGACCAGCGGCGGCCCCGCCGTGGCCACCTTCGGCACCGTGGCCGCCGCGACGGTGACCGTGGTCCGGTGCATCGCCGTCGGCTACATCGTGATCCAGGTCGCCATCTGGCATTCCTTCTACGCGGCCGCCCCGTGGCGGCTGGCCGGCCCGGCGGCCGCCGCGGCGTGTGCCGCGGCCGTGGTGGCCGGGCTGCGCCACGGCCTGCCGGCCCGCCGACTGGCCCTGGCCGACGCCTCGGTGCACGTGACGCTGGCGCTGAGCGCCGCCGCTTTCGTCCCCCCGCTGATGCTCGGCGACACCGCTAGCTGGCTCTACATCGCGCTGCTGGACTCGCTGGTGCTGCCGGCCTTGTTCACCTCGGCCCGGCTGGCCATCTCGCTGGCGGCGGTGTCCGCGGCGGCCTTCTGGGGCGGGGTAGTGCTCGGCGGGCATGTCCACGGCAATTCCCCGCTGGCGGCCGGGGTCTTCCTGCTGGCCCTGGCGGCCGCGCTGTGCTGGGGCCGGCGCGCGCTGCAGCGCCGGGCCGCCGCGGCGGACGCGGCCCTGGCCCGGGCGGACCGGGAAACCCGGGAGCAGTACGTGGTGCGCTCCCGCAGCGCCGAGCGCCGCGAGCATGAGCGGCTGCTGCACGACACCGTGCTGAACACGCTGACCGCGCTGGCCCGGGAAGGCACCAGCAGCGCCGCCGAGGTGGTCGGCCACTGCCGGCACGACGTCACGCTGATGGAGCAGGTGCTCAGCGAGGCGGCTGACTGGCCCGCGGACGGCCTGCTGGCCCGCATCGAGCAGGTGGCCGCGGAGATGCGCGGCCGCGGCCTCGACGTGCGGGTGACGGCCGGCCCGGCCGGGGGAGAGCCCGCGCCCGGCGGGGCCCCGGTGCTGGCGGTGCCGGCCTGGCCGTCCCGGCGCCGGCCGCCGCGGCGGTCGCGCATGCGGTGCGCGAGGCGCTGGTGAACGTGCTGCTCCATGCGGGCACGTCGCTGGCCTGGGTCGAGGTCCGCCTGGCCGGGGACGTCCTGGTGCAGGTGCGGGACGCCGGCGCGGGCTTCGACGCGGGCCGGCTCGACCCGTCCCGGCTGGGCGTCCGCCGGTCCATCATCGAGCGGCTGGCCGACGCGGGCGGCGAGGCGTCCGTCCGGTCCGTCCCGGGGTCGGGCACGGTCGTGTCGCTGCGCTGGCCGCGCCGCGGTGCGCCGCCCGCCGGGCCCGGGCCGGATGAGGAACGGCCATGCTGGCGGGTGACGGGCTGGTCGGGGACGCCTATGAGGCGGAGCTGCCCCGGATGATGGCGGGTGTCGCGCTCATCTGGGTGTTCGGCACCCTCATCCAGGTCCTGGCCTACCTGCGGGACTACCGGCACCCGGTGATCCCGGTGCTGGCCTGGGCCGGGATGCTGGGCGCGGCCGGCTGGCTGGTGCCCCGGGCCCGGAAGGGCGGGATGAGCCGGGCCGATGCCGTGGTCGCGGTGGCCACCGCGCTCGCCGTGGTCGCGCTGGTCGGCTGGCAGCGGCGGCCCGGCGCGATCGGCTCGGTCGACTGGTCGGTCGCCGGCACCTGCTGGATGCTCGCACTGGTCGCGCTGTACCGCCCGGCCTGGGAGTGGGCGACCGGGGCACTGCTCGTCTTCGGCACGCACGCGGTGTTCTCGGTGCGGGTGCTCGGCGTGACGCCGCTGGGCCAGGCGCGGCTGGCGGCCACCGGCTACACCCTGGTGGTGTGCCTGGCCGTGTTCGCGGCGCTGCGCCCGGCGCTCCGCGTCCACGCCCGGATCGCCGCCCGGCGCAGCGCCCTGGCCAGCCAGGCCGCCGCGCAGCGCGCGGCGGCCGAGGCGATCCAGCAGGACCGCCGGGCCCGTCTCGACCTGCTGGAAGCGGAGGCGCTGCCGCTGCTGCGCGGCATCGCCGACGGCCGGCTGGACCCGGCGGACTCCGAGGTCCGGGCCCGCTGCGCCCGGCGGGCGGCCATGCTGCGCCGGGCCCTGGTGGACGGGACGCAGCCAGCCGGGCGGGCTGCTGGCCGGCCTGGAACCGGCCCTGGCCGCGGCCCGGGACCGGGGCCTGCCCATGGAGGTCCAGGTCATCGGCGACCCGGGCAGCCCGGGGCGCGAGATCGTGGGCGCGACCCGGGCGGCCATCGACGGCGTGGTCAGCGTGCTGCCGCCGCATCCGGTGATGCTGACCGTGCTGGCCACCCAGCAGGACGTGGAGCTGTACCTGACCTTCGAGCGCCGCCCGCTGGGGCGGCTGGACGTGGCCAGCCTGCGGCGGCCGCTCCCCGAGTCCGTCGGGTGGCGCGCGGTGGTGGACGTGGACGAGACCGGCGCGGGCTGCCTGGAGATCCGGTGGCGCAATGCCGCCTAGTGCTGGCCCGTGGCAACGCCCCCGGACCCCCGGCTTCTCGCCCCGTGGCAACGACCCCCCGGAACCCCCCGCGATTCGCTGGCTCGGAGGGAACACGCCTCCGGCGGGCCCCGCCTCGCCAGCGAGCCGGACGGCAGGGACCGAAGCGACGCACCGTACCCCAAAGCACGCGGATGGCCGGCCGGCAGGTCCTATCATCGGGCCATGCGGTCGCCCCGGTCCTTAGCCCTGCCCGCGTCCTGGGACGTGACCGGAGCGGCGGCCGGGCCCGCGATGACCGTGCTGGTCTCGGTCGCGGCGCGGATCGCGGCCGCCCTCCGGCTCATCGGCATCGGCTATGTCGTGCTCCAGGTGATCATCTGGCATTCCTTCTACCCGGCCCGCCCCGGGCTGCTCTGGGCGCCCGCCGTGACGGCAGGCTGGGGCGCCCTCGCCGTCTGGTACCTGCGGCGGGCGCCCGCTGCGCTGGCCGCTGGTCGGCCTGGACAGTGCGGTATACGCCGGGCTCGCGCTCACCGCGTCCGGGTGCGTGCCGCTCGCGATGCGCGGCCAGCCGGGGGACTGGCTGTTCCTGGTGGTGACCACCCAGCTCTTCGTGCCTGCCTGGTTCGCCCCTGCGGTGCTGTCCATGCCGCTGGCGCTGCTGTCGGTGGCCGGCTACGCCGCCGGGAACGCCTCGGTCCCGGTCAGCCGGGGCGCCGCCGGCAGCCCGGCGGCATCGTCCGTGCTGCTGTTCGCCGTGGCGGCCGTGCACTGGTCCGCGCACCGCATGCTGTCCCGCCGCGCGTCCCGCGCGGACGCCGCGCTCGCGGTGGCGCAGGCCGAGGCCCGCGAGCAGTACGTCATCCTGTCCCGGAACCTGGAGCGCCGGGAGCAGGACCGCCTGCTGCACGACACGGTGCTGAACACGCTGACCGCCATCGCCCGGTCGGGCGCGGTCGGCGACGTCATGGCGCGCTGCCGTCACGACATCAGCCTGCTGGAAGCCGCGCTCCGGGAACCCGCCGACCCGTCCCCGGGGGCCAGCGTGTCCTGGCCCGGGCTGCTGGCCGGGCTCGGTGCGGTGGCCAGCGAGATGCGGGCCCGCGGGCTGGCCGTCCACCTGGAGCCGGCCGGCGACCACGCGGTGGCCGTGCCGGAGCCGGTGGCGGAGGCGCTGCTGCACGCCACCCGGGAGGCGCTGGCCAACGTGGCCGCGCACGCCGGCACCGGGGAGGCGTGGGTCACGGCTGGCCCGGTCACGGCTGGCCCGGTCACGGGCGGGCCGCCCAGGTCCGGCCCCGGCCAGGTGCCGCGCCCGGCCGTCCAGGTGCGGATCCGGGATGCGGGCCGCGGCTTCGACCCCGGCCTGATCGGCCCGTCCCGGCTCGGCGTGCGGATGTCGATCAGCGAGCGTATCGCCGACTGCGGCGGCTCGGCCTCGGTCCGGTCAGCGCCCGGCGAGGGCACCGAGGTGTGCCTGTGCTGGCCCGCGCCGGCCGTGGTGATCCCCCCGGCCGCGGTGATCCCCCTGGCCGCCGTGGCCGCCGCGCCGGGCCCGCTCGCCGCCGCCCGGAACGCGGCGCACGCGGAAGTGCCGCCGTGCTGACCAGGGCGGCCCCGGCCAGTCCCACGCCGGCGGTCGCGAGCCGGCAGGCGGCCGTCGCGGAAGCGGCCGAGTCCGCCGCCCCCCGGTTCGCCGGCGTGCTCTCGGTGATCCTCCCGGCCGGCCTGCTGATCCAGGCGGCGGCCAGCCCGGGCGACTACCTGCAGCCCGTGGTCCCCGTCCTGATCTGGCTGGGCGTGCTGGCCGCGGCGGCCTGGCTCGTGCCGCGGGCTTGCTCCCGGGGCCTGAGGCCGGCGGAGGCGCTCGCCGGGATCGGCGTCGCGGTGGCCGCGGTGGCCGCGATCGGCGCGGACGACCGGGCGGCCGTGGCCCCCGTGGACGTGAACTGGACGATCCTGGGCACGATCTGGCTGCTGGCCCTGGTCGCGCTGAGCCGCCCGGCCCGGGTGTGGGTGCCTGGGGCGCTGCTCATCTTCGCCGTGCACGCCGTCTTCGTGGTGCGCTCCCTAGGCGGCAGCCCGCTCGGCCTGGCCCGGGTGTCGGCGGCCGGGTACGCGGCCCTCATCGTCCCGACTCTCTTCGCCGCGCTGCGGCCGACGCTGCGCACGCACGCGGCGATGGAGGTGCGCCGGGCCAGCCTGGCCAGCCGGACGGCCGCGGAACGGGCCGCGGTGGTCGCCATCCAGGACGACCGGCTGGACCGCCTGGCGCTCCTCGAAGCCGAGGCGCTCCCGCTGCTCAGCGGCATGGCCAACGGCACCCTCGACCCGGCCGATAGCGCCGTGCGGGAGCGATGCGCCCAGAACGCGGCGACGCTGCGGCGGGCGCTGGTGGACCGGGCGGACCAGGGGGGCGGCGTGCTGGCCGGGCTGGCCCCGGCGCTCGATGCCGCCAAGGCCCGCGGCCTGGAGGTCGAGGTTCAGGTGGTCGGTGACCCGGGCCGTCCTGGCCCGGGGGTGACCCGGGCGACTCTCGGCGCGGTCCACGGAGTCCTGCGCCGCCTGCCCGGGCCGCGGGTCACCCTCACCATCCTGGCCATCGGCGGGAACGTGGAGCTGTACCTGACCTTCGACCAGGCCCCGGCCTGCCGCTGGGACCTGGCGGCCCTGCAGCAGGATGCCCCGCCGGAGGCCGGGTGGGCGGCCACGGCCGATGCCGCGGACAGCGGTCCAGGGTGCCTGGAGGTCCGCTGGCGGATCGAGGGAGGAACCGGGTGAGCGGGCCGGACCGGTCCGGCGTTATCGACGTGGCGGCCGTGGATGACCACCCGTTCATCCTGGACGGCGTGGCGGCCTGGGTCAGTGAGCCGGGCAGCGGCATCCGGGTGGTCGGCTCGGCCGCGACCGTGGCCGCCCTGCTGGCCGGGCCGGGGCGGCAGGCGCAGGTGGTGCTGCTCGACCTGGACCTCGGTGACGGCAGCACGGCCGAGGCGAACGTGGCCGCGATCCGCGCGGCGGGCCCCGCCGTGCTGGTCCTGTCCGCCTCGGACAAGCCCGCCACGGTCCGGCACGCGATCCGCGCCGGGGCGCTGGGCTATGTCCTCAAGAGCGAGGAAACGGCCCAGGTGCGGTCGGCCATTAGGGCGGTGGCCGCCGGAAAGGACTGGATCTCACCCCGGCTCGCCTACATCTTCGTCACCGACGACGCCCCTGACCGGCCCGTTCTCAGCCCGCAGGAAACCCGGGCCCTTCAGCTTTATGCCACCGGCATGCCGATGAAATCCGTGGCCAGGCGGATGTCCATTAGTGAAGAAACGGCGAAACAGTATGTCGGGCGGGTACGGGAGAAGTACGCCCGGGCCGGACGGGCGGCACCAACCAAGCTGGAGTTGTATCATCGAGCCGTCGAGGACGGGCATCTCCCCCCTCATCCCTAGCCCGCGGAACCCCCCCTCCCGGCGTCAGGGACAACAGGAGATACCCGTCCTCGACTTCCTGCTACGAGTGACGATACTAAGGCGATACCGAGCCGACCGTCATGACCCCATCTCGGGGGTCATCGCCCTCTATCCCGCAGGTCATGATCCACTATCCACAATGCCATTTCTGGTCTCTCGTCGCCCCGTTCCAGTGCGGAGAGTAACTGAATCCAGGGAAATGCGCGGGGCAGGTGACATTGGGTTAACGGGCGCCCCCGGGGAAATTGGCCGCGGTCAGCGGCCGAGGACACCGTTGACCAGACGGCCCACCGCCGAGCAGAACACCTCGTCCGCGTCCCGCGACGGCGGGGCCGGGCCGGCCAGCGCCGCGGCCAGGTCCGGGTACCGGCCGCTGGCGGCCGCCGTGACCAGCGCCGTCACCTGCGCGGCCGCCTGCTGTTCCGCGGTCACGCCGGTCCGGGCGCGCTGCTCGGCCAGCGCCGCCTGCACCCCGCCGTAGGAGATGGCGAAGCCGTTCACCATGGCCAGCAGCTCCATCTTGGCCGTCGTGTCCAGCCGGGCGCCGCCGAGCAGGCGGAGGAAGTAGTCCACGTGCCGCAGCGCGTTGGGCCCGAACGTCGGCGGGGCGTACATGACCCGGGGCAGCCACGGATGCCGCTCGGTGATGTCCCGGCCCTGCCGGGCCAGGTCGATGATGGCCTCCCGGGCGTCCGCCGGCCGGTCCCGGGGGTAGCGGTACTCGCCGCTGACATAGTCGATCATGAGCTGGACCAGGTGCTCCTTGGCCGGCACGTAGTTGTACAGCGACATCGTGGCCATGCCGAGCTCCGCGGCGACGCGCCGCATGGTGACCGCGGCCAGGCCCTCGGCGTCGGCCAGGGCCACCGCGGCGGCCGCGATCGCGGTCCGGCTGTGCCGGGCCTTCGGCCCCCGGCCGCCGCGCTCCGGGATGTCCCAGATCGACACCGGCGGGACCGGCCCGGTCCCCGGCGGCTGTGCCGCGGCCATCACCTGGCGTCACCTCCCGGAACTCGCGGCCGGGAGCGCTCCCCCATGCCCAGGCGCTCCCGGGTGCGAGCTTAACCAGCGGCGCCCAGCGAGTATGCTGGCTTAAACAACGTACATCGTACGGAGAGGAAACGACGATGACCACCACGGTGCCCGTGCCCTCGGTCCGCTCCGTCCCGGAGCGCGCGCTGCCCCGGATAGTCCGGCTGATGGCCCGGCAGTCCCGCCGCGGCCTGCCGCCGCCCCGGTGCGCGGTCAAGGTCGCCGCGGGCATCGAGGTGCCCGGGGCCGACGGCGTCATCCTGCGCACCGACCACTACATCCCGCAGCTGGCCGGCCCGCAGCCCGCCCTGCTGGTCCGGTCCCCGTACGGGCGGGGGTTCCCGTGGAACTTCCTATACGGCGCCCTGTTCGCGGAGCAGGGCTTCCATGTGATCGTGCAGAGCTGCCGGGGGACCGGCGGCTCCACCGGCCGGCTCGAGCCGTTCCGCCACGAGCAGGCCGACGGGCTGGCCACGGTGGCCTGGCTGCGGCAGCAGGACTGGTTCACCGGGTCGCTGGCCACCATCGGGGCGAGTTACCTCGGCTACGTGCAGCTGGCCCTGGCCGCGGACCCGCCGCCGGAACTGCGGGCCATGATCGTGCAGAACTGCGTGACCAGCCCCTACCCGGTCATGTACCCGGGCGGTGCCTTCGCCCTGGAGAACATCCTCATCGCCACCGCCTGCATGGTGAACTTCGATCGCGGGCTGGGAGCAGTCATCCGGGCCATGCTGCGGATGCAGCGCCGGCTCGGCCGGGTGGCCCGGGCGCTCCCGCTGGTCGACGCCTACGTCCCGGCCCTGGGGGGCCGGCTCGGGTACTTCGAGGAGTGGCTGGCCAACCCCGATCCCGGCAGCGAGTACTGGCGCAGTCTCGACGTCCCGCCGGGCGCCCCGGTGCCGGCGGTGCCGGCCAGCCTGCTCACCGGCTGGTACGACATCTGCCTGGACGGGACCCTGGACGACTACGCCCGGCGGCGGGCGGCCGGCACGCCGGCCCGGCTCACCGTCGGGCCGTGGACGCACACGTCCGGGTTCAATCACGACCTGCCCATCGTGGCGGGCGAGGCGCTCCGCTGGCTGCACGCGCACCTGGCCGAGAACCCCGGCACCCTAACGGAACCGCCCGTGCGGCTGCACGTCGGCGGGTCCGGCGAGTGGCGGGACCTGGCCGACTGGCCGCCGCCCGGGATGACGCCCCAGCCCTGGTACGCCGCTGCTGGCCGGGCCCTGAGCACCGACCGGCCGGCCACCGCGGGCACCGCCGGCTTCCGCTATGACCCCGCCGATCCCACCCCGTCGGCCGGCGGCCAGCTCCTGTCCACCAAGGCCGGCCCGGCCGACAACCGCCGCCTGGAATCCCGCGCCGACGTGCTGGTGTTCACCAGCGCGCCGCTGGCCGCCGACCTGGAGGTGATCGGCCCGGTCAGCGCCCGGTTCCGGGTCCTGGCCAGCCACCCGCACCTGGACCTCTTCGCCCGGCTGTGCGACGTGGACGAGCGGGGCCGGTCCACCAGCGTGTGCGACGGCCTGCAGCGGCACCAGCCCGGTGACGGCGGCCCGGGTGACGAGGGGCCCGGTGGCGAGGGGCCCGGCGAGTTCGTGATCACCGTCGGGATGAGTGCCACCGCCTACCGGTTCCGGGCCGGCCACCGGATCAGGCTCACGGTGTCCGGGGGCGCCCACCCCCGGTTCGCCCGCAACACCGGCTCGGGCGAGCCGCCCGCCACCGCCACCCGCCTCGTCCCCGCCGACATCCAGATCCGGCTCGGCGGCACCGATCCGGCGGTGCTGTCGCTGCCCGTCGTGCCGCCTGCGGGGTAACTGCCCGGACCATCGCTCCCGGGCATTAATGCCCGGGAGGTTGAGGCTGGCCAGGGACCGAGGACGCTGAGCGCCCATCCTGGTCGTCACACTGTGCTATGGTCCGGTTCGGCTAAGTAATCAGAGCCGGTCATTTGTCCCAAAGATCCCTCTGCACCGGCCTGAGCCCGGCCCCGGCCACACCAGTGATCTACGACCTATCTGGGGGATATCCATGCGATGGACACGAATGACCTTGAGTAAGAGCGCGCTGGCCACGGCGGCGGCCAGCGGCCTGGCCGTGGCGGGCCTGGGCGCCGGGCCCGCGCTGGCCGCGACCGTGACGCCGGTGCCGTGCAGTCCCACCGCCCTGGCCACCGCGATCTCCGCCGCGTCCAGCGGGGACACCCTGCAGCTGGCCAACTGCACGTACGTGCTCACCACGGCGCTGCCCGACGTGACCACCACGCTCACGATCGACGGGCCGGCCACCATCGAGCGCAGCCTCACCGGCAGCCCGCCTGCCTTCAGCCTGCTGACCGTCGGCTCCGGCGGTGACCTGACCACGAACAAGGTCAGCTTCACCAACGGTGACGCGACCACCTATGGCGGCGCCATCTACGGCGAGGACGGGCCGGTCACGGTGCACGGCGGCACGTTCAGCGGGAACAACTCCGGCGAGTACGGCGGGGCGATCTACAACGGCGACGGCCTTACCGTGACCGGCGCCACATTCAGCCAGAACGGCGCGGCTACGTACGGCGGTGCCATCTATAACGGCGACCCGGCGCTCATCACCGGGTCCACCTTCACCGGGAACAACGGCGGCGACTACGGCGGGGCCCTGTATGACGACGCGAGCGTGGTGGCGCTGAACGACACCTTCGCCGACAACAGCACGACCGTCTACGGCGGGGCCATCGAAGCGGACAGTGGCACGACCACCGTCGGCCTGGGCAACTTCTTCCGGAACTCATCGGAGTACGGCGGCGCCATCCTCACGGACGGCGGCGACCTCACGGTGGACCGCGGATATTTCAAGGGGAACTCGGCTACCGAATATGGCGGCGCCATCGGCAACTACGACACCGCGACGCTGAGGAACACCACGTTCACCGGGAACAGCACCGCAGGCGAAGGCGGTGCCATCTACACCGACGACGTCATGACCATCGTCACCATCGCCGCCAGCCACAACTCCGCCCCTGACGGTGGCGCCATCTATAACGACGACACGCTGATGATGGACGGGGGCTCGCTGTCCAGCAACACCGCCGCTTACGGCGGCGGGCTGGATAACGAAAGCTCGGCCACGGTCGGCACCACCACCTTCCAGCAGAATTCGGCGTCGGACGAGGGCGGCGGGATCTACAACGACGACTTGCTGGCGCTGAACTTCAGCACCGTGACGCTTAACCACGCGTCCAGCGGCGGCGGCATCTACAACGACGGCACCGCCACGCTGAAGGGCACCCGGGTGAAGAACAACGTCGTCAACAACTGCGCACCGGCGGCGTCCGTTCCCGGCTGCATCGGCTGAGGTGCGTTAGAGACTGCCCGGCATCTTTCCTGGGGGATATCCATGCGAATGGCATTGAGTAAGGCCGCGCTGGCCGCCGCGGCGGCCAGCGGCCTGGTGGCGGGCGGGGTGGGGGCCGGGCCGGCGCTGGCCTCGAACGTGGTCAACGTGCCGTGCGGCGTCGGTCGCCTGTCCACCGCCATCTCCACCGCCACCAGCGGGGAGGTGCTGCAACTGAACCAGCGGTGCGCCTACGTGCTCAGCTCGGCCCTGCCGAACGTGACCGTCCCGCTCACCATCGAGGGGCCGAGCACCATCGCGCGCAGCACGACCGGCAGCCCGCCGGCGTTCAGCCTGCTGACCGTCGGGCCGGGCGGCGCGCTCACCACCGAGGGCATCAACTTCATGAACGGCGACGCGGCGGCCTATGGCGGGGCCATCTACGGCGAGGACGGCCCGGTCACCGTGCATGGCGGCACGTTCGCCCGGAACCACTCCGGCGAGTACGGCGGCGCCATTTACCACGAATTCGGCCTCACCGTGACCGGTGCCACCTTCACCGGCAACACGTCCGCCGACTACGGCGGGGCGATCTACAACGACGACCCCGCATTGGTCACCGGCTCCACGTTCACCGGCAACACGGCCGGCGACTACGGCGGCGCCCTGTACGACGGCTACGACACCGTGGCGCTGAGCGACACGTTCAACGGCAACAGCGCGACCGATGACGGGGGCGCCATCTATGTGGACGATGGGACTGCCACCGTCGGGGTGGCCAACTTCAACGGGAACTCCGCCGACTACGGTGGCGCGATCTACAACGATGGCGGCGCCCTCAGGGTGGACCACGGGTATTTCAAGCAGAACTCGGCCAGCGACTACGGCGGCGCCCTCTACAGCGTCAGCCCGGCGACGCTGAAGAACACCACGTTCACGGGGAACAACGCCGGCTCCTACGGAGGCGCCATCTACAACGAGGACACGCTGACCGTGACCACCCTCGCGGCCACCGGCAACACGGGCTCCTACGGAGGCGCCATCTACAACGAGGACGCGCTGACGCTGGACGGCGGCACGTTCACCGGCAACACCGCCGAGTACGGTGGCGGCCTGGAGAACGACTACCAGGCCACGATCGGGACCACCACATTCCAGCAGAACACCGCCACCACCGCCGGCGGGGGGATCTACAACGACTCCAGCGGCACGCTGGGGCTGCAGTTCAGCAAGGTGATCCATAACCAGGCCCCGGGGGGTGCGGGCGGCGGCATCTACAACGACGGCGGCACCGTCAAGCTGACCAGCACCCAGGTCCAGTTCAACTTCGTGAACAACTGCTCGCCGGCCGCCTCGGTGGCCGGGCTGCACCGGCTGACCCAGCCCAGCTCAGCAGGCTGGGGCGAACGGGTGCCCGGCGGCCTTCCCGGGCCGCCGGGCACCCGTGCCTCAGGGGTGGGTCCAGGACTGGTTGGCGTTGCCGGTGCAGCTCCAGATCTGCACCTGGGTGCCCGGCGTGGTCGACCACCCGGTGTCGTCCAGGCACTTGCCGGACTGCGGGTTGAGCAGCGCGCCATCGGACTGCGGCTGCCACACCTGGGCGCCGGTGCCGTTGCAGTCGTACAGGTCGACCAGGGACCCGTTGCCGGTCGCGCCGCCGATCACGTCCAGGCATTTGCCGTCCGCGTGGACGGTCCCGTTGGGCTCCTCGGTCCACTGCTGGCCGTTGGTGCCGTTGCAGGTGTAGATCTCGACCTTGGTGCCGTTGGTGTTGCTGTCCCCGGTCAGGTCCAGGCACAGGCCCTGGTAGCCGACCAGCGGCGCGGTGATCAGCCCCGAGCCGGCCGGGGCCACCGTCCAGGTGAACGAGGTGCTGGCCGAGGCGCCGGTGCCGTCGGCCGCGGTCACCGTGACCGTGGATGTCCCCGCCGTGGCCGGCGTCCCGGTGATCGTGCCCGACCCGGAGATCGACGTGCCGGCCGGCAGCCCGGTGGCGGTGAAGGTCAGCGACTGCCCGCTGGTGGAGTCGCCGGCGGCCACCGGCACCGACACCGCGTGGCCGGCGATGCCTTCCTGCGGGCCCGGGCTGGTGATCGTCACCGGCTGGCCCAGCTGCGCCGAGGTGACCGCCAGGGTCCCGGACAGCGGCAGGTGCCCGTCGGAGTCGCCGACCTCGATCCCGTAACTGCCGGTGGCGGTGGCCCAGGCGTTGCTGCCCGTGTTCCAGTAGGACAGGTTCCGCTGGGTGAGCGGGAACGACACCGTCTGGCTGGCCCCGGGGGCCAGGTTCACCCGGGCGAAGCCCTCCAGCTGGCGGGGCGGCTCGCCCGCCGCGGCCGGATCGGTGACGTACAGCTGGGCCACGTCGGCGCCGGCCCGGGAGCCGGTGTTGGTCACCGTCGCGGTCACCGTGGCCGCGCCGCCCTTGGGCAGCGCGGTGACCTTCAGGTTGCTGAACGAGAAGGTGGTGTAGGACAGCCCGTACCCGAACGGGAACAGCGGGGTCAGCCCCTGGGCGTCATACCAGCGGTAGCCGACGTCGATCCCCTCGGAGTACTGCACGGTGCCGCCGGTACCCGGCCACTGCGCGGCCGTGCTGGCCGGCACCTGGGACAGCGACTGCGGGAACGTCACGGTCAGGTGCCCGGACGGGTCGGCCGTGCCGAACAGCAGCGCGGCGATCGCGGTGCCGTCCTGCTGGCCCGGGTACCAGGCCTCCAGCACCCCGGCCACCGACGACAGCCACGGCATGGTCACCGCGGACCCGGTGTTCAGCACCACGATCGTGTGCGGGTTGGCCGCCGCCACCGCCGAGATCAGCGAGTTCTCCGCGCTGGACAGGTCGATCTGCGGCAGGTCGCTGCCCTCGGACTCGCTGTTGCTGGCGAACACCACGGCGACGCTGGACGAGGCGGCCAGCGACGCGGCGGAGCTGTCGGACGAGCCGTCGTTGTAGCTGACCGTCACCCCGCTGGGCGCGGCGGCGGTGATGCCCTGCAGCGGGGTGACGGTGCCCGTGGAGGTCACCCCGGCGCTGCCGCCGCCCGCGGTCAGCGGGCTGGACGAGGCGTCCGCGCCGATCACCGCGACCGACTTGTCGGCGGAGGTCAGCGGGAGCACGCCGCCGTTGTTCTTGAGCAGCACGGTGCCCTCCTCGGCCAGTTGCAGCGCGTCCGCGACGTGCGCGGAACTGGTCGGCCGGCTCGGCCGGCGAGCCGGCCGGCGGCTCGTCGAACAGGCCGAACGCGAACATCTCGGTGAGCACCGGGGTGACCAGCGAGTTGAGCGTGGCCGTGGACACGGCGCCGGAGGACACCGCGCTGGCCAGCGCGCTGCCGTAATAGCCGTCGTTGCCGGGCATGTCCATGTTCAGGCCGGCGTTCGCGGACGCCGCGGTGGAGTGGGTCGCGCCCCAGTCGGAGGTGACGAACCCGCCGAAGCCGAACTGCTGGCGCAGCACCGTGGACAGCAGGTACGGGTTCTGGCAGGCATACGTGCCGTTGACCGTGCTGTAGGAGCACATCACCGAGGACGCCGCGCCCTGCTGCACGGCAGCCTGGAACGCGGGCAGGTAGATCTCCTGCTCGGCCCGGGTGCTCACCACCGCGTTGTCCGACGGCGTGTTCCGGTTCGTCTCCTGGTTGTACACCGCGAAGTGCTTGACCTGCGCCATCACCCCGGAGGACTGCACGCCCTGGATGTCGGCCGCGCCCAGGGTGCCGTTCAGGTATGGGTCTTCTCCGATCGATTCGAACGCGCGGCCCCAGCGCGGGTCGCGGACGATGTTGATGGTCGGCCCCAGGTCCACCGTGGTCCCCTTGGCGGCCTGCTCCGCGCCGATGACCTGCCCGTACAGCTTCTCCGCCGCGGTGTCCCAGGTGGCGGCGACGTCCACCGGCGCGGGCAGCTGGGTCACGTTGCCCATCCCGTCGCCGACGCCGGCCGGGCCGTCCTCCAGGTTCAGCGCCGGCATGCACAGCGCGCCGATGGCCGGGATGAACCCGACGTAGCTGGACCCGCCGGCCCCGGTCAGCACCGACACCTTCTGCGCCGTGCTCATCGCGGCCAGCAGCTGGCTGACCCGCTGCGAGATCGGCGCGGACGAGCCGACCCACGGGCAGCTGGCCGCGGCCGCGGCCGGCTGGGCCGGTCCGGCCAGCGCCGGCAGGCCGGCGGCACCGAGCACTAACGCGCCGCCGAGGGCCAAGGCGAGGGATCGAGGGCGGGGGAGGGGGCGCCGGGACGGGCCCGGCCGGGGGCAAGCCTGCATGGTGTCTCCTGGCTGCGCCGCCGGCCACCCGTCTGGGTGAGGTGGCCGGCGGCACGTCTACGGGGCGGGTAGGGCCGCAAGGCGGCTCAGCAGGAGCCGGTGCCTTCCCAGGCGGCGACGGTGTCGTTGGCGGTGTACGAGCCGGCCGAGTTGAACCCGAAGGCGTGGTTCGGGATGAACCCGCAGCTGGCCGACTCCTCGACGTTGTTCCAGGAGCCGAGGGTGAACTTGTACTGGAAGGCGGCCACCGGGACGCCGGTGATGGTCACCGACCAGGTGTCCGTGCCGGTCTTGATCATCGGGTAGTCGGTGGCGATCCAGTCATCCCCGCTGGGGATGCCGGTGCCCAGCACGTCGTAGTTGCCGGACAGGTAGACGGTGTCCCCGCTGGGGGTGGTCGCGGGGACCGTCACGTTGATCACGGCGGTGGAGTTGCCGCAGGCGGCCGGGCCGCCCCAGTTGGCCACGGTGTCGTTCACCGTGCCGCCGTTCACGCTCATGGTGCGGTTGCCGATGTCGCCGCAGGCCGCGTTCTTCTCCACGTTGTTCCACGAGCCGCCCAGGTCGTACTTGTAGGACAGGGTGGTGTCCGCGGCGGCGGTGACGGTGGCGGTCCAGGTGTCGGCGTTGACCCGGGTCATCGGGATGCCGTTGGCCGCCCAGTCGGACTGGCCCAGGCTTCCAGCGCGGACAGGTTCCCGGCCAGGTAGACGGTGTCCCCGGAGGCGTCGGTGTTCACCGGCACGGTCACGTTGACGGTCTCCTTGACCGACCCGCTGACCGGGCAGCTGCCGTGCTGCACGCACTGGGTCACCACCGAGGGCGTGTCGGTGTCCTGGCCCGCGGAGATGTCGATGGCCAGCCGCACGTACTGGGCCATCGCCCACATCAGCGGGGTGGAGGAGTTGTCCGGCTGGCCGAAGGTGAACCCGCCGGTGCCGGTGGACCCGCCCCACACCTGCTCCGGGATCTGGTAGCCCGCGTTGGCCGCGCCGGCCATCGTCGCCAGCAGGGACTGGGCGCCGCTGAGGTTGCCGTCGGCCACGTCGTACTCACCGCGCTCCCCGGTCAGCACCGGCCACGGGTTGCCGGTGCCGGAGCCGGTGTAGTCACCGCCGGAGGAGGTCTCGCCGTAACCGTCGAAGTCGTACCGGTGCCAGATCGGCCCCTCCGGCGTGGTCACCTTCAGCTGGGAGTCCACCACCGGCAGGGTGTTGGTGATGTCGGTCGCGGTGGCCGCCTTGATGCCCAGCCGGACCAGCTCCAGGAAGCTGGGGTCGACCACGGTGCGGTCGTCGTGGCTGCCGCCGCCGTTGGCGATGCCGATCGAGGCCCCGGAGTTGGGGTTGCCGTCCGGGGTGATCCGCAGGAAGTAGCTGCCGCCGCCGTACGAGCCGGTGGTGGTGTAGGTGAGGCCGTCCACCTGGGACGCCCAGGACAGCGCGGTGGACTGATAGGTCGCCGCCTGGCTGGTGGCGCCGTTGGCCTCGGCGATCGACGCGGCGCAGACCAGCCCGGCGATCTCCGCGGCCATGGTGGCCGGAGAGTAGCCGCCGTTCTCCTCCCAGCGTTCCTGCGGCGTCGTCGGCCCGTTGGCCACCAGGTAGTTGGCCAGTGCCTCGACGTGCCCCCAGTCGGCCGAGTTCGTCGCGCCCAGCTGCCAGGCCAGGATGATCGGGTCGGCCACCTCGTCCATCTGGAGGGAGCCGAACACGGTGGTGCCGTTCAGGAAGCTGTTCTGCTTGACCGCCCCGTTCGACTCCTCCTCGTAGGAGAAGATGTACTGCAGGGCGGCGTTCGCGTCCGTGGCGTCCCCGGCCGCGAGCAGGGCGGAGGCCATCTCGTACTCGTCCCGGGTCCACACCACGTGGTACCCGTGGCCGCCGGCGCTGTTCGCGCTGACGCTGCTGCCCCACGGGTCGGTCGGGGCGGCCACGAAGCCGCCGACGTAGGTCTTGTCCTCGTCCGCCTTGACCTCCATCAGCGAGACGTCGTACTGCTCCAGCAGCGGGCTGCTGCCGGTCACCGAGGCCGGGGCGCGTTCAGGCCGGCGATCCAGGAGTGCCAGCCGGACTGGAACGAGCTCTGCAGCGAGGTGAACCCGGCCGCCAGCGACGCGGCCGCGTCTGAGATGGCCGCGGACTGGCTGGTGTCGAAGGCCAGCGCCAGGGTGAAGGTGGTCGACCCGCTCGCGGCCACCGGGACCTGGGCCACCTGGACGATGTGCCCGGCGGTGGACGCGGAGGTGTACGTGCTGGTCAGCGCGTGACTGCTGGCCAGCTGCTGGCTGCCGTCACTGGAGCTGCCGACATACCCGCTGGTCGTCTGGCGCAACCCGGTGGAGGAGGCCAGCGCGCTGGACACCGAGCCGTTGCTGGCCACCAGGTCGCCGCTGGCGGAGTCGGTGCCGCCGGTATTGCCCATGCCCTGGTTGTTCAGCTGCGGCAGGTAGTCGGCGTACAGCTGGAGCGGGCCGGAGCTGAGGTTGGTGAACGTGGTCTGGATCAGGATCACCGACCGGGACGGATCGGCGACGTAGGTCTTAGTGATCTTGAAGTCGCCGTTGCTGGCCGTGTTCACCTGCTGCCAGGTCAGCGAGGTGGGGTCGGTGAGCGAGATGGCATGGCTGGTGTTCGCGGTCTCGGTGCCGGTGAACGTGGACCCGTCGGTGACGATGTACTGCAGGCCGAAGGTGTCCGGGGTGTCGGCCTGCGGGTAGAAGACGTTCTCCAGCTCGCCGTTGCCGAGCGTGTACCAGACCTTCGACGCGGATCCCAGGGAGTCCGCGAACGCCTGCAGGTTCGACTCGTTCCAGGTGGCGTTGGCGCCGGGGGCGCCCGGGGCGGGGCCGGCGGCGAGGGCCGGTGCGGCCGTGGTGAGCGCGCCCGCCACGGCGAGCGCGGCCACCACGGCCGCGACCCTCGGCCGGGGCAGTAACCGGCCGGGGCGGCGGGACCGGCCGGGCCGGGTGCGGACAGAGGTAGGCATCGCGTCCTCCCCTCGCGCCGCTGGCTCCGGGACCGGGCTGGCCGTCCGGGGGCGGCGGGATCATTGGTTGCCGCAAACATAGATTTGGCGGAAACAACCGGCCAGAACCTGGGCCTGAAATAATTTAGAAACAAAGTGTCAAAGTTTCCGTAACGCCCTTGTCGCGGCCTCTTTGCTCATTGACCGGCCGCGCGGATTGGCGTGATACTTCATTCCTCGGCCGGGGCCCCGCCCCCGCCGCTGGTGATCTGTCTGGGTGCGGCCGCCGGCCGCAGGGTCGCGTGCTGCCGTGCTGTCACGGTTCCCGTCGCCGCGCCTGGAGGGTCTGCCCCGTGATCGCGTTCCGCATCGCCACCGCCGCCGCGCTCGCGGCGGCCGCGGCCCTGTTTTCCAGCCTCCCCGCCACGTCCCCGCCGCCTTACCCGCGCCCGCGGCCGCGCGGCCGGCCGCCTTACCCGCGCCCGCGCGGCCGGCCGCCCTGGCGGCCCCCGCGGCCGGCCCGGGTGCCGCGCCCGGGGTGATCGCGGCGATGTTTGACTGGCCGTGGACCGCCATCGCCGCCGAGTGCACCACCGTGCTCGGCCCGGACGGGTACGGCGCGGTGCAGATCTCCCCGCCCGAGGAGGCGGTGGTGCTGCCCGGCAGCGGGTACCCGTGGTGGCAGGCGTACCAGCCGGTCAGTTACGCGCTGACCTCGCGGTTCGGCACCCAGGCACAGCTCGCCGCGATGATCTCGTCCTGTCACGCCGCCGGGGTCAAGGTGTACGCGGACGTGGTGCTCAACCACATGACGGCGCAGGGGTCCGGCGGCACCGGCGATGCGGGCACGACGTTCCCCGACATGTACGACTACCCGCCGCTGTACTCCGCCGCGGACTTCCACACCTGCCACACCTCGATCACCAACTGGGACGACGAGTCGCAGGTGTGGAACTGCCAGCTGTCCGGGCTGGCCGACCTGGACACCGGCTCGGCCTACGTGCGGCAGCAGGAGGCCGCCTACCTGAACCGCCTGCTCGCCCTGGGCGTGGACGGCTTCCGCTGGGATGCGGCCAAGGACATGGCCCCGGCCGACATCGCGGCCATCGAGGCGCTGCTGACCCGGCCGGTGTTCATCTACCAGGACGTCGAGTACGGGGCCGGGCAGCCGGTCACCCCGGAGATGTACGAGGGCACCGGCTCGCTGCTGGAGTACCGGTATGGCTGGGACCTGTACGACGCCTTCACGTCGGGCACGCTGGCGTCGCTCAGTGACTTCGGGCCAGCCTGGAACCGGCCGGCCTGGTGCCCAGTGCCGACGCGGTCGCGTTCGTGGATGACCACGACACCGAGCGGGACGGTGGCGCGCTGTACTACGCCGACGGCGCCGCCTACGTGCTGGCCAACGTGTTCCTGCTGGCCTGGGACTACGGCACCCCGCTGGTGCTGTCCGACTACGCGTTCAGCTCGTATGACCAGGGTCCGCCGGGCGCCGGCGGCAACGCCATCGCCCCGCCTGGCTGCGGCTCCGGGACCTGGGAATGCGAGGAGCGCTGGCCGGCCATCGCGGGCATGGTGGGCTGGCACAACGCGGCGGGCGCCGCCCCGGTGGCCAACTGGTGGACCGACGGCAGCGACGCGATCGCGTTCAGCCGCGGGGCCAGTGCCTGGGTCGCGATCAACGACGAGAGCGTCCCGGTCAGCCGGAGCTTCAGCACCGGGCTCCCCGCCGGGACCTACTGCGACGTGATCAGCGGCGGCCCGGGCACCGGCGGCGGGTGCACCGGCAGCGTGGTCCCGGTGAACGCGGCCGGCCAGGCCGACCTCACCGTGCCCGCCGGGAGCGCGGTGGCCCTCGACGTGGCCGCGGTGGCCACGGCCTCCGTCGTGACCGAGACGGTCACCGTGACCGTGCCGGCCGGCCCGGACGCCTCCGGGGACGCGGTGTACCTGGCCGGGAACCTGTCCGCGCTGGGCCTCGGCCAGCCCGACTGGGCCCCGGACGGCCTCCCGATGACCCAGGTGGATGCCACCCACTGGACCGCTACCGTCACGGCGGCCGCGGACACTGCCCTGTCCTACAAGTACGACCTGGGCGGCACCTGGGCCGGCGTGGAGGAGACCGCCGGCTGCGGGTACGTGGCGAACCGGGCCATGACCGTCAACGGCGGCACCCAGGCCGACACCGTTGCCGCCTGGGCCGGCCAGGGCGCCTGCTGACCCGCCCCCGGAGCGCCCCGGCCTCCGCCCCGCCGGGATGGCTGGGGACTTGCTGTAGTCCGTTGTGCATGGCTGTCGCTTTCATGTAGTTGGCCGGCCCCCGGGCCCGGGCCCCCGGGGGGTGCCATAGCGGGGCGGGGGCCCCGGGCCGGGCCCGCGGGGTGTCACAGCGGGGCGGGGGTTCTCGTCTGAGAGGGTGCCGGGCTCACCGTGGGCCGGGCAGCCTGAGAACGGAGGGAGCCGGTCAATGCGGATCTTCGTTGCCGGGGGGACCGGGGTGATCGGACAGCACCTGCTGCCCCGGCTGGCCGCCGGGGGACACCAGGTCACCGCGAGCACCCGGAACCCGGCCCGGGCCGGGCAGTTGCGCGCGCTGGGGGCCGAGCCGGTGATCCTGGACGGCCTGGACGGGCCGGCGGTCGGGGAGGCGGTGGCCCGGGCCGAGCCGGAGGTCATCATCCACCAGATGACGGCCCTGGCCGGGGTGACCAGCTTCCGCCGCTTCGACCGCGAGTTCGCGGCCACCAACCGGCTGCGCACCGAGGGGACTGACCACCTGCTGGCCGCGGCCCGGGCGGCCGGGGTCCGCCGGTTCATCGCGCAGAGCTACGCGGGGTGGCCCGGCGCGCGGGACGGCCGCCGGGTCCAGTCCGAGGAGGATCCGCTGGATCCCCGGCCGCCTGCGGCGCAGCGGCAGAGCCTGGCGGCGATCCGGCATGTGGAGCAGGTGGTCCCGGCGGCCGCCCCGGTCCAGGGCCTGGTGCTCCGCTACGGCTCGCTGTACGGCTACGGCGCCAGTGACGAGTTCTTCGGCCTGGTCCGCAGGCGGACCGTCCCGGTGCTCGGCGACGGGGCGGGCATCTGGTCGTTCCTGCACGTCAGCGACGCGGCCAGCGCGACGGCCGCCGCGGTCCACCGCGGCCAGCCGGGCGTCTACAACGTCGTGGACGATGAGCCCGCTACGGTGGCCGAGTGGCTGCCGTTCCTGGCCCGGGCCCTCGGCGCGAAACCGCCGCGCCGGATGCCGCTGTGGCTGGGCCGGCTGGCGGCCGGTGAGGTGGGAGTGTCGATGATGACCCAGATCCGGGGCTGCTCCAACGCGAAGGCCAGGCGGGAACTCGGCTGGCAGCCGGCCTGGCCCAGCTGGCGCGAGGGGTTCACCCGGGGACTGGCCAGCCCGGTGCAGGCGGATGTGTCCTGACGTAGCCGGCCCGGGCGGCCCGGGCGGCCCGGGCGGTGACGGCCCGGCCAGTGCGGCCGAGGCATTTCCCCGGCTCCGGCCGCTGGTGTTCGCCATCGCCTACCGCATGCTGGGCAGTGTCAGCGCGGCTGAAGATGTCGTTCAGGAAGCGTTTCTCCGGTACCACCGGTCGGCGTCGCAGGACGCGGCCTCGATCAGGTCGGCCAAGGCGTACCTGTCCGCGGTGACCACCCGGCTGTGCATCGACGAACTGCGGTCGGCCCGGGCCCGCCGGGAGTCCTACCCGGGCGCGTGGCTGCCGGAGCCGGTGCTCACCGGCGCGGCCGCCCGCTCGGGCGGGGGCTTCCCGGCCGGGCCGGCCCTGCCGCCCGACCCGGCCGAGGCGGCCGAGCAGGCGGACTCGCTGTCCATGGCCTTCCTGCTGCTGCTGGAACAGCTGTCCCCGGTGGAGCGGGCCGTGTTCCTGCTGCACGATGTGTTCAGCTTCGGCTACGACGAGGTGGCCGGCATCGTCGGCAAGAGCGAGGCCAACTGCCGCCAGCTGGCGACCCGGGCCCGGAAGCACATCGCGCAGGGCCGGCCGCGGTTCGAGGCGTCCCGCGGCAAGCGGGAGGAGCTGGCGGCCGGCTTCTTCCGGGCGGTCCGGGACGGGGACCTGGACGCCCTGGTCGGCATGCTCGCCGCGGACGCCGTGGTCTACGGCGACAGCGGTGGCCAGCGGCCCTCCTGGCCGCGGCCCATCACCGGCCGCGAGCGGGCCGCCCGGCTGCTGGCCGGCCTGGGCGGGCTGATCCGCGACCTGGGCATCGAGGTCCGCCCGGCGGAGGTCAACGGGCAGCCGGGCGGGCTGTGCCTCGATCCGGACGGGCGGATCGTCAGCATCTTCGTGCTGGACATCGCGGGCGGGCAGGTGCTGACCGTCCGCTCGATCATCAACCCGGACAAGCTGCGCCACCTCGGGCCGCTGGCCGACCTGGCCCGGCTGCGCGATCAGTGGCGGCCGAATCGCCAGCCTTGACCAGATCCGGCCTTCCGGCCGGGCCGCGCCGCTTATGCTCGTGTCGCGGAGTGCGGCCGGAGGCGAGCGTGACCGAATTCGATGAGAAGATCCTCAAGCGCCTTGAGGACCTGGAAAACCAGGTCGCTGCGCTGGCTGAAGTGCGGAACGAGGGCCGCCGGGCCGCCGACCTGTTCGCCATGGTCGACCGGGATGTGGCTGACCTGAATAACTCGTTCAGCGCGCAGCGGCAGTTGCTGCAGGCGCTCCGCGACGAGCAGGATGGCCAGCGGCACACCCTGTCCGAGCAGAACCAGGCGCTGGACGGGATCATCGCCACCCTGCGGATGATCCACGAGACCCAGCTCAAGCACGGCCGCCAGCTGGCCGAGCAGGGCCGGGTCCTGGCCCGGCTGGACCCGGACAGCTGATCAGCTGGTCAATTCCGGGGCTGGTGCACGGGGCGGTCGCGGGGCCGGCCATCCGGCCGCCGGGATTCACCGGCCCGGGGCGTCGCCTTGATGCCCGGCGAGCTCGCTGATGAACTCCGCGGAGTCGGCCGTCCCGAGCGCGCCGGAGCGGAGCTGGCCGAAGACCGCCGCGTACCGCCGTACCTCGTCGGCGGCATCCAGCACCAGGCTGCCGGTGAGGTACTCCAGGTACACGGCGGACGGGTCCGCCCGGTCGGCGAAGTCGAGGATGGTGAACGGGGTGACCGCGCGGGCTCCGGCCGCGCTGCGCAGCAGCAGTACCTGCAGCGAGACGGCGGGCAGCGCGGCCAGTTCCCGCAGGTGGTCCAGCTGGCCGCGCATCACCTCCGGGCCGCCGGCCCGGGTCCGCAGCGCGCTTTCGCCGATCACCAGGGCGAGCCGCGGGGCATCGGGGCGGCCCAGCCGGGCCTGCCATTCCCGCCGCAACGCCACCTGGCCGTCGATGTCCGCGGCCGTGCCGGGGGCCCCTCCGCCGCCCCGGATCCGGCCTCGCCGGCCAGCTGGGCCCGGGCGTAGTCCGCGGTCTGCACCAGCCCGGGGAGCGTGATCGGCGCGAATTCGCGAATGCCGGACGCCTCGGATTCCAGGCTCAGGTAGGACTCGAACCAGGGCGGGATGACCGGGCCGTAAGCCTGCCACCAGCCTTTGCGGCGGGCGTCACGGGCCAGTTGCACGAGGGATTCAGCGTCGGCGCCGGTGACCCCGTATACCTCCAGCATTTCCCGTACGTCGCCGGGGCGGGCGCTGATCCGGCCGGTTTCTATCCGGCTGATCCGGGTGCCGGAGCAGTCCAGTCGCCGCCCGACGTCATCGCAGGTTAAGCGGGCCTGTTCGCGCAGGCGGCGCAATTCGCTGCCCAGCCGCTTACGGCGGACAGGAGGGCTGGGGGGCGCCACCATTGATCACCTCCGGCGCCGGCAGTGGTGCCGGGCGCGATCTGCCAGGTAAGCTGACATGCACAATACCGATAAGTATCTTGCATATTTGCAGGCAATCGGGGCATGCTAGGGCAAAATACTTAGGCGTATTCTACGTGTGAGCATTGACGAACCGGCGCTAGCCGCACCGGCTGCCCGACACCGGCGAGGTGATCCGCGAGATGCACCGGACCGGCACCGGGCCCTTCCCCGCCCGGCCCTACGGGGGTGCCGGATCGTCCCGGCCCCGCGCGGGGGGCTCGGGCTCCGGCCTGTGGACGCCCGGGCCGCCCGGCTATGGATCGCCTGCCCATGGCCCGGGCGGCTATGGATCGCCCGGCTCCGGCTCCGGCTCGGCGGCCGGGGGCCCGGGCACGCCTGACCCCGGCTACCCGCCGCGGCCCGCCGCCCGGCCGGCGGGCTCGATGACCCGGCCACCCCGGCCCCCGGCTGGCCACTCCGCTCGCAACTCGAGCTGGGGCCGCTGCCCGGCGCGGTCCCCTGCGCGCGGCTGCACGCCCGGCTGGTGCTCTGGGAATGGGGCCTGACCAGCCTCAGCGACCCGGTGGAACTCATCGTCTCGGAACTGGCCACCAACGCGCTGCGCGCCTCGGCCGGCGGCGCGGACGCCGGCGACGGGTACCCGCCGGAGGGCAGGCCGCAACCCATCGGCCTGCGGCTCGGCTCGGACCAGCAGCAGGTGCTGGTGGAGGTGTGGGACGGCAGCCCGGCACCGCCGGTGGCCGGCCTGGTCAGCAGCGACGGGGAGACCGGGCGCGGCCTTTTAATGGTGCAGGCGATGAGCCGGCGGTGGGGTTACTACTTTCCGGCCGCGGGTGCGCTGAGCCCTACCGCGGTCAAGGTCGTCTGGGCCCTCGTCGATCCCGGGGCGGCTGGCTGACCAGTCGGCCGCGAGCGGCTCAGCGGGCGGCCGGCACCGGGCCGGTACTGCCCCGGGAGGTCAGTTCCGGCGGCAGCAGCACGACCTCGCTGGCCGCGCCGTCGCTGAGCCGGCGGACGAGCAGTTCCACGCTGCGGCGGCCCATTTCCTCGGCCGGGATGGCCACCGAGGTCAGGTGCGGCGAGGTCCGCTCGGCCACCTGGTCCGGGCAGATGGCGACCACCGACATGTCCTCGGGCACGGTCCGCCCGGCCGCGCGCAGCACGCTGAGCAGCGGCGAGATGATGGCCTCGTTCTGCACGATGAGCCCCGTCGTGCCGGGGCGCTCCTCCAGGATCCGGCTGATCGCCCCGGCCGCGGCCTCGTGGCTGCCCTCGCACGGCCGGTGCACCAGGCGGACGCCACGGCGGCCCGCGCGATCGGCCGCGCCATGCAGCGCCCGCTCGGCGAACCCGCTGCGCCGCTGGTACACCGCCGGGGCCTCGCCGAGGAACGCCACGTCGCGGTGCCCGAGCCCGGCCAGGTGATCGACGCACCGGGCGCCGGCGGCGGCGAAGTCGAGGTCCACGCAGGCCAGGCCCGCCGTCTCGGCCGGGACCCCGATGAGCACCGCATCGATGCCGACCTCGCGGAGCATGGGGAGCCGGTCGTCGTCCATGCTCACATCCATCAGGATGATGGCGTCGGCGCGGGCGCTGACCGCGACCCGGCGGATCCCGTCGGGGCCCTCGTCGTTGGTGAGCAGCAGCACGTCGTAGCCGAACCGGCGGGCCGTCGTGGTCACCGCGATGGCGATCTCCATCATCACCGGCACGTACAGGTCGCTGCGCAGCGGGACCACCAGGGCGATGATGTTCGACCGGTTGCTGGCCAGCGCGCGGGCCCCGGCGTGCGGGTGGTAGTCGAGCAGCTCGATGCTGCGCTCGACCCGGCGCCGGGTGGCCTCGGAGACCGAGCGCTTCCCGCTGAGCACGTAGGACACGGTGCTGGAGGCCACTCCCGCGTGACGGGCCACGTCCGCGAGCGTCGCCATGTGCCGTCCTCCCCGGGTGGTCCCAAATCGAAGCGCTTCGACCGGCCCACCTCGCCGCCCCGATGTGACCGATGTCCACAATAGCATCGCGGTGCTTTCCCGGCCGGCGGCTCTTTGCCCAGGTTGAACCAGGTCCGTGGCCGGGGCCGGCGGCCAGGCAGGCGCGGGCCGGGTGCCGGGCCCCGGGCAGGCCGGCCGGCATGGCCGCGAAGCGCTTCACCGCCGCCCGGGGCCGGATCCGCGCCGTGCTCCCGGCCCGGGATGCACCTGGCTGGGGTGCCCGCTCCGGACGGGGACCGGGTGCTAGCCCTTGATCGCGCCGAGGAGCACGCCTTTGGTGAAGTGCTTCTGCACGAACGGGTAGACGATCAGCACCGGGACGACGGTGAGCGCGACCACCGCCATCTGCAGCGAGAGTGGTGCGATCTGCTGGTTGCCGAGGTACTGGCCGACCCCGGTGGTGCCGGTGCCGGCCATCGTCATGCCCTCGGTGACGTAGTTGTACATGACCATCTGCAGCGGCCACTTGACGCTGTCCGCGGGCATGAACAGCAGCACGTTGAACCACGAGTTCCAGTACCCGACCGCGTAGAACAGCGCGATGACCGCGGTGACCGCCTTGGACGTCGGCAGCACGACCCGCCACAGGATGCTCCAGTCGCCGGCCCCGTCGATCTGCGCGCTCTCGATGACGTCGCTGGCGGTGTTGGTGAAGAACGCCCGCATGACGATGATGTTGAACACGCTGACCGCGCTCGGCAGGATCAGCGCCCAGTACTGGTCGTAGCCGCCGAGTGCCGACACGACGAGGAACAGCGGGATGATCCCGCCGTTGAAGAACATCGTGATCATCATGATCCACAAGATCGTCCGGTGCCCGAACGAGCCGGTCCGGGACAGCCCGTAGGCGGCCAGGACCGTGACCACCATGGAGAACGCGGTACCGGCCACGGTGATGCCCAGGCTGACCAGCAGCGCCCGGGCCACCACGCCGCCGGAGATGATCAGCCGGTAGGCGTCCAGGGTCAGCCCGTGCGGGACGAGCACCAGGCCGCCGGCGATGTTGATCGACGCCTGGGTGGAGAAACTGGTCAGCACGATCGAGTACATCGGCAGCAGGACCAGCAGCAGGATGACGACCAGCGTGCCGCCCTTGCCCGCCTGCCCGCCCGGGGACGGCTGCTCCTGCCAGATCGGCCGCCGGGGATCGCGGCGCCGCCGCCGCGGCGCTGCCGTCAGCGGGGTTGCGGTCATGTCGCCCTCACTTCCGGTACAGCCCGTCTTCGCCGAACAGGTGGGCCACCTTGTTGGCGGCCAGGATGAGGATCAGCGAGGTCACCCCCAGGAAGAGGCCCGCGGCCGCGCCGTAGCTGAAGTTCCCCTCGACGATGCCGAACTGGTACGAGAACGTCGTGATCACCTCGGACGCCCCGGGGCCGACCGCGCCGCGCTGGATCAGCATCTGCTCGAACCCGAACGTGAGCGCGTAGCCCAGGTTGAGGATGAGCAGCAGCACGGTGATGCCCTTGAGGCCGGGCAGGGTGATGTGCCGCAGCCGCCGCCACCAGCTGGCCCCGTCCACCGCCGCCGCCTCGTACAGCGACGGGCTGATCGCGGCCAGGGCGGCCAGGAAGACGATCATCGACCAGCCGGCTTCCTTCCACACCAGCTGGGCGGCGACCAGGAATTTGAACGCGCCGGGATCGGTCATGATGTTGACCGGGTTGGCCACGCCGTGCTGGCGCAGGAACGTGTCCAGCAGCCCGGTGCCGCCGAGCATCTGCTGGAAGATGGTGATCACCATCACCCAGGAGAAGAAGTGCGGCAGGGTCACCACGCCCTGGATGAACGCCCGCAGCCGCCGGCCGAGCAGGCTGTCCAGCAGGATCGCCAGCGCGATCGGCGCCGGGAAGAACAGCACCAGCTGGACCGAGAACAGCACCAGGGTGTTCTGAACGCGTGCCAGAACCCGGGGTCGGTGAACAACTGCTGGAAGTTGGCGAAACCGACCCAGGGACTGTGCAGGAACCCGTCGTACAGGTCGTAACTCTGGAACGCCATCACCAGGCCGAGCATCGGGGCGTAGCCGAAGACGCTCAGCAGCGCGACGGCGGGCAGCGTCATCAGGATCAGCGACCGGTCCCGGCGCAGCCGCGCCCGCCACGGCGTCTTCCGCGCGCCCGGCGCCGCGGCGGCCCGCGGCCGGGCCCTCCGCACCGCCCGGGGCTTGGTGATCGCGGACATCAGGCCAGGCGCCTACGCGTCGCCGTACTTGGCGCGGATGCCGTCGAAGTACCTGCGTAGCGCGTTGCCGCCGTTGCCCTGCCAGGACCTGACCGCGGCCTGGAAGTCCGCGACCGTGCTGCGGCCCCGGATCACCTCCTGCATCATGTTCCCGGTGCTGCTGGTGAACTGGGGCGCGGCCATCGCGTTGTTCAGGCTGGACGGCGGCGCGATGTTCATGTCGTAGAACAGCGGCTTGTAGCCGTACCTGGCGTTCTGCTGCTCGTACACGGCGCGGGCCCGGGTGACCGGGGTGTAGCCGGGGTTGTTGAGCACCTGGTTCCCCGAGGCCAGGAAGGCGTAGGTCTGCGCGACCTGCTTGTTCCCGGTCGCGGTGAGCTGCGGCCCGGTGCTGGTCATCGTGTAGTCGGTGCTGGGCGCGCCGAAGTTGACCAGCGTGTACTCCTGTGAGCCGAACGGCGCGGCCAGGTAGTTGGCGATCCGCAGCAGTTCGGTGATCTGGGCCTTGGTCAGGTTCTTGTTCAGGTAGCTGAACCACTCGGTGCCGTTGGCCAGCGCGATGCGCGGCGTGCCCGACCCGCTGGCGGTGAAGAACGGGAACGCCATCCGCACGTATCCCTGGTCCGCGGCCGCGCCGGACTGGGCATCCGCGCCCAGCCAGGCGCCCTGGCCGTCGAAGGTGATCAGTTCCTGGCCGCTCCAGAACCGCTGCTTGGCCGAGTTGGTGTCCAGCGCGACCGCGTCCGGGTTCATCAGGCCCGCCTTGACCAGCTTGGCCTCCCACACCATCGCCTCGATGATGTTCTCGGTCTCCCAGGCGGCGACCAGGTCACCCTTGGCGTTGCTGATCCAGGCGGGCGGGTTGGGCGGGATGTTGAACGGCTGCAGCAGCCCGGTCCAGATGTCGTCGAAGGCCCACCGCTTGCCCTTCGGGTCGTTGATCTCCTGGCCCAGGTGGTACAGGTCGTCGATGGAGGTGATGTGCGGCGTGCCGATGCCCAGCTTGTCCAGGACATCGGCCCGGTAGTACAGGTAACCGGCCACGGTGAACTCGGTGGGGAACACCGGAATGCCGTAGATCCGGTCGTTCCAGATGCCCGCCTGCCAGGCGCCCGGGAACAGGGCGGCCAGGTTCGGGTACTCCTTGATCTTGTCACCGGCCAGGTAGGGGGTGAGATCGGCGAGCTTGGCCCCGACCGCCTGGCCGAAGTTCAGCGGGGCGGTCCAGAACGTGGGGATCTGGATCCAGTCCGGCAGCTTATTGCCGGAGAACAGCGGCGGCAGGATGTTGTTGTAGGTGTTCCCGTTGGACGGCTGCATGGTGAGCGTCGCGCCGAGCGCCCGGTTCACCGCGTCGTAGTAGGTGTTCCCGCTGGGCGACGGGATGGACGCCCACAGCGGGGTGATGGCGGTGTAACTGCCGCCGGTGCCGGGCACGTCGTGCACCGTGTGCACCAGGGTGCCCGGATAGCTCAGGAACCCGGGCGAGGAGCCGTCGATGCTGGCGTAGTCCGGCTTGATCAGGTTGCTCGGCACGTAGGCCGGCATGATCTTGCTGATCTGGCTGGCGCTGGTGGTCCCGGTCCCGCCGGTCCCGCCGGTCCCGCAGCTGGCCAGTAAGGGCGCGGCGGCCACGGCGCCGGCCGCGGCGGCGCAGCTGCCGAGGAAGGACCGGCGGTTCATGGTGGCACCGCTGCGGCGCGGGAAGGATGCGGCGTTCATAGCTGACACGACCTTTCGTCGGGCGATCGCGAGGCGGGCGGGCCCAGTCGGCCCGGGTCGGCCCGGCGCCAGGTGTCGAAGCGCTTCGATGTTGCGCCGAGGTTACGTCAGGCCATTTGCCCCGAGCAAGAGGCAACTCCCAAATCATCGCCAAGCGCTGCCGAACCGCAATCCCCGGCCCTGAGGGACTCCCGGGCCGCAATCCCCGCCCGCGAGGAGAATGGCGGCGCTTGACAGGCGCCGGCCGCGATGGCAGCGTCGAAGCGCTTCGAATGTCCAGGGACGCCGACTCAGCGGAGGGCCGGGTGGAGCGGGCAGGCACACCAGCGCACGACCGGGCCGCCCAGGCGGGCCTGCGGGCCCGGGCGGACGGCATGCTCAGCCAGCTGACCGGGGCCGAGAAGATCGCCATGCTGCACCAGCGGTCGCCCGGGGTGCCCCGGCTGGGCATCGCGGCGTTCCGCACCGGGACCGAGGCGCTGCACGGGGCCGCGTGGCACGGGGCCGCCACCGTCTTCCCGCAGGCGGCCGGGCTGGGCGCGACCTGGGACCCGGACCTGCTCGCCGCGGTCGGCGCGGCGGTGAGCACGGAGGTGCGGGCATTGCACGAGCGCGACCCCCGGGTCAGCCTCAACGTCTGGGCCCCGGTGGTCAACCTGCTCCGGGACCCGCGGTGGGGCCGGAACGAGGAGGGCTACTCCGAGGACCCGCTGCTCACCGCGCGGCTGGCGGTGGCCTACTGCACCGGCCTGCGCGGTGAGCACCCCGTGTTCTGGCGCACCGCGCCGGTGCTCAAGCACTTCTTCGCGCATAACAACGAGACGGACCGGGACACCTCCTCCTCGGTCGTCCCGGCCCGGGTGCGGCACGAATACGACCTGGCGCCGTTCCGCGGCCCGGTCGCGGCCGGGGTCGCGGCCGGCGTGATGCCGTCCTACAACCTGGTGAACGGCCGGCCGAATCACGTGTCGCCGTACCTGAACGACACGCTCCGCCGGTGGACCGCCGGGGACCTGGTGGTGTGCAGCGACGCGCAGGCGCCGTCCAACCTGGTCGACACCGAGCACTACTTCGCCGGCCACCCGGACAGCCACGCCGCCGCACTGCGGGCCGGGGTGGACAGCTTCACCGACCATGACGCCGATTCCGGCGTGACCACCGGCCGGATCACCGAAGGGCTGCGCCGCGGGCTGATCACGATGGCGGATGTGGACCGGGCCGTGCGCCGGCTGCTGCTGCTCCGGCTGCGGCTGGGGGAGTTCGACCCCGGGCTCGATCCCTACCGCGCCGCCGGCCGCCCCGTCCCCGACGCGGCGCACCGGGACCTGGCCCGGCGGGCCGCGCGGCAGTCGCTCGTGCTGCTCAAGAACGACGCCGGGCTCTTGCCGCTGGAACCGGCGCCGGGACTGCGGCTGGCCGTGGCCGGCCCGTTCGCCGACACGCTGCGCACCGACTGGTACAGCGGCACCATGCCCTACCAGGTCACCGTGGCCGCCGGGCTGCGGGACGCGCTGGCCGGGGCGGGCGGGACGGTCACCGTCGCCGAGGGCGCGGACCGGGTCCGGCTGGCCGCCGCCGGCGGCCGCGGGCCCGACCTCGGCGAGTTCGACGTCTTCGACTGGGGGCCGGGCTCCCTGGGCGCCGTGGTCACCTTCCGGTCCGCGGCCACCGGCCGCTACCTGACCGTCGCGGAGGACGGCGCCCTGGCCGCGGATGCGGCCCGGCCGGGCGGCTGGGTGGTGCGCGAAACGTTCACGGTGGAGGATGCCCCGGCGGGGCCCGGCGACGAGGCGGGCGGCGCCCCGGCCGGCGACCAGCCCGCCCATCCGGGCCGGCTGGTCGTGCTGCGGGCCACGGCCACCGGGCGCTACGCCGCCGCCGGGGACACCCCCGGCGAGCTGCGCGCGTCGGCGCCGGACGCGGCCGGGGCGCAGCGGTTCCGCTGGGAGGTGCTGCGCGACGGGGCGGCCGCCGCCGCGCAGGCGGCCGCCGCGGCCGGCGCCTGCGTGCTGGTGCTGGGCAACGAGCCGATGATCAACGGCCGGGAGACCCAGGACCGGGTCACGCTGGCGCTGCCGCCGGCCCAGGCCCGGCTGGCCGCGGCCATCCTGGCCGCCTGCCCCCGGCTGGTGCTCGTGATCATGAGCAGCTACCCGTACGCCCTGGGCCCGCTGGCCGGGCAGGTCCCCGCCATCGCCTGGACCAGCCACGGCGGCCAGGAAACCGGCCGGGCGGTGGCCGGGGTGCTGCTCGGCGCGCACGGCCCGGAAGGCCGCCTGGCCCAGACCTGGTACGCCTGCGACGACGACCTGCCCGGCCTGCTGGATTACGACATCATCGCCTCGCGGCGCACGTACCTGTACTTCGACGGCCGCCCGCTGTACCCGTTCGGCCACGGCCTGGCCTACACCACGTTCCGCTACACGGGGCTGCGGCTGGACCCCGGCCGCCTCGAGGCCGGCTCGCTGGGCCTGGGTGATCCGGGCATGAGCGGCCTGGACGCCGGCGGCGCCGACGCGAAGGCGCTGGACCAGCCGGTACTGACGGCCAGCGTGACGGTCAGCAACACCGGGACCCGGGACGGGACCGAGGTCGTCCAGTGCTACACGGGCCCGGCCGCGCCGCGGCGCCCCCGGCCGCGCCGCGCGCTGGCCGCGTTCACCCGGCTCACCCTCGCCCCCGGCGAGTCCCGGACCGTGCACCTCCCGGTGCCGCTCTCCGCGCTGGCCTACTGGGACGCGGCGGCCGGCCGGATGACCGTGGACCCGGGCGAGTACCTGGTGCAGGCCGGGTCGTCCGCCACCGCGATCCACCAGGTCGCCCGGCTGGCCGTGGGCGGCCCGGAGCCGGCGCCGCGGCGGCTGCTCGGCGTGCGCACCGCCGCCGCCTCCTTCGATGACTACCAGGGCATCACGCTGCTCGATGAGACGCCGGAACGCGGTGACGTGGTGGCGCCCGCCGGGCCGGGGCCGGGCTGGATCCGGTTCCGTGACGTGGCGGCCTGGCCGGGGCCGGCCAGGCTCACGCTGCGCGCGGCCCGCGAGGAGCCGGGCGCGGCCCAGGTCACGCTGTACGCCGCGGCTCCTGGCCGGGACGGTCCCGGCGGCCCGGGCTCCGCGGGCCCGCCCGGCCCGGCCGGCGGCGAGCCGCTCGGCACCGTCACGATCCCGGGCACGGGCGGCCGGTACCGGTACACCGAGGTGACCGCGCCGCTGCGCGCCCGGTCCCCGGGCGGCCCGCCGGTCACCGACGTGTACCTGGTCCTGGACGGCCCGCTGCGGCTGGCCGCCCTCGGCGTGTACCAGTGAGCCGGGCCGCCCCCGGCCCGGGCCGGCCGGCCAGGGGCTGTGGTTCGGCGGGGATTACCACCCGGAACAGTGGGACGAGGCCGTCTGGGCGGAGGACGGCCGGCTGATGCGTGCGGCCGGGGTGAACACCGCCACGGTCGGCGTGTTCTCCTGGGCGCTGCTGGAACCGGAGGAGGGCCGGTACGACTTCGGCTGGCTGGACGCCACCCTGGACCGGCTGCACCGTGGCGGGGTCCAGGTCATCCTGGCCACCCCGACCGCCTCGCCGCCGCCGTGGTTCACCCTGGCCCACCCGGACGCGATGCCGGTGACCCGGGACGGCGTCCGGCTCACCCATGGCAGCCGGGACACCTACTGCGCGGCCGCCCCCGCCTACCGCACGGCGGCCCGCCGGATCGCCGCCGCCCTGGCGGCCCGGTACGCCGGCCACCCCGCCCTGGCGCTGTGGCACGTGCACAACGAATACGGCACGGTGTGCTGGTGTGAGCACGCCGCCACCGCGTTCCGGAGCTGGCTGCAGCGGAGGTACGGGCCCGCGGCTGGCGGCCTGCGGGCGCTGAACGAAGCCTGGGGGACCGCCTGCTGGGGCCAGCGGTACACGGCCTGGGCGCAGGTGCTCCCGCCGCGGGCCACGCAGTGGCTGGGCAACCCGTCCCAGCTGCTGGACTTCCGCCGGTTCTGGTCCGCCGAGCTGCTGGCCGCCTTCTGCGAGCAGCGCGACGCGATCCGCCGGCATGCCCCGGGCACCCCGGTCACGACCAACTTCATGCTGCCGGACTACCAGGTGGTGGACCCGTGGGCGTGGAGCCGCGAGGTGGACGTGGTCGCGGTGGACCATTACCTGTCCAGCGCCGGCCCGGACGGGCCCGCGGACATCGCGTTCGCCGCCGACCGGGCCCGGTCCTGGGCGGGCGGCCGGCCGTGGCTGCTGATGGAGCAGGCCACCCGGCTGGTCTATGACGGCGGCCGGATCCTGAGCCGGGCGCCGGGCCGGATGCTCACCGACAGCCTGGGCTACCTGGCCCGGGGCTCGGACAGCGTGCTGTTCTTCCAGTGGCGGGCGTCCCGCGCCGGGGCCGAGATGGACCACTCCGCGATGGTGCCGCACGCCGGCCCGGACTCGGCCGCGTTCCGTGAGGTCGTGGCGCTCGGCGGGGCGGTGCGGCGGCTGTCCGAGGTGGCCGGGTCCACGGCCGCCGCGCCGGCCGCGGTGCTGCTGGACGCCGACTCGTGGTGGGCGCTGGAGGCCCGGGGGCTGCGCGGCGCGGACATCAGCTACCTGGGCGAGGTGCGCCGCGCGCACGCCACGCTGTGGCGGGCCGGGATCGGCTGCGACTTCGCCCGCCCGGAGGGGGACCTGTCCGGGTACCGGCTGGTGCTCGCCCCGGCGCTGTACCTGCTCACCGACCAGGCCGGGGCGTCGCTGCGCGACTACGTCACCGGCGGCGGCCAGCTGGTGGTCACGTTCGGCAGCGGGATCGTGGGCCCGGCCCACCAGGTGCGGCTGGGCGGCTACCCGGCGGCGCTGCGCGACCTGCTCGGCATCCGGGTCGAGGAGTTCTTCCCGCTGCCCGCGGCGGAGCCGGTGCCACTGTCCACCGGCGAGTCGGGCACGGTGTGGAGTGAGCTGCTGCGGGACGCGGGGGCCGAGGTGCTGGCCCGTTACGCGGCCGGACCGCTGGCCGGCCAGCCCGCGATCACCCGGAGCCGCGCCGGGGCGGGCCATGCCTGGTACCTGTCCACCCGGCTGGAGGACACCGCGCTGGACCGCGTCATCGGCGAGGCGGCGGCCGCCGCGGGACTGGCTCCCCTGCTGCCGGGCCTGCGGCCGGGGGTGGAGGCGGCGCGGCGGCGCGGCGCGGCCGGGCAGTCCTGGCTGTTCGTGCTGAACCACACCGCGCAGCCCGCGGTCATCGGCGTGTGCGGGCGGGAACTGCTGTCCGGTGCCGCGGTGGCCGGCCGGCTGGAGGTCGCGCCGGGCGGGGTCGCCGTGGTCCGGGAGCAGCCCGGCTGAGCGTGGCGGCGGCCCGGCGCGGGGTCAGTCGGTCTCGGCCAGCGCGCGGAACCGCGCCAGCAGGTCCGCGGGCACCCCGCCGGTGTCCGGGGTGACCCGGCCGTACAGCCAGAGCAGCAGGTCCGAGGCGGTCCCGGTCACCGCGGGCAGGTCCGGCGAGGCACCCCGGTGGTACCTGACCGTGCCGGGCAGCTGGTCATCGCGCACCGTCCACGCCGACCCGGTGTCCGTGGCCCGCAGCGCGAACCGCCCGGCCAGGGCCGGGCGGGCCGGCTCGGGGTACGCGGCCAGGGTGGGGACCGAGAAGGTGAGGAACTCCTCGATCGAGTCGGCCGCCACCGGGGGCTCGATGGCCAGCCGCCCGCCGGCCGCGCTGACCGCGTCCCAGTGGTGCACCGCGGCCTCCTGGACCTGGTGCCGCCGGATGAACGCGATGTCCTGCTGCGGGGCCCAGGTCCACACCGGCGCCGTGCCGTCCGCCGTGCGCAGCACCTCGGCCAGCCGGTCCGCCCCGGCCCGGAAGGCGGCGAGGAGCTGGCCGCGCGGCACGGTGGCCGGGCGGCGGGACTCGGGTGGCGGCTCGGCGAGCCGTTCCGCGGCGATCGTGGCCCAGAACCACTGCACCTCGGTCAGGTGGCCGACCAGGTCGGCGACGGTCCAGCCCGGGCAGCAGGGCACGTCCGCGTCCAGGTGGCCCTCGGCCGCCGCGGCGAACCCGGCACTGTGGCCGGTGATGGCCGCGATCTGGTCCGCGGGGCTCAGGAGGGGCTGTCCGGCGGCAGGGCTCGGGGCGGGAGATTCTCCGGCGTTAGCGTTCATCGCCGGCCAGCCTATTCAGCGGGCAGGCCCCGGCCGAAGGTTTCCGGGCCGGCCGCCGCGCGCGGGCCGCGAGCACGGCGTTCCAGCGGACCGCGCCGGCCAGGTCCCGGGCCCGCTCGGCGACCCGGTAGTCCGGCCGGGCCGCCGCGTCGGCGATGGCCCGGTCCAGGTCGTGGCCGTTGCGCTCCAGCACCGTGTCGAAGTCCCGGCGCACCGGCTCCAGCAGGTCGTACCCGAAGGACCGGTGCATCCGCGGGTACAGCGGCTTGAACAGCCGGGCCCGCTCGTGCAGCCCTGAGGAGTAGGACATCATGTCCTTCGGCCGGAGCCTGATGTAGTCCGGCAGGATGTCCGCGAACGCGTGCCGGAGGATCCATTTCTCCTGGCCGTCCCGCAGCTTGACCGACCGCGGCAGCCGCATGGCCAGCTCCACCAGGGCCAGGTCCAGGAACGGGACGCGCAGTTCGGTGCCGTGGCCCATGCTGGCCCGGTCCAGCCGCTGCAGCTCGGTCCGGCACAGGTTCCGGATCTTGTGCAGGAACAGGCGGCGGGCGTGTTCCTCGCTGGCCTGGAAGTACATCGGGTACCCGCCGAACAGCTCGTCGGACCCGTCCCCGGACAGCACCACCTTGATGCCCATCTGGTGGATGCGGCGGAACAGCGGCACCGACACGACCTCGTTGATGATGTCGCCGTACTCGGTGAGCTCGCCCAGCCGGATGGCCTCCCGGATGTCGGCCCGCCGGATGTCTCCCGGGCGTACCTCGATGATCTCGTGCGGGACCCCGAGGTCGGCGGTGAGCCGCCGGGCGTAGGCCAGATCCTGGCTGCCCGGTGCCCCGATCGTGATCGCCACGCAGTCCGGGTGCATCTCCCGGACGTGCAGCAGGGTGAGCGCGCTGTCCAGGCCGCCGGACAGGATGACGCCGACGGTCAGGTCCGTGTCCACCCGCACCCGGATGCTGTCCTCCAGGGCCGCCCGGATCAGCTTGGCCGCCTCCTCCGGGTCGGTGATCAGCGGCTGGCCCTCGCCGAGCCGGAGCAGGTCCACGTAGGGCCGCAACTCCGGCCGGCCGGCCACCCCGGCCAGCGGCTCGGCCCAGCCATGGTGACCCGGGGCCACCTCGCTGACCGGGGCGCCGACCACGGTCAGCGCCTTGATCTCGGAGGCCACGTGCAGGCAGCCGCGGGCGGAGGACCAGTACAGCGGCTTCACCCCGAGCGGGTCCCGGGCCAGGTAGACCCGGCCGGCCGCGGTGTCGGTGATGGCGAAGGCGAACTCCCCGCGCAGCCGGCGCACCGCGCCCGGGCCCCATTCGCGGAACGCCTCCAGGACCACCTCGGTGTCGCTGTCGGTGCGCAGCCGGTGCCCGAGCGCGGTGAGGTCGGCCTGCAGGGCCCGGTAGTTGAAGACCTCGCCGTTGTAGCAGAGCACCCAGCGGCCGTCCGGCGTCGCCCACGGCTGCACGGCGTTCTCCCGGTCCACGATGCGCAGCCGCTGGGTCCCGGCCAGCAGCCGCTCGGTGAGCCGGACCTCCTCCACCTCGCCGCGCGGGGCCAGGGACCCGAGCATCCGGCGGAACACGGCCCGGTCCGGTTCGGCGCCGAGGATGAGCGCGATGCCGCACATGCCGATCAGTCCCCGTCTTCCCGTGGTCCGCTGCCGCCGGCCGCGGGGGCGCGCGCCGCCGTGGCGCCGGGGCCGCGCAGCGCCGCGGCCGCGGCCGGGCTCAGGCAGACATGCCAGGCCTGTCCCTCGTCGATGACGTTGACCTGCCCGGCCCGCTCCCGGTCCAGCAGCACGTTCTGCAGCAGCCGGTGCGCGCCGAACCGGCGGAACCAGGCCACCTCGATGTCCATGGCGTAGCCGACGCAGTGCGCGCTCGGCAGTGACGCCGTGTACCCCAGGGCGCGCAGGCGGCGCTGATGCTCGATGCTCCGGGCCAGGCTGGTCACCCACAGCGGCGGCGTGCCCGGGCCGGCCGCCGCCGCGAACTCGGCCGCCACCTGGTTCAGCAGGGTGACCGCCTCCGGCCGGGCCCGGGTGAACCGCAGGCCCGCGGTCCGCGGCGTGGCGTCCGGGCGCAGCCGCCGGTCCGCGGCCCGGGCCGCCCGGGCGGCCAGCGTGACCGGCTGCCGCCGGTAGCAGAAGCGCAGGGTGCCCGCCCGCCGCAATGGCTCAAGATCGGCCAGGTCGGGCGAGCTGATCAGGTCCGCATCGGTCACGTACGCCCGGGCCCGGCCCCACCACATGATGTCGATCAGCGCGAACAGGTGGATCCGGATATGCGCGGCCAGGTCGGCCGCCGCGCTGCAGGCGTGCGGCTGGTATTGGTGCACCTCGCGGAGCAGCCGCTCGGTGGCCGCGACGCTGCCGCCGGGGGTGGCCGACAGCACCGCGGCCAGGTCGGCCCCGGCCAGCCGATCGGTGAGCACCTTTTCCGCCTTGCCCAGGTCCCCGCGGCCGGTGTAGCCGGCGATCTCGAGCAGCAGGTCGCCGACGGCCTCCCGGTATCCGGGCAGGTCGGGCCCGGTGTCCGGCACCGGCCCGTGATGGTTCGCATCCATGTGGCATCCGCACTGGTCCCGGCTCCTGCGCGGCCCGGCCCGGGGCCCGCCAGGGGCATTGGCAGAGCCGCCGAGCGGGCGCGCGCGGCGGCTGTGGTACGGAGAGTAACATGTCGAAAACAATTAGTTACGGCAATGCAGCCAGGGGTGATGGCCGCCACAGCCGGCCGCTTTGCCAGAATGAACCAGGTCCTCACCGTGCGAATGGGAGCAGACGTGGCTGACGCGAACGATTGGAACAGCAAGATCATCGAGGAGTTCCGCGCTAACGGCGGCAAGGTCGGCGGCCAGTTCGAGGGGGCGCCGCTGTTGCTGCTGCACACCGTGGGGGCCAAGTCCGGCCAGGAGCGGGTCAACCCGATGATGTACCGGCCGGTCGGGGACAGCGTGGCCGTGTTCGCGTCCAAGGCCGGCGCCCCGACCAACCCGGACTGGTACCACAACCTGGTCGCCAACCCCCGGGTCAGCGCCGAGATCGGCACGCAGACCACGGAGTTCACCGCCCGGGTGGCCCAGGGCGACGAGCGTGACCGCATCTGGGGGGAGCACAAGCGGGAGTACCCCGGCTTCGCTGACTACGAGACGAAGACCACCCGGCAGATCCCCGTGGTCATCCTCGACCCGGTCAATTGATCCCGGGGGGTTCCGGGGGTTGTTGTCGCGTGGTGAAATGCCGGGGGGTTCCGGGGGGTCGTCCCCCCGGGCTAGCTAGGGGTCACCACCAGCACCGGGATCGGCCGGGTGGTCCTGGCCTGATACCGGTCGTAACGGCCGTGGTTGTTGTCGTTGACCAGCCGCCACAACCGCGGGTACGCGGGATCACCGGCGGGCACCACCCGGGCGGTGGCCAGCATCCGCAGCCGGCCGACCTGAAGCTGCACCTCCGGCGGGCCTCCGCGTTGAACAGCCAGCCCGGCGGCCGCTCGGAGCCGTTGTTGGACGCGACGAACACGTAGTCGCCGCCATCCCGGGCGTACACCAGGGGCACGGTCCGGGCCCGGCCGGTCTTCCGCCCGGTCGTCTGGAGCAGGGCAACCGGCACGGCTCCCGGCAGCCGGCCGCCGACCCGGCCGCCGGTCCACTCGTACAGCCACCGGTGCACGGTCAGTGGGTTCATGGGCCTAGTCTGGCCGGCCGGCGCCCGGTTCGGGCTGATCGGCCCGGCGTCGCCGTGCCGCCCGCCGGGCGACCGGTTTGACCTAGCGAATTGCGGTTAGTTGAACGGCCTCAGCATGGAGCGAGGTCGATGACGACATGACGCAAACCGAGACCGGCGGTCGAAACGTACTCGATGAACTCGACCAGCGGGTACCCACCAGGTTCTACTGGCAGCTGACCATCCTCGCCTGTCTGGGCGGCTTCCTGTTCGGCTATGACACCTCGAACATCGGTGCCGCGCTGAACTTCGTGCCCTACCACCTGAGCGGCTTCTGGACCGGCTACCTGGTGGCCGGCGCCTCGCTCGGGGCGGCGGCCGGCGCCATCTGCGCCGGGCCCATCGCCGACCGGTTCGGCCGCAAGGCCCTGCTCATCACCGACGCGGCGATCTACGCGGGTGGCGCGCTCCTGTCCGCGGTCACCCCGAACGCCGCGGTGCTGCTCATCGCGCGGACCCTGATCGGGCTGGCCATCGGGGCCGACTCGGCCATCGCCACCGCCTACATCGCCGAGTACGCCCCGCGCAACCGGCGTGGCGCGCTCAGCATGCTGCAGCAGTGGATGATCACCGTCGGCATCCTGGTCTCCTACCTCGTCGCGCTCATCATCCTCAAGGCCGCGCCGGGCAGCGCGGGCACCGCGGACTGGCGGCTCATCCTCGGCATCGGCGCCGTCCCCGCGCTCATCGGCCTGGTGCTGCGGACCAAGATGCCGGAGTCGCCCCGGTGGCTGATGCGGCACGGCAACTACGAGGGCGTGCAGGCCGCGCTGGGCAGCTTCGGGGCCGAGGTCTCGCTGGAGGACGTGGAGTACACGGCCCGGCAGCTGGAAGAGGCCGACCAGCGAGCGCAGCGGCGCACCAAGTGGACCGCGGGGGTCCGGCGGGCGCTCTTCGTGGTCTGCATGTTCTTCATCTTCCAGCAGATCACCGGGATCAACATCCCGCTGTACTACGGCCCGCACCTGCTCGGCCCGCTGTTCCAGGGCAGTAACTCGCTGGTGGACAAGACCATCTCCGGGGTTGAGGTCACCGCGATGCTGACCGTGGTCAACGTGGCCGCCACCTACTTCGCGTTCCGCTGGATCGACCGGATCGGCCGCCGCAAGCTGGCCATCGGCGGCTACCTCGGCATGGCGCTGTTCGCCCTGCTCGCCGCGGCCGGCCTGACCTACTTCACCGGCACCGCGCGGATCGTGGTGGTCATGATCGGCCTGGCCGCGTTCATCGCCTCGTTCGCGATCGGCGTGGGCGGCACCGGCTGGCTGCTCCAGGGTGAGGTGTTCCCCACCGAGGTGCGCGGCCGGGCCGCGTCCACCGGCGCCACCGTGGACTGGCTGGCCAACTTCGCCCTGGTCGAGGTGTTCCCGGTCTGGCAGTCGGGGATCGGCCTGGGCTGGGTGCTGGTCTGCTTCGCCGCGCTGTGCGTGATCGCCATCGGCTTCGTGTACCGGTTCGTGCCGGAGACCAAGGGCCGCTCGGTGGAGGAGATCACCCAGATCTTCGAGCAGGAGGCGCGGACGGGGGAGACGGCCGCCGCCACCGCATGAGCCGGGCCGCACTCCGGCCACCGGCTGAGCCCGCCGGCCTGGGCCGCCGCCCGGGCCCGGTCATGATCCCGCCGCCCTTCTAGGATGCGGGATCATGACCGGGCGCTGGGACTTCTGGATCGACCGTGGCGGCACCTTCACCGACGTGGTCGCGCGCCGGCCGGACGGCCGCCTGGCCGTCCGCAAGCTGCTCTCGGAGGACCCGGGCCGGTACCAGGACGCGGTGCTGGCCGGCATCCGCGGGCTGCTCGGGGTGCCGGCGGGGCGGCCCATCCCGGGCGCGCAGATCGGCTCGGTCCGGCTCGGCACCACGGTGGCCACCAACGCACTGCTGGAGCGCCGGGGTGAGCCCACGGCCCTGGTCATCACCCGGGGGTTCCGCGACGCGCTGCGGATCGGCTACCAGAACCGGCCGCGCATCTTCGCCCGCGAGATCATCCTCCCCGAACTGCTGTACCGCCGGGTGATCGAGGTGACCGAGCGGGTCGGCGCGCACGGCGAGGTGATCGTGCCGCTCGACGAGGAGGCGGTCGCCGCGGACCTGCGGGCCGCCTACGCCGACGGGCTGCGGGCCGTGGCCGTGGTCTGCCTGCACGGCTACCGCTACCCCGCGCACGAGGCCAGGATCGGCCAGATCGCCCGGGACATCGGGTTCACGCAGGTCTCGGAGTCGCACGCGACCAGCCCGCTGATGAAGCTGGTGTCCCGCGGGGACACCACGGTGGTGGACGCCTACCTGTCCCCGATCCTGGCCCGCTACGTCGACCACGTGGCCGGCGAGCTGGGCGGGACCCGGGTGCTGTTCATGCAGTCCAATGGCGGGCTGGCCGACGCGCACCGGTTCCGCGGCAAGGACTCCATCCTCTCGGGCCCGGCCGGCGGCATCGTCGGCATGGCCCGCACCGCCGCCGCGGCCGGCTTCGGCGCCGTGATCGGCTTCGACATGGGCGGCACCTCGACCGACGTATCGCACTACGCCGGGGAGTTCGAGCGGCAGTACGAGACCGAGGTGGCCGGGGTCCGGATGCGCGCGCCCATGCTGAGCATCCACACCGTCGCGGCCGGCGGCGGCTCGGTCCTGCACTTCGACGGCAGCCGGTACCGGGTCGGCCCGGACTCGGCCGGGAGCGGACCCGGGACCCGCGTGCTACCGCCGCGGCGGCCCGCTCACCGTGACCGACGCCAACGTGGCCCTCGGCCGCATCCAGCCGGCCTGGTTCCCCCGGGTGTTCGGCTCCGGCGGCGACGAGCCGCTGGACGCGGATCTCCCGGTGAGCCGGTTCGCGGACCTGGCCCGGCGGATCACCGCGGACACCGGCGACCAGCGCAGCGGCGCGGAGGTGGCGGCCGGGTTCCTCGACATCGCGGTGGCGAACATGGCCAACGCGATCAAGAAGATCTCGGTCCAGCGCGGCTACGACATCACCCGGTACGTGCTGGCCACCTTCGGCGGCGCGGGCGGGCAGCACGCCTGCGCGGTGGCCGACGCCCTGGGCATGACCTCCGTGCTGATCCACCCGCTGGCCGGGGTGCTCTCCGCGTACGGCATGGGCCTGGCCGACGTGACGCTGATGCGCGAGGCCGCCGTGGAGGAGGAACTGTCCGGGGGCCTGCTCGGCCGGCTGGACCAGGTGGCCGGGGACCTGGAAGCCGAGGGCCGGGCCGAGCTGGCCGCCGAAGGCCTGCCCGGTGGTGGCCCGCCCGGTGGTGGCCCGCCCGGTGGCGGCCTGCCCGGTGGCGGGGTGAGCTGCGTGCGCCGGGCCCAGCTGCGCTACCAGGGCACCGACACCGCGCTGCCCGTCCCGCTCGGCGCGGCGGAGGCCATGATGGCGGCGTTCGAGGCCGCCTACCGGCAGCGCTTCTCGTTCCTCATGCGGGACAAGCCGGTCGTGGTCGAGTCGGTCTCCGTCGAGCTGACCGGGGGTGCGGGAGTGACCCCGGACGGTTCCGTTCAGCCTCGCCAGACGCCCGCCCAAGCCGGCCCGCACCCGGCCGGCCGCGTGCGCATGTTCACCGGGGGCCGCTGGGCCGAGGTGGACCTGCGGCCCCGCGCCGCGCTGCGGCCCGGCCAGGTGCTGGCCGGCCCGGCCCTCATCACCGAGGACTTCGCCACCACCGTGGTGGAGCCGGGCTGGCAGGCCGCGGTGACCGGGCGGGGTGACCTGCTGCTGACCCGGCCCGGCGGCCGGCCGCTCCAGGCCGCCGCGGGCACCGGCGCCGACCCGGTCATGCTGGAGATCTTCAACAACCTGTTCATGTCCGTGGCCGAGCAGATGGGCGTGCGGCTGCAGAGCACCGCGCACTCGGTCAACATCAAGGAGCGCCTCGACTTCTCCTGCGCGATCTTCGACGCGGCGGGCCAGCTGATCGCCAACGCCCCGCACATGCCGGTGCACCTGGGCTCCATGGGCGAGAGCATCAAGATGATCATCAGCCGCAACCCCGGGGCCATGCGGCCGGGCGACGTCTTCATGCTCAACGACCCTTACCACGGCGGCACTCACCTGCCCGACATCACCGTGGTCACCCCGGTGTTCAGCGACGACGGGCGCCGCATCCTGTTCTTCGTCGCGTCCCGGGGGCATCATGCCGAGATCGGCGGCATCACGCCCGGTTCGATGCCCGCCTTCAGCACCCGCGTGGACGAGGAAGGCGTGCTCATCGACAACTGGCGGCTGGCCGGGGGCGGTGAGATGCGCGAGTCCGCCACCACGGAGCTGCTCACCTCGGCGGAGTTCCCGTCCCGGAATCCCGGTGCCAACCTGGCCGACCTGCGGGCCCAGATCGCCGCGAACGAGAAGGGCGCCGCGGAGCTCCGCCAGCTGGTCAGCCAGTTCGGCCTGGACGTGGTGACCGCGTACATGGGCCACGTCCAGGACAACGCGGAAGAAGCGGTGCGCCGGGTCATCGCCCGGCTGCGCGACGGCGAGTGCGCCTACGAGACTGGACAACGGCGCCGTGATCAAGGTGGCGGTGCGGGTGGACCAGCCGGCCCGGACCGCGGAGATCGACTTCACCGGCACCTCCGCGCAGCTCCCGGGGAACTTCAACGCGCCCTCGTCGGTCGCCATGGCCGCGGTCCTGTACGTGCTGCGCACCCTGGTGGACGACGAGATCCCGCTGAACGCCGGCTGCCTCAAGCCGGTCCGGGTCATCATCCCGCCCGGCTGCCTGCTCGCCCCGGCCTACCCGGCGGCGGTGGCGGCCGGCAACGTGGAGACGTCCCAGGCGGTGACCGGGGCGCTGTACGCCGCGCTCGGCGTCATGGCCGAGGGGTCCGGCACCATGAACAACGTCACGTTCGGCAGCGCGGAATACCAGTACTACGAGACCGTGGCGAGCGGCTCCGGTGCCGGGGACGGGTTCGGGGGCGCCCCGGTGGTCCAGACGCACATGACCAACTCCCGGCTGACCGACCCGGAGGTGCTGGAGTGGCGTTTCCCGGTCCGGCTGGAGTCGTTCGAGATCCGCCGGGGCAGTGGCGGCGCGGGCCGGTGGCGCGGTGGTGACGGCGGCCGTCGCCGGCTGCGCTTCGGCGCGCCGATGACGGTGAGCATCCTGAGCAGCCACCGCCGGGTCCCGCCGTACGGGATGGCGGGCGGCCGCCCCGGCGGCCTGGGCCGCCAGTGGGTCGAGCACCCCGACGGCCGGGTGACCCCGCTGGCCGGCTGCGACAGCGTCCAGGTCGGCGAGGGTGACGTGTTCGTCCTGGAAACCCCCGGCGGCGGCGGCTACGGCCCCCCGGCCGCCCCCTGATCCCGGCCCACGGGTCCCGGCCGGGTGCGAGAGTATCGGCCCATGACGCGACCCCGGCCCCCCGGCGGGCCCGACGGCTCCGCGGCTGCCGGGCCTGACGGCTCCGCGGCCGGCGGGCCCGACGGCTCCGCGGCCGGGTGGCGCGCGGTCAGGCGGGCCCTCAACGAGAACCGTCAGGCGCTGACCGCCGCTGCGGCCGGGCTGCACGGGGATGTGCCCACGGTGGCCGGGACCGGCCTGCTGTGCTGGCCGGCCTGGCTGCCCGCGGAGCCGCTGGACCTGGCCGGGCTGCCACTCCGCTGGTCTGGCCGCCCGCCGCCGCCCGCCGTGGACGGGGCCCTCCCGGCCGCGGCCCATGTGCTGCCCCGCCAGGCCTCCGGGCGGCCCTACCCGGCGTACGCCGCGGCGATCGAGGCCCTGGACCGGCCGGCCCTGTTCGAGAACCGGGCCTGTTACCGGCTGCTGTCCGCCGCCGCCGCCCCGGAACCCGGGCTGTGCTTCACCCGCGCCCGGTATTTCGACGCGGTGAACCTGGGCCACGCCGTCGCCCATGAGCTGGCCGCGGCCTGGCTGGCGGGCCCGGAGCGGGTCAGCCTGGCCGGGCTGCCGCTGCGGGCCGCGGTCGGTGACCCTTGCGACCTGCGCCGCCGGTCTGCCATCACCGCGGTGACCACGCTCACGCTGCGCCGGGCCCCCGGCGGCGCGGCGTCGTTCCTGCTGCACTGGCGGGACCCGGCCCGGGTGAACCACGCCGGCGGGCTCTACCAGGTCATGCCCGCGGGCATCTTCCAGCCGGTCACCGACGCCCCGGCGGCGCTGCGCAGCGACCTGAGCCTGTGGCGGTGCATGGCCCGGGAGTTCAGCGAGGAACTGCTGGGCGGGTCCGAGGAATACCCGACGGCGCCGGACGGGGTGCTCGACTATCCGCGGTGGCCGTTCTACCGCGAGCTGACCGCGGCCCGTGACTCCGGCGGCCTCCGGGTCAGTTACCTGGGCCTGGGCGTGGACCCGCTGACGCTGGCCACCGACATCCTCACCGTCGCCGTGTTCGATGCCGCGGTGTTCGACCGCCTGTTCTCCGGGCTGGTCCCGCGGAACGCCGAAGGCCGGCTGGTCACCGAGCACGGGTCGGCCGCGATCCCGTTCACCGCCGCGACCATCGGCCGGCTGCACCGGCGGCACCGGCCCGGTGCAGGCGGCCGGGGCCGCGCTGCTCCGGCTGGCCTGGCAGCACCGCCGGGCGCTGCTCGGCTGAGGGGCCGAACGTCCCGATTCCGTGGGGCCTGTGGCTCCTGCCCGCCCGCCGTCCCGGCGCGAGGCTGGAAGCGGCGGGGGAGCCAGCCAGCGGGAGGAGCACGATGAACGCAACCGCGTATCCGCGCCGGGTGATCGTCGGCGTGGACGGCTCGCCGAACTCGGTCGCCGCGCTGCACCGGGCCGTCGCCGAAGCGCGCCGCGGCGGGACTGTCCTGGAGGTCGTGCTGGTCATCCCGGGCTGCCCGGACCCGGACGGCTACGCGGCCGCGCTGATCAAGCTGTCGGACATCCTGACCCTGGAGTACCCGGATGGCCCCGGGGTGCCGGTCCGGGAGAAGGTCGAGCACGGTGACCCGGCCACCACCCTGGTGGAGCTGGCCGACGGCGCGGCCCTGCTGGTCATTGGCGCCCGGGCGCGCTCGGAAGCCGCCCACCCGCTCGGCGGCGAGGTGGTGCCGGTGTGCCTGAGCCGCGCGCCGTGCCCGCTGGCCATCTGCGCCGACCACTCCCAGCGCGCCGGGGTGTGATCCGGCACCCCGGTCCGCCTGCCCTATCCCGGCCAGGGCCCGGTGCCCTGGTTGGCGGTGCGCAGCGTGCTGACGTACCCGGCCCGCTCGGAGCCGGGCGTGGCGGGGACCGCGAGCTTCCCGCGCATCGCGGCCACGTCCGTGAAGCCCTTGCGGCGCAGCCACGAGTCCAGCCCGTCGAGCAGCGTCCCCGCATACCCGGGGCCGTTCCGCAGCAGCGCGGAGGTGGTCATCACCACGTCCGCGCCGGCCAGCAGGTAGCCGAGCACGTCGGTCGCGTCGGTGACGCCGGTGCTGCCCGCCAGCGAGGCGTGCACGTGCCCGGCCAGCCGGGCGATCCAGGCTCGTGGCAGCCTGCCCTCGTCCCGGGCGGACAGCCCGAAGCCGCGGGTCACGCTGAGCGTCTCCGGGTCGATGTCCGGCTGCAGCCAGCGGTTGAACAGCACCAGCCCGTCCGCGCCCACCCGGTCCAGCCGCAGGGCCATCTCCCCCGGGGAGCTGAAGTACGGGCTGAGCTTGACCACGACCGGGATGCGCACGACGGCCTTGACCGTGGTGAGGATCTCGACCTGCCGCTGCTCCACATCCCGGCCGGGCACGAAGCGGGCAGGGGAGGTGGGCGGGGGGTCACCCGGCAGGTGGTAGATGTTGAGCTCGATCGCCGCCGCGCCCGCGTCCTCGAGCGCGCTCGCGTAGTCGGTCCAGCCGCCCGTGGTGACACCGTTGAGGCTGGCGATGACCGGCACGTCGACGGCGGCGACGGCCCGCTTGACCAGGCTGAGGTAGCGCCGGGGGCCCGGCTCGGACTCGGCGGCGGCCGGGAAGTAGGACAGCGACTCCGGGAAGCTGTCCGCCCCGGCACCGGCCAGCGCGGCGTCCAGCCCGGCCTCCCGCCGCAGCTCCTCCTCGAACAGCGAGGGCAGCACCACGGCCGCCACGCCGGCGTCGGCCAGGGCGCGCACCCCGTCCGGCGTGCCGGCCAGCGGGGACGCCGAGGCCACCAGCGGGTTGCGCAGGCTCAGTCCCAGGTACTGGGTGGTCAGGTTCATCAGCTGCCTCCCGGCGTGCCCGCCAGCCGCCCGGTGATACCGGGCTCGTCCGGGGCGGCCTGCCCGTCCGGGGCGCCGGCGCCCGGCGGCTCGCCCTGGCTCGCGTTGGCCGGGAACCGGGACGGGCCGCGGGTGGCCATCTCCTCGTAGGTGGCCCAGCGCTGCGCCACCTCGTGCTCGGCCAGCCCGTGCAGCCGCTCCGCCTCGGCCGGGTTGGTGTTGCGCAGGATCCGGTACCGCAGCTCCCGGCTGGTGTACTCCGACAGCGGGATCCGCGGCCGCGGCGAGTCGAGCAGGAACGGGTTGCGGCCGTCCGCGCGGGCCTCCGGGTCGTAACGGATCAGCGGCCAGTAGCCACTGGCCACCGCGCGGTACTGCTGGCCCATCCCGTCCCGCATCTCGATGCCGTGCGCGATGCAGTGGCTGTAGGCGATGATCAGCGACGGGCCCTCGTAGGCCTCCGCCTCGCGCATCGCGCGCAGCGTCTGCTGCGGGTCGGCGCCCATGGCCACCCGGGCCACGTACACGTTGCCGTACGCGATGGCCTGCATGGCCAGGTCCTTCTTGGGCACGGTCTTGCCCGCCGCGGCGAACTTGGCCACCGCGCCCAGCGGGGTGGCCTTGGACGACTGGCCGCCGGTGTTGGAGTACACCTCGGTGTCCAGCACCAGCACGTTCACGTCCCGGCCGCTGGCCAGCACGTGGTCCAGGCCGCCGGAGCCGATGTCGTAGGCCCAGCCGTCCCCGCCGACCAGCCAGACGCTGCGCCGGACCAGGTGGTCCAGCACGCTGCGCAGGTCGGCGATGGCCGGGTCGCCGGGCGCCGCGGCCTCCAGGCCGTCCAGCTGCGCCTGCAGCTCGGCGATCCGGTCCCGCTGCGCGGCGAACTCCGACTCGCGGCGCTGCGGCGCGGCCAGGAGCCCCGCCACCAGGTCGGGCCCGATCCGCTCGCGCAGCTGCTCCAGCCGGGTGCGGGCCAGCCGCAGGTGCAGGTCGGCGGTGAGCCGGTAGCCCAGGCCGAACTCGGCGTTGTCCTCGAACAGCGAGTTGGACCAGGCCGGCCCCGGCCGGCCGCGTCCGTCGTCCACGGGGTGGTGGGCAGGTTGCCGCCGTAGATCGACGAGCAGCCGGTCGCGTTGGCGATCATGAGCCGGTCCCCGAACAGCTGGGACAGCAGCTTGAGGTACGGGGTCTCGCCGCAGCCCGCGCAGGCCCCGGAGAACTCGAACAGCGGCTGCAGGAACTGGGTGCCGCGCACGGTGCCGAAATCGACCCGGGACCGGTCGGCGGTCGGCAGCGTCTCGAAGAACGCGATGTTCTCCCGGCCGCTGTCCACCAGCGGCTCCCGCGGCGCCAGGTTGATGGCCCGCTTCCCGGGCTCGCTGGGCGAGCTGACCGGACAGGCTTCCACGCACAACGCGCACCCGGTGCAATCCTCCAGGTACACCTGGAGCGAGTACCGGGTGTCGGGCAGGCCGCGGGCGTCCAGCGGCATGGACGCGAACCCGTCCGGGGCCTCCGCCAGCTCGGCCTGGTCGTAGAACTTGGACCGGATCACGCTGTGCGGGCAGACGAAGCTGCAGTTGCCGCACTGGATGCACAGGTCCGGGTCCCATTCCGCGACCAGTTCGGAGACGTTGCGCTTCTCGTAGGCGGTGGTGCCGCTCGGGTAGCTGCCGTCCACCGGCAGGGCACTGACCGGCAGGTCGTCGCCGCGCCCGGCCATCATCTCGGCGGTGACCCGGCGGACGAACTCGGGTGCGTCCGCCGGGACCAGGGCGGGCAGGCCGCGGCTGGCCGTCGCCGTGGCCGGGATGGTGACCTGGTGCAGCGCGGCCAGCGTCCCGTCCACCGCGGCGTTGTTGCGCGCCACGACGTCCGCGCCGCGGCGGCTGTAGGTCTTGGTGATCGACGTCTTGATGGCCGCGATGGCCTGCTCCCGGGGCAGTACCCCGGAGATGGCGAAGAAGCAGGTCTGCAGCACGGTGTTGGTCCGGCCGGGCAGCCCCGCCTCCCGGGCCACCGTGTCGGCGTCGATGACGTAGAACGAGATCTCCTTGGCCAGGATCTGCTCCTGCACCGGCCGGGGCAGGGCGGCCCACGCCTCCTCCGGCGGGTGCGGCGTGTTCAGCAGCAGGGTCGCGCCCTGCGCGGCCCGGCCCAGCACGTCCGTGCGTTCCAGCAACTCGGCCTGGTGGCAGCCGACGAACGGGGCGTTAGGAACAAGGTAGGGAGCGCGGATCGGGGAGGGCCCGAAGCGCAGGTGCGACACGGTCTGCGAGCCTGACTTTTTCGAGTCGTAGACGAAATACCCCTGGGCGTTCAGCCCCGCGTCACCACCGAGGATCTTGATCGTGTTCTTGTTCGCGCCGACCGTCCCGTCCGAGCCCAGGCCGAAGAACACCGCGCGGACCGTGTCGGCCGGCTCGATGTCCAGCTCGCCGTAGTCCAGGCTGATGCCGCTGACGTCGTCGGTGATGCCGATGGTGAACCGCGGCTTGGGGTGGTCCGCGGCCAGGTCGGCGTAGACGCCCGCGACCATGCCCGGGGTGAACTCCTTGGAGGACAGCCCGTACCGGCCGCCGGTGACCACCGGCATGGCCTCCCGCGTCCCCGCGGCGTGCGCCTCGGCCAGTGCGCTGAGCAGGTCGAGGAACAGCGGCTCGCCCAGCGATCCCGGTTCCTTGGTCCGGTCCAGCACGGCCACCCGCCGGGCCGTGGCCGGCAGCGCGGCCAGCACCGCGTCGGCCGGGAACGGCCGGTACAGCCGGACCGTGACCACGCCGACCCGCTCGCCCCGTTCCGCCAGGTAGGCGGCGGTCTCGGCGGCGGTCTGCGCGCCCGACCCCATGATCACGATCACCCGGTCGGCCTCCGGGTGGCCGGCGTAGTCGGCCAGGTGGTACTGGCGGCCGGTCCGCGCGGCCAGCGCGTCCATCGCGTCGGTGACCGCGCCGGGCACCTCGGCGTAGAACGGGTTGACCGTCTCCCGGGACTGGAAGTACGTGTCCGGGTTCTGCGCCGTGCCGCGGATGAACGGCCGGTCCGGGGACAGGGCCCGGCCCCGGTGCGCCCGGATCAGCTCCTCCGGGATCAGCGCGCGCAGGTCGTCGTCGGTCAGCAGGTCGATGGTGTTCAGCTCGTGGGAGGTGCGGAACCCGTCGAAGAAGTGCACGAACGGCACCCGGGTGCGCAGCGTCGCGGCCTGCGCGACGAGCGCGAGGTCGTGTGCCTCCTGCACGCACGAGGAGGCGAGCAGCGCGAATCCGGTCTGCCGGACCGCCATCACGTCGGCGTGGTCGCCGAAGATGGACAGCCCCTGCGCGGCCAGCGACCGGGCCGCCACGTGCAGCACCGCCGGGGTCAGCTCCCCGGCGATCTTGTACATGTTGGGGATCATCAGCAGCAGGCCCTGCGAGGCGGTGAACGTGGTGGCCAGCGCCCCGCTCTGCAGCGCGCCGTGCAGCGCCCCGGCCGCACCGCCCTCGCTCTGCATCTCCATCACGGCGGGCACGCTGCCCCACAGGTTGGGGCGGCCCTTGCTGGACCACTCGTCGGCCAGCTCGGCCATGGGCGAGGACGGCGTGATCGGGTAGATGCAGCAGACCTCGTTGAGCCGGTAGGCGACGGAGACCGCAGCCTCGTTGCCGTCGATGGTGGCGCGCATCAGCTGTTCTCCGGAATCATCTCGATGGCGTGCACCGGGCACTGGTCGTGGCAGGTCGCGCAGCCGGTGCACTTGTCATAGTCGAAGCGGTAACCGAACGGGGTCCCGTCGGGGTGGCCGGCCGGGCGGCTGGGGCCGAGCTTGATGATGGCGTCCTCCGGGCAGGCGCCCAGGCACCCGTCGCACTCGATGCAGTTGCCGCAGGACAGGCAGCGGCTCGCCTCGTAGCCGGCCTGCTGGCCGGTCAGCCCGCCGACCACCTCGGCGAAGTCGCCGACCCGGCCGCCCGGCTCACGTTCCGGCTGGCTGCGCTGCCCGGCGGCATTGAAGTACCACGGGTGCAGCAGGTCGTACTCGGCCACCGCGTGCTTGGGCGGCAGCAGGGCTTCCTCGCCCCGCAGGTAGGCGTCGATGAAGCGGGCGGCCTTCTTGCCGTGCCCCGTGCCGACCGTGACGGTCCGCTCGGCGGGCACCATGTCGCCGCCGGCGAACAGCCCGGGGGAGCCGGTCATCATCGACGCGGACACGATCACCGTGCCGTCCCGCTTGAACTCCACGCCGGGTACCGGGCGCAGGAAGCCGGTGTCCGCGTCCTGGCCGACGGCCAGGATCAGGGTGTCGGCGGCCAGCGTCTCGAATCTCCCGGTCGGCTGGGGGAACCCGGTCTCGTCGAGTTCCATGACCTCGACGGTCATCTCCGGGCCGTCGAAGGCGGTGATGGTGTGCAGCCAGTTGATCCGCACGCCCTCCCGTTCCGCGTCGGTGGCCTCGTCCTCGTGCGCGGGCATCTGGGCCCGGGTGCGCCGGTAGACGATGAGCGCGTCGTCCGCGCCGAGGCGGCGCGCGGTGCGGGCCGCGTCCATGGCGGTGTTCCCGCCGCCGTACACGGCGACCCGGCGGCCGAGCGCCGGGCGGGCCCCGGAGGCCACGTCATGCAGGAAGGACACCGCGTCCACGATCCGGCTGCTGTCCCGGGCCGGGATGTCCACGTGCTTGGACAGGTGCGCGCCGACCGCGACGAACACCGCGTCGAAGTGGCCGTCCCGGCGTTCCGCGGCCAGGTCGGTGACCAGGTGCCCGCAGCGGATCGTCACGCCGAGCGCCTCGATCCGGCCGATCTCGCCGGCCAGCACGTCCCGGGGCAGCCGGTAGGCCGGGATGCCGTAGCGCATCATCCCGCCGGGCTCCGGGCTGGCGTCCCTGATCTCCACCTGGTGGCCGCGCCGGGCCAGGTGGTAGGCGGCGGACAGCCCGCTGGGCCCGGCCCCGATGACCAGTACCCGCTTGCCGCTGGGGGCCGGCGGGGGATCGAGCGCCCAGCCCTGCTCCAGCGCCAGGTCGCCGAGGAACCGCTCCACGGCGTGGATGGACACCGGGCTGTCCAGCTCGGCCCGGTTGCACACGGCCTCGCACGGGTGGTAGCAGACCCGGCCGTGGATGGCGGGCAGCGGGTTGTCCGCGACCAGCTGGCGCCAGGCATGCTCGGGCTGGCCCGCCTGGATCTCGGCCAGCCAGGCCTGGATGTTCTCCCCGGCCGGGCAGCCGGCGTTGCACGGCGGCAGCAGGTCGAGGTAGACCGGCCGCCGGGTCCGCACCGGCCCGGCCCGCGCCGAGCCGTGCAGCAGGTCGGGCAGCGGCGTCATGTCACGCGGCCGCCCGTTCGTGGCGACCGGGCCCTCGGGACGGCGGTGTCCCGTTGCCGCTCATCCGGCTGCCCCGGCGGTGGCGGCGGCCGTCTGCGGCACCGTCTCCTTGGCCGTGGCCGGCGGGCGCGGCACGAGCAGCACCGGGCGGTGCGCGGCGTGCAGCAGCCGGTGCGACACGCTGCCCAGCGGCAGGTGCGGCACGTCGGTGCGGCCGCGCGAGCCGAGCACGATGAGCCGCGCGTCGTATTCGTCGGCGATGGCCAGGATCTTCCGGCTCAGGTGGCCGAAGTCAGCGTCCCGGACGTCGCTCTCGGCGTCGATCCCCGCGGCCCGCAGGTCGTCGGTGATGCTGGCGACCAGCTTTTCGCCCTCGCCCTCGGCGCAGTCCACCCGGATCCGGCCGAACCGGCCGACCGCGATCTCGTGCACGTGCACCACGACGACCTTGTCGCCGCTGTCCCGGCTCAGCTCACGGGTCATTTCCACTGCGGCCTGGACATGCCGGGCGGCGTCCACGGCCAGCAGGATGGTCTTGTTCATGGCTTACTCCTCAGGCAGGCAAGCACCTGTGTCCAGCAGACACCTGACTGCACCCGGCGCGGCAGGGCCGAAGTGCCCGGGGCGCGATACGAAAGGCCCGTCCGGGCGGTCAGGCCCGGACGGGCCCTGGGTCAGCGGGCCCAGACGCCGAAGCCGGCGCCGCCGCCCCACAGGAACGGTGACACGAGCGCGTGGCCTGCCGTGCCGGTGGCGGTCAGCACGAGGGGACTGGTGGTCCAGGAGCCGGTCATCGTCCCCCTGGTCCCGGTGTAGGTCGTGGCGGCGGAATTGGTGAATCCCCAGACCCGGAACGACCCGGGGGGTGCGGTGACGGTCCCGAACCCGCCGGTGGCCGAGGCCACCATGTAGACCGCGGAGTCTTGCAGGCTGGCCTGGGCCTGCTGGCCGGTGGTCAGGTTATCGATGGTGGCGATGGTCAGCTGGTCGGCCTGCCGGTAGTACAGGTCGATCCGGACCATGTTGCCGGGCGACAGGGTGATGGCGCCCGCGGGGAACTGCTGGGCGCCGGAGTAGCCCGGCAGGTTGGACGCGAACGAGGGCGAGATGAGCCCGCACCCGGTGGCGCTGGGCACCATGGAGACACCCAGGGTGGACGCCGGTCCCGTGCTGAGCGGCACGCCGAGGTTCGATTCCTCGGCCGGGCCGAGGGTGACCGCGGCGCCGAACCCCGCGGGGCTGATCGTGGCCATCCGCTCGCATTGCGAAATGGTCGGCAGCGTGAAGGTGGTGCTGACGTACCGGAACCACCGGCCGGTGGCCTGGTACCCGGAGATGTCCTTGCTGTACTGGGTTGGCCCAGTACTGGCCAGGGCGCTGCTTGCGGTAAGCAAGACCGTGCCGATTACGGTAAGCACGGCCACACACCATCGTGTGGTTCTCACCGGCTTGACCCTCTCTTCTTGAGTGCCCACGTGGGGTGGACGCAAAAAAGAGGCACCGGTAACCCGGTGCCTCTATCCGGCGTTATCGCCGCTTCCTGGCGTAACGCCGTTCGGCGGCACCCGCCGCAGGGGCCTGTGTGGCGCCGGGGAGGGTCACCGTCCTGGCGACGGTGGGTCTTGCGGTCCCACGAGACCGCCTGATTCCCAACCCGTTCCCCGACAGGCCTGCCACCGCCCCGGCCCCGCGCGGCGGGTGTCACGGTCATTACTGTGCTCTTTCCCCGGGCCGGCCGGGAGAGCCTTTCGGCCCCGGCCGCCGGGACCATTGGCCCCGCGCTGGCCACCGGGACCATTGGCCCCGCGAGGCGGGCGGACCAGCGGCCCGGCGCGGCCGGCCGGGGACCATCGGCCCGGGCAGGCAGAGCCCAACGACGATGGCAGCGCGGGCCGATTCCGTGCCACCGTGAGTAAAGAGCTTGATAATCCGCAGGTCGGAGGCCCTGAGATGTTGACGAAGCCAATCATCGCCGGAACGGATGGCTCACCGGAGTCGGTCCGGGCCGTGGAGTGGGCGGCGCGGGAAGCTACGACGCACGGGACGTCGCTGCGCATCGTGGCGGTGCCGGCCATGCCGCTGCGGATGAGGCCGGACCAGGCGACCCGGGAGACCGTCGCGAGCGTCATCCAGCAGGCCATGATCCGGGCGCTGGCCGCCGCGGCGAGCCGCGCGGCCGAGTGCGCGCCGGAGCGTGGCCATCGAGACCCAGCTGCTGGCCGGGTCGCCGGCCACCGCCCTGACCGACTGCGCCCCGGACGCGTCCATGCTGGTCGTCGGCTCCCGCGGGGCGGGCGGGTTCAGCGCGATGATCCTCGGGTCGGTGAGCCGGTACGTCGCGACCCATGCCGCCTGCCCGGTGATCGTGGCCCGCGAGGAGACGATGGCCGCGCACCGCGAGGTGGTGGCCGGGGTCCGCGATCCGGCGCATTCCGCGGCCCCGCTCGGTTTCGCGTTCGAGGAGGCCGCGCTGCGCAAGGCCCGCCTGCTCGCCGTGCACGCCTGGTCCCCGGCCTTCCTGGGCGGCGGGGACACCCAGGCCGAGGAAGAGGCCCGGATGGAGGCCCTGCTGGACGCCGTGGCGGGAGAAGTACCCGGAGGTCGAGGTCCGCTACGAGGTCGTGCACGCCCACCCCGGCCGGGTGCTGGCCGGTGCCTCGGCCCGCGCCGACCTGGTGGTGCTGAGCCGGCACGTGCCCGGCGAGCCGCACGGCCCCGGGGTCGGCTCGGTGACCCACTCGGTGCTGGCTCACGCGCACGGCCCGGTGGCCTCCGTCCCCGGCGAGTGATCAGGGGTACCGGGCGATCAGCGTGTCCCAGATGTGGCTGGTGGGCGAGTGAGAGACGGAGGACGCCGCGACCTGGGTGAGGTAGAAGCTGGCCTGGCCCGCCACGGTCACCCGGCTCCACCGGCTGCCGTCCCAGTGCATCACCAGGGCACCGCGGCCCCAGCTACCCACCGCCCAGGCGTTGCTGCCGCTGACCGCGGCCACGCTGTAGAGCTGGTTGCTGGTCCCGGAGGTCGACCGGTACACCCGCTGCCAGCCGCCACCGCCGGCTGCCTGGGCCACCCCCGCCGAGGCACTAACGCTTAACGTCACTCCCAGGGCCGCTGCCACCGCCACGGCGCCGGGCCGCCGGGCGCCTATCCTGATGGCGCCGGGCCGCCGGGCGGCCCTCATCCTGATGATGCGCACAGCCCGGATGATACGGCGGATTGCGGTCAGACGCCGGCCGGCATCCGGGTCAGGTCCACCACGGTGGCACCGGCCGCTTCCAGGGCGGCGCGGGACTGCCGGTAGTGGTGCCCGCAGAGCCACAGGTCCACGGTGTGCGGCCGGTCCGCGGTCGGCGGCATGATCACCTTGACCTGGGGCTTGGCCGGGCAGCAGCAGGAACGGTCGCCGGTGGACTCCGCCGGCGCCTCGCCCATCCGGGCGCTGCCGGCCGGATGGCCCGCGGCCGCGGCCCGCCGGGCGGCATCGCCTGCTGAGCCTTGCTGAGCGTGTCTCCGGAACATGCTCCTACAGTCGCACCTGAAGGCCGATCGCGACAGGGACATTCCGCCCCCGGCTGCGGGGCCAACGGCCCGGGCCTGGTCAGGCCGTCTGGTCCGGCCCCTGGTCAGCCCGCCGGCCCGGCCGCCAGGTCAGGCCCGCACGCCCGGCACCGGGCGGCCATCCTCCAGGTAGCGGGTCCGGTGCCCGCGGCACCCCGCCCTGACCCGGCGCCGGACCGGCTTGCGCAGCAGGCCGAGCGCGGTGCGCACCGGCACCAGCTGGTAGGCGGAGATCTCCTCGGGCTGCAGCACGATGGCGGCGAGCGCCTCATCGCCGAGCGCGCCGCAGTCGAACAGGAACCGCAGCCCGCCCGGCCTGCCGGGGCGGGGCGGCCGGAAGTCCACGCAGGCCAGCCGGGCCGCGGCCCACGTCCAGGCCGCACTCCTCGCGCACTTCGCGCCGGCAGGCGGCCCACGGTGTCTCCCCGTCCGCCTCCATGACCCCGCCGGGTATGGTCCAGCCGGACTTGTAGGTGGGCTTGAGGATGAGCAGCCGGCCGGCCCGGTCAAAGATCATCGCTCCGGCCGAGGCGGGGATGGCCGGCAACGGCGGCGGCGCGGCCGCCTCAGCGGCCGGAGTTGCGGGAAGGCTCACGCCCGCCACGCTACGAGGCGGCGGGCGCGCTCCCGCGCAGCCCCCCACGGCTGGCCGGGATGTCCCGCAGCACGGCCTCGGCCAGCGTGCCCAGGGACGCCGCCACCGGCGGGCTGAGGCCTTCCCCCAGGTCCAGGTCGGCGGCTTCCACGCCGTGCAGGACCAGCCGCCCGGGCAGCCGGCCCAGCACCGCTCCCAGGCTGACCGCCTCGCCCAGTCCCAGCCCGTGCGAGCTGGCCGCCGGCACCCCAGGCCAGCCCGGCGGCCGGGTCATCCGCCCGGTCCAGGCCCGCCTCGACCCGGTGCAGCCGGCCCGGGACCGCCGGGGACGCGACAATGGCGTCCACCACGACGGCCAGCGACGCGCCGGTCCAGTCGGTCAGCAGCCCGCCCGGTTCCCCCTCGCTGACCAGCAGCTCCACGTCACGCAGCGGCCGGGCCCGGAGCAGCTCGATGACCGCGGGCCCGGCCCCGTCGTCCCGGCGGAACTCGTTGCCCAGGCCGATGACCACGATCCGGCCGTCGCCGTTCACCGCCTGCCCGTCGCCGTTCACCGCCTGCCCGTGGCCGGTCACCGGCCGCCCACGGTCTGCAACTGACTTGGCCCTTCGTCCGGCCCGGCGAGTGCCGCACCCGGCTCCCGGCGCACGATCCGCAGCACGTCACGGACCGGCCGGCGCGGGGTGGCCGGCCCGGCTGGCCCGTACCCCAGCCGGATGACCAGCTGGATGCGCCCGTGCAGGCTGGCCTCGCGTCCGTGGGCCGGCTCCCTGGCCTCGAGGGGCTGGGTCACCGGGCAGGTGGCGATGCCGTTGCAGGTGGCCAGCAGCAGGACCCGCTGCAGTGCCTGCCCGGCCCGGAGCCAGTCGGCCCGGCTGTTGCCGCGGGTGGCCAGCGCGACCAGTTGCGGCGCCCCGGCGAACTGCCCCGGATGCAGCAGCAGCAGCCCGGGCGCCGGCCCGGCCGGGGCGCCTCGGGCCACCGGCCACAGGGCCTGCTGCGGGATGCCGTCCCGCCGGCGGCCGCCTCCGGTCCAGGTGGCCAGCTCGGCCAGGGAACAAGGGTCGTTGCAGAGCCGCTGCTGCTCGGCGGCGGCCACCTCGATCATCCGGCCCGCGGCCGCCTGATCCAGCGGGAACAGTGCGGCGCCTTCCAGCGCGGCGGCCTCGCTCAGGGCCGCCACTATCCCGGGCGGCACCGGTGGCCCGGTGAACGGTGCCCGGCTGGTGTGCCGCTGCCAGATCGCGGCATACAGCTCCCGGTCCCGGGGACAGGGCCGGTGCGGCCGGGTGAGCCGCAGCGTGGCCAGCAGCTGGGGGTCGCCGGGCTCGGGCAGCAGCCGGGTCACCGGCTCGGCCGCCGCGCAGGTGAGCGCCAGGCGCAGGTTGAACAGGGCGGCGCCACAGGAGATGTGCACCGCCCGGCCCCGCGGATCGGTGTGGCGCAGCATCCGGGCCGGGTCCGCATGCAGCTCGATCACCTGGTCGGAGGGACGGGCGATGAAGCGCCACGGCTGGGTGTTGTGGATCGACGGCGCCGCGATCGCGGCCTCGACCAGGCTCCTGGCCAGCTGTGACGTGAGGCGCTGCCCGCCCATCGTGTCCTCCCACCGGTCTCCATCGACCACGAGCCCGCGTTGGCTCCAGGATCGGCGGGGCGCCGGTACCGAGCCAGGGCCTTTGGTCCTGCCCAGCGGCCGGGAAGGCCCGTAGCGTGGCCGGTACTGACACGGCCAGTGCGGACACGGCCGGTATGGAGACGCCATGATCCAGCACCCCGCGTTCCCGGTCGAGCCCTGGTCGCTGCGGGAGAACCTGCTGCACGTCGACTGCTGGCCCAGACCGAGTCGGTGTTCGCGCTGTCCAACGGGCACATCGGCTGGCGCGGCAACCTGGACGAGGGCGAGCCGCACGGCCTGCCCGGCACCTACCTGAACGGGCTGTACGAGCGGCGCCCGCTGCCCTACGCCGAGGCGGGCTTCGGCTACCCGGAGTCCGGCCAGACGATGATCAACGTCACCAACGGCAAGCTCATCCGGCTGCTGGTCGACGACGAGCCGTTCGACGTCCGCTACGGCGAGCTGCTGCAGCACGAGCGGGTGCTGGACTTCCGGGCCGGCACGCTGACCCGCCGGGCCGACTGGGTGTCCCCGGCGGGCCGGCGCGGTCCGGGTCAGCTCGGTCCGGCTGGTCTCGCTCACCCAGCGTCGATCGTGCGCGATCGGCTACGAGGTCGAGTCGCTGGACGGCCCGGTCCGGGTGGTGCGTGCAGTCCGAGCTGGTCGCCAACGAGGAGCTGCCGCCCGCCGGCGGCGACCCGCGGGTCGCGGCGGCGCTGGAGGCGCCGCTGGAGCCGCTGGAGCACGGCGCGGCCGACGGCCGGGCCGCTGCTGGTGCACCGGACCCGGCAGAGCGACCTGACCGTGGCGGCCGCCATGGACCACGCAGGTGGCCTGCGACGCGACCGCGCACCAGTGGACCGAGAGCCGGCCGGACCTGGCCCGGCTCACCGTCAGCGGCCGGCTGGAGCCGGCCAGCCGCTGCGGCTGGTGAAGTTCGTCGGCTACGGCTGGTCCGGCACCCGCTCCCGGCCCGCCCTGCGCGACCAGGTGGCAGGCGCGCTGGCCGCGGCCGGGCAGACCGGCTGGGACGCGCCTGTGCGCCGAGCAGCGGGCGTACCTGGACGACTTCTGGGCCGGGCCGACGTGGAACTCGACGGCGACGAGGAGATCCAGCAGGCGGTCCGGTTCGGCCTGTTCCACGTGCTGCAGGCCGGCGCCCGGGCCGAGGGCCGGCCCATCCCGGCCAAGGGCCTGTCCGGGACCGGCTACGACGGCCACGCGTTCTGGGACACCGAGACGTTCGTGCTGCCGGTGCTGACCTACACCATGCCCGGACGCCGCCGCCCACGCGCTGCGCTGGCGGCACAGCACCCTGCCCGCGCCGCGGAGCGGGCCCGCCAGCTCGGCCTGCGCGGCGCCGCCTTCCCGTGGCGCACCATCAGCGGCGAGGAGTGCTCCGGCTACTGGCCGGCCGGCACCGCCGCGTTCCACGTCAACGCGGACATCGCCGACGCGGCCGTCCGCTACGTGGACGCCACCGGCGACGAGCAGTTCGAGCGGCAGACCGGGCTCGACTGCTGGTGGCAGACCGCCCGGCTGTGGCGCTCGCTCGGGCCACCACGACGGGACCGGGACGTTCCGGATCGACGGGGTCACCGGGCCGGACGAGTACAGCGCGATCGCGGACAACAACATCTACACGAACCTGATGGCCGCAGCAGAACCTGCGCGCCGCCGCCGATGTGGCGCGGCGGCACCCGGACCGGGCCCGGGACGCTCGGCGTCACCCCGGACGAGATGGCCGCCTGGCGGGCCGCGGCCGACGGCATGCTGCTGCCCTACGACGAGCAGCTCGGCGTGCACCCGCAGGCGGAGGGCTTCACCGAGCACCAGGTCTGGGACTTCGCCGGCACCAGCCCGGACCAGTACCCGCTGCTGCTGCATTTCCCGTACTTCGACCTGTACCGCAAGCAGGTGGTCAAGCAGGCCGACCTGGTGCTGGCGCATGCAGCTGTGCCCGGACGCGTTCACCGCCGAGCAGAAGGCGCGCAACTTCGCCTACTACGAGGCGCTCACCGTCCGGGACTCCTCGCTGTCCGCGTGCACCCAGGCGGTCATCGCGGCCGAGACCGGGCACCTGGACCTGGCCTACGACTACCTGGCCGAGGCCGCCCTGATGGACCTGGACGACCTGGAGCACAACACCCGGGACGGCCTGCACATCGCGGCGCTGGCCGGGGCCTGGATGGTGCTGGTGCAGGGCTTCGGCGGGATGCGCGACCGGCCAGGCCAGCTGCCCAGCTTCGCGCCGCGGCTGCCGCCGGCGCTGACCCGGCTCACCTTCACCCTCAGCCTGCGCGGGCGCCGGCTGCGGGTCGAGGTGCGGCCGGACCAGGCCACCTATCAGCTGGACGGGGACGGGCCGCCGCTGGAGATCAGGCACCACGGGGAAGCGGTCATCGTGTCCCCCGGGCCGCCCGTGAGCCGGCCCATCCCGGCCATCGTGTCCCCGCCGCCGGCCGCCCAGCCGCCCGGCCGGGAGCCGCTGCGCCGTGCGGCCCAGCGGCCGCACCACAGCCCGGGCCCCGCACGGTCCGCCGGCGGCCGCGGGGCATGCCGCCGCCCGGCCCCTGACGAAGCCGACCGCGCCCGGAGGGCCTGGTCAGCTCCCGGGCCTGGCCAACTCGCGGGCCCGGTCAGTTCCGGGGGGCCTGGTCAGCCGAGGATCCGCCGCCCGCTGATCCGGTGCGGGGTGATCTGCACATAGACGTCGCGGGCGCCGCCTGCCCAGGGCTGCAGGTTGAGCCGGGCCTCCAGGCGGCGGACTTGCTCTTCCTTCTTGACCTCCGTGGCATGGCCGGTGACGAGCACGCTCCAGCCCTGGCTCAGTGCCTCGTCCAGCCGGTTGACCTCGAACCCGACCTGGCAGTCCAGCCGAGCGGCCAGCTCGGTGTCCGCGGCGGTGCGCAGCACCACCGTCTGGCCCCACATCGCGAAGTTGAACGGGAGTACCGTCGGGCCGTCCGTGGTCTCGAACACCACGCGCCCGACGCCTCCCGGAGACAGCAGGTCGTAACACTCATCCGCGCTCAGGGTCTGCAGCCGTGGCCGCCCCGCCCCGCCGCCCGGCTGGGCACCGGGGCCGCCCGCGGCATCCGGGCCGCCTCCCGGCGGCCGGCTGGTGCCCGTCCCCAGCAGGGTCTCTGGCGTGGTCTGCAGCGCAGCGGCCAGCTGGCGCAGGGCCGCCGCCGTCGGCCTGGCCGGATGGTTTTCGAGATAGGCCAGATACGGGACGCTCATCCCGGCTCGCGCCGCAACTTCCTGCTGGGTGAGCTTCAGCTCCCTGCGCCGCTGGCTCACCCGGGCGCTCAGGTCGCCCGGGTCCTTCATCGCGGGCTCCGGGTGGCCGCCATGCGCTGATGGGACGCCGTTACCGGCCTCCGGCCTGGCAGTCATGGTCCGGTCACCTCCGGTGCCGCGATAGGGCCAACTGAATGATCTCTGCTGCTCCTCATGCTCTGCCCCGGCCGCCGGGGCCGCAGTGGTCCGAGGTCCCTCGTCCCCGGGCCGTTCGCCCCTGGGACGGAACCGCGGCGGGCCGGTGGCGTGCGGCCGCCGTCCGCCCGTGCGCTTAGTGAACGACAGGCGGCGTGTTTACCAGGAAATTGCCCAACTTCGTGGTAAGGGGACCTTCGCCATCTAGCGAATCGGGCCGTACTGGGTGAGGCTGGGTCCCGGGAGCCGACGGCGGAAACCCGTGAGGGAGGAGCCAGTATGAGTGGCGAAGCCGTGCCTGACCCGCGGCGGCGGATCGTGGTCGGCGTTGACCGGACCGGGGCCTCGGTGGCCGCGATGACCTGGGCGGCGCGCGAAGCGGCCCTGCGCGGGACGGTGCTGCACGCGGTGCACGCCTGGCAGCCGCCGGACCGGGAGCGCGCCCCGTACGCTCCGAGCCCGCGCCACCTCGATGGTGAGGCCGACCGGCGGGCCGCGGAAGAGGCGCTGACCGGCGCGGTGCGCGAGGCGCTGGCCGCAGACGGGCGGCGCACAGACGGCGTGGTGCTAGAGGTGATGGAGGGACGGCCGGTTCCGGTACTGCTTCGCTGTGCCGCGGGCGCCGAGCTGCTGATCCTGGGCGGTGCCTCGGTGGCCGCCCGGGACGGGTCAGCGCCGGTTCCCGATCATGTCGGCCCGGTGGCCCGGGCCTGCCTGCGCGCGGCGCCCTGCCCGGTAGTCGTAGTCAGCCAGCGGCAGGTGGCCGGGCTGCGGGACACCGCATCCAGGCGGCTGGCGGCCGCTGCCGCCTGGTAGTGACCAGGGACGGCCCCCGGGAATAGCGACCAGGGACGCGCCCAGGACCATCGGCCTGCCGCTCGGGCCCGGAGGTCCTGGGACCGCCTGCCTCGTGCCTCTTACCGCAACTGGCGTGGCGGCCTAGCATCTGTGCTGTAGGGCCGGGCGGACGGTGCGTGCCGGAACCCGGACGTGTGCTGGCAAAGGAGGCAGCTGTGCCTGGAATTGTGGTGGGAGTAGACGGATCGCAGAATTCCGAGCGGTCCCTGGAGTGGGCGATGAAGGAGGCCGGGCTACGGCAGGTGCCGCTCACTGTTGTCGCCGTGCACCCAGTCGCGACCAGCGGGTGGACCAAGGCCGGGATGAGCTTCCCGGCGGACGCGGCTGACGAAGAGCGCGCCCGGGCCGCGGCCCAGGAGGAAGTGGACAAGGTGGCCAGCGAGGTTGGCGGGCAGCGGCCGCCCTCGGTGACGGTCCGCGCGGAGAGCGGCGTCCCCGCCGAGGTACTGATCAACGCGTCGAAGGGCGCGGACATGCTGGTGGTCGGCTCGCGGGGCAGCGGCGGTTTCTCGCGGCTGCTGATGGGGTCGGTGAGCAACCAGGTCGCGCACCACGCGGCGTGCCCGGTCGTCATCATCCCGTCCGCTCCCGGAAGCTGAACTCCGCCGCGCCGGGCCCGGCCGTACCGGGCCCGGGACGGCACCGCTTGGTAGCACCGGCCGCTTGGCCCGGCTCCGGGCCGGGCTTGTCCACGGGCGCTGAACGCACCACCAGTGCGTTCAGCGCCCGTTTTGGCCTCCGGCGGCTGCCGCTGCCGAGGCTGGCCCCGGTCCGGGAGAGCGGCCGACCGGCCCAGGTCTGGCCCTGGATCAGGATGGATACTCGGCGGCTGCCGTGGTGCGCCGGCGCCCCCCGGGGGTGATCCAGATGAAGACGCCCGGGCGCGGCTGGATCAGGGCCCAGCCCGGCGCCTGCTTCGCCTGGTGGTGCCGGCGGCATAGCGGTCCCAGGTTGCATTCGCAGGTCCGGCCGCCGAGATGGTAGGGAACGGTGTGATCGGCATCGCACCGGACGGCCGCCCGGCGGCAGCCGGGCGCTGTGCACGTCGGATTGCGGATCTCGATCAGGTGCCGCAGGCTGGCGCTGGGCCGGTAGCCCGCCGATTCACTGGCGTGGGCACAGTCGCCTGTGGCCAGCGGTGTGAGCCGGACGACGCAGATCCAGTCGGGGAGAGATGGCGGTCCCGCCCCACTGCCCTCGGGACCTGCCCGGGGGGCTGACCGGGGGGCTGCTCGGGGGCCTGACCTGGGACCTGTGCCGGGATCTTCTCCGTAGCCGGGTGGACGGGGCCTTGAGCTAGACGGAGGTCCGGCGCGGCTGCAGCCGTGCGCAACCGGGCGTCCGGCAGCGTCGGTCACAGTGAGGCACCAGCGATTGGCCGGGTTAGCGGAGAGCCGTGCGGCGATGGCACGCGAGTCGTCGGCGTCTAGCGGCCCGAAGCCGGCCACTTCACCGGGCGCCGAGGACCAGCCGAGCCAGGCGGCCAGAGGCAGCGTGAGGTGGACGGTGCCACGAAGGCTCAGGAGGCCCACGGCGGCACCCTCGCGGGCGGCGGTCGCTGATCTCCTCGACTGCGACCGGACGGCACCATCCGGCCTGCCGCGGTGCGTGTCACTGCCGGCCGGGCCGGCTTCGCCGCCCGTCGTGTCATTCCAGCAGCTACCGCCATCGGCGGCAGAACCACCGCCTGGCACGGTGGCGCGGAACAGGGATCCGGTGGGCTGGCCGGACAACAGGTGCAGGTAGGCCCGGGCGCGCAGTTGGTCCATGGTGCCGTCCGTCCCGGCCGCCCGCATGGTCTCGGCGATGGCCGTGAGGTGGCGGTCAGCGGCCAGTACCGCCGCGGGCGGGAGATCACGACCGGACAGGGCGGCGGTCCCGGCTGATTCGATGAAGGACTCAACCCGGGCGTCCTTGAGCGCCTTTTCCTTGCGCCGTTTTGCGGCGCTCGGGTCCGCCGCCAGGACCGCCCGGCGCACTGCCGCGCGCAACTGCCCGGTGGTCTGGGTGGCCGCCCGGCCGATGATCCGGGCCTCCACCGCGGCGGCGTGCTCGTCGTCCAGCCCCGTCATTTCGTCGGCAATGACATCCGCGCGTCGTTCATCGATAGCGCCGACCGCCAGCGCGGCGCGGGTCAGCGGCAGCCGGTTCAGTGCCATAGCCAGCCCGACCAGCCGGCTGGCGCTCCATAGGGTGAGGGTGAGGGCAATCGCGATCTCATCGCTGACATGCTCGAGCGGGCGCCAGTCACCGGTCTGGCAGGCCATGGATTCCCGCCGGCCCGCGAACTCCGAGACGACAGCCAGTTTCAGTGCGGCCGACCACGCGCTGAGCCGGTTGGCGGCTTGGAGCAGGCCGGTGAGCTGATCGTCGTCCAGGGACGCCAGCCCGTCTTGCCACACCTGGGCCGCGAGCCCGGCCAGGATCGCTCCCGGGGCCATGCTGTCGGCTCTGCCATCCTGGCCGAAGGCAGCCCGGCACGTGGCGTCGTGCGGGCCGGTGGCTGGCCGATCGGCGGCCGGGAAGGTAGCGGGCCGCGGGCTGGCGGTGCGCGGGCCTGGCGCTCTGGGGGCCGGCGCTCTGGGGGCTGGCGGGCTGGGGGCTGGCGGGCTCCTGGCCCCAGAGATGCGGGCCGGGGAAGTCCGGGTCGTCGAGGTAGTCGCCGAAGGGATCATCCGGCGCTGCCTCGTCCCATCCCGGATCGGTCCCGTCCAGAAAGCCGCCCGTCGGATCGTCGTCAGCCGGCAGCGCCGCCAGCTCCCAGGCCAGGATCACGTCCTGGGCCTCGCCGCCGCCGAGCCCCGGCTGCGGCGCTAACCTGGGGACACCCTGGCTGGCCGGCCGCTCGCCGGGCCGGGGGTCCTGCGGCGCGAGCTCTCCCTCGCGGGATAACCCTGCCTCGCGGGGAATGCCGGAGTCCGGTCCGGAAAACGGCGGCTCGCCGGGCAATGGGTCACCCCCCCAACTCAGAGGACGATGTACTCGACCATAGTATCGATAATGAGTCGATCTCTAAACCGAATATTGCTACTATGTTCGATAACGACGAGTCGCGGAGCAGGCTGGTTCCATCCGGGCACGCCGAGCGGGTAAACCAGACGGGTGCCTGATGATGTAGTTGACGCGCATGTCCACCTACTGCCGCCCCAGCTGCAGGCGGCCATCCGCGGGTTCTTCGACGGCTACGGGATCGACAGCGGCCAGTTCGCGTACCCCACCGATCACGGCGAGGTCTGCGGCCGGCTGGCGGCCGAAGGCGTCACCGAGGTGTGGTCGCTGCCCTACGCGCGCCGTCCCGGTTCGGCAGCGGAGCTGAACAAGTCGATGGCCCGCCTGGCCGCCGGGCAGCGGGGCGGCCCGGTCCGGGTGATCGGCGGCTGCACCGTCCACCCGGGTGACGATGACCCGGTCATCCTCCTGCGCACCGCCGTCGAGGACCTGGGCCTGCGGGTGCTCAAGCTGCACTGCTCGGTGGGGGATTTCACCCCGGATGATCCGCGGCTCGACCCGGTCTGGGCGTACGCGGCCGAGGTGGCGCTGCCGGTCGTGCTGCACGCCGGGCATGCCTCCGACGGCCACACCGACGAGGGCGAGCTGCGGCCGGTGGCGGCCGTGGCCCGCCGCCACCCCGGGGCCCGGGTGATCATCGCGCACTGCGGGCACACCGCGTCGGCGGCGGCGCTGCGGCTAGTGGCCCGGCACGAGAACGTCTTCGCCGATCTCACCCCAGTGATCCATCGGCCGGTCCGACCGGCGGTCGCGGAGCTGATCGCGCTGGCGGGCAAGCTGTTGTTCGGCTCGGACGCGCCCAACACCGGGCTGACCGTAACCCAACTGCTCGATGGCGTGGCCGGCCCGGACCTGCCGGCGTCGGCCCGCGCGGCCCTGACCGGCGGGACCGCGCGGCGGCTCATCCGGGAGGTCCGGGCCTGACAGACGGGCGGCCGGTGCGGGCGGCCGGTGCGGGCGGCCGGTGCGGGCGGCCGGTGCGGGCGGCCGGTGCGGGCGGCCGGTGCGGGCGGCGGCAGACTACCCATCCTGGGGAAGTGCCCGGCCGGCGGGCGCGCCAGGCTGGTGATGACGGCGCGGCCCGCGGGGGCGCGCGACACCGGATGGCAGCTCGGCAGTCTCCCGGGGGTGAGAGCACCGCATGTCGGCGCTGGCTGGTGGGCCATGGGACTCACCCGACGAGGAACTCCGCGTCATCGATGGCGAGCTGGCCCGGCTCCGGGAAACCGCGGCGGACCTGCGGCGCCGGATCGGGGAGCGCTGGGATGACCCGACTGACCCGGAGGAGCGGGGCAGTCTGATCGAGGCCGCGGAGGAGCAGGAGGCCCTCATCGAGGACCTGGAATCCAGGCGCGCCGAGCTGCTCGAACGGCTGGGCCCGGCTCACTGACTACTAAGGAGATGGCAGCGTTGGCACAGGTCATGCAGAACACCATGCCCAGCCCGGCGCTCTTGCAGCGCCACCTGCGCGGGATGCATTACCCGGCAAGCCGCGATGAGCTGCTCGACCACGTCCGGAGCGAATGCGCCCGGGTCACTCATGTCCTGGAGATGCTCCCCGACCGCGAGTACTCCCGGCCGACCGACGTCAACAAGGCCCTCCGTGAGATGGCGCGCCAGTCAGTCGAAGGGGCCGACTATCCGGCCGGGCGGAATGACCTGGTGCAATACGCCCAGGGGCAGGGCGCCGACCAGTCCGTCGTCGAGGCGCTGAATCAGATCCCGGACACCGACTACGACAGCCCGGACGCGGTCGTCATCGAGATCATCGATATAGAGGTTGAATAGCCGCAATAGCAAAACCGGCCGTCACCCGGCCCCGGAACGGGGCGGGTGACGGCCGGTTTCACGGCGCGCCGGGCGGCGTCAGGCGGCGATGGCCGCGGCCCCGCTGGTGGCGGGTTCCAGGGCGAGGCCGAGCACCTCGCGGACGTCGCTCACGGCATGCACCGTCAGCTCCGCCCGGACGTCCTGCGGCACATCGTCCAGGTCCGGCTCGTTACGCTTCGGAATCAGCACCGTGTGGATGCCGGCCCGGTGCGCGGCCAGCAGCTTCTGCTTGACGCCGCCAATCGGCAGCACCCGCCCGGTCAGCGAGACCTCGCGGGTTCTTCGACGGGCGCGGGTTTCCCAGTGCCGGCTTCGCCTACCCGGCGGACCCCGGCGAGGCCTGCGAGCGGCTGGCCGCGGACGGCGTAACCGAGGCGTGGACCCTCCCGTACGCTCGGCGGCCCGGCTCCGCGGCGGACCTGAACGCCTCCATGGCGGCCCTGGTCGCCGGGCAGCGCGGCGGCCCGGTCCGGCTGACCGGCGGCTGCACGGTGCACCCTGGCGACGACGATCCGGTGGCCGTGCTCCGCCACGCGGTCGAGGATCTCGGCCTGCGGGTGCTCAAGCTGCACTGCTCGGTGGGTGACTACCAGCCGGACGACCCGCGGCTCGACCCGGTCTGGGAGTACGCCGCGGACGATAGCGCTGCCCGTGGTGCTGCACGCCGGGCACGCCGCGGACGGGCACACCGAGGAGGCCGAGCTGAGGCCGGTCGCCGAGGTGGCCCGCCGCCATCCGGGGGCCCGGGTGATCATCGCCCACTGCGGTCACAACGCGGCCGAGGCGGCACTGCGCCTGGTGGCCGCGCATCCCGGGGTGCACGCCGACCTCACCCCGGTCATCCACCACCCGGTCGCGGCTCCGCCGGCCCAGCTGGCGGCGCTGGCCGGCAAGCTGCTGTTCGGCTCGGACGCACCGAACACCGGGCTGACCGCCGCCCGGCTGCTCGAACGGCTGGCTCACCCGGACATGCCCGGGGAGGCGAGGACGGCCATCACCGGCGGGACGGCGCGGCGGCTGCTCAGCGAGGTCCGGGCCTGACCGGGGCCGTTCCACGGGCCCGGTGCCCGACGCCACATCCGTCAGTGGTGCCCGCCGCCGCCGCCGTGCCCGCCGTGTGCCCCGGCGTCGTGGGCCGCATGGTGCGCCGCGTGGACGGCGGCCGACACGGCCGCGTGCGCGGCGGCCTGCGTAGCGGCCTGCGGTGGCCGCGTCCAGGGCGTCGGTGACCGAGTCCAGGGCGTTGTCGGCGGCGTCCATGACGTTCCCGGCCACGTCCGGGCTCCGCGGCGTCCGCCGTGATCCGGGTGGCTGCCTGCGCGGCCTGATCTGACTGCTGGGCCGCCGGCCGGGTCAGTTCCCCCTTGGCGATCTGCTCGAGGCGGCTGCGCAGCGGCCGGCCGGCCGCCCGGGATACAGCACCGGGCCCAGGCCGCTGGCGCTGGCCAGCCCGGCGTACGCGGCCTCGGCGATGCCGACCTGGCCGGGCGCATGCACGATCGCGTCCAGCCGGGCCCGGGCGTCCGCGGCCCGGGCCGGGTCGGCGATCCGCCACCGGCTGGCCGGGATGAACCCCAGGAGCTTGCCGCGCTCCTCGCGGACCGCCCCGGCGGCGGCCAGCCGGGCCAGGTAGGCGTCGCAGATCCCGGATGGCGGGTGGCCGACCCACGCCTTGGGCCGGAACGGCCGCCGCCGGCGGCCGGGCCAGGCTGGCCAGGGCCGCGTCGAGCCGCTCGTCGCCGGTCGGCCCGCCGTCCAGCACCACGATCCGGTCACCGGTGATCCCGACCCGCCCGCTGGCGGCCAGCCGGACCAGTTCCGAGCCCCGCAGCCCGTAACCGAGCCGCTCCCGGGCCGCGATCGTCCCGTTGCCGGGCCGGATGGCCAGTAAAACCAGGTCCTCACCGAGGGTGTCCACCGGCACACGGTAACCCGCCGGGCGGCGGTCCGCACGGCCCGTCCCGGGCACAGCAAGACCGGCCGCCGCCCGCCCCGGTCAGGGGCAGGCGGCGGCCGGTCAGCCGGCGCCGGGGCTCAGGCCGCGATGGCCGCGGCCCCGCTGGTGGCCGGCTCCAGGGCGAGGCCGAGCACCTCGCGGACGTCGCTCACGGCATGCACCGTCAGCTGGGCCCGGACCTCGGCGGGCACATCGTCCAGGTCCGGCTCGTTACGCTTCGGAATCAGCACCGTGCGGATGCCGGCCCGGTGCGCGGCCAGCAGCTTCTGCTTGACGCCGCCGATCGGCAGCACCCGTCCGGTCAGCGAGACCTCGCCGGTCATGGCCACGTCGGACCGGACCAGCCGCCCGGACAGCAGCGACGCCAGCGCGGTGGTCATCGTGACCCCGGCGCTCGGCCCGTCCTTGGGCACCGCGCCGGCCGGCACGTGCACGTGCACGCCGCGGTCCTTCAGGTCGCCGACCGGCAGCTCCAGCTCCGCTCCGTGCGAGCGCAGGTAGGACAGCGCGATCTGGGCCGATTCCTTCATAACGTCCCCCAGCTGGCCGGTGAGCGTCACCCCGGTGCTGCCGGTCTCGGGGTCGGCCAGGGACGCCTCGATGAACAGGACGTCGCCACCGGTCCCGGTGACCGCCAGCCCGGTGGCCACGCCCGGCACCGCGGTCCGCTCGGCGGAGTCCGGGGTGTGCCGGGGGTGTCCCAGGTACCCGTGCAGGTCGCCCGCGGCCACGGTGACCGGGAGGGTCACCTCGTCCGTCGCCACCTGCGCGGCGATCTTGCGCAGCACCCGGGCGATGGTCCGCTCCAGGGACCGGACCCCGGCCTCGCGGGTGTACTCGCCCGCCAGCAGGTGCAGCGCGTCGTCGGTGAAGGTGACGTCGGCCGCCTCCAGCCCGGCCCGCTCCAGCTGCCGCGGCAGCAGGTGGCCCTGGGCGATGATGACCTTCTCCGCCTCGGTGTACCCGTCCAGCTGGATCAGTTCCATCCGGTCCAGCAGCGGGCCGGGGATGGACTCCAGCACGTTGGCGGTCGCGATGAACAGCACGTCCGACAGGTCCAGCTCGACCTCGAGGTAGTGGTCGCGGAACGTGTGGTTCTGCGCCGGGTCGAGGACCTCCAGCAGGGCCGCGGTGGGGTCGCCGCGGTAGTCCGCGCCGAGCTTGTCCACCTCGTCCAGCAGGATGACCGGGTTCATCGAGCCCGCCTCGCGGATGGCCCGGACGATCCGGCCGGGCAGCGCGCCCACGTAGGTGCGCCGGTGCCCGCGGATCTCCGCCTCGTCCCGGACGCCGCCCAGCGCCACCCGGGCGAACTTGCGGCCCATGGCGCGGGCCACCGACTCGCCCAGCGAGGTCTTGCCGACCCCGGGCGGCCCGGCCAGCGCCAGCACGGCACCGCTGCGCCGCCCGCCGACCAGGGTCAGGCCCTTGTCCGCCCGGCGCTTGCGCACCGCCAGGTACTCGATGATCCGTTCCTTGACGTCGTCCAGGCCGGCGTGGTCAGCGTCCAGGATGGCCCGGGCGCCGGTGATGTCGTAGGCGTCGTCGCTGCGGGAGTTCCACGGGATCTCCAGCACCGTGTCCAGCCAGGTGCGGATCCAGCTGCCCTCGGGTGAGGCGTCGTTGGTGCGCTCCAGCTTGGCCGCTTCCTTCATCGCGGCCTCGTGCACCTTCTCCGGCAGCGCGGCGGCTTCTCGATCCGGGCCTTGTAGTCCTCTTCCTCGGTGCCCGGCTCGCCGTCCAGCTCGGCCAGTTCCTTGCGGATCGCGGCCAGCTGCTGGCGGAGCAGGAACTCGCGCTGCTGCTTCTCCATGCCCTCGCGGACGTCGTTCTGGATGGTCTCCGCGACGTCCAGCTCGGCCAGCTGGTCCCGGGCCCACCCGGTCAGCAGCTCGAGCCGCTGCTCGGGGTCGATGGTCTCCAGCAGCTGCTGGCGCTGCTCCAGGGACAGGTACCCGGCGTAGCCGGCGCTGTCAGCCAGCGCGGACGGGTCGGTGATCCGCTGCAGCATGTCGACGACCTGCCACGCGCCCCGCTTCTGCAGGATGGCGGCGGCCAGGCCGCGGTATTCACGGGCCAGCTCATGGGCGCGGGCACTGGCGGCGGGCTCATCCACCACGGTCCCCTCGACCCACAGGGCCGCGCCGGGGCCGGTGGTGCCCACGCCGATCCGCACCCGGGCCAGGCCGCGGATGACCGCGGCGGGCTCCCCGCTGGGCAGCCGGCCGGTCTGCTCGACGGCGCCGAGCGTGCCCAGCGCCGAGTACTTGCCTTCCAGCCGGGGGACGAGCAGGACGTGCGGGGTGGCGTCAGGCGCACCCGGCACCGCGGCGGACATCTGCGCGGCGCTGATCGCGGCGCGCGCTTCCGCGGCGGAGGTGTCCAGCGGCACCACCATGGTCGGCAGCACCACTGTGTCGTCCAGCGGCAGCACCGGCAGGGCGAGTGTTTCGCTCATTGCTCACTTCCTGAATTCAGCTTGTCAGTTCACGCTTTAACGCAGGGCGGCTGGATTTGTTTCCGGGGAACCGTTCGCCGATAGCGGACGAGATTTCGCTGTCAGCGGACATTTCTATGGCCGGGCCAACGTGGTCCGGGCAACCGGCCAGGCGGTCATCGGAAGTCGCTGCTCCTGCGCGCGGCCACGCTCTTAAAAGGCAGCTGGCATTACCCAGCCTGGCCCACCTTGGTCCATTGCGTAACCGGGTAAACCGCGAACCCCCCCGGGGTATTCCCGGGGTTACGCGGCGGCGGGGACGTCCAGCAGTTTGCGGAGGTAGTGGCCGGTGTGGCTGGCGTCGGCGCGGGCGACCTGCTCGGGGGTGCCGGTGGCGATGACCTGGCCGCCGCGGGAGCCGCCGTCGGGGCCGAGGTCGATGACGTGGTCGGCGGTCTTGATGACGTCGAGGTTGTGCTCGATGACGATGACGGTGTTGCCGCCGTCGACCAGGCGGCCGAGCACGGCGAGGAGCTTGCGGATGTCCTCGAAGTGCAGGCCGGTGGTCGGCTCGTCGAGGACGTAGATGGTGCGGCCGGTGGAGCGGCGCTGCAGTTCGGCGGCCAGCTTGACCCGCTGGGCCTCGCCGCCGGACAGGGTCGGGGCGGGCTGGCCGAGCCGGACGTAGCCCAGGCCGACGTCGGTGAGGGTGGCCAGGTGGCGGTGGATGGCGGGGATGGCGGCGAAGAAGCCGGCCGCTTCCTCGATCGGCATGTCCAGCACGTCGGCGATGGTCTTGCCCTTGTAGTGCACGCCGAGGGTGTCGGTGTTGTACCGGGCGCCGTGGCAGACCTCGCAGGGCACGTACACGTCGGGCAGGAACTGCATCTCGATCTTGATGGTGCCGTCGCCGGAGCACGCCTCGCACCGGCCGCCCTTGACGTTGAAGGAGAACCGGCCCGGCTGGTAGCCGCGGATCTTCGCCTCGGTGGTGGCCGCGAACAGCTTCCGGACGTGGTCGAACACCCCGGTGTAGGTGGCCGGGTTGGACCGCGGGGTCCGCCCGATCGGGCCCTGGTCCACGTGCACCACCTTGTCCAGCTGGCCCAGCCCGGTGACCCGGGCATGTGCCGGCCCGGGACCGTCCGCGCGCCGTGCAGCTCCCGGGCCAGCGCGCGGTACAGGATGTCGTTGACCAGCGTCGACTTCCCCGACCCGGACACCCCGGTGACCGCGATCAGGCAGCCCAGCGGGAACGCCACGTCCACGTTCTTGAGGTTGTGCTCGGTGGCGCCCGTGACCACCACCTCGCGGGCCTTGCGACCGCTTGCGGCGCTGGGCCGGCACCGGGATGCTCATCCGCCCGGTCAGGTAGGCGCCGGTCAACGACTCCTGGACTGGCCAGCAGGTCGCTGACCGGCCCGGACACGACCACCGTTCCCGCCGTGCTCCCCCGCGCCGGGCCCGATGTCCACCACCCAGTCGGCGGCGCGGATGGTGTCCTCGTCGTGCTCCACCACGATCAGCGTGTTGCCCAGGTCCCGCAGCCGGATCAGCGTCTCCAGCAGCCGGTGGTTATCCCGCTGGTGCAGCCCGATCGACGGCTCATCCAGCACATACAGCACCCCTGCCAGCCCCGACCCGATCTGGGTGGCCAGCCGGATCCGCTGCGCCTCCCCGCCCGCCAGGGTGGGGGCGGCCCGGTCCAGGGACAGGTAGTCCAGGCCGATGTCCAGCAGGAACCTCAGCCGGCTGCTGATCTCGGCCAGGATGGGCGCCGCGATCTGCGCATCCGCCCCGGTCAGGTTCAGGGCGGGCAGCAGGGTGGCCAGCTCGCTGACGGGCAGCGCGCACAGCTCCGCGATCGGCCGGCCGTCCACGGTCACCGCCCGGACGATGGGCTTGAGCCGGGACCCCTGGCAGGCCGGGCAGGGCACCTCGCGCATGAACCCGGCGAACCGCTCCCGGCTGGAGTCCGATTCCGCCTCGGCGTGCCGCCGCTCGATGAACGGGATCGCGCCCTCGAACGTCGCGTCATAGGAGCGTTCCCGGCCCCGGGCGGTGCTGAACTGGACATGAACCGGCTGCTCGTGGCCGTGCAGCAGCGCGTGCCGGGCCGCGGCCGGCAGCTCGCGCCAGGGCGTGTCCAGGCCGAATCCCAGCGCGTGCCCGAGAGCTTCGATCAGCCGGGTGAAGTACCTGCCCTCCTGCCCGCCGCTCCACGGGCCGATGGCGCCCTCGGCCAGGGTCTTGTCCGGGTCGGAGACGATCAGCTCGGGGTCGACTTCCATCCGGGTGCCCAGCCCGGTGCAGTCCGGGCACGCCCCCCACGGGGAGTTGAACGAGAACGACCGCGGCTCCAGCTCCTCAAACGACAAGTCGTCATACAGGCACGCCAGGTGCTCGGAATACATCCGCTCCCGGTGCGGGTCATCCTCACGCCAGGTCGGTGAAATCCAGCAGCACCACCCCGCCCGACAAGCCCAGCGCCGTCTCCACCGAATCAGTCAGCCGCCGCCGCGCCTCCGCCTTGACCGCCAGCCGGTCCACCACCACCTCGATGGTGTGCTTCTCATACTTCTTCAGCGCCGGCAGCCCGCCGCCATCGGCCGCGCTGTCCAGCCGGATGACCGTGCCGTCCACCCGGGCCCGCGAGTACCCCTTGGCCTGCAGTTCGCGCAGCAGCTCGGCATACTCGCCCTTGCGGCCCCGGATGACCGGGGCCAGCACCTGGAACCGGGCCCCCTCCTCCAGCTCCAGCACCCGGTCCACGATCTGCTGCGGCGCCTGCCGCGCGATCGGCCGCCCGCACAGCGGGCAGTGCGGCTTCCCCACCCGCGCATACAGCAGCCGCAGGTAGTCATACACCTCCGTGATCGTCCCCACCGTGGACCGCGGATTCCGCGACGCCGCCTTCTGGTCAATCGACACCGCCGGGGACAGCCCATCGATGAAATCCACATCCGGCTTATCCATCTGGCCCAGGAACTGCCGCGCATACGCCGACAGCGACTCCACATACCGCCGCTGCCCCTCCGCGAAAATCGTGTCAAAAGCCAGGCTCGACTTCCCCGACCCCGACAGCCCGGTAAACACGATCATGGAATCCCGCGGCAGCTCCAGCGACACATCCTTCAGGTTGTGCTCGCGGGCACCACGGACGACGATGCCTTTGGCCACAGACTTCCGTTCTCCGCTCGTGATGATGAACTCCTGCACAACAATCTGCGGGCCGGGCTGATTCCGGTAGTGACCCGCGCCGCGGCCCGGCAGGGTCCCGCGGCGCTCGCCCCCGCCCCGGGCCGTGTCAGGGCCCGGCGTAGCGTGACATCCGAGGGTCTTGCCTACGTTCACCTGGAGGAGCCATGACCGAGCTGCCCGACCCGCCGCCAGCGGAGCCGTCGGCCTTCCACCGTGACCGCCGGGAGCACCCGGGTCCGCTGGAGCGTCTCAACGACGACCAGCTCGCCGAGCTGGCCGAGGAGGAGCGGGTGGACGCCGGGCTCGATCCTTATGACCCTGACGAGGTGCCGCCGGCCACCGACGACCCGGTGCCGACCGGACATCACCGAGTCGGAGCAGTACCAGGAGGAACGGGCCGAGATCGAGCGGGAGAGGGCCAAGGGTGAGCTGCCCGCGAGAACCGGATCCCTTCCCGCCCACGCGTTACGACGCGTAAGGGGACCCCGGCTGGGCCCCGGGATAGCTCCCCGGCGGGGCGTCAGACTTCCCACTTCCGGGCCAGGTCGTCGTCCACGATCAGGACCAGCTTGCCGCGGGTATGCCCCCGCTCCACCCGCCGGTGGGCCGTGGCCGCGTCCTCGTAGTAGTACCGGGCTGCGACGTGCACCGCCAACAGCCCGTCGTCGAACCAGGGGGCCATCCGGATCAGGCGGCTCCCGCTCGGCTGGCCGTTGTACGACTGCCAGTTGACCCGCTGCGCGTCCGGATACTCGGCGTGTACCGGGGTGGCGATCATCGCCCCGTCCCGGGCCGCGCGGGCTGCGCCCTCGAGGGTCGGCGCGGCGCACGCGAGGACCCGCTCGGCCCCGCCGCCGGTCACGTCCCGGACCTGCTGGGGCCAGTCCGGCTGGGTGTGGTCGATGACCACGTCCGCCCCCCCATGGTGCACGAACTCGTGATGCTGCGGGCTGGCCGTGGCCACGATCCTGGCCCCCAGGATCCGGGCGATCTGCACGGCGAAGTGGCCGAGTCCGCCGGCCCCGGCCGTGATGAGGATCGTGGTTACCGCGGCCCAGGGAGAGCACGTCGGTGAGGCCCTGGTGCGCGGTCAGCGCGTCGATGGGCGTGCCGGCCGCGTCCGTCATCGGCAGGCCGGCCGGGACCGGGGCGAGCTGCTCGACCGGGCACCGCACGTACTGTGCGTAACAGCCGGTCAGGCCGGGATACCCGTAGACCGGCGCGCCCTCGTCGAAGCCCGCGCCGGCGCCGGTGTCACCCTCGACAACCCCGGCGAACTCGCCGCCGGGGATATAGGGCAGCGGGCCGGCCCAGCCGCCGCGGCGCAGCTGAGCGTCCCAGGGACCAACGCCCGCCGCGAGGACCCGGACGAGAACGTCGTCCGGGCCGGGTAGGGGCATCGGCACATCGCTGGGCTGGAGGACCTCAGGGCCGCCGAATTCGCTCACGGTGATCGCCCGCATCGCCGACCTTCCCCGCTGGCTGAGCGCTGATTCCTGGCTGTTCCACACTACGTCGGGCGATTCCCGCGGCCGGCCGGCCCGCGGGCTGCCCTGCACCACGTGACCGGGCGGCTAGTTGGAGAAGTCCTGGGTCATCCACACCGTCCCGGAGCTGTCCCGGTAGACCGCGATTCCGACGTGGGTGAAGGTGGCGCTGAGGATGTTGAGCCGGTGGCCGTCATCGGGCGGCTTCTCGTCCAGCATGCTCTGGGTCAGCGCGACCGCCATCTGGGCGATGGCCGCAGGGGTATCGGCCACCGGGCCGCCCTCGCCGATGTTCTCCCCGGCCGCGGTCCAGTGCACCCCGGCCGCGCTCTCCCGGGCACCGAGCGCTGGCTCACCGGGGCATTGATGGGACAGGCCGCAGCCCGCTGCCATGACCGCGTTGTGCCGGCCCGCGCTGGTGTCCAGCCCGCTGGTGATGGTGTAGGCGGCCCGGCCGGCCTGCGTCCGGGCGGTGTTGATGAGCGCGAGGACCTGCTGGATGGCGAGCGGCTGGGCGCCCGCTGGAGCGGCCGCGGACGGCGCCGTCGTGACGGGGGCCGCGGTGCCGGGCGCCGCCGTGGTCGCGGCCGGGTGCGGGCCGGCCGTCCGCCGGCGGTGCGCCGCGGCGGCCCGGGTGCGGCGAGCGGCCGGGCTGGCGGACGGGGCGTTCGGTGCCGGATGGTCCGCGGTGGCCTGGGGCCGCGGGCACGGCGTGGCCGCCGTGCGGTGGGCACATGAGCACGGCGGCGGCCGGCTGGCGGGCGGTGGCGGCGTCGGCGCGCTGGCCGGCCTGGCCTGGCTGGTGCAGTACTAAAACGACGGCCCCGGCCACCGCGACCACGGCGAAGGCCACGCTGGCCGCGAGCGGCCAGCCAGGCCGCGGGACGGGCCGGTCCCGCCGGGTGGCATGGCGGCGGCCGGGCAGCTGGGCAGGCATGGCGCCACCTCCATCAGCCGGTCATCGTAGCGATCCTGGTGCGGCGGTATGCCCCGATTGCCGGTCTCCGCTCCCGGCTGCGCCCCCGGCCGCGTGGTTGGGGGTTTGGTGTAGTTCCATGTGAATGGCTGCGACATCCATGCAGTTGGGTCAGGCCCGGGGGCGGGCCCGGGGGGGCCCTGGAGTGGGGCGCAGCGGACGGGAGACTGGGGGAGCGGATGACGCAGCCGGGCATCACGATCGACGGGACGTCGCTCCGTTGTGCGCAGGTGGCCAGCGTGGCGCGGGGCGAGGCCCGGGTCCAGGTGGGCGCGGCCGCCCGGGCCGCCGCCGGGGCCGCGTGGCAGGTGGCTCAGGAGGTGGCCCGGCAGCGCCCGGTGTACGGCCGGACCACCGGGGTGGGTGCCAAACGCAACGTCACCGTGACCGCCAGCGAGGCGCCCGAGCATGGGCTGCACGTGCTGCGCAGTCACGCCGCCGGGACCGGGCCGCTGCTCGCCCCGGAACTGGCGCGGGCCATGCTGGTGGTCCGGCTGAACCAGATCGGCGCGGGCGGCTCCGGGGTGGACCCGGGGGTGCTCGGCGCGCTGGCCGACGCGATCAACCGCGGATTCACCCCGCCGGTCTCCCGTTACGGCGCGATCGGCACCGGGGACCTGACCGCGCTCGCCTCGACCGGGCTGTGCCTGCTCGGCGAGCGGGACTGGCTGCCGGCCGGGCCGGGGTGGCTCGCGGTGAACGGGGCCGCCGGGGTGACCGCGGCCGGGCCGGGCCGGGGCGCCGCCCCGGTTCCCGCTCCGCCCGGCCGAGGCGCTCGGCTTCATCAGCAGCAACGCGGCCACCCTCGGGGAGTCCGCGCTGGCCTGCGACGACCTGGCCACGGCGGCCCAGGCGGCGGTGTGCGTCGCGGCCCTGTCGCTGCTGGCGGTCCGCGGCTCGCTGGAGCCGTTCGCCGGGCCGGTGCAGCGGGCCCGGCCGCACCCCGGCCAGCAGTGGGTGGCGGCCGTCATGCGCCACCTGGCCGGGACCGCGCCGCCGGCGCCGGCCCGGCTGCAAGACCCCTACGGCTACCGGGCGTTCCCGCAGGTGCACGGCCCGGCGGTGGATGCGCTGCGCCATGCCGACGCGATCATCACCACCGAGATCAACGCGGCCAGCGAGAACCCCCTGGTGGACCGCGAGGCCCGCACGGTGTGGCACAACGGCAACTTCCACGCGGCCTACGCCGGGCTGGCCCTGGACGCGGCCCGGGCCGCGCTGTTCCAGACGGCCGCGCTGGCCGCGGCCCGGCTCGGCACCCTGGTCGAGCCGGCCTTCACCGGCCTGGAAGCCTTCGCCGCGCAGACGCCGGCCAGTTCCGGGATCATGATCCTGGAATACGTCGCCCATTCGGCGGTGGCCGACATCCGCCGGTTCGCCGCCCCGGCCGCGCTGGGCAGCGCGGTGGTGTCCCGGGGCGTGGAGGAGCACGCCGGATTCGCCACCCAGGCCGCGCGGGCCACCACCGAGGTGGCCGCCGCCTACCGGGCGGTGCTGGGCTGCGAGCTGGTGGCCGCGGTGCGGGTGCTCCGGATGCAGCGCCGGGCCCCGGCGGGCGGCGCCGCTGCGGGCCGCCTTCGACGCGGCCGACGCCGCACTGGACCCGGAGACGGCCGACCGCCCGCTGGACGCGGATCTCACCGCCGCCGAGGACCTGCTAGCGGCTTATGCGAGGATCGCCGGAGATGTCCCGGTATCTGGGACCGGCGGGTGAGCCATGTTGCCCGCTTGGGAGTTGCTCTATCGTGGCCCGCAGGAGCGGGCACGGACGCGGACGAAGGTGGAGGCCATATGAGCATCCTGGGCACCCGGGTGGTACGGACCGAGGACCCGCGGCTGCTCACCGCAGGCGGCATCTACACCGACGACCTCCGGGTCCCGGAACTGGCCGGGGCGGCCCGGGTGACGTTCGTGCGCAGCCCGATGGCGCACGCCCGGATCACCGGCATCGACGCTGAGGCGGCCCGTGCGGCGCCCGGGGTGGTCGCGGTGCTGACCGCCGCCGACACCGGTGACCTGCCCTCGCCCGGGGACCAGCCGATGACCGAGCCGCTGCTGGCCCGCGACCGGGTCCGGTACGTCGGCGAGGCGGTGGCACTGGTCATCACCGAGGACAGCTACCAGGGCGAGGACGCGGCCGAGCTGGTCAGCGTGGACTACGAGCCGCTGCCCGCGGTGGTCAGCATCTCCGACGCGCTCCGCGGCGACATGCTGCTGTTCGACGGGACCGACTCCAACTTCGCCGGCGCCGGGGGAGAGGAGCCGGCCGAGGGGGCGTTCGGTAACTGTGAGGTCGTGATCGAGCGGACGATCACGAACCAGCGGGTGGCACCGCTGCCGCTGGAGGTCCGCGCGGCGGCCGCCCGGTGGGCGGACGGCCGGCTCACGGTGTGGGCCAGCACGCAGAACGCGCAGCTGGCCCGCGGCGAGCTGGCCGGGACGCTGGGCCTGGCCGAGGATGCGATCCGGGTCATCGCGCCCGACGTCGGCGGCGGCTTCGGGGCCAAGATCGCCACGGAGCGGGACACCAAGGCGGTCGCCTGGGCGGCCCGGAAGCTCGGCCGGGCGGTGCGCTGGGTCGAGACGCGCAACGAGAACCTCACCGGCATGGTGCACGGCCGCGGCCAGCAGCAGACCGTGAAGATCGGCGGGACGAGGGACGGCCGGATCCTCGCCTACCACCTGGACATGGTCCAGGACTGCGGGGCCTACCCGCGGATGGGGGCCTTCCTGGCCTCGCTGACCCGGCTGATGGCCAGCGGCGTGTACGACATCCCCGCGGTCACGGCGAGATTCCGCGCCGTGGTGACCAACACGACGCCGATCTCCGCGTACCGCGGCGCCGGGCGCCCGGAGGCGACCGCGGCCATCGAGCGGGCGGTCGACCTGTTCGCCGCCGAGATCGGCATGGACCCGGCCGAGGTGCGGCGGCGCAACCTGGTCCCGCCGGATGCCTTCCCGTACACCACCCCGAGCGGGGCGATCTACGACTCCGGGGAGTACGCGGCCGCGCTGGACAAGGTGCTGGCCGCGGCGGGCTACCCGGAGCTGCGCGCCGAGCAGCAGCGGCGCCGCCGCGGCGGGGATCCGGTGCAGCTCGGCATCGGGGTGTCCTGCTACGTGGAGATCACCGCCGGGGACGCCACCCTGGGCGAGACGTCGCGGCTCGTGGTGGACGCCGCCGGCGCGGCCACCGTGTACACCGGCAGCTCGGCGCACGGGCAGGGGCACCAGACCGCGTTCGCCATGCTGGTCAACGCGGAGCTGGGCATCCCGATGGAGTCGATCACCGTCATCCACGGGGACACCGACGCGGTACCCAAGGGGATCGGGACCTACGGGTCCCGGTCGCTGCAGCTGGGCGGCAGCGCGGTGCACCAGGCCGCGGTGGCGGTCAAGGAGCAGGCGCGGGACCTGGCCGCCAGCATGATCGAGGCGGCCGAGGCCGACCTGGAGTTCGACGCCGTCCGGGGCGCGTGGCAGGTGCGCGGCGATCCGGACAGCGCGCTGGGCTGGGCCGCCATCGCGGAGCGGGCGGGCCCGGACGGGCTGGCCGCCGAGGTGGACTTCCGGCCGGGCAGCCCGACGTTCCCGTTCGGCGCGCACCTGGCCGTGATCGAGGTGGACACCGAGACCGGCAAGGCCGTGCTGCGGCGGCACGTCACGGTGGACGACGCCGGGACCGTGCTGAACCCGGTGCTGGCCGAGGGGCAGCGGCACGGCGGGATCGCCCAGGGGGTGGCCCAGGCATTGCTGGAAGAGGTGCGTTATGACGCCGAGGGCAACCCGCTGACCAGCACGCTGGCCGACTACGCGGCGATCACCGCGACCGAGCTGCCGTCCTTCGAGCTGCTGGAGATGGAGACCCCGACGACGATCAACCCGCTCGGGGTGAAGGGCATCGGCGAGGCGGGCACGATCGGCTCCACCCCGGCCGCGCTCAGCGCCGTGGTGGACGCCCTCTCCCATCTCGGCGTGCGGCATATCGACATGCCGGCCACGCCAGTGCGGGTGTGGACCGCGATCAACGAGGCGAGGGCACAAGGGTGACGGTGACGGGCACGCAGGTGAAGGAGAGGGCACGCGGGTGAAGGTGACAGTGACGGTGAACGGCTCCCCGGTCGCCGCCGAGGTGGAGGACCGGCTGCTGCTGGTCCATTTCCTGCGCGAGGTGGCCGGGCTCACCGCGACCAACATCGGCTGCGACACCACCTCGTGCGGCGCCTGCACGGTGCTGCTGGACGGCGAGTCGGTCAAGTCGTGCACCATGCTGGCCGCCCAGGCCGACGGGCGCGAGGTGACCACCGCGGAGGGCCTGGCCGGGGCGGACGGCGAGCTGCACCCAGTGCAGCGCGCGTTCCGGATGGAGCACGGGCTGCAGTGCGGGTTCTGCACGCCGGGCATGGTGCTGGCCGCGGTGTCGCTGCTCCGGGAGAACCCGCAGCCGACCGAGGAGCAGGTCAGGACGGGCCTGGAAGGCAACCTGTGCCGGTGCACCGGCTACCACAACATCGTCCGCGCCGTGCTGGCCGCCGCCGGGGAGACCGCCCCGTGATCCCGCCCCCGTTCACCTACCGGCGCGCCGTCTCCGTCGACGAGGCGATCGCGCTGGCCGCCGAGTACGGCGACGAGGCCAAGTTCCTGGCCGGCGGGCACTCGCTGCTGCCGCTGATGAAGCTGCGGCTGGCCCAGCCGGAGATGCTCATCGACGTGGGCGCGCTGCGCGAGCTCAGCTACATCCGGGACGAGGGCGGGCACATCGCGATCGGGGCGCTGACCCGCCACCACGACCTGGAGCATTCCGGGCTGCTGGCGTCGTCGCTCCCGCTGCTGGCGCACGCCGCCGGGCAGGTGGGCGACCCCCAGGTGCGGCACCGCGGCACGATCGGCGGGTCGATCGCGCACAGCGACCCGGCGTCCGACCTGCCCGCGGTGATCCTGGCCCTGGATGCCACCCTGGTGGCCCGCGGGCCGTCGGGTGAGCGGGAGATCGCGGCCGGCGATTTCTTCGAGGGCCTGTTCGAGACGGTGCTGGAACCCGATGAGCTGCTCACCGAGATCCGGGTGCCCAAGCCGGCCACGGCCGGCTGGTCGTTCCAGAAGTTCACCAAGCGGGCCATCGACTGGGCCATCGTCGGGGTCGCCGTGCAGGGCGGCGCGGTGGCGCTGGTCAACATGGGGCCGACCCCGGTGCGGGCCGCCGCGGCAGAAGCGGCCCTGGCCGGCGGGGCGTCCCCGGCCGAGGCGGCCGCGCTGGCCGCGGAAGGGACCAGCGCGGGCGAGGACATCAACGCCACCCCGGCCTACCGGGAGCACCTGGCCCGGGTCCTGGTCGGCCGGGCCCTGCAGGAAGCCGCCGCACGTAACTGACCGCTGCCCGGGCGCCCGGGCGCGCGGCCGGCCGGCCGCGGGCCGCGCCCCTCGCACCGGAGCGAAGGAGAAACGATGAGTGCTCGCACTACCCCCCCGTTCCGCGCCGACCACGTCGGCAGCCTGCTCCGGCCGCCCGAGCTGCTGGCCGCCCGGGACGACTTCGCGGCCGGGCGGATCACCGCGGAGCAGTTGCACGCGGTGGAGGACAAGGCCATCACCGACGCGGTCCGGATGCAGGAATCGGTCGGCCTGCAGTCCGCCACCGACGGCGAGTTCCGCCGGGCGACGTGGCACATGGACTTCATCTACCAGATCGGCGGGATCAGCAAGGCGCCGGGCAACCTGGCGGTCAGGTTCCACAACGCCGCCGGGGACATCGAATGGACCCCGGCGGCGCTGCACGTCGGCAGCAAGCTGCGGATGGACCACACGATCTTCGCGGACGACTTCCGGTACCTGCAGTCGCAGGTGACCACGGCGCTGCCCAAGCTGACCATCCCGTCGCCGAACATGGTGCACTACCGGGGCGGCCCCGCCTCCATCGACCCGGCCGTCTACCCGGACGTCGAGGAGTTCTGGGCCGACCTGGCCACCGCGTACGGCGACGAGGTGGCCCGGGTGGCCGACCTGGGCTGCCGGTACCTGCAGTTCGACGACACCAGCCTGGCCTACCTGAACGACCCGGCGCAGCGGGCCGAGATCGCCGCCCGCGGCGAGGACGCCGAGCACCTGCACCTGCGGTACATCAAGCAGGTCAACGCGGCGCTGGAGGGCCGGCCGGATGGCCTGGCGGTGACCACCCACCTGTGCCGGGGCAACTTCCGGTCCTCCTGGGCGGCGTCCGGCGGGTACGACTTCGTGGCCGAGGCACTGTTCAGCGAGCTGACCGTGGACGGGTTCTTCCTGGAGTACGACGATGAGCGGTCCGGTGGCTTCGAGCCGCTGCGCTTCGTGCCGCCCGGGAAGATGGTCGTGCTCGGGCTGGTCACCACCAAGCGCGGCGAGCTGGAGAGCCCCGACGTGCTGAAGCGGCGGATCGACGAGGCGGCCCGGTACCTGCCGCTGGACCAGTTGTGCCTGTCCGGGCAGTGCGGGTTCTCCTCGACGGTCGAGGGCAACGTGCTGACCTACGACGAGGAAGTCGCCAAGCTGGAACTGATCGTCAGCGTCGCCCGCGACGTCTGGGGCTGAGCCCCGGCGCGGAATTTACCCCTTGGAGCCTGGCGCAACACGCCGAAACATTGAAAATGCCTGCGTCACGCCAGCCGCTGGGCGCTAGCTTGGCTCCGGCGCAACAGTGGCCTGCCTGGGTGGCAGGCCGTCTCTATGTTGGCCGTCATATCCGTAGCGTTATCTCCCCTGGCCCGCCGGGGGTCACAGTGGTGAGGTAGCAATGGCCAAGGCATGCCCGCAGCCCGCTTCCGGATCAACGGCTGGTGTCAGCTGGCGGAAGAGTACCTTCAGCGCCTATAACGGCAATTGTGTCGAGGTGGCCGATTTCGGCTGCGGGTTGCGTGGGTGTTCGTGACTCGAAAGCGGTGCCGGGCGGCCCGGTGCTCCAGTTCGGGCAGGCGGACTGGGCAGACTTCCTCACGAGGCTGAAAGCGGGGCGAGCGTAAGCTTGCTGGCGCTGCCCGCGGGCTGGGCTAGCCCCAGGTCAAGCCGGATGCGGCCGCCTCGATCAGGTCGCGAGACTGGGCCGCGTCCAGGGATTTCTCCAGCAGTGACTCGAAGCTGATCCGGTACCTGAACGTCTGCTCCTCGTCCTCGAGATAGTAATTACCGGTCAGGTGCTCGACGGTGACGATGTCCCGGAGTGGCACGTCGTGCACCTGGCGGAACTGCATGTACGAAAAGGCTCCGGTGCCAAGCGGGTGGTCGCTGGTGAGGGCCAGGACGCGCACTTCGACATTGGGCAGGGTGGAGATCTCGCCGAGCCGCCGCAACTGTTCACGCATGGTGGCGGGGTCACCGTATTTCCGGCGCAGGACCGACTCATCGATAACCACGGAAAGCTCAACCGCGGGCTCACGGGTTAGTACCTGCTGGCGCATGCGCCGTATTTCAATCCGCCGTTCCCGGTCGGCCGGCGGGAGCCGGAACATGATCCTGGTATCCGGCCATTACGGCGCCGGCGTAAGCATCGGTCTGCAGCAACCCGGGGACGACGAGCGGGTCCCAGTTCCAGATCGCGCGGGCTTCCTGCTCGGCCGAGAGGTAGTCCGCGTAGTCGGTGGGCATCCCGGCGGCCGCCGTCTCCAGCCGGCTGGCCCGCGTGGACTCACGGGCGAAAGCCTGCAGTTCCTCCCGATGCGTGGCGTCCACCTGGTAGAGGTCCAGGAGCCGCCTGAGATCGGCGGGTTTCACGTCCGATCCGGTACGTCTCGATGCGGCTGATCTTGGAAGCTGACCAGCCGAGGCGGTCGGCGGCCTCGTCGCCGGTCAGGCCCGCCCGCTCACGGAGCCGCCGCAACTCGGCTGCGAGCCGTCGGCGGCGGATGGTCTGACTGCCATGCTCGGGCATAGGTCCGCCTCTCCCGGGCCGGGGGTCCGGTGGCGTGTGACTGAATCACAGCGTAGTGCCGGGTGAGGCGATAAGTGAAGCTTGCATGACCGGTTGCTGTGCAACTTGCACTGCATCTTGTTTTCCGCTGAATGGTGCCGTTCAATGAAGTAGAGGGGGTCACACCCCGGAGCGCAGAAGGGCACGCCGCAAATGATCAACAGGCGGAGCTACCCGAAAGTGCTCCCCTCGTTTGCCTGCCCGCGCCCGTTCACAGCCTCAGCGGCTAGCCGCGCGGCCCGGCTCAGACCATCGTGCCGCGAAGAATCGTTCCGGCCAGCCCGGTCCCGGGGGCCGCCCGGGGTGGGCCGGTCACGTTTCCTTTACGGCACACGTAGATCGACGGTGCTCGGGGGCATTGTCGAACGCACCCGAAATGAGCCAGGCCGGCGGATAACAGCCACCGGCCCAGCGAAGAAGACCACACTCCGTCCCACGATGACAAGGAGTAATGGCATGACCCACAGTACAACTCCGCTCGCACCATGCAAGGGTTCCCGGGGCGTTCTTTTCGGGGGAAACGCGCGTCCTGGCTGCCCGCGGCGGCGGCGATCCCGGCCCAGGCGGGTGAGCGGATGAGCGTCCTGCTGGCCCTGGTCTGGTGCCTCACGGGGGCGGTAGCAGGCTGGGGCATCACCTCGGTACGTGCCGCCATGGACATGTCCCGGGCCCGGGACCTGATGCGCCGGGAAATCCGCGCCTGGCAGGAGGAGACACAGCGGTTCAAGGCCCGGGCGGACCAGCTGGCTCAGGAGAAGGCGTCCTGGATCGCCGGCATCAAGCAGGGCCGGGACGATGTGATCACGATGGTGCCGCTGCTCATCGCGGCCCAGCAGCGGCTCATGGGCCTGGGCCGCACCACCGAACCGGGCGAGATGGACGACTGCGCGTAACGGGCCAAGCGCTCCCTTCCGGGCCAGCGCCCAGCCGGAGGGGAGCGCCGGGCGATGAGGAGCGCCGGTGCGCCGGGCCCCCGGGCCCCGTGGCGGAGCCAGCGGCTCAGTGGTGCACCGCCGCCAGCAGGGCCGCGTAAGACCGGACCAGGGCGGCGTGCTCCTGGGCCAGCAGGGGACTGCCCGGGAGGCAGCCCTCGGTCACCCACTGATCCGACAGGTCCATGGCCAGGACTCGCTGCGCCGCCGCCGGGCGGACGGCCGCTTCCGGCTCGCCGTACAGGAAGGCGTACAGCCGGGTGATCGCCTCCACCAGCGGGTCGGTGCCGTCCGTTCCCTGTGCTCCCTCCGCGCGCTCCCGGTGCACCCGCCACCAGTCAACCTCCAGCCGGGCCGCCGTGGCCACGTCCCCGGGCTCCCCGTGGGCGCCCAGGATCAGGGCGTAGAAGCGCTCCATGCAACGCCGGGCACCGTCGGGGTCGTTGTCCTTCGGGGCCCACAGCTGGCTGGCCCGCAGCAGCAGCGACGCGCCATACAGGGTGCGCGGCAGGCTCATCCCGAAGCCGGCCCGGACCAGGCCCACCGTGGCGCTCAGCACGCCCGCCCAGTTCCGCCGGTAGTAGCCGACCCAGGCACGCAACTCCAGGCCGGCGACCCGGGCCGGGTCGAAGGAACGGGGCCGTCCGGGAGTGCCGTCTAGCGGCAGGAGGGCCATCTCCCAGGATGCTACCCGTCCCGGGTCCGCCCGCCGCGGTCCTGCCTGCCCCGGGTCCGCCCGGCGCGATCCTGCCCGTCCTGGGTCCGCCCGCCGGGGGCCAGCCCGCCGGGAGCCGGCCCGCTCGGGGGTCGGCAGTGGGCCGGACCCGGACACCAGCCGGACACCGAAGCCCTGGGCCGCCAGCCGGAGCAGCACCTGGCCCGGGCGCAGCAGATCCTCGACCTTCTCGGCGCTCAGCGCCTCGAGATCGCCGAGCCGCTCCGCGTACTCGGCGGGACCGAGCGTGCGGGCCGCGTTCAGCTCCAGGGTGTTCGCCCACACCTTGGCCCGCGCCTCGCGCAGGAAACGCCGGGTGGCGGCCTGGTTCGCCGGGCCGAGCAGGGCGTCGGCCCGGGACCGGGGGCCAAGCTGGCCCAGCTCAGAATCCTCCGCGCCGACCTGCCGGGCCAGCACCTCGTCGATGCGCTGGTGGTCGGCGCGGCGCTGCGCGATCAGGGCCGGGTCGGCGAACTCCGCCGCGCTGATCACCTCGAGCAGCGCCTGGGGCAGGTCGAAGTTGACGTGCGCGTTCATGCCCAGCAGGACGTGCCGCAGCGGCGGCAGCTCCGGGTGCTCCCGCGCGGCGCGGAACGCCACCTCCCACGGCCCGGCCGGCACCCGGGCCGCCGCCGGGTCGCCCAGGTCGGCCGCCAGGGCCCGCAGGTACAGGCTCCGCGAACGCGACATCCCAGCGATCCACCCAGTCCGGGTCGGCGAACAGGCCATCCCGCAGCGCGTCCCGCACCGCGCGGGTGGTGCGCAGGTACGTCGCGTGGAAGAACCGCCGCGGGTCACCCGCCGCCTCCAGCGGCTCCAGCAGCGATTCCATCCGCTCGATGAGCGCATCGATCTCCATCCGCGGCCCTCCCCGTGCGCCTGCGCTGACTACCTGGCTGAACCATCCATACACAGGGAAGCGCCCCGATGAAACATCGCCGTTGCCGGTGAGACGGCTGTGAGCGAGCCCGGGGCATCCCGGCCGCGTTGCTACCGTCCCTGGCATGGATATCCGCCGCCGCCCCCGCGGCCGGGTTCTCGCCGTGCTCGCCGTGGCCGTTCTCGTCCTGGCCGTGGCTGCCGTCGCGCTGGCCGCTGGCCGCGGGCCGGTCCCGCTGACCGTGCGCTCACTGCGGATCCCGGTGACCGACGGCCCGCGCGGCACCGACCACGTGCTGCTCGACGCGACCTTCTACACTCCGCCGGGCCACGGCCGGGTGCCCGCGATCCTGCTCGCGCACGGCTTCGGCGAGACCAAGAACGCGGTCGCCCCGGAGGCGGAGCAACTGGCCCAGGCTGGCTTCGCCGTGCTCACCTGGTCCGCCCGAGGGTTCGGCGCGTCCACCGGGCAGATCGCGCTGGACTCGCCCGATTACGAGGTCAAGGACGTCGAGCAGCTGGTCAGCTGGCTGGCCCGGCAGCCGCGGGTGCTGCTGGACCGGCCCGGCGACCCGCGGGTGGGGATCGCCGGCGCCTCCTACGGCGGCGCCGTCGCCCTGCTGGCCGCGGCGTATGACCACCGGATCGACGCGATCGCGGCGCAGAGCACCTGGTCCAACCTGGCCACCGCGCTGTTCCCGGACGCCGCCGGGGGCAGCCCGGCGGCCGGGGTGTTCAAGAAGCAGTGGGCGGGCCTGCTGTTCACCGCGGGCTCGGCCGGGTCCGCGGCGGCCCGCGGCCGATCCCGTGCAGCAGGCGCTGTGCGGCCGGTTCCTGCCCGCGGTCTGCGCGATGTACCAGCAGGTGGCCACCCTGGGCCGGGCCACCCCGCAGGCGGTGGCGCTGCTGCTGCGCTCCTCCCCGGCCAGCGTGGCCAGCCGGATCCACGCGCCCGCGCTGCTGATCCAGGGCGAGACCGACTCACTCTTCGGGCTGGACCAGGCGAACAGCAACTTCCAGGCCCTCAGGCATAACGGCACTCCCGTGGACATGGTGTGGTTCGCCGGCGGACATGACGGGGGCAACCAGGAGACCAGCCGGATCACCCAGCTCACCGAGCAGTGGTTCGACCGGTGGCTGAAGACCGCCGGGCGCCCCGGCGGCGGCCGCAGCGGTACCGGGAGCGGCGGCGCCGGGCCGGGCGGTAGCGGGGACAGCGGGACCGGGCAGCCCGGGTTCGCGGTGAGCCGGGATCTCGGCTACGACCCGAACAGCGGGCAGCAGGTGCTCGGCGTGGCCACCGCGCCGGCCTACCCGGGCCTCGGCGGGACCAGGCACGCCGTGCTCCCGCTGTCCGGCCGGGCGCAGACGGTGCTGAACCCGCCCGGCGGCGCACCGCCGTCCATGTCCGTGCTGCCCGGGCTGGGCGGCGGGGTATCGGTCGACATCCCGGGGCAGAACGCCGCCTTCACGTCCGCCCCGCTGGCCGCGCCGCTCCAGGTGACCGGGTCCCCGGTGGTCCGGATCCGGGTCAGCGGGGCCGCGGACATCACCTTGTTCGCGAAGCTGTACGACGTGGACCAGGCCGGGAACGCCACGCTGCCGTTCTCGCTGGCCGCGCCGCTGCGGGTCACCGGGGCGGCCCGGGGCGCCACGGTCACCGTGACGCTGCCCGCGATCGACTACCAGTTCGCCGCGGGCCACCGGCTGCGCCTGGTGCTGTCCAGCACCGACTTCGCCTACGCGACCGCCCCGCAGGCCGCCGTGTACCAGGTCGGGCTGGCCGGCGGTGGGCTGACCGTGCCGCTCGACCCGGGGCTGCAGGTCACCGGGGGCGGGGTGCCCTGGTGGGCCTGGGCCGCGCCGCTGGCCGCGCTGGCCGCCGCCGCGCCCTGCTGCTGGTGCCCCGGCGGCGCCGGGCCCAGCGGGCCGCCCCGCCGCCCGCCCCGCCGCCAGCCCAGCCGCCAGCCGGCGGCCCCGCCCGCTGAGCTGGTGGCCGCCGCCCCGGGGGCTGCCGCTGAGCCGGCCCCGCCCGGCCCGGCCCCGCTGGAAATCACCGGCCTGACCAAGCGCTACCGGGACGGCCAGCTCGCGGTGGACCGCCTCTCGCTGCGGGTCGACGGCGGCCAGATCCTCGGGCTGCTCGGCCCGAACGGCGCCGGGAAGACCACCACCCTGCGCGCGCTGATGGGGCTCATCTACCCGGACGCGGGCACCATCACGATCTTCGGCCAGCCGGTCCGGCCGGGCGCCCCGGCACTGTCCCGGCTCGGCTCGTTCGTGGAGGGCCCGGGCTTCCTGCCGCACCTGTCCGGCCGGGCCAACCTGGACCTGTACTGGCGGGCCACCGGCCGGCCCGCCGCCGACGCGCACCTGGCCGAGGTGCTGGAGATCGCCGGCCTGGGCGCGGCCCTGGACCGGCGGGTCCGCTCGTACTCGCGCGGGATGTCCCAGCGGCTGGCCATTGCCCAGGCCATGCTCGGCCTGCCGGAGCTGCTGGTGCTGGACGAGCCGATGAACGGGCTGGACCCGCCGCAGATCCGGGAAATGCGCGATGTGCTGCTCGGGTACGCCGCCGCCGGGCGGACCGTGGTCCTGTCCAGTCACCTGCTCGGCGAGGTCGAGCAGACCTGCACCCACGTCGTGGTGATGAACCAGGGCCGCCGGGTGGCGGCCGGGCCGGTGGCGGAGATCACCGGGGCACCGGCCGAGCGGCGGGCGGCCGGCCGCCTGGAGGACGCCTTCCTGGCCCTCATCGCCGGCCACGAGGGGGAGCGGTGACCACGGCGGCCCGGGCCGGCGCACCCGGGTACCGGTCCCGGCGCACCCTGTCCTTCCAGGTGGAGTTCACCCGCCAGCTGCGCCGGTGGCGCACCATCGTGGCCTTCGCGGTGCTGCTCGCCCTGCCCTGGATCCTGGTCGCCGCGTTCAAGCTCAGCGGCCCGGCCTCGGCCGGCAACGGCACGCCCGGGCTGGTCACGGTGGCGACCGCGGGCGGCCTCAACTTCGCGGCGTTCAGCCTGTTCGTGTCCGCGGGCTTCCTGCTCGTCGTGGTGGTCGCGCTGTTCTGCGGGGACACCGTGGCCAGCGAGGCGAGCTGGGCCTCGCTGCGCTACCTGCTCGCCGCCCCGGTGCCCCGGGCCCGGCTGCTGCGCCAGAAGCTGGCCGTGGCGCTGGCCTACTCCGCGCTCGGCGTGATCAGCCTGCCGGTGATGTCGCTGGCCGCGGGCACGGTCGCGTTCGGCTGGCATCCGCTCCGGCTGCCCGGCACCGGCGTGCAGCTGGCCGCCGGGCAGGCGCTCGGCCGGATGCTCATAGTGCTGGGGTACGTCCTGGTCAGCGAGCTGGCCGTGGCCGGCATCGCCTTCCTGCTGTCGGTGAGCACCGATTCACCGCTGGGCGCGGTGGGCGGCGCGGTCGGGCTGATGATCCTCTCCGCGATCGGTGACCAGGTCACGGCGCTGGGGCCGTGGCGCCAGGTGCTGCCGTCGCACTTCCAGTTCGCCTGGCTGGACGCGGTGCAGCCGCAGCTCAGCTGGGCCGGCATGGCCGAGGGCGCGTCGGTGTCGGCCTGCTACGCCATCGTGCTCATCGCCCTCGCGTTCCGCCGGTTCCAGCGCAAGGACATCGTGTCCTGAATGACATTCTTTCCGGAAAGGTAGATCCTTGTGCGGACCGTCCGCTCCGGGTTACGTTCTGGCCACCTGATTCACCGCGGCCGGAAGGAGCCCCGATGAGCGGCACGGAATCCCTTCCCTACGGCGAGAGCAAGAGCCCCCCGGTCGGCGAGGTCGGCCACGAGCTCCGGCTGCACCGCGGCGTGCTCGGCATCATGGACATCTCGGCCGCGACCATGGCCAACATCGGCCCGGCCATGAGCTTCTACTTCGGGTTCGGGTTCCTGGCCATCACCGCGGGGGTGGCCTCCCCGCTGACCATCGTGGCGGCCGGCATCGCCATCGCCCTGCTCGGCAACACGCTGGCCCAGTTCTCCCGGGCGCAGCCGTCCACCGGCGGGTTCATCACGTTCGTCGGCAAGACGTTCGGCGGCACCAGCGCGGTGACCACGGCCCTGCTGTGCGGGGTCGGCTACATCATCGCGATGGCCTCGGTCATCGCGATCTCCGGCGGCTTCCTGTCCATCACCCTGCAGCGCTACGCGCACGTGAACATCCCGTGGGGCTACCTGACCATCATCCTGACCGCGCTGGCCGTGCTGATGATGATCCGCGGCGTCGGGCTGTCCACCAAGATCGCCGGGCTCTTCTTCGGCTTCGAGATGCTGGTGCTCGTCGTCGTCTCGGTGGCCACCCTGATCAAGAACGGCGGCCACCTGTCGGCCATCCCGTTCGAGCCGAGCCACATCACCAACGGCTTCTCCGGGCTCGCGGCCGGTTTCCCGCTGGCCATCTACCTGTTCATCGGCTGGGAGAACTCGGCCGCGCTGGCCGAGGAGACGGACAACCCGCGGCGCAACGTGCCCCGGGCGGTGTTCACCTCGGTGGCGATCATGGCCGTCAGCTACGTCCTGTTCGCCTACGCGACGGTCAGCGGCTTCGGCTACAACGTCACCAAGCTCGGCGCCGCCCCGATCCCGTTCATCTCGGTGGCCGATGCCACCATCGGCGTGCTGGCCTTCTTCGCCTACCTGGCCGGGATGACCTCCACCCTGGGCGCGCTCATCGCGGGCACGAACTCCCAGGCCCGGCTGGTGTTCAACGCGGGCCGCGAGGGCCTGCTGCCCAGCTGGATGGGCCACGTCAACCCGGCCCGGCGCACCCCGATGAACGCCATCTTCACCTTCGTCGGGATCTCCGGCCTGATCATCGGCGGCTGGGCGCTGCTGCACCTCATCGGCGGCAGCACCGGGGCGCTGAACCCGATCAACTTCTTCGCCGAGTCCTCGACCATGGGCACCATCCTGGTGCTGCTCGTGTACCTGCTGGCCAACCTGGCCCTGCCGTTCTACTACCGCCGGTTCCGGCCGCAGGAGTTCAGCCTCGTCAAGCACGCCGTGCTGCCGGTGCTCGGCGTGATCGCGATCATCGTGCCGCTGTACTACCTGGCCAAGCCGGGCCAGCCCACGCCGTACGACTGGTTCCCGTACGCGGCCCTGATCATCCTGGTCGTGGCGGCCATCTACGCCTACATCCTCAACTCCCGCGACCCGCAGCTGGCCGGCCGGGTCGGCTCCATCGTCGCCGACGAGTAGCCGCCCCGGCGTCAGCAGCCGGGTTGTGCCCCGGGGAAGGGGCACAACCCGGACGGCTCACCGGATCATGCGTCGCCGGCCCGCAGCGGGGCGGCGGCGTAGCGGCCCTCGTGGGCCAGCACCGGGCGGCGGTCACCGGCGAGTTCCGGGTGGCGTTCCTCCACGGCCTGGCGCTGCTCGGCGGTGCGCCGCAGCCCGGTGACGTACTCCCGGTTCCCCTCGTAGGTGCCGCGCCAGGTCTGCGGCATGGCCTCCGGCGGGGGCGGCAGCGACGCCGCCCCCCGGCCGCGCAGCGCGCACCGGGCCGGGATCTTGCGCACGTCGCCGCCGCAGTCCGGGCAGGCGGGCAGCGGGGCGGTGAAGGACTGGATCACCTCGAACTCATGACCCTGCGCCGCAGCGCAACTGGTAGATGGCCATCGGCTACCAGAGCTCCATGGACCGCTGGAAGATGCCGGCCAGGTCGTCCTCGGTGACCGGCTTCGGGCAGGTGGCCAGCAGCCGCTGCTGCTTCAGCGTGCCCTCGACCAGCGCGGGGATGTCGCCGGTGGTGTAGCCGACCGCCGCCACCCCGTTCGGGATCTCGATGTCGCGCATCAGCTCGCTGAGCACGGCGGGCAGGAACTCCGCCGGGTCAGGCGGCTGCTCCGCGTCCGGGGCCAGCAGCCGGGCCGCACGCAGGTGGCGCTCGGGTGCGGCGTCGAAGGTGAACCGGAACGCCTCCGGCGCGGTCAGCGCCACCGACATGCCGTGCGGCACCATGGCCTCGTCCGCCGGGTAGTCCTTGGGGTGGAAGCCGCTCACCCGGCCCGCGATCGGGTAGGCGTTGGCGTGCGGGATGTGCACCCCCGCGTTGCCGAAGCCCATGCCCGCGAACGTGGCGGCGATGGCCATGTCGGCCCGGGCCTGCTCGTCGTCACCACGGCGGACCGCCGTCCGGAACGACGTGGCCAGCAGGCTCATCGCCTTCTCCGACCACATGTCGGAGACCGGGTTGGCGCCGCAGTAGGGCACCCGCTGCTCCGGCTGCTTGCGCTCGTTGCTGGTGTACCAGCGGGCGGTGTAGCTCTCCAGCGCGTGGCACAGGATGTCCATCCCCGCGGACGCGGTCACCCCGGCGGGCTGGGTGAGGGTGAGCAGCGGGTCCACCACGGCCAGGGTCGGGCCGCAGCCGGGCGTGGCTGATGCCGGTCTTCACCCTCAGCGAGAGCACGTCGAGCACGCACACCGTGGTGCTCTCCGCGCCGGTCCCGGTGGTGGTGGGCACCGCGATCAGCGGCTTGAGCGGGTTGACCGGCGCGCGGGCCTGGCCGACCGGGGCGTTGATGTAGTCCATCAGCCCGCCCGGGTTGGTCAGCAGCAGGTTGATGGCCTTGGCGGTGTCGATGCTGGACCCGCCGCCGACCGCGACGAACGCGTCCCACGGGCCGCTGTCCCGGGCGAACCCGATGGCGGCGTTCATGCTCTCGTCCGTCGGCTCCACGTGCACGCCGTCGAAGACCCGGGCCTCGATGCCGAACCGGGCCATCTGCCCGGCGACCCGCTGCGGGGTGCCGGTCGCGGCGACCCCGGGGTCGGTGATGACGAGGGCCCGGCTCACGCCGTACTGGCTGAGGTCGAACCCGATCTCGTCGGAGGCACCGGGGCCGAACTTGAGCTGCGGCGCGCCGTAGGTGAAGATCGCCTCCGGGTGGGCGGGTACCGGGTTGGTGCTGGTCACGGGGGAAGCCTCCTCAGGAGTAGTAGCCGTCGGGGGCGCGGCGGAGCGAGTGCAGCTGCTCGGCGTCATGCCCGAAGATCACGGTGGCATCGGATTTCTCGGCCATGTCCCGCAGCTTCTCCACCGAGGCGTACCAGGCGGCGAGGTCGTTCACGATCGCGGCCGGGGTGGCCGGGGGCCCGTAGGAATCGCCCATGTAGACGGCGTCCGAGGTGAAGATCATCGTGCCGGTGTCCGGCAGGTCGACCCGCATGGCCATGGTGCCGGGCGTGTGCCCGGGCGCCTCGATGAAGCTCACCCCGGGCAGGAACTCGGTGTCGCCGGACACGGTCTCGAACTCGATGCCCTCGTAGTCGGCCTTGAGGTGCGCGCCGTTGAACGCGCCGTCGTACCCGAACGCCCACTCCTTCTCCTTGTCGTTGACCACCAGCCGCGGGCCGGCCCCGGCAAAGGCGCGCACGTTCCCGGCGTGGTCGAAATGCAGGTGGGAGAGGGCGACGTAGTCCAGCTGGGCCGGGGTAACGCCCAGCTGGGCGAGCCGCGAGTCCAGGTACTGCGTCCTCGCCCACCTGGTCGTAGGGGAAGAACTCCTGCAGCCCGGTGGGCACCCAGCGGGTCTCCCAGTCACGGGGGCAGCTGGTGTCCCACAGCAGCGTGCCCTCCGGGGTCTCCACCAGCACGGCGTGGGTGGTGCACGGGTACCACTCCACCGGCTTGTCGCGGTCGCCGCGGGACCGGATGCTGCGGCCCGGCTTGAGCAGCAGCCAGGTCAGGTCGCAGCTCATCGCACCGCAGTCGAGCACGTGCAGCCTCGTCGCTGTCGCCATGTCATGTCTCCCGGAGGTGGGCGGATGTGGGTCCTCCCGGGTTAATTACCCCGTCTTGCCCGCATCGACCGGCGCGGGGCGCGCGGCCTGGCGCGCCGCGGAACTGGCTTAATCCGGGCTAGTCATGCCAACCGGGCGGATGTGGTAGCGAAAACCGCACGAAGAACGGATCCGCGCTAGCCCCGGGTCGGCTTACCGTGCCAGGGCGGATGGGCCAGGTGGGGGGAGCAAGACTATGGCGCAGTCGGTCAGTGCGGGCCGCCTGAAACCAGCGGGGATACCCGGGCCGGGCATGCCCATGGTGGCGATGTACCACTCGGTGGAACCGTGCCCGAGCGACCCTTACCGGGTGACGGTCAGCCCGCAGCGGTTCGAGCAGCAGATGCGCTGGCTGGCGCGCCGCGGGCTGCGCGGCGCCTCGGTGCGCGAGGTGCTGGCGGCACGGGCGGCCGGGGCCGGGCAGGGCCTGGTCGGCCTGACCTTCGACGACGGTTACACCGACTTCGCGCGGTACGCGCTGCCGGTGCTGCACCGCCTTGGCTTCACCGCCACCGTGTTCGTCATCGCCGGGCGGCTCGGCGGGCATAACAGCTGGGACCCGGACGGCCCGCGCAAGCCGCTGATGGACGCCGGCCTGGTGCGGCAGGTGGCGGACGCGGGCATCGAGATCGGGTCGCACGGGCTGCGGCATGTGCGGCTGCCGGAGGCGCCCGCCGCGCTCGGCGACGAGGTCGGCGGCAGCCGGGACATCCTGCAGGCGGTGACCGGCCAGCCGGTGCCCGGGTTCTGCTACCCCTACGGCGCGGTCGACGACGCCGCGGTGCGGCAGGTCCGGGCGGCCGGTTACGACTACGCCTGCGCGATCTGGCCATCGCCGCACACCGGGCGGCATGCGCTGCCGCGCAGCTACGTGGGCGACGCGGACGGCCCGTCCCGGCTGTGGGCGAAGGCGGTGCGGCACCAGCTGACCTGGGCTTACCGCAGCCGGCGGAACTCCGCCACTCTGCGTAGCCCCGCTACCCCCGTTGGCTGAGCCGCCGGGGAGGTGCCGCTGGCACAGTCGCAGCTAGGTGGAAACCGCCCGGCGGCCGGGGGAATGGCCGTCTGGCACGAGGTTCGAGGGGACTCAGAGTGGCCGAGCACCGGCTTTCGCTCGCCGTCAACGGGCGCGAGAGCCTGCTGCACAGCAGGCTCATCACCGGCAACGGGCACGGCAACGGCGCCGTGGCCGGGACGGTCGCCATCGTCGGGCTGGGCTACGTCGGCCTGCCCACCGCGGTGGAACTGCACGGCAAGAGCCGCCGGATCATCGGCCTGGACATCAGCTCCGACCGGCTCGCCGACATCGCCACCGGCCAGGCCGACCTCACCGGGCCGGACCAGGACCGGCTGGCCGCCGCGCTCGCGGACGGCAGCCTGGAACTGACCACGGACCCGGCCGCCGCGGCCGGGGCCGAGGCGGTGATCATCTGCGTGCCGACCCCGGTGGACAGCGAGCACGCCCCGGACCTGTCCGCGCTCCGCGCGGCCTGCGCCAGCGTGGTGGCGCAGGCCCGGCCGGGCCAGGTCATCATCCTCACCTCGACCAGCTACGTGGGGACCACCCGGGACCTGCTCACCGAGCCATTGCGGCGGCGCGGCCTGGTGGCGGGCCAGGACATCTACGTGGCGTTCAGCCCGGAGAGGATCGACCCGGGTAACCCCGACCACCAGCAGAGCAGTACCCCGCGCGTGGTCGGCGGCGCCAGCCCGGCGTGCACCAGCCGGGCCGCCGAGCTCATCGGCCGGCTCACCGACTCGGTGTACCTGGTCAGCTCCCCGGACGCCGCCGAGGCGACGAAGCTGTACGAGAACATCTTCCGCGCGGTGTCCCTGGCCCTGGCCAACGAGTTCGCCGACGCGTGCGGCGCTCTGGGCCTGGACCCGATCGAGGTGACGCTGGCCGCGGCGACCAAGCCGTACGGCTTCCTCGGCGCCTTCCCCGGCCCCGGCGTGGGCGGCCACTGCATCCCCTGCGACCCGCACTACCTGCTCTGGCAGCTCAACGCGGGCGGCCGCCGGTCGCCGCTCATCGAGCAGGCCATGACGTCCATCGCGGAGCGGCCGGACCGGGTCATCGAGCGGGCCGCCGAGGTGCTGGCGGCCAGCGGGCGCGCGCTGGCGGGCGCGCGGGTGGCTCGTCATCGGGGCCAGCTACAAGCCGGGCGTCCGCGACCTGCGGGAGTCCCCGGCCCTGGCGCTGCTCGGCGGGCTGCTGGACGGCGGCGCGCACGTCGCGTACTACGACCCGCTGATCCCGGTGCTGGACCTGCCGGGCGGCCCGGTGCTGCGCAGCCTGCTGGACCCGCACGGCGCGGACTGGGACCTGGTCATCGCGCACACCCTGCACCCCGGGGTGGACTACGCCTGGGCGCACGAGTGCCCCCGGGTGCTGGACGCCACCTACCAGTTCTTCGACGCGGCGCATCGCGCGGTGGTCTGAGGCGCTGGCCATGCTCAGTGACCTGCGCGACGCGGACGTGAGCACCCCGGCGGTGGTGCTCAAGCTGGACCCGAACCCGCTGCACCACGGCACGCTCGGGGTGACCCGCAGCCTCGGGCGGCTCGGCGTGCCGGTGTACGGGGTGCATGAGGGACGGTGGGCGCCCGCGGCGAACTCCCGTTACCTGGCCGGGCGGGTGTTCTGGCAGCCCGTGCCGGAACAGGCCGAACGGATCCAGGCCGGGCTGCTTGACCTGGCCAGCCGGATCGGCCGTCCGGCGGTGCTCATCCCGACCGACGACGCGGGCGCGATCTTCCTGGCCGAGCAGGGGGACCCGCTGCGCGGCGCGTACCTGTTCCCGCAGCCGCCCCCGGACCTGCCCAGGCAGGTGGCCGGCAAGTACTCCCTGTTCAAGCTGTGCCGCGAGCTGGGGGTACCCAGCCCGCGGGCCGTCATGGCCTGGTCGCCGGGCGAGGCCGCGGGCTTCGCGGCCGAGGCCGGGTTCCCGGTCATCGCGAAGCTGGCCGCGCCCTGGCGGCAGGCGGCGGCCAGCCGCGGGCCGGCCCCGGCGGGGGGCGCGGCGCGGGGGCCGGGGCTGCGCAGCACCACGATCGTGCGCACGCCCGGCGGACCTGGACGCGCTCTACCACCGCTGCGCCGAGGCCGGGCTGGGGCTGATGCTGCAGGAGTACATCCCGGCCGCGCCCGGCCAGGACTGGTTCTTCCACGGCTACTGCGACGCCGGCTCCCGCCCCCTGGCCGCGTTCACCGGGGTCAAGGACCGGTCCTACCCGGCGCACGCCGGGCTGACCAGCCTGGGCCGGGCCGTGCCGAACCGCGGGCTCACCGGCCAGGTCACCGGGCTGCTCCAGCGGGTGGGCTTCCGCGGCCTCGCCGACCTCGACCTGCGCCGCGATCCCCGGGACGGCGAGTACAAGCTGCTCGACTTCAACCCCCGGCTGGGCGCCCAGTTCCGGCTGTTCGCCGATCCCGCGGGCATCGACGTGGCCCGGGCCGCCTACCTGGACCTGACCGGCCAGCCCGCCGCCGCCGGGCAGGTCACCCCGGGGCGCCGATTCCTGGCCGAGAACTATGACCCGCTCGGCGCGATCGGCTACTGGCGCGCGGGTGAGCTCGGGCTGGCGGCCTGGGCGGCCTCGGTGCGCGGGGCCGACGAGACCGCCTGGTTCGCCCGGGACGACCTGGTGCCGTTCGGGCTGATGTGCCTGCGGATGAGCTGGCGGGCGGTCACCCGCCGCTGGACCCGGGGCCCGTCCGTGCCGCCGCGCGCCGCGGGCGGGTCCCGGTACAGCCCGGGGCGGGGGGCGCGCCCGGCATGAGGAAACCGCGCATGACCAGAGGGTGGGGGAGAAGGCATGAGCAGCACGACAGATGTGGCCATCGTGGGGGCGGGCCCGTACGGGCTGTCCGTGGCGGCGCACCTGCGCCGCTCCGGGCTGGCGGTCCGGCAGTTCGGGCTGCCGATGCACCTGTGGCGCGCGAACATGCCGCGGGGCATGTACCTCAAGTCGCAGGGGTTCGCCTCCAACCTGTCCGACCCGGCGGCGGCCTGCACCGCTGGGCGCGTTCTGCCGCGCGACCGGCCGGCCCTACGCCGACTACGGCCTGCCCGTGCCGCTGGCGGACTTCGTGGCCTACGGCGAGTGGTTCCAGCGGGCGCAGGGCCTGGACGTGGCCGAGGTGCTGGTGACCCGGGTCACCCCGGCGGGCGGCGGCTACTGCCTGGACCTGGCCGACGGCGAGCAGGTGCGGGCCCGCCAGGTGGTGCTGGCCATCGGGGTGGAGCACTTCGCCCACGTCCCCCCGCCGCTGGCCGGGCTGCCGGTGGCCGCGTGCACGCACAGTTCCGCGCACGACGACCTGGCCGGGTTCGCCGGGCAGCGGGTGGTGGTGGTCGGCGCGGGCCAGTCGGCGCTGGAGTCCGCGGCCCTGCTGCATGAGCACGGCGCCGACGTGCGGATCGTGATGCGGGAGCAGCAGGTGGCCTGGAACGGCGCGCCGCTGCCGCCGGACCGCCCGCTGCGGCAGCGGCTGCGCGAGCCGGAGGCCGGCCTGGGCTCCGGCTGGGGAACCTGGTTCTACTCGCGGCAGCCCGGGCTGTTCCGGCACCTGCCGGAGGCCACCCGGGTGCACCGGGCGCGCACCGCGCTGGGCCCGGCGGGAGCCAGCTGGCTGCGCGGCCGGGTCGAGGGGGAGTTCCCGATCCTGGCCGGCCACTACCTGGAGCAGGCCGAGGCCGGACCGGACGGGGTGCGGCTGGGCCTGGTCAGCCGGGCCGGGCGGACCGCCGAGCTGACCGCGGATCACGTCATCGCGGCCACCGGGTACCGGCCGGACCTGGGCCGGCTGCCGTTCGTCGGCCCTGAGCTGGGCGCCCGGCTGCGCACCGTGGCCGGCACCCCGGTGGTGGACCGCGACTACCAGTCCACCTCCCCGGGGCTGTACGTGGTCGGGCCGGGCGTCGCCCCGACCTTCGGCCCGGTGATGCGCTTCGTGTACGGCGCCGATCACGCGGCCCGCACGGTGAGCCGGCGGCTGACCGCGGGCGCCGGGCGGCCGGACCGGGTGGCCGTGGCGGCCAGCCGGTGAGCGTGCCGGGCTACCTGACCGGGCTGCCGCAGGCCCGGCCGCGCCCTGGGTGGCTGAGGTCGCCGGGGCCGGCCGGGACGGCGCGGCGCGGGACGGCGCGGCGTGGGACGGGGCCGCCCGGGACGGCGCGGCGCGGGCCGGGTGGCGCGGGTGCCGGCCCGGCGCGGGCCGCCGGGCGCACGGTGGCCGCGGCCGGGCTGCCGCTGGCCGACGCGGCTCACGCTGGGCGGCGTGGCCGCCGCGGCCGCGCTGGCGGGCTGGCTCGGCCGCGGTCGGCTGGATAGCGGCTGGCTGGGTGGCTGGCTGGGCAGCTGGCTGGGCGGCGGGCTGCTCGCGGGATACCTGGCGGTGGTGTTCCTCGCCCTGTCCGCCAGCGGGCTGCACCGGCTGCGGATCAGCCTGCGGGTCGCCGACCAGGCGGGCCGGATCGCCGCGGCGGCGCTGCTGCCCGGCATCATGCTGCTGCCCGCCGTCCCGGCCGGGCCGGTGTTCCGGCTGGTGCTGGGAACCGCGGCGGCGCTGATAGCGGTGCGGGCGGCCGGCTCGGCCGCGCTGCGCGCCGCGCGGCGGCGCGGCCTGCTGACCGAGCCGGCCGTGCTGGCCGGGACGGGCCCGGACGGCCGCCAGCTGGCCCGGCTGCTCGGCGAGCATCCCGAGCTGGGCCTGCGGGTGCGGGGCTTCGTGGCCGACACGGCCCGGCCGGGAAGCATCGTGGACGGCTCCGGCTCCGGCCCGCGGCCGCGGGCGGCGGTGGCCGGGCGGCCGCTGCGGGTGCTGGGCGGCACCGCGGACCTGGCCGCCGTGGTGGCCCGGGAGGGCATCAGCCGGGTCATCGTGACCGCGGCTGACACCGGGCCCGACGCGGTACGCGGCGGCCCGTGAGCTGGGGGCCGACGTGTGCGTGCTGCCGCGGCTGGCCGGGCTGGGCGCGGCGGTGCCCCGCGGCTGCCTGGACGAGGTCTGGGGGATACCGCTGATCCCGCTGCGCCGCCCCGGCCCGGTCCGGGCCGGCCGCCTGGCCAAGCGGGCCTTCGACGCAGCGTCGGCGGCGGCGCTGCTGATCCTGACCGTGCCGCTGCTGGCCGCGGCCGGGCTGGCCGTCCGGCGGCGGCTGCGCCACCCGGCGCTGTTCCGGCAGGTCCGCGTCGTCGGGCCGGGCCGCCAGGCGGAGATCGTCAAGCTGCGCACGCTCGGCCAGCACGGCGACCCGGACACCAGCTGGGCGGTGCCCGCCGGGCGCTGCGGCCGGCTGGGCCGGTTCCTCCGGGTGACCCACATCGACGAGCTGCCCCAGCTGGCCAGCGTGCTGCGCGGGGACATGTCGCTGGTCGGGCCGCGCCCGGAACGGCCGCACTTCGCCCGCCAGTTCGCCGCGGCCGTGCCCGGCTACGCCGGCCGGCACCGGATGCCGGCCGGGCTGACCGGCTGGGCCCAGGTGCACGGGCTGAACGGGGACACCTCCATCAGCGACCGGGCCCGCTTCGACAACTACTACATCGAGTACTGGTCGTTCTGGCTGGACCTGCTCATCCTGGCCCGCACCGTGACCGGCACCGCGGCGGAGGCGGCCCGGTGGGCCGCCCGGCCCCGCGGTGTGCCCCGGTCCGGGCCGCGGCCGGCCGGCCGGCGAGCCGGGGATCGGCCTGGTCCCCGAGCCGCCGGCCCGCGCTCCCGCACCAGGAGGTCGCTCATGAAGGTCCTGCACGTGATCACCGGCCTGGGGGTCGGCGGCGCCGAACTCCAGCTCCGCTCGATCCTGCAGCACACCCGGCACGACTCCGAGGTGGTGACGCTGTACAACCCCGGCCCGGTGGCGGACATGATCCGGGCCGACGGGGGCCGGGTCGCCGACCTCGGGATGACCCGCAACACCCAGCTCTCCGCGCTGCTGCGGCTGCGGCGGCTGATCCGCCACGGCGGCTACGACGTGGTGCACACCCACCTGTACCGGTCCCAGGTCTACGGCCGTCCCGCCGCCTGGCTGGCGGCCACCCCGGTGGTGCTGAGCACCGAGCACTCGATCGGGGAGACGCACCTGGAACGCAGGCCGATGACGCGGGGCGTCCGGGCGCTGTACCTGGCCACCGAGTTCCTCTCCGACGCCACCATCGCGGTGTCCGGCACGGTCCGCGAGCGGCTGCTGGCCTGGGGCGTGCGGGACCGCCGGGTGACGGTGATCCCGAACGGGGTGGACCTGCAGCGGGTGGCGTTCGACGCGAGCGCACGGGACCGGGTCCGGGCCGGCTTCGGCATCCCGGACGATGCCTACGTCATCGGGGTGCTCGGCCGGCTGGACCCGAACAAGCAGTTCGACATGGTCATCGAGGCGGCCGCGCCGCTGCTCGGGGAGCGCACCCGGCTGCTCATCGTGGGCCAGGGCGACGAGCGGGACCGCCTGGAGCAGGCGGCCCGGGACAGCGGGGCCGCCGGGCAGGTCATCTTCGCCGGGGAGCGGCACGACGTGGCCGCCATGCTGTCCGCGATGGACCTGTTCGTGGCGTCCTCCCGGCAGGAGACCTTCGGCCTGTCGGTCCTGGAGGCGCTGGCCAACGGCGCCCCGGTGCTCTACACCACCTGCCCGGCGCTGGACGGCCTGGACGCCGGGCGGGCCCGCCAGGTGCCGTCCACCGCGGCCGGGCTGCGCGCCGCCATGGCGCGCGGAACTGCGGGCGGGCCGGCGGCCGCGGACCGCCGAGCCGGCGGTGGAGAAGGAGTACAGCATCGAGGCGGTCACCGCGCGGATCGACGACCTGTACGAACGGCTGGCCGGGCGGCGCACCTGGCGCACGGTCCTGCGCGGCCGGCCCGGCCGCGCACGGGAGGAACGCGATGAAGTGCTTCGTCACCGGGGCGGCCGGGTTCATCGGCTCGCACCTGACCGAGGAACTGCTGGCCGCCGGGCATCAGGTCACCGGCCTGGACGACCTGAGCACCGGGCGGCTGGACAACCTGCGGGCGGTCACCGGCCACCCGGGCTTCCGCCTGGTCGAGGGCTCGATCCTGGACGCCGCCACGGTCGGGGAACTGGCCGCCGGCGCGGACTGGGTGTTCCACCTGGCCGCGGCGGTGGGGGCGTTCGTCATCCGGGACCGCACGCTGTCCAGCCTGCGCACCAACATCCGCGGCACGGAGAACGTGGTCGAGGCCGCGCACGCGCGCCGGTGCCCGGCTGCTCGTCGCCTCCACCAGCGAGATCTACGGGAAGAACACCAAGGTCGGGCTGCGCGAGGACGACGACCGGGTGATCGGCTCCCCGCTGAAGTCGCGGTGGAGCTACGCCGAGGCCAAGGCCATCGACGAGAGCCTGGTCGAGTCCTACGTCCGGGAACTCGGGCTGCGCGCGGTCATCGTCCGGTTCTTCAACACGGTGGGGCCGCGGCAGACCGGCCGGTACGGCATGGTCATCCCGCGCTTCGTCCGCCAGGCGCTGGCCGGCCAGCCGCTCACCGTCTTCGGCACCGGGCAGCAGGTGCGCTGCTTCTGCCACGTGCACGACGTGATCCCGGCCCTGACCGCCCTGATCGCCTCCGACCGGGCCTGCGGCCAGGCGGTCAACGTGGGCAGCACCGAGCAGGTGACCATCGAGGGCCTGGCCCGGCGGGTGATCGCGGCGACCGGGTCGGCCAGCGGCATCGAGCGGGCCACCTACCTGGAGGCGTACGGCTCGGGCTACGAGGACATGCAGCGCCGGGTGCCGGACTGCGCGCTCGCGCGCGGACCTCGTCGGCTTCGCGGCGACCAGGGACCTGGACGAGATCATCCAGGCCGTCATCGCGGACCAGGTGGCGGCCCAGGCCGCCGCGGCCTGACCCCGGCGTGGCCGGGGGCAGCCGGACCGGGGAAAGGACGGCGGGGGCAACGAAGACGGCACTGCGCGGCAGCCAGCGGGCGCGGCCGGCCGCCGGGCCGGCCAGGCCGCGGCGGCGGGTGGCCGGCGCGGCCTGGCTGGGCGTGGTGCTGCTCGCGGCGGCGCTGGTGGGGTTGACGATGGTGACGTGGCGGCATCGCGGGGCACGCCGTCCCGGCACACGCTGGTCGTGGCGTCGATGCCGTACTGGAACATCAGGCATGGCACCGAGGTGGTGCTGGCCCACCGCGGCGCGGTGACCGAGGTGTCGCCGTGGATGTACGGGCTGGACGGCTCGGGCCAGATCGACACCCAGTACCGCCCCGGCCAGGCCGCCGCGGTGACCGGGGACATCCGGCGGCTGCGCTCGGCCGGGCTGCTGGTGGTGCCGAGCCTGGCCAACATCACCGGCGGCCAGTGGGCGTACCCGGCGGTGGCCCGGATGCTGCACTCACCGCCGCTGATGGCCCGGCAGGTGGCGGCCATCGTCGCGCTGGTCCAGCGGGAGCACTACGCGGGCATCGACATCGACTACGAGAACCTGCACGCGGCGGACCGCCAGGCGTTCAGCACGTTCATCACCCGGCTGGGCCACGCGCTGCACGCCCGGGGCAAGGTGCTCTCCGTCGCGGTGTTCGCCAAGACCACCAACGCCGGCACCGCCCCGTTCAACGTGGCCCAGGACTACGCGGCCATCGGCCGGGCCGCCGACCAGGTGCGGCTCATGGCCTACGACTACCACTGGCCGACCTCACCGCCCGGCCCGATCGCCCCGGTGGGCTGGGTCCGCAGCGTGCTGCGCTACGCGAAGACGCAGATCCCGGCGGGCAAGATCGTGCTCGGCATCCCGCTCTACGGGTACGACTGGTCCGGCGGGCACGCCACCGGGCTGAGCTGGCTGCAGGCGCTGCGGCTGTCCCGGCGGTACCACGTGACGCCGCGCTACGACGCCGCCAGCCAGGCACCGTGGTTCAGCTATACCGACGCGGCCGGGCGGCGGCACACCGTGTGGTTCGAGGACGCGGCGAGCTCGCGGGCGAAGTTCGAGGCGGCCCACGGCGCCGGCATCGCCGGCGTGTACCTGTGGATGTACGGCTACGAGGACACCGCGACCTGGCCCGCGGTGCGCCAGGTGCTGCCTGCCTCCGGGCCGCACGCCCTGAGCACGTCGAAGGCGGTGCCGTGATGCCCTGGTGGGTCCTCGCGGTCCTGGTGCTCGGCGCGAACTTCGCGCTGTGGGGATCGGCCGGGCTGGCCCGGCTGATCGAGTCGCCGTCACCCGCCCCGCCTGGGCGCCGCTCGGCCGGGCGGCAGGACCCTGGCGGGCGGCACCGTGCCTGGGCCGGCGCTGCGCGGGGGACGGGCGGTCGCTGGCTCCGGGGCCGGGCAGGCGGTCGCCGTGCCCGGCGGCAGCGCGCGTCCGCTCGCCCGGCGGGCAGCAGCTGACCGTGACGGCGACGTCGCCGTGCTGATCCCGGCGCACAACGAGGCCCTGGTCATCGAGGACAGCCTGCGGTCGATCATGGCCCTGGTGCCCAGGGAGAACGTGCACGTGATCTCCGACGGCTCGACCGACGACACGGTCGAGATCGCCCGGCGGGCCGGCGCCCACGTCATCGCGACCCGGGAAAACGTGGGCAAGGCCGGGGCGCTGGAGGAAGCCATCGCCCGGTTCGACCTGATCCGGCGGTTCCCGGTGGTGATGCTGCTGGACGCCGACACCCGGGTGCAGCCCGGCTACTTCACCGCGGCGCTGCCCCTGTTCGCGCACCCGGAGGTGGTCGCGGTGGCCGGCTGCGTCCGCACGGCCCGCGACCGCCAGCTCACGTTCGGCGGGAACGTCCTGATCGGCCACCGGACCCGGATCTACGCGGTGGGCCAGCGGGCGCTGAAGTTCGGGCAGACCTGGCTGCGCTCCAACGCCACGCCGATCGTGCCCGGCTTCGCCAGCCTGTACCGCACCGACGTGCTGCCCCGGATGGAGATGAACCCGCCGGGGCTGGTGATCGAGGACTTCAACATGACGTTCGAGGTCTACCAGAAGCGGCTGGGCAAGGTGGGCTTCACGCTGCAGGCGGTGGCCGTCACCCAGGACCCGGACAACCTGGGCGACTACATCCGGCAGACCAAGCGCTGGGCGGTGGGCCTGTGGCAGACCGTGCGGCGTCACCCGCCGCGGGTGAACCTGTTCACCGCCATGCTCACCCTGCTGCTGATCGAGCTGATCACCTCCAGCATCCTGTTCTTCCTGCTGCCGCTGGCGCTGCTGGTGCTCACCCTGCCGGACCTCATCGGCGACGCGCTGGCCTGGCCCGGCTTCGGCGAGCTGCATACCGTCGTCGCGGCGCACGTCACGCTGACCGCGGTGCTCTTCGGCGTGGTGCTGCCCGATTACCTCCTGACCTGCGCGGTCGCGGCCCTGGAACGCCAGCCGCGGCTGCTGTTCCTGGGTGTCTTCTTCCCGTTCCTGCGCATGCTGGACGCCGCCATCTCGCTGTACTCGGTCCCGGTGGCCTGGTTCTCGGCGTCCAGCGGCCGGTGGAAGAGCCCGGCCCGCCGGGCGATGGGCGGCGTCCCGGCGGATGACGACAGGCACCGGGATCAGCGACGAGCCGGGTCCCCCGGCGCGGGTGGCGGAGGCTAGTCATGTATCTGGGTGAAGAGGCGCCGACGGTAACGGTGCACAGTGAGCTTATGGATCCGGTGCGGATACTGCTGGTGGATGACCACCTGATGGTCACCGAGGCGCTGGCGTCGCGGCTGTCCGCGGCGATGGACCTGTGGGTGGCCGGCCGGTGCACCACGGCCGACCCCAGCCTGCTGGACATCGTCCGCGGGCTGCGCCCGGACGTCATCACCATCGAGGTGGAGCCGCTCGGCCCGGCCATCGGCGAGGTGCTCACCTCGCTGGTGGCCGCGCGGCCGGAGGCGAAGGTGGTGGTGCTCAGCGCCGATCATGATCTCGCTCACGCGGTGGAGGCCGCGCGGGCCGGGGTCGCCGCCTGGGTGGCCAAGGAGCAGGGCGCGGCCGAGCTGGAGACGGTGATCCGCGGCGTCTGCCAGGGCTCCGCGTGGTTCCCGCCGGAGATGCTCGGCGCCATCCTCCGCGAGCTGCGGGCCGACGTGAGCCGGGCGCGGGAGCACGAGAACCTGCTGGACGTGCTGAGCCCGCGGGAACGGGACGTGCTGCTGTCCATGATGGACGGCAAACGGGGCCGCCAGATCGCCCAGGACCTGCTGATCTCGACCGACACGGTGCGCACCCACACCCGCAACATCTTCGCCAAGCTGGACGTGCACAGCCGCCTGGAGGCGGTCCGGGTGGCCCGGGCCGCCGGCCTGCGGCGGCGCCCGGAGGGCGGCGGATGAGCCGGCCGCTCCGGGTGGCCACCGTCATCACCCGGCTGGAAGGCGGCGCGGGCCAGCACGCGCGTGCGGGGGGCGCTGGCGATGGACCCGGCGGCGTTCCAGATGACGCTCATCACCGGCAGCGGCGGCGCCCAGCTGGAGGCGGCCCGCCGGGGCGGCCTGGAGGTCATCGTGGAGCCGTCGCTGCGGGCCCCGATCGCGCCGCGCAGCGACCTGCGCGCGCTGGCCCGGCTGCGCGACCTGCTGCGCCGCCGCGGCTTCGACGTGGTGCACACCCACTGCGCCAAGGCCGGGGCGGTGGGCCGGCTGGCCGCGCACCAGGCCGGGGTGCCCCGGCTGGTGCACACCTACCACGGGTTCCCGTTCCACGAGTTCCAGGCCGCGCCGCGGCACCGTGCCTACGTGCAGATCGAGCGCTGGCTGGGCCGGATCACCGACCTCGCGCTGTGCGTCGGCACCGGGGTCGCGGTGGAGGCGGTCCGCCGCCAGCTGATCGCCCCGGACCGGGTCCGCACCATCGGGGTGGTCGCGGACGGCGCCGGCCAGGCCCGCGCCGCCGAGGGGGGCCCGGGCCGGGCCGCCCGCGGCCGGGCGCGCGCCCAGCTCGGGCTGCCGGCGGACGCCACGGTCGTCGGCGCGGTCGGGCGGCTGACCTACCAGAAGGCCCCGGAGGATTTCCTGGCCGCGCTGCAGGCGCTGGGACGGCCCGGGGTGACCGGCGTCTGGGTGGGCGACGGGGAACTGGCGGGCGAGGTGGCGGCCCGGGCGCGCCGCATGCCAGCCGTGCGGGTGCTGCTGGCCGGCCAGCGCGGGAACGTGCCCGAGCTGCTGCCTGCCTTCGACGTCTTCGCCCTGCCCAGCCGCTACGAGGGGCTGCCGACCGCGGTGGTCGAGGCGATGCTCTGCGGTATCCCGGTGGTGGCCACCGCGGTCAACGCGGTAAGCGATGTGGTCATCCCCGGGGAGACCGGGCTGCTGGTGCCGCCCGGCCAGCCCGGGCTGATGGCGGACGCGGTCCGCTTCCTGCTCGACGCGCCGCAGGTGGCGAGCGCGGATGGCCGCGGCGGCCCAGGCCCGGGTCGGCGAGCGGTTCGGCGAGGCGGCCCTGCGCCAGGCGCTGGCGGCGGCCTACGACGCCAGGGGTGCCACGGCCTGGGCACGGCATGGTTAACTGTCAGGAACGCCGCGTACGGTGACAGGTACGTACCGGATAGTAAGAAGCTGACCCGGGGGGGCAGCGCGGGGGATTGGGCGGGCCGGGGCCTGCCCGCTCAGGGGGGAAGGATTCGTGGATCCGTCGTTCGACCGGCGACGGGGCCGGGGGCGCAGGCGGACGGACGGGCAGGACACGCTCGCCGTCCGGGGCCTGCTACATGATCTTGGGCACCAGATGACCACGTTGTCCTACCTGGTCGAGGCGGTGCGCGGGGATCTCGACCTGCCCGGGGACGCGGGCATGCGGCTGGAACTGCTGTCGCTGGAGATGTCCCGGCTGCTGGACGTCGTCGCCCAGGAGATGCCAGGGCGCCAGGACGAGGCGGCGGCCGTCAGCCCGGTCGGCCTGCACTCGCTGGCCGGCCAGGTGACCCGGCTGGCCCGGGTGGCCCACGAGACCGAGGTGCGGCTGCAGCCGGGGCCCGAGGTCAGCATCGAGGCCAGCCCGGCGGTGCTGTGGCGGGTGCTGACCAACGTGGTGGACAACGCGGCCCGGGCGGCCGGCCCGGACGGCCACGTGGACGTGGCCGTCTCGCCGCTGCCCGGCCAGGCCGGGGCGGCCATCGACGTGACCGACGACGGCCCGGGATTCGGCAACGGCCCGCCCGGCACGGCCGCCCTCGGGCTCAGCGTGGTCACCGCGCTGCTGGAGTCGTGCGGCGGCCGGATGGAGGTGCGGGCCCCGGACGGCGGCGGCGCCTGGGTCCGCATCGTGGTGCCGGCCCGGCCGCCGGGTCCCGGCGCCCCCAGCCTGGCCCCGGGTGAGCGGGTATCGCCAGTGACCCCGCTGGTTATCGGCGACGATCACAGCGTGTTCCTGGATGCCATGGCGGCCGTGCTCGTCCAGCGCGGTTACCAGGTCACCGTGGCCCGGAGCGTGCCGGCCACGATCGAGTCGGTGCGCCGCGTGCAGCCGGCGGTATGCCTGATCGACCGGCACTTCGCCGGGGACAGCGGGATCGCGGCCATCCGGCCGATGCTCGAGGCGAGCCGGCGGACCCGGGTGCTGGTGCTCAGCGCGGACCCGGACACCGAGGGCATCCAGCGGGCGCTGCGGGCCGGCGCGGCCGGCTACCTGCACAAGACCCGCGGGGTGTCCGCGCTGACCCGGGCGATCGAGCGGGTGCAGCGCGGTGAGGTGGTCATCGACGTGCCGAAGCCGGCCCCGCCGCGGGAGCGCACCCGGCCCAGTGACGCGCGGCGGCTGGCCGCCTTCCTCACCCCGCGGGAGCGGGAATGCCTCGCGCTCCTGGTGGAGGGCCTGGACACCGGCGGGATCGCCGCCAAGCTGGGAGTCTCGCCGGCCACCGTGCGCACCCACGTGCAGTCGGTGCTGATGAAGCTCGGCGTGCACTCGCGGCTGGAGGCGGCCTCCTACGCGGTCCGCTACGGCCTGCTCGACGAGGCCGCCCGCTTCCCGTCCGGGCGGGCCGGTTTAGCGGCCCGCCTGCGCCGCCGGATGGCCCGGGCCGCCGCCAGTGCCGCGGCGGCCACCAGCCCGGCCAGCACGAGCCCATCGGCCACCTGCCTGGCCACGTCGGCCGGGGGCGGCCCGAAGCTGTAGGAGTCGGTGATCAGCCAGCCCCGGTGGAACAGGGCCAGCCCGAAGCTCAGCCCGCTGGCCCCGGCCGGGACGGGCGGGGTCACCCAGGTGGCATGCGCCCAGCCGCCGGACGCCGGGAGATAGGGCCCCGACGTCCAGTACCGCCAGCGGCCCGAGGCGGTCCGGTAGTACACCGAGTACTGGATGGCCGCCGACGACTTGTACCAGCTGCCGAGGGCGTAGGACCGGCCCGGCGTCACCGGCAGCGAGCACTGGCCGAGGTCGAACTGCTGCAGCAGCTTGGCGTCCCCGCTGTGATAGGCCGTGACCGCCAGCCGTTCGGCCCAACGGCCGGACCGCGCGTCCCGGGTCCGCTGCCAGGTGGCCGTGTTGCGCCCGTATCCGCCCAGCATCCAGCACTGCGGCAGGACCGGGCCGCCGCGGGCCGCCTCGATCTGGGGGTTCACCGCCGCCGGTCGGGCCGGCTGACTCCAGGGACGGGTTGACGATCCCGTGCGGGGCAGCCGGCCGGGTCCGCTGGACCGCCCGGTCCGGGCCGCCGGTCACCTGGCTGACCGTCCGTACCACGGTCCCCGCCCCGCTGCGGCCGGCCAGCCAGTGCGCAAAGGCGTTCAGCAGGGAAGCCCGCGTGGAGAGCGGGCCGCACTGGTGCGCGCTGCAGATGTGATGGAAGATCAGCGGCAGCCAGCCGCCGCCCGCGCGTTCCGCGCGGGTGACCAGTCCCTCCAGGTCCTGCAGGGTCCACGAGCCGTCCACCTCGCCCGGGGTCCGGATGCCCATGGGCGTGGCCGGGGGGATGCTCTCGGCGATGGCGCAGCCCGGGCAGCCGCCGTTGCGCAGGCCGGTGGTCAGCCGGGCGCTGTCGAAGCCGCAGCCAGCCACGATCGCCTCGGCGCGGCGGTCGGCGGCCCCGCCGGGGTAGGCGAACGAGGTGACCCGGAATCCCCACCCGGTGAGGATGACCCGGCTCATGCAGGCCTGCCGCCGGGCCTCGGCGGGGGCGACCCCGGTCAGTTCCAGGTGGGAGACGGTGTGCGCGCCGATCTCGTCCCCCTGCGCCGCGAGCCAGTGCAACTGGGCCAGGGTCAGGTAGCCGGGCGTGCCGACCGCGCCGGTGATGATGTAGAACGTGCCCGCCAGGTGGTAGCGGTGCAGGATCCGGGCCGCCGTGGCCTGGTCGGCGTCCCCGTCGTCGAAGGTGAAGCTGACCACGGTCCGCCCGGCGGTCGCCGCCCGGGCGCCACCAGGGGCAGCCACTGCCCCGGCGGCGGCCGCCCGGGCGGCCCGGGGAGAGCGGTCAGGGCTGGCGGACTGGGCCCGGGCGGGGGCGCTGCCCGGCACCGCGGCCGCTGCCGCCAGCGCCGCTGCCGCCAGCAGCGCTGCCGCCAGCAGTGCCGGCAGGCGGGCCGCCGGGGCCGCGCCCGCGCCCGTCGTGCGGCGCCGGGCGCGGCCCAGCCGCCCGCGTGGCCATCGTGCCTGGCCCACCGTCCCCCTCGGGGAATTACCCGTTTCCAGCCGCCACCCCGGCCGCTGACCTGCTAGCGACGCTAGGCCGCGGCGGCCGGGAGGAAATCCTCCGCTCGGGTGAGTCGGCCTACCCCATCCGCGCCGCTCCGGCGTGCGCCGGGGCGGCCGGCGGCGCGGCGGGGACAGCCGGCGGGCCGGAACAGCTCGCCGCGCCAGCCGCCGCGGGCCGTGCGTACCCCGACCACGATCCAGGCGGCCACCAGGACCAGGTACAGCGCCACCGCGGCAGCGCGGAACGCGGCCGATCCGGTGTGCAGGGCCAGGGCGGTGCTGGCGGTGACGCAGGTGCCCACCGGGAAGGTAAACGACCACCAGGTCAGGCTGAACGGCAGCCGGTCCCGCGCGGCCCGCACCGTCAGCGCGGTGGCCAGGGCGGCCCACAGGGCCGCGAAGCCCCACACCGGCACGCCGTAGATCACGCCGAACGCGGCGAACGCGGTGGCGTAGGGAGCCGGGAGGGCCAGGTGCGCCACGCCGCCCAGCAGGTTCGCGGCGGTGATGGACTGGCCGAGCGGGCCGAGCACGATCCACAGCGTGGGCACCATGACCGCCGGGCCGACCGAGTGCCGGACCAGCCGCTGCCACAGTTGCGTGATCACCACCACGCTGGCGATCAGGCTGAGGCCGAACATCGCGTAGCAGGCCAGCAGCATGGTGAGCCGCACCTGGCCGGGGGGCAGGTGCGGGATGAGCAGCGCCCCGGTGGCCGCGCTGACCATGGGCGGCACCACCGGCATCAGCCACCCGCCGAACGCGCCGTCCGGGGCGGCGCGCAGCCGGGTGAACATCAGGTAGGGCACGGCCAGGCTGCTGGCCAGGCCGCCCAGCGTGCCCAGCGGCCAGGCCACGGCGTCGATGGCCAGCGCGGCGTGGGCGCCGATCAGCGCCGGGCCGAGCAGCAGCGCCCCGGCCCCGACGGTGAGCAGGGCCATCGGGGGCGCGCCGTAGAACTGCACCATGACCGGGTTGCGGGCATGGCCCAGGGCCGCCTGGCGGTGCCGGGTCCAGTGCACGACCTCCGCCGCGGCCAGCACGACCAGCCAGGCCGTGGCGGCCACCCAGATCACGGTGGCGAAGCCGCGCAGCCCGGGCCAGTGCACCGGCAGGGTCGCCGCCGCGGTGGCCACGATGCCGGTGCCCATCACCGAGGCGAACCAGTTGGGCCCCAGGCTGGCGAACACGTCCGACGGGCGCTCCAGGTCCCGGAGCGGGCGGTGGCCGGCGGCCGGACGGGAGGTGCCGGGGGGTGGTGCGCGGCCCGGTGGGGCCGGGGGTGGTGGTACCCGGCCCGGCGGTGCCGGGCGCGGCGGGCGGCGCGGCCTGCGCGGGGGCCGCGCTGGCCGGAGGGGCTTGCGTGCTCATGAAGCCAGCCTCCGCCCGGCGGCCCCGCCCCGGTAGCCGTCACCACCCTGTCAACCCACAACCGGCCCTTGTGGCCTCCGGGTTATCGTGGTGCCGTGCCGTTGAGCCCGCATGTCCCCGACCTGGGGGCCCTGGAGCTGTTCGTGTCGGTGGCCCGGCTGGGCAGCATCGGCGCCGCGGCCCGGCACGCCGGGATCAGCCAGCAGGCGGCCTCGGCCCGGTTGCGCACGATGGAGGCGCAGGTCGGGGCGGTGCTGCTGGAACGTGACCCGCGCGGGTCACGGCTGACCCCGGCCGGCGCGCTGCTGGCGGACTGGGCGGCGCCGCTGCTGGACCTGGCCGGCGCGCTGGACTCCGGGATCGCCAGCCTCCGCCGGGCCCGGGACACCCACCTCCGGGTCGCGTCCAGCCTCACCGTGGCCGAGCACCTGGTGCCCGCCTGGCTGGTGGCGCTGCGCAGCGAGTACGAGCAGGCCGGCCGCCGCGGCCGAGATAACCCTGGTCGCGGCGAACAGCGAGGCGGTGGCCGCCATGATCGTGGAACGCCAGGCCGACCTGGGCTTCGTGGAAGGGCCCGGGCCGCCGCCCGGCCTGCGGTCCCGGGTGGTGGCGGCCGACCGGCTGGCCGTCGTGGTCCGCCCGGACCATCCGTGGGCCCGCCGCAGGTCCCCGGTCCGCCCGGCCGAGCTGGCCAGCACCCCGCTGGTGGAGCGGGAGGAAGGGTCGGGGACCCGCGAGGTGCTGCGGGCGGCGCTCAGCGCCGCCCTGGGCGGGGACGGTGAGCTGGCCCCCCCGGCGCTGCGGCTGACCACCACGACCGCGATCCGGCAGGCGGTCCGGGCCGGGGCCGGCCCGGCCGTGCTCAGCCTGCTCGCGGTGCGGGAGGCGGTGGCGGCCGGGACGCTGGCCGAGGTGGCCGTGCCGGGAATCGACCTGGGCCGCAGGCTGCGGGCGGTCTGGGCGGGTAACCCCCAGCCGCCGGCCGGCCCGGCCCGTGACCTGGTGGCGGTGGCGGCCCGGCTGGGAGCCCCGGCCGACTTGGCCTGATTCCGCCGGCGGGACGCCCGGGTCATCCGGCTCTCGTCTGCGCGCCGCCCGCGTGGTTCACTCCTGATAGGGGGTGCGGTCATGGCGCACAAGAACGGCAAGGCGGCCGGCGGCAAGGGCAGGCACGAGGACGGTGCGGCCACGGACGGCGGGCGCGCCGGCCAGCCGCCGCCGCGGCTGCCCCGGAAGCTGTACGAGGACGAGCTCTACCGGCTGCAGGCCGAGCTGGTGAAGGCCCAGGAATGGGTGCGCGCGGAGCGGGCCCGGATCGTCGTGATCTTCGAGGGCCGGGACGCGGCCGGCAAGGGCAGCACGATCAAGCGGGTCACCCAGTACCTCAACCCGCGGGTCGCCCGGATCGCCGCGCTGCCCGCGCCGACCGAGCGGGAGCAGAGCCAGTGGTACTTCCAGCGGTTCGTCGAGCACCTGCCGGCCGGCGGCCAGATCGTGCTGTTCGACCGCAGCTGGTACAACCGGGCCGGGGTCGAGCACGTGATGGGGTTCTGCACCAAGGAGGAGTACGCGCGGTTCCTGCACACGGCCCCGATCTTCGAGCGGCTGCTGGTCGAGGACGGCATCCTGCTGCGCAAGTACTGGTTCTCCGTCAGCGACGCGGAGCAGCAGCAGCGGTTCAAGTCCCGGCTGGAGGACCCGATGCGCCGGTGGAAGCTGTCCCCGATGGACCTGGAGTCCGTCACCCGGTGGGAGGACTACTCCCGGGCCAAGGACGAGATGATGCTGCACACCGACATCCCCGAGGCCCCCTGGTACGTGGTGGAGAGCGATGACAAGCGGCGGGCCCGGATCAACATGATCGCGCACCTGCTGTCCACCATTCCCTACCACGACGTGCAGCGAGCGTCGCTGACCCTGCCGCCCCGGCCGGCGGCCCGGGGCTACGTCCGGGTGCCGCGGGAGATGCAGACGTACGTCCCCGACCACGCGGCCACCCTGGAAGTGGCCGGGCGCCGGTAAACGCCGCACGGGTAGCGGATCCGGGCCTGCCGGAGCGGCGGGCCGTCTGGTCTAATAAGGCCAGCGACCGAACAAGGGACTGCCGCCGGCCGGGCGGCCTCTCCCGCTCCCGGTGTTTGCGCTGCCACCTGGAACGACAGCCATGCACGGCTGGAGGGATCCTTGTCAGAGGCGAGTCAGGCTCATCCCGAGAAGGCGGCCGAGCCGCCGCAGCGGCCGGTGGTGGCGGCGTCCACCTGGATCCTGGAGCATGCCCAGGACATCGTCACGGTGACGGTCGGCGTGGTGCTGATCGTGCTCGCCGCCACGCTCGCCGTCTCCGGGGTGATCTCCTTCGTCACGGCGATCATGCACCCCAAGCCGCACACCTCCACGGCCAGCGCGATCTCCACCGCGGCCATCAACCTGCTGGACCGCGTGCTGCTGGTGCTCATCCTGGTGGAGATCGTGCACACGGTGGTGCTGTCGCTGCGGGCGCACCGCCTCGCGGCGCAGCCGTTCATCGTGGTCGGGCTGGTCGCCGTGATCAGGCGGATCCTGTTCCTGCTGAGCAACGAGAACACCATCCCCACCGCGGAACTGGCGCTGCTCATCGGCATGGTGGTCGCCTTCGTGGCCGCCTACCTCGCGGTCAGCCACTTCGAGCGGCAGCCCGGCGAGGAGGAATTAGCGCCTGCTGCGGGGGAGATAGCGCCTGCTGCGGGGAAGATCGGCCGGCCGCGGGGGAGATAGCGCCGGCCGCGGGGAACACGGTGGCCGCTGATAAGGTTGATGCATCTGGCGGCTGAGGTGCCGCCACTCCCGCGGGCGAGACGCCCGCGCGGGTGCCTGGCTGCTTTTGTCCCCTCCCTGACCCGCCGCGGTTCCCGGTGAGCCCTGACCACCGGCCGCTGCTGTGCTCTGCCGCCCGGCCTCCGCACGCATGACCATGGATGGAGTCCGTTTTGCCGCACAGCCCTGCCCGTCGCGCCGATCGCGCACCCTTCGCCCCCAGCGGGAGCTCCGGCTCGCGCCGCCCGCGCCGTTCCTCCGGCGCCAGGCCGGCCTCCGAGGGATACCGGGACGGCGGCCGCCCGCGCCCGGCGGGTGAGCGGTGGTCCGGCCCGGATCAGCGCCCGCGCCCGGCCGGGCAGCGGCCGTCCCGGCCCGGCCAGCGCGGCCGCTCCGGTGGCCGGGGCCGTCCCGGCGGCCCGGCCGTGCCGCCGCGGTCCGCGCTGGATGACGCGCTGACCGCCGCGCTGGCCGTCCCCGAGCCCGCGCCGGCCAGCTTCGCGGACCTGGGCATTCCCGGGCCCGTGGTCGCCGCCCTGGCCGGGCAGGGCATCGACGCCCCGTTCGCGATCCAGGCCCGGGCCCTGCCCGACGCACTGGCCGGCCGGGACGTGCTGGGCCGCGCCCAGACCGGTTCCGGCAAGACCCTCGCCTTCGGCCTGCCGATGCTGACCCGGCTGGCCCCGGGCGCCGGCCAGGAGCCCGGGCGGCGCCCGGCCCAGGGCCGGGCGCCGCGCGGGCTGGTCCTGGTGCCGACACGGGAACTGGCCCGCCAGGTCGCCGAGGTGCTCGCCCCGCTCGGCCGCCCGCTCCGGGTGACGGTCACCACCGTGTACGGCGGCGCACCGCTCGGACGGCAGGCCGACCAGCTGCGCCGGGGCACGGACATCGTGGTCGCCACCCCGGGACGGCTCATCGACCTGCTGGACCGCGGCGCCACCACGCTGGGCCAGGTCCAGATCACGGTCCTCGACGAGGCCGACCACATGGCCGATCTCGGCTTCATGCCCGCCGTCACCCGGCTGCTCGACGACGTTCCCGAGGGCGGCCAGCGGATGCTGTTCTCCGCCACCCTGGACCGGGACGTGGACCGGCTGGTCACCCGGTACCTGACCGACCCGGCCGTGCACGCGGTCGCCCCGGCGGCCTCGGCCGCCCACGCCGCGGACCATCAGGTGTTCGTGCTGCCCGCCCAGGACAAGCTGGCCGTCGCCACGGAGATCGCCGTGCGGCCCGGCCGGACGCTGTTCTTCGTCCGGACCAAGCACGGCGCCGCCCGGCTGGCCAAGCAGCTCACCCAGGGCGGCGCTGAGGCCGCCGCGATCCACGGCAACCTCAACCAGAACCAGCGGCAGCGCGCGCTGGACGCTTTCGCGGCCGGGTATCCCCGGGTGCTGGTGGCCACCGACGTGGCCGCGCGCGGCCTGCACATCGACGACGTGGACCTCGTGGTGCACTTCGACCCGCCCAACGACCACAAGGACTACCTGCACCGTTCCGGCCGCACGGCCCGCGCCGGGGCGACCGGGACCGTGCTGGCCTTCGCGGACCCGGCCCAGGTCAGGGAGATGGCCCGGATGCATGACGCGGCCGGCGTCACCGCCACCCGGCACCAGGTCCAGCCGGGGGACCAGGCGGTCCGGGAGATCGCCACCTCCGGCACGCCGATCCCGCCGCCGGTGCGGTCCGCGCCGGCCGCCGGGAGCGCGGCCCGGCGCGGTCACCGCCCGGCGGCGGCCCGTTCCGGTGCCCGGCAGCCGCGCCAGCCCGGCCCGGAGGCCCGTTCCGGGCGGACGGTCCCGGCGCGCGCGCCCCGGCCTGGCGGGTCCTCGCCGGGCCGCCGGGAGGGCCGAAGCGTTCCCCGGCCGCCCGCGGGGCTGCGCCAGGCCTCCTGACCCGGCCCGGCCGCGTCATCGCCGCGGCCGCGGCCCGGGTCCCGGGCCGCGGCCGCAAGGCCAGTTCCTTGCCGATGCGGTCGGGGCATGCGAGGCTGGAGGGAGTCCGGCTCGGCGGCGCTGCGCGGGTGAACCGCCTGCCCGCACCGCACGAGATCGGCCATGACCTGGCCGCCCGAGAGGGAGCGTCCCGTTGGCCCAGTACGGAACGCGGTGACCACCGCACCCGCCCAGGATGCCCGGTGGCGCGGGGAGCGAGTGGCCCGGGATGTCTTCGTCGGCCTGCCCGCCCAGTATGACCGGCTGGCCTACCTGCTCTCCTTCGGCCAGGACCGCCGCTGGCGGGCCGGGGTCGTCCGGCACACCGCCGACGGTGACCCGCACCTCGTCCTGGACGTGGCTACCGGCCCGCAGGGCGTGGCCCTGGCCGTCGCCGGCCGCACCGGGGCCGACGTGGTCGGGGTCGACCTGAATGAGCCCATGCTCCGGGCCGGGATGGCCCGCACCCGCCGCCCCGGCCAGCGCGGCCGGGTCCGGGTGGCCGTGGGCCGGGCCGACGAGCTGCCGTTCCCGGACGCCGCCTTCGACGCGGTCACCTTCTCCTACCTGCTCCGGTACGTGGACGACCCGGCCGCGACGGTCGCCGAGATGGCCCGCTGCCTGCGGCCCGGCGGCACGCTGGCCAGCCTGGAGTTCTACGTCCCGCCGAACCCCGGCTGGCGGGCGGCCTGGTGGCTGTACACCCGGCTGGCGCTGCCGGTGCTCGGCGGCCTGACCGGCGGCCCGGCCTGGTACCGGGTGGGCCGCTTCCTCGGCCCGAGCATCTCGCGGCACTACCAGCGGTACTCCCTCGACGAGCACATCGCCGCCTGGCGGGCAGCCGGACTCACCGACGTGGGGGTGAGCCTGATGAGCCTGGGGGGCGGCCTCGTCATGTGGGGACGCAAGGAGGCGGCCCCGGGACCCGGGTCGTGAGCGCCCGGACCGAGAAGACCGCGTTCTACGCGGTGGGCCGCGGGACCGGGGGCTTCCGGGACTGGCTCACCCTGCTGCACCCGCCGTACACCCTGTGGCACCTGTCCTACGTGGCCATCGGCGCGGCCCTGGAGCCGGATCCGGTGCTGTGGCGGCTGGGCGGCACGCTGCTGGCCTTCTTCCTGGCCGTGGGCATCGGCGCGCACGCCCTCGACGAGCTGAACGGCCGGCCGCTGGGCACCGGTATCCGCAGCGTGGTGCTGGCCGTCACCGCGGCCGTGTCGGTGGCCGCCGCGATCGTGCTCGGCCTGCTGGACGGGGGCCTGCGGCTGCTCCCGTTCGTGATCGTCGGCGCGGTCCTGGTCATCGGGTACAACCTGGAACTGCTCGGCGGCGTGATGCACAGCGACGTCTGGTTCGGCCTGGCCTGGGGCTCGTTCCCGGTGCTGGTCGGTGCGTACGCGCAGCACTGGTCGGTGTCACCGGCCGCCCTGATCGGCGCGGCCGCCGCCTTCTTCCTGTCCATGGGGCAGCGCACGCTCAGCACCCCGGCCCGGGCGCTGCGCCGCCGGATCAGCGCGGTGTCGGTCCGGGTCACCTGGCGGGACGGCACCGAGCAGGAACTGGGCCGCGCCGACCTGCTCGCCCCGCTGGAGAAGGCGCTGCGCTACTTCACCTGGGCGACCGGGACGCTGGCGGTCGCCCTGGTGGTGGCCCGGTGAAGGGGACCGGTACGACGTGGTGGTGGCGGGCGCCGGGCCGTCCGGGAGCGTGGCCGCGCTGGTGCTGGCCCGCGGCGGGGCCCGGGTGGCCCTGGTGGACAAGGCCGCCTTCCCCCGCGACAAGGCGTGCGGTGACCTGGTCGGGCCGCGTGGCGTCGGGCTGCTGGCCGAGCTGGGCGTGCAGGTGCCCGACGCCGGGCAGGGCGCCGACCTGCTCGTCGTCGGGCCGTCCGGGCACCGGTCCCGGCTGCCCGCGTTCCGCGGCCGCAGCTACCCGGGGCACGGCGTGGTGATCCCCCGGGTCATCCTGGACGACGCGCTGCGCACCGCCGCCCTGGAGGCCGGCGCGGAACCGGTCCGGGCGCGGATCAGCGGGGCCGAGCCCGGGCCGGACGGCCGGCTCCTGGCCCTGACCGCCAGCGACGGGCGGCGGCTGGCGGCGGACGCCTTCATCGGGGCCGACGGCGCGCTCAGCCCGGTCGCCCGGCTGGCCGGGATGCTCGACCCGGACCAGGCCCTGTGGGGCTTCGCGATCCGCGCCTACATCCCGGCCGAGGTGCCGCTGCCGCTGCTGGTCCTGCTGGACGCCGCCCCGTGGCGGATCTACCCCGGCTACGGCTGGCTGTTCCCCGGGGCGGACGGCCAGGCCAACGTGGGCATCGGCGTCGGCCTGGGCACCCGGCGGCGGCAGGCCAGCCTGCGTGGTGACCTGGCCGCCTTCTGCGCCCAGCTGCGGGCCTCGGGGGACCTGGGCCTGGCCGCGCGGCCCGGGCCGGTCACCGGCGGCTGGCTGCGGATGGGCGGCACCGGGACGCCGCCGGCGGCCGGCAACGTGCTGCTGGCCGGCGACGCCGCCGGGCTGATCAACCCGCTGCAGGGCGAGGGCATCGGCCCGGGCATGGTCAGCGCCCGGCTGGCCGCGGAGAGCCTGCTGGCCGATCCGGGGCACGCGGCCGCCCGGTACACCGACGCGGTCGCCGCGGCGTTCGGCGGATACCTGCCCGGCGCCGCGGCGCTGCAGGCCATGCTGCTGCGCCGCCCCCGGGCCGCCTCGGCCGGGGTCCGGCTGCTCACCACCCCGGCCGTGCGCGGGGTGCTGGCCGGAACCTGGTCGCTGTACTGGAACGGGCTGGTGGACGGGGCCGCCCCGCGGCCCGCCGCCTGGGCCGGGGCGGCGGTGCAGCACGTCGCCGGCCGGCTGGCCCGGCGCCACCCCGCCGCACGCCAGCTGGCCACTTCACCCGGCCGGGGTGACGCGCGGCTGGGCTGAGCTGATCTTGGCTCGTGGCTGGGCCTCCGGCGCGGGGTGCCCGGGAGGGCATCCCTGGGGGAGGGACGTTGGCCACAGCCACCGCGCGGGGCGGTCCCGCCGGAGGTGCCGGGGCGCGGACCGTGCCGCCGCGTGCCTCCGGGGTCCTGCTGGCGCTGATCATCGTCGCCGTGGTGGCGAACCTCAACCTGACCGTGGCCAACGTGGTGCTGCCCGACATCGGCACGGCGTTCGACGCCGGGCAGACGTCGCTGGACATGATCGCTATCGGGTACTCGCTCGGCCTGGCCGCCTCGGTGCTGTACCTGGGCGCCGTCGGGGACCGCTACGGGCGCAAGATGCTGCTGGTCATGGGCGTGCTGCTGTCCGTGCCGGCCTCCCTGCTGGCCGCCTACGCCCCCGGACCCGGGGGTGCTGGTGGGCGCCCGGCTGCTCGGCGGGGTGTCCGCGGGCATGGCCTACCCCACCACGCTGGCCCTGATCACCGCGCTGTGGTCCGGGCCCGCCCGGACCAGGGCCATCGCGCTGTGGTCCGGGATCGGCGGCGGGGTCACCGCGCTCGGGCCGATGCTGGCCGGCCTGGCGCTGCAGTACTTCTGGTGGGGCTCGGCCTTCCTGCTCACCCTGCCGCTCGCCGCCGTCGCGCTGGTGCTGGCCGTGGTGTTCGTGCCGGCGCACGTGAACGAGACCACCGACCCGGTGGACAACCCCGGCGGGCTGCTTTCGATGATCTTCGTGGCCGCGCTGGTCATCACCATCAACTTCGCGCCGGTGCCCGGCGGCGGCCGGATAACGCTGCTCACCGGGCTGATCGCGGTCGTCGCCGGGGCCGGTTTCTTCCTGCGCCAGCGCCGCGCCCGCTTCCCGCTGTACGACCTGCATATCGCCGGGCGGCGCATCTTCTGGGTGGCGGCGGTGGGCGGGATCATCGTGTTCGGCTCGCTGATGGGCGCGATCTTCGTCGGCCAGCAGTACCTGCAGGACGTGCTGGGCTACTCGGCCCTGCGGTCCGGTGTCGCGGTCCTGCCGGCGGCGGTGTGCATGGTGGTGTTCGCGCCCCTGTCAGCCCGCCTGGTGCACTCCCGCGGGTCCGGCTTCACGCTGCTGGCCGGGTATTCGTTCTGCCTGCTCAGCTTTCTCACCATGCTGGCGCTGTGGGGCCAGGGCAGCCCGTACTGGCAGGTAGGGCTGGCCTTCGCCTTCCTGGGCACGGGAGTCGGGCTGGCGGGCACGCCGGCTTCGCACTCCCTCACCGGCTCGGTGCCGACCCGCCGGGTCGGCATGGCCTCGGGCACCGCGGACCTGCAGCGTGACCTGGGCGGGGCGATCATGCAGTCGATCGTCGGCGCGCTGCTGACCGCCGGTTACGCCAGCGCGGTGGCCAAGTCGATCGCCGCCGCGCCGCGCCGGTCACAGATCACCAGCAGCACGGCGAACCAGCTGCAGAAGTCCTTCGCGGGCGCCGAGGAGGTGGCGCAGCGCTACCCGCGCTACGCGAGCCAGATCACCGCGGCGGCGCGGAGCGCGTTCCTGGCCGGCAGCAAAGGGCCTACCTGGCCGCCATCATCGCGGTGCTGCTCGGCGCGGCCCTGGTGTTCTTCATGTTCCCGCGGCAGGCGGCGGAGGAGAAGCTGCTCACCGCCTACCATGCGGCGGACTCCCGGGCCAGCGCGGCCGCGCCCGGCGGCCGGTGAAACCTGGCCGCCCGGCTACTGCCGGTGAAACCTGGCCGCCGCCGGGCGGACCCCGCCCGGCTACTGCGCCGCGGAGTTACCCGGCCGCGCGCCGGTCAGCACGCCGGTCAGCGGCGCCTGGGTCACCGAGGACGGGCTGACGAACGTGCTCCCGGACGGCCCGGCCTGCACCGCCTCGCCGAGCGCGCTGCCCTTGAGCAGCTGCTGCCAGCTCAGGAACCAGACGGTGAAACCGTCGCCCCACCGCCCGGCGGCCGGGCTGTTGATGATCGTCACCGGGTCACCGGGCACGGCCAGGTTGTAGTACGTCTGGCGCGTTCTGCGGGGACAGGTTCACGCAGCCGTGGCTGACGTTCGTGTTCCCCTGCTCGGCCACCGACCAGGGCGCCGAGTGCATGTAATCCCCGCTGTAGGTGAACCGGACGGCAAAGTTGACCAGCTCGTTGTAGCCGTTGCCGATCATCCGGGTGGGATTGGCCTTCTCCAGGGTGATGTAGGTGCCGTCTACCGTGTCCAGCCCGGGCCGTCCGGTGCTGACCGGCCAGTGGCCCATCAGCCGGCCCTGGTAGAAGATGTTCGCGTAGTGCGTCCGGGTATTGACCACGGAGATCAGCGAGTCCCCGATGTCGAACGTCTGGGTCAGGTCGGCGGTGAAGAACACGCCCGGCGCGGCCTGCACGCCGTTCAGGTGCCCGTCGAAGGACACCGTGGTGTGCGCCGGCCAGTAGTTCATCGGGCGGAAGTACAGCGTCTGGTTCCCGTCCCAGTACCAGGCGCCGGTGACCGGCTTGGAGCTGGTGACCTGCAGGGACCGCTCCACGCCGGCCTTGTTGTCCACCGGCGAGCTGAAGGTCAGCCGGATCGGGATGCCCACGCCGTAGCTCTGCTGGTAACCCTCGAAGATCATCGCCGTGTCGGTGGCCGCCGGGGTCAGCGTGCTGAAGCTGCTGGTGGACGTGACCGTGTGGCCGGACGCGTTCACCGCGGTGGCGTGCACGGTGTAACTGGCGGACGGCTGCAGCGCCCACGAGCTCTGCCAGGTGGTGCTGGCGCTGTTCAGCGAGCCGGCCACGCTGTCGTGCCCGGCACTGACCGTGACGCTCTTGATCTTGCCGCCGGCCGCGGTGACCCGGACGCCGTTGCTCGGGTTGACGTGCTGCGTGCCGTTCCCGGGGCTGATCGACAGCCCCAGCTCGCCGCGGCGGCCGAGGACTGGCTGCCGGAGGCGTGCGCGGTGCCGGACGTCCCGGCCGCCTTGGGCGTGCCAGACGACGCCCCGCCCGAGCAGGCGCCCAGGATCAGGCAGGCGGCAGCGGAGACGGCGGCGAGCCCGGCCAGCCTGGAAGCGCGGGCCGCCCGCCGGGAGCGCGCGGTGGCGCACCGGTCCCGGGCCGCGGCGTCCAGCCCGGTTCCCGCCCGGTCGCCCAGCCGGGTTTCCGCTCGGTCGCTCTGTCGCACCGTGGGTCCTCCTGTTGCCGATCGTCTGCCGCCGCAGCGGGCCGTGCGGCTCCACCAGCGATGTCACCCGCCCGCCAGCGGCGGGGCGGCGTCCCCGGCGGGCTGGGGAGCCTGCGGGGGAACCTGCTCGCCGCCGGGCGGGACTTCCACTACTGAGACGGCCCGGGTGCGCCGGAGGTTGCATGCCAAAGCTACCTGTCCGCCGCGATCGCGACGAACCACCATCATCGCCGCCAGCGCGGCCAGCGCCGCGATACCGGTCGCGGTCCACGGCACCACGTCACCCACCTGGTCGTACGGCGTGCGCGCGCCGGCCGGGGGCAGTCCCAGCCGCACCAGGATCACCCCGCGGCGGCTGGCCGGCATCATGGCCAGCCGCCGCCCGCGCGCGTCGAAGGCCACGCTGTCCCCGGTCAGGGCGGCCTGGACGACGGGCCGCCCGGTCTCCGCGGCCCGCACCGCGCTGAGCGAGGCATGCTGGGCCGGGGCCCAGCTCTGCTGGAAGGTCGAGTCCGAGGTCTGGTAGACGATCAGGCGGGCGCCCAGGTCGGCGTCCACCCGGGACATGTCCGGGAAGGCGGACTCGAAGCAGATCAGCACGCCGATGGGGAGCGCCCGGCCCGCCCGGTCCCGGGCCTGGACCAGGTGGGCACCGTCCCCCGGTGTCATGTTGCTCGGTGCGGCCTGGCTGATACTGGTCAGCCAGCCGAGCGCGGCACGGAACGGGATATATTCGCCGAACGGCACCAGCCGGGTCTTGGTGTACGCCCCGGCCACGCCATCCGGGCCGATCAGCAGGGCCACCTTGGACGTGCTGCCGCCGGCCCGCACCGCGTCCTGGTTGATCAGCACCTGCGCGCCGGCCGCCGCGGCCAGGTGCCTGATCCGGGCGTAGAGCGCGGCGTCCTGCTGGACGTTGTAGGCGACGCTGCTCTCGCCCCACACGATCAGGTCGGGGCGGGCCGCGCCCAGCCCGGCGGACAGCCGCAGGCTGGCCCCGACCCGGGCGCCGCGGGTGTTCTCGATCCCCGGCTGGACCAGGGCGACCGTCACCGACCGGGTCGGCGGCACCGCCGGGATCAGGGCGAACGCGACCGGGCCGGCCGCCAGCGCGAGCGCGGCCGCCGCCGCGCCGGCCGCCCGGGCGGTCACCCGGCCCGCGGTCAGGACCAGGACGAGCCCGGTGTTGGCCAGCACCAGCGCGAAACTGACCAGCCAGACGCCGCCCGCCGCGGCCAGCGCCAGCACCTCGGGGTGCTGCCACTGGCTGGTGCCCAGCACCGCCCACGGGCCGCCGAACCCCTGCCAGGACCGGGCCCACTCGGCGAGCAGCCAGCAGCTGGGCACCACGGCCAGCGCCGCCGCGGCCCGGGCGGCGGTCACCGGCGGCCGCAGCAGCGCCCAGGCGGCCACCCCGAACGGGATCCAGGTGGCGCCCATGACGGCGGCCACCAGGAGCAGGGCCGGGCCGAGGTTGGGGGCCAGCCAGTACATCGCCGCCAGCAGGAACCCGGCGCCGAGCCACCAGCCGCGGACCGCCGCTTCCCGCGCCGACGGCGCGGCCCGCAGGATGAGCAGCCCGGGCACCAGCCCGCACCAGCCCAGGAACTCCAGGTTCAGCGCGGGGAACGCGAGCACCGGCAGCGCGCCCGCGCCCAGTGCCGCGTACCGGAGGGGCTTGCCGAAGGCTCGCAGCCACGGGGCCATGACGTCCATTGTTACCGCATTAGTACGGCCGCATCAGGCGGCCGGCCGGCGGCGCTCCCGCACTGCGCCCACGATGGCCCAGGCCAGGGCGGCGATGGCCAGCCCGGTCAGGACTCGCTTCCGGCCAGCCGCCGAGCCGCCCGGCCAGGGTCAGCCCGGTCCGCAGCGGGACCCGGGCCTCCAGCTCGGCGCGCTGCCACAGGCCGCTGTGGGTGAGCACCGCGCCGGACGGGCTGATGATCGCGCTCTCCCCGGTGGTGGACGCGTACACCACGGCGCGGTCGGAGGTGATGGCCTGGATCCGGGCCATGGCCACCTGCTGCATGGACTCGCCGGGCTGGCCGTCCACCTCGAACGTGGCGTCATTGGACTGCAGGGCGAGCAGGTTGGCCCCCGCGGCCACCTCCGAGCGGACCAGGCCGTCGAAACCGATCTCGTAGCAGATCACGTCGCCCAGCCGGATCCGGCCGATATGGAACACCACGGCGCGGTGGCCGGGGGTGAAGTTCACCGGCTGCAGGTTGACCAGCGGGGTGATGTGCGAGAGCAGGCCGCGGAACGGGATGTACTCGCCGAACGGGACCAGCTGGCGCTTCACGTAGATGGCCACCGGGCCGCGGCCGGGCAGCCACAGCTGGCCGGTGTTCCGCAGCGGGTTCTGCAGCAGGGCGCCGACCAGGACCGGCCGGTGCACGGCGGCCACCGCCGACGCGATCGTCTGGTAGATCGGCGGGTACAGGGACGGGTCCAGGTCGGTCGAGTTCTCCGGCCAGATCACCAGGTCCGGGGCGGGGCGGGCGCCGGAGGCGACCTGGGCGGCCAGGGCCCGCGTCGCGGCGGCGTGGTTCTGCGTGACGGTGCTCGCCCGGAGCAGGTCCGGCAGGTTCCTGGCGTGCGGCACGTCGCCCTGGATGGCGGCGACTTCCGCGCTGCCGCTGCCCGGCCCGCCCTGGTCGACCGGGAGCAGCGCGCCGCCCAGGGCCAGGCCGGCCGCGGCGGCGGCCAGGCCGGCGCCCGCCAGCGTGGTGACGGCCGGCCGTCCCGGCCAGCGCCGGCCCGGACCGGGACGGCGGACGGCGCGCAGCACGGCCCAGGCGGCGGTGGCACCGGCCAGGGCGACCAGGAACGACAGCAGCGGCGGGCCGCCCAGCGGCGGCCCAGTGGGCGGTGGGCGCCCCGGCCTGGCTCATCGCGAGCCTGCCCCACGGGAACGCGTAGGGCCAGCGGCCGCGCATCGCCTCGGCCGCCACCCACCAGGCCGCCACCGCCAGCGGCCAGCCCGGCAGCCGGAGCAGCAGCCGCTGCCCGACGGAGAGCAGCCCGAAGATCAGCGCCTCGGCCACCGCCAGCGCCGCCCACGCGTACCAGGCCACGTTGACCAGCCAGGAGAGCAGCGGCACGAAGAACGCCAGGCCGAACAGCAGCCCGAGGCCGAACGAGGCCCGCAGCCGCTGCCCGGACAGGGCCAGCACCAGCAGGGCGGGCCCGGCCGCGGCCAGCGGCCAGAAGCCGGCCGGCGGGAACGCCCCGGCCAGGGCGAGGCCCCCGGCCGCGGCGGCCAGCAGGGCCCACGGCCACGGCAGCCGGGGCATCCCGGCGGGCTCCCGGCCGCGGGCGGCGGCCGAGCGGCCCAGCCAGCCGGGCCGGGCGGCCATCACCGATCCGCTGCATAGGGCGAGCGTAGCCGGGCCTGCCGGGTGATCACGGTCCGGCGGTACCGGCCGGCCTGCGAACCATGCGCCGCCGCGGCCGATCCGTGCGGGTGGAACTGGATTTCGCCGGGATGATGACTCTTCTGCGTGATACGGTGATCACCGTCTGTTCCAGGGCCGGGACAGGTGTTCCCCCAGTGGCGCGTGAGGTCCGGCCAGTGGTCAAAATTCGGTATGCGGAGCTGCCCGATGGGATGCACGCCCAGGTGCAGGGCAGCGGGCGGCAGACGGTCATCTACCTGGCCCCCGGGCTCTCCCCGGGGCAGCGCGCCGCCGCGCGGCGCCGGTTAATCCAGCGCCTCGCGCCGCGGGCACGGGCCGCGGCTCCGGGGCCCGGCCGTCTCCCTCGCGGTGGCCCGGGACGACCTCCGCGCGACGCTGCGCAACGGCGCGACCGCGGCCCGCTGCCACCCGGCCGGCTCGCTGGCCATCGCCGGGCTGCTGACGGCCGCGGTCGTCTGCTACGCGGTCTTCGTCTCGGTGACGATCCGGCTGTACCCGCGGCCGGCCGGGCCCGCCCGGCGCCCAGGGCGCCCCGCCGGTGATCCGCGAGAGTCGGGGTCCCGCTGCCCGGGTCAGGGCCGGGCCATCCCGGCGGGCCGTCCGGCGGCACGGCCGGCGCGCCCGGTGCCTCCTCGGCCGCGGCGCGCTCCCCGGGCGGCCCGGCGGCCGGTCCGCGCCGAGTGCCGCGGGGCGCGCCGTCGCAGCTCGCGGCCAGCCCCACGCCGCTGGCCACCCCAGGATCGCGGCCCTCGCCGAGCGCGCAGCCGTCCTCGTCGGCGGCCCCGGCCCCGGCACCCCTCCGGCGCCCTCGTCCGTCATCCGGCAGCCCCGGTGGCGTCTGCGTCACGGTGGGACCGCTGGGTGTCTGTGTCTCCGTGTAGCCTGCCAGGCAGGATGACGGGAGGTACCTGGGGTGAGCCGCCGGGGCTGGGTGCTCTTCACGGCCATGAGCGTGATCTGGGGAATCCCTTACCTGCTCATCAAGGTCGCAGACGGCGGGGTATCGGTCCCGGTCCTGGTGTTCGCCCGGGTCGGCGGCGGTGCCCTGGTCCTGCTGCCCGATCGCGGCGCGGCGGCGGGAGCTGGGCGTGCTGCTGGCCCGCTGGCGCTGGCTGGCCCTGTTCGCCTGCGTCGAGATCATCCTGCCCTGGCTGTTCCTGTCCACCGCCGAACGGCGGCTGTCCAGCTCGCTGAGCGGGCTGCTCATCGCCTCCGTGCCGATCATCGGGGTGGCGCTGGCCCGGCTGACCGGCGGCGCCGAGCGGCTGACCCCGCTGCGCTGGGCCGGGCTGCTCGGCGGGCTGGCCGGCGTGGCGCTGCTGGCCGCGCCCGGGATGCGGGGCGGGGATGCCTGGTCGGTGGTCCTGGTCATGCTGACCGCGGTCGGCTACGCGACCGGGCCGCTGATCGCCAGCCGCAAGCTGGCTGACCTGCCCGGGCTCGGCATGACCGCCGTCTGCCTGGGCTTCGCGACCGTGCTCTACGCCCCCGCCGCCGCGCTGACCTGGCCTGCGGCGCTGCCGTCGGCCCGGGTGCTGGCCAGCCTGGCGGCGCTGGCCCTGATCTGCACCGCGCTGGCCTTCGTGCTGTTCTTCAAGCTGATCGCGGAAGTGGGGCCGGCCCGGGCCACGGTGATCACCTACGTCAACCCGGCCGTGGCCGTGGCCCTCGGGGTCGGCGTTCTCGGCGAGCCGCTCACCCCCGAGATCATCGCCGCCTTCGGCCTCATCCTGGCCGGTTCCGTGCTGGCCACCCGGCCCGGCCTGCCCCGGCCGCCCGTCCCGGCCGGTCCCCGGCCCGGCCAGTGCCGCCGGCCCGGACGCCGCCGGCGCCGGCCGCCAGCCCGGACGCCCGCCGGCACCGGCCAGTGCCGCAGCCCGGACGCCCCGGCCCGGGCGGCCGCGCGCCCCTGACGGCGGCGGCAGGTGGTGGCTGCGTGGGCGAGGGGGGCGTTATGGGCAAGGAACGCGTGACTGCGGCCGGGGCGGGTGCCGCGGGCCCGGGTACCGGGCCGCCATGACGGGCACCTGGCCGTACCCGGCGGACCCGCTGGCCGGGCTGACGTCCGCGGCGGGAACCGCGCTGCTCGGCCGGCTGGCCGGCCAGGCAGGCCACCCCGGAGACGGCGCTGCGGCTGGGCGCCCGGCTGCGCGAGGAGTACCCGGCCGCCCTGGTGGCCGCCGCGCTGTCCCAGCATGAGCTGCGGATCGCGGCCCAGGGCAAGTTCAGCCGGGCGGCGGGGATGTTCTTCACCCGGGACGGCCTGGAACAGGCGTCGGCGGAACTCATCTCCCGGCACCGGGCCCCCCGCTACGCCGGGGCCGGCCGCGTCGCGGACCTGTGCTGCGGCATCGGCGGCGATCTCCTGGCCCTGGCCGGCCAGCATGACGTGCTGGCCGTGGACCGGGACCCGGTGCACCTGCGGATGGCGCTGGCCAACGCCGCCGCCTACGGGGTGGCGGACCGCGTGACGGTGCGGCAGGCCGACGTCCGCGAGGCCGCCCTGGACGGGGTGGACGCGGTGTTCATCGACCCGGCCCGGCGGACCGGCCGGGGCCGGCTCCGCCCCGGGGCCAGTGAGCCGCCGCTGGCCTGGTGCCTGGGCCTGGCGGACCGGGTGCCCCGGGTCGGGATCAAGGCCGCGCCCGGCGTGGCCCGGGACGCGGTGCCGCCCGGCTGGGAACTGGAGTTCGTCGCCGTGGGCCGGGACCTGAAGGAGGCCACCGCCTGGTCACCGGCCCTGGCCGGGCCGGCCACCCGGGCGACCGTGCTGCCCGGCGGGCACACGCTCGTGCCGCAGCCCGGCCCGCCGGTCCCGGTGGCACCGCCCGGGCCGTACCTGCTCGACCCGAACCCGGCCGTCACCCGGGCCGGCCTGGTGGCCGAGCTCGCCCGGGCGGCCGGTGCCTGGCAGATCGACGGGCAGATCGCGTTCCTGTGCACCGAGACCCCGGTCGCCACCCCGTTCGCCCGCACCCTGCGGGTGACCGGCTCGCTGCCGTGGAACCACCGGGCGGTCGCGGCCCGGCTGCGCGAGCTCGGCATCGGCGCGGTGGACATCCGCCGCCGCGGCCTGGCCGGGGACGTGGACCAGGTGCGGCGGCAGCTCAAGCTGTCCGGTCCCGGGCGGGCCACCCTGGTGATGACCCGCGCCGCCGACCGTCCCTGGGCCCTGATCTGCACCGATCCCCCCGACCCTGCGTGCCCGCTAGACTCGCGCAGGTGATTGACCTGAGGGCCGCGCGCCAGGACCCGGACCGGTACCGCACCGCACTCGCCCGCCGTGGCGCTGCCGCATGACTTCGATGCCCTGCTCGCCGCCGACCAGCGGTGGCGCGAGCTGACCGACCGCGCCGAGACGCTCCGCGCCACGCAGAAGCGCTCGTCCAGGGGCGGCCCGCCCAGCCCGGAGCAGATCGAGGAACTGCGGCGACTCCGCAAGGAACTGGACGCCGCCGAGTCCGAGCAGGCCGAGGCCGAACGCGAGCGCCAGGCGCTGCTGGCCCGGATCCCCAACCTGCCCGACCCGACCGCCGCCGACGGCATGTCCGAGGAGGACTCGGTCGCGCATCCGCACCTGGGGCACCCCCCCGCAGTTCAGCTTCCCGGTGCGGGACGCCACCGACCTGGGCTCGCCGCGCGGCTGGATCGACATGGCCCGCGGCGCCCGGCTGTCCGGATCCCGGTTCGCGTACCGGATCGGGGACGTGGCCATGACCGAGATGGCGCTGTACCGGTTCGTGCTGGACCGGCTGGCCAGCAAGGGGTTCCTCACCGTGCTGCCCCCGGTGCTGGTCGGCGAGCGGGCCATGTACGGCACCGGGTTCCTGCCCACCGAGGAATCCAACCTCTACCACCTGGAACGGGACGACCTGTACCTGACCGGGACGTCGGAGGTGGCGCTGGCCGGGATCCACACCGACGAGCGGCTGGAGGAGAGCGAGCTGCCCGCCAAGTACGCGGCGTTCAGCACCAACTTCCGGCGCGAGGCCGGGGCGGCGGGCAAGGACACCAAGGGCATGTTCCGGGTGCACCAGTTCGACAAGGTGGAGATGTACGTCTACTGCCTGCCCGAGCAGTCCGCGGAGTTCCACGAGCAGCTGCTCGCCCACGAGGAGGAGATCGTCCAGGCCCTCGGCCTGCCGTACCGGGTGATGAACATCGCGGTCGGCGACCTCGGCGCGCCGGCCGCGAAGAAGTACGACATCGAGGCCTGGTTCCCGGCCCAGGAACGGTACCGGGAGATCACCTCGTGCTCGAACACCACCGACTACCAGGCGCGGCGGCTGAACATCCGGTTCCGCCGCGAGGGCAAGCTGGAGTTCGCGCACACCCTCAACGGGACCGGCGCGACCGCCCGCTCGCTGCTGTCCATCATGGAGAACTTCCAGGACGAGCGGGGCACCGTGACCGTGCCCGAGGTGCTGCGCGGCTACGGCGCGCCCGCCACGATCGGCAACCTGCCCGCCGAGCTGACCCGGCCCGCCGGGTCAGCCGGCCGGTCAGCTGGCCCGCGGGTGGACAGCCGGGCCAGCAGCGCCGTCCCCTCCGGTGAGCCGAGACCGGTGCACGCATCCCAGCCTGGCCCGGCCGCGTAGGCACCGTTGTTGCCGCTGGTGATGTCCCGGAACCCGGCGGCGGTCGCCGCTGCGCCCGCGCCCGGGTACAGCAAGGGCTGGATCAGGCCAAACGGCCGCCCCGTGGCCTGTGCCAGGCGGCACACCAGGGCCGCCCACAGCGGGGCGACGGCACTCGTGCCGCCCACCACCGTGGACTGCCCGTCCACCCGGACCTGGTAGCCGGTCTCCGGGTCGGCGCAGCCGGCCACATCGGGCACGCCCCGCCCGGTACCGGTCCCGCCCGCCCGGGCGGGCACGCCCGCGGACGCCTGCCAGGACGGCAGCGGGAAGGTGTCGCTGACCCCGCCGCCGGTCGCGCCCCGCCCGGCCCCGTCGTTCCACACCGTCTCGGAGCTGATCACCCCGGTCAACACGTTGCCGCGCAGGCTGGTGCCGCCGCAGGCCAGCGCGTGCGGGCTGGAGGCCGGGAAGTCGGCGTGCTGCGCGCCGTCGGTCTGCGCGTCGGCGCTGCCGTTGTCCCCGGCGGCGACGGTGACGGTGATGCCGAGCGCGGCGGCGTCCGCCATGGCCTGGTCCAGCGCCGTCCGGCCCTGCGCGGTCCAGGTGTCCTCGGACTGGCCCCAGCTGATGCTGATCGCGGTGGGGGTCGGGCTGGCGTGCACCGCGCTGGTCACCCCGTCCACGAAGCCCTGGTCGGTGTTGGGCGCGAAGTAGACCACCTGGGCCGCCCCGGGGGCGACCGCGCCGGCTACCTCGATGTCCAGCAGCACCTCGCCGTCGGCGCCGTTCGGGTCCTGGCCGGGCGCGTTGGCCGCGCCGTCCACGCTGGCCGCGGTGACCGAGGGCACCGGGATGCCCAGCCCGGCGAAGTACGGGTCGAGGTCGCTGCTGCCGAAGCCGCCGCCGAGCTCGATGATGGCCAGGGTGTGGCCCGCCCCGGTGGTGTTCGGCGGGAACTGGTAGAACTCCGCCACCTGGGGCGGCGTGTAGGACGTCGGGGCGGCGGCCGGCGTGGCCGCCGCGCCGGGCGCGCCGGTGCCGGGAGTGCCCGTGCCCGTGCCAGTGCCAGTGCCTGTGCCGGCGGCCCGGGCGGCCGCGGCCCGGCGGAACTGCGGCCGCGCCTGCGGCCGGTCGTCCAGGCCGAGCACGGCCAGCACGATCCCGCTCAGCTCGGCGGGCAGGCGCAGCGAGCCCTCCCGGTACCGGTGCTCGACCGGCTGCTGGCTGGCCGGGTGCGGGCTGCGCACCATGGTGAGCTGGGCGCCGAAGGTCTCGGACAGCGCGGCCAGCGAGCCGGCCACCTTGACCCGGCGGGCTCCGGGGTCGGCCTCGGTGATCTCCAGGCCGTGCGCGGCCAGCACGGTCCGCAGCGTGTCCAGGTCGGCTGGGTCGGTGCCGTGCTGGGCCGCGAGTTCCTCGCGGGTCACCGTCTCCGGCCCCTCGACCAGTTCCCGGGGCAGCGGGGCCCGGCGCCGGGTGATCAGGGTGATCTCGATCCGCTGCGCACCGTCCACCGGTCCCGCGTTCTCGGCGGCCGGCAATGGCGCCCGCTCGCTGCCCGGCAATGGCACAAAGGACTCACCTGACATGCTGCTGCTCCCGTCTGCTGAACGCCCGTCTTCGGGCGGCACAATCCCGGGCCGGGTAGACCCCGCCCCCCGTTCCCGGCGGCCGTGCGGCGTCCGGCGTCCGGTATCCCCGTCCCGCGTCCGGGTGTCCCGGTGCGGTGTCCCGCGCCGGTATCCCCGCCGTCCCGGCGTGTCTGCGACGTCTCGCCGCGTGGCCGCCCCGCCCAGTATGTCGCCCGCGCCGCCCGCCGCGAGGTCGGCGCCTAATAGGGTGAATCGGCCCCAGCTCCGGTAACGCCCAGAATGAACGTCCTCCCGCCGAGCCCTTATCTCCGCCAAACACTGACATATCCCCAGAGCCACGGACTATCGGGCAAATCTCCGGAGGGGTCCGGGGTCGGCGTGCCGGGCGGGGAGGGGTCCGGCGGGGTGCGGGGGCCGGGGAGGGCGGGTGCGGACGGGCGGCGGGGGGGGTTAGTCGTCGTCGGGGGGGTTCAGTTCGCCGTAGCGGCGCTCGTGGCGGCGGAGATCGCCGGTCTTCCCGGCGCTGGTCCCGGTAGTCGCGGCGGAGTTCCCGCTCCCGGTACCGGCCGCGCAGCTGGGCCTCCCGCTCCCGCTGCTTCTTGCTGGGGCCGCGGCGCCGCACGTTGACCCCGCCCATGAGGGCGAACCCGACCACCCGCAGCCGCGGGGAGCCGGGCAGGCCGGGGCCGGCCCCCCGGTGGTCGAAGCCGCCCATGAACCCGAACCCGGACACCTCGACCTCAAGGTCCTCACCGACGATGATGTCGACCCCGCCCATGATGGCCAGCACGTCGATGGTGACCTCACGTTCGCTGAACCGGGCCTCGCGCAGGTCCAGCTGGACCCCGCCCATCAGCGTGAACACCGTGTGCCGGGGCGGCACCACCCAGCCGCCGGCCCGGTCCACCCCGCTCATCACCGCGATCGAGACGCCGGGCCCGGGCGTGCCGCCGATCCGGTCCGCCGGGAAGGTGCCCGGCTGGGCCGGGACCGCCGCCCCGGGCACCGCGGGCGGCTGGGGCCCGGCCTGCGGCAGGTCCGCGGTGACCGCGGCCAGGTCGCCGTAGGTCTTCGCGCCGTAGGCCGCCTCGAGCCGCTCGTCCAGCTCGTCTATGGTGATCCGGCCGTCGCCGGCCGCGGTGCGCAGCACTTCGGCGGCCTGTTCCCGGTCGGCGTCGGACACCCGGAGCTGGTGCGGATCGGGCTGGTCAGGCAGGTTGCTCATGCGAGCCCCCGTCACTCGGCCGGCAGCGTGAGCTGCAGGCAGCGGGTACCGCGCAGGTCCAGCCAGGCGCGCCCGTCCGCGCGGACCAGCCGGAGCACCACCTCGCCGCAGGCGACGCACCGCGCTACCAGGCCGGGCGCGTCGGCATACACGCGGGCCGCGCCCATCGGGGCGCTGTTGCCGCAGGAGGCGCACTGTCCCACTGCGGTGCTGATATCCACGGTGAACACGTCGCTCGAGCGGGCCGGCGAGCATGTTGCCGTCCAGGGGTTCGGGCACGGTCAGCCTCCGGAGGGTCCGAAACGCTCGGTCTTGATCACGCTGGGGTCGTGGCCCGCCGCCACCAGCAGGCGGGCGGCGGCCTCCACGAACCCGGTCGGGCCGCAGACGAACACGGCGGGTGCCATGGTCAGCTCCGGCCAGCCGTCCGCCGCGGACCCGGGAGTGAACCCGGCCGCGGCGAGCAGCCCGGCGTCGATCCGGCCGGCCGGCCGCGGCGAGTCCGGCGGGGCGGAGCGGGTGTACGCGTAGGTGACGGTGAGGCCGTTTCCGGCCAGCTGCCGTTCGGCCAGCTCGGCGGCGTACAGGACGGTGTCCGGGCTGCGGGCCGAGTACAGCAGCCGGAACGGGGTGGTCCGGCCGGCGGCGGTGCGGGTGCGGATCATCGACATCAGCGGGACGATCCCGCTGCCGCCCGCCAGCAGCAGCACCGGCTCCGGGCGGGCCGGGTCCCAGACGAACCAGCCGCCGATGGGCCCGCGCAGCTCCAGCGGGTAACCCCGTTCCAGGGTCTGGGTGAGGTAGGGGGACACCTCGCCGTCGTCGATCCGCTGCACGGTCAGCTCGATCTCGCGGTCGTCGGGGGCCGAGGCGATCGAGTAGGACCGCTGCGCCGAGTAGCCGTCCGGCGCGGTCAGCCGCACGTCCACGTGCTGGCCGGCCGCGTGCCCGGGCCAGTCGGGCAGCTCGATGGTGAGGGTGCGGGCGCCGGCGGCCTCGTCCCGGATCCCGGTGACCGTGCCGACCTGCCAGCTCAGTCGCCCCAGTACCGCTGCTCGCGCCATGGGTCTCCGTAGTTGTGGTAGCCCAGGCTCTCCCAGAACCCGGGCTCGTCACTGTCCATCAGGTCGATCCGCTGCACCCATTTGGCCGACTTCCACAGGTACAGGTGCGGGACGAGCAGCCGGGCCGGGCCGCCGTGCTCCGGGTCCAGCGGCTCGCCCTCGAACTCGAACGCGATCCAGGCCTGGCCGTCCAGCAGGTCGGCCAGCGGCAGGTTGGTGGTGTACCCGCCGTAGCTGCGGGCCAGCACGTACTCGGCGCTGGTGTCCGCGTGCTCCAGCAGGGTGTCCAGGGACACCCCGCGCCAGCGGGTGCCCAGCTTGGACCACTTGGTCACGCAGTGCAGGTCGACGGTGAACTCCTCGCTGGGCAGCGCGCGGAACGCGGCCCAGTCCCAGGACTGCCGCTCCCCGGTCTCGGTGACCACCCCCAGCTCCCAGGAACCGGTGTCCACCCGGGGCGTCGGGCCGGCCGACAGCACCGGGAAGTCGGTGACCAGATACTGGCCGGGCGGCAGCTTCTCACCGCCGGGCCGCCTGCGCCCGGAGAAGCCGGGTGACACGATCCCCATGCCGCCCACCCTTTCACGCCGGGGCCAGCCAGCGGCAGGGTGACCGGTCAGTGGAGGTGGCGCTGCCAGTCGTGCGGGACCCGGCCGGCCGGGCCGGGCACGGGCTGGTCCAGCGGGTGATGCTCCGGCGGGGCCAGCGGCGGCCCGTCGTAGAACTCCTTGGTCTCGTAGCTCCAGAACCAGTCCTCGCCCGGCTCGAAGCTGCGGATCAGCGGGTGCCCGGAGCCGGCCGCGTGCGCGCTGGCGTGCTGCGACGGCGAGCTGTCGCAGCACCCGATGTGCCCGCACTCCGCGCAGCGGCGCAGGTGGAACCACCAGCCGCTGGCGTTCTCGCACTCGGCGCAGCCGGTGCCGCTGGGCGCGGCGGCCGGGTTGATCCCTGGTGTGCCAGCCATTCAGGCCTCCTGCGCGCTGGTCGGCGCGGCTTGCTCGGATGTGGCTTGCTCGGGTGTGGCTTGCTCGGGTGCGGTTGCTCGGGCGCGGCTTGCTCGGGAGCGGGACCGGTGATGGGCAGCCGGACCTGGAACCGGGTGTTCCCGGGCACCGACTCGACCCGCAGGTCGCCGTGGTGCCGGCTGACCACGATCCGCCAGGAGATGTCCAGCCCCAGCCCGGTCCCCTCACCGACCGGCTTGGTGGTGAAGAACGGCTCGAAGATACGCTCCCGCAGGTCCGCCGGGACCCCCGGACCGGTGTCGCCGATCTCGACCAGCACCCGGTCGCCGTCCCGCGCCGTGCGCACGGTCAGCGTGCCCTGCCCGCCCATCGCGGACACCGCGTTGTCGATCAGGTTGGTCCAGACCTGGTTCAGCTCGGCCGGGTAGGCCGGGATCGGCGGCAGGCTGCGGTCGAAGTCCTTGACCACGGTGATGCCGTCCCGGAGCTTGCCGCCCAGCATGAGCAGGGTGCTCTTCAGCAGCTCATGCACGTCGATGACCTGGTACGGGGCCCGGTCCAGCTGGGAGTACTGCTTGGCCGCGCTGACCAGGGAGGAGACCCGCGCCGTGGAGTCGGAGATCTCGTTCATGAGCAGCTCGGTCTCGACGGTGTAGTTCAGCCACCGGATGGCGCCTTCCAGCGTGCCGTCCTCGACCACCGCCGCCACCTGGTCCAGCCACGCGGTGTCCAGCCCGGCCGCGACGAAGGTGGGCGCCAGGTCCCAGCCGCCGTCGATGCCGTGGGCCTCCAGCCAGTCGCCCACCGCGTCCTCGGCGTCGGCCGCCTCCATCGGGGTCAGCTCGGGGGCCTTGGCCACCCGGTCGGCCGCGTCCTCCTGCAGCCGCATCAGGGTCTCCAGGGCACCCCGGTCGTAGGACCCGCCGGCGATCATGCGCAGCTTGTGGCGCATCCCGGCCACCCGCCCGCGCAGCGCGGAGGTGGCCCGGACCGCCGCCGCGGCCGGGTTGTTCAGCTCATGGGTCAGGCCGGCCGACAGCGAGCCCAGCGCCAGCAGCCGCTCCCGCTGGCCCACCTGCTGCTGCACGTTCTTGATGCCGAAGAACAGCCCCTCCAGCATGTGCACGGCCATCGGGAACCAGTCCCGCATCATCGACGCGAACTTGTCCGCGTCCAGCACGTAGAACCGGGACGGCTCGGTGACCCGCAGCGAGTTGTCGTACACCTGGGGCACCCGGTCCCCGAGGTAGGCGCGGAACGCCCCGGTGTAGGAACCCCGGTAGGAGGAGCGGTTCACCTCGACGTCGTCGCCGCCGATCCGCCGCGACATCACCAGGGTGCCCTCGATCATCACGTAGAAGCAGGTCGCGGGCTGCCCCTCGTAGTACACCGGGCCCGGATGGAACAGCTCGACCCGGCCTTCCCGGCACAGCCACTCCAGCTGCTCGCCGGTGAGCTTCTCGAACAGGAACAGGCTGCGCAGCTCGTCGATGTCGCACGGGAGCGTCTCCCGGGGCGCGGGCTGGGCGGCGCGGTCCGGCGCCCGCGTGTCCGTCACGGCTTCTCCAGGTAACTGATCACAGCTTCTCCAGGTAACGGTGCACGAGCATGACGGCCATGGCGCCCTCCCCGACCGCGGAGGCGACCCGCTTGGCGGACTCGGCCCGGGCGTCCCCGGCCACGAACACCCCGGGCACGCTGGTCTCGAGGTGGTAGGGGGCGCGGTCCAGGTCCCAGCCGGCCGGGCGCTGCCCGGTCACCGCGAGGTCCGGCCCGGCGATCACGAACCCGCGGTCGTCGCGCTGCACCACCCCATCCAGCCAGCCGGTCAGCGGCGCCGCGCCGATGAACACGAACACCAGTTGCGCGTCCACCGTCTCGGTGCCGCCGGACGCGGTGTCCCGCAGGGTCAGCTGCTCCAGGTGCCCGTCGCCGTGCGCCGCGACGATCTCGGTGCAGGTGCGGACCGAGATCTGCGGGATCTCGGCGATCTGCTGGATCAGGTAGTAGGACATGGAGTGCTCCAGGTCCTTGCCGCGGACCAGCAGGGTCACCGACTTGGCGTGCCGGGACAGGTACACCGCGGCCTGGCCGGCCGAGTTCGCCCCGCCCACGATGTAGACGTCCTGGCCGATGCAGGCGGACGCCTCGGTCAGGGCCGACCCGTAGTAGACCCCGGCGCCGGCCAGGTCGGCCAGGCCGGGTGCGTTCAGCTGCCGGTAGGAGACGCCGGTGGCCAGGATGACGGTGTGCGCGTCCAGCGTGTTGCCGTCGGTGAACCGGACCCGGCGGGCCGATCCGCACACCTCCAGGCCGCACACCTCCCGGGTGGTCAGCACCTCAGCGCCGAACTTGTGCGCCTGCCGCTGGGCCCGGGTGGTGAGCTGGGCCCCGGACACGCCGTCCGGGAAGCCCAGGTAGTTCTC
>CAWIYD010000017.1:0-61511 GCA_963840195.1 uncultured Actinomycetes bacterium
AAAAAGTGTCGTACCCCCGGCGGCACGACGTTCCGGGGTTCCTGGCGGGGAGGAGCGCCAGCTGGGTGCTGCCCCGGCATGGTTGGAACTGGAAGCCAGGGGCGGCCGCGCATTTTCCGATTACAACTTGCACTTCTCAAGCATCGTCTGGGAATTGCATTCCAATCTCCAGGCCCGGCCCCCGGAACCAGCAGTACGCCAGCCGGCCTGCTGCGAGCGCATCGGCGCAGCGGCCGGACGCAGCTCCCGGCCGACCGGGGCGGTCATCGATTCCCAGTCAGTGAAAGGCCCGGAGATGGCCGCCCGCGTTGCTGCCGTCAGTTTTCCCCGACAGGTGGGACGGGTCATCCCGGGATGCCGCGCAGCCATTGCTGGCCTGCGTTCGCAGCCTGGATCGCAAGCTTGAGCTGAGGCGCGCCGGGCCGATAACATGCGCTTCGACCACGGGCCTCGAAAGCCCGTGCCGACCTCGCCCGCGGGGCAATGATCAGCAGACCGGCCTGCGCCGGTGCGATCACTGCCCGGTGAAGCATCTCGGCCGGTTCGCCGCCCTCGCCGAAGGACGGCCCGAGCGACAGTGTGTTGACCGGACTGGGGTTGCTGACCGACAGGCTGGGACCTTCTCCTTCACCACGGAGGAGCGGAAGGCCCGCCAGGATGAAGTAGGAGCGGCTGAAGGTGATCCGCATCCGAGCGGTGCTGCCAAGCTTCGCCTGCCGTCCTTACCGTGCTGGCTGCCAGCCTGGGCCTGGTTTCCGCCGCCGCAGCGCCATGGCCGGGCCCCGGCGATGTGTGAAATTCTCCTACGGCTTCGCTGGCACCCACCTGAATACCCGGCTCTGGACGCCCGGCTGGTTCGGCAGGGGCGTCACGGGGCCGGTCAATCGCTACGAGACCGCCGCGTACCGGTCCGCTAACGCCTGGGTATCGGGTGGGTACCTGCACCTGCGGCTGGCGCACTCACCGGTCATCTCGGCCGGGCGCAGGTACCCTGGACCGGCGCGCTGGTCACCAGCAACGGACATTACTCATTCAGCTATGGCGCGCTGGCCTGGCGTGCGTACATTCCCGGCACGCCAGGCGGCGCGCTGGCAGGCTGGCCCGCGCTGTGGGCGGGCGGCCAGCACTGGCCGGGCGATGGCGAGATGGATGTCGTTGGAAGGGCTGGGCGGCAGCGCTAATTACCGGTTCACTCTGCCGCTGGTGCCCTGGGCCGCTCCGTCCCCGGGCGGTGGGCGGGCTGGCATACGTTCGGCGTGATCTGGGTCCCCGGCCGGGTCACGTTCTTCTACGACGGCCGCAATGTAGGCACGATCACCAAGGGTGTCACCGGCTCGCCCATGTACCTGGTCATGCTTTACACCATGGAGCGCGCCTCCCCGGCACGGGCGGGCACGGTGCTCATCGACTGGGTGAAGGCCTGGCAGCGCCGTTAGGGTAGGGAGGTGCTGGTCGGGCGGATCGCCTCGGCAGGCAGAGAAGCCGCCTTCCGTCGATGCGATCGGGCGGGCCAGGAGTACGGGTGGCGCGCTAGACCCACTGCCCATGCCTCAGCCCCCTTCGCGATGAAGGGCGGATCGTCGCCGTCCGTGGCCCGGCTGCTACGTGCTCGGCACGGCAGCTCAGAGGGCTAGCCAGGACCGCCGTGCGAGGATTGTCAGACCCCTGCGGTAGACCGGTACCGTACAGTCATTCGATCGAACGCGCAATCGATAGAACTGCTGTACTATAGAACGTGCATTCGAGTGTGGAGGGCTGGCATGAGCGTGACGAGCGCAGGCAAGCGGCCGGGGGCAGCGACCCACCCGCTCCGTGCCGGGCAGTCCGGCCGCAGCGTCCGGCGGGGGGCCGGGGGCGGCAGCGGGCGGCCCCGCCTCACCCTGGTACCGCCTATCCCGTCTTCCGGATCGCCGGACTCGCAGGCCGGGGCGGTTCGGCCGCGCTGCCGCCCGGGGCTGTGCCACGGCCCCGGGTGCCCCAGGACGGGCCGTCCGCCGTGCCACGGAGCCGCGGCCGTGGGAGCGCCCGGTACGCGAGGCAGGCAGCGCGAGGCGGCGGTCCCGGCGCGGGGCGCTGCCAGGCGCGCGGCGCGGGCCTGACCGGCCGGTCCGGCTGACCCGCCGTGGCCGCTGTGTGCTCTGGCTGGCCGCCGGGCTGATCCTGGCCGCGATCCTCATCCCGGTGCTGCTGGTGGCGGCGACGGGCGCACAGGCGGCGAATCACGGCGCGCCGGCCAGCGCCGTCCGGGCGGGCATGCGCGCAGTGAAGGTCCGGCCGGGCGATTCGCTGTGGTCGATCGCGCTGCGCGCCGAGCCCAACGCCGATCCCCGCGTGGTGTCCCAGGAGATCATCCAGTTCAACGCGCTGAGCGGCAGCGTCCTGGTGCCGGGCCAGACCCTGTGGGTGCCCCGGGGCTGAGCCCAGCCGGCCGCCCGGCCGCGACGCACCGTGCACTGACGCATCCGAGGCGTCCGCACGCTGCGGATGACCCGCGAAATCCGGCGGGAAACTCACGCGGCGGCGCGTCGCCGCTTGCGCAGGGCGGTGGGTCTGTTCTAGCGTGACCACAACATATAGTAGTTACATCGCTGTAGTTAACGTACAAGTTGTGGTGGCCGGAGCTGGCTCCGGCCTGGCTGGCCGGTGGAGGTGATGGCGTGTTCTGCCCGTACTGCAAGAACGAGGAAAGCCGGGTCATCGACAGCCGCACCGCGGATGACGGGGCCGCGATCCGCCGCCGCCGGTCCTGCCCGGCGTGCGGGCGCCGCTTCACCACCCAGGAGACCGTGATCCTCATGGTGGCCAAGCGCAGCGGCGCCACCGAGCCGTTCACCCGGGAGAAGATCGTGAGCGGTGTCCGCCGCGCCTGCCAGGGGCGGCCGGTGACCGAGGACCAGCTGGCCATCCTGGCCCAGCAGGTCGAGGACACGATCCGGGCCCGGGGGTCCGGTGAGGTGGCGTCCCACGACGTGGGGCTGGCCATCCTCGGGCCGCTCCGCGACCTCGACGAGGTGGCTTACCTGCGGTTCGCCTCGGTCTACCGGAGCTTCGAATCGGTCACGGATTTCGAGGACGAGATCGTCGCGCTGCGCGCGGCGCGGCTGGATGCGGCCGCGCTGACACGCTGAGCAGCCGGGCCGCGGCCCGGAGCAGCAGTACTGACATTCGACGGCAGGGCCTAGGCCGGCCCGCGTGGGATCCGCCGGATCCCGGAAGGGGGAATGACATGACGGAGACGGTGAGCGGGACCTCGCCGCGGGGCGGCAAGGGCTCGCGCAAGGGGCTCACGATCGGACGGATCCACACCCGGGAGGGCGTGCACCCGTACGACGAGGTCACCTGGGAGCGCCGCGACGTCGTCATGACCAACTGGCGGGACGGGACCGTCAACTTCGAGCAGCGCGGGGTCGAGTTCCCCGATTTCTGGTCGGTTAACGCGGCCAACATCGTCACCACCAAGTACTTCCGTGGCGCGGTCGGCACCCCGGAGCGGGAGTGGAGCCTCAAGCAGCTGGTCAACCGGGTGGTGGGCACGTACGTGGCGGCCGGCCGCGAGCACGGCTACTTCGCCACCGCCAAGGACGCCGAGATCTTCGAGCACGAGCTGTGCCACGCGCTCATCCACCAGATCTTCAGCTTCAACTCCCCGGTCTGGTTCAACGTCGGCACCAGCTCCCCGCAGCAGGTTTCGGCGTGCTTCATCCTGGCCGTCGATGACACGATGGACTCGATCCTGGACTGGTACAAGGAAGAGGGCCTGATCTTCAAGGGCGGCTCGGGGGCCGGGGTGAACCTGTCCCGGATCCGGTCCAGCAAGGAACTGCTGTCCTCGGGCGGCACGGCCAGCGGCCCGGTCTCCTTCATGCGCGGCGCGGACGCGTCGGCCGGCACCATCAAGTCCGGGGGCGCCACCCGGCGGGCCGCCAAGATGGTCGTGCTCGACGTGGACCATCCCGATGTCGAGGAGTTCGTCGAGACCAAGGCCCGCGAGGAAGAGAAGGTCCGGGTCCTGCGGGACGCCGGCTTCGACATGGACCTCGGCGGCAAGGACATCGCCAGCGTCCAGTACCAGAACGCGAACAACTCGGTCCGGGTCTCCGACGAGTTCATGCGCGCGGTGGAGCACGGCGGCCAGTTCGACCTGCTGGCCCGGATGACCGGCGAGACGGTGGAGACCGTGGACGCGCGGACGCTGTTCCGCACGATGGCCCAGGCGGCCTGGGCGTGCGCGGATCCGGGCATCCAGTACGACGGCACGATCAACGACTGGCACACCAACCCCGAGTCGGGCCGGATCACGGCCAGCAACCCGTGCAGCGAGTACCTCAGCCTGGACAACTCCTCCTGCAACCTGGCCAGCATCAACCTGCTGAAGTTCCTGCGCGACGACGACACGTTCGCGGTGGGCCGGTTCCGCCAGATCACCGAGCTGATCATCACCGCGATGGACATCTCGATCTCGTTCGCGGACTTCCCCACCGAGAAGATCGGGGAGACCACCCGGGCCTTCCGGCAGCTCGGCATCGGCTACGCCAACCTGGGCGCCCTGCTCATGGCGACCGGGCATGCCTATGACTCCGACGGCGGCCGGGCCATCGCCGCCGCCATCACCTCACTGATGACCGGCACGGCCTACCGCCGGTCCGCGGAGCTCGCCGCCGTGGTCGGGCCCTACGACGGCTACCAGCGCAACGCGACCGCGCACAAGCGGGTCATGCGCAAGCACGCCGCGGCCAGCCGCCAGGTCAAGACCATCGGCGGCATGGATTCCGAAATCCTCGCCGAAGCCAATAAGGCTTGGGATAAATGCCTCGCGCTCGGCGAAAAGAATGGTTACCGGAATGCGCAGGCGAGCCTGCTGGCGCCGACCGGGACCATAGGCTTGATGATGGATTGTGACACTACCGGGGTCGAGCCGGATTTGGCTCTGGTTAAATTTAAGAAACTGGTTGGCGGCGGCTCGATGCAGATCGTCAACCAGACCGTGCCGCGGGCGCTGAAGAACCTGGGCTACCAGCCCGAGCAGGTCGAAGCCATGGTCGAGTACATCGCCGAGCACGGGCATGTCGTCGATGCGCCGGGCCTGCGGCAGGAGCACTACGAGGTATTCGACTGCGCCATGGGCGAGCGGTCGATTGGCCCCATGGGCCATGTGCGGATGATGGCCGCCGTGCAGCCCGCGCTCAGCGGGGCCATTAGCAAGACCGTGAACCTTCCGGAATCGGCGACGGTCGAGGACATCGAGTCCATTTACCTGCAGGGCTGGAAGCTCGGCCTCAAGGCGCTCGCGGTGTACCGGGACAACTGCAAGGTTGGCCAGCCGCTGTCCGACGCGAGGAAGAAGCCGGAAGCGGCGGCCGAGGCCGAGGCAGGCCATCACCGCACGAGATCCGCCCGGTGCGGCGCCGCCTGCCCAAGAACCGCACCGCGACGGTGACCAGCTTCTCCGTCGCCGGGGCAGAGGGTTACATGACGGCGTCGAAGTACCCCGACGACGGCGTGGGCGAACTGTTCCTCAAGCTCGGCAAGCAGGGTTCCACCCTGGCCGGGGTCATGGACGCGTTCTCCATGGCCATCTCCATCAGCCTGCAGTACGGGGTGCCGCTGGAGAAGTGGGTGGAGAAGTTCACCAACATGCGGTTCGAGCCGGCCGGCATCACCGACGACCCGGACATCCGGATCGCCAGCTCGGTGCTGGATTACGTGTTCCGCCGCCTGGCGCTGGACCACCTGCCCTACGACACCCGGGCCGACATGGGCATCCTGTCCGCCGGTGAGCGGGCCGCCCAGCTGGCCGGTGAGGACCCGGCCGCGCTCGCGGAGGAGCAGGACCCGGGGGAGATGGCCCAGTCCGCGCCGGTGCAGCGGCCCGCGGAACGGCACGAGGACCAGCCGGAGCCGGGCGGCCCCGGCAGCCCCGGCTTCCAGCCGCATAGCTCGGTCGAGATCATGGAGGCGCAGCAGGGCCGGACCGCCGACGCCCCGCTCTGCCTGACCTGCGGCACCAAGATGCGGCCGGCCGGCAGCTGCTACGTCTGCGAAGGCTGCGGAGCCACCAGCGGCTGCAGCTGAAAGTGAGCGGTATTGCATCAGATGCAACATCTGGCAGGGGCACCGAACTCCTTTGCCGGAGGTCGCGAGGGGTGGGCGGGCCTGTCGTCTCGGCCATCCCTCGCAGGGCCGAAGCTCCAGGGGTGTCCAGGGAAGTTGCGTTTGATGCAGCGGGAGGTGAGGCATGAGGCGCGGCATGCAGGGCCAGGGCGCCGACGCTGCTTTCGGCTGTGTCCTGGCCGAACGCGCCCGGCACGAGCCGGTCAGCCCGGCTGCTCGGCCGCCTAGCCAGGACCGGCGCCGCCATCACCCATGATCTGCTCGATGACCTGCCGCACAGCGCTGCGGAAACTGCCCTAGACAAACGCCCGCTAAAGATGCTAATCGGCAGTGGAGTTCGGTTGTTCAGGCGAGGTTACTTGGGAGGTTGACCGTGCGCAGCGTTCGCTGACCTTGACACTCTGCGGTACGTCCAGGGACCGCAGCCATGGTCAACCGACACGCCGAAAGCGCCATCGACTTCGGCCGGGGCTCGGCGGCCGCCTGCGCGTGGTCACGATGGAACCGCGCCCGGCTCACCGAGTATCTACCAGCACCTCGGGCCGGGACGCGGCTCCACGCAGCATCACAGTCTCGCCACACGATCGAGGGCGTCAACGTCGCTGGCATCGGCTGCGCCGAGCGGATCATGCAACCGGCAGGCGACGACGCTCCGAAGCGCAGCGAACAGCCGAAGCTCTGCAGGCACGCGATACCTCAGGACATGTCTGTTCGTGTCGCCCCGAGCGCCTGCTGGGCGCGGCTGCTGGTCGCGCACTTAGTTGGTATGTTCGATTAGCTGTACTCCTGGTGCACCAACGGCGGTGCCGGAGCGGGGACCGTCGTGACAGGCAGAGGACAACCTGGCCGGGCCCGCTCGCCGAACGGCTCGGCGGGCGCTGACAGAACTCGATCACGCTTCGGCGGCTGCCCGACCCCGAAGCAGCCGAGTCGATCTGGATGACACTGGCATCAGGAGCGCACCATTCGACCGCACTGGAAGGCACCAGCTGGTGCTGCGTGAGGTGCAGATCCTCCTCGATCAGGGTCGGGCGGTAGGTGCCAAGCCCCTCAAGGAGTACAACGAGGTAAAAGGGTATGCAGATGCCGCCCGCTGGGTCAACGGGCAGGCCCTGGAGCCAGGCGACTGGCACGACGGCCGGTTGCTCACGATGAGCGAGGTCCGTCACGTCCACACTGGCGATGACGCCTGACTGGGACGAGGCGCCGCATCCTGACACCACCGACCGGGAGGGGCCCGGGAGCTTCCGCGAGCACGATATTCATCCGTTCCCAGGGGGCATGACGCCACCCTCATGGCCGCTGGTGCCCGCTCGGATGCAGCAATGGGTTGAAGATGTCTGCGCCAGCGCAGAGCGCGTCGGGCAGGGAGCTATTGATCGCTGGCTGCCAGAGGAACTGGCGCGGCTTCACAACGAGTTTGAGCGAGTGCACCCGTTCATCGATGGGAACGGCTGGCACTGGCCGGCTACCGCCAACCCGATGGCCCGGCTCGGCTACTCCACCAGGGTGATCGCAGCGGCGCCTACGCCGTATTTAGCAGCGACCGCGGGCCGGCGGCGGCGACTACGGAGCCTTGGGTGAGCGATCGCGAGCGGCGATGTATGACAACCTCAACAGGTTCATCGTCCCCACGCTGGACCTGCCCGCACGTTCCGCCTCGCCGACATCAGGACGGCAGTGCCCGGTGTCAGCGACGCAGACCATCCGGCTCGTCCTGGAACAGCTGAGGAACGAAGGCAACGTCCGGGCCGACGGAAAGGCCGAGCTCCGGGCGACGTGGACACGGGCGGGAATACCGCACGCTCCGAATAACTGCCCTGCGCCAGTACCCTGGCGCGGATAACCCGCTAGGGACCGCTAACGGCTCTGCCGGTTTAGCGGGCCCGCTTGGGAGGGGCTCCTTGCCTGGCGGTCCGGGCGGGCCACCTCCCCCCGGGGGGACCGGGGGAAGGTGCACATTACGGATAAGTGATCTAGCGGACGTTCTGCTGTCGTCACCGGCCGCGACAGGCCAGGCTGGACGCTTGTGACGAAGGGGCGGACGCTCCGCGGAGGAGTGACATGGCACTGACGCTGATGACGAGCCAGAGCGCGGCCCGGCTCCCGGCCAGCCAGCCGCCGGCCCGGAGGCCAGGCGCGCACCGGGCGGCCCGGCCCTGGACCAGCCGCCCGGCGGCCGGCCGCGCCATGGCCGCGCCGCCCCGGGCTTCGGTGCCCGACGAGGTCATCTGGGTCTACGCCATCACCGACGGCCTCCGTCCCGGCCTGCTGGACGGCGTGACCGGCGTCGGCCGCGAGCCGGTGCGCGCGGTGACCGCGGCCGGCCTCACCGCCGTGGTCGGATCGGTCGAGGCCCGGTCGTTCGGTGAGCAGGCACTGGCCAGCCTGCTCGGCGGGCTGGACAACATCGCGCGCGTCGGCCGGGCTCATCACCGGGTCATCGAGCGGGCCGCGGCGGGCGGCCCGGTGCTGCCGCTCCGGCTGGCCACGCTGCACCCGGACGACACCACCGTGCGGGCTCTCCTGGGCAGCCGGCGGGGCGAATTCACCGAGCTGCTGGAGAAGATCCGGCACCGGGTGGAGTGGGGCGTGCAGATCTACGCCCGGCCGGGCGATCCGGAGGCGGTGGCCGACGCGGAGTCGGCCGCGGACCTCATCGACGTGGCCCTGAGCGACGTGGCCGTGTCCGCGCGGCGGCAGCCGGCCGAGGACCCGCAGTTCGCCGACCGTGGCGAGTGGATGGCGCTGAATGCCGCCTACCTCCTGGAGGCCGACCGGGCCGCCGGGTTCACCGCTGTCCTGCACGGGCTCACCTCCCGGCAGGCCGGGATGCGGGCCGAATTGAACGGCCCGTGGCCGCCCTACTCGTTCGTGGACGGTCTCGAAGCCTGAGCCGCGCCAGAAGTGCGGCACATGTTCCGCACAGCCGCCCTGCGGTCATCCCGCAGATTCTCCGCACCGCCGGCCGAGACGCCCGCGCCCCGGGTCGATTACCCTGTCAGCGACGGCGCGTGGGGGCAGTACCGGCCGGGGCCATGCCCTCGCCGGGGCCGGCGCGGCAGAATCTGGCCTGGCCATTCTCTGCCGGTATCTGGTTGTGTGTCGCTTGTAAGCGCGTGGTAATGCGCTATACAGGGAACGGCACGAGGGAGCAAGATGCGGCCAGAGGACAGGTCCGTACCTGGCGGGCGAATGGCGCGGGAAGGGCTTGAGCGCGTGCGCCAGGCCATCCGCGCAGCGCCGCTGCCGGTGAAGATCCTGCTGGTCATCGTGCTAATTGCCTTGATCGTCGGTTCTTTCAGCCTTGGCACGCGGGTCTGGGACCTGGTCATTCTGATTGCGCTCGGTTACGGGCCGGTCGCGGTGTGGCGGGGCAGCACCCGGGTGCTCGCCTCCGTCTTCGTCGCCGTCTGGGGCCTGGTGGTGGTGCTCGTCGTCGCCGCCGTCACCAACCGGGTCGGCTCCGCGGTCGTCCCGCTGGCGCTGCTGCCCTGCGTGGCCGTCCCGGCGGCGCACGCCCCGGCGATCTCCCGCCGCTACGTGCCCTGCCGGACGGTGGCGTGGGTGATGCTCTGGGCGCTCCCGCCCGGCCTGCTGGCCTGGTGGCTGGCGGTCACGCGGCCGGTGATCGGCGACGCGATCGCGTGGGGGCTGGCGCTGTGCGTGTTCCTCTGGCGGCTCGGCAAGTCGCAGCAGGAGGCACGGGCGCTCAGCCGCCAGCAGAGCCGGACCGGCGCCCTCGCGGCGCCGCACCGCTCCGGGGGCGCGGCCGTGGCGCCCCGGCCGGGCACCCGGACCACCGGGTACCCGGCCTCAGGGCGCGGCAGCAGGCCGGGCGACCCGTCCCGGGTGATGCAGACCGCGGAAGGCGCCATGCGCCCCGCGGAGGCCGCGACGGCGCGCGACCGGGCCGGCACCGACCCGCAGCCTCCCGAGATCACCGTGGCCCAGGCCATGGCCGAGCTCGACAACATGATCGGCCTGGAATCGGTCAAGGAGCAGGTCCGCCAGATCACGGCCTCGGTGGAGGCGGCCCGGCGCCGGGCCATGGCCGGCTACGACACCGGCAAGCCGATGCAGCACTTCGTCTTCCTCGGGCCGCCCGGCACCGGGAAGACGTCGGTCGCCCGGGTCATCGCGAAGATCTTCTACGCCTTCGGGCTGCTGGACACGCCCGCGGTGGTGGAGGCGCAGCGGGCCGACCTGGTCGGCGAGTACCTCGGGGCCACCGCCATCAAGACGAACGATCTGGTGAACAGCGCGCTCGGCGGGGTGCTGTTCATCGACGAGGCCTACAGCCTGGTGAACGAGAGCGAGGGCCAGGGGGACCGGTTCGGCCACGAGGCGGTCCAGGCGCTGCTCAAGCGGGCCGAGGACAACCGGGCCGAGCTCATCATCATCCTGGCCGGCTACGAGAAGCAGATGGAGGGCTTCCTGGCCAGCAACCCCGGGCTGAACTCCCGGTTCGGCCTCCGGGTCAAGTTCCCCAGCTACAGCCCGGCCGAACTGATGGCGCTGGCCGAGCTGTACCTGGAGCAGCGCGGGGAGATGCTCGACGCGGACGCCCGGCCGGCCCTGTGGCGGATGATGGAGGACATCGGCCGCCGCCGGCTCGCCGACGAGCTCGGCAACGGGCGCTTCGTGCGCAACCTCCTGGAGAAGGCGGGCCGGGCGCGGGATGTCCGGGTGATGGCGGACGGGGCCGAGCCGACGCCCGCCGAGCTGACCACGCTGGAGGCGGCGGACCTGGAGCGCGCCGGGGCCGAGCTGACCGCCCGGTTCCGGGGCTACACCGAGGCCCCCACCCTGGAGAGCGCGCTCGCGGAGCTCGACGAGCTGGTCGGCCTGGAGCCGGTCAAGCGCCAGGTTCACGAGATCGCGGCCCAGCTGCGGGTGGCCCGGCTGCGGGAGCGGCAGGGCCTGTCCAGCCAGCCCCCGGTCCGGCATTTCGTGTTCACCGGGCCCCCGGGGACCGGCAAGACCACGGTCGCCCGCATCCTCGGCCGGATCTTCACCGCGCTGGGGCTGCTGGTCCGGCCCGAGGTGATCGAGGCGCACCGGGCCGACCTGGTCGGCGAGCATCTCGGCTCGACCGCGATCAAGACCGGCAAGCTGATCGATTCCGCGCTCGGCGGGGTGCTGTTCATCGACGAGGCCTACTCGCTCTACAACATCGGCTACTCGGGCGGGGACGCCTACGGCTCGGAAGCGGTGGCCACGCTGCTCAAGCGGGCGGAGGACGACCGGGACCGGCTGGTGATCGTGCTGGCCGGCTACCCGGCCGACATGGACCGCTTCCTGCACAGCAACCCCGGCCTCGGATCCCGGTTCAGCGTCCGGATCGGCTTCCCCAGCTACACCCCCGCCGAGCTGTGCAAGATCGCCGGCGTCATCGCGGAGCAGCACGGGGACACGTTCGAGCCGGACGCGCTGCCGGTGCTGGAGGAGATCTTCACGCTGGCGGCGCAGCGCCACCAGATCGACGAGCTGGGCAACGGCCGGTTCGCCCGGAGCCTGTTCGAGCGGGCCTGCGCGGCCCGCGACCTGCGGGTGGCCCACCTGGACGATCAGGCCAGCGCCGCGGACCTGACCACCGTCTCCGCCGGCGACCTGCGCGGCGCCTTCCGTGAGCTGGGTGCGGCCTTCGCCGCCGAGGGCTGAGGCGGCCGGCCTCAGTCCGGGATGGACCGCGGCAGATCCCGCAGGGTGGCGAGCAGGCTGGCGGTGTCCGAGCCCGCGTCGCGGAGTACGTACATGAGCGTGTGCAGCACGGCGTGCCGGTCCTCACCGCGGTCCAGCATGCGCTGCGCGGCCTCCCACAGCTCCGGCGGGTCACCGCGCCACAGCCGGTCGGCCAGGGCCAGGTGCCGGTCGATGTGCAGCGGCCCGCTGGGCCGCCCGTTGCCGTCGTTGTGGTCGGCGGCGAGCAGGGTGCGCCGGTCCGCGATGACGGCCGGGTCCAGGCCCGCCAGGTCGATGCCGCCGAACATGCCGCGCAGCACGGGGAAGGCGAACGCCCGCCGGGGCAGGGCCTCCAGGTCGTGATCCGGCAGCAGCCGGGCCACCAGCGCGGCATCCAGGCCGAACGAGGTGGGGTCCCGGTACACCTGGGCGAAGGTGCCCATCGAGTCGAACACGGCGTCCAGCGTCTGGGCGATCATCTCGGCGGGCAGCCCCTGCCGCCGTCCGGCCCAGCGCACCCAGGCGGCCAGCACGTGCGGCATGGCATGCTGCTCGGCGGACAGCAGCAGGACCTTGCGGGGCAGCCAGTCGAGCAGGAAGGTGGCCACCTTCGCCGGGCTCATCCGCAGCGGGCGGCCGAAGTCACGGTCACAGCCGTAGTCGATGATGACGTCCGCGCAGCGGCTGGCCGCCCTGGTGTCCGACAGGTCCTCGGCCTCGTCCGAGGCGAGGAACTCGGCCACCAGCATGGCCCGGCGGTCCCGGGTCCAGGCGTGCCGCCGGGCCGTCGCGCCGCCCCAGCCGGACCCGTGCCCGGTTTCCCAGGGCCCCGGCCCGGGCCGCGGGACGGCGCCCTGGCCGGCCGCCGAGCGGGGCCGGGACGGCGGCAGCGTCCGGATCCGGGCCCGGATGAACGCGTGGTAGGACGCGAACGAGTCGCTGGGTGCCGGGCCCTTCCGGGCCTCGGTCACGGCCAGGGCGGTCTCCAGCAGCCGACGCGCCTGCGGCGGGTCCACCTGGCTGAAGGTGGACCGGGCCGGCTGGCCGTCCGCGCCGGACGCCGCCGCGGCGCAGCGCTCCAGCAAGCGGTCCACCTGCGAGGTGACCCAGCCGTCCCGGAGCATCCCCTCGGCGTTGTAGTCCACCACCATGACCAGGGCGTGCGGCTCCTCGCCGGCGTAGCTGAACACGCAGACGACCTCGTCGCGGTCCCCGTAGGCGTCCGAGTTCACGTAGCAGTCACCGGCGGTCACGGCGCCGACGTGCTCAGCCCACGGCGGCCGGACCACGCCCCGTTCCATCAGGGCCAGCGCCGCCGTCTCGGCCTGCATCGCCTGCCGCGGCGTGCCCAGGCACGCGATGCCGGACAGCAGCGCGAGCGCGGCCGGGCTTCGCTGCTGGGCGGCGTAGCTGACCAGGCCCTCGCCGACGAGTTCCTCGACGTCACCTCCGGCGCGCGGTGAGCGCTCGCCCCACCAGGTACCGAGCAGTTCGCTCACCATGAGCTCCGCGTCCAGCGGGCTGCGGACCGCCAGCAGCTCACGGGCAGCACGGAGCATCTCGGCGAACAACGCATTGGGCGGTGCGGCGCTGGGAATCACCGAACGCGGCCCCTTCCCATGACCTGGGTGGCCCGGCCCGCCTGGGGGCTCTCGTCGACGGCTTTGCGGGCTCACACGGACAGCTTTCCAGATTCTCGCGGTGCCGTGCCACGTCCGCGCCGGATGGTGGCCATGTTTCCGCGTGTGGCAGATATTACGGGCATCAGGCACCCGCAGCCGCGGACATTCCGCGCATCCGGCGCGCCGCGGCCGGTCACGATTCAGTCCCGGGCCTGGCCGGGCGGGCGCGAGGCTCCCCATTCTTTGCCCGGGGAGTCCGCATCAGCCCGGCGGCCGGGCCTGATATCGCCTAGGATGTGGAAAACCCGCCTGCGCGGGCACTGTGAGTGTTCGCGGTGCCCGGGACGCGGCTCTGCGCAGTGGCGTGGCGCTGCAGTTGTGCGGTCAGTGACCGTACTGTTGCCGTAGCCTGCTTGTGTCCGCAGTGAGCAGGAAGGAGCCGTTGCATGGCTCAAGCAACGGGACTGGAGTGCGGGCCATGAGCACTGATACCTCCGTGCCCCAGCCGCGGCTGTCCGGGCTGGACGTCTCCGACTCGGCGCTGCTGGCCACCCTGCTCCGCGAGGCCCCGATCGGCTTCGCCTTCTTCGGCCACGACCTGCGCTTCCGGCGGATCAACCTGGCCCTGGCCCGGCTGGACGGGCTCGATCTGGATGCTCACGTCGGGCTGCTGCCGTCGCAGGTCTGGCCCGGCCCGCTGGCGGCCCGGGCCGAGTCGGCCGTCCGGCACGTGCTGGCCGAGGGCCAGCCGCTGTTCGAGTCCAACCTGCCGGTCAGCCTGGAGGCCGCGGCGCCGTCCGGCGAGGACGCCCGGCCGTCCGCGGGCGCCGGGGATGGGCCCGGCAGCGGGCCGGCGGCCCAGGACGACCGGCACTGGGCCTTCTCCTGGTTCCCCTCGCACGACCCGGACGGCAACATCGCCGGGGTGGCGCTGATCGCCGTGGACGTCACCGACCGGCGCAGCTCGGCGGAGGCGGTCCGCCGCAGCGAGGAACGGTACCGCTCGCTGGTGCAGGCCGGCGCCCAGGTGGTCTGGGTGACCACGCCCGCCGGCCACATCGCCGAGGATTCGCCCGAGTGGCGCTGGATAACCGGGCAGAGCCTGGAGGAGTATCTCGGCAACGGCTGGCTGGACGCGATCCACCCGGAAGACCGCGAGCGGGTGGAACGGGAATGGCGGGAATGCGTCAGCGCCGGGAAGGTCTTCGACAGCCGCTACCGGGTCCGCACCAAGACCGGCTCGTACCGGCACTACGACGTCCGGGCCGTGCCGATCGAGCGGGACGGCAAGATCATTGAATGGGTCGGCGCCAGCACGGATGTGACCGGGCAGCGTGAGGCCGAGGAGATGCGCGGCCGGCTGACCGAGCAGCTGTCCGCCGCCGCCCTGCGCACCGCCCGGCTGCAGCAGGCCACGTCCATGCTGGCCGAGGCGCTGACCGTGCTGCAGGTGGTCGAGGTGATCACCGAGGTCGGCCGGTCCGCGATCGGCGCCGAGCGGTCCGCGGTGGCGCTGCTGGATCCCGAGCGGCTGCGGCTGCGCACCATCAACCCGATGGGGCTGCCGGATGTGCCGGGGGCGCCGTCCGGCGACATCCCGCTGGACGAGCCGAGCGTGATGACGCTGGCCATCACCTCCCGGCGGCCGGTGCTGGTGGAGAACCCCGATGCGCTGCGCCGGCAGTTCGACGGGGTGGCCAACGTGGACCTGTTCCTGGCGCACAGCGACGAGCGGGCCTGGGTGGGCCTGCCGCTGCTGGCGGCGGGCGCGCCGCTCGGCGCGCTGCGGTTCTCGTTCACCAAGCCGCGCCAGATCACCGAGGAGGAGCGGGTCTTCCTGGAGGCCCTGGCCGGCCAGTGCGCGCTGGCCCTGGAGCGGGCCTCGCTGTTCGAGCGGGAGCACACCACCGCCGAGACCCTGCAGCGCAGCCTGCTGCCGGACCGGCTGCCCAGCGTGCCGGGGATCATCCTGGAGGCTCGCTACCTGCCGGTGACCCGGAACATGGAGATCGGCGGCGACTGGTACGACGCGTTCCGGCTGCCCGACGGCAGGCTCGCGGTCGCGGCCGGGGACGTGATGGGCAAGGGCCTGACCGCGGCGGCCGGGATGGGCCGGGTGCGCAACGCGCTGCGGGCCCTGGCCCTGACCGACCCGCGGCCGGCCGCGGTGCTGGCCGGCCTGGACCGGCTGTTCACCGCCACCGAACTCGACGAGCAGGTGACCACGGTGGCCTACCTGGTGGTCGATCCGGTCACCGGTGAGGGCCTGGCGGGCAACGCGGGGCACCTGCCGCCGCTGCTGCTGTCCAGGGACGCCCCGCCCCGGCTGGACACCACCGAGGCCGGCACGCCGCTGGGCTGGGCGTGCCCGCGGCAGCAGTACGTCTTCCGGCTGCCGCCCGGCACTACCGCGGTGCTGTACTCCGATGGCCTGGTGGAGAACCGCCGGCGCGGCCTGGATGCCGGGCTGGACGAGCTGGTCGCGGTGTCGGCGCAGGCCCGGCCGGGCATGGTAGAAGACCCGGCCCGGCTGCTGGAGTACCTGGTGGACCGGATGCTGACCGGGTATGAGCAGGATGATGACGTGACCGTGCTCGTCCTGCACGTGCCCCGGCGGGATGGCGCGCCCGCCCAGCGGCCGCCCAGCGGCGTGATCCCCGCGGCGCGGAGGGGGAAAGCATGAGACATGGCCCCGCTGACCTGGCCGGGTGCCCCGTGCCTGGCGGCCGCGCGGCCTGGCCGGCGGCCGGAGCAGTACGAGCCACCCGCCAGCTCCGCCTAAGGTGGTGATCGGAAGGTGTTCCTATCCCGGTCGCGGTGTGCTGCGGCCCAGGCCTGGTTTCCGGCAAGGTCCCAGCAGTGAAGTACACGAGGTAGGGTCCATTTTCCCGCTCATGTACGCAGGAGAGGTGTCTGTGTCGCCTGCCAGCTCGCGTCGTCAGGTGTCATTCGCGGCTCGGCAGGCCGCCGTCCAGCGAAGGAAGGGGTGACCGCGGTGGCAAGCGCTGCAGGTTCCGCAGCGCGGAGGCAGCCGAGGCCGGAAGGCCAGGGTGGACGGTTGCCAGCGCAGCAGGCCCCAGGGCGCACCGGGGACGGGAAGCCCGGCGGCCCACGGCCAGGCGGACCGGTCACGCTCGTGGACACGGACGCGACGTCCGGCAGGCCGGGCGTTCCGGGACCGCCGGAACGCGGCGACGGCGCCCCGGCGCGACGCCGGGGTAAGAAGAATTCCGGTGGGCGGCCCGGGCCGCGCGGCGCGGCCGGCCGGCCCGGCGACGACGCGGTAGCGGGTGGCCGGGGGGTATCAGGCATCGTGAGTGAGGATCCGGATTTGGCTGCCTCGGGGAATGACGCGGTTGGCCTGGCCGAGGTGCCAGACCTGGCCGACGCGACGGAACTGGACACTGAGGTCGACCCGGCCGACGTCGATCTGTCCGAGGATGCCCTGGAGGGCGCCGACCTGGAGGACATCGACCTGGCCGACGTGGCCGAGGTCGATGTGGACCTGGACGTGGACGTCGTAGAGGCCGAGGACGAGGCCGCGGACGACGACGCGGCCGACGAGGAGACCGAGGACGGCCCCGCCGCGGAGGGCGCGGCCACCGTCACCGCGGCCGCCGGCGCAGCCGGGCCCGCCGCCGTAGCGGCCGTGGTCCCAGGGGTCGCGGCCAAGCCGCCGGGCACCGCGGAAGAAGAGGCGTTTGTCTACGGCGACGACGATGACGACCTGCCCGCCGCGCAGGTAGCGTCGGCCGGGGCCACCGCCGACCCGGTCAAGGACTACCTCAAGCAGATCGGCAAGGTCCCCCTGCTGAACGCGGAGCAGGAGGTGGAACTGGCCAAGCGGATCGAGGCGGGGCTGTTCGCCGAGGAGAAGCTGGCCGAGGGCCTGGACGTGGACGGGGCCGGCCGGCTGGACATGGAGTGGATCGCCGAGGACGGCCGCCGGGCCAAGAACCACCTCCTCGAGGCCAACCTGCGGCTGGTCGTCTCGCTGGCCAAGCGGTACACCGGCCGGGGCATGCTGTTCCTGGACCTGATCCAGGAGGGCAACCTGGGCCTGATCCGCGCGGTGGAGAAGTTCGACTACACCAAGGGCTACAAGTTCTCCACCTACGCGACCTGGTGGATCCGGCAGGCGATCACCCGGGCCATGGCCGACCAGGCCCGGACCATCCGGATCCCGGTGCACATGGTCGAGGTCATCAACAAGCTGGCCCGGGTGCAGCGGCAGATGCTGCAGGACCTGGGGCGCGAGCCGACCCCCGAGGAGCTCGCGGCCGAGCTGGACATGACCCCCGAGAAGGTCATCGAGGTGCAGAAGTACGGCCGGGAGCCGATCTCGCTGCACACCCCGCTCGGTGAGGACGGCGACAGCGAGTTCGGTGACCTGATCGAGGACTCCGAGGCCATCCAGCCCGGCGAGGCGGTCAGCTTCACCCTGCTCCAGGAGCAGCTGCACTCGGTGCTGGACACGCTGTCCGAGCGGGAGGCCGGCGTGGTCTCCATGCGGTTCGGGCTGACCGACGGGCAGCCGAAGACGCTGGACGAGATCGGCAAGGTGTACGGGGTGACCCGGGAGCGCATCCGGCAGATCGAGTCCAAGACCATGTCCAAGCTGCGCCACCCGTCCCGGTCCCAGGTCCTCCGCGACTACCTGGACTGAGTCCCGGGCCAGGCGGCGGCCAGGCCGGACTGGCACGAGACAGCGACGGCACAGAAGATGGCTGGGGCCCGGTCACCATGGTGACCGGGCCCCAGCCATTTCTCGTCTCTAGAGGGCTCACGCAAAGGGCAACCCGGGGGGAGGGCCCGGGCGTGGCGCGGCGACGCTGCCGTGCCGGCGCCAGTCAGGCCGGGTAAAGCGGCCCGGGGCGGATCCGCCCGCGGGTCGCGGGCCTGGCTAGGCGTCGCGTTGTGTTCCGCCTCCCGGTGACAGCCGCTCCGTCTCGTCCTGGATCTCGACGGCCACCTTGGCCAGCGCCTCGGCGTGCTGACGGCTGTGGTGGGCGCAGAACAGCAGCTCCCCGGAATCGGGAAGCACAACGCGTACATACGCCTGGGCACCACACCGGTCGCACAGGTCCATCGCATTCAGGGGCCTGCTTGGTGCGAGAGCTCCGGTCATGTCGCCTCCCTCGCGTCGTGCCGCCGGCTCCTAGTCGCCGGCTGGCTCTGCCCTACGTGCTGTGTAACACTCTGCCAGGCGGGTCACTTCCCGTGTGGCCCCCACCTACGCCCACAGCGAACGGGAACTTCGCCGGCCGCCGTGAGCGGGTCCCCGCCAGGACCCTGTCCAGCCGCGTTGTCCCAGCTAGCCGGGTATGTCCGCGGCGTGGCTTCGCGGACCACCCCGGGCGGGCGGTTAGTCTGCCAGCAGTCCCGCCTACGCCGCCCCGACCCCCAGGAGGGCCCTGTGACCGCCGTCCGCGCCGAATCTGCCGGTCCTGCCCGGCCGGCGGCCCCGCCGGCCGCGCGCCCGGCGAAGGCCGCCGGCGGATCCGCCGCCGATGGCTATACGGCCCGCCATCTGTCGGTCCTGGAGGGGCTGGAGGCGGTCCGCAAGCGCCCCGGCATGTACATCGGCTCCACCGACAGCCGTGGCCTGATGCACTGCCTCTGGGAGATCTTCGACAACGCAGTCGACGAGGCCCTGGGCGGGCACTGCACCACGATCGATGTCGTCCTGAATAAGGATCTTTCGGCCGAGGTGCGCGACAACGGGCGCGGCATCCCGGTGGACATCGAGCCCAAATCCGGCCTGACCGGCGTGGAGCTGGTGATGACCCGGCTCCATGCGGGCGGCAAGTTCGGCGGCGGCTCCTACACCGCGTCCGGCGGCCTGCATGGCGTGGGCGCCTCGGTGGTGAACGCGCTGTCGGCCCGGCTCGACGTGCACGTGGACCGGGAAGGGCACGAGTGGGCGGCCAGCTTCCGCCGGGGCGTGCCCGGGGAGTTCGCGGCCGACGGCCCGGGCGCCCCGTTCGCCGCCGGGTCCGGGCTGCGGCAGGCCCGGAAGGTGGCCCGGAAGGTCACCGGGACCCGGATCAGGTTCTGGCCGGACCAGCAGGTGTTCACCAAGGACGCGGGCTGGAGCTTCGAGGCCCTGGTGCAGCGGGCCCGGCAGACCGCGTACCTGGTGCCGGGCCTGGCCATCCGGGTCCGGGACGAGCGGTCGGCCGCCGATCACCGCGAGCCGGCCAGCCCGGACGTGGCGGCCGAGTTCCCCGACCACGACCCCGGGACAGACGGGCCGCGGGAGGCCGAGTTCCGGTTCGACGGCGGGATCAGCGAGTTCTGCGCCTACCTGGCCCCCGGGGAGCCGCTCACCGACGTGCTCCGGCTGACCGGGTCGGGGAACTTCACCGAGACGGTGCCGGTGCTCGACGAGCAGGGGCACATGACGCCCACCGAGGTGGAGCGGGAACTGCTCGTCGACGTGGCCGTGCAGTGGGGGACCGGGTACGACACCGTCACCCGGTCGTTCGTCAACGTGATCGCCACCCCCAAGGGCGGGACGCACGTGGCCGGCTTCGAGCGGGCCCTGGTCCGGGCGCTGAACGAGCAGCTGCGCGCGGCACGGCTGCTCAAGAACGGCGACGAGCCGGCCACCAAGGAAGACGCCCTGGAAGGGCTGACCGCGGTGATCGGGGTACGGCTGCCGGAGCCGCAGTTCGAGGGCCAGACCAAGGAGATCCTCGGTACCCCGGCCGCGTCCCGGATCGTCGCCCAGGTCGTCTCGGCCGAGCTGAAGGCGTTCTTCGAGTCACGGGCGCGCGGCGCCAAGCAGCAGGGCCGGGCGGTGCTGGACAAGGTGGCGTCCGCGGCCAAGGCCCGGATCGCGGCCCGGGAGCACCGGGACAACCAGCGCCGCAAGAACGCCCTGGCGACCTCGTCACTGCCGCCCAAGCTGGTGGACTGCCGCAGCGCCGACGACCGCAGCGAGCTGTTCATCGTCGAGGGCGATTCCGCGCTGGGCACGGCCAAGCTGGCCCGGAACTCGGAGTTCCAGGCCCTGCTGCCGATCCGCGGCAAGATCCTCAACGTGCAGAAGGCGTCCCTGGCGGACATGCTGAAGAACGCCGAGTGCGCGGACATCATCCGGGTCATCGGGGCCGGCTCGGGCGCCTCATTCGACCTGGAGGCCGCGCGGTACCAGCGGGTCATCTTCATGTCCGACGCCGACGTGGACGGCGCGCACATCCGGTGCCTGCTGCTGACCCTGTTCCACCGGTACCTGCGGCCGCTGCTGGACGCCGGGCGGGTGTTCGCCGCGGTGCCCCCGCTGCACCGGATCGAGCTGTCGGCCCCGCGCAAGGGGCAGGCCCGGTACCGCTACACCTATTCCGACAGCGAACTGCACCGCACCCTGCTGGAGCTGGAGCGCCGGGGGCAGCGCTGGAAGGAGCCGATCCAGCGGTACAAGGGGCTGGGCGAGATGGACGCCGGGCAGCTGGCCGAGACCACCATGGACCCGCGGCACCGCACGCTGCGCCGGATCCGCATCGAGGACGCGGCCGCCGCCGGCGGGATCTTCAACCTGCTGATGGGCACCGAGGTCGGCCCCCGGCGGGACTTCATCATCGGCGGCGCCGCCGAGCTGGACGTCTCCCGCATCGACACCTGACCGCCCCGGACACGCGGCCGGAGCGGGCGGCGTCCACGGCGGGGCGCTCAGCTGCCAATAACGCTCTGTAAGAGTACGATACTTAGAGTGACAATACAGATCCTGGTGGCGGAGTTCCTCCGCGCGCAGGCCGCCTGGCGGCTGGCCCGCGCGCAACGGGACCCGGTACGGGCGGCGCGCTGTGCCGCGGCACTGCTGGACGCGGCCGCCTTCGTGGCCACGTTAGCGGCGGACGACCAGGACCTGGCCGGGCTGGACCGGGCCGGGTGCTTCCGCGGCGGCGAGTTCGATCCCGGGCCGGAAGGCACCCAGATCGCCCGCTGGTGGCAGTTCGGGGACCCGCCGTACGCGGGCCCCCGTGACCTGCTCACCGCGCTGGCCGCGGCGGTAGCCGGCCGGCGCCGGGCCGGCTACCGCCCAGCCCGACACCTCAGCGCGGCGCTAGCCCGCCGAGCGCGGCCAGCTGCTGGCGGGCCCGCTCCCCGGAACCGTCCCGCCGGCCTTCCGCCGGCGGCAGGTACACCGGCACGCCGGCGTCCGTGGCCCCGCGGGCCGGGCCCGGCCCGGCCCAGGCGAGGACCAGGGTGTCCTCGCCCTTGAGGAACCGGTGGCAGCGGACCCCGCCGGTGGCCCGGCCCTTGGCCGGGTACTCCCGGTACGGCGTGACCTTCACGCTGGCCGCGGCGGTGCCGGGCAGCGCCCCGCTGCTCCCGGCCACCGTGACCACCACCGCCTCCCCGGCCTCGCCCGGGGCGCCGCCGGGCGCGTCACCGGCCAGCGCGCCGAACCAGACCACGCTGGCCCCGGGGGACAGCCGGATCCCGGCCATCCCGCCGGCCGCCCGGCCCTGCGGCCGCACCGCGCCGGCCCGGAACCGCAGCAGCTGGGCGTCGCTGGTGATGAACACCAGGTCAGCCTCCTCGGTGCCCAGCTGGACCGCGCGGACCACCCGGTCGCCCTCCTTGAGCGAGATCACGTCGAATTCGGTGGCGTTCGCCGGGTAGTCCGGGGCCACCCGCTTGACCACCCCGCCCGCGGTGCCGATGGCCAGCCCGCCGTCCGTCCCGTCCGGGGCGGCCAGCCCGACCACGGTCTCGTCGGTGTCCAGGGAGGCGAACTCGGCCAGCGGGGCGCCGCCGGCCAGCGCGGGGGAGTGCGCGCTCGGCGGCAGGGCCGGGATCTCCAGCACGCCGATCCGGATCAGCCTGCCCCGCGAGGTGACCAGCCCGACGCTGCCCCGGGCGGTGGCCGGGGCGGTGGCCACGATCACGTCGTGCGCGGCGCGCGGCCCCGCGAAGTCCGGCCCCCCGTCGGGACCGGCGGCCTCGTCGAAGTCCAGGGTGGCGGCGGGCGCGGCCGCGGTGCGGGCGATCAGCCCGGCCGAGGACAGCAGCACCAGGCACGGGTCGTCGGCCACCTCCAGCGGGACGGCCGCGGACCGGGTCGGCTTGCCGCTGCCTTCCAGCAGGACGGTGCGCCGCGGGGTGCCGAACCGCTCGGCCACCCCGGCCAGTTCCTCGGAGACCACCGCGCGCAGCCGGTCGGGCGAGTCCAGGATCGCGGTCAGCTCGGCGATCTCCCGCTGCAGCGTCTCCCGTTCCCGGTCCAGCTCCAGCCGGTCGTAGCGGGTCAGCCGGCGCAGCGGGGTGTCCAGGATGTAGGCGGCCTGGATCTCGGTCAGGTCGAAGACCGACATCAGCCGTTCCCGGGCCTGCGCCGAGTCGTCGCTGGACCGGATGACCTGGATGACCTCGTCGATGTTGAGCAGCGCGACGAGCAGCCCGTCCACCAGGTGCAGCCGGTCGGCCCGCTTGCGGCGCCGGAACTCGCTGCGCCGCCGGGTGACCTCGATCCGGTGGTCGATGTAGATCTGCAGCAGCTCACGCAGGCCGAGCACCCGGGGCTGCCCGTCCAGCAGCGCGACGTTGTTGATGCCGAAGGTGTCTTCCATCGGCGTCAGCCGGTACAGCTCGTCCAGCACGGCCTCGGCGTGGAACCCGCCGCGGACCTCGATGACCAGGTGCAGCCCGCGGTGCCGGTCGGTCAGGTCCTTGAGGTCGGCGATCCCGTTCAGCTTCTTGGCCTGCACCAGGTCCTTGATCCGGGCGATCACCTTCTCCGGCCCCACCCCGTAGGGCAGCTCGGTGACCACGATGCCGTCGCGCCGCGGCGTGATCTTCTCGATCCGGGCGGTGGCCCGGGTGCGGAAGATGCCGCGGCCGGTCTCGTAGGCTTCCCGGATCCCGTCCAGGCCGATGATCTTCCCGCCGGTCGGCAGGTCGGGCCCGGGCACGAACCGCATCAGCTCGTCCAGGCTGGCGCTCGGGATTGCCGATCAGGTGCCGGACCGCGGCGATCACCTCGCCGAGGTTGTGCGGCGCCATGTTGGTGGCCATCCCGACCGCGATCCCGGCGGTGCCGTTGACCAGCAGGTTGGGCAGTGCCGCCGGGAGCACCTCGGGCTCGGTCTCCTGGCCGTCGTAGTTCGGCCGGAAATCGACGGTGTCCTCATCGATCGAGGCGACCATCTCCATCGCCGCGGCGGCCAGCCGGGCCTCGGTGTACCGCATGGCGGCCGGGGCGTCGTCGCCGCCCGTCGAGCCGAAGTTGCCGTGCCCGTCCACCAGGGGCAGCCGCATCGCCCACGGCTGGGCCAGCCGGACCAGCGCGTCATAGATCGCGCTGTCACCGTGCGGGTGGAGCCGGCCCATCACGTCGCCGACCACCCGGGCGCACTTGACGTGTCCCCGGTCCGGGCGCAGCCCCATCTGGTTCATCTGGTACAGGATCCGGCGCTGGACCGGCTTGAGCCCGTCCCGGGCGTCCGGGAGGGCCCGGGAGTAGATGACGGAGTACGCGTACTCCAGGTAACTGCCCCGCATCTCCTCGGCAACATCGATGTCGATGATGTTTTCCTCGAAGTCCTCGGGCGGCGGGGGTGTCGCAGTGCGTCGTGCCATGTCCGCCATTGTGCCGCCTGAAAACCCTCAACCGCCCCAACGACCCGTTCGTGGCGCTGCCCGGCCCGCGGTCCCGGGGTATTCGCTGGCGAGGCGGGGTGCGCCGGCGGCGTGCCCCCGCCGAGCCGGCGGATGGCGGGGGGTTCCGGGGGGCCGCCCCCCCGGGCTGATCAGTGACAGGAGGAGGTTCTGGCGGTAGGTGAGCACGGTGTACGGGCCGACATGGTAGGTCCGGGCCGGGGGCCCGAACGTCGCCCGCACCGCGCCGGGCGACGGTGAGCGGCCGAGCAGCACCGCGAACGTCGCGTCATGCTGCCGCGGGTCATACCAGGACTGCTCCGCCTCCCAGTGGCTGGCCGCCACCAGGCCGCCGGCCACCAGGAGCGGGCGCAGGACCACCCGTTGCCCGCTGGAGACCGTGACCACGCTGCCGAGCGAGGAATTGCCCACGCCGTAGCGGAGGTGGTGCGCGGCCAGCCAGGCGGTGAGCCGTTCCGCCTGCGGCGGGACGGGTGAGTGCGCCAGCACCATGCCCAGGCTGATCAGGTAGCCGCACGCCACCACGGCCAGCGCGGGCAGCAGCCGCGCGGCGGTGAGCCGGCCGGCCAGCAGCCGGGCGGCCAGGATGGCGCCGAACGGCAGCACCGCGACGATCTCCCGGGTGGTGCTGACCGCGGTGACGGACGTCCACAGCAGGAAGGCGGCCAGGTTGAGCAGCACTCCCGCGATCAGCAGCTGGTCCACCAGGCCGATCTCGCCCAGCCGGCGCAGGCCCGCGCACACCGCCCAGGCGGCCAGGGCCAGGCCGGCCAGGTGCAGCAGCAGCAGGGCCGTGGCCGCCCCGAAGGGGCGGCCGAAGAAGTCGCCGCCGAAGACCAGGGTGAGACCCTCGATCGTGGCGGACACATGGCCGGGCAGCGCGCCGCTCGTGGTCAGCTGCGAGCTCACCGGGTTCAGCTGGAAGCCGCCCGCCGCCCGGAGCAGGTGCAGCACGGCGGTGCCTCCGGCGGCCGCGGCGGCCGCGGCCGCCAGCAGCGAGCCCTCGAACCACTGCGCCCGCAGCGGCTGCCGGGCGGTGACGACACGGGCATGGAGCCGGGCGGCGCAGACCAGCGCCAGCGGCACGATCCCGGTCAGCGCCACGATGGAGTCGGCGACGAACGTCCAGGCCAGCAGCGCGCCCACGGCGGCCGGCACGTACCAGCGGCGCGGCGCACGGTCCAGGATCAGCCAGGCCAGCAGGACCGGCACGCAGCTGCCCAGGTGGTCGGGGGCCAGCAGGAACAGGAAGACGCCCGGCCCGAGCTGCGGGGAGCACATGATCCCCGCGGTGATGGCCATCCGGACCGCGGCCTCCCGGCCGGTGCTGCGCCCCCGGGCCAGCGCCATGGCCAGCAGCAGCGCGATGGTGAAGGTGAGCGCGGCCGCGGCGTGCACCACGTCCGGGCTGCGCCCGAGCACCAGTTCCACCAGCATGTACTCGGGCAGTTCGGTGTTGTAGAAGGACACGTCGGACAGCCACCAGCCATGCAGCAGCAGGTTGCCGTGCAGCATGTCCCAGGCCTGCAGGGTGAACACCGCGCCGTAGGAGTCCCCCGGGTAGGTCTGCGAAACGCGCAGGTAGCAGGCGAACACCGCCGCCGCGGCGGCCAGCCAGGCCGCCACCGCGAGCCAGCGGCGCCGCGGGCGCCGGGCGGCCGGGTCGGCCAGGTCCGTCTGCCGTCCGGGGTCCGCCCCGCTGCGCCGGCGGGCCATAACCTCCCGCACTCCCCGCCTCCTCAGCTCGCCAGTCCCGCCGAGCGTACCGGGTTGCCAGGCCGGGCATGGGCGTAGTAAAGGCGGAGCGACGCCGGTCCCGGCCCGGACCACGCCGCCGTCCCGTGATCAGGTGACCGAGAAGCCGCCGTCGACACAGATGAGCTGGCCGGTCAGGTAGCCGCTGGCCCGGCTGGCCAGGAACACGGCGATGCCCGCGAAGTCGTCCGGCTCGCCGTTGCGGCCGATCATGGTCCGGGCGGCCAGCGCGGCCGAGCGGACCGGGTCGCCGGCCACCTCGGCGGTCAGCGGGAGTGGCCACGAAGCCCGGGCTGACCGCGTTGCAGCACACGCCGCGGCCCGCCCACGCCTCGGACTGGGACCGGGTCAGGCCGGCCAGCCCGGCCTTGGACGCCCCGTACCCGCCGCTGTTCCCGAACGCCCGCATCGCCTGCTGGGATGCCACGTTGATGATCCGGCCCCAGCCGCGCGCGGCCATGGACGGGCCGAACCGCTGGCCGAGCAGGAACGGGGCGGTCAGGTTCACGGCCAGCAGCTCATCCCACTGGCCGTCGGCCAGCTCACCGAGCGGCGGCCGCAGGTTGACCCCGGCCGCGTTGACCAGGATGTCCGGCTCGCCGAACACCGCCGCGGCCCGCTCGGCCGCCTCCCTGGCCGCGGCCCGGCCGGCCAGGTCACCCGGCACCCAGGCGGCCCGGCCGCCGGCTGACTGGATGGCCGCGGCGGCCCGGGCCAGCGGGCCGTCCCGCCGGGCCAGCAGCACCACGGCGGCGCCCGCCAGGGCCAGCGAGCAGGCCATCGCGTGGCCGATCCCGGAGCTGCCGCCGGTGACCAGGGCGACCCGGCCGTCCAGGGAGAAGAGCCGGTCCAGGTAACCGGGTGAACCGGGGCCAGGGTCAGAGGGCTGGCCGGGCACCGACCATGCCGAGCGCGCTCGCCGCCAGCCGGCATCCGTGGCCCAGGGCCTCCAGCGGCGGCTTCTTGTCCAGCCAGGCGGGCAGGAACCCGGCGCAGAACGCGTCGCCGGCCCCGGTGCCGTCGACGAACTTCTCCACCGGCACGGCCAGCGACCGGACGTGCTCCGGGCGGCCATTGGCGAACAGTGCCCCGTCCGGGCCCATCTTCACCACCACCTGCGGGTACCAGGCGGTGAGCACCCGGGCCGCGGAATCGGGGTCCTCCCGGCCGGTCAGCACCGTGGCCTGGTCCGCGTTCACCAGCAGCAGGGTCACCCCGTTGGTCATTTCCAGGAACGGCTCGGCGCCGGCCCGCTCCAGCGGGGCGGCCGAGGCGCCGTCCACTGAGATCGTCATCCCGGCCCGCCCGGCCAGCTGGAAGGCGGCCAGGGCGGCGGCCCGGGAGCCTTCGTTCAGCATGGTGTAGCCGGACATGTGCAGGTGCATGCCGGGTGCGAACAGGTCGGTGGGCAGGTCGTCGGGGTGCAGCGCGGCGTTCGCGCCCGGGTCCGACAGCATGGTGTGCTCACCCTTGTGGGTCACCATGACCACGCAGGTCCCGGTGGGCCGGTCGGGGTCCATCACGAGCCGGGCGTCCACCCCGTAGCCCATCAGTTCCATGTCCCGGTTCCGGCCGGCGATATCCGCGCCCCGGCGGCCCACGAAGGCCACTTCGCCGCCGTCCGCGGCCATCCAGGCCGCGATGTTCGCGCCGGATCCGCCGCCATGCATGCTGACCGTGGCAGGAGTGTCACTGCCCTTGGCCAGCGGAAGGGCCGCATGAGCGACCGTGTCGGTCATCAGATCACCAACGACGACAACACGCGCCATGTCGTCACCACCTTGCTCCCGGGACTGAGCCAGGGGTCACTCACGGCCGCGGCGCCCGGCTCAGGCTAGCTCCTAGAACTTAACAGTTTCCCGGCGGCTGCTGGTGGTGTTCTACGGTGTGGAGGCATTTGCGCCCGGAAGCCCGTTCCCGGAACCGGCCCGCGGAACGACAGGCGGCCTGCCATGTGATCTTCGTCACATCCGGGTGCCGGCCCGGGGCGGCCTGCGGGCGGGGTGCCGCACGCAGGGCCCGCCCGGTCGGCTACTGTCGCTTACCGCGCGGAAGGAGGCGGCGGACCATGGCCTGGAGCTGGCAGTTCGAGACCGCGGACGGCACCACGGTCCCGTCCCGGGGAGCAGGGCGGGAGACGTTCAGCAGCCAGGGCGACGCGGAGAGCTGGCTCGGCGAGAACTGGCGGGACCTGCTGGCCGACGGCGTGGACCAGGTGACCCTCATGGAGGAAAGCCGGGTCGAGTACGGCCCCATGAGCCTGCACGCTGAATAGCCCGGGGGGCGACCCCCCGGACCCCCCGCGCATTCGCTGGCTCGGCGGGGACACGGCTTCGCCGCACCCCGCCTCGCCAGCGCATAGATCAGGGGCGGTGCTCCGGGCTCTGGGTCAGGGCGGGGTCGCGCTGGATGGACGCGCTCAGCACGTCGTCGATGCGCTTCATCAGGTCGGCCGGGAGCCGGACCCCGGCCGCCTTGACATTCTCCCGCACCTGCTCGGGCCGGGTCGCGCCGATGATCGCCGCCGACACGACCGGGTTCTGCAGCACCCAGGCCACCGCCAGCTGGGCCAGGCTGAGCCCGGCGTCGGCGGCGAGCGGGGCCAGCCCGGCCACCGCGCGGAGCAGGTCGTCGGACAGGAAGCGGCTGATGAAACCGGACCCGCTCGGGTCGGTGGCCCGGGACCCGGCCGGCAGCGGCTCGCCGGGCCGGTACTTGCCGGTCAGGATGCCCTGGGCGATGGGCGAGAAGACGATCTGGCCGATGCCCTCTTCCTCGCACAGCGGCAGCAGGTCCGCCTCGATCACCCGCCAGAGCATGTTGTACTGCGGCTGGTTGGAGACGATCCGGTCGAAGCCCATCTCGTCGGCGATCCGCAGCGCCGCGGCGATCTCCTCGGCGCGCCACTCCGACACCCCGATATACAGCACCTTGCCCTGCCGGACCAGGTCCTCGAAGGCCCGCAGCGTCTCCGCCAGCGGGGTCTCGTAGTCATACCGGTGCGCCTGGTACAGGTCCAGGTAGTCGGTTTGCAGCCGCCGCAGCGAGGCGTGCGCGGACTCCAGGATGTGCTTCCGGGACAGGCCGCGGTCGTTGGGCCCCGGGCCGGTCGGCCAGTACACCTTGGTGCAGATCTCCACCGACTCCCGGCGGACGCCGTGCAGCGCCCGGCCGAGCACCTCCTCGGCCCGCGTCCCGGCGTACACGTCCGCCGTGTCGAACGTGGTCACGCCCTCGTCCAGGGCGGCCGCCACGCAGGCGCGCGCCGCGTCCTCCTCGACCTGGGACCCGTGCGTGATCCAGTTGCCGTAGGCGATCTCGCTGACTTTCAGGCCGCTGCGCCCGAGGTGCCGGTACTCCATACCACGATTGTCGACCTCGCGCCTGGCTTCACCCTCGGCTTGGGGAAGCGCAGCTGGCGGATCTGCAGGGCCCGCATGGCCGCGTACATCCGCAGCCCCCGGGTGCTCTCGCCCGGGTAGCGCTCGGCGGCCAGCCGGGAGACCTTACGGCCGATGAGGTAGCCCTCCAGCGCCATGACCAGCACCATCACGATGAGGATGGCCGGCAGCACGGTCTGCACCACGGCATTGCGGAAGAAGAGCAGGAAGAGCAGGACCACCAGCCCGTACATGTAGAACTCGCTGAACCGGCGCTTGCCGTCCACGAAGTCCCGGGCCAGCGCGCGGACCGGGCCCTTGTCCTTGGCGGGCAGCGCCCATTCCTCGCCGCGGCGCATGGCCTCGGTCTTGCGGGTGCGGGCCGACCGGTCCCGGGTCCGGGACTGGCGCACGGCCTCCTTGCGGTCCCCGGGCGCGGCGTAGCGGCGCCGCTTCTCGGCCTCGCTCCGCTTGGGAGTCGGCCTGCCCTTGCCCGCCGTCACTGCGCCGCCGGCCTTCGCGGCCTCCTCGGCCGCCGCGGCGTCCGCGTCCGGAGCCTCTGGCGTGGCCGTGCTACGTCGTCTGAACACGAGGTCAGCCTACCGGGACGAACGGCGCGGAACACCAGCCCGCGGGGCCGTCCGGGCGCGATGACTGCGGCCCCTGTCACCGCGTAGGCTGGGTGCACCAGCCTGCGCAGCGTGGCTGCCACAGGACGGGATGCCAGCCCGCCCGTCGCAGGTGGCTGGCGGCAGCGCTACACGATGAGGGGATGGTCGCGCCGATGAGCGTGGTGAAGCGGGTTTCGATGATCTTCAAGGCCAAGGCCAACAAGGCCCTGGACCGGATGGAAGATCCGCGCGAGACCCTGGACTACTCCTACCAGCGCCAGCTGGAGATGCTGACCCAGGTGCGCCGCGGCGTGGCCGACGTGGCCACGTCCCGCAAGCGGCTCGAGCTGCAGATGAACACCCTGACCCAGCAGCAGGCCAAGCTGGACGGCCAGGCCCGCCAGGCGCTGGGCATGGGCCGTGAGGACCTGGCCCGTGAGGCGCTGACCCGCAAGTCGGCGCTGCAGAGCCAGATCGCCGACCTGCAGACGCAGTACCAGACGCTGCAGGCTGACGAGGAGAAGCTGACCGCGGCGTCGCAGCGGCTGCAGGCCAAGGTGGAGGCCTTCCGGACCCAGAAGGAGACCATCAAGGCCACCTACACCGCGGCCGAGGCGCAGACCCGGATCGGCGAGGCCGTCTCCGGCATCTCCGAGGAGATGGGCGACGTCGGCATGGCCGTGCAGCGGGCCCAGGACAAGACCGCCCAGATGCAGGCCCGGGCGGGCGCGATCGACGAGCTGATGGCCTCCGGCGCGCTCGACGACGTGACCGCCCAGCCGAACGACGACATCCAGCGGGAGCTGGACCAGATGGGCGGCGGCCAGGACGTGGACCGCGAGCTGGAGCGGCTCAAGGGCGAGCTGGGGCAGGGCGAGGCCCCGCGCGAGATCGAGGGCTCGGCGGCCGGCAACGGCCAGCCCGCCAAGGCCGCCGAGGCCGCCGAGGCCGCCGACCAGCCGGCCGACCAGCCCGCGGCGGGTGACGGATCATGATCGTCCGGATCCTCGGCGAGGGCCAGCTGACCGTGGACGACTCGGTCGCCGCCGAGCTGAACAAGCTGGACGCGGCGCTCGAGGCCGCCGTCAACGCCGGGGACGAGGCCGCCTTCCGGCCCGCGCTGACCGCGCTGCTGGACCGCATCAGGTCCCAGGGAACACCGGTTCCGGCGGATTCGTTGGAGGCGTCGGACGTGATTCTGCCTTACGCGGACGCCAGCATGGCGGACGTGCGCGGCCTGCTCTCTGACGAAGGCCTCATCGCGGGCTGAGCCCGCTTTCAGCAGGCTTTCAGGAAGGCCGCGCACACTGGCTGCTGAGCGTCCCTGGGCAGGACACCTCCGGCGTGGCCAGGCTCATCACCCGGCCCCGCCGCCGCGCGCCGCGGGGCTTCCTCGCAGACGGGGATTCCACGGCGCCGCGGCCTGATAATGAAATGTGGATGGCTTCCATCGGGAAGCCGTTAGAGCTCGGCTGGCCCGCCAGCCGACAGAACGGAGGCGGCGCGATGGCGACGAAGACCCGCTATGCGCCTGACAGGGGACTCACCGCGCGGATGACCCTGACCATGTTTCTCCTCGGCCTCGTGTTCGCCGCCTTCATCGCCGTTCTCGTGCTGGTGCTCAGCATCGGGCATTACGCCTCGGGCAGCGGCATCATCTTCTTCGCGGTCCTGCTGGGCGTGGTCCTGGGCGTGGGCTCGTTCTTCTACTCCGACAAGATCGCGCTGAGCACCGCGCAGGCGCAGGTGGTCACCCCGCAGGACGGCCCCCAGGCGGCCCGGCTGCACGGCATCGTGGACCGGCTCACCGCGCTGGCCAACATGCCCAAGCCGAGGGTGGCCATCGCGCCGTCCCCGATGCTGAACGCCTTCGCCACCGGCCGGAACACCAAGACTTCCGTGCTGGTCGTGACGACCGGGATGCTGAACAGCAACCTCGACGACCGTGAGCTGGAGGGCGTGCTGGCCCACGAGCTGTCGCACGTGGCCCACAAGGACGTCGCGGTGATGACCATCGCCTCGTTCATCGGCATCATCGCCGCCCTGCTGATCCGGTTCGCCTTCTACTCCGAGCTGTTCGGCGGGGGCGGCCGCGGCCGCGGCGGCAACAACAACAACGGCGGCGCGCTGCCCGTGGTGCTCATCGTCATGCTGGTCGGCGTCGTGGTGTACGCGGTCAGCTTCCTGCTGACCCGGCTGCTGTCCCGGTACCGGGAGCTGGCCGCCGACCGGGCCGGGGCGCTGCTCACCGGCCAGCCGTCCGCGCTGGCCAGCGCGCTGCAGAAGGTCAGCGGGTCGATGTCCGCGATCCCCAACAAGGACCTGCGGGCCGCCGAGCCGCTGAACGCGTTCTACTTCGTGCCCGCGTTCAAGGCCGGCGGCAAGGAGATCAGCCTGAACGGGCTGTTCTCCACGCACCCGTCGCTGGAGCGGCGGCTGCGCCAGCTGTCCGAGATCTCCGACCAGCTGAGCAGGTAGGCCGGTGGGATTCCTGGACACCCTGCTGGGCCGGACCAAGCCGGCCCAGCCGAACCTGGACGAGCTGTTCTCGCTGCCCACCGCGTCGATCACGCTGCAGGCCGCGATGAACATGACCCCGACGGGCACCGGCTCGGTGTGCTTCCGCGCCGCCGAGGGCAAGGCGTTCAGCGACATCGAGAGCGACGTGCGCGAACTGCTGGGCATGGGGTCGGCCACCGCGCCGGTCGAGGTGAGCACCGACTCCTACGGCTTCACCTGGCTGACCTGCCAGCACGCCGCGGACGACTTCGAGGCGCTGGTCACCGACCTGCACGCGGTGAACTCGTCGCTGGCCGACGGCGGGTTCGGCCCGCAGCTGCTGTGCACGCTGGTTAGCTTCCGCACCGACGCGGGCCGCCCGCTGGGCATCGTCTACCTCTACAAGCGGGGCACCTTCTACCCGTTCGCGCCCCAGGGCGGCCAGAACCGGGACAACGCGCTGGAGCTCCAGGTGCGCGGTGCGGTGGGCGCTGACCTGAAAATAGAGCCCGACTTGTCCCGCTGGTTCGCGGTGTGGGGCGCGCCGGGGCTGTAACCCCCTCCTGACCTGCGGTTTACCGTGCCATGACGAGCCTCGTAGGTACAGAGGAATCACAGAGGATTTAGCGATACGACGGATAGATTTCACTGCCAGGGTGCGTACTATGAGTGCCTCGCCGGTGGCCTTCGGCGCCCCGAAGTCGCCCGCCGACCGTAACCGCAAGCGCAAGCCCGCCCCCACCATGGAGGCGCCGCGGCCGCGCCCGGCCCTGGGCAAGATCGCCCTCCTGGCGGCCGGCCTGGGCCTGGGCATCGTGACCGCCCTCACCGTCACGGCCGAGACCAGCAGCCAGCTGTCCGCGCCGGGTGGCCTGTTCACCTTCGCCGGCAGCCTGACCGGCATGATCGGCACCTACCTGGCCCTGATCATGGTGCTGCTGGTCAGCCGGATCCCGTTCGTGGAGCGGGTGGCCGGGCAGGACGGGCTGGTCCGGCTGCACCGGACGGTCGCGCCCTGGCCGATCAGCCTGCTCGCGGCGCACGCGGTGTTCCTCACCCTCGGCTACGCGGCCGCGGCGCGGACCGGCGCCTGGCACGAGGCCGGGACGATGATCACCAAGTACCCGGACGTGCTGATCGCCGCCGTGGCCCTGGGCATCATGTGCCTGATCGGGATCATCTCGGTCCGCGCCATCCGGCTGCGGATGCCGCGGGAGACCTGGTGGCTGATCCACCTGTGGATGTACCTGGCGCTGGCGCTGGCGTTCCCGCACGAGATCGTGCTCGGGCCGTCGTTCGTCGGGCACCCGCTCACCCAGGTCGTCTGGTCGGTCATCTGGGCCGCCACCGCGGGGGTGGTGCTGTGCTACCGGTTCGGCCTGCCGGTGCGTCCGCAGCCTGCGGCACCGGCTCGTGGTCACCGAGGTGCGGCGCGAGGGCCCGGACGTGGTGTCGGTGATCCTCACCGGCCGGCAGCTGGACCGGCTGCCGGTGTCCGGCGGCCAGTTCATGCTGTGGCGGTTCCTCACCCCGCGGCGTGTGGTGGCAGGCCCACCCGTTTTCCCTCTCGGCCCTGCCGCAGCCGCCCTACCTGCGGCTGACCGTCAAGGGGGTCGGGGACTTCAGCCAGTCCCTGGCCCGAGCTGCGGCCCGGCACGAAGGTCGCCATCGAGGGGCCGTACGGGGCGTTCACCCGCTACGCGCAGCGGCGGCCCAAGGCGCTGCTGATCGCCGCCGGGATCGGGGTGACCGCGCTGCGGGCGCTGCTGGAGGACCTGCCGCGCGGCTCCGCGCCGGTGGTGCTGCTGCGGGCCAGCACCGCGGAGGACCTGGTGCTGGGCAACGAGGTCGGCCGAGCTCGTCCGGCACCGCCGGGGCAAGATCTACGAGCTCGTCGGCCCCCGGGAGAAGGCCGCCATCGACCAGGGCTCGCTGCCCCGGATCGTCCCCGACCTGCAGCAGCGGGACGTGTACGTGTGCGGGCCGGAGGGCTTCGTGGCTGACATCGTCGAGGTCGCCCGGGATCTCGGTGTCCCGGACGAGGCCATTCATCATGAGGCGTTCGCGCTGTGATCGCCGCCGCTAAGGAGAGCAGCCGATGAAGACTGGGCCGTGGCTGGTGGCGGCGGGTGCCGTGGCCGGGTTCCTGGGGGTGCTCGGCTTCCACAAGTCGCCTGCGGCGACCGCGCTGAACCCGGCCCGGCAGCCAGCCGTCCAGCAAGGCCAGCGCCGCGGCCACGCGGGTCCGGCGCGTCCAGGCGGCCCCGTGGCCGAGCCGACCGGCACGGCCAGCGCCACCGGGACGATGGAGCAGTACGGGTACGGCGAGCTGGCGGCCCGGGTCACCATCAGCGGCGGTCACATCACGGCGGTGAGCGTGCCGGCCATCCGCACCGCCGAGCAGTACTCCCAGCAGCTGGCCGCGCAGGTCATCCCGATGCTGCGCCAGGAGGTGCTGGCGGCCCAGTCGGCCCATATCCAGGCGGTATCCGGCGCCACCTACACCAGCCAGGCGTACGCGGCGTCCGTGCAGGCCGCGCTGGACCAGGTGCACTTCAAGTGAGCGCGGCCGCCGCTGCTGCCGGGCCGGTGCCCGGCCAGCAGCCGGTGGCCCACGCCGAGGCCGTGATGGGGACGGTGGTCTCCTTCGCGTTGCGGCCCGGCACGCTGACCAGCGAGGAGCTGGCGGCCGCGGTGCAGGCGGCCTGCGCCGTGCTGCACGAGGCGGACGCGGTCTTCTCCACCTGGGACCCGGGCAGCCCGCTGAGCCGGCTCCGGCGCGGCGCAGGTGCTGGCCGCCCCGCCGCCGGCCCTGGCGCAGGTGGCGGCGGCCTGCCAGCAGGCCCGGGAGCTGTCCGGCGGCTGGTTCGACCCCTGGGCGATGCCCGGCGGCTATGACCCGACCGGGCTGGTCAAGGGGTGGGCGGTGGACGCGGCGCTGGGCACCCTGCGCCGGGCCGGGCTGGCCGCCGCGCTGGTGAACGGCGGCGGTGACCTGGCCGCGTTCGGGTCGCCGGATCCCGGGGAGCCGTGGCGGGCCGGCGTCCGCCATCCGTGGCGGGCCGGCTCGCTGGCCGCCGTCATCGAGGTCCAGGGGGCGGTCGCCACCTCGGGCAGCTACGAGCGGGGCGCCCACCTGGTGGACCCGCGGACCGGCCAGCCCGCCTGCCGGGCCGCCTCGGCCACCGTGACCGGGCCCCGGCTGGCCCTGGCCGACGCCCTGGCCACCGCGCTGGCGGCCGGCGGCGACCCGGTCCTGGAGCTGATCTCCGGGCTGGACGGGCATGAGGGGTACCTGATCCGCCCGGACGGCAGCGAGAGCTGGACCAGCGGGATGGCCTTCACCGGCCCATGACCGGCCAGATCCGGCGCGAAGCCGGCCCGCCGGCCCGGAATGGCCGCGGACGGCATATGGTTAACAGGAGACATCAGGCGCCGCGGACGCGGCGGCAGTCGAACGCGGGAGCTAATCACTTATGACTGTGCAGCATGACGCGAGCACGACGCAGACTTCGGGTGTCATCATGACCGACGCCGCGGCGGCCAAGGTAGGCGCGCTGCTGGCCGCCGAAGGCCGCGATGACCTCAAACTGCGCATCGCCGTGCAGCCCGGTGGCTGCTCTGGCCTGCGCTACCAGCTGTACTTCGACGAGCGGGAGATGGACGGCGACATCGACGCCGAGTTCTCCGGCGTGCACGTCGTCACCGACCGGATGAGCGCCCCGTACCTGTCCGGCGCGACCATCGACTTCGTGGACACCATCGAGAAGCAGGGCTTCACGATCGACAACCCGAACGCCACCGGCTCCTGCGCCTGCGGCGACTAGCTTCCACTGACCGGTGGGCACTGAGCGCGGCCGGGGGCATCTGCTCCCGGCCGCGCCATTTTGCGCCTGGTGCCGCGTGCATCGCCTAGAGTGCCGCCGTGCGCATAGCCATCACCGGGTCCATCGCGACCGACCACCTGATGACCTTTCCCGGCCGGTTCGTGGAGCAGTTCATCCCCGAGAAGATGGACCGGGTCTCGCTGTCCTTCCTCGTGGACGGCCTGGAGATCCGGCGCGGGGGAGTGGCCGCCAACATTGCGTTCGGGCTGGGCGTTCTCGGCCTCAAGCCGCTGCTGATCGGCGCGGTAGGCGCGGACTTCGCGCCCTACCGGGCCTGGCTGTCCGAGCACGGCGTGGACTGCGCCGGGGTGCGCGAGTCGGTGATCGCGCACACCGCCCGGTTCGTCTGCACCACCGACGTCGACGGCAACCAGATCGCCTCGTTCTACCCGGGGGCGATGACCGAGGACGCCGACATCGAACTGGCCCCGATCGTGGCGGCGGCCGGCGGCCTGGATCTGGTCCTGATCGGCGCCAGCGACCCAGCGGCCATGCTGTCGCACACCCAGGAGTGCCGTGACCTGGGCATCCCGTTCGCCGCTGACCTGTCCCAGCAACTGCCCCGGCTGGACGAGCCGGAGGTCCGCGCGCTGGTGGACGGGGCGGCCTACCTGTTCTGCAACGAGTACGAGGAAGCGCTCATCGAGCGGAAGAGCACCTGGACCGGCCCGCAGATCCTGGACCGGGTCGGGGTGCGGGTGACCACGCTCGGCCCGGCCGGGGCGCAGGATCGAGCGGGCCGGCCAGCCGCCGGTCCTCATCGGCCCGGTGCCGGAAGTGCGCAAGGCCGACCCGACCGGCACCGGGGACGCGTTCCGTTCCGGGTTCCTGGCCGCGGTGGCCTGGGGCCTGTCCCTGGAGCGGGCGGCCCAGCTGGGCAACATGCTCGCGGTGCACGTGCTGGAGACCATCGGCACCCAGGAGTACGAGCTCAAGCCGGGCGTGCTGGCCGAGCGGGTCAGTGCCGTCTACGGCGCCGCGGCGGCGGACGAGATCAGCGCCTGCTACTGCTGACCGGGCGCATCCCTTTCCCGGCCGAACGGCCCGTCCGCCGGCTGCCCTCGCCTCAGTCCGGGGCCCGCCGCGAACGCACGAGGGGGCGGCCCGGGCGGGCCGCCCCCTCGCCGATCAGCCAGGCCTTACTTGTAGGACTGGATGTACAGCCAGGGCGAGCCGACTCCGGTCGAGTCGTCGTAGCCCTTGACGGCGGGCAGCGCGTCCGAGCCCTCGCCGTCGATGCCGAGGGTCCGCAGGTAGGTGAGCAGCGGGCCCTTCCTGGTGTACGGGTTGGTGTAGTTGTTGCGGATCTCGCCGATGCGGACGCCCGCGCCGAACGGGTGGTCGGTCACGTCGTGGAAGGCCTTCGATCCGTACCGCTGGTAGATGGCGTAGTTGGCGAACCCGAGCCGCCCGCGTCCCGCGGCCTGCTGGGCGTCGGCCTGGATGCCGGCGAACACCGGGCAGGCCACGCTGGTGCCGCCGATCCGGCTGAGCGAGAAGGCGTAGGTCTTCCCGTTCGGCTGCAGGGTCGTCTGGCCGACCAGGATGCCGGTGCTCGGGTCGGCCAGCGCCGACACGTCCGGCACCACCCGCATCGGGGTGGCTGCTGGTCCCGCCACCTGGCACCGACTCGGCCAGGCTGGTCGGCACCACGCCCGCCTGGTAGGACGGCTGCGGGTACACGGTGCTCACGCCGCCGCCGCTGGAGCCGTCATAGCCCGCCGGGTACGGGCCGGGCGGCGGGTACTGCCACTTCTTCCCGCCCTTGGCCAGCGGGTCGATGATGGTGCCCCAGGACGTCTCCCACCGGTAGCCGTTGTGCTTCCCGATGGCCAGGCTGGTGCCGCCCACCGAGGTCACGTACGGGCTGGAGGTCGGGTAGTCCACCTGGTCCTGGGTGGACGCGCCCGGGTCCTCGCCGGGGCCCTCGTAGCCGCTGTCGCCGGAGGAGAAGAAGAAGCCGATGCCCTGCGCCGCCCCCGTCTGGAAGGTGGTGTCGAAGGCCGCGGTGAGCGTCGCGCTGGCGGCGGGCTCGCCCCAGGAGTTGCTGACGATGCTGGCCAGGTTCTTCTGCACGATCTCCCGGAGGGCGGCGAGCAGGTCGGAGTCCTGGCAGCTGCGCGCGGCCACGAAGCGGACGCCGGCGTCCGGCGCCATGCCGTGCACCGACTCCACGTCGAGGGTCTGCTCGCCGTACCAGCCGGACGCGTCGCACTGGTTCGGCCCGGCCTGGGTGTAGGACTTCGGCGTGTAGGCCTGGTACTGGCCAGGCCGGAACGGCTTGTCGCCGACCACGCGGGAGAACTGGTTGGCGTCGCGCAGCATCGTGGGGGAGTTGTAGGCGTCCACGATCGCGACGGTCTGGCCCTTGCCGGTCTCGCGGGAGCTGCTCACCCCGTAGGCGCCGCGGACCTGCTTCGGCGTGTAGCCGCAGACGTTCCACGGCTGGTGCGCGCCGTAGGCGGTGGGCACGCTGGTGGCGATCTTCTGGCCGTAGTAGCTGGAGCACGGCCCGGCCACCCAGTAGTTCGGCCCGGGCGGCGGCAGCTGGGGCTTGATCGAGCTCTTCGCGGTGTCCAGGCCGGACACCGCGAGGACGTCAGCCGCGACCGAGGAGGGCGCGGTGGCCGCCGATTCCGGCGCCCGGGCCGACTGCCCGCCGGGGGCCCGGAACGTGCCGAACGTCACCCCGAATGCCTTGCTGGCGGCGGCGACGGAGCCGCTGACCCCGATGTAGGCGCCCGCCGGGGTGCCGGCCTCGACCGCGGTGACGGTCAGCCCGGCCGACGTCAGCCAGGACCGCACGGCGGAGACCTCCGCGGCCGTGGGGGCGAACCTGGCCGCCACCTGACCCGGCGTCAGGTAATGCTGGTAGCTGGGGCTCTTCGGGTTCGAGACGGCAGCGACGAAGCTGGCCAGTCCGGCCGCGTTATTGGGCGCCAGGTACACCTGCGCCTGGACGGCGCCGCTGGTGACGGCCGAGCTGCTGAGGCGCTTCGACGGCACCGCCCAGGCGGGGTGGGTGTCGGCGATCGCCCTTCTCGTGTTGGCCGCCTGCGCGGCAGTGGCGGCTGCGAGGCTGCCGAGCGTCATCGCTCCGGCGGCTACCGCGGCACCGACCACACGCAGACGTGTGACGTGCGGCATGCACATTCCTTCCTGGGGGACTGATCATGGCGCCTGATCACGTGTCCTGGGTAACAGGCACAACCGGTATAGGTTCGTCCCCCGGCGGCCGCAGGCGCAAGCACAACCGCGCATCATGGTCGTTCTGTTATCCGGCTAGCGACGAGGAGTATTCCGGCCATCACGGATGGCTACGACTTCCGGGACCCGGACCGTCAGGCGGCCGGCCAGCCGGACGGTGAGCGACCGGGCCGGGCCGATGATCTCGCCGTCCGACTGCCGGGGCAGCGGGACGGCGGCCCGGATCTCCACCCGGCGGGCGCGGAAGCGCTCCAGGCGGCGGTCGTCGCGCCGGCTGCGGGCCAGCACCCGGCCGGCTACCACCACCCAGCCCAGGAGCCCCGCGGGCGCCAGGATCCCGACGTCGAGCAGGCCGTCGTCCATCCGGGCATCCGGCAGCAGGGTGAAGCCGCCGGGCAGCAGGCCCGCGTTGCCGACCACGACCGAGCGGGCCAGCCGGGCCAGCGGCGGCCCGTCGTCCAGCCGCACGGTGAACTCGTGCCGCCGGCCCGGCAGCCGGGCCACGCCGGCCGCCGCGTAGCCCAGCCAGCCGAGGCGTTCCTTGAGCACCGGCGGCGTCGCGCTGACCACGGCGGCGTCCAGGCCCATCCCGGCCATGGACAGGAACGGCACCCCGTCGGCCGTGGCCAGGTCGATCCGGCGGTCCCGGCCGCCGAACGCGACGGCCAGCGCATCGCTGGTCCGCAGCGGGATGCCGAGGGCCCGCGCGGTCAGGTTGCCGGTGCCCAGCGGGACGATCCCCAGCGGGATGCCCGTCCCGGCGACGGCCTGGGCGCAGGCCCGGACCGTGCCGTCCCCGCCGGCCGCGACGACCAGCCCGGCCCCGGCCGCCACCGCGCCCCGGGCCAGCCCGTCGCCGGCGTCGTCGCGGCTGGTCTCCAGGAAGGACGGCGCCCAGCCGGTGGCCGCCGCGGCCCGGCGGCACTGCCGCCGGAACTGCTCCGCGTCCATGAACGCGCCGCCGGTTGATGACGATCGCGGCCGCACCCACCACGGGAGGATAGCGTGGCGGGGTGGCGGTTTCTCTCCTCGCGGGCGGCTACCACGGGCCGCCGGAGCTGACCGCGTCCCGGGTGCTCACCTCGTGGACGCTGGACCTGCCGGTGCTGCTGGCGGTGCTGGTGGCCGGCGGCCTGTACCTGGCCGGCGTCCGCCGCCTGCGCCGCGCCGGCCAGCCCTGGGGCACCGGCCGCGTGCTGGCGTTCGGCCTCGGCGGCCTGGGCGTGCTGGTCGTCGCCACCATGTCGTTCATCGGCGTGTACCAGGGCGTGCTGTTCTACATCCGCTCGGTGCAGACCATCCTGCTGCTGCTGGTGGTGCCGCTGTTCCTCGGTGCTGGGCGCGCCGCTGACGCTGGCCATCGGCGCGCTGCCGCGGCTCGGCCCGCGGCTGGACGCGGCGGTGCACAGCCGTACCGCGCGGCTGCTCACGTTCCCGGCCATCACCACCATGGTCCTGGTGCTGGTCCCCTTCGTGCTGTACTTCTCGCCCTGGTACGCGGCCAGCCTGCAGTCCGCGCCGGTCCGTGAGCTGACCTACCTGGCCCTGCTCGCCCCGGGGTTCGTGTTCTTCTGGATGTTCCTGCGGGTCGATCCGGTGCCCCGGGCCTACCCCTACCTGGTGGGGCTGTGGGTCAGCGCCGCCGAGGTGGTCGGCGACGCCGCCCTCGGCCTGGCCGTGCTGGCCAGCCAGTCGCTGCTCGCCGGGGCCTACTACCGGGCGCTGGCCCGGCCGTGGGGCCCCGGGCTGCGCACCGACCAGATCATCGGCGGCGGCGTGCTGTGGATTCTCGGCGACCTGGTCGGGCTGCCGTTCCTGGCCGCCCAGTTCATCCGGATGATGCGCGAAGACGAGTCCGAGGCGGCCGCCGTGGATGCGCGGCTCGATGCCCAGGAGGCCGGCTCCGCGGCCGCCGTCCCCGCGGGGCCCGGCGCTCCGGCGGCCCGCGGCGGCCCCGGACGGGCCGGGCGACGGGGGGGTGGCCGGCAGCCAGCCCTGGTGGGAGAACGACCCCCGCTTCGCGGACCGCTTCCGCCGCGCTGACGAGCCGCGTCAGTAGGTGCGCTTGACCAGGAAGGCCCAGCCGCGGGGGAGGGCCGTCTCCACCACGAACTCCTGGGACTTCATCATGCACCAGGCCGGGATGTCCGTCTGGGCGGCCGGGTCATCGGCCAGCACGGCGACGGTGGCCCCGATGGGGACATCCCGGATCCGCTCCGCCAGCATGATGATCGGGATGGGGCACTTCCGGCCGAGCGCGTCGATTGTCAGCATCGGTGCTGGGCGCGTCGGGGGGGTCATCCGCATGCCTCTCTCTGCCGCTCCGTGCCGGTGCCCGCAGGTACCGTTCGTCACCGTATCCCATCAGAGGGTGACAATACTCCGCATCCTCGCCACCCGGGGGCGGGACCCTGCTTGCATGGTGCCACGGTGATACCGGTACCCGCACGCCCCGAGGGTAAGCCCGGCCAGGCCCGGACACGCCGCGAGACAATCGGGGTCCCCCGTCAGGGCGGGCAGCGCGCACGATACTGTTTGCACGACAGCCTGTAGGACGAGCCATGAGCTGCCTGTGCAGCCGGGAGTCATTCCGCCGGGAAGGCAACCTGTGAGTCCCACCCCCAGTGCCCCACGCCGAAGGGGCGCGAGCATTCCGGGCCTGGCGCCCGGCCCGCAGACACCAGCCGTGACAGACGGCCGCCCGGCCGCGGCCGGGAGCGTGTCCCAGCCGCCGCCGGGGACGCCGCCGGGCCGCCGGGGCGCGCCGCTGGGCGCCGCTCGCGGCCCTGCTCGGCGCGGTGGTGCTGGCCACCGCGGGCTGCCAGTCGACCACGTTCACCCGGCTGGGCCTGCCCGACCCGGTCACCAAGCAGGGCCAGGTCGTGGTGACCCTGTGGCGGGGCAGCTGGATCGCCGCCCTCGCCGTCGGCGCCGTCGTCTGGGGCCTGATCCTGTGGGCGGTGATCTTCCACCGGAAGCGCTCGGACCGGCCCCCCCGGCAGGTCCGGTACAACCTGCCGATCGAGATCGCCTACACGGTCGTCCCGTTCATCATGGTCGGGGTGTTCTTCTTCTTCACCGCCCGGGACGAGAACTACATCGACTCGCTCACGGTGGCCAAGGGGACCCCGGAGGTCACCGTCACCGTGGTCGGGTACCAGTGGAGCTGGGAATTCCAGTACCCCCAGTACACGGTGCCCGGCACGGCCAGCGCGCCGGTGACCGAGCAGGGCCAGCCGTGGCCGGGGCGGCTGCCGGTGCTGGTCATCCCGGACAACGAGGATGTCCGGTTCAACCTGGTGTCGCTGGACGTGGTGCACTCGTTCTGGATCCCGCCGTTCGAGTTCAAGCGGGACGTGGTCCCGGGGCACCCGAACCACTTCGTGGTGTCGCCGGTCAAGACCGGGACATTCCTCGGCCATTGCACCGAGCTCTGCGGCCTGTACCACTCCCGGATGCTGTTCTGGGTGAAGATCGTCACCCCCTCGCAGTTCCGCACCTGGATCAGTGCCCAGCAGCATGCACAGCAGAAGTCAGCAGGGAGTGCCTAAGCCGTGACGACCATCGAGCAACCGGTCGGGACCCAGGCCGCCGGCCCGTACCGCAACCGTAAAGGGTCGCTGCTGGCCAGCTGGCTGTCCTCGACCGACCACAAGATCATCGGGCACCTGTACCTGATCACCTCGTTCGCGTTCTTCCTGATCGCGGGCCTGATGGCCATGATCATGCGGGCCCAGCTGTTCGGGCCGAACAACCACGTGGTGTCCGATCAGCAGTACAACGAGCTGTTCACCATGCACGGCACGATCATGCTGCTGCTGTTCGCCACCCCGCTGTTCGTGGGCTTCGCGAACGAGATCATGCCGCTGCAGATCGGCGCGCCGGACGTCGCGTTCCCGCGGCTGAACCTGCTGAGCTACTACTTCTTCCTGTTCGGCGGGCTCATCCTGCTGATCAGCTTCCTCACCCCGGGCGGCGCCGCCGCCTTCGGCTGGTACGCCTACTCGCCGCTCACCAGCCAGGTGTACTCACCCGGCATCGGCGGCGACATGTGGATCATGGGGCTGACGCTGTCCGGGCTGGGCACCATCCTGGGCGGCGTCAACTTCGTCACCACCATCATCTGCATGCGGGCGCCGGGCATGACGATGTTCCGGATGCCCATCTTCACCTGGAACATCCTGCTCACGTCGGTCCTGGTGCTGCTGGCCTTCCCGGCGCTGGCCGCCGCCCTGCTCATGCTGGAGATCGACCGCAAGCTCGGCGCCCAGATCTTCAGCGCGTCCAGCGGGGGCGCGATCTTGTGGCAGAACCTGTTCTGGTTCTTCGGCCATCCCGAGGTCTATATCGTCGCCTTGCCTTTCTTCGGCATCGCCACCGAAGTGCTGCCGGTGTTCAGCCGCAAGCCGTGCTTCGGGTACAAGGGCCTGGTCGGGGCGACCATCGCCATCGCCGGGCTGTCCATGACGGTGTGGGCGCACCACATGTTCACCACCGGCGCGGTCCTGCTGCCGTTCTTCTCGTTCATGACGTTCCTGATCGCGGTGCCCACCGGGGTGAAGTTCTTCAACTGGGTGGGCACCATGTGGCGCGGCCAGCTGACCTTCGAGCCGGCCATGCTGTTCGCGATCGGGTTCCTGGTGTCCTTCCTGTTCGGCGGGCTGACCGGGGTCATCCTCGCCTCGCCGCCGCTGGACTTCCACGTCAGCGACACCTACTTCGTGGTCGCCCACTTCCACTACGTGCTGTTCGGCACCGTGGTGTTCTGCATGTTCAGCGGCTTCTATTTCTGGTGGCCCAAGTTCACCGGGAAGATGCTCGACAACACCCTCGGGAAGTGGCATTTCTGGACGCTGTTCATCGGGTTCAACATGACGTTCCTGGTGCAGCACTGGATTGGCGTCGAGGGCATGCCGCGGCGCATCGCCAACTACCCGTTCCTGCCGCCGGACGTCACCACGCTCAACCAGATCTCCAGCATCGGGTCCTGGATCCTGGGCGCGTCCACCTTCTTCTTCCTCTACAACGTCTACAAGACGTGGAAGTACGGCGAGCAGGTCACCGTGGACGACCCATGGGGCTACGGGAACTCGCTGGAGTGGGCGACCTCGTGCCCGCCGCCGCGGCACAACTTCACCCGGATCCCGCGGATCCGCTCCGAGCGGCCCGCCTTCGACCTGCACTACCCGCACATCCAGTCCGGGCGCACGCACGCCGAACGCATCGAGGCGACCAAGTGAGGACCGCGGTGGCTGACTGGCGGAGAGGTATCTGATGAAGTTCGAGGGCTCGCTGTTCATCGGGTGCGCCATCTTCTTCGGCGCCGCGGACATCGTCTACTGGTACTTCTCCAAGGACCCCACGGGCACCACGGCGCTCGCCCTGTCCGTCGCCCTGGCCTTCCTGATCGGCTTCTACCTGCTGTTCACCGGGCGGCGGCTGCCGCAGCGCCCGGAGGACAACCCGGAGGGGGAGATCGCCGAGGCCGCCGGGGAACTGGGCTTCTTCAGCCCGCACAGCTGGTGGCCGCTGTACGTCGGCCTGGCCGCCGCCACCGCCGCCCTGGGGGTGGTGATCGGCTGGTGGCTGTTCCTCATCGGCCTGCTGTTCCTCTTCCTGACCGTGATCGGCTTCGTGTTCGAGTACTACCGCGGCATCTTCGCCCACTGACCCCGGAACACCCCCCGGTGTCCGGTACCGGGCCCGCGAGTTATCCTGCTCCCAGCCTTAATCACTCAGAGTAATTGTTTGATAACTCTGTGGTGCTGAAAGGTTTGACGCCCAGCAGGGGGAGCGGGGTGGCTGCCGGACGGCAGCGGAGGGGTAGGAACATGTCGGGGGACATATCGGGCGCCGCCCGCGGGCTGGCGCGACGTGGCTGGGCCCAGCGGGCCAGCTGGGGAGCCGGGGTGGCCGGCCTGCTGCTGCTGGCCGGGTGCTCCGGAGGTGGCGGCGGCAGCGGCCGCCGCACGGCCGCCGGCCACGGTCACCATCACCAGCGGCAACCTGACGTTCAGGTCGGCCGCCACGGCGGCGAAGGGTGCCGGGCGGGATCACCGCACCGGGGCGGCGGTGCTCACCAGCCCGGCCGCCGCCGGGGCAGGAGCCCTCGACACGCGGCCCGACCTCGGCGTCGCGGTCTCGGTCCGGGACGGGACGCTGTCCCAGGTGGTGGTGCGCAGCGCGGCGGGAGCCGCGGTGCCCGGCAGTTATGCGCCGGCTCGCGCGCCTGGCGCACCGGATGGGCGCTGGTGCCGGGGCAGGCCTACCAGGTCACCGCGACCGCGGTGAACCCGGCCGGGCGGCGGACGGTCGCCGCGGGCACGTTCGCGACCTTCCGCCCGCAGCGGGGCTTCACCGCCTCCACCGCCCTGACCCCGGGCGAGACCGTCGGGGTCGGCATGCCCATCATGGTGACGTTCAGCAGGCCGGTCCGGGACCGGGCCGCAGTGGAGCGCTCGCTGGAGGTCTGGTCCAGCAAGCCGGTCACCGGCGCCTGGTACTGGATGGACAGCAAGGATGTCTGGTTCCGCCCCGAGCACTACTGGCCAGCGCACGACCAGGTCCGGTTCACCGCGCACCTGGCCGGGGTGCAGGGCGCGCCGGGCGTGTACGGCCGGGCCAACCTGAGCCAGCACTTCCGGATCGGCAGCTCGCTCATCGCCCGGGCCAACACCGCCACGCATCACATGAAGGTGTGGTGGAACGGGCGGCTGCTGGGCAACTGGCCGATCAGCACGGGGCGGCCGGGCATGGACACGGCGGACGGTAACTACCTGTCCTTCGCCATGGCCAACCCGGTGGACATGAACTCCGCGACGATCGGCATCCCGGCGGGCAGCCCGGGCTACTACAACGAGCTGGTCTACGACGCGGTGCAGTTCACCGCCAGCGGCACCTACATCCACAGCGCGCCGTGGTCCGTCGGCGAGCAGGGCATCGTCAACGTGAGCCACGGCTGCGTCAACGTGGCCCCGGCCAACGCGGTCTGGTACTACAACCACTCCATGCTGGGCGACCCGATCAGTGTGGTCGGCAGCCCGCGGCCGGGAACCTGGGGGAACGGCTGGACCATCTATTTCCTGGGCTGGCGCAAGCTGCTCGCGGGCAGTGCCACCGGGGAGGCGGTGCAGGCAGGCAGCCAGGGCAGCCGGTTCGTGCCCGCGTCGGCCACCCAGGCTCCGGCCGCGGTGGCCCCGTCCGTGCACCAGCGGGCCGCCTGAGGTGGCCTCAGGCGGCCTCGAGGCGGCCTGAGGGACAAAACGGCCGGGCCCCCGGGGGGATGTAACCCCCGGGGGCCCGGCCGTCTCTGCGTGCGGATCGCGCGGGTAGCGCGCGGCCGTCCTAGTGGCGGCCCGGGTCATCCTCCGGGCTGCCGCCGCCCGGCCCGGGCACGGTCTTTCCCGGCTCCCCGGCGGTCACCGCGGCCGGCTCGCCGTGCCCGTTCCCGTCGTGCCCGTTGCCGTGCCCGTTCCCGTGCCCGTTGCCGACGTCCAGCGGGACGCTCTCGGTGATGATCCCGGCCGCCCGCAGCCGCAGCTTGCCGAGCACGCCGCGGGTCGCCGGGTCGGGCACATCCGTCGTCCCCGTCGGGGGCGGCGGGGAGCGCGGCCACGGCGTGCCGCCCGGACAGCAGGACGGCCCGCTCCTCCTCCGGCAGCGGCTGGTGCACCTCGATGTACTCGCCCTCCGGGGTCATCTTGATGATCCCGGACTCGTAGCCGTGCGCCAGCGACTCCGCGTCCTTGCGCTGCAGCCCCAGGCAGATCCGCTTGGTCACCCAGTAGGCGACCACCGGCCCGATGAAGATGGCGTACCGGGCGATCTCGGTCGTGGTGTACAGCGAGATGTCGAAGTGGTCGGCGATGACGTCGTTGGCGCCTTCCAGCCACAGGATGCCGTAGAAGGTGACCGCGGCGACGCCGATCCCGGTCCGGGTCGCGGCGTTGCGCGGCCGGTCGTTGACGTGGTGCTCCATCTGGTCGCCGGTCGCCCAGCGTTCGATGAACGGCCATAGCGCCGCGCCGGTGAAGATGAGGCCCAGCGGAACCAGGGCCGGGATGAACACGTTGAACGCGAACGTGTGGCCCAGCACGTTCCAGGACCAGCTGGGCATGATGCGCAGCGATCCTTCGAGCAGGCCCATGTAGAAGTCGGGCTGCGAGCCCGCCGAGATCGACGCCGGGGTGTACGGCCCGTACAGCCAGATCGGGTTGATCTGGGCGAAGGTGGACAGCAGGGCCAGCCCGCCGAAGACGAACATGAAGAACGCGCCGGTCTTGGCCATGAAGTACGGGTACATCGGCTGGCCGACGACGTTCCGGTCGGTGCGCCCCGGGCCGGGCATCTGGGTGTGCTTCTGGTGGAACATCAGGAACAGGTGCGCGGTGATCAGCGCCAGCAGGATGCCCGGGATCAGCAGCACGTGGATGATGTACAGCCGCGGGATGATGTCGGTGCCCGGGAACTGCCCGCCGAACAGGAAGAACGACAGGTAGGTGCCGACGATCGGGATGCCCAGCGCCACGCCCTCGGTGATCCGCAGCCCGGTGCCGGACAGCAGGTCGTCGGGCAGCGAGTAGCCGAACAGGCCCTCCAGCAGGCCCAGCGTGAACAGCACGATCCCGATGAGCCAGTTCAGCTCGCGGGGCTTGCGGTACGCGCCGGTGAAGAAGATCCGGAGCATGTGGGCCATGATCGCGGCCATGAACAGGTCCGCCGCCCAGTGGTGGATCTGCCGCATCAGCAGGCCGCCGCGCACGTCGAAGCTGATGTTCAGCGTGGAGGCGTACGCCTCGCTCATCCGCACGCCGTTCAGCCGGGTGTAGGTGCCGTGGTAGACCACGGACGTCATGCTGGGCTTGAAGAAGAAGGTCAGGAAGGTGCCGGTGAGCAGCAGGATGATGAACGAGTAGAGCGCGATCTCCCCGAGCAGGAACGACCAGTGGTCCGGGAAGACCTTCTTGAGCAGCGTGCGGGTGCCCTTGGCCGCCCTGAGCCGGTCGTCGAGGAACGTGCCGGTGCCGGCTAGCGCCTTCTCCACAGGGCCCGAGACGCTCGTGCTGGCTGAGGCCCTGTTTTCGATGCTCATCCCCGCTCCCAGAAGCTTGGGCCGACCGGTTCGGTGTAGTCGCTGCGCGCGACGAGATAACCCTCCGCGTCCACGGTCATGGGTAGCTGCGGCAGCGGCCGGGCGGCCGGCCCGAACAGCACCGCGGCCCCGTTCGTCGCGTCGAAGGTGGACTGGTGGCACGGGCACAGGATGTGGTGCGTGGTCCGCTCGTACAGCGCCACCGGGCAGCCCACGTGGGTGCAGATCTTGGAGTAGGCGACGATGTTGTCCACCGTCCAGTTCATCACCGTGCCGTACTGGTCCCCGGGCCGCTTCGGGATCAGCTCCCCCGGCGCGAACCTGATGATGATCGTGGCGGCCTTGGCGATCGCGTTGTCGTTGTTCTGGTAGCCCTCGGGGATCACCGTGATCATCGATCCGGGGGTGTCGAAGTCGGCCGGGCGGATCGGATGGCCGGTCTGGTCGATGACCAGGCGCAGGCCCTTGCGCCACACGGTGTGCCGCAGCGAGGTCCCGGGCAGCGGCCCCATGTCCCGGAGCAGCACGACCGGGGCCACCGCCAGCGGCACGGTGGCCGCGATGAGCGTCCGCCGCAGCAGGGGCCGCTTGACGAACTGGCTGGCCTCCGCGCCCTCCTGGAACGTCTCCGCGAACTCCTTGCGGACCTCCGGCGGGGACGCCAGCGGCTTGCGTTCCTCGGTCATCTCCACGTCGGGCATCAGCGTCCGGACCCAGATCACCGCGCCGGCGCCCAGCGCCAGGAAGGCCACCGACATGGAGACGCCCAGCGCCAGGTTGGACCGCAGCACCGAGTCGAGGCTGGTGCCTACCTCCAGGCCGATGTAGGCGGCGATGAACCCGATCCCGGCCACCATGGCCAGGATGAACAGCGCGGCCACGAGCCGCTCGTGGCGCTTCGCGGCCCGGGCGTCGGCCGGGCCGGCCGGGAGGCGGGCGTCGTCCGCGGCTGGCGGCCCGGCCGCCCGGGCGGTGCCGAGCAGGGTCCGTTCCTCAGCGGGGGGCGGCGTGCCGATCACCCGGTGGGGGGCGCGCGGCGGCTCGGTCGCGGACTCGCCTGCCGCCGGCCGGACATCCTCTGAGTGTCCGTCTGTGCTGCTCATGGTCAGTGCACCCGTCGCTTCGCAGTGATCCACATGGCGACCAGGACCAGGCCGCCGATACCGCCGATCCAGCCGACCAGGCCCTCGGTGACCGGCCCGATCCGGCCGAGGCTGAACCCGCCGGGGTTGGGCTCCGAGCGTGTCTGGGTGATATACGCGATGATATCCCGCTTCTCACTCGGCGTAATCGTCGTGTCGTTGAACACCGGCATGGCCTCCGGCCCGGTGACCATCGCCTCGTAGATCTGGGTGGGCGTCGAGGCGGTCAGCGCGGGGGCGTACTTGCCGTAGGTCAGCGCGCCGCCCGCGCCCACGAAGTTGTGGCACTGGGAGCAGTTGGCGGTGAAGAGTTCCTGCCCGACCCCCGGGTCCGCGCCCTGCGTGCTCACCTGGGCGGCGTCCGGGACGGTCGGGCCGCCGCCCAGGGACTGGATGTAGGCGCGCGATCTCTTCGGTCTGCTTGGCGTTGAGCACCGGGGGCTTGCGGGCCGCCTCGGCGTCGGACTCCTTGAGCGGCATCCGGCCGGTGCTGACCTGGAAGTTGACCGCGGCCGCGCCCACCCCGATCAGGCTCGGGGCCGCGGACGTGCCCTGGGCCTCCAGGCCGTGGCAGCTGGAGCAGTTCTGCGTGAACAGGGTCCGGCCCACGGTGGTGTCCTGCTGCGAGGCCGGCGGGGACGTGGCGTTGGCCGGGCTGCCGTGCGCGGACAGGGCCGCGTACCCGCCGCCCACCGCGACCAGCCCAAGCAGCACAACGGCGTATCCGGCGACCGGGCGCCGCCGCCGTGCGGTGATCCAGCTCACTGCTGCCCTCGTCTTCTGGTTCGGTGCTTGTAGTTAGGGGGTTGCGGGCGTCTCGCTCAGGTATTCGCTGCGGGAGCCCCTACTGGATGAGGTAGATCGTGGTGAACAGCCCGATCCACACGACATCCACGAAGTGCCAGTAGTAGGAGACGACGATCGCGCTGACCTGCTGCTCGTGGGTGAAGGTCTTGGCCACGTAGGTGCGGCCCAGCACGAACAGGAACGCGATGAGCCCGCCGGTCACGTGCAGGCCGTGGAACCCGGTGGGGATGTAGAACACCGAGCCGTAGGCACTGGAGGCCACGGTCAGGTGCTGGTCGCGGATCAGGCTCAGGTACTCGTAGCCCTGGCCGCAGACGAAGTACAGGCCCATCAGGAACGAGAGCCAGTACCACTCGCGCATGCCCCAGCGCCTCACCGGATTCTGCCAGATCCGGCCGGTCCGGTTGAGCTGGCCGCGCTCCACGGCGAACACCCCGAGCTGGCAGGTGACGCTGGATAGCAGCAGCACCGTGGTGTTGATCGAGCCCAGGGTCAGATCCAGGTGCGCGCCGGGCCAGGGCAGCCCCTCGCCCTTGTCAACCGAGCGGATGGTGAAGTACACCGCGAACAGCGCGGCGAAGAACATGAGCTCCGAGGAGAGCCAGATGATGGTGCCCACGCTGACCAGGTTGGGCCGGGCAGCAGGCGGGCGGGGGGATGGTGCTCTCTCGGTGACGGATGCGGTGGCCACGCGCTCATTATTACGACAACCCGTAGGCGTGCGTGGGCCGACCCCCCGTGTCGGTACCATCCACTTCATGAAGGTCGTCGTTTACAGCCATGATGCGGACACCCGCGCGCGGATGCAGCTCGCCATCGGCCGCCGCCCCGCCCCTGATGTGCCCGAGGCTGAGATCATCCCGGTGGCCACCGAGCCGGCCCTGATCCGGCTGCTGGACGCCGGGGGGGCCGACGTCATGGTGCTGGACGGCGAGGCGCAGCCCGCGGGCGGCATGGGCGTCTGCCGCCAGGCCAAGGACGAGATCCACGACTGCCCGCCGGTGCTGCTGGTGATCGGCCGGGCTGACGACGGCTGGCTGGCCACCTGGTCCGGCGCGGACGCGGTGACGACCCACCCGATCGACCCGGTGGCCTTCGCCGCGGCGCTCGCTGGCCTGATGCGCCAGCGTGCGGAGCGGCTGTCCGCCCAGGCCTGAGCCCGGCGTCCGCGCGGAGGCGGCAATGTCACCGACCATGTCCTGGCGTGGCCTCATCGGCGCGCTGATCCGCCGGGAGTCGCTGTCCTCGGCGCAGGCCGCCTGGGCCATGAATGAGATCATGGAAGGCGCCGCGACGCCGGTGCAGGTGGCCGGGTTCGGGGTGGCGCTGCGGATGAAAGGGGAGACCGCCGCCGAACTGGCCGGGCTTTCCGACGTCATGCTGCGGCGGGCCACCCCGATCAGCGTGCCCGGCCCCCTGGTCAACCTGGTCGGCACCGGCGCGGACGGGGCGCACACGGTGAACATCTCCACCATGGGCGCGATCGCCGCGGCGGGGGCCGGGGCCAGGGTGGTCAAGCACGGCAACCGGGCCGCCTCGTCCGCCTGCGGCGCAGCCGACGTGCTGGAGGCGCTCGGCGTGGTCATCGACCTGCCGCCGGAGGCCACCGCCCGGCTGGCGGCGGAAACCGGTATCGCGTTCCTGTTCGCGCCGCTCTACCATCCGTCATTCCGGCACGCGTCGGTCGCCCGCAGCGAGCTGGGGGTGCCGACCGTCTTCAACTTCCTCGGCCCGGTGTCGAACCCGGCGCGGCCCGGGGCGCAGGCCGTGGGCGTGTCGGACCCGCGCATGGGCGAGGTGATCGCCGGCGTGCTGGCCGGCCGGGACTGCTCCGCGCTGGTGTTCCACGGCGATGACGGGCTGGACGAGCTCACCACGACGACCACGTCCACGGTCTGGGTGGTGCACGGCGGCGCGGTGGACCGGACCGTGTTCGACCCGGCCGTGCTGGGGCTCGGCCGGGCCGCGCCCGAGCGACCTGCGCGGCGGTGACCGGGAGCACAACGCGGCCGTGGCCCGCGCGTTCCTGGCCGGGGCGGGCGGCCCGGTCCGCGACACCGTCCTGCTTAACGCGGCTGCGGCACTGGCCGCCCTGGCCGGGGTGCCGGGCGCCGGCGCGCTGGACAAGGCGCTCGCCGAGGGCTATGCCCGGGCCGCGGCCGCCGTCGACTCCGGGGCCGCGCTGCGCCTGCTGGACCGGTGGGTGGCGGTCAGCCGGGAACTGGCTCAGTCCGACTCGTAGCCGAGGGCGAACGCAGCCTCGAGATCGTGCCGCGAGTACGTGCGGAACGCGATGTGCGTCTCGGTGTGGGTCACCCCGGCGACCCGGTTCAGCGTGCCGGGGATCACGTCGGCGAGTTCCTCGTGCGCCCGCACCCGGACCAGGGCGACCAGGTCGAACTCGCCGGTCACCGAGTACACCTCGGTGACCTGCGGGATCTGCGCGATGATCTCCGCAGTTTCCGGGATCCGCGCCACGTCGGCCTTCACCAGAACGATCGCGGTGATCACCTGCTGCCTCCTGCCGGGCCGGGTCCGCAGCCTCCGGGCGTAGCGTATCGCTGCTCCGCGCCGGACCCGGCCCGGTCCGGCCCGCCGGGCCGGGAGCCGTTCTCCGGGCCGCCGTGCCGGGAGCCGTTCCCGGGCCGGCCGCGAGCCTGGCCTGGGCGGCGGCCAGCTCGCCGTAGCGGTGCACCCCGCGGGCGGCCAGCCGCCCCAGCAGGCCGGACAGCACGGTGGCGGTGGCCCGGGCGTCGGCCAGCGCCCGGTGCCGCGGCTGGTCGGCCGCGCCGAAGAAGCCCGCCAGCGTGCTCAGCTTGCAGTTGGGCACCTCGTCCGCCGCCAGCGCCAGCCGGGCCAGGGTGACCGTGTCCAGCACCGGCGGGGACGGCCAGCGCAGCCCGCTGCTCGCGCAGGCCGCGGCCAGGAAGCTCACGTCGAAGGGGGCATTGTGCGCGGTGAGCACGCAGCCGTGGACGAAGTCGAGGAGAACCGGCAGCACGGCCGCGGCCGGCGGCGCGTCCGCCACCATGGCGTCACTGATGCCGGTCAGCTCCGCGATGTCGGCCGGGATCGCCTGGCCCGGATTCACCAGGGTGGCGAACTCCGCTTCGATCCGGCCGCCGCGCACCCGGACCGCGCCGATCTCGGTGATCCCGGCCGTGTCCGGGGACCAGCCGGTCGTCTCGATATCGACCACGGCGAAGTCCAGGCTCTGCAGCGTGCGCCGCCGCAGTACTAGCCCGGGGGGGCGACCCCCCGGAACCCCCCGGGATTTCCTCCCGTGGCGGCGGCCCCCCCGGGATCGCAGGCGGGCCAGCAGCGCTGCCAGCCAGGTGCGGATTCTCACGCTGATCACGGTAGGCCGGGGTACCGACACTCGGCGCGAGCGGCCCGCCGCGGTCAGCCCAGGTCGGCGCGGAAGCACTCGGTCACGTAGGGCAGCGCCAGCTCATCCGCCCCGGACAGGGCGAGCTGTGCCGCGCCGAGATCGCGGACCGCGGCCAGCACCGCGTCCCGCTGCGCGGCGGGCATCGTGATCACGTAGCTCCGCGAGGCGGCCATGTCGGCCAGCTGGTCCAGGCTGAGCCGGTGCTGCCAGCTGAAGTCGTGCCGCGCCACGGGCCCGAACGGCGGCCCGATGACGCCGTGCGGGCGGCCCTGGTCCTGCTCGCCCGGATCGAGCACCCGGGTCAGCTCGGCCACCCAGGCCTCCCGCTCGTCCCGGATGTTCCACAGCAGCCCCAGCCGGCCGCCGGGCACCAGCACCCGGGCCACCTCGGGCACCGCCCGGGCCGGGTCCACCCAGTGCCAGGCCTGGGCGACCAGGACCGCGTCGACGCTGCCGTCGGGCAGCGGGATCTCCTCGGCGGTGCCGGCCCGGACCGGGACGCCGGGCACGGCCCGGGCCAGCTCCGCGCGCATCCCGGCGAGCGGCTCCACCGCGACCACGTCGAGGCCGCGGCCGCGCAGCTGGCGGGTGAGCTTGCCGGTGCCGGCCCCGAGGTCGAGCACCCGCGGGGCGCCGGGGGGAAGCAGCCAGTCGAGCGCCGCCGCGGGGTACGGCGGCCGGCCCCGCTCGTAGGCGGCCGCGGCGGCGCCGAACGAGGAGGCCTGCGCGCGGTGCCGTTCGGCCGGGTCGCCTGCGCCTGCTGCCATGCCCGCATCATCCCAGGGCGCCGCGCCGGGCCGACCGGGCGGCCGGGTGTCGCGGCGCGAACGCGGAGTGTCAGAGGGCCCGCCTAGCGTGTGCCCCAGACGCCTCCCCGCGGGGCGCCGCGACCCCGGGCCCGGCCCAGGCCGGGCCCGGAGCCAGCCTCAGGAGGAGAGATGCTGATCGAATGCGACCGGTGCGCGATGCGCGATATCGCCTGCCCGGACTGCGTGGTCACCGTGCTGCTGGGCCACGGCCAGCCGCAGCCCGGCCTCGACGCTGACGAGCGGCGCGCGCTGCGTGTCCTCGCCGACGCGCGGCTGATCCCACCGCTCTGGGAGGGGCCCGCGGCCAGGGCTTCCTGACCCGCGGCCCGGCCCGGCTGCCCCGGCCGCCAGCAGGCCAGGCCGGCGCGGCGTGCGGGTATTCGCGAAGCGGTTGAAACCTCCGCCCTGGCTTCACTAGTGTCAGCCCAGGTCGGACCGCTCCCCAGCCACCACACGGTGACGGCGGCCGGCCACCGCCGAGTCTTCGCGCTGGCAGATCAGGCCAGCCGGAGAGCCGGGGACCCATCGGAAGGCTCGCGCCGGGCATGCCCGGCGCCCGGGTCCTCCAGGGGTGAATCGGCCCGGCCCGGACGTACGCAGTTACTCCAGGGCCAGGCCGTAGGGCATCTTCCACAGCCCGAACCCGTCAGCTCACCCGGTAGGCGGAGTGGAAGAAGGAGCGTGACACGTACGTGAGTACGCGTTCAGCTGCCCAGCATGCCCGCGTGCCCCACGAGCCGCACGGCGATCCGCACGTGAAACCGCACCGCCGCAGGGCGCTGCGCCGGACGATCGCCCTCGGGGCCGGTGCCGCCGCCACCGCCGGGCTCCTGGCCACCATGGCCAGCGTCGCAGGCGCAGCACCACAGCCCAGCGTCGGCCAGGTGCAGAAGACGGTGGACCATCTCACCTCGGAGCAGGACCAGGCGGTCCAGCAGTACGACCTGACGGCGCAGCAGCTGACCCAGGCCAAGCAGCGGCTGACCCTGGTGAACCGCGAGGTCCAGACGGACCAGGCGAAGTTCCGGTCGATGCAGGACGAGATCGCCTCGATCGCCTCCACCGCGTATGAGAGCGGCACCATGACCTCGATGGGCGCGCTGTTCACCACGGACAACCCGCAGGCGGTGCTGAACCAGGCATCGGTCCTGCTGCAGCTGTCCAGTGACCGGCAGGCCCAGGTGCAGGAGTTCATCTCGGCCGCCCGCCAGCTGGCCAGCGCGCAGCAGAGCGCCAGCCGGACCGAGCAGGCGGTGGCCAGCCTGGACGCGCAGCGGCTGGCCCGCAAGAAGTCCATCGGCCAGGCGCTCAGCAAGCAGAAGGCCATCCTGGCCACGCTCACCGCGCAGCAGCAGCAGCAGGTCGCCTCGACCTCCACGATCGGCGCGGGCGGCTCGACCGCCCCGGTTGTCAACAACGTCCCGGTCAGCGGCGCTGCGGGCCAGGCCGTGGCCTACGCCTACTCCAAGATCGGCGACCCGTACGTGTACGGTGCGACCGGGCCGAATGACGTTCGACTGCTCGGGCCTGGTCCAGGCGGCCTGGGCGTCCGCCGGGGTGGCCATCCCGCGGACCACCTACGAGCAGGTGGCCGCGCTGCCCGCGGTGTCCACGAACAACCTGCAGCCCGGCGACCTGCTGTTCTTCGACGGCGATGGTCATGTCGGGATGTACGTGGGCGGGGGCTACCTGATCGACGCCCCGCAGACCGGCTCGGACGTGGAGAAGGTCCAGCTGGCCGGCTGGTACGCGGCCAACCTGGACAGCGCCGCGCGGCCCTGAGGCTCGCGGCCAGGCCAGCCCGCCGTGCGCAGGCGGGCCCCCGGATGATCACGTCCGGGGGCCCGCCTGCGGCTTTCCGGGCCGCTGGCCCGTTATGATCCGTGCCAGATGCCAAAGGTCCTGATCGTCACCAACGACTTCCCGCCGCGGGCCGGCGGGATCCAGTCGTTCGTGCATGCCCTGGCCCTCCGGCTGCCCCCCGGCCAGGTGGTGGTGTACGCGCCTGCCTGGGAGGGCGCGGCCGAGTTCGACCAGCGGCAGCCATTCCCGGTGATACGGCACCCCACCTCGCTGATGCTGCCGGTGCCGGCCGTGCGCGACCGTGCCGCGGCGGCCCTGGCCGAGCACGGCTGCGACACCGTCCTGTTCGGCGCGGCGGCGCCGCTGGGCCTGCTGGCCCCGGCGCTGCGCCGGGCCGGGGCGTCCCGGATCGTCGCGCTCACCCACGGGCATGAGGCGGGCTGGGCGGCGCTGCCGGTCGCCCGCGGCCTGCTGCGGCGGATCGGTGACTCGGTGGACGTGGTCACCTACCTCGGCGAGTACGTCCGGGTGCGGCTGGCCCGGGCGCTGTCACCGGCCGCCACGGCCCGGATGGCCCGGCTGGCGCCCGGGGTGGACACGGCCGCGTTCCGGCCCGGGGCCGGCGGCGCCGCCATCAGGGACCGGCTGGGCCTGGGGGACCGGCCCGTGGTGGTGTGCGTATCGCGCCTGGTGGCCCGGAAGGGGCAGGACACGCTGCTGCGGGCCTGGCCGGCGGTGCGGGCGGCCGGCGGTGACCCGGTGCTGCTGCTGGTCGGCGGCGGCCCGGCCGCCGGGCGGCTGCGGCGGCTGGCCAGCAAGCTGGACGTGGCCGGCTCGGTCCGGTTCACCGGGCAGGTCCCGGATGCGGACCTGCCCGCCTACTACGACGCGGGCGACGTGTTCGCCATGCCGTGCCGGACCCGCCGCCGCGGCCTGGACGTGGAAGGGCTGGGCATCGTCTACCTGGAGGCCTCCGCGACCGGCCTGCCGGTCATCGCCGGCGACTCGGGGGGCGCCCCGGATGCCGTGCTGAACGGGGAGACCGGCTACGTGATACCGGGCCGGGACGTGACCCGGCTGGCGGAGCGGCTCATCCAGCTGCTCGCCGATCCGGCCGGCGCCCGGGCGATGGGGGAGAAGGGCCTCGCCTGGGTGGACCGGGAGTGGCGCTGGGATCTGGTCGCCCAGCGCCTCGCGCACATCCTGGCCGGGTGACGCCGGGCCGTGCCGCCCTACTCGTAGAGCGCGTCGATGTCGCCCGCGAAATCCTTGGCCACCACGCCCCGGCGGACCTTGAGGGACGGCGTCAGGTAGCCCTCCTGCTCGGTGAAGTCGACCGGCAGGATCCGGAACCGGCGGATCGACTCCGCGCGGGACACCGCCTTGTTGGCCTCGTCCACCGCCCCCTGGATCTCCGCGGTGATCTCGGGGCTGCCCGCCAGTTCCGCCAGGCTGGCCTGGGCCAGTTGCGGATGCCGGCCCTGCCACGCCTCCAGCGCTTCGGGGTCCAGCGTCACCAGGCCCGCCACATAGGGACGGCCGTCGCCCACCACCATGGCCTGGCTGACCAGCGGATGCGCGCGCAGCCGGTCCTCCAGCACGGCCGGGGCCACGTTCTTGCCCCCGGCCGTGACGATGATGTCCTTCTTCCGGCCGGTGACCCGCAGGTAGCCGTCCTCGTCAAGCTCGCCGAGGTCCCCGGTGGACAGCCAGCCCCCGGAGTCGATCATCTCCGCCGTCGCCGCGTCATTGTGCCAGTAGCCGGGGAACACGTTCGGCCCGGCCACCAGGATCTCGCCGTCCTCGGCGATCCGCACGGTCACGCCGGGAACGGGCGCGCCGACTGAGCCGATCTTGTTGCGGCCAGGCAGGTTGACCGAGATCACCGGGCTGGTCTCGGTCAGCCCGTAGCCCTCCAGCACGGTGAGGCCGGCGCCGCGGAAGAAGTGCCCAAGGCGCTCGCCGAGCGCCGCGCCGCCCGAGACGGCGTACTGGACCCGCCCGCCGGTGGCCGCCCTCAGCTTGCTGTAGACGAGCCGGTCGTAGGCGGCATGCGCGGCGCGCAGCCGGAGGGGCTGGCTGCCGGGCAGCGGCCGCCCGGAACTGCCCAGCGTTCGGCTCCACTCGATCGCGGTGCGCGCCGCCGCGGCGAAGATGCGGCCCTTCAGCCGGCTCGCCGACGCCTGCAGTTCCGCGCCGTTGTACACCTTCTCGAAGACCCGCGGCACGGCCAGGATGAACGTCGGCTGGAAGCTGCCCAGGTCGGCGACCAGGTTGGCCACGTCTGCGGTATGCCCCATGGTCGTGCCCGATTCCAGGCAGCCGACCTGGATGATGCGTGCGAAGGAGTGCGCCAGCGGCAGGAACAGCAGGGCCGACCGCCCGGACACGGAGAAGATCTCCGGCAGCGCGCCGATCGCGTTGCGCACGTCGGCGAGCATGTTCCCGTGGGTGAGCTGGCAGCCTTTGGGGCGGCCGGTGGTCCCCGAGGTGTAGATGATGGTGGCCAGGTCGGCGGCGCCGCGGGCGGCCCGGCGCTCGGCCAGGGCGTCGTCACTGACGCCGGCGCCCTCCGCGGCCAGGCTGTCCAGGGTGCCGTCGGCCGGCTGGCCGGCCGCGGCGTCCCCGGTGCCCTTGTCGATCAGCCAGATCCGCTCCACGCCGGGCAGCCTGCCCAGCACGTCCGCGGCGGCCTGCAGGTGCCCGGGCGTCTCGGCGATCAGCGCCCGGGCGCCGGAGTCGCCCAGGATCCACTCGACCTGCTCGGCCGAGGACGTCTCGTAGATGGGCACGGTGACGGCCCCGGCCGACCAGATCGCGTAGTCCGCGACGGTCCACTCGTACCTGGTCCGGGACAGCAGGGCGACCCGGTCGCCCGCCCCGATACCGGCCGCCATCAGGCCCTTGGCCAGCGCGGTCACCTCGCTCGCGGAACTGCGCGGCGGTCACGTCCTGCCAGGCGGGGCCGCTGCCCGGCACCCGGCGGCGGAAGATCACGGCCTGCGGCTCGCGGTCCGCGCGGTCGAAGACGACGTCGGCCAGGTTCGCGGTCGGCGTGATCTCCGCCGCAGCGGGGGTGCCGTATTCGCGCATGACAGCTCCTGCCGGTCAGGTTCGACGACGGACGACATGGACCGTACCCCGGTGAGGCCCCCGAAAGCTACCAGCAGGTAGCAATACCAGCTTACTTACCCGGAGCGCCTGGACCCATCCTTCCCCCCGTGCCCGCGGTCCGGTACCGCCCTAAGGTAGGGCGCATGCGGGTGCACGTGGTCAGCGATGTCCACGGCCGGTCGGATGCGCTGGCCGCCGCGGGCGGCGCGGATGCGCTGATCTGCCTCGGGGACCTGCTGCTGTTCATCGACTACGCCGACCACGGGCAGGGCATTTTCGCGGACTTGTTCGGTGCCCGGCAGGCCCAGGAGTTCGTGGCGCTGCGCACCGCCAAGCGGTTCGGTGAGGCCCGGGACATGTCCCGCCGGCTGTGGGCCGCCCTGGACGGCGACCCAGCCGTTCATGTGCAGCAGGCCGCGTCCCGCCAGTACGCGGAACTGTTCGGCAGGATGCCGGAGCCGGCCTACCTGACCTACGGCAACGTGGACCTGCCCCGGCTCTGGGGGCCGCATCTGCGCCCTGGGCATCAGGTACTGGATGGGCAGCGGGCCAGCCTGGGCGGCTGGACCTTCGGGTTCGTCGGGGGCGGGCTGCGGTCCGCCTACCGCACCCCGAACGAACTCGACGAAGAGGCCTTCGCGGCCAAGGTGGCCGCGACCGGGACGGTGGACGTCCTGTGCAGCCACATCCCGCCCGCGGTACCGCAATTGCTCTACGACACGGTGGCCCGGCGGGTGGAACGGGGCAGCGAGGCCCTGCTGCGGCACATCGAGGCGACCCAGCCGAGGTACGCCCTGTTCGGCCACGTGCACCAGCCACTGGCCCGGCGGGTGCGGATCGGCCGCACCGAGTGCATCAACGTGGGGCACTTCCGCGCCACCCGGGTGCCCTACGTGCTGCGCTGGTAGCAGCCAGGGCGGCGGCCGCCGGCGGCGCGGCCGGCTGCCCCGAGGCCGGCGCGAGAGGTACGCTCCGGTCATGGGCGACCGGACGACGTCGAGCATCTCCATCGCCGCTGCCAGGCCCGCGGTGATGGCCGTCATCGCAGATTTCGCCGCATATCCTCAATGGGCGGCCGCGGTGCGGTCGGCCCAGGTGCTTGGCCGTGATGACCAGGGCCGGGCCAGCCGGGTCCGGTTCAGCCTGGATGCGGGGATGATCAAGGACAGCTATGTGCTCGGCTACGAGTGGGACGGCGACGAGTCGGTCCGCTGGGACCTCGCCGAGCCAGGCTCGGTCATCAGCGCGATGGCGGGCGGGTACTCACTGGCCGACCAGCCCGGCGGGACCGAGGTGACCTACGACCTCAGCGTGGATGTCCGGGTACCGCTGATGGGCATGCTGAAGCGCAAGGCCGAAAGGATGATCATCGACACCGCGCTGAAAGGGCTCAAGTCCCGCGTCGAGGGGCTCCGGGCGGCGGGGGCAGGCCACGCGCCCTAACCGGCCGCGGCAGCGGGCCGCGCTCCCCGGGCGCGGCAGGAGTGAGCCGGGATGAACGACAGGGAAGAGGCGTGACGTGACGGACCAGCCCAGGCAGTCAACTGGCGACCTGATCGGCGAGCTGCAGCGGTGGCTGGTCCGGTCGGGCGCGCGCGGGGTGAGCCGGCAACTGAATGGCCAGATCCGCACGGCGCTCGGCGGCAACCAGAGGCGGGCCGATGTCTGGGAGACGGCAACGGCCGACCACATGGAGTCGCCGGAATGTGCCTGGTGCCCGATCTGCCGGGCCCGGCGCCGGCTGCGCGAGTCAGGCCCGGGCCTGGCCTCGGGCGTGGCCGCCGCGGCGGACGCGGTCAACGTGGTGATGCAGGATGCGATGTCGGCGTTCGAGACCGCGGTGGCGGCGGCCGGCAGGCAGGCCCGTACCCGCCCCGAGCCCGGGTCGCCCGGCGAGGTCTGGGAAGACGCTGCCGCGGAACCGCCCGTGCCCGCCGCGGCGCCGATCCCGCCGGCCGACGTGGTCCCGCC
>CAWIYD010000018.1:0-150578 GCA_963840195.1 uncultured Actinomycetes bacterium
TGGCGAACCACGAGAACTAGTCCGGTCAGGTAGCAGGCCAGCGCCAGGGCCCAGAATGCGGCCATGATCATCGAGCTGAACGCGTGCCCGTAGTTCAGGAAGCTCGCGCCGTTGAAGCCGGCACCGACGATGGCCAGCGCGCCGAGCACGGACGTGCCGGTGACGGCGCGGCTGCCCTGGCCCCGGGCCAGCGCGATGCTGGCCAGCGCGGCCACCGCCAGGGCCAGCCCGAACGCCGCGTGGGCGGCGGCCCAGCCGGGGCCGTGCGCGATGACCCAGGCCAGGCCGGATACCGCGCCGGTGAAGTAGTTGGCGGCGCCGGCGCCCGGGTGCCGGCCGGGCAGCGTGACGTACAGGTTCACCGCCATGCCGAGCAGGTACTGGATCAGCAGCAGCGCGCAGGCGGTCACGTTGACCACCAGCAGCCTGCCCGCCCGGCTGGCCCGGGCGGGCGGCGCGGTGGCGGCGGGAGCGCCCGTCACCGCACCGCCCGCACCGCAGGCCGGGCCGCCGTCCCCGGCAGGTCCGGCAGGCCGGGCGGGCCGGGCGTCCCCGGGAGGCCGGGCGGGCCGGGGAGGCCGGGCGGGCCGGGGAGGCCGGCCACGAGCTGCCCGTCGAACTCCGCGTGCCACCGCAGCTCCGCCTCGAGCCGCAGTTCGCCCCGGCGGAATGCGGCCACCGCCAGTGCGGGCAGGAGTCCCTGGGCGGTCAGCCGCTCCCGCTCCGCGGCCATCGCCGCCAGCTGGCCCTCGGCCCGGCGCCGCCGGGCCGCCAGCCGCTGGCCGAGTTCCTCGGCGTCCCCGCCCGCGGCGAAGAGCAGCACGACCGACAGCGGGTCCGCCGAGCCGAAGATGACCTCCAGCGCGGCGTCCCGCTGGACGACCAGTTCCAGGCGCCCCTCGCCGGTGATGCCGTACACCGTCCGGGCCGGGCGCCGGCCCACCTGCTCCTCGCGGACGGCCGCGATGAGCCCCTCACCATCGAGCTTGCGCAGCTCCGCGTACAGCGCGCCGCCCGTGATGCCGCCCCACACCTCGGCGTTGGTCAGCGCGGCGACCCGGCGGATCTGGTGGCCGTGCATCGGCCCGCGCTCGGCGAGCAGGCCGAGGATGGTCAGGCGGCTGAGGTTCATCGCAGATTAGTCTGCACATACCAATCTGAGGCTGTCAACGTTCGGCCGCTGAGCTGCCGTCCGGCCGCCTGAGGCTGTCAACGTTCCGGCCGGCCGCCCGGGCGGCTGGAACTCGGCGCACGGGGAGGCGGTGCGTGGGTCAGGTAGCGGCCGGGCCTGCGCGCCGGGCAGCGGGCGCGTCTCCGGGTCGGGCAGCCACGCCCCGCCGTCCTGCCGGTAGCGCCAGGACGGCCCCCGGCGCGCGAATTCCCCGACCGCGCCGAGCAGCCGGTCCACGTCGGCGCTGCTGGTCCCGATGCCGATGCTGGCCCGGACCGCGGCCGGGACACCGAGCCGGGCCAGCAGCGGATGCGCGCAGAACCGGCCGTCACGCACCCCGATCCCGTGCTCCGCGGACAGGTACGCGGCGAGCAGCCCGGGATCGGCGCCGGGCAGCGTGAAGCTGGCGATGCCCACCGGGTCCCCGGCGTCCGGCCAGATCCGGTGCACCGTGGCGCCGAGCGCGGCCAGCCCGGCGGACAGCCGCCCGCTCAGCGCCTGCTCGTGGGCGGCCAGCGCGCCCGGCGGCAGCGCCGCCAGCTCCCCGCAGGCGGCGGCGAGCGCCACCGCGCCGGGCAGGTTGGGCGTGCCCGCCTCGTGCCGGGCCGGCGAGCTGGCCCAGCTCACCGTGCTGGCCGTCACCTCGCGGACCGCACCCCCGCCGGCCAGGTGCGGCGGCGCAGCGTCGAGCCAGTCCCGCGGGCCGGCCAGCACGCCGGCCCCGAACGGGGCGTACAGCTTGTGCCCGGAGAACGCCAGGTAGTCGATGCCGGTGGCGCGCAGGTCCACCGCCCGGTGCGGGACCAGCTGGGCGCCGTCCACGGCCAGCCGGGCCCCGCGGGCGTGCGCCAGCGCGGCCAGGCGGGCCAGCGGAAGGCACTCGCCGGTGACGTTGGACGCCCCGGTGACGGTGACCAGGGCGGCCGGCCGGCGGGACAGCTCGGCGGCGATGGCGGCCAGCGTGGCCGCCACGGTGGGCTGCGCGGTGACCACCCGGCCATCGCGGACCTGCCACGGCAGCAGGTTGGCGTGGTGCTCCACATCCAGGTACAGAACGTCACCCGGGGTGGCGGCGGCCAGCAGGTTCAGCGCGTCGGTCGTGTGCCGGGTGAAGATGACCACGTCACCGGGCCGGGCGCCGATGAAGGACCCGACGGTGGCACGGGCGGACTCGTAGGCGGCGGTGCTGACCAGGGAGGCGTACCCGGCGCCGCGGTGCACGCTGGCGTACCACGGGAGCAGCCCGGATACCCGGTCGGCCACCTGCTGCAGGGCCGGGGCGCTGGCCGCCAGGTCCAGGTTGACATACCGGGCCTGGCCGCCCTGCACCAGCGGGACCTGCTGGCCGGCCCCCACCAGGGGGGCCAGCGGCGCGATGAACCCCGGGGGGGCCGGGGCCCGGCCTGCCGGGGCGGCCTGGGCAGGGACGGCCGGGGCGGCCTGGCCTGCCGGGGATGCCTGGGCAGGGACGGCCGGGGCGGCCTGGGCAGGGACGGATTGCGTGATCATGGCGCGCCTTTCCCGGTACCTCGGGGACCCGAGGCCCGGGCCCACGCTTGCCGCGCCGGACCGGCGCGGCCGTGTCATCACCCGGGGCACCCCACCGCGGGGGAGGGTTGCCGGCCAGCAAGCCGGGGCTTGACGCTGGCACTCGTGACGGCAGCGATGCTAACAACGCGGCCCCCGCCGATGGACGGGCCTTTAGTCCCGAGCTACGGCTGGCCTAAGGTCATTCCATGGACCTAGCCCTCAGCGCGGAAGGCGGGGCCGGGCCGGGTGCGCTGGCCGAGATGCTCGGCCGGGGCCTGCCCGGTGACCGTGTCATCACCGACCCGGACGTGCTCGCTGCCCTGTCCCATGATGACGCGGAATGGGCGCCGGCCGGCCTGGCCGCGGCCGGCGTGCGCGCGCGGTCGGAAGCCGAGGTGCAGCACGTCGTGCGCACCTGCGCCGAGGCGGGCGCGCCGGTCGTACCGCGCGGCGCGGGCACCGGCCTGTCCGGCGGGGCCAACGCGGTCAGCGGCTGCGTCATCCTCGACCTGTCGCTGATGGACCGGGTCCTGGAGATTGACCAGGACAACCTGCTGGCCGTGGTACAGCCGGGCGTGGTCAACAACGACCTCAAGGCCGCGGTGGCCGAGTACGGCCTGTGGTACCCGCCGGACCCGGCCAGCGCCCCGTGGTCCACGATCGGCGGCAACGTCGCCACCAACGCGGGCGGCCTGTGCTGCCTCAAGTACGGGGTCACCCGGGACTACGTGCTCGGGCTGCGCGCCGTGGTCGGCGGCCCGGTGGCCTACGGCGAGGCGGTCCGGCTCGGGCGGCGCACCACCAAGGGCGTCGCCGGGCTCGACCTGGCCGGGCTGTTCGTCGGGTCCGAGGGCACCCTGGGCGTGGTGACCGAGGTGACGCTGCGGCTGCGCCCGGCGCCGTCCGGGCCGCCGCGCACGGTCGTCGCCGCCTTCGGCGACCTGGTCGCCGCCGGCCAGGCGGTCGCGCAGATCACCCGCCAGGGGCTGACCCCGGCCGTGCTGGAACTCCTCGACCGGGCCTGCCTCAAGGCGGTCGAGGAGTGGAAGCACCTGGGCATCGAGGCCGACGCGTCGGCGCTGCTGCTGGCCCGCGTGGACTCGCCGGGGGATTCGGGGGACAGCGAGGCGGCGGCGGTCGCCGCGACCATGGCCGGGGCGGGGGCCCTGTGGGTCGAGCAGTCCACTGACGCGGCCGAGGCGGAGGCGCTGTTCGAGGCCCGGCGGCTGGCCTACCCGGCGCTGGAACGGCTCGGCCCGGTGCTCACCGAGGACGTCTGCGTGCCCCGGTCCCAGGTCCCGGCCATGCTGCAGCACATCAGCGAGCTGGCGGCGCGGTACGGCGTGCAGATCGCGACGATCGCCCACGCGGGCGACGGGAACCTGCACCCGCTGATCATCACCCCGGCCGGGGACGAGGCCGCGCGCGCCGCGGCCCAGGCGGCGTTCGAGGAGCTCCTCGACGCGGCCATCGCGCTCGGCGGCACCGTCACCGGGGAGCACGGCGTCGGGCTCCTGAAACGCGACGGCATGCGCCGGGAACTCGACCCGGGCTCCATCGCCATGCAGTCCGCGGTGCGTACGGCGCTCGACCCGCTCGGCATCTTCAACCCGGGGAAAGGCTGAGCCGCCCGGGTCAGCCGGCCGGGCGCCCCAGGGCCCGGTAGGTCCAGCCGGCGGCCCGCCACGCCGCCGGGTCCAGTACGTGCCGACCGTCCGCGATCGCGCGGTGGGCCACCGCCTTGCCGATGACCTCCGGATCGGCGTCCCGGAACTCAGCCCATTCGGTGAGCACCAGCAGGACGTCGGCGTCCGCGGCCGCGCCGAGCAGGGACCCGGCATACTCCAGCTCCGGATGCGCGCGCTGGGCATTGACGGTACCGGCCGGGTCGTAGGCCACCACCCTGGCGCCGAGGTCGCGCAGGGCGGTGGCCACGTCGATGGCGGGCGAGTCCCGGATGTCGTCGGAGTCGGGCTTGAAGGCCAGCCCGAGCACGCCCACCTGGCAGCCGTCCACTGCGCCGCCGGCCAGGTCCTGCGCCAGGCCGACCATCCGCGTGCGGCGCCGGATGTTGATCGCGTCCACCTGGCGCAGGAACGACACCGACTCACCCGCGCCCATCTCCTCGGCCCGGGTAATGAAGGCCCGGATGTCCTTGGGCAGGCAGCCGCCGCCGAACCCGAGGCCGGGCTTCATGCCCGCGCCGCCGATCCGGTGGTCGAAGCTCAGGGCCCGGGCCAGCATGGTCACGTCGGCGTCCGCTACCTCGCAGACTTCGGCCATCGCGTTGATGAACGAGATCTTCGTGGCCAGGAACGCGTTGGCGGCCACCTTCACCAGTTCCGCCGTGGCGAAGTCCGTCACCACCAGCGGCACCCCGCCGGCCAGCGGCCCCGCGTAAATGTCCCGCAGCACCGCCTCCGCGGCCGCCGAGCGGACGCCCACCACGATCCGCTCCGGCCGCAGCGTGTCGGCCACCGCGTGGCCCTCGCGCAGGAACTCCGGGTTCCAGGCCAGCTCGGCCGCCACCCCGGGGCGGGCCAGCCGGGCCAGCCGCTCGGCGAGGATGGCGGCCGTGCCCGCCGGGACGGTGGACTTCCCCACGATCAGGCTGGGCCGGCTGAGCAGCGGCGCGAGCATATCGATGCAGCTGAATAGCTGAGACAGGTCGGCGCCGCCCGACCCGGCCCGCTGCGGGGTGCCCACGCAGCAGAAGTGCACGTCGCCGAAGTCCGCAGCGTCGGCGAACGAGGTGGTGAACCGGAGCCGCCCGGAGCGCAGCCCGCGGCCGAGCAGCGGCTCCAGGCCAGGCTCGTAGAAGGGCAGCCGCCCGGCGGCCAGGGCCTCGATCCGTCCTGGGTCCACGTCCACGCCGAGCACCTCGAAGCCGAGGTCCGCCATGCAGGCGGCGTGCGTGGCGCCCAGGTACCCGGTGCCGAGGACGGTGATGCGACGGGCCACGTTACACGTCTCCCCGGGAACGGACGATCAGGTCGGCGAGCAGCGCCAGCGTGGCGATGATCAGGCCGCTGACGAAGACCAGCACAGTGTCGGTCGCCACGTGCACCGGGTGCACCACCATGTCGTAGATGCCTTTGGCGATGCCCAGCGTGAGCAGCGTCAGCGCGACCGGCATCAGCACCTTGAGCGGGTTGAAGTACATGACCATCCGCAGCACCTGCAGGATGTAGCGGTAGGCGTCCTTGACGAAGTGGAACTTCGACGTCCCGGCCCGCTTGGCGTAGCCGATGGGCACGTACCGCACGTCGTGCTGGTTGGACAGGAACGCGATGGTGATGGTGGTCACGCAGGAGAACCCGGGCGGCAGCAGCCGCAGGTAGGGCAGGGCGACCTGGCGCCGGAACGCCCGCAGGCCGGAGTTCAGGTCGGGGATCTCCGAGTTGGTCAGCCGTTCGGCGAGCTTGCGGATGAACCACTTGGCCGGCACCCGGAGGAACTTGTGCGTGCCCTCCTCGCTGGTCCGCGCGCCGACCACCTGGTCCAGGTCCGGCTCGGTCTCCAGCATCCGGACCAGCTCGGGGATCCGCTCGTTGGGGTAGGTCATGTCGGCGTCGGTCCACACCACGATCTGCCCCCGGGCCTGCTGGGTGCCGATCCGCCGGACGGTACCCGACCCGCCGTTACGCCGGAAGTGCACGATCCTCAGCTGCGGGAACTGGGGCGCGGCCTCGTGCAGCCGGGCCAGGGTCTCGTCGGTGGACGCGTCGTCGTAGGCGACCAGCTCGTAGTCGTACCCGCTGGCGTCCATCGCCTCGCAGATCCGCGCCACCTCGGCGATCACATGCCCCTGCTCGTTGTGGCACGGCAGGACGATCGAGACGTACGGCGCCTGTTCCTGCTCGCCGCCCGCGGGCGCCGGGGCCGCCGCGTCACCCGGGGCGGCCGCGTCACCCGGCGCGGCAGCGGTCAGTCCGTCAATCAGCATGTTCATCGTGGCGGCTCCGTCATCCAGACGTTGAAGGGTATGGTCCAGGTGGTCTTCGGGGGAGTGGTCAGGGTGTGCCCGTCCTGCACGATGCGCAGGGCCATCACCTCCCTGACGCTGCCGCCGTAGCGGGTGAGCTGGGACTTCCTGGCCGCCAGCAGCACCGGCCGGCGGCCTGCCTGCCGGATGCCGCTGACCGCGTCGCGGACCTGCGCCGGGGCCGGGATGTAGCGCCGCAGCCGGGCCACCGGCACGTCACAGGTGCCGCGGACCACCTCGGACAGGTGATCGGCGACCGAGCCGTCGACGATGAGCACGGACGCGTTGCCCGGGATGGCCGCGCACAGCCGGGCGACCGCCGCGATCTCCCCCCGGTAGGTGCGGGTGAACGCGACGGTGGCGGAGATGGGCCGCAGCCCGCCCGGGCCGTCCTTGATGCCCAGCCCGTAGGTGGTGATCACCGCCGGGATTACCAGCGCGGCCACGCCCACGGTGCTGATGCCGGCCCGGAACACCCGGTCGTAGCCATGCCGGCGCAGCCAGCCGGTCAGCCACGGCAGCGCCCAGACCGCCAGCAGGATGAAGCCCGGCAGCACCGCGGGGACCAGCCGGCGGCTGGCCCAGGGCTGATCCGGGGTGATGGACGGGCGGTACAGCGTGATGACGATGGTCCAGGCGAAGATCATCAGCGGCAGCGTCCAGGAGGGTGCGCGGCCGCGCACGCACCGGCGGGCCAGCACGGCGGCGCCGAGCGTGCCGAGCAGCACGGCGGGCACCCCGATGTACCAGAACACCCAGTGCATGCTGATCTCGTAATAGCTCCGGGTGGGGTCCACGGGCAGGTGGTTGTCCCGCTGGAAGCCGGCCATCACCTGGCGGGTGGTCCCGGTGACGGTGGCGTGCGTGGTCTGCACGTAGGGCCGGACGATGAAGCCCAGGGTCACCACGAAGGCCAGGGCGGCCGCTGCGTTCGGCAGCCAGGACCGGGTGATCTCCGGCAGCCCCCGCTCGCGCAGCACCACGACCGCCGCGCCGGTGGCCAGCACCACCATGATGCCCACCAGCGCCAGCGGCACCAGCGAGCTCTTGATGGTGTGCAGGTAGGGCCGGGACAGCAGGAGGCCGTCCACCACGCCGTAGAGGCCGCCGGCGACCAGGCCGCCGAGCATCGGGACGGCCTGCTGGCGCCGGCCGATGAGCAGCAGCCCGATGTACGGGATCAACGGCAGCACGTCGCTGGCCCCGTCGATGCGCACGAGCAGGGTCATGCCCACGGCGAGGCCGCCGAGCGCCGCGGCGACCCGGGCGCCGCGGCCCTCCGCCGACAGCGAGTCGATGATGAGGCACAGGCCGCCGAGGAACAGGATCTGCACCACCGGCTCGCTGTAGGTGGACCGGCTGGTGAACTGCTCGGGCATCGAGAGAGCCAGCACCAGGGCGGCCAGCGGCGCCCAGCGCGGCCCGGCCAGCCGGGCCACCAGGCCGCCGAAGGCGAGCACGCCCAGCGCCCCGAACAGCGCGCCCATCGCGGCCGCCGTGCTCACCCCGCCGGCCCAGAAACCGCCCGCCAGCAGCATCGGCAGCCCCGCCATGAACTGCGGCACCACGGTCCCGCCGACCTGGTAGAAGGCGTAGCTGTCGAAGTGCAGCCCCTGCGGGGCCGGGCCGAAGGCGGCCCGGTCGGCCGGGATCGGCAGTGAGCCGTGCCCGGCCAGCCAGTTCCCGAACTGGATGTAGGACGCCGGGTCACGCATGATGATGATCTGCTGCGCGTGGAAGACGAACTGGTCGGCGCCGAAGCCGGCCGCGATCACGACCAGCGCGATCAGCACCCACCAGGGCGTCCGGGCCCGCTCCGCCCAGCTGGCCGGATCGGGCAGGCTGGCCGGGTCCGGCGGGCTGGCCTGGGGGACCCAGCGCAGCACGGCCAGGACCAGCCCGGCGGCCAGCGGCACCGATACCACCAGCATGGGCAGCGGGCGGAACACGCCCAGCAGCAGCAGCGGGAGGCTGGCCAGCAGCCAGGCCAGCACCAGCATGGCGGGCAGCACGGTGAGCCGCCGCAGCAGCTGCCCGGCCGGGTCCGCGGCCTGCGCCAGGCCCCCGGCGGGCCCGGGTGCGGAGCCGGCCCGCCTCGTCTGCGCATCGGTGCTCATCGGGCCGCCTGCCCGGATCCTGCGGCGCCGCGGTGCAGCACCACGTACCCGGCACGCCGGAAGACCACCTGGTAGCCGTGCCGCTCGAGAAGCGCGACGCGCTGCCGCTGGGCCTGGACGCTGGGGAAGGTGAACACCTGGCGCCGCACGTCGGCGACGATCCACGGCGAGAACCGGGGCGTTTCGCCATCGCCGTCGAACAGCAGGACGGTGTCCCGCGACGACAGCTGCGGGCCCAGGTTGCCGACCGCCTGGACGGTAACCCCGCTGGGCACCCGGGCGTCCGCCGCCGCGGCCGCGTGCATCAGCCGGGTCCGATGGTAAAAGGAGGGGTGCAGCGCGGGACCGAACGCGAACCGGGGCACCAGCGCCACCGCCACCGCGGCCATCGCCACGGCACAGCCGAGGGCCACCGTCCCGCCCGCCCGGACCGGGACCCGGCGGGCGGCCCGGGCATCCTCGGCCGCGGCGTCCGCTGCCGGGGCGTCCTCCGCCGGGGCAGTCCCGCCGCCGGGGCAGCGGCCGCCGGGGCAGCGGCCGCCGGGGCATCCTCTGCCCGGGCACGCCGGGGCCCGATTCGCTGCCTGATCCGCAGCCAGTCCCGGTCCAGCCGGGCGGCGCCGTCAGCCGCCGCCATCGCCAGCACGATCACCAGGTAGGCGTTGTACTGGAATCCGGTGACCCACCAGTTGGGGAACTTGGTGGCCAGCATCCGCTCGGCCAGCAGCGGAATGGTGGCCAGCACGAGTGGCGAGCGCAGCGACAGGAAGCAGAACGCGGCCAGCAGCCACAGCATCGTGTCCAGCTTCACCCGCGGCGTGATGGCCAGCCGCAGCGAGCCGGCCGGGTGGGCGAGAATGTGCGCGATGGCCTGCGGGCCATTGTTGCCGAGCGCCTGATAAGCCCAGTAGTAGTCGGCGCGGCCGCCCATCGCCGGGATCAGCACGTAGGTCGCGATCAGGCCGTCCGCGACGCCGGCCACGATGAGGGCCGCCCCGACCAGCCACTGCTTGGGCAGCGTGCGCGGCCGGGACAGGATCAGGTACACGCCGATCCCGGCGACCAGGAAGCCCATGTCCTCCTTGACCAGGAGCAGCCCGGCCAGCGCCAGCAGTGCGGTGCGCAGCCGCCCGGCCTGGATCCGCTCCAGCGCGACCGCGGTGAGCACGGGGGCGAACGCGACCTCATGGAAGTCGAACGCCAGCGCGGAGGCGATCGGCCAGCTCAGCGCGTACGCCACCGCGACCAGGTAGGCGGCCGCGGTGGCCTTCCGGCCGCCCCCGAACGCCCGCCGGGTGAAGACCCACAGCGGCGGGATGGCCAGCGCGAACAGCACCGCCTGGGCCACCAGGAGATTGGCCGGGCTGTTATCCACCCAGTACAAGGGGGCCAGCACGGCAAGTATCGGTGACCAGTGATCCCCCAGCACCGAGAAGTCCGGCCCGAATCCGTTATGCACCCCCTTCATGATCGAGATGCCGGGGTGCAGGTGCGCGTAGGACCGGACCGCCTGGTCGAAGATCACCAGATCGTAGGACGAGGTCTGGAAGGTATAGAAGCGGGCCAGGGCGAACGCAGAGTAGCCAGCCGCAACCAGCGCGGTCAGCAGCCCGACCGTCAGCGGGTGCAGCATCCGCCGCGGTGGCATCGGTTCACCAGCGGTCTGCTGGGGGGCGCCCGTGGCGCGGTCCGTCGTCAGCCGGAAGCCCATGACTGCGAAGAATATCGCCTAGGGAGTCTTACCAGACGAACAACATCCCTAACGGTGCTCAAGGCCACATAAAAGTTATCTCGGCCTCAGAAGTACTTAACGCGGTTTTATCTTGGCCGCAGAAGTACTTAATGTGGGTTTCCCCGGGCCGGCCGCCGCACTGCCCGGCTGCCCGGGGCGGCGGCTGCTCAGCGCGGCCACGCCGGCGGTGATCAGGTCACCCGCGGTCATCAGGACCCGGGACACCAGGGCCACCGCGGTGGCGGCACTGACGCCGAGCATCGGGCCGAGCAGGGCCACCAGCAGCACCTCCCGGATGCCGGCCCCGGCCGGGGCGAATACGACGAGAAAGCCCACGCACCAGGCGAAGGCAAAGCCGCCCACGGCCAGCAGGGCCGCCTTCCCGGCCGGCGCACCGAGCCGGACCGCGAGCACCCAGATCTGCAGGCCGTAGAGCACCCAGCTGCCCAGCGACCAGGCCAGCGCCGCCCCCAGCACCCGGCCGGTGAGCGGCTGTTCCAGCGGCGGCCGCCGGGCCAGCCGGAGCAGCCAGCCCAGCAGCGTGTTGAGCACCCGGGGATGCAGGCAGACGACCAGCAGGGGGGTCGGCCGCGAAGGCCCACCGGTACGGTGTCGCGCCGGCCACGAAGGGCAGCGTGACCAGCGCGGCGAGCAGCCCGGTGAGCAGGGACATCAGCATGGTGAGCACCGCGGCGCTGGCCGACCGGTGCCGTGGCACCCGGTAGGCATGGCCCAGTTCCATCTGCGCCAGGATGGGCCACACGGAGCCGGGCAGGTACTTGCCCAGCTGGCCGATGAACATGATCCGGGCCGCCGCGCGGACCGGCAGCGGTGATCCCAGGCCGGCCAGCAGCACCCGCCAGGCCTGCATGGTGGCGGTGAGCCCGGCCAGCACGGCGAGCAGGGCGGCGGCGACGGAGGCGGCTCCCAGGCTGGCCAGCGCGGCCCGGACGCCGGTCCATTCCCGCGCCACCGCGTAGCCGCCGAGCCCGATGGTGACCGCCACGAATCCCCAGCGGACCGGCCGGCCGCGGAGCAGCCGGGCGGCGGCGGGCCACCAGCCCGTGCCCCCGCGGGCGGTCCCGTTCAGGCTGCTGTCCCGTCCTTCCACGGCCGGGACGGCCTGGCTTTCTGGCATAGCCAGAGCCTAAGCGTTCCGGGCGCCGCAATCCGCCCGATCCGGGCCCGTCTGATACCCGGGGGCGGTTAGGGTGCCCACATCATGCGCGTTCTGGTCTTCGGCACCTATGACACCGCGATGCACCCGAGGGTGGCCACCATCGCGGAAGGGCTGCGCGCCCGCGGGGCCGAGGTGGCGGAGTGCAACGCGCCGCTGGGACTGGACACCGCGGCCCGGGTGGACATGCTGGCCCGCCCCTGGCGCGCGCCCGCCTTGCTGGTCCGGCTGGCCCGGCGCTGGGCCACGCTGGCCCGGCGCGCCCGCCGGATGCCCGCCCCCGACGTGGTCGTGGTGGGCTACCTCGGCCATTTCGACGTCCATCTGGCGCGGCTGCTGTTCCGCCGGGTCCCGGTGGTCCTCGATCACCTCGTCGGTGCCAGCGCCACCGGCCGCGACCGGCGGCTGGACGGCGGCCCCCGCCAGGTGCTGCTGCGCCTCATCGACGCCGCCGCGCTGCGCGCCGCCGACATCGTCGTGGTGGACACCGAGGAGCACCTCGCCGCGCTGCCCGCGCAGCACCGGGCCCGGGCCGTGGTCGTGCCGGTCGGCGCGCCCGCGGCCTGGTATGCGGCGGGCCAGGACGCGCAGCCGGCGGCCGGGTCCCCGGCGCCGGCCGCCGGGGACGGCGGGCCGGGAGCCCTCCGGGTGGTCTTCTACGGCCTCTATACCCCGCTGCAGGGCACGCCGGTCATCGGCGCGGCCCTGGCCCGGCTGGCCGGGGCCCCCGTCCAGGTCACCATGATCGGCGGCGGCCAGGACGAGGCCGCGGCCAGGAGCGCGGCCGGGGCGAACACCGCCGTCCGGTGGATCCCCTGGGTGCCCGCCGCTGACCTGCCTGCGCTGGTCGCCGGGCATGATGTCTGCCTGGGCATCTTCGGCACCGGGGACAAGGCGCTCCGGGTGGTGCCGAACAAGGTCTTCCAGGGCGCGGCCGCCGGCTGTGCCATCGTCACCTCGGACACCGCCCCGCAGCGCCGTGCCCTGGGCGGCGCCGCCATCCTGGTACCGCCCGGCGATGCCGAGGAACTGGCCGCGGCCCTGCTCCGGCTGGCCCGCGACCGCGCTGAGCTGGCCCGGCTGCGCCGGGACGCGCGCCGCCTGGCCGCGGCGGAATTCGCGCCCGAGCGGATCGTGGCCCCGCTGCTCCAGCGGCTCGTCCCGGGCGGCGCCCCCGCCACTGTCCCGCTGGCCCAGAGGAGCCCATCATGACGGCCGTATCAACACCGGCAGCGCCCCGGCCGGACCTGGACCGCCTGGCGCCGCTGACGCCGAACGGGTGGCTGCGTTACGACGTCGTGCGGCGGACGCTGCCCCCGGATGTCCATGACGTGCTGGAGGTGGGCTGCGGCCAGGGAGCCCTCGGTGTCCGGCTGGCCCAGCGGTACCACTACCTCGGGGTCGAGCCGGACGAGACGTCCTCGTCGGTGGCGCGGCAGCGGATCAGCGCGGCGGGCGGCGGCGAGGTCCGCACCACGGGCAGTGGACGCGCTCGGCGATCAGCAGTTCGACCTGGTGTGCGCGTTCGAGGTGCTGGAGCACATCGAGGATGACGCGGCCGCGCTGCGCGACTGGGCGGCCCGGCTGCGGCCCGGCGGCTGGCTCCTGCTCTCGGTGCCCGCGCACCAGCGCCGGTACGGGCCGGCCGACGAGCTGGTCGGTCATTTCCGCCGCTACGACCCGGACGCGGTCGCTCCGCTGCTGGCCCGCTGCGGGTTCACCGACGTGCTCGTGATCCAGTACGGCTTCCCGCTCGGCTACCTGCTGGAGGCGGGCCGCGACCTGATCGCGCCGCCGCCGCCTCGCCGCGCAGCGGGGAACGTCCGTCGCCGAGCGGACCGCGGCGTCCGGCCGCCTCCTCCAGCCGGCCGGGCGGCTGCGCGGGACCGGTATCCGCTGGGGCACCGCGCCGTTCCGGGTCATCCAGCGGGCCTTCCCCGGCCTCGGCACCGGCCTGGTCATCCGCGCCCGGCGCGCCGCCTGAGGCGGGACCGACGGGCGGGAGGCCGAGACGTCCCGGTCACGCCGGGCCCAGCGGGGCACCGACGTGCTGGCGGATCTCCTGGATGGCCCAGCCGTTGCCGTCCGGGTCGGCGAAGAAGCAGAACTTCCCGCCGTCCCGCGGGTCCAGCACCTGGATGTCCGAGACCCCGACGCCGCGCCCGGCCAGCTCACGGTGAGCGGCCTCGATGTCGCTGACCACGAGCTGCAGCGAGGGCCGCGGGCCCGCAGGCGCGTCCGGGCTGGACAGCACCGGCCCGACCACCACCGAACAGGCGGACCCGGGCGGGGTCATGTGCACGACCCGCATGTTCTCCTGCGGCGTGGTGTCGGCGTCCAGCCGGAAGCCCAGCCGGCCGACGTAGAAGTCCTTGGCCCGGTCGATGTCGCTGACCGGCACGACCACGACCTCAAGTTTCCAGTCCATCCCGCTCCCTTTCGTCACGGCCCGGCACGGGCTGCCGGGCCGCACGGCAGCCTACGCGGCGCCTCGGTCATCCTGGCCGCGGCCGCCCCGGGGGTTCAGCACCCGCCCGGCGGCCCCGGCACCCCGGGGCCGGCCTCGGGCAGTGTCCACGATCCCGATGGCCGCGTCGCGCAGCACCGCGCCGAAATGGACCACGTACCACCGGCCCCGCCAGGAGATCAGCGAGGCGATCCCGATCGAGCGGAGCTGGCCGTTGTGCTGGTAAACCAGGCGGGCGCCGCCGACGTGCCAGTACCCGCCCGAGTTCGAGCACACCCCGGGGGGGATCCAGGCCGCCTCCGCGGACGGCACGATGACCCGGACCAGGCGGGCCCGCGCGGCGCCCGGCTCCAGGTAGCGGTGGGCCGCGGCCACGTCCAGGCTGAAGTCGGCGAACAGCCGGCCGTGCCAGTCGGCGGCCGGGTCATAGATGGCCTTGATCTGGGTGTAGGCCGGGAGCGGGAAGAACGCCTGGGCGGCCAGCGCGGCCTTCCCGGTGACCACGGCCGCCCACAGGTCGGTCATCTCCGCGGCGAAGTCGCGGGTGTTCGCGCTGGGGGAGGCCGGGGTCTGCGGCAGGCGCCCCGGCGGGGGCGGGACCGGGAGCACGGTCGGCCCGGCGCTCGGCCGGGGGGAAGGGCTGGGACTGGCCGTGGCCGCGGTGGCGGCCGGACGGGTGGCCGGCGCGGCCGCGGTCCGCTCCGGGGTCCGGGCCGCGGCCGGATGAGCAGCCGGGGCGGCGGCGCAGCCGGCCGCCACGCAGGCCCGCGGCCGCCGTGGCCGCCCGCCGTGGCCACGCACCGCCGGCCCGTGGCCGGGCCGGCCCCCGGCGGCTGTCCCACTCCCATCTTCTGGCTGCATGCGGCATGCTCACATTGTCTAACCCGGGCGGCCACGAGACGTCACGACATCCCGATCCGGGAAATCCCGCGTCGCGGCGAACCGATGGCCACCCCAGCGCAATAGAGATGCGATGGACGATGACGAGCTGATCGCCGCCGTGGGCCGCGGGGACGACGTCGCGCTGCGCGAGCTGTTCGCGCGGCACGCGCCGTGGCTGGCCGCCCGGCTGCGCGCCACGCTGCCCGCGGCCGAGGTCGAGGACGTGCTCCAGGAGACGTTCCTCGCCGTGTGGCGTGGCGCCCGCGGCTACCGGCCCGGGGCGGGCTCGGGAGGCGGCTGGATCTGGGGGATCGCCCGCCGCCAGGCCGCGCTGTGGCTGCGCCGCCGCGGCCCGGCCCCGCTGCTGCTGCCCGCCGGGCTGCCCGGCGGCGGGCTCAGCCAGCCGGATCCGGCGGACGCCGCGCAGGCCCGGGCGGACCTGGCCGCCGCGGTCAGCGCGCTCGGGCCCGAGGGCAGCCCGGACCGGGAGACGTGGCGGCTCGATGTACGCCGAGGACCGGCCGGTCGCCGAGGTGGCCGAGCTGATGGGCGTGCCGGTGGGGACGGTGAAGAGCCGCGCGCACCGGGCCCGCCGGCAGTTGCGGGCGGCGCTGCGCGCAGCCGGCCAGGGAAGGAGGCGGCCGATGACCGGCAGTCAGGACGAGGCCCGCGCCCAGGTGCCGCCGGATGTGGACCTGGACCGGGTATGGGCCGGCGTGGCCACCCAGGTGTGGCGGCGGCATCCCGGGCGCGCCGAGCGGCTGGCCGGGCGGCTGCTCCGCTCGCCCGGGCTGGCCCGGGCCCTGCTGACCACGCCGTCGCTGCTGCTCGGCTGGATCATCGCCACGGTCGTGGTGCTGGCCGCCGGGGCGGTGGCCACCCTGGCCAGCGGGACGCCGTGGGTGGCGCTGGGTGCGCCCGCCCTGGCCGCCGCCGGGATCGCCTACGCCTACGGGCCGGGGATCGACCCGGCCTTCGAGCTGTGCTGCAGCATGGCGGTCAGCGACCGGATGGTGCTGCTGACCCGCGCACTCACGATTTTCACGCTGAACGCCCTGCTCGGGGTGGCTGCCTCCGCCGTGTCCGGGGCCGCGGCGGCGCTCACCTTCGGCTGGCTGGTGCCGATGACCGCGATGTGCGGGCTGGCGCTGGCCACCGCCACGCTGACCCGGTCGGCCAACGCGGGGGTGGCCGCCGGGATGGGCGGCTGGATGATCATCGTGCTGGCCGGCAAGGCCGCGGACGGCCAGTTGGTCACCGCCATCACCGACTCCGCGCTCATCCTGCCCTACCTGGCCATCGCGGCCTGCGGGACCGCGATCGCCTTCTACATCACCCGCATCCCGAGAGGAACGGCATGAACATCGAGACGGCCGGGCTGACCCGGCGATTCGGCCGGACCCAGGCGGTGGCCGGGGTGGACCTGGAAGCCGGCCCGGGCGTCTTCGGCCTGCTCGGGCCGAACGGGGCGGGCAAGACCACGCTGCTGCGGATGATGGCCACGGTGATCCCGCCGTCGTCCGGCTCGCTGCGGCTGCTGGGCCGCAATCCCGGCGAGTACGGTCCGCGGCGGGAGATCCGGCGCCGGCTCGGTTACCTGCCGCAGAACCTCGGCTACTACCCGTCGTTCACGGTGGTGGAGTTCATCGAGTACTTCGCGCTGCTCAAGGAGATGCCACCGGACCGGGTGCCGGGCGCGGTGGCGGCCGCGGTCGAGCAGGTTGGCCTGGGTGACAAGGCCCGGGCCAAGCTGCGCACCCTGTCCGGCGGGATGCTGCGCCGGGTCGGCATCGCCCAGGCCATCGTGAACGATCCCGGCCTGCTGCTGCTGGACGAGCCGACGGCCGGCCTGGACCCGGAGCAGCGGATGTCGTTCCGTTCCATGCTGCGCGACCTCGGCCAGCGGGCCACCGTGGTGGTCAGCACGCATCTGGTCGAGGACGTCGGCGCGGCCTGCACCGAGGTGGCGCTGATGCACGAGGGCAAGATCGTGTTCCGTGGCACCCCGGCCGAGCTGACCGCCCGGGGCGTGGAGGGCGGCACCGGGGACGCGCCGCTGGAGCGCGGGTACACCGCGGTGCTGTCGGCGGCCCGGTCATGACCGCCACCCAGCTCCCGGTGCGGGACCGGCCGGCTGCTGTCCGGCCGCCCTCGCCCGTGCCCGCCTGGCGGCTGCTGCGGCATCGAACTGCGCCGCAGCCCGATGCCCTGGACGTTCCCGTTCCTGGCCGCGCTGTTCGTATTCGACCCGTACCGGTCGGCCATGGATTACCCGGCGGTGTGGTACATCCGGGCCTCGGTGCTGCCGAACAAGCTGCTGCCGGACTTCGTGGTGTTCGTGGTCGGCATCGCGGCCTGGGTCGGCTCGCGGGACGGCCGCCGCCGGACCCGCGAGCTGGTGGAGATGACCCCGCGGCCGCGCTGGTTGCCGCCAGCTCGCCACCTGGGCCGCCACCACCATCTGGGCCATCGCCGGCTTCCTGGCCGGCGTGGCCGTGCTGTACGGGGTGACCGCCACCCAGGTGACCTGGGGCGGGCCGCCGTGGTGGCCGGTGATCGTCAGCTGCGCCGAGCTGGCCGCGCTGGCCGCCCTCGGGTTCGCGGCCGGGGTGCTGTTCCCCGGCCGGTTCACCGCTCCGCTGGCCGCGGTGGCCGCGTTCCTGCTGTGCCTGGAGGGGTTCCGGAACGCGGTCGGCCGGTCGTCCGCGCTCGCGGTGCTCTCGCCCGACGACCTACGTGCCGCCCAACGACGCGGGCGTGTTCTACCCCTACCCGCCGGACGTGGCCATCGTCCAGTTCATGTTCCTGCCGGGCTCACCGTGGTGGCGCTCGGCGTTCTCGGGCTGGCCCGGTCGGCCGAGGCCGGGCCGCGGCTGCGCCGGGGCGCCGTGGTCGATCACCGCGGCCGGCGCGGCGGCCACGCTGACGGCGGCCGGGCTGGCGGCGACCGCCCGGCAGGTCATCCCGGGCACCAGCCAGCCGCCCAGTGCCACCACGCCGCTCGGCATGCAGGGCGCCTGGATCATCCCCGCGCTGCACGACGCGGCCAGTGACCGGCCGATTCCGTATACCCCGGTGTGCGCGACGGTCACCATCCCGGTGTGCATCCACCCGGCGTTCAAGGACGTGCTGCCCGACGTGACCGCCGCGCTCGGCCCGGTGCTCCGCGAGCTTGCCGGGCTGCCCGGCGCCCCCGTGCGGGCGCAGGCAGGTGGCCAGCGGCAGCCTGGTCACGCTCCGCTGGCCCCGTCATCGGCGTGAATACGCCGGACGGCGTGCTCACCGGCACGCCGCCGGTGTTCTCCTACACCGCCGACCAGGTGCCCGCCGCGGCGTTCGGCGAGACCCGGGCCTGTTCGTCGACAGCCTGCGCGGGGCCCTGGTGGCGGCCTTCGTCCCGTCCGGGGTGAGTCAGCCCGCCGCGGGCGCCCCCCCGCGGCCGGACCGCCGGACGCTCCAGGCCGTGGCGGCCCGGGTGGCCGTGCAGGAGGGGCTGATGGTGGATGCGGGGCTACCGCTGGCCGTGCAGCAGGATCAGGGCTTGAACCAGGTCCGGCTGCCCGGCACGCTCCAGGCGCAGGTCGACGCGGCGGCGCAGCGGTTCGCCGCGCTGCCCGCCGCCACCCGGCACGCCTGGCTGGCCGCTCACCTGGCCGCCCTGCGGGCCGGCCACCTCACCCTGGGCCAGCTGCCATGACCGCCACCGGCCTGCGGACCCCGGCGCCGGGCGGCGCCGCGCCGCCGGCCCTCCCGGCCCTGCGCTGGCCCGGGGTGCGGCGGGCCTGGCTGTTCCTGGCCTCCCGCCGGGCCCCGGCCACCCTGGCCGCGCTGGCCCTGCTCGGGCTGGCCATGCGGGCCGCGCTGGAGTGGCACTGGAACCTGGGCAGTGCGGGCTCCGCCGCGCAGGCCGTCCCGGTGCTGATCGAGGGCGGCGCGGCCGCGGTGGTCGCGGTCAGCACGCACAGCCCGTTCGGTGAGCCGGAACGCGCCACCGGCCGGTGGCTGCCCTACCTGCGGCTGGGCGCCGCCGTCGGCGCTCACCGCGGCCGCGTTCGGCGCGCTGGCCGCGGGGGCGGCCGCGGCCGGGCTGTCCGGCGGCTCCCTGGACCTGCTGCGCAACGTGGCCGGGATGACCGGCCTCGGCCTGCTGACCGCCGCCGTGACCGGGGGCCTGCTGGCCTGGGTCGGCCCGCTCGGTTACATGATGCTGGCCGAGATCGGGCTCACCGCCGGCTGGGGCAGCCCGTGGCTGTGGCCGGGCCGCCCGCCGCACGACCTCGGCGCGGCGCTGTGCGCGGGCCTGGTCTTCGCGGCCGGGCTGATCGTCACCACGGTCCGCGGGGCCCGCGACGCCAGCCACGAGTGAGCGCCGCGCCGCCCAGCGCGGCGGGGCCAGGATCTTCAGGCCGCCCGCCGCGCGGTGAACTCGCTGGCCCGCCCCACCGCGGTCAGCCCGGTCACCCGGAGGGTCGGCCCGTCCGGCAGCAGTTTCCGGTACGCCTTCCCGGCGGATTCGCTGACCGTGCTCGCGCTGTCGGCCGGCCGAGCCGGCGCCGGGCGGGGCCTGCCGGGGCCGCCCCGCCCGGCATCACCGCGCCGTGCGCGGCGCGCGGGCCAGCACCCCGGCGGCCAGGATGGCCAGCAGCTCCCGCAGGGTCGTGCCGAAGTCGAGCCGCAGCGCGGCCAGGGCGGGGTCGGCGTCGTAGGCGGCCAGCATGGCGGCGGACGGCTGGGTGGCCGGCCACAGCGCGCCCGCTGCCAGCACGGTGGCCCCGGCGAACTGGCCGGCGCCGTCGGCGCCCAGCTCCGGCAGGCAGCCCAGCACCAGGCGGCTCAGCGTGCCCACGTTCGCGATCGTCGCCCGCTTGTACTCCGCCGCGACCTGCGGCGGACACGTTCCGCTCCAGCACCGCGGACTGGGCGCCAGCCAGGTCACACAGCACCGGCCGGGCGGCCAGCGACGCGGCGATCACCGCGGCCAGCCGATCAGCGCGGTCCGCCGCGGGCCCACCGGGCCGGACGGTGCCGGCCAGGTCCTGCTCCAGCTGGGCCAGCCACTCCTGGGCCGCCGAGTCGAGCAGCTCCAGCAGCACGGCCTCGCGGGACTCGAAGTAGCGCAGCACGTTGGACTTGGCCAGCCCGACGCGGCGGCTCAGCTCGTTGAGGGTGACCTCGGCCACCGGCATCTCGGCCAGCATGGCGGCCGCGGCGTCGAGGATCGCCCGGCGCCGCAGCTCACGCTGCTGTTCGCTGCGGGCCCGCTGGAACATCACCATGCCCGCATTTTACAGACCGCCGGTCCCTTGTGAATAGACCGGCGGTCTGCTAAGTTCGGGGAAATAACAGACCGACGGTCTGACCAGGCCGGCCCCGGCTGCGCGGAAGGAAGCTCGTCATGTACACCGTTCCCGACCAGACCGGAAAGCTCGCCGTCGTCACCGGGGCGAACAGCGGCACCGGCCAGGAGGCGGCCCGGCGGCTCGCCGCCGCCGGCGCCCACGTCATCATGGCCGTCCGCACCCCGGCCAAGGGGGAGCAGGCCCGCGCCGGGATCCTGGCCGGGCACCCCGCGGCCCGCCTGGAGATCCGCCGCCTCGACCTGGCCGACCTGGCCTCGGTCCAGGGGTTCGCCGAGGGCCTGGCCGCGGACGGCCGCCCGGTGGACCTGCTGGTCAACAACGCGGGCGTGATGGCGGTCCCGGCCCGGATGACCACCGCCGACGGGTTCGAGCTCCAGTTCGGCACCAACTTCCTCGGGCCGTTCGCGCTGACCGTGCGGCTGCTGCCGCTGGTGCTGGCGGCCCCCGCGCCCCGGGTGGTCACGATGAGCAGCGGCGTGGCCAGCTGGGGCCGGATCCGCTTCGACGACCTGCAGTGGCAGCGCCGGTACCGCGCCAACGCCGCCTACGGCCAGTCCAAGCTGGCCGACCTGATGATGGCCCTGCACCTGGCCGCGGTGGCGGCGGAGCGCGGCTGGGACCTGATGAGCAACGCGGCGCATCCCGGGTTCACCCTGACCAACCTGCAGACGGCGGGCGCCAGCCTGGGCCGGGACAAGCCGAGGCGCACCGTGTTCAGCGCCGCGGCGCGGTTCCTCCCCACCCAGCTGCCGCCCCAGGGTGCCGAGCCGATGCTCTACGCGGCGACCAGCCCGGACGCCGTCACCAGCGGGTACTACGGGCCCGGCGGGCAGTTCGGCCTGGTCGGCCCGACCACCATCGTCCGGCTGCCCCGCCGGGCCCGGGACACCGCGGCCGCCGCCCGGCTGTGGGCGGAAGCCGAGCAGCTCACCGGCGTCTCCCTGGCTGCCGCCGCCGGCCGCTCCTGACGGCCAGGCAGGCCGGGCCGCTCGCCGCAGGCCGCGTCCGGCGGCCCGGTGCCTCAGCCGCCGACGAGCCCGATGAGGTCGAGGGTCAGGTAGAGCACGACCTCGCGCCGCAGTTCCCCGTCGTCGCCGCGGCCGAGGTTGCGCGTACTGGTGCCGGTCACGCCATTGTCCCCGCTGGCCTGTATCCGCAGGGCCTGGGCGCGGCGCCAGGCGGGCCGGGACAACCACGCCTGGACCGTCCCCCGGGAGGTGGTGATCACCGCCTCTCCCGTGGCGAACAGGTCCGCCGCGGCCTGTTCCGCCCAGCCGGCGACGAAGTCCTCGACCCGGGCCAGCGGGTCCCCGGGCCCGGCGGGCAGCGCCTCGATGCGGGTGTCCGCCAGGACGTGCTCGATCAGGCCGGCCGGCCCGGCCACATAGCTCCAGGGCAGGTCGATCTCGCTGGCCACGCACCACGCGTGGTCCTGTGGCCACCACAGGTTGGCGGCCTGCTTCTCATCGGCCAACCCGCAGGTGGCCGTGACCGCCCCGGCCGGCCCCGGTAGAGCAGGTAGTCGCGGTGCGGCAGATGCACCCGCGGGCCGCTGCGGACGGCGGCGGGCAGCGGGTCCGGCGGCGGGGCGGCCGGCGGCTGGCCCGCCGCGGTCAGCGGGGCGAAGGCGATGCTGTCCCAGCCGTACCCGTCCCACACGCAGAACCAGCATTGTCCCGGCGTGGCGGTCCAGGCGGCCGCGATCTCGGCCAGCACCTCGGCGTCCGGCGGGTACAGGCTGCCTTCCCGTGGTCCCTGGCTCGACCAGGGGGCGTCCGCCGCGGGCCGGTCCGGTGGCAGGGCGATGGTGTGGAACTGCGCGTCGCGGCTTAGCGGCACCCCGCTCCAGGCGGCGACCTCGGCCCACCGGACCAGGCGAGCCCCCCAGGACGGTTCCTCGGCCGGGTGCAGGACGCGGGCGTAGGCCTCGAACCCCCCGGGCACCACCGAGGTGACCACGGAGGAGTCGAACGGCGCCAGCCGCTCGCCGATCCACGCCGCCTCGGCCACGGCGCCGCTCCAGTCCGGCCCGCCCGCTGTGCCCACCCCGGCATCATTGCAGCCGCGCGGAGCAATATCTCCGGCGCGCGCTACTGGTTCACGAAGGCCTGCCGGGCCATCGGGTGGTCCGGGCCCAGGATCAGCGGGGTGCTGGCCCGCTCGGCCGCCTGCTTCTGCTGCTCCAGCTGGGATCCCGGTGTGGCGTAGATGACATGCACCCGCGCGTCACCGCTGCCCCGCTCCCCGACCGGTGCCACGGCGGCCGGGTTGCCCTGGCCGTCGGTGACCCAGAGCTGGAAATCGTCGTACTTGAACAGCTGGATGTCGGCGATGGGCGTCGGGTAGTGATGCACCCCGCCGGGCTCCGGGTCGGCCGCTGCGGGCGGGCTCTGCGGGCTGGCGGCGGGCGGGGCCTGCGGGCTGGCGGCGGGCGGCGTCTGCACGGCGCCTGCGGGCGCGGGCGGTGCGCTGTCCTGCGGGCGGGCTCTGCGGGCTGCCCGCCGGCAGCACCCCGACATGGAAGGCGGGGTGCAGCGGCACGCCGGCGTTGAAGAGGGAATCGGTCCACTTCGCCACCCCGGCGGCGTCCTGGATGGGCTGGTCCAGCAGGCCGTCCGGGTCCAGTTCCTGCTTGATGTCCGGCGCCAGCAGGTCATACAGCCGCTTCGCGTTCTGCCGCAGCAGGTCAATTTTCGCCGGATTCGCGCAGAACTGGGCCGACCACTCAACCCCCGCCAGGTTGCGGACCATGAACCAGCCCGTGGCATCGCGCAGCCAGAGCGCGCCGCCGTGATGGTCCTCGAACGGCCCGGGCCCGTAGATGAGGCCCGGAGCCTGGGCGGCGATCTCGTTCATCTTGGTCCGGGCGGCGACGTACTCGGGGGAGTCCTGCGCGCACCGGGTGGTCCGGGACGTTGACCGTCCAGGGATGCGTCTCAGACTCGGAATGAACGGGATCGGTGCTGGTCATCATGCTCTCCTCCGGCCCGGCCCCCCACGGGCACCGGCTGCGGGCATCGGCCCGCAGCCCCCCACGACCATGGCCACGCCGTCATTACACAGCGCCCGGCCCGGGACCACCAGCGGAACCAGGCTCAACGGCCCGGGGAGGGCGACTTTCGGCCCTTCCCGGGCGACGGGGGCGACCCGACGATGGAGGCGTCCGAGGACATGGCCGGCCCGATCGCCGGGCCGGCGGGCCGGAAGGGTCGTGCGATGACTGCGTTCGCCAAGCTGCTGGCGGCTGGCCCGATGTTCTTCGTGAGTGCCTGGCTGCTGATGATCTTCGCCGGGATCGTCAGCACGGACGTGGGCATCAAGCCGTTCGGCTACATCACCTCGATGCTGGTGACGATCGGGCTCTGGCTCACGCTGGCGCCCGCCATCGGCGCGGTGTCCCAGGGGCCCGGGAGGAAGAAGGCCTGACGCGGGCGGCCTGGAGCAGCGAGCCTGACGCTGGCCGGGCCCGAGGCCCGCTCCCTCGGGCCCGGCCAGCGAGCCTTACTTCTTCTTCTCCGGCACGACGAGCACCGGCAGCGGTGACTTGTGCACCACCTCGTGGGCCACGCTGCCGAGCAGCATCGAGGTGAGCTCGGACCGCCCGCGGGTGCCGACCGCGAGCAGCCCGGCGCCGTGCTCCAGGCCGATGTCCACCATGGCCCCGCCGACGCCGGTCTCCACTTCCCGGTGCACCAGGCCGGTGGCGGCGATGCCCTGGTCGGTCAGTTCCTTCACGTACCGGTCCACCAGCAGCTGCGCGTCGTCCTGGGTCTCGGTGGTGTACGGCTGCGCCCGGCTGGCGTGCAGCACCACCCCGTGGAACACGAGGACCGCGTCACCGGTCGCGGCGGCGATCTTCGCCACCTCCCGCACCGCGTTGTCGGCGTGGCCGGACTCATCCACCCCGACGACGATCGTTCCGAACATGGTGACCTCCGCGAGCCGATGTCAGAGCCCCTCGTTGATGAGGCCGGCCTGCTCGAACTTCTCCGGCTTGCGCTTCTTGAAGTAGAACGCGACCCCCACCCCGATCAGCACGACCGCGAGGTCGATCGGGCCGAACCACTTCGCGTAGCGAGTAGCCGCTGCCCAGGAAGGTGATGTTGTCGAACAGCAGGTAGACCACGTACGCCTGGGACACCAGCGCCAGCACCGGGGCCAGCCGGGTCTTCCACCAGTGCGCCTCGTCCCGGTGGTGCCGCTCGTAGTAGACCAGGATGGCCAGCGACACCAGGGCCTGCACCGACAGGATGATGATCACGCCCATCACCGCCATCAGCCCGTACAGCTGCAGGTAGGCCTGGGAGTTCGGGTCGTTGCTGCCGGTGAACACGGCGAACAGGATGATGATGAACGCGGCGATGACCGACTGCACCACCGACGCGATGTGCGGGCTCTTGAACCGGGGGTGGGTGCGGCCCAGCGGGGCGGGCAGCAGGCCTTCCCGGCCCAGCGAGTACATGTACCGGGCCGTGGTGTTGTGGAACGCCATCCCGCACGCGAACGACCCGGTGATGATCAGGTAGCTCATGATCGAGGCCACCCACGAGCCGGCGTACTGCTTGGCCGGGGTCAGGTAGAAGTTCGCCGCGCCGGTCTGGGCCTGGGCGATGGCGGCGTGCGTGCTGGAGTAGCCGAACAGCGGCGCCCAGGACGTCAGCGTGTAGAACACGCCCAGGCCGATCACCGAGATGTACAGCGCGCGGGGCACGATCCGCTTCGGGTTGCGGGACTCCTCGGCGTAGTTCGGTGCCATCTCGAACCCGACCCAGGACCAGAACGCGAAGAACAGCCCGATGCCGACCGAGCCGGCCACCAGCTTGCCCGGAGGCCGGGAAGCTCTTGAACGCGTTGACCGGGTTGACCGCGCTCCAGTTCGCGTGTCCCTTGCTGAACATGAAGATGTCGAAGATGGCCAGGATGGCGATCTCGGACAGCAGCCCGATGGCCAGCAGCGTGGACGACAGCCGGACGTCGAAGAAGGTCAGCAGCGAGATCAGCACGACCATGCCCAGGGCCAGCCAGGGCCAGCCGACGTTGACCCCGAACGCGTTGATCTTGAGGTTGGCGAAGTACGCGAAGCCGCCGGCCAGTGACGCCTCGAACACCGAATACGCAACGACCGCTCCGTAGCCGGTGCCGATGCCGAGCTCCCGGCCGAGCCCGTGGCTGATGTAGGAGTAGAAGCCGCCCGCGCTGGTCTTCTTCCGGGTCATGGCCACGTAGCCGACCGAGAACACGACCAGCACGATGGCCGCGAAGATGAAGGCCGCCGGGGCGCCCGCGCCCTGGCCGTAGCCGACCATGATCGGGGTGTTGAACAGCATCGCCGAGATCGGCGCGGAGCCGGTCACGGTGAGGAACAGCACGCCGCCGAGGCCGACCGCGTGCTTGCGCAGCTTGGGTACCTCGGCGCGCTGGGAGACGTCGAGGGATTCCTCCATCCCCTCGATACCGCCGACCCGTGGTAGTTCCGACTGAGCCATGACATGCCTCCCCGGGGGGTCGCCTCACCGGTCCCAGGCGCGCGCGCCTGGGCCAGCCAGGTGCCAAACGGTTCAGGGGTGCCCTGTGGTACAGATCACAGCGCGGACGGTATCAGCAGGTAGAAACGCTGACAAGAGTTTTGGTTCATGAAATATGGACTTAACTTATGATCCTTGACAGCAATCGGTCGAAGAGATACCTATTTGGTCAGACCGATCGAGACCGGGCGCCGCCACGCGTGGAGGTGAGATGGCCGAGGAGCTGATCTCCTTCCCCTCCAAGGGCGAGATGCTGGCCAGGTCACGGCAGTTCTGGAACCCGGACAAGACCCAGTTCTGGACCGACTCGGGGGTCCCGCTGGTCATCGACCGGCGCGAGGGCTACTTCATCTACGACGTGGACGGCAAGCGGCTCATCGACGTCCACCTCAATGGCGGCACCTACAACCTGGGCCACCGCAACCCGGAGGTCATCGCGGCCGTCACCGCCGCGATGCAGCGCTTCGACATCGGGAATCACCACTTCCCGTCGCTGGCCCGCACCGCGCTGGCCGAGGCGCTGATCGGCACGGCGCCGCCGGGGCTGGGCAAGGTGGTGTTCGGCAGCGGCGGCGGCGAGGCCATCGACATCGCGCTGAAGACGGCCCGGCACGCCACCGGGAAGCGCAAGATCGTCTCGATCGCCAAGGCCTACCACGGGCACACCGGGCTGGCCGTGGCCACCGGCGACGAGCGGTTCGCCGCGCTGTTCCTGAGCGACCGGCCGGACGAGTTCGTGCACGTGCCGTTCAACGACACCGCCGCGATGGAGCAGGCGCTGCGCGGCCGGGACGTCGCGGCGGTGATCATGGAGACGATCCCGGCCACCTACGGTTTCCCGCTCCCCGCGCCCGGCTACCTGGCGCAGGTCAAGAAGCTGTGCGAGCGGCACGGCGCGCTGTACATCGCCGACGAGGTGCAGACCGGGCTGATGCGCACCGGCGAGCTGTGGGCCATCACCAAGCACGGCGTGCACCCCGACATCCTGGTCACCGGGAAGGGCATCTCCGGCGGCATGTACCCGGTCAGCGCCGTCCTGGTCAGCGACGCGGCCGCGGGCTGGCTGTCCGAGGACGGCTTCGCGCACATGTCCACCTTCGGCGGCGCCGAACTGGGCTGCGTGGCCGCGCTGAAGACCCTGGAGATCACCACCCGGCCGGAGATCCGGTCCATGGTGTTCTATATCGCCGACCTGATCGGGCGGGGCCTGCGCCGGATCCAGGCCGCCTACCCGGACTGGTTCACCGGGATCCGGCAGGACGGCCTGGTCATGGGGCTGGAGTTCGGCCACCCGCAGGGCGCCAAGTACGTGATGAAACGGCTCTACGAGAACGGGGTGTGGGCCATCTTCTCCACCCTCGATCCCCACGTCCTGCAGTTCAAGCCCGGGCTGCTGATGACCCCGGACCTGTCCGAGGAACTGCTCGACCGGGTGGACGTGGCCGTGGCCGCGGCCCGCGGGGACGCCGCCAGTGCTGGCCCGGGGGGGCGACCCCCCGGAACCCCCCGCCAGCCGCCGGCTCGGAGAGACCCGCCTTCGGCGGGCCCCGCCTCGCCGGCGAAGCCCGGGCGGGGGCGGCCGTGACCGACATCGACGGCAGCGGCCCGATCAGCGTTGACCTGCTCACCGGCCCGGCCGGGGTGCCGCGGGCCCGGGCCATGCTGCAGCGGGCCCAGTGGGCGGCCCGTGCCTTCGCCCGCTACGACAAGGCCGCCGTGGACCGGGTGGTGCACGCCGCCGCCGCGGCGGGGGCGGCCAAGGCCGGGGAGTACGCCGAGTGGGCGGTGCGCGAGACCGGCTTCGGCGTCGCCGGGCACAAGCTGCTCAAGAACCTGGCCAGCAGCACCGGCCTGGTCGAGGCGTACGCCGGCCACGACTACGTGACCCCGCGGGTCGACCCGGCGGCCAAGGTCGTCGAGATACCCCGGCCGGCCGGGGTGGTACTCGCGCTGACCCCGTCCACCAACCCGGTGGCCACCGTGTTCGTCAAGTCGCTGCTGGCCCTGATGACCCGCAGCGCCGTCGTGGTCAGCCCGCACCCGCTGGCCCGGGAGTGCTCCGCCGACGCGGCCCGCACCCTGGCCGCGGCCGCGGTGGCGGCGGGCGCCCCGGACGGCGTCATCCAGGTGGTGGAGGAGCCATCGATACCGCTGATCAACGCGCTGATGGCGGACGAGCGGACCAGCGTCATCGTGGCCACCGGCGGCAACGACGTGGTCCGGGCGGCCTACAGTTCCGGCAACCCGGCCATCGGGGTGGGCCCGGGCAACGTGCCGGTGCTGGTGGACGGCACCGGCGACCTGGCCGCGGCGGCCAAGCGGATCGCGGACAGCAAGAGCTTCGACAACTCGATCCTGTGCACCAACGAGTCGGTGCTCATCGTCACCGAGGCGGCCGCGCCGGTGCTGCTGCGGCACCTCAAGCGGGAGGGCTGCTACCTGCTGGAGCCCGCCGAGCGGGACAAGGTCCGGGACCTGGTGTTCCCCGGCGGGCATTTCGACACCCGGTTCGTCGGCCGCGACGCGACCTGGATCGCCAGCGAGGCGGGCATCCGGGTGCCGGGCACCACCCGGGTGCTGCTGGCGCCGTTCCGGCTGGCCGCCGGTGAGGAGCCGCTGGCCCACGAGAAGCTGTGCCCGGTCCTCGGCATGGTCACGGTGGGCTCGGCGCAGCAGGGCATCGACGCGGCGCGGGCCGTGCTGCGGATCGGCGGGAAGGGGCATTCGGCGGCCATTCACAGCGCCGATCCGGCGACGATCCTGGCGTACGGGGCGGCGCTGGACGTGCTGCGGGTCTCGGTCAACGCGGGCAGCAGCCTGGGCTCCTCGGGATACGAGACGGGGCTGGCCCCGTCGATGACGATCGGGACCGGGTTCTTCGGGCGGTCGTCCGTGGGGGAGAACCTGCAGCCCAAGCATTTCGTGCAGTGGACGCGGCTGGCGTACAACTCTGATCCGGCCGAGGTGTTCGGGGACTTCTCGGGGCTGGATCCCTGGGAAGCGCCCGGTGGGGGCAGTCCCTCCGTATCCCCTCGCGTCCAATCAGGCCGTGACGGAAAAGCGAGGACAGGGCAAGTACTTCGGCCCGGCGGACGAAACGCCGGTCCGAAGCACTCACCCTGCCCCCGCCCCCGGGTCCGGGTGGGCGATGAATGGCAACGGCCCCGCAGGTCCAGGGCCCGACCCGGAAAAGCTGAGAGAAGAGATCCGGCGGGTCATCATCGAGGAGCTGCAGGCCCTTCGCGGGGGTGATCACCGTGCCGGGGGTTGAGCTGCGGTCGTTCATCTTCATCAACCGGCTGCAGCCGCAGACCATGTGTTACCTGGGTTCCTGGATCCGCGGGTCACTGCCCAGGAGCGGGGATGCGGCGCAGGTGATTGAGATCGCGCCGGGGCTGGACATCGAGCCGCTGACCGACGTTGCCCTCAAGCACGCCTCCGTGCAGGCCGGGATCCTGGTGGTCGAGCGGCACTTCGGGTACCTGGAGATGCACGGCGGGAACGACGAGGTCCGGGCGGCCAGTACGGCCGTCCTGGAGGCGCTGGGGGCTACGGCCAGCGACGCCACGAAGCCGGAGGTGCTGGCGTCGAAGATCATTACGATGCTGGATCCGCAGCACGCGTTCCTGATCAACCGGAACAAGATCGGGTCGATGGCGCTGGCCGGGGAGTCGCTGTTCGTGCTGGAGATGCAGCCGGCGTCGTACGCCATCCTGGCCGCCAACGAGGCGGAGAAGGCGGCCCGGATCAAGGTGGTGGACTACCGGATGATCGGGGCCACCGGCCGGGTGTACCTGTCCGGGTCCGAGGCCGATGTCCGGCAGGCCGCCGAGGCGGCCGAGGAGGCGCTGCACGCCGCCGGGGAGCCCGTGGTGACTGACGACCTGGCGAGCTCCGGGCCCTGGTCCGCGAGGTGCTCCGCGACGCTGCTCGCCGCCCCCGCACCCGCCGCCCCCGCTAGTGCGGTGAGTTTGGACCCGGATAGCGGTCACAACTCACCGCATAATCCGGGCCGCCGTCGGCGGCGGCGCCGGCGGGCGCCGGCGCAGGAGGGGGCGGGGTTCACCACGCGGGACGCGGTGCGGGACGTGGAGACGGTGAGCCTGCGGACGGACGCGGAGCTGGACGCGTTCGTGCGGCGGCTGCTGCACCTGTTCGAGAACCCGAAGCACCGCGCGGACCTGCGGGCCGGGCGGCTGCGGTTCCGGCTGGCGCCGCAGCGCGCCGCCGGGGCGGCCCGGCCCGCGCACCGGATCGAGAAGGGCGCGGTCACCGAGGCGGCGGTCCGCGCCGCCGCGCAGGCCGGGGCCCGGCTGGTGCTGGGCCGCCGGGCGGTGCTGACCCCGCTGGCCCGGGACCGGGCCCGGGCGGCCGGGGTCGAGATCGAGAAGGAGCACTGAATGCTGACCGCGACGGTGACCGGCAACGTCTGGGCCACGCGCCGGCTGGCCGAGATCCCCACGGGCGCGTTCCTGGAGGTGGAGGTGGACGGCACCGGGCAGCGCCTGGTCGCCTTCGACGTGCTCGGCAGCGGGGTCGGGGAGCGGGTCCTGGTCGCCCAGGGCTCGGTCGCCGCGGCCTGGTTCCCGGGTAAGCCGCCGCCGGTGGACGCGCTCATCATCGGCTCGATCGACGAGACCAGCGAATCATGATGATGACCTAGCTGCTGCCCGCGCGACACCTAAGTCAACATCACGTCCGGAAGACAGGAGAGGACCGTGGCGGACAACGCGATCGGCATGATCGAGACGAAGGGCTACGTGGCCGCGCTGGCGGCCGCGGACGCCATGGTGAAGGCGGCCAACGTGACCATCGTCGGCCGTGAGGAGGTCGGCGACGGGCTGGTGTCGGTCACCATCTCCGGGGACGTCGGCGCGGTCAAGGCGGCCACCGAGGCCGGCGCCGAGACGGCCAGCAGCGTCGGCGAGCTGATCTCGGTGCACGTGATCCCGCGGCCGCACGCCGAGCTCGGCAAGTACTTCACGCTGCGCAGCGAGTGAAGCGGTGACGCTGCCCGCGCCGCCCGCGCCGCAGCTCCGGGTGCACCTGCTGGTCCAGGACCTGCAGCGGCAGTTCGCGGCGTACCTGGGCACCCCGACCCGGGCCCGCGGCTACCCGCCGATGGCGGGCGAGCACTCGCTCATCGTCGAGGTCGCCCCGGCCCTGGCCATCGAGCGGGTCACCGACCTGGCGCTGCGCGCGGTGCCCACCGTGGAGCCCGGCATCCTGTACGTCGAGCGCCAGTTCGGCGTGCTCGAGGTGCACGGCCCCGGGCTGGCCGACGTGCGAGCGCGCCGGGGAGGCCATCCTGGCCGGGCTGCGCGCCAGCCCCGGCGACCAGTTGCGGCCGCACATCCTGTTCTGCGACGTCATCGAGGACATCACCGACCGGCAGGCCATCATCATGCAACCGCAACCGCGGCGGTTCCATGATCCTGCCCGGGGACACGCTGCTGGTGTGCGAGGTCACGCCGGCGCTGTTCGCCAGCATCGCCGCCAACGAGGCCGAACGCACCGCCCCCGGGGTGACTCTGGTCGACGTGTCGATGATCGGCGTGGCCGGGCGCATCTACCTGAGCGGGCCCACCGCGGAGGTCAGCGCGGCGCGGGACGCCATCATCGCGGTGCTCAGCGAGGTCGGGGGGCGGGATCATGAGCGACCATGACCTGTCGGCCGGCGCTGACGTGCTGGACCGGGTGACCCGGTTCGCCGCGCGGGCCGCCGTCGCGCACGGCTGCCACCCGGGCAGCACCGTCCGGCTGCTCAACGTGTCGGAGAACGCGACCTTCCTGATCACCGACCCGGACGAGGGGCCGTCGGTCCTGCGGGTGCACCGGCTCGGGTACCACACCGCGACCGAGATCGCCTCCGAGCTGGCCTGGATGGACGCGCTGCGGGCCGAGGCCGGGGTGCGCACCCCGCGGGTGCTGCCGGCCGCCGGGCGGCCGCCGCATGCTGGGCCTGCCCGACGAGGCGGCCGGGGAAGAGCGGTACTGCGTCCGGTTCGAGTACCTGCCCGGCACCGAGCCCGCCGACGACGACGCCGCGCACTTCGCCGAGCTGGGCGAGATCACCGCGCGGATGCACCGGCACGCCCGGCAGTGGGCCCGGCCGTCCTGGTTCACCCGGTTCTGCTGGGACTACGACGCGGCGTTCGGCCGGGCGGCGCGCTGGGGACGCTGGCAGGACGGGATCGGGGTCGGCCCGGCCGAGCGGGAGGTGCTCGGCCGGCTCGACCGCGTGCTCGCCGCCCGGCTGGCCGCGTTCGGCACCGGGCCGGAGCGGTACGGGCTGGTGCACGCGGACACCCGGCTGGCCAACCTGCTGGTGGACCGGGGCCGGGTCAGCGTCATCGACTTCGACGACTCCGGGTTCAGCTGGTTCCTGTACGACGCCGGCACCTCGGTGAGCTTCTTCGAGCACCAGCCGCACGTGCCGGAGCTGGTGGACAGCTGGCTGACCGGCTACCGCCGGGTGCTCACCGCTGCCCGCCGCCGACGAGGCGGAGATCTGGACCTTCATCATGTTCCGGCGGCTGCTGCTGGTCGCGTGGATCGGCTCGCACCAGGGCGCCGACATCGCCCAGCAGCTCGGCGCCGGCTACACCCGGGACAGCTGCGACCTGGCCGAGCGGTACCTCAGCCAGACCGGCCGCCCGGCCGGGCTGACGGCGGCGCGGAGCCGAGCGTAAGAGGCGCAGAAAGAGAAGGAGCACCTATTCCATGTTCACCCCCATCACCGGGCGCGCGGTCGTGGTCACCGGCGCCACCCGGGGCATCGGCAAGGGCATCGCCCGGGTCTTCGCCGGCAGCGGCGCCCGGGTGCTGATCACCGGGCGCGACGAGGACGCCGCCAAGGCCACCGTGGCCGAGCTGGGCGCCGGCGGCGCCGAGGTCTCCTACCTGCTGGCCGACGTCAGCACCCGGGACGGCTGCACCGCGATGGCGCAGGGCGCCGCGGAGCGGCTCGGCGGCATCGACGTGCTGTGCGCCAACGCCGGGATCTTCCCCGACAAGCCGCTCGCCGACATGACCGACGACGACCTCGACACCGTGCTCGGCACCAACCTGCGCGGCTGCATCCTCTCGGTGCAGGCCTGCCTGCCCGCGCTGACCGCCTCCGGGCACGGCCGGGTCATCCTCACCTCCTCCATCACCGGGCCGATCACCGGCTTCCCCGGCTGGGCGCACTACGGGGCCAGCAAGGCCGGGCAGCTCGGCTTCATGCGCACCGCCGCGATCGAGCTGGCGCCGCAGCGGCATCACCGTCAACGCGGTGCTGCCCGGCAACGTGATGACCGAGGGGCTGGCCGACCTGGGCGAGGACTACATCGCCGGGATGACGCGCCAGCATCCCGCTGCGCCGGCTCGGCACGCCGGAGGAGATCGGCCACACGGCGCTGTTCCTGGCCACCGACGAGGCCGCCTACATCACCGGCCAGGCCATCGTGGTGGACGGCGGCCAGGTGCTGCCCGAGTCGCTGGACGCGCTGGATGCCGGCTGAGCCCTCCCGGGCTGGCGGCCGCACCCCGGAGGAGGTGCAGCGGGTGCTGGCCGAGCGGATCTCCGCCGGGCAGCTGCGCCCCGGGCAGCGGCTCGGCGCCGAGCGGGCCCTCGCCGCCGACCTCGGGGTCAGCCGGGCCACGCTGCGCCAGGCCCTCGCGGTGCTGGCCGACGGCGGCGTGGTCCGCCGGGTCCCCGGGCGCGGCGGCGGCACGTTCGTCAGCAAGGACAAGATCGAGCGGGACACGTCCGTCGTCGTCGGGGTGCCCGCGCTGCTGCGCAGCCAGGGCGTGGTGGCCGGCACCCGGGTGATCAGCGCCGGGCTGGCCCCGGCCGACGATCCGGCGGCCCGGGCGCTCCGGCTCAAGCGCGGTGACCTGGTCATCGACCTGGTGCGGATCCGGCTCGCCGACGGCAGCCCGCATCTCGGTGGAGCACGCCCGGTTCCCGGCCGACCGTTTCGGCGGGACTGCTGGAGATGCCGCTCGGCGGCTCGGTGTACGAGCTGCTCGAGGAGCACTTCGCCACCCGCCCGGCCGAGGCGGCCGAGCGGATCGAGGTGGTCACCGCCTCCGCCGACGAGGCCGCGGTGCTGGACGTGCTGCCGGGCGCGCCGCTGCTGGCCATCACCCGGACCACGACCGACGCCGGCGGCGAGCCGTTCGAGTACTCCCACGACCTGTTCCGCGGCGACCGGACCCGGATCGTGGTGCGCACCCCCGGGGCGGGCGGCGCCGCGCCGGGCACGCGCCCCGGCACGGGCCGTGGCCGGGTCATCGAGCTGCGGCCGCAGGGCTGAGGCCGCAACCCCTGATAACAGCAAGAGGCAGCTGCTGCCACCGGAAGGAGCAGGGGTGAGCGAGGCGGATGGCGGCCGGCCGGTGGGCCGGGTCCGGTTCATGGACGCGCAGCGGGTCAACCTGGACGGGTTCGCCGTCGAGGACCCGGGGCTGGGCCTGGTCGCGCTGCGCTCCCCGGGCGACCCGGAACCGGGGCTGGTGATCGCCGCCGGGCGGGTCGTTGAGCTGGACGGGACCGCCGGAGGCGGACTTCGACTCGATCGACGCCTACATCGCCCGGCACGGCCTCGACCTGGCCGTGGCGCAGGAGGCGATGAGCCTGCCCGACGCCGAGTTCGCCCGGCGGCTGGTCAGCCCGGACGTGCCCCGGGCCGAGATCCTCCGGCTGTCCGCGGGCGCCACCCCGGCCAAGCTGGCCCGGGTGCTGGCCCTGCTCCGGCCGGCCGAGCTGGGCATGGCCATGACCAAGCTGCGCAGCCGCCGCACCCCGAGCAACCAGGCGCACGTCACCAACCGGCTGGACGACCCGCTGCTGCTCGCCGCGGACTCCGCCACCGCGGCCGCGTTCGGCTTCCGGGAGATCGAGACCACCGTGCCGGTGCTGGCCGACGCGCCCAGCAACGCGGTGGCCTGCCTGATCGGGGCGGCCGTCGGCGTCACCGGGGGTGCTGATCCAGTGCTCGGTGGAGGAGGCGCTGGAGCTGGAACTGGGCATGCGCGGGCTGACCTCCTACGCCGAGACGGTGTCGCTGTACGGCACCGAGCAGGTGTTCACCGACGGCGACGACACGCCGTGGTCCAAGGCCTTCCTGACCTCCGCGTACGCGTCCCGGGGGATGAAGATGCGGGTCTCCTCCGGCGCCGGTGCCGAGGTGCTGATGGCCGGGGCGGAGGAGAAATCCATGCTGTACCTGGAGGCCCGCTGCGTCGCCCTGGCCCGCGCGATCGGCGCGCAGGGGGTGCAGAACGGCGGCATCGACGGGGCCAGCGTGGCCGCCTCGGTGCCGGGCGGGCTGCGCGAGCTGATGGCCGAGAACGTCATGGTCATGATGCGCGGCCTGGAGTCCTGCTCCGGGAACGACGCGCTGATGAGCGAGTCCGACATGCGCCGCACCTCCCGGACGCTGCCGATCGTGCTGGCCGGCTCGGACTTCGTGTTCAGCGGGTTCGGCAGCATCCAGCGCTACGACAACATGTTCGGCCCGAGCAACTTCAACGCCGAGGACATCGACGACTTCCTGGCCATGCAGCGGGACTGGGGGATCGACGGCGGGCTGCGCACCGTGCCCCCGGCGCGGATCGCGGACCTGCGCCGGGAGGCGGCGCAGGCCTGCCGGGCGGTGTACCGGCACCTGGGGCTGGCCGACTTCACCGACGACCACGTCGAGCGGGCGGTGGACGCGGCCGGGTCCAAGGACCTCGGCGAGACCGACACGCTGGCCGTGGTCGGCGCGGCGCACGCGATCCGGGAGGGCGGGCTGACCGTGGTGGACATCGTCGCGGCGCTGGACGAGACCGGGTACGAGGACGCGGCGGAGCGGATCATGGCCATGACGGCGGCCCGGCTGTCCGGTGACTACCTGCAGACCGCGGCCATCTTCGACGAGAGCCTCCGGGTGCTGTCCGCGGTCACCGATCCCAACGACTACGCCGGGCCGGGCACCGGCTACGAGCCCGGCGCCCGCCCGGCAGGCCGAGATCGACGCGATCCGGCAGGCCCGCGGGGTCGAGGACCTGCGGGCCGAGCAGGCGCTGGCCGCGGTGCCGCTGCTGGCGGCGGCCGGGCCAGCGCGGCCCGGGCGCGGACCCGCGGGACGTGGTCATCGGGGTCTCGCCCGCGGTGGGCCGGGACGTGTGGCGCACGCTGTCCGGGCTCACCGTCCCCGAGCGTGCTCGGCGAGCTGCTGGCCGGGCTGGAGGAGGAAGGCTGCGCCGGCCGGGTGGTCCGGTTCAGCGACACGGTGGACCTGGGCCGGATCGGGCTGGCCGCGGCCCGGCTGGCCGGCAGCGGGATCGGCATCGGGCTGCAGGGCAAGGGCACCGCGCTGATCCACCGCCGGGATCTCGCCCCGCTGGCCAACCTGGAGCTGTACTCGGTCGCCCCGGCGGTCACCCCGGAGCTGTACCGGCTGCTCGGCGCGAACGCCGCCCGGCACGCCAAGGGCGCCACCCCCGACCCGGCCCGCAACCCGTACAGCGACGAGGCCATCGAGGCCCGCTACCACACCACGGTGATCGCCCTGATGGCCCTGGAACGGGCCTGGGTGCGCGCCGGGGCCCCGGCGCAGGAACTGTCCCGGGAGGGGCTGCAGTGAACGCCGGTGCTGAGCCCGGCGGGGACGGCCGGTGCGCGGGCTGTCCGGGCGGCCGGTCGGCGAGCTGACCCTGGAGGCGGTCCGGCGCGGCGAGATCAGCCTGCCCGACCTGCGCATCCACCCGGACGACGCTGGAGCGCCAGGCCCAGGTGGCGGAGGCGCACGGCAACCCGCAGCTGGCCGGGAACCTGCGCCGGGCCGCCGAGCTGACCGCGCTCGGCGACGACGAGGTGCTGGCCATCTACGACGCGCTGCGGCCGGGCCGGTCCACCGCGGCCGCAGCTGACCGCGCTGGCCGCCTCGCTGGCCGGGCGCGGGCTGCCCCGGTGCGCCGCGCTGCTGACCGAGGCGGCGGAGGTCTACGCCCGCCGCGGCCTCACCGCATGACCCTCGTCGCCGGGGTCGACATCGGGAACGCGACCACCGAGGTCGTGGTGCTGGACGGCGGGCGGCTGCTGGGCGCCGACCGGCTGCCCACCCGGGGGCGCAAGGGCTCGCCCGAATCGCTGCACGGCGCGGCCGCCCTGGTGCGCCGGATCGAGCGGCGGCTCGGCACCCGGGTGGACGAGGTCAGCATGGCGCCGCTGCGGGCGGCCGACACCGCCACGGTGACGGTCCCGGCCCGGCCGCCGGCCACCGGGCGGCTGCGGGTGCTCGCCGCCGGGGTGGCCACGCCGGGCGGCGCGGGCAGTTGCGTCGGGGTGCCGTTCTGGCTGGACCGCGGACGCGCCGCGGGAAGGCCGGGCGCGGAGGCCGGGGCGGCGCCGGGTAGGGGCTGGCCTGGATCGCGCTGGTCCCGCGCGGGCTGGGCTACGCGGCGGCGGCGCGCCGGCTCCGGGAGCTGCGGGCGGCCGGCTGCCCGGTGGGAGCGGTGCTGGCCGCGGGAGACGAGGGGGTGCTGGTCGCCAACCGGGCTGGTGCCCCGCTGCCGGTCCTGGACCAGGTCGACCTGGCCGCCGTGGCGGGCTGCGCGCGGCTGGCCGTGGAGGTGCGCCCGCCCGGCCAGCCGCTGACCGTGCTCACCGACCCGGTGGCGCTGGCCGCGGCCCTGGAGCTGGGCGGGCCGGAGGCCGGGGACGCCGCCGCGGCGGCCCGCTCGCTGCTCGACTACTCCAACGCGGTGATCGGGCGTGACCGGGGCCAGGGGGCCGGCCTGCCCGGCCGGCCGGCTGCCGGCGGACGGCTCCCCGGCGGGCGGGGACGGGCCGTGGGTACTGGCCGCGGGCCGCCGGGTCCCGCTCCGCGCCGCCTGCCCGGAGCTGGCCGGCTGGCCGGTGGGCCGGGTCACCGCGTTCGGTACCACCGCGGGGAGCAGGATCTCGATGACCTCTTCGCGGTGGACCTGGCCGCCGTGGCCGACACCGCCACCGCCCGCCGGGGCAGCACCGGCCGGGCCGTCCTGGTCGCCTCGCTCGGCCCGCTCCCGCCGGGCGCCGACCACGCGGATGCGCTGGCCGGCCTGCTCGGCCGCCCGGTGCACTGCCGGATCACCGAGCCGGCCGCGGCCCGGCTCGGCGCGTCCACCACCCCGGGGGCCAGTCCCGGCGCGGTCGTGGTGGACGTGGGGGCGGGCACCATCGACGTCATCGCCCCGGACGCGGAGGTGGTGGCGGCGGGCGCAGGCGAGCTGCTCACCACGGCCGTGGCCGAGACGCTCGGCGTGCCGCGCGCCGCGGCGGACTGGGTCAAGCGCGGCCCGTGCCTCCGGGTGGAAGGCGGCCAGCGGTTCGAGGCCGAGGACGGCAGCCGGGGATTCCTGGACCGGCCCGGCCGACCCGGCGGCGGCGGGCATGCTGGCCGTGGCCGGCCCGGCCGGGCTGCTGCCGTTCGACCGCGGGCACAGCCCGGCCGAGTGGCGGGCCATCCGGCTGCGGCTCAAGGAGGCGGTGCTGGCCGCGAACCTGATGCGCGCGGTCGCCACCCTCGGCCGGGAACTGGGCCAGGTGCTCATCGTCGGCGGCCCGGCCGGCGACGATGAGCTGATCGGGGTGCTGCTGCGGGCCCTGCCGGACGGCATCGCGGCCGGGCGCGGGAACGTCGGCGGCACCCTGGACGGGCCGCCCGCCGGGCACCGGTACGCGGCCGCCCTCGGCCTGGCCCTGGCCGCCGCCGCGGAGTGACGGGAGAGTCCTGATGAGCAGCCTGCCCGCCGACATCACCGTGCCCGGGGCGCGCCCGCATCCGCCGGGCACGCTCAGGACAGCACGCGCCGCCGGAAGTTGCGCAGCCCGATGGCCAGGAACACCACCGCGAACCCGGCCACCACCGGGTAGATCACGTAGAGATGCATGTGCGGCGCCACGGTGAACGCGGCCCGCATTCCCTCGTTCACGTAGATCAGCGGGTTGATCAGCACGATGGTCTGCAGCCAGGGCCAGCCGCCCACCGTGACCGGGGCCAGCCTGGTCCACGAGTAGTACGTGCCGCCCAGGAAGGTGATCGGCAGGATGATGAAGCCGAACATCAGCCCGATGTTGCGCGGCTCGAAGCTGGTGCCCAGCACCAGGCCCAGGCCGGCCATGGCGACGCAGGCCAGCGGCACGAACGTGAGGATGATCCACCAGTGCAGCGAGAGGTGCGCGTGCACCCCGGGCGCGTGCACCACCGAGGCCATCGGCAGCACGATGATCGCCGAGATCACGCCCTGGGCCGCGCCGGACAGCACCTTGGCCACGGCCACCAGCCAGATCGGGCAGGGCGCCTGCACCCGGTCCTCGATCTCCCGGGTGAAGCCGAACTCCTGCGCCATGGCCAGGGCGATGGACTGCACGCCCTGGAACATGATCGAGATGCCGACCACCCCGGGCACCAGGATGGTGGCGAACGCGGACTCGGCGGCCGTGCCGTGCCCGCCGCCGATGCCCTGGCCGATCTTCGGGAACACGAACAGGAACACGAAGCAGAGCAGGAACGGCTGGATGACGGTGCGCAGCACGAACTCCCACCAGTGCTTGCGCAGCACGACCAGGTCGCGCAGCATGAGCGCGCCGAGCGCGGTCCAGCTGGCGGCGGCCACCGACCGGGTCGGCCCGCCGCCGATCCGTTGCCGTGCCGCCTGCGGGGTCAGTGAGGTGGTCATCAGTCCCGCAGCTCCTTGCCGGTCAGGTTGATGAACACGGTCTCCAGGCTCGGCTCGGAGATCGACAGGTCGACGAGGTCGAACCCGCCGCGCTCGGCGGCCAGCACGATCCGCGGCACCAGCCGGTCGCCGCCCTGCATGTGCAGCTGGACCCCGCCGTCCACCAGGCGGGTCCGGGTCACGCCGTCCACGTCCTGGCTGAGCAGCTCGGCCAGCCGGGCGGTGTCGCCCGCCGTCTTGACCGTGACCACCGTGTCGGCGCCGACGCTCTGCTTGAGCGCGGCCGGCGTGTCCAGGGCCAGGATCTTGCCGTGGTCCATGATCGCGACCCGGTCGCAGAGCTGGTCCGCTTCCTCCATGTAGTGCGTGGTGAGCAGGATGGTCTGGCCCGCGCCGTGCAGCTCGCGGAGCAGGTCCCACAGCGCGAGCCGGCTCTGCGGGTCCAGGCCCGCAGTGGGCTCGTCCAGGAACAGCACCGAGGGGCGGTGGAAGATGGCCCGCGCCACCATCAGCCGCTGGGCCATGCCGCCGGACAGCGCGTAGACCGACGCCTTGGCCCACTTGGACAGCTGGAACTGCTCGAGCAGCTCATCGGCGATCCGCCGGGATGCCCGGGCCCCCATGCCGAACAGCCGGCCGTGGAAGTACAGGTTCTCCCACACGGTGAGCTGCCGGTCCAGCGTGTTCTGCTGGGACACGATCCCGCTCATCTGCTTGGCCAGCGCCGGGTGCGCCGCGACGTCCACCCCGGCCAGGAAGGCCCGGCCGGATGTCGGCACCACCCGGGTGGTGAGGATGCCCGCCGTCGTGGTCTTCCCGGCGCCGTTCGGCCCCAGCAAGCCGAAGATCTCGCCGGCCTCCACGCTCAGGTTCAGCCGGTCCACGGCGGCGAAATCCGTCCCCGGGTAGACCTTGGTCAGGTCCTCGGTACGGATCACCGCACCGGGCAGGCCGTCTTGCTGGCCGGTCGTACTCGCTGCTGGCGCGCTGCTCATGGCCTGCACATCGTAGCGAGTGAGCCTGAGGGCGGCCTGCGGGGACCGCGGCCTCCTGGTACCGCGGTCACCGCAGGCCCACGGTCACCAGCCCACGGCCACGACCAGGTACTGCGGGTTGCTGACCGAGATATCGGAGGACTGCCCGGCGTCGTCGTCGTAGGGGAAGCCGTAGGCCAGCCCGTTGATGGCGTTGGCGTGCCAGAACTGCGCGTAGTAGTTGGCCGGGGCGGCCTGGTAGAAGTTGGCCGGGTCGGACTGCTGGGCGGCCGGCAGTTGCGCGACGTGCCGGTTGAGCCCGGCGCACAGCGCCGGGTTACTGGCCAGGGTGCCGGCGCAGCCGAAGATCTGCGCGGTGGAGTCGCTGGTGTCCCCGGCCGAGGCCGCGTAGCTGGCGTAGTAGTTCGCGTACTGGCCGCCGGCCTGGAACGCGGGGTCGTTGCCCGGGGAGGGGATGCCGTACGGCGCGTCGTCGGTGGCCAGTTCCTTGAACTCGGCCGGCACCGAGTTCTCGAACCGGGCGAAGGTGGCCGCCCGGCTCTCGGTGAAGGTGGCGTAGTTCTCGCCGACCTCCTGGCTGGACCCGTCGTGGCCGTGCAGCAGGAGCGCCAGCTTGAGGCCGAACCGGTCCACCCGCGTCGTGTCCACGTTGATCGACGACGGGCCCACGCTGAACTCGATGAAGTCGTAGTACGCGCTGTTCGGCGAGCCGAGGTAGAAGTACATCCGGCCCGCGGAATTGGCCGGCATGTCGATGTAGGGCTGCTGGGCGATCGATTCTTCCTGGCCGTTGAAGCTCCAGTAGACCTGGCTGTCCGGGTACTGCCCGTTGGTCTGGTTGACGATGTCGAACTCCAGGACGTTGTTCGCCGCCGGGATGGCACTCGTGTTGCCCCAGAACGAGGCGGGCGGGGCACCCGAGCCGCCGCCGGCGGACCCGCTGGTGGTGTAGATGCCGAACTCCCACAGGCTGTACCCGTATGGGGTGGCCCGGGCGGTGCCGTACATGCGGACGTACCGGCCGGTGCCCGACACCGGCAGGGTCTGGGTGCCGCCGGTCCCCGTGGTGGTCGAGTAGATCGTGCTCCAGGTGGAGCCGTCCGGGGAGACCTGGATCTGGAAGGCGGTGGCGTACGCGGCCTCCCAGTCCAGGGTCACCTCGCAGATGGACTGGCTGGAGCCCAGGTCGACCTGGAGCCACTGCGGGTCGGAGAAGGCGCTGGACCACCGGGTGCTGGTGTTCCCGTCCACGGCGGCGGAGGCCGGGAACGACGAGTTCTCCAGGGACGAGGCGGTCGCGGGCTGGTTCAGCGCCGCGTCGGTGGTGCTGCACCCGGATCCCGTGCCGCCCGCCGTGCCGTAGACCTGGAATTCCCACAGCGAGTAGCCATAGGGCGTGCCGCGGGCGGTGCCGTACATGCGGATGTACCGGCCGGTGCCGGAGACATTGAGGGTCTGGGTGCCGCCGGTTCCGGTTGTGGTGGAGTAGATCGTGGTCCAGGTGCTCCCGTCGGCGGACGTCTGGATCTGGAACGCGGTGGCATAGGCCGCCTCCCAGTCCAGCACCACCTGGCTGACCGAGGCGGTCGTGCCGAGGTCCACTTCGAGCCACTGCGGGTCGGAGAAGGCGCTGGACCACCGGGTGCTGGTGTTCCCGTCCACGGCGGCGGACGCGGGGAACGACGCGTTCTGCACCGATGACGCCGTCGCCGTCTTGCCCTGGGACAGCAGCGTCGCGGCCTCCGCGCGGTGCGCGGTCGCCCCGAGCAGCGCGGCCGTCACGGCCAGCACGGCCAGCAGGCTGGCCGTCCGCCGGGCGCCGGCCCCCCGCCACCAGGGCCGCCCCCGGGGAGCCCGGGAGGTGGCCCGGTCCGCTAAAACCCGGCTGGCCTGGCGGATACGGGAGGCCTGGCGCATCTCAAAGCTCCGCTCTTAATTGGATCCTTGATTTAAGTCTTAAATTAACGGAAACCTAGCGCTGGCCCCAGGTGCCGTCAAGGGCACGGGGCCGTAACCCGGGCGGGCGCGGCCCGGGGGAGACTGGTATGAAGGCACCGGAGGAAAGGGTGCTCACTGATGGCTCGGGTCTTCATCACCGGATCGTCGGACGGCCTCGGCCTGATGGCCGGGCAGGTGCTGGCGGGGCAGGGGCACCAGGTCGTGCTGCACGCCCGCGACGGTGCCCGCGCGGCGGACGCCCGCGCGGCGCTCCCCGGCGCGGAACACGTGGTGACCGGTGACCTGTCCGCCATCGCGGGCATGCGGCAGGTCGCGCTCGGCGTGAACGACCTGGGCCGGTTCGACGCGGTCATCCACAATGCCGGCGTCGGCTACCGCGAGCCGCGCCGCGTCCCGACCGCCGACGACCTGAGCCTGGTCTTCGCGGTCAACGTGCTGGCGCCCTACCTGCTGACCGCGCTGATCACTGCCGCCGGCCCGGCTGGTCTACCTCAGTTCCGGGATGCACCGCGGCGGCCATCCGGACCTGGCCGACCTGCAGTGGGTGGCCCGGCCGTGGAACGGCTCGCAGGCCTACGCCGACTCCAAGCTGCTCGATACCGTGCTGGCCTTCGCGGTGGCCCGGCGCTGGCCGGCGGTGCTCAGCAACGCGGTGGAACCGGGCTGGGTCCCGACCCGGATGGGCGGCGCCGCGGCCCCGGATGACCTGAGCCTGGCCCCGGTGACCCAGGCCTGGCTGGCCGTCAGCACCGACCCGGCGGCCACGGTCAGCGGCCAGTGCTTCTACCACCAGCGGCCGCGGCCGTTCCATCCCGCCGCGGCCAGCCACCGGGTGCAGGATGACCTGCTCGCGTACTGCGCCGGCCTCACCGGCGTGAAGCTTCCGGACCGCCCCGAGGAGACCAGATGAAAGCCGTCGTGTTCACCGGGACCCGCGAGGTCGCCATGGCGGAGGTGGCCGACGCCACGCTGGAGGAGCCGACCGACGTGCTGCTCCGGGTCACCTCCAGCGCCATCTGCGGCACGGACCTGCACATGTATGACGGGCGGACCGGCGCCACCCCGGGCCTGGTGCTGGGCCACGAGCCGCTCGGCGTGGTGGCCGAGGCCGGCCCGGCCGTGGCAGATGGTCAAGCCCGGCGACCGGGTGGTGATCCCCACCCACCTGTACTGCGGCGTCTGCGTCAACTGCGCCCGCGGGCTGTCCGCCGCCTGCCTGCGGGTCCGTCCCGGCGGGTTCGGTGCCGCCTACGGGTACGCGGGCATGGGCCCGTACCGGGGTGCGCAGGCCGAGTTGCTCCGGGTGCCCTTCGCCGACGCGAACTGCGTCCGGGTTCCCGGTGAGCCCGGTGACGAGCTCGAGGATGACCTGGTGCTGCTGGCCGACGCATTCGTGACCGGCTGGCATGCGGCGGTGCTGGCCCGGGTCTCGTGCCGGGGACACGGTCGCGGTGTTCGGGGCCGGGGCGATCGGGCTGCTGTCGGCCTACAGCTGCCTGCTCAAGGGGGCGGCCGAGGTGTACGTGGTCGACCAGGTCCCGGAGCGGCTGGACAAGGCGGCCGAGCTGGGGGCCATCCCGGTTGACTTCCGCCACGGGCGACCCGGTGGACCAGATCCGGGAGCGGCGGCGCGCGGCCGGGCCTGCCCGCGGGCGAGGAGCCGATGGACGGGGTGGAGGCGGGCATCGACGCGGTCGGCTTCCAGGCCCGTGACCGGGCGGCGCCGGACCGGGAGAACCCGCGGCAGGTGATCAGCGACCTGGCCCGGCTCATCAACCCCACCGGGCACCTGGGCATCATCGGCGTGTACGCGGAGAAGGACCTGCACCCGGCCCCGGGCGGGCACGAGGACGGGCGGCTGAGCGTGCCGTGGGCCACGTTCTTCGGCAAGGGGGTCTCGGTCGGCTTCGGCCGCACCCACGACCGCCGGTACACCGTGCTGCTCCGCGACCTCATCCTGTCCGGCCGGGCCCGGCCGGGGACGATCGTGACCCATCATGGCTGGCTGGACGACGCGCCCGCGTTCTACCGCGAGTTCGACGAGCGCTCCGCCGGCGTCATCAAGGCCGTCTGAGCCCCAGCACGGCTGACCGGCGGGCCGGCTCAGCGGCGCGCCCATTCCCGGGCCAGCAGCTCGTAGGAGCGCACCCGGTCGGCGTGGTCATGGGTGATGGTCGTGATGATCAGCTCGTCGGCCCCGGTCGCGTCCCGGAGCCGCTCCAGCTGGTCGGCGACCTGGGCCGCGGTGCCGGCGAACTGCGTGTCCACCCGGTCGGCGACCAGTGCCCGGTCTCTTCCGTCCAGCGGTGCGCCGCGGCTTCTTCCGGCGCCGGGAAGGGAATGGCACCCGCGCCGGACCGGATGCTCCGCACCCACAGGCCAGTATCCACGCCTGCGAGCTCGCGCGCTGTCGTGAGCCATCAGCCAGCCGCCGCGTGCGCTGCGATGCTTTACCGATAGGAGTTGTCGAAAATTGCCGGGCTCCTCGGCGGCAGCTCGGTGCGCCCTGGGCCCTCGTGAGTCAGGACAGGCCGAGGATGCGGGCGGCGTTCCCGCGCAGCACGGTGTCCAGCACGTCCTCGGGCAGTCCCAGCCCGGCCAGTTCGTCCAGGCAGCGCTCCGGGGTGAGGAACGGGAAGTCGCTGCCCCACAGGAACTGCCCGCGCAGCCGCCCGGACATCTCCCGGATCACCTCCGGCGGCACCCGCCTCGGGGACCAGCCGGAGATATCCAGGTACACGTTGGTCTTGTGCAGCGCGATGGCCATCAGGTCCTGGTGCCACGGCCAGCCGAAGTGCGCGGCGACCACGGTCAGCCCCGGGTGCGCGGCGGCCACCGGATCCAGCTTGAGCGGGTGCGCGTAGTCGATCCGGATGCCCTGGCCGCCGGGCTGGCGGGCGCCGATGCCGCTGGTCCCGGTGTGGAACAGGGCCAGCAGGCCATGCTCGGCGCAGGCGGCGAAGACCGGCCAGTAGGCCGGGTCGTCCGGGGCGAACGCCTGCAGCGAGGGATGGAACTTGACCCCGCGCAGGCCCAGCGCGGCGATGTTCGCCACCTCGGCGACGGCGGCCTCCCCCTTGTGCGGGTCGACCGACCCCAGCCCGGTGAAGGCATCCGGGTACTGACGGCAGGCCTCCGCGACGGTTTCGTTAGGCACGCGAGGGCGGCCGGTCGCGGTCTCGGCGTCCCAGGCCAGCAGGACCGCGCGGGTGCCCAGGCGCCGGTAGCGGTCCGCCAGGCCGGCCAGTGAGTCACGCTGGACCGGGGAGCGGAAGTACGCCTCGGCCGCCTCCACGTACCCGGCCATGCTGCCGTCCAGCCAGTCCGGCGTCGGCAGGTGCACGTGAAAGTCGATCGCGCGGATCGGCGGCTGCGCCATCAGCCCTCCCCGGTGAGCGCGGATCCAGCCTGGACCCGGTCCCGACCATACTCGCGGCCCCCGCCCTGGCCGCCCGCCTCCGCGGGCCGCGCTGAGCCGGGCCCCGGAGCAGGCCGTATGGATCCTGTTAGGGGGTCCTTCGCCGGCTGGCCACGGGGCCGCCGGGCGTGTTACCACGAGAGCATGGGACGGCAGCTGAGCCGGGATCGCCTCGCAGTGCTGGCGGCACTGGCGGGACCGCTCGCCCTGGCCGCCATCCTGGTCCCGTTCCGGGGCAGCTTCCCCAACACGGACGCGGCGCTGGCCATGCTGCTGGTCGTGGTGGCGGTGGCCGCGATCGGGAACCGGGTGGCCGGCTACCTGGCCGCGCTGTCCGCCGCGGTGTGGTTCGACTTCTTCCTGACCCGCCCGTACGAGCAGTTCGCCATCACCCGGCGGGCCGACATCGAGACCACCGTGCTGCTGCTGGTCATCGGGGTGGCCGTGACCGAAATCGCGGTGTGGGGGTGGCGCCAGCAGGCCGCCTCGAACCGCCGCGCCGGGTACCTGGACGGGATCACCGCGGCCGCCGAGGCGGTCGCCGCGGGAGAGCCGACCGCCCTGGTCGAGCAGGTATCCGGCCAGCTCACCCGGGTACTGGGGCTGAAATCCTGCCGCTGGCAGTACGGCGTCGCCGGGCTCGGGAAGCCCGCCCGGCTGATGCATAACGGCGACGTGATGGCCGGCCGCCGGCGCTGGGACGTGGCGGCCGAGGGCCTGCCCGACAGCGACATCGAACTGCTGGTGGAGAGCGGCGGCCTGTTCCAGGGGCGCTTCCTGATGACGCCCGGCCCGGGCACCCGGCCCACGCTGGAGCAGCGGCTGGTCGCCATCGCCCTGGCCGACCAGGTCGGCTCGGCCCTGGGCGGCAGCCACCCGGCCCCGTCCGAGCGGTAACGGCCTGGTCCTGATAACGGCAGCCGCCCGCCCGCTAGACGGGCCGCTCCCGGCTACGGCGCCGCGCTCTCCTGCAGTACCTGCCAGACCCGCTGGGGGGTGGCCGGCATGTCGATGTGCCGCACCCCGAGATGGCTGAGCGCGTCCACCACCGCGTTCTGCACCGCCGGGGTCGCGCCGATCGTGCCCGCCTCCCCGATGCCCTTGGCGCCCAGCGGGTTGTAGCTGGTGGGCGTGGCCATGTCGGCCAGCTCGAAACTGGGCAGCTCGGCCGCCGAGGGGAACGGAGTAGTCGGCGAACGTCGAGGTCAGCGGATTGCCGTCGGCGTCGTAAGCGCACCTCCTCGAACAGCGCCTGCGCCGCGCCCTGGGCGATGCCGCCGTGCCGCTGCCCCTCGGCCAGCAGCGGGTTGATGACCGTGCCCGCGTCGTCCACGGTGATCATCCGGCGCAGGGTGACCTTGCCGGTCTCGGTGTCTGCCTCCACCACCGCGACGTGCGCGCCGAACGGGAAGGTCGCGCCGGGCGCGCTGAACGTGCTGCGCACGACGAGCCGCCCGGCCGCGGCCAGGCTGGCCAGCGGGACCGCGGCGGACGGGTCGCCGGCCACCGCGTAGACGCTGCGGGCGGGGTCGAACACCAGGTCGGCCGGGTTCGCCTCCAGGGCCGCGGCGGCCCGGGGCCGGCCCTCCTCGATCAGCTCGCGGGCCGCCTGCCGCACGGCCGCGCCGCCCAGCTGCAGGCTCCGCGAGCCGCCGGTGCCGCCGCCCTCCGGGATCAGGTCGGTGTCCCCCCACCGGACCGTGATCTTGCCGACGTCGATGCCGAGTTCCTCGCTGGCCAGCATGGCCCACACCGTGGCGTGGCCCTGGCCGTGCGGGGAGGTGCCGGTGAGGATCGTCGCGGTGCCGTCCGGGTGCACCTCAACGGTGGCGTTCTCATGCAGCTCCGCCGGCCGCCGGTGATCTCCACGTAGCAGCACAGCCCGATGCCGAGCTGCACCGGCCCGCCCGCGGCGCGGCGCCGCGCCTGCTCCGCCCGCAGGTCCTGGTACCCCGCGCTGGCCAGGGCCTGCTCCAGGGCGGCGGCGTAGTCGCCGCTGTCGTATTTCGCGCCGAACGCGGTCGAGTGCGGCTCACTGAACGCCGGCAGGAGGTTTTTCCGGCGCACCTCGGCCGGGTCCATGCCGATCTCGGCGGCGAACAGGTCGATGGCCCGCTCGACCGCGGCGGTCGCCTCGGGGCGGCCCGCGCCCCGGTAGGCGCCGACCGGGGTGGTGCTGGTCAGCACGCTGGTCGCGGCGGCCTCGGCCCGGTCGATCGCGTACGGGCCCGGGGTCATCAGGATGGTCAGCGAGGGCAGGAACGCGCCGAACCGCGGGTAGGCCCCGGAGTCCTGCAGGATCTCCAGCCGGTACGCGGTCACCCGGCCGTCCCGGCGGCCGCCGATGGTGACGGTCTGGCGCTGCGCCCGGCCGTGCGCCATGGCCACCAGGTTCTCGTGCCGGGTCTCCGCCCAGCGGGCCGGGCGGCCCAGCTGCCGGGCCACCCAGCACACCACCGCGTGCTCCGGGTCGGCCCCGAACTTGGCGCCGAACGCCCCGCCCACATCCGGGGTGATGACCCGGATGGCCGCCGGGTCGAGATCCAGCATCCGGGCCAGCGCGGCCCGGGTGGCCTGGGCGCCCTGGTTCGGGATCCAGGCGGTGAGCCGGCCGCCGCCGTCCCAGGCCGCGGCGGCGGCCCGGGTCTCCATCGGCGCAGGCGCGATCCGCTGGTTGGAGATGGTGCGGCTGACGACCACCTCACAGCCGTCGAACAGGCTGGCGTCGAGCGTGGCCGCGCCGAACGTGGCCGCGACGTTGGTGCCCAGTTCCGGGAACAGCAGGGCGGCCGTGCCGTCGGCGGCCGCGGCCGGGTCGACCACCGGAGGCAGTGGCTCATAGTCCACGTCCACCAGTTCCGCGGCGTCGTCGCCCTGGTAACGCTGCTCGGTGACCACGACGGCCACCGGCTCGCCGGCGAACCGGACCACGTCGCGGGCCAGCAGCGGCTGGGCCATGTCGTCGTTGACCATGCCGGGCATGGGCGGCGCCACCGGCGCGAGGGCGGCCAGGTCGGCGCCGGTGAAGGCGGCCAGCACGCCCGGGGCGGCCAGCGCCGCGGTCACGTCGACCGAGCGGATCCGGGCATGCGCCAGCGGGGACCGGACGAAGAACACGTGGCCCGCGCCGGCCAGCCGCCCGTCGCGGAGGTCATCGGCGTAGACCGCGCCCGAGGTCAGGAAGCCGGGGTCCTCCGTGCGCAGGACCCGGGTGCCGAGGATGCTCACGTCGCGATCGCTCCGTTCCGCTGGCGGCCTGGTGCCTTTGTAAGTTACATCCCCGGCCCGGGGGCGGCGGGCGCCCGGCCCGCGCCGCCGCCCGCTGCGCCGCGCCGCCGTCACCATGCTGAACTGCGCGGACGGCCCGCCGCCCGGGCGGTGCTCGAAGCGCTTCGCGCCCGGCCGCGAATGCGGTGATCGCAGCCGTTGCGTCCCGTCCCGCGCGCTGCGACATTGGGGTCTGCCTCACCGGCTGGCCCGCGGGCCAGGACAAGGGGAATTCCAGTGCGCTATGGATACTTCGATGACAGCCGCCGCGAGTATGTCATCACCCGCCCGGACACGCCGTTGCCGTGGATCAATTACCTGGGCACGGAAGATTTCTTTGGCATCATTTCGAATACGGCAGGCGGCTACTGCTGTTACCGCGACGCCCGGTTACGGCGGCTGACCCGGTACCGGTACAACAACGTGCCCGCCGACTCGGGCGGGCGCTATCTCTACCTCCGCGACGACGACTCCGGCAGCTACTGGTCGCCCACGTGGCAGCCCACCCAGCGGGACCTCGACCATTATGAGTGCCGCCACGGGCTGTCCTATACGCAGATCACCTCGGCCTATCACGGAATACAGGCCGAGGCGCTCTACTTCGTGCCGCCCGGCGAGAGCGATGGAGGTGTGGCGGCTGCGGGTGGGCAACACCCGCCAGGCGCCCGCCCGGCTATCGGTGTTCTCCTCGGTGGAGTTCTGCCTGTGGAACGCGCAGGATGACGGGACTAACTTCCAGCGCAACTTCTCGACCGGCGAGGTGGAAGTCGACGACGGCGTCATTTACCACCGGACGGAATACCGGGAGCGGCGCGATCACATCGCCTACTTCGCGTGCTCCGAGCCGCTGGCCGGCTTCGACACCCAGCGCGAGGCGTTCCTCGGCGCCTACCGGGGCTGGGACCGCCCGGCCGTGGTCGAGCGGGGCGAGTCCGGCAACTCGGTGGCCCACGGCTGGTCACCGCACGGCAGCCACCACGTCCGGCTCACCCTCGCGCCGGGCGAGACCAGGGAAGTGATCTTCCTGCTCGGCTACTGGGAGAACCCGCACGAGGCCAAGTTCGACCCGCCTGGCTCCGGGATCCTCAACAAGTCCCTGGTCCGCCCGGTGATCAGCCGCTGGCTGCGGCCAGCCGCCGTGGCGGAGGGCTTCGCGGCGCTGCGCGAGTCATGGACGTCGCTGCTGTCCCCGCTGCGGGTGGACACCCCCGATGCCGACACCAACCGGATGGTCAACATCTGGAATCCCTACCAGTGCATGGTCACGTTCACCATGAGCCGGTCGGTGTCGCTGTTCGAATCCGGCATCGACCGCGGGATGGGCTTCCGGGATTCCAACCAGGACCTGCTCGGGTTCGTGCCGATGGCACCGGGCCGGGCCAAGGCCAGGATCCTGGACCTGGCCGGCACGCAGCTGGCCACGGCGGCGCGTACCACCAGTTCCAGCCGCTCACCAAGCGCGGGAACAACGACATCGGGTCCGGCTTCAACGACGACCCGCTGTGGCTCGTGCTCGCGGTCGCCGCGTACCTGAAGGAGACCGGGGACCTGGCCATCCTCGACGAGCCGGTGCCCTACGACAACGCCGCGGGCAGCGAGACCTCCCTGGACGAGCACCTGGACCGGTCGGTGCGGTACACGCTGGACCGGCTCGGGCCGCACGCGCTGCCGCTGATCGGCCGGGCGGACTGGAACGACTGCCTGAACCTGAACTGCTTCTCCGATACCCCGGGTGAGTCGTTCCAGACCACGGCGAACCGGGAGGACGGGACCGCCGAGTCGGTGTTCATCGCCGGGCTGTTCGTGCTGGCCGCCCGGGAACTGGCCGGGATCGCCGAGCGGCGCGGCCGGGCCGCGGATGCGGCCGGGTACCGGGCCGCCGCGGAGAAGATGGCCGGCTCGGTGGTGGAGCACTGCTGGGACGGGGCCTGGTTCCGCCGGGCCTACGACTACTTCGGCAACGTGGTCGGGTCCAGCGAGAACGAGGAAGGCAAGATCTTCGTCGAGCCCCAGGGCATCTGCGTGATGGCCGGCATCGGCGTCGAGAACGGCATCGCCACCCAGGCGCTGGACAGCGTGCGGGAGCACCTCGCCACGCCACACGGGATCGTGCTGCTGAACCCGGCCTTCACCCGCTACCACATCGAACTCGGCGAGATCTCGTCCTACCCGCCGGGTTACAAGGAGAACGCAGGCGTCTTCTGCCACACGAACCCGTGGGTCATGATCGCTGAGACGATCGTCGGGCGCGGCGATGCCGCCTTCGACTACTACCAGCGGATCAACCCGTCCGCGCGGCAGGACATCGCCGACACCCACCGCTGTGAGCCGTACGTGTACGCGCAGATGATCGCGGGCAAGGACGCGCCGACCCACGGCGAGGCCAAGAACTCCTGGCTGACCGGCACGGCCGCCTGGAACCTGGTGGCGATCACCCAGTGGATCCTCGGCATCCGCGCCGAGTTCGACGGGCTGCGCATCGACCCGGTGCTGCCGGCCGCCTGGACCGGCTTCGCCGCCACCCGCCGGTTCCGCGGCGCGACCTATGAGATCAGCGTGCGCAAGCCGGCCGGCCACACCGGCCGGGTCAGCCAGGTCTGCGTGGACGGCGAGCCGATCACCGGGACGCTTGGTGCCGCCCGCGCCGCCGGGCGCCACCGTCTGACGTCGAGGCGATCATCCGCTAGCCCGCCCCGCCGGTCAGCGGGGCTTCGACCCGAAGGGACGGCCATGTCCATCGTCTCCCGGCGCTGGGGCAGCGCCGCCTCCGCGCTCATGCTGGCCATCGCCGCCGCGGTCGTCGCGGTGGCGTTCGGCGCCACCCGCGCCCCCGCCGATACCGGCGCCGCGTGCGCGGCCAGCTACACGGTCGGCTGGCAGACCCCGTCCAACAGCCCGCCCGACTTCGGGGCCACGGTCACGGTGACCAACAACGCCTCGTACACCATCAGCACCTGGACGATCACGCTGACGTTCACGGCCGGGCAGACGCTGGTGGCCGGGTCGGCCTACAGCGCGAACGTGGCGCAGAGCGGGGCGACCCTGACCGCCACGCCGGGCGGCACCTACAACGCGGTGCTGGCCCCGGGGCAGAGCACCACCTGGGGCTTCGACGGCGACTACAACGGCACGGCCAACCCGGCCCCCACCGTGACCTGTGCCGGGCCGACCCAGGGCTCGTCCAGTTCCAGCCTGTCCGGCCCGCTGGACCCGCTCGGCGTCAACACGGCTTCCTGGGATACCAACTTCACCGACTCCGCGGTGGCCAGCGACCTGTCCGCGGCCGGCACCGGGCTCATCCGGTACCCGGGCGGCTCCTACGCGGACGGCTACCTGTGGCAGCCCAACACCTACCAGGGCACGGCCGACCCGGTCAGCTTCGCCCAGTACTCCAGCCAGGTGGACGCGATCACTGGCGGGCAGAAGTTCGTCACGGTCAACTACGGCTCGGACACGCCCGCGGACGCCGCCGCGTGGGTCACCCAGTCCGCCACCGCGGGCCAGGGCGTGGCGCTGTGGGAGATCGGCAACGAGGAGTACGGCTCCTGGGAGATCGACAACCACGCCAGCCCGCACACCGCGTCCTCCTACGCCAGCAACGGCCTGGCGTACATGCAGGCGATGAAGGCGGCCAACCCGAACGCGCAGGTCTGCTACGACTACGGCATGGACGGGAACCTGGCGCCCGGCTCCGGGGTCACCGATTACCAGAACTGGAACGCCACCATCCTGCAGGCCGACGCGGCCGACATCAACTGCGCCGACGTGCACTGGTACCCGATCAACGGCACGCCGGCGGAGAGCGTCCAGTCGATCATGGAGCTGGTGGACAACATCCCGCCCGCCGCCGCCGAGGTCAAGAGCGCCCTGGCCGCCTATGACCCCAGCGCCTACTTCGTGGTCGGCGAGACGAACATGTCGCAGACCGCCAACGCGTGGAACGAGCAGCCGGTCGGCGCGCTGTTCGCGGCGGCCAACGCGATGGAGTGGCTGTCCTACGGCGCCCAGAGCGTGGACTGGTGGGACGTGCACAACTACGGCACCTCCACCGCCGACTTCGGCATGCTGTCCTCGGCCACCGGCGGCGAGCCCGCCGTGGACACCCCGGAGCCGCCGTACTACGGCTACGAGCTGGCCGTCCAAGCTGGCCGTCAAGGGGGCCACGGTGGGCACGCTGGCCGTGGCCACGCCCAACGTCTACGGCTACTACTCGCGGCTGCCCGGCGGCTCCTACGCGGTGATGCTGGTCAACGCCGACCCATCGAGCGGATACTCGGTTCCCACGGCCAGTCTCGGCCTGACCAGCTCGGCGGAGACCGAGTACAGCTACAGTGCCGCCAGCCCCACGGTGACCTCGTCCAGCTTCACCGGCAGTTCGGTGTCCGTGCCGGCCGAGTCCGTGGTGGTGCTGACCAACGGCAGCGGCGCCGCGCCGAGCCCCAGCCCGACGCCCAGCCCGAGCCCGAGCAGGACCAGCGCGAGCCCCAGCCCGAGCAGCACCAGCGCCAGCCCCAGCGCGACCCCGACCGCCTCGCCGACGCCCACCCGGACGGCCACGCCCACGCCGACGGCCACCGGGACCGGGACCGGGACGGCCGCCTGCCAGGCCAGCTGGTCGGTGGTGAACTCGTGGGCCGGCGGCTTCCAGCTCTCGGTCACCGTGACCAATTCCGGCGCGGTGCCGGCCACCGGCTGGAACGTCAGCTTCTCCTGGCCCGGGACGCAGGCCATCACCCAGATCTGGAGCGCGGCCGCGACCCAGTCCGGGGCCGCGGTCAGCGTGACGAACGCCAGCTACGACGGCGCGCTGTCGGTGGGCGGGACGGCCACGTTCGGCCTGCTCGGCAGCGGAGCCGCCCCGTCCACCCTGGGCACGGTCCAGTGCACCGCCCACTGAGGGGGGCGCCAGGCCGGGGAACGCCTCAGCGCGCCTGGTAGCGGCGGGGGCGGCGCCGCAGCCAGTCCCAGAAGCTGCGGCGCGGCGGCCGCGCGGTGATGGTGCCGCTGCCGACCTTGCCGGTCACCTGGACCCGGAGGATGGCGGGCGCCGCGGGATCCCAGGGTGCCTTGACCTTGACGGTCCCGCTGCTGACCGCCACGTCGTCGGTGTCCACGGTGATACCAGGCCTGGTGATCAGGGTCAGCGTGCCGCTGTGCACATCGGCGTCGATCTCCAGGGATGGCTGGCTGATGACCGCGCCGGTGAAATCCAGGGTCACGTGACCGCTGTGCACCTCGATCTCCATCCGCCGCGGCACCACCCAACGGCCGTCGCGCCGGGTAACCGAGGAGCGGCAGTCGATGCGGGCCAGTTCCCGGGGGGCGGCCGGGGCGCCGCGGGCCGCGGGCAGGTCCCTGGTCAGCGCGGCCAGCTCGCCGTAGGTCCGCGCGTTCAGCGCCGCCTCGAGCCGCTGGTCGAGTTCGTCGGCGCTCAGCCGGCCGTCGCCCGCGGCGATCCGCAGGGTCTCGGCGACCCGGTCCCGGTCCTCATACGAGGCGCGCAACTCCCCGGGCGGCACCAGTTCCCCGCCGTCGCCGGACGGCTGCAGCTCACCCATGCGCACACTCTAGACAGTGCCCGCGCCGGAGTCAGGCCGGAAGGCGGCTCGATCCCGGTGGCTCCGGCGGCTGCGGTGCTCCGTCCGGCGTAGCGCACGGACAGCTCATCAGCATCCACCACCATGCCCGGCCCGGTCACCAGGACCAGCGAGCCGCCGCGCATGTTCATCTTGATGTCCAGCGTGTCGTGGGTGATCACCGCGGTGGTGAAGTCCGAGGTTAACCCGCTCACCGTTCCAGCGTCCCGCCCGGATCGACGCTCCTATCTTCGTCACGCCCCGTCGAGGCGAGCGGTGATCGCCGGGGCCACTTCGCGCAGCCACGCCTCGGCGCGCGGCAGCTCGTCCTTGGCGCCGTCTTCCCATAGCTTGCGGAACACCGGGTCCAGCTCGGCCGAGGCGCGGGAATTCTCGTGGTAGCGGTGCGCCATGCCGACGGCGAACGGCGCCAGCTCCGCGCGATGCCGCGCCGTCATGCCATAGGCATCCGCGAACACCGCGACCCGGTGCGGGATGTCGGCGTCCGCCAGCGCGGGGGCCCGGTCCCGCGGATCGCGCAGCGGCGCCCAGTACCACAATGCGTTCGCGATGTCGTAGAGCCGGGTGGTCGGGTGGGCCAGGTCGAAGTCGATCAGCGCGACGGGCAGCCCGTCGCGGAAAACCACGTTGCCCGGGTAGTAGTCGCAGTGGCTGACCAGCTCGGTCCGTTCGGTGACCGGGCGTCCCACGGTGGCCGGCGTCCCGCCCCACACCGCGCCGGGCGGCGGCACCCACCCGGCCGACGCCTCGTGCAGCGCACGGATCAGCCGGGCCAGGGCGACGAGCACGTCGTCGCCCGCCGTCTCCGGCGGCAGCGGGTTGCGCGGCACATCACCGGGGACGAACGACAGCATCTCGCGACCCTGCTCGTCGACGCCGAACGGAAGCGGCGCGCCGGTGAACCCGGCGTCGCGCAGGTGGGCCAGGTACGCCTGCACGGTCAGGCTGAACGGCCGCAGCGGCCGCCGCACCGTGTCCCCGATCCGCACGATCCCCTGGGTAACGCCATCCCCGATCAGCAGCTCGCCTTCGCTCACACCGCCGCAGCCTAGCTCAGCGCCTCCGACGCCTGGGCCGTCGGCAGCGGGAACGCCGAGCTCAACGGCGTCGGCGCGAAACCGGTCATCGATAACTGGAACGGCACGGCCTGGACGACAGTGCCAGCGTTCAACTACGTGTACGCGAACGCCCTGGTGAGCGTGGCCGACATCAGTCCTACCGACGCGTATGCGGCCGGCGACAGCTCGTCCACGGCCCAGGGCTTCATCGAGCAGTGGAACGGCACCAGCTGGTCACTGCTCACGCTTCCGGACCCGAACAATGACCTGAACACCTATCTGGACGCGGTTTCCGCGTCGTCCGCCAGCAACGTGTGGGCGGTCGGGATAGAACTGACCGGGACCACCGCGGCCAACGAGCGGTACCAGACCTACTCGCGGCACTGGAACGGGTCGGCCTGGGCCATCGTGCCCATGCCGCTGCTCACCGGCTCCGATCACCTGCTGCAGTACCAGTTCAACTCGATCGACGCCATCAGCCCGACCAACGTGTGGGCGGTCGGCGACAGCGGTGACAACGTCGGCGAAGGCGGGACGCCGACCGCCACCGTGATCGAGCACTACAACGGCACCAGCTGGAGCGTCGTCCCCAGCCCATCGGCCGGTACCGCGCCGACCCTGACCGGTGTCTCGGCCAGTTCCGCGGGCAACGTGTGGGCCGTCGGCTACGACACGCCTGCCGGGGCGACCACGCCGCAGACCCTCACCCTGAACTGGAACGGCTCGGCCTGGTCCACCGTGTCCAGCCCGGATGTGGGCAGTTCCAGCGCGCTGAGCTCCGTGTCGGCGCTCACGGGCGGCGGGGTCCAGGCGGCCGGGCACAGCGGCGTGGCCGGCTCCTACAACCCGCTGGCCCTCGAGAACGGCTAACGGCCGGCCCCGGGCTGAGCACCAGCTCAGCCCGGGGCCCCCCCGGGGGGCTAGCCGAGCCGGGCGGCGGCGGTGTCCCAGGCGGCCGCGCCGTCGCCGACGGGCTCGAAGCGCCGCAGGTGCTGGGTGGCGCGCAGCAGGGCCCGCATCCCGGCCAGGTCACCGGGGGCGGCGCCGAGCGCCCGGGCCTGGACCAGGGTGTTGCCGAGCGCGGTGGCCTCGACCGGGCCGGCCACCACCGGCAGGCCGCAGGCGTCCGCGGTGAGCTGCAGCAGCAGGTCGTTGCGGGCCCCGCCGCCGACCACGTGCACCGTGTCCACCGGCTGCCCGGACAGCTCCTGCACCTCGCGGATGGCCCGCCGGTAGGCCAGCGCCAGGCTGTCCAGGATGCACCGGACGGTGGCCGGCGGATCCGCCGGCGGCCGCTGGCCGGTCCGGCGGCACGCCGCCGCGATCCGGGCCGGCATATCGCCGGGCGGCAGGAACACCGGGTCGTCCGGGTCCACCACCGCCTGCCGCGGGGAGACCCGCGCCGCCGCGTCCAGCAGGACCGGCCAGCCCGGCCGGCTGCCCGGCCCCGGCCCAGGTGCGGACCGACTCCTGCAGCAGCCACAGGCCCATCACGTTGCGCAGGTAGCGGACCGTGCCGTCCACCCCGGCCTCGTTGGTGAAGTTCGCCGCCCGGCTGGCCTCGGTCAGCACCGGCCGGTCCAGTTCCACCCCGACCAGGGACCAGGTGCCGGAGGAGATGTAGCCGAAACGGTGGCCCTCGGCCGGCACGGCGACCACCGCGGACGCGGTGTCGTGCGAGCCGACCGCCGTCACCGGCAGCCCGCCGCCCCGGCCGGCCGCCCCGGGCAGCCGGGCCGCCACGTCGGGCCGCAGCGGGCCGATGATGCTGCCCGGCTGGCGCAGCGGCGGGAACAGCCCGGCCGGCAGGCCAGCCCGGGCGAGGAGGCCGTCCGCCCAGCACTGGCCCCGCGCGTCGAGCAGCTGCGTGGTGGAGGCGTTGGTCAGCTCCGCGCCGATCTCGCCGGTGAGCCAGTAGGCCAGCAGGTCCGGGATGAGCAGCAGGGTGACCGCCCGCGTCCAGCTGCCCGGCCCGCGCCGCCGCGGTGAGCTGGTAGATCGTGTTGAACGGCAGCTGCTGGATCCCGGTCACCGCGTACAGCTCAGCCGCGCCGATCCGCCCGGCCACCTCGGCGGCCACCCCGTCGGTCCGGCCGTCGCGGTAGTGCACCGGGTTGCCCAGCAGGGCCCCGTCCGGGCCGAGCAGGCCGTAGTCCACGCCCCAGGAGTCGATGCCGATGCTGGCCAGGTCCGCGGCCCGCGCCGCGGACCGCAGCCCGTCCAGCACGTCCGCGTACAGCCGCAGGATGTCCCAGTGCAGGGTGCCCAGCACCCGGACCGGCTCGTTGCCGAACCGGTGCGCCTCGTCCAGCCGCAGGGTGCCGTCACCGACCCGGCCCGTCATGACCCGCCCGCCGGACGCGCCGAGGTCGACGGCGGCCACCGTGGCCTGCTTCACTGCGGCTCGCCTCCTGCCCGCGGGGTGCCCGTGGTCTGGGTTTCCGTGGTCGCCGTCCGCAGGCTCAGCGCAGGAACGCGGCGGCCACGCCCGCGTCCACCGGGATGTGCAGGCCGGTGGTCAGGGCCAGGTCGCCCGCGGTCAGGGCGATGACCGCCGCGGCCACGTGCTCCGGCAGCACCTCCCGCTTGAGCAGCGTGCGCTGGGCGTAGTAGGCGCCGAGGTCCTCCTCGGGCACCCCGTACACCGCGGCCCGCTGCGCGCCCCAGCCCCCGGCGAAGATGCCCGAGCCGCGGACCACGCCGTCGGGGTTGATGCCGTTCACCCGGATGCCGTGGGCGCCGAGCTCGGCGGCGAGCAGCCGCACCTGGTGGGCCTGGTCGGCCTTGGCTGCGCCGTAGGCCACGTTGTTCGGCCCGGCGAACACCGAGTTCTTGCTGCAGATGTAGATGATGTCGCCGCCCATGCCCTGGGCCTGCATGGTGCGCGCCGCCTCGCGGGCGACCAGGAACGAGCCCCGGGCCATGACGTCGTGCTGCAGGTCCCAGTCGTGCGGCGCTGGTCTCCAGCAGCGGCCGGGAGATGGACAGCCCGGCGTTGCTGACCACCAGGTCGGCGCCGCCGAAGGCCAGCGCCGCCTGCTGGTAGGCGCCGGCCACGCTGGCCTCGTCGGTGACGTCGGAGGTGACCGCGACCGCCACGTCCGCGGACCCGAGGGACTCCGCGACCTTCTGCGCGGCGGCGGCGTCCCGGTCGGCGACCACCACGCAGGCGCCCTCGGCGGCCAGCCGCTCCGCCGTGGCCCGGCCGATCCCGGAGCCGCCCCCGGTGACCAGCGCCACCCGCCCGGCCAGCGGCCTGGGCTTGGGCCGCCGCCGCAGCTTGGCCTCCTCCAGCGCCCAGTACTCGATGCGGAACTTCTCGCGCTCGCGCGATGGGGGAGTAGGAGGAGACCGCCTCGGCGCCGCGCATCACGTTGATCGCGTTGACGTAGAACTCGCCCGCCACCCGCGCGGTCTGCTTGTCCGCGCCGAAGCTGAACATGCCCACCCCCGGCACCAGCACGATGGCCGGGTCGGCGCCGCGCATCGGCGGCGAGTCCGGCATCGGCGTTCCGCTCGTAGTACGCCCGGTAGTCCTCCCGGTAGGCGGCGTGCAGCTCGCGGAGCCGGGCTATCACCTCATCCAGCGGGGCCGACGGCGGCAGGTCCAGCACCATGGGGCGCACCTTGGTGCGCAGGAAGTGGTCCGGGCAGGAGGTGCCCAGCGCGGCCAGCGCCGGGTGCTTCGCGCGGGCGGTGAAGTCCAGCACCTCGGGGCGGTCGGTGAAGTGACCGACCTGCCGGCGGTCGGTGCTGGCCAGGCCGCGGAGCACCGGGGCGAGGGCCGCGGCACGCAGGTGACGTTCGGTATCCGGAAGGGGTTCGTAGCCGGGGAGCGGCGGGCCGAAGGGCTCGGCCGAGCCGTGCTCGTCCAGGTAGCGCTGCGCGGTCGCGATGATCTCCAGCGAGCGCGCTTCGCACTCGTCGCTGGTCGCGCCCCACGCGGTGATGCCGTGACCGCCCAGGATCACCCCGATGGCGCCCGGGTTGTCCCGCGCCACCGCCGCGATGTCCAGGCCGAGCTGGAAGCCGGGCCGGCGCCACGGCACCCACAGCACCCGGTCACCGAAGCAGGCCCGGGTCAGCGCCTCGCCGTCGGCCGCGGTGGCCAGCGCGATGCCCGAGTCCGGGTGCAGGTGGTCCACGTGCGGGGCGTCCACCAGGCCGTGCATGGCGGTGTCGATGGACGGGGCCGCGCCGCCTTTGCCGTGCAGGCAGAAGTCGAACGCGGCGACCATCTCGTCCTCCCGGTCAACCCCCGGGTAGACGCCGGTCAGCGCGCGCAGCCGGTCCAGCCGGAGCACGGCCAGCCCGGCCGCGGTCAGCGTGCCCAGGTCCCCGCCGGACCCCTTGACCCACAGCAGCTCGGCCGGCTCCCCGGTCACCGGGTCGGTGACCCGCCCCTTGGCGGAGGTGTTGCCGCCGGCGTAGTTGGTGTTGCGCGGGTCCGACCCGAGCCGGTTGCTGCGGGCCAGCAGCTCGGTGACTTCGGCGGCCTGGGCCATGCGTGCTCCTTCCGGGGTCATGCGCGTGATGCTTCTCCTTCCGGGCGGGTGGATTCGCCTGCACCGCGGGTCAGCTGCCCCAGCTGGCGGGCGTGCCGCCGACCCGGTCCGCCACGATCTTCTCGCCATAGCCGGACCGGTGGTAGGCGGCGATCGGGTCGGGGTCCAGGCCCATGTCCTCGCGGAGTTCCGCGAGCAGCGGGCGGACGTCGGTGTTGTAGGCATCCATCAGCGCGGCGTTGGCGCCGAGCACGTCGCCGGACTGCTGGGCGGCGGCCAGCGCGCCGGTGTCCACCAGCAGCGCCTTGGCCGTGGCCTCCTGGACGTTCATGACCGAGCGGATCTGGGCCGGGATCTTCGGCTCGATGTTGTGGCACTGGTCGAGCATGAACGCGATGCCGGCCGAGGCGTCGAAGCCTCCGGCCGAGGACACCTCGCACAGGATGCGGAACAGCTGGAACGGGTCGGCCGCGCCCACCATCAGGTCGTCGTCGGCGTAGAACCGGGAGTTGAAGTCGAACGCGCCCAGCTTCCCGGCCCGCAGCAGCACGGCCACGATGAACTCGATGTTGGTGCCGGGCGCGTGGTGCCCGGTGTCCACGCACACCTTGGCCCGCTCGCCCAGCCGCAGGCAGTGCGCGTAGGCCGTGCCCCAGTCCGGCACGTCGGTGGTGTAGAAGGCCGGCTCGAACAGCTTGTACTCCAGGATCAGCCGCTGGCTGGGCGACAGCCGCCGGTAGACCGCGTCGAGCGCCTCGGCCAGCCGGTCCTGCCGGGCGGCGATGGAGTCCTGCCCGGGGTAGTTGGTGCCGTCCGCGAACCACAGCTTGAGGTCCCGCGAGCCGGTCGCGTCCATGATGTCGACGCACTCCAGCAGGTGGGCCAGGGCCTTGCGGCGCACCCGGGGATCCGGGTGGCACACGCTGCCCAGCTTGTAGTCGTCGTCCTGGAACACGTTGGCGTTGACCGTGCCGACCTCGACGCCCTGGGCCCGCGCGTAGGCGGCCAGCGCGGCGTAGTCGTCCACCTTGTCCCACGGGATGTGCACCGCGACGGTCGGGGCCACCCCGGTGAACTTGTGCACCTGAGCCGCGTCGTCGATCTTCTCCTGCGGGGTGCGCGGCACTCCCGGCTGGGCGAACACCTTGAACCGGGTCCCGGTGTTGCCGAAGGCCCAGGACGGCAACTCGATCCGCTGCTCCCGGAGGGAGTTCTTCACGGCGGTCAGGTCAGGCATTTCTCGTCATCTCCAGGCAGCGGCTGATGCGGCGTCAATCGAGGTGGAAGATCTCTTGGATGCGGTGAAAGCCCTGGTCGGGAGGCAGGCCGTCGAGGTCGGTGAAGAACTCCGCCATCTCCGCCTGCCACCGGCCGTTCACCGGGGCCGCCGCCATCCGCGTCCAGGGCGGCCGCGTAGTCATCGGTCTCCAGGTAGCCGATGAGCAGCCCCTCGCCGGTCAGGAACAGCGAGTAGTTCGCCCACCCGGCCGCGCGCAGCGCATCGAGCATCTCCGGCCAGACCGCGGCGTGCCGCTCGCGGTATTCCGCGAGCCGGCCGGGCCGGATCCGGCCCAGGAAGCAGACCCGCTCCACCGTTGACCTCTCTCCCTCCGGCCCCCGGGGCCGCGCCGTGGCAGGCGAGCCAGCGGCGCGGCCCCGGGGCCGGTTCCAGGCGGCCGTGATCATGGAATTGGTGTCGTCAGGACGGCACCCAGTTCATGATCAGCAGCCCTCGTGCGGTCAGAAGTTGAAGCTGTTGACGTTGGCCTTGGTGAACACGAACGGCGGGCCGAGCAGGATGGTGTTGCCCGCGCCGATGGTGTACTTGCCGAGCTTGCCCGCGGTGAAGGACTGCCCGGATGCTCCGGTGATGGTCTTGGAGGCGTAGTTGACGGCCGCGTAGGCGGCCAGGTAGCCGAGGTCGGCCGGGTTCCACAGCTCGAAGGCGGGCACGGTGCCGTCGGCCACGTACTTCTTCATCGAGTCGGGCGTGCCCAGGCCGGTCACCACGACCTTGCCCTTGTACTTGGAGGAGTCCACCACCTGCGCGGCGGCCAGGATGCCGACCGTGGTGGGGGAGATGATCCCCTTCAGGTTCGGGTAGTGCTGCAGCAGGCCCTGGGTCACCTGGGTGGCGGTGGTCGGGTCGTCGTTGCCGTAGACGGTCGAGACCAGCTTCATCTTCGGGTACTTCTTCAGCTCCTGCTTCATGTACCCGATCCAGGCGTTCTGGTTCGTCGCCGAGGCGGCCGCGGACACGATGCCGATCTCACCGCTGTCGTGGATCTGCTTGGCCAGCAGGTCCACCTCGCTGGTGCCGATCTGGGCGGTGGACGCCTGGTTGACGAACAGGCTCCGGCAGGTCGGCGCGTCGGAGTCGTAGGTGACCACGGCGATGCCCTTGGCCATGGCCGACTTCAGCGTGGGGCAGAGTGCGGTCGGGTCGGTGGCCGACACGATGAGCGCGTTGGCCCCCTTGGTGATCGCCGCCTGGATGGCCGGGAGCTGGGAGGCCGGGGTGGCGGCGGTGCCGCTGGTCTCGCTGCCCGACTCGCCGAGCGTGGCCAGCGCGGCCAGGGCGCCGCCGGAGTTCACGCTGTCCGCGGTGGTGAAGTAGGGGTTGCCCAGGTTCTTCGGGATGACGAAGACCTTCAGCCCCTTCTTCAGCGAGCCCGAGCCGACGAGGAGGCCGAGGGCGACGAGGAGCCCCCCGACGAACCGGAGCCACCGGAGGAACTGCAGGCGGCCAGCACGGCCGACGCGCTGAGCAGCACGACCGGGCCCCACAGTGCCCGTCTGGCGGTACGTCTCATGCTTTGAATCCTTTCAACGACAGTTCGGCTGACGACAGCGATGGGATGCGTGGCTCGCGCCACGACGGGGTGCGTGGCTTGGGCCACGACGGGGTGCGTGGCTCGCGGGCCACGACGGGGTGCGTGGCTCGCTGGCCACGACGGGATGCGTGGCTTAGGGGCCACGACGGGATGGCCGGCCGGGTTGTGGCCGGCCGCGGGATGCGGCGCGGTCGTGCCGGATGTCCCCCTGACCGCGCTCATTCATGGGTGGCTGCGAGGCGGCGCGCTCATTCATGAGCCGCCCCCACGGGCTGGGGCACCGCATCGGGGCGGCCGCCACGGCGGCCGCGGACCCACCGGGGCAGCCGGCCCTGGCGCAGCGCCGCGGCTTGCGGGGCGAACACGCTGACCAGCAGCAGTGCCCCGATGACGATGCCGGTGGCCTCCTGGTTGAAGTTGGTGAGCAGCAGGGCGTTCTGCAGCCCGGCGAAGGCGATCACCGCCAGCACCACGCCGACCAGCGAGCCCTTGCCGCCGAAGATGGACACCCCGCCGAGCAGCACGACCGCCACCACGTCCAGTTCCAGGCCGAGGCCGTTGTTCTGCACCGCCGTGGCCAGCCGGAACGTCCACAGCACCCCGGCCAGCGCGCAGACCAGGCCGGACACCATGTACAGCGAGGTCTTGACCCGCTTGACCCGGATCCCGGCGAACAGGGCGGCCTCCGGGCTCGCCCCCATGGCGTAGATGGACCGCCCGGTCGCGGTGAAGTGCAGCACGATGCCGAAGATCACGGCCAGCACCACGAAGATGGCCACGTTCCAGGGGATCTGGGTACCCGGCAGCGGGTTGACGCCGATGCTGGTGTACCCGGACGGGAAGTTCGAGACCGTGTTGGCCCCGAGCAGGATCAGCGCCACCCCCCGGTACAGCGCCAGGGTGCCGATCGTCACCGCCAGCGACGGCAGCCCGACCCGGGTGACCAGCAGGCCGTTGAACAGGCCGGCCACGATCCCGGCCAGGGCGACCACCACGAAGATGGCCAGCATGGGCCAGTGGTGGCTCCACAGGTAGCCGAGCAGGGCACTGGACATGCCCAGGATCGAGGCCACCGACAGGTCGATCTCGCCGCTGATGATGATCAGCGTCATGGGCAGCGCCATGATCGCGATCTCGCCGGAGGTCACCCCGGTGTTGAAGAAGTTGCCGCTGGTCAGGAACTGGGGGGAGGTCACCGCGCCGAAGATGATGATCGCGATCACCAGCAGCCCCAGGCCGCTCTCCCAGCGCAGCGAGCCGCGGGCCACCGGGCCGAGCCGGCCCGCCAGCCGGCCGGCGGCGGCCGTGCTGGCCGGGCCCGCCCCGGCCGGGCCCGCCCGCGGCTGGGCCCGCCCCGGCGGCCGCATCCGGGCCAGCCGTGTTCCGGTTCAGGTCAGGTTCCAACGCCAGCGCTCCTTCGCCGCAGTGCCGCCATCAGCTGCACGGAGATGACGCGGTCGAGGGTGATGGCCACCAGCAGCAGGAACCCGGAGATGGCCTCCAGCCACAGCTGGGAGATGCCCAGCACGTTCAGCGCCGAGGCGATCGCGGACAGCAGCAGGGCGCCGACGGCCGCGCCGACCGCGCTGCCGCTGCCGCCGAAGATGGCCACCCCGCCGACCACCACCGCGGAGATGACGGTCAGCTCGTACCCGGTCCCGGCGGTGGAGTCGATGGTCTGGTACTGCGCGGCCCACAGCACGCCGGCCAGCCCGGCGATGGCGCCGCTGACCGTGAACGCGGTGAAGATGCGCCGCCCGACCGGGATGCCGGCCAGCCGGGCCGCCTCCGGGTTGGAGCCGATCGCGTACAGCTCCCGGCCGGACCGGTAGGAACGCAGGTAGTAGGCGCCGATCCCGATCACCACGGCGATGGCGATGGCCAGGTACGGCACGCCGAACACGGTCGCCCGGGGGATGTTGGTGAACCCGGAGTTCGGCAGCGTCTGGGCCGTCACCTCGTTGCCGCCGACGATGAGGATGTCGATGCCCCGGATGATGTACAGCGTGGCCAGGGTGACCACCAGGCTCGGCACCCGGCCGATCGCCACCATCAGCCCGTTCGCGATCCCGCAGGCCAGCCCGATGCCCAGGCCGATGAGGAAGACCACCGGGATCGGGATGCCCGGGTGGTGCCCGAACATCCCGGCCGAGACGTAGGCGGACAGGCCCAGCACCGAGCCGATGGACAGGTCCACGTTCCGGCTGATCACCACCATCGTCTCGCCCAGCGCGAGCAGGGCGTAGACGGTCGTGTTGATCAGCATGAACTGGATGTTCTGCTCGTTGAGGAACGACGGCTGGATGCTCGTGGTGACCGCCACGAACACGATCAGCACGGCGATGATGCCGGACTCGCGGATCCGGAACACCCGCTCGGTCAGCTTGCGGGAGCCGCGCCCCGGGCGGGGCGCCCGCCGGGTCCTGCCGCTCGGTCACCGCCGCGGTCATGACGCCTGCCCCTGCAGCTGGCCGGTCGCCGCGGCGATGATCTTCTCTTCCGACGCCTCGTCGTGGCCGAACTCCGCGGTCAGCCGTCCTTCCCGCATGACCAGGATGCGGTCCCCGACCCCGAGCACCTCGGGCAGTTCCGAGGAGATCATCAGGATGGCCACTCCCTCCCTGGCCAGCCGCACCAGCAGCCGGTGCACTTCCGCTTTGGTGGCGATGTCGATGCCGCGGGTCGGCTCGTCCACGATGAGCAGCGACGGGTGGCGGCCCAGCCACTTGGCCAGCACGACCTTCTGCTGGTTGCCGCCGGACAGCCGGGACACGGGGTCGGCCAGCCGGCCGTACTTGAGGTTCAGCCGGACCGCCCAGTCCGCGGCGAACGAGCGCTCGGCCGACGACCTGACCAGGCCGCCCCGGCGCAGCCGGGCGAGCGAGGCCAGGGCCATGTTCTGCTGCACCGACATGTCCATGACCAGGCCCTGCTGGCGGCGGTCCTCGGGGACGAAGCCGATCCCGGCGGCCATCGCGGCGGTGGGGGAGGCATGGCGCAGCGCCCGGCCGCGCATCAGCACCCGGCCCGCGTCGTAGGAGTCGATGCCGAACACGGCCCGGGCCACCTCGCTGCGGCCCGACCCGACCAGGCCGGCCAGGGCGACGATCTCGCCCGCCCGGACCTCCAGCGAGATGTCGGTGAACACGCCTTCCCGGGTCAGCCGCTCCACCACCAGCACCGGCTCGCCGGGCGCGGCGCGCCCGCCCGACTCGCGGGCCTCCATGTCCCGGCCCACCATCGCGCGCACCAGGTCTTCGGCGGTCATCCCGGCCAGCTCGCTGCTCAGCACGTGCCGGCCGTCGCGCATCACGGTGACCCGCTGGCAGATCGCGAAGACCTCCTCCAGCCGGTGCGAGATGAACAGCACCGCGGCCCCGGCCGCGCGCAGCGTCCGCACCACGTCGAACAGCCGGTCCACCTCGGCCGCGGACAGTGCCGCGGTGGGCTCGTCCATCACGATCACCCGGGCGTCCAGCGACAGCGCCTTGGCGATCTCCACGATCTGCTGGTCGGCGATGGACAGGCCGCGGCTGATCCGGCCCGGGTCGAGCCGGACCCCGAGCCGCCCGAACAGCTCGGCCGCCGCCGCGTTCATCCCCCGCCGGTCGATGCGCCGCCCGGCCAGCAGCGGCTGGCGGCCCATGAAGATGTTCTCCGCGACGGACAGGTCGGGGAACAGGGTCGGCTCCTGGTAGATGACCGCGATCCCGGCGCGCTGGGCGTCGGCGGGCCCGTGCAGGGTGACCGGCTGCCCGTCGATCAGCAGCGACCCGGAATCCGGCCGGTGCACCCCGGCCAGCATCTTCACCATCGTGGACTTGCCCGCGCCGTTCTCGCCGACCAGCGCGTGCGCCTCCCCGGCGTACAGGTCGATGCTGCCGCTGGCTACCGCCTGCACCGCGCCGAACGCCTTGGTGACCTGGTGCAGCGCCAGCACCGGCGTCGCGTCGCCGGCGGCGCGCGTCGCGTCGCCGGCGGCGGGTGCCGGGTCGCCGGCGGCGGGTCGTCAGCCGCGCGCGCCGCGTCGGCGGGCGGGGCGGTCCCGGTGCTGGCGGCCGCGTCGGCGGCGGCGCGGTCCCGGTGCTGGCGGCCGCATCGGCGGCCGGGGCGGCCCCGGGGCCGGACTCCGGCGCCGGCGGGCTGGAGCCGGGCGCGCGCCGGGCCCCGCGTCCGCGGAGGTCCCGCCGTCGCTGGCCGCCGCCAGCTCGTCGCGGCCGGGTCCTCCTCCGTCGTCATGGCCTGGCACCGCCTCGGTGCTGGCCGGCACGCCGGCACTGGTCCGGAAGGCGAATCTGCTATAACGTTTCAACTCAGTGACAAGCAGTGTCAGGTGAAGTAACGATCGTGTCAATAGGTCCCGAACCGCGATGGTCGAATCGTTACAGACAGGTTTCAAGGCCGCGACGGGAGCACCAGGACGCGCCCGGTTGACGGCGCGTAACGAGCCGCACGACACTGACCGGACACAGGAGGAGCCGTGGCGGACACGCCGGTCAGCATCAGGGAGGTCGCCGCCCTCGCCGGCGTCTCCGTCGGCACGGTCTCGAACGTGCTGAACCGGCCCGAGGTGGTGGCCGAGCCCACCAGGACCCGGGTCCAGGCGGCGATCAAGCAGCTCGGCTTCATCAGGAACGAGTCGGCCCGCCAGCTCCGCGCGGGCCGCAGCCGGACCATCGGCCTGGTCGTCCTGGACGTGGCCAACCCGTTCTTCACCGACGTGGCGCGCGGGGTGGAGGACGAGGCCAGCGAGGCCGGGCTGGCCGTGATCCTGTGCAACAGCGACGACCAGAAGGCCAAGGAGTCCCGGTACCTGGAGGTGCTGGAGGAGCACCGGGTGCAGGGCATCCTGATCACCCCGGTGGCGGGCGCCGACGCGCGGCTGGCCCGGGTGCAGCGCCGCGGCACCCCGGTGGTGCTGGTGGACAGCCGGTCGCCGTCGCGCGGGCAGTGCTCCGTATCGGTGGACGACGTGCTCGGCGGCGACCTGGCCGTGTCGCACCTGCTCGAGGCGGGGCACGAGCGGATCGCGTTCGTCGGCGGCCCGCTGAGCACCCGGCAGGTGACCGACCGCCGGGACGGGGCGGTCCGGGCCCTGGAGCGGGCCGGCCGCGCCCGCGGCGACCTGCAGGTCCTGGAGACCCCGGCGCTGAACGTGTCGGCCGGGCAGAAGGCGGCCGCCACCCTCGCGGACCTGCCCGCCGAGATCCGGCCCACCGCCGTGTTCTGCGCGAACGACCTGCTCGCCCTGGGGGTGCTGCAGGAGATGACCAGCCGCCGGATCCGGGTGCCGGACAGCATCGCCATCGTCGGCTACGACGACGTGGACTTCGCGGCCGCGGCGGCCGTCCCGCTGTCCTCGGTACGCCAGCCCCGGCACCAGCTCGGCCGGGCCGCGGCCCAGCTGCTCATCGAGGAGGCCCTCGGCGACGGGACGCACCGGCACCGCCAGGTCGTGTTCGAGCCCGACCTGGTCGTCCGGGCCTCCAGCCAGGGCCGGGCCCGCCGCCCGCGGAAGGTCCGCCCCGCTCCGGCGGTGGCCGCCACTGGCACGGCAGGATGACACGCATGCGCATTGCCCTGTTCGTGACCTGCCTGGCCGACACCCTGTTCCCGGACACGGGGCGGGCCACGGTGGCACTGCTGGAGCGGCTCGGGCACCAGGTGGAGTTCCCGGCCGCCCAGACCTGCTGCGGGCAGATGCACGCCAACACCGGGTACCTGCGGGAGGCGCTGCCACTGGTGCGGCGTTATGTAGAGGTTTTCTCGGCGTGCGAGGCCATCGTGGTCCCGTCCGGCTCGTGCACCGGGTCGGTCCGGCACCAGCATGCGATGATCGCCCGGCGGTACGGCGACGAGGCGCTGGCCCGCCGCGGCCGAGGCGGTCGCGGCCCGCACCTACGAGCTGTCCGAGCTGCTCACCGACGTGCTCGGGGTGGAAGATGTCGGGGCCTACTACCCGCACCGGGTCACCTACCATCCGACCTGCCACTCGCTGCGGATGCTGCGGGTCGGGGACCGGCCGCTCCGGCTGCTGCGCCAGGTGCGCGGCATCGACCTGGTCGAGCTGCCCGACGCCGACGTGTGCTGCGGCTTCGGCGGCACGTTCGCGGTGAAGAACGCCGACGTGTCCACCGCGATGCTGGCCGACAAGATGCGCAACGTGCTGGATACCCGGGCCGAGGTGTGCACGGCCGGGGACAGCTCGTGCCTGATGCACATCGGCGGCGGCCTGTCCCGGCTGCGGGCCGGCACCCGGACCGTGCACCTGGCCGAGATCCTGGCCTCGACGCAGGCCGCGCCGGCCGGCGGTGCCCGGTGACCGGCGGCGGCACCTTCCTGGGCCTGCCCACCGCCCCGCGCGGGGTGGGCCACCTGCGCGGCGCCGAGCCGTTCCCGGTGGCGGCCCGCCGGGCGCTGGCCGACAGCCAGCTGCGCCGCAACCTGGGCCAGGCCACCGCCACGATCCGGGCCAAGCGGGCCGCGGTGGTGTCCGAGCTGCCCGACTGGGAGGCGCTGCGCGCGGCCGGCCAGGCGATCAAGGCGGAGACCATGGCCCACCTGGACCGCTACCTGGAGCAGCTGGAGCGCGAGGTAACTGCCCGCGGCGGCGTGGTGCACTGGGCCCGGGACGCCAACGAGGCCAATGACATCGTGGCCGGCCTGGTCCGGGCGACTGGGGCTACCGAGGCAGTGAAGGTCAAGTCCATCGTGACGGACGAGATAGGCCTTAACGAAGCCCTCGCCAGCGCGGGCATCACCGCCCACGAGACGGACCTCGCGGAGCTGATCGTGCAGCTCGGCCACGACCGCCCGTCCCACATCCTGGTGCCGGCGATCCACCGTAACCGGGCCGAGATCCGGGACATCTTCCTGCGCGAGATGGGCGACGCCCCGGCCGGGCTGACCGACCAGCCCGCCGCGCTGGCCGAGGCGGCCCGGCTGCACCTGCGCCGCCGGTTCCTGTCCGCCAAGGTCGGGATCAGCGGGGCCAACTTCGCCATCGCGGAGACCGGGACGCTGTGCGTGGTCGAGTCGGAGGGGAACGGCCGGATGTGCCTGACCCTGCCCGAGACGCTGATCACCGTGATGGGCATCGAGAAGATCCTGCCCGCCTGGGACGACCTGGGGGTGTTCCTGCAGCTGCTGCCCCGGTCGTCCACCGGCGAGCGGATGAACCCGTACACCTCGATGTGGACCGGGGTGACTCCGGGCGACGGGCCGCAGCAGTTCCACCTGGTGCTGCTGGACAACGGGCGGACCGCGGCCCTGGCCGACCCGGTGGGGCGGCAGGCACTGCACTGCATCCGGTGTTCGGCCTGCCTGAACGTGTGCCCGGTCTATGAGCGGGTCGGCGGGCACGCCTACGGGTCGGTGTACCCGGGGCCGATCGGAGCCATCCTGTCCCCGATGCTGACCGGGGTGGAGGACAACGCCTCGCTGCCGTACGCGTCATCGCTGTGCGGGGCGTGTTATGACGCCTGCCCCGTGAAGATCGACATCCCGTCCGTGCTGGTGCACCTGCGGGCCCGGCACGTCGAGGAGTCCGGGGCGGAGCGGGGCGCTCGGTCTGGGGCGGCTGGGTCCGGGACGGCTGGGTCTGGGACTGCTGGGACGGCTGGGTCTGGGACGGCTGGGCGCGGGACGGCTGGGCGCGGGCGGGTGGCCGGCCTGGCCGGGCGGCTGCCCAGCCCGGAGGCGCTGACCATGGCCGCGGCCTCGTGGGTGATGGCCAGCCCGGCCCGGTACGGCGCGGCCCAGCGGGCCGGGCGGCTGGGCCGGCTGGCCAGCCGCGGCGGCCGGATCCGGCGGCTGCCACCGCCGCTGTCCGGGTGGACCGCGGCCCGGGACGTGCCCGCGCCGCCGGCCCAGACGTTCCGCGAATGGTGGCGGCGGGAGCATTCCGCTGGCGAGGCGGGGCGCGCGGGGCTTCCGGAGGGCCGCCTTCCGGGAGCCTCCCGGGGGCCGCCACCGGGGGCGCCCGCGGGCCGAGGTGCTCGGCGCGGACCCCGCGGGGCGCGCAGCCGTGAGCGCCCGGGACGAGGTGCTCGGGCGGATCCGTGTGGCGCTGGCTGACGTGGACCCCGGGGCAGCGGCACCGCACCCGGACGGGTACCGGACCCGCGGCGACCTGGATCCGGTGGCCCGGCTGGACCGGCTGGCCGAACGCCTGGCCGACTACCGTGCGCTCGTGCGGCGGGCGGAGCCCGGGCAGGTGCTGGACGTGATCGGCGCTGCCCTGGCCGAGCGGGGCGCCCGGCGGCTGGTGGTGCCGCCCGGCCTGGACCTGCCCGGCGCCGTTGCTGGCGCCGAACTCGTGCCAGACGACGGGCTGTCCGCCGCTGAGCTGGACGCGTTCGACGGCGTGATCACCCGCGCCGCGGTCGCGGTGGCCGAGACCGGGACCATCGTGCTGGACGGGTCGGCGGGACAGGGGCGGCGCGCGCTCAGCCTGATCCCGGACTACCACCTGTGCCTGATCGAGGCGGGCCAGGTCGTCGGGCTGGTCCCGGAGGCCGTGGCCCGGCTGGACCCGGGCCGCCCGCTCACCTGGATCAGCGGCCCGTCCGCCACCAGTGACATCGAACTGGACCGGGTGGAAGGCGTGCACGGCCCGCGGACCCTCGACGTCATCCTGATCGGCCCCTGACCCGCTTCCCGACCGGCCGTGCCCCGTGCGGGCCGTGCCCCGTGCCGGGGCCGCTGGCGACGGCCCGGGCGGTGCCGGCGATGGCCCCGGCGGTGCGGCGGGCCTGCAGGACTGGTGGCCCGCGGGGTGGGTGCGGCTGTCGATGCCAGTGTTGTTTACGTGGTCAGCGGGGCAAGTGAGGCCGCGGTGCTGGTGAGATTTCTGTGGCTTGTGCGCTCATCCGGGCTGGTGGGGCACCCGACCCCGGTGCCGGGGCGGGGGGCGCCACATGGATGTGGATCTGGTGTAGTGCCAACTACATGACTGGCCCATTCATGTAGTTGGCGGGCGGCCGTGCCGCCCCGGTAGGGCGGCGCCCTTTGCGGGCAGTGCGCTCGTGGCGGGCAGTGCGCTCGTGCGTGGGCAGTGCGCTCGTGCCGGTGGCGCGCCTTGGCGGGCAGTGTGCCCCTGCGAGCGGTGGGCCTCGGGCCGTGCACGGGTGGGGGGCGCGCGGGCTCAGATGTCGGCGGGGACGACCACGTCGTAGTGCGCGGAGCGCTCGTCGAACCGGCGCAGCAGCCGCCGGGCGGCGGGCGGCACCACCGCGGCCTGCGGCTCGGGGCCGGCGAACTCGGCGACCGCGCCCCAGTCGGGGAAGCTCATGATCGTCACGAACTCCACCTCGCCGCCGGGGACGTCCCGGCGCAGCAGACGCGGGCCACGCACCCCCGCGATCTGGCGGTCAGCGATACCAGGGGCGATTTCCTGCTGCAGCAACTGCTGGTAGGCGTCGGCGTCCGCGCTGCTGGTCCAGCCGTGCCAGATCCGGGTGATCATATCCGCGCTCCTCGTCCCGTCTGCCGGGCGGCCCCTGCCGGGCGGCCTCTTCCGGGCGGCCCCTGCCAGGCGGCCCGTTTTCTCGTCCGAGATGTATTGACAGTGTACTGTCAAATAGACAGTACACTGTCAATATGACGAATCAGGCTGCAGAGGCGTACCGGCTGCTCGTGGCCGACGTCTACGAGCTGGCCGGCCGGTCCCGGGCGACGAGCGAGGCGATCGCGCAGCGACACCAGCAGACCGCGGCCCGGTGGCATCTGCTCAGCGTGCTGCAGGACGAGGCGATGACCGTGCCCGGCATCGCCCGGCGGCTCGGGCAGTCCCGGCAGAGCGTCCAGCGGGTGGCCGACGACCTGATCGCGGCCGGCTGCGTGCGATCGGCGCCCAACCCCGGCCACCGGCGCTCACCGCTGCTGCGGCTCACCCCGGGCGGGCTCCGCCAGCTCGAGGCGCTCAACGCCGACGGCGACCAGGACCGGGCGGCCCGGCTGGCCGCGGCCGGCCTGGCCACGGCCCAGCTGGACCAGGCCCGGCAGGTGCTGCGCGCGCTCACCGGCGCGCTCGACGGGACGCCGTCCGAGGACGCCCCTGACCGGCCCCATACCGGCCCTTGACCGGCTGCTGACCTGCGCCTGACCGGCAGGGTGCCGCTCCAGAGCCATCCCGGCGGCGGCCGCCACCGCCCTATACGCCAGGTAACACCCGGAATTAGATCTTGTGCCAGGCGGCAGGGCTGGCGCATCATCGGCTCACCGGCCAGTGCCGCGGAACGGCGGCGACACGAGACAGGGCCTGGCGGGCCGCGAGGCGGCCGCCGGCCGGGAGGTGCGGAACAGATGGCGGCCAGCACCAGCGACACCGGGCAGCGGACGCTGCACCGCAACCTGAGCGTGTGGGGGGCCATCGGCATCTCGCTGGCCCTGATGGCGCCGTCCATGGCGGCCAGCATCAACCCGCAGGGCACGGCGACGACGGTGGGCCGCGCGGTGCCGGTGGCGTTCGCCCTGGCCTTCGTCGGGGTGCTGCTGGTGGCCTACACGTTCGTCCGGCTCACCCAGCGCTACCATCACTCCGGGTCGGTGTACGGGTTCGTCGGGGCGACCCTCGGGCCACGGGCCGGGGTCATCTCCGGCTGGGCGCTGACCGGCACTTACGTGTTCTACGCGGTGGTCACCACGATGGCCGGCGGCCGGTTCGCGGCCAACTTCCTGAACGCGCTCGGCGTCTGGAAGAACCCGCCGACCTGGTCGGGGTTCCTGCTCGGCGCCATCGGCATGGTGCTGGTGTGGTGGATCGCGGTCACCCCGGCCCGGGGCGGCACCCGGCTGCTGCTGGCCGCGGAGGCCGTCACCGTGACGCTGATCCTGATCGTCACCGTGGTCGTCTTCGTCAAGCTGGCCAACCACTCCGCCCCGCACGGGCTCGGCGTGGACTGGTCGGTGTTCAAGATGCCGGCCGGCACGCCGCTGTCCACCATCTTCCTTGGCGTGGTGTTCGGCTTCCTGTCCTTCGCCGGGCTTCGAGGCCGCGTCAACTCTCGGCGAGGAGACCCGGCGGCCCAACCGGGACATCCCGCGGGCCATCCTCGGCGTGGCCATCTTCGGCGGCATCTACTTCGTGGTGGTCACCGCGGTCGAGGTGATGGGCTTCGGCACGTCGGCCAAGGGCGTCACCGCGTTCATCAACTCCACCTCCCTCATGGGTGACCTGGGCACCAGCTACGTGGCGTCCTGGCTGGGCACCATCATCACCGCGGGCGCGATGATCTCGGCGTTCGGCTGCGCGCTGGCCAGCACCGTCGGCGCGGCCCGGCTGTCCTTCGCGATGGGCCGGGACGGCATCCTGCCCGCCCGGCTGTCCCGCGTCTCGGACCGGCGCCGCACGCCGACCAGTCGCCACCATGGCCGTCGCGGTGGCCGTGTACCTGATCATCGCGTTCACCTGGTTCATCCTGCGCAGCAACCCGTTCACGCTGTTCCTGGAGAGCGGCACGATCGGGACGCTGATCCTGCTGGTGGTGTACGTCCTGGCCACGATCGGGATGGTCCGGCTGGTGTTCTTCGGCGCGCCGTCCGGCGTGCGGAAGTGGGAGATCGTCATCCCGGTGCTCGGCATCATCGTGCTCGGCTACACCCTGTTCCGGAACGTCTGGCCGCTGCCGTCCGGCGTGGCCTGGTGGGGGCCGGCCGTGGCCATCGCCTGGCTGCTGATCGGCATCATCGGGGCGCTGGCCCGCCCGGCCGCCACCCGGCGGGCCGGGGAGCTGCTGACCAGCGCCGAAGGACTGTCCGGCGGGGGCACGGCGGCCACCGGCCAGCTCCCGGCCGAAGACACCCTCCGCTCCTGACGCGACGGGGCGGCCAGCCCGGGGGACCAGTCTCCCGGGCTGGCACGGTCTGGGAAGCTGTGGCGGAACATCGTCCGCAGGAAGGGAAGCAAGCATGCCACGGCCATACAGCCGGTACCGCGGCGAGGACGAGCGCGCCGCCGACGAGCGGCGCGCCCAGGCACTCCAGCGCCAGCTCGCCGAGGAGGTCAGCGGCGTCGCCACCACCTTCATCGATCACAGCGGCGCGGCCCGGGTCAAGGCGGTGTCGCTGGCCGGGCTGGCCAAGGCGGCCCGGTCCGGCCTGGGCTTCTCCCCGGTGCTCGACGCGTTCGACAGCCAGGGCGGCATCAACGCGGCCTCACCGCTGGACAGGCCCGACGGCGACCTGCGGATGGTGCCGGACCTGGACCACTTCGCCGTGCTGCCCGCGCCGGAGGGCTGGGCCTGGGCGCCCGGTGACCGGTTCCACCAGGACGGCACCGTGTACGCCGGATGCCAGCGGTCGTTCGCCCGCGCCCAGGTGGCCGCCGGGCTCAGCCAGGGCATCAGCGCGCTGATGGCCTTCGAGGTGGAGTGGATGGTCGGGCTGGACCAGGACGACTTCGCGCCCGCCGTGGGCGGCACCGGGTACGGGCTGTCCCGGCTGCTGGACGGGGCCGACTACGCCCGGGACGTGCTGGACAGCCTGGAGGCGGCCGGGGTGCGGGTCGAGCAGCTGCACCCGGAGTTCGGCCCCGGGCAGTTCGAGGTCTCGGTCGCCGCCCAGGACCCGGTGTCCGCCGCGGACACCAATGTGCTGGTGAAGCTGATCATCTCGGCGGTCTCCGCCCGGCACGGCATGCGGGCCGCGTTCGCCCCGGCGGTGCTGGCCGGCAACGTCGGCAACGGCGGTCACCTGCACGCCAGCTTCTGGACCGGCGGGCAGAACCTGCTGGCCGGCGGGACCGGCCCGCACGGGATGACGGACCGCGGGGAGTCGATCGCGGCCACGCTGCTGGCCGGCCTGCCCGCGTTGCTCGCCATCGGCGCGCCCACCCCCGGCTCCTACCTGCGGCTGCAGCCGTCCCGGTGGGCCGGGGTGTTCCAGGTGTGGGGGACGGAGAACCGGGAGGCGGCGCTGCGCTTCATCGAGGCTGGCCCGGCCGACCCGGACTCCGCCAACCTGGAGCTCAAGTGCTTCGACAGCAGCGCCAACCCGTACCTGCTGGCCGGCGCGGTGCTGGCGGTGGCGCTGGTCGGCGCCGACCAGAAGGCCACCCTGCCGCCGGAGGTGAGCGGCGATCCGGCTGCCCCCGGCCACCCGCAGGCGGGCCAGCTGCCCCGGCTGCCAGGCAGCCTGGCCGAGGCGGTCCAGGCGCTGGAGGCCAGCGCGGACCTGCGCGCCGCCCTGGGCGGGGAGCTGCTGGCCGGGTTCACCGCCGCCCGCCGGGCGGAGATCGCCCTGGCCGAGGGCAAGACGGAGGACGAGATCGCCGCCGCTTCCCGGTGGGTGCTGTAACCGGTCAGGTGTTGCGGCCCCGGGCCGTGACCGGCCACCGGGTGGTCACCGCGCCGTCGCTGACCACGTGCAGCCAGTCCACCAGGTTGACCACGGTGCACACGTGGTTGGGGATGACGGTGACCTGGTCACCGGCCTCCGGCAGCGGGGCCGCCCCAGGTGCCATGCGCACCACGGCATGGTGCTCCCACAGCCCGGTGATGACCGCGTCCGGGTAGCCCGGCAGCAGGCCGTGGCCGGGCACCCAGGCCGGGCGGTCCGGGCCGAGCACCTTGGCCCCGGAGTCGAGGATGAACCGGTCCGCGGCGGGCACGCTGACCACGGTGGCCTGGACGGTGAGGGCGACCTGGTCCAGCGTGGCGCTGCCCAGCGCGACCTGCTGCGCGTCGTTGAACGCGTAGACCCCGGGTCGCAGCTCGGTGACCGGGCCGCCGTCAGCCGGGCCAGCGGACAGCGCGGCGCTGGGCGTGGACCCGCCGCTGCGCACCGGGCACGGCAGGCCGGCCGCCTCCAGGCTGGCGGCCGCGGCGGCCAGCGCGGCCGCCTCGTCGCGGGCGGCCGGCCCGGGGGCGCCCGGCGCGTAACTGTGACCGGGGAACGTGAACACGCCGTCAACCGGCAGCCCGGCCTTGGCGGCCGCGGCCGCGACCCGGCCCGCGTCCGCCGGGGCGACGCCGCTGCGCGCCAGCCCGCAGTCCACCTCGACCAGCACCCGGACCGGCGCCTGGGCGGCGGCCAGCCGCCGTACCGCGGGCACCGAGTCGGCCCCGACCGACAGCCGGACCCGGGCGGCCAGCTCGCGCAGCCGGGCGGCCCGGCCCGCGTCCGGCCAGACCGGGTAGGCGATGAAGATGTCCCCGATCCCGGCGTCCGCGAACGCCTCCGCCTCGCCGAGGGTGGCCACCGAGATGCCGGCCGCGCCCGCGGCCAGCTGCCGGTGCGCCACCTCGGCCGACTTGTGCGTCTTGGCGTGCGGGCGGAGGGTGATCCCGCGGCGGGCGGCGCTGTCCGCCATGGCCCGCAGGTTGGCGCCGAGCACGGCCGCATCCACCAGGACGGCCGGGGTGGTCACGCTCCCCGGCGGCAGCACCGCGCCGCGCACCGCCCCGCCCCTCAGCCCTGCCCCCCGGACGCCGCGCCAGAACCCGGCGCCGCGCCGGAACCCGGCGCCGCGCCACCGGACGGGCCCCCGGCCGGCTCATACGACCACAGCTCACTGGACACGCCGACCGGCGGCGCCGCCGGGCCGCCCTCCCGCTCGGACGCCGAGCGGTGCCCGTGCCCGAACGCGGGGGAATGCAGCCACGCGCCGAACGCGGCCTCGTCCCGCCACCGGGTCACCACCAGCCAGGTGGTCCGCTCGTCGGTCGGCTTGAGCAGCTCGAACCCCTCGAAGCCGTCCTGGTTGTCCACCGCGCCGGCCCGGGCCGCGAACCGGCGCGCCAGCTCGTCGCCGCTGCCGCGCGGCACGGTGATCGCGTTGATCTTGATGACCGTCATACGCCCGATGATGCCAGGTGGCCGGCGGGCCGCCTATCTTGGCCAGCATGCCCCGAACCCGCCTGTACCGGAACGGGACCCTGGCCGATGAGGGCTTCCCGGTCGCCAAGGTGTCCGACTACCTCACCGATGACGACGCCGTCATCTGGTTCGACCTGTGCGAGCCGAGCGCCGCCGACCTGGCCACGATCAGCGAGGAACTGGGCCTGCACCCGCTGGCCGTGGAGGACGCGGTGCACGAGCACCAGCGGGCCAAGCTGGACCGCTACGACACGCACCTGTTCGTGACCTCCTACGCCGTCGCGCTGAACGAGGCCACCGGCGAGCTGGATACCTGCGAGGTGGACGCGTTCGTGACGCCCCGGGCCCTGGTCACCGTGCGGCGCAGCGAGAGGTTCGACATCGACGCGGTGGTCCGGCGCTGGGACGGCTCGCCCGACCTGACCGCCTGCGGCGTGAGCTTCCTGCTGCACGGGCTGCTCGACTACGTGGTGGACACCCACTTCGAGGCCGTGCAGGCGCTGGACAGCCAGATCGAGGCGCTGGAGGACCAGCTCTTCGACGACGATCCCCGGGACAAGGAGATGCAGCGGCGCACCTACGAGCTGCGTAAATCCCTGGTCACGCTGCGGCGCGTGGTGCTGCCCATGCGGGAGGTCCTCAATAGCCTGCTCCGGCGTGACCTGCACGTGGTGCACGGGGAGATGCTGCCCTACTTCCACGACGTGTACGACCACGTGCTCCGCGCGACCGAGTGGACGGAGTCACTCCGCGACCTGGTCACGACGATCCTGGAGACCCATCTCACGGTCCGCGGGAACCGCCTCAACATCATCATGAAGCAGGTGACCAGCTGGGCCGCGATCATCGCGGTACCGACGGCGGTGACGGGTTTTTACGGGCAGAATGTGCCTTATCCCGGTTTCGGGCATACTGCGGGCTTCTGGGCGTCCACCTTGATAATGGTGGTGTTGTCCGTAGGGCTATTCGTCGTGTTCCGCCGCAAGGACTGGCTCTGAGCTGCGGACCGTGGCGGGCAATGACGGTGGGCAGGACTCACTGGCGGCGCGGGGCCGGCGGGTGAGGTGATCAGCAGCGGACGCGCGTGTTGAGAGGAAGCGGACTGTGCAGACACCAGGCTGGATTCGGGGGCCGATGGCCCTGCTGGCGGCCCAGAAGGCCAAGGGCGAGGCCAGCGGCGGGACCGGGCCCAACCGCCGCCGGATCGCGGTGCTGGCCACCGGGATCGCCGGGGTGCTCGCGGTGGCCGGCACGGTGGCGAGCACGCTGGGCGCGGCCCGCCCGGCCGGCCGGGCCACCCTGATCTCGGCCACGCCCGGCAGCACGCCGACCTCGGCCGCCCCGCCGACCGCCAGCCCGTCCGGGCCGCTCACGGTGCGCTCGGTGACCGAGGGCGGGGCCACCCGCAACACCAACGGCGCCGCGCCCATCACCATCGTGCTGTCCGCCCCGCTGGCTTCCTCCTCGCCGCTGCCCACGGTCAAGCCCGCGGTGGGCGGCCGGTGGAAGCGCGGCGGCGCCACGCTGACCTTCACCCCGGCCTGGCCGCTGCAGCCGGGCAGCCAGCTCCAGGTGCGCCTGCCCGGCGGCAAGACCGGGCTGCGGTCGGCCTCCGGCGCCCACCTGGCCAAGACCGTCACCCGGACCGTGTCCACGGCCGGCTGGTCGGCGCTGCGCCTGCAGGAACTGCTGGCCCAGCTCGGCTACCTGCCCCGGACGTTCAAGCCGGCCAGCCCGGCCACCGCGCTGCCCAGCACGGTCCCCGGCGAGCTGGCCAGCGTGTACACCCCGCCGGCCGGCCGGTTCACCTGGAACGCGGGCTACCCGCACATCCTGACCACGTTCTGGGGCGGCCCGGGCAGCCTGATCATCCAGGGCGCGGTGCGCGCCTTCCAGTACGACCACGGCCTGGTGATGACCGGCCAGCTGACCGGCGCCGAGTGGATGGACCTGCTCCGGGCGGCGGCCAAGGACCAGCGGAACGCCCACGGTTACACCTACGCCTGGGCCAGCAAGACCCAGCCGGAGACGCTGAAGGTCTGGCATAACGGCAAGGTCATCCTGGACAGCCTGGCCAACACCGGCATCCCGGCGGCGCCCACCGCGGACGGCACCTACCCGGTGTACCTGCGCTACTACTACCAGGTCATGAAGGGCACCAACCCGGACGGGACCAAGTACGCCGACCCGGTGTACTACGTGGCCTACTTCAACGGCGGCGACGCGGTGCACTACTTCCCGCGCGGCTCCTACGGCTGGCCGCAGAGCCTGGGCTGCGTGGAACTGCCGTGGACCGCGGCCAAGAACGTGTGGCCGTACCTCACCTACGGCTCGCTGGTCTCCGTCACCGGCTGACCGCCGGCGGGCGCGTGCCGGGGCGGAGTATCCCGGGGGACGACCCCCCGGAGCCCCCCGGTCAATACTCCGGCGCGCGCGCCGCCGCGGGTCGATAGCATCGGAACGCCGGGCTGTCCGGCCCGGACGCCGATTTCACCAGGGAGCCTGCCGTGCCTGCCCAGCAGCTGCATATCACCCTCGCCGGACGCGAGCATGCGGTAGATGCGGGCACGACCGCCGGCCAGGCGCTCCAGGTTCTTAACGCCCCCTCCGTGGAGCCGCCCGCCGCACGCCCCGGGGTGATCGCGGCCCGGGTGAACGGCGAGCTCCGCGACCTGGCCAGCCCGCTGGCCGACGGGGACCAGGTCGAGCCGGTCGAGGCGGCCAGCGACGACGGCCGGGCCATCATCCGGCACTCGGCCGCGCACGTCATGGCGCAGGCCGTCCAGGAGCGGTTCCCGGAGGCCAAGCTCGGCATCGGCCCCCCGGTCGAGAACGGTTTCTACTATGACTTCGACGTGCGGGAGCCGTTCGGGCCTGAAGATCTCAAGGCCATCGAGGCCCGCATGCGCCAGATCGTCAAGCAGGGCCAGCGGTTCTCCCGCCGCCCGGTCAGTGACGACGAGGCCCGCGCGGAACTGGCGGGGGAGCCGTACAAGCTGGAACTGATCGGCCTCAAGGGCGGCGGAGCGGACGAGGAGGAATCCGTGGAGGTCGGCGGCACCCAGCTGACCATCTACGACAACCTCGACCCGGCCAGCGGCGAGGTGTGCTGGAAGGACCTGTGCCGCGGCCCGCACCTGCCGACCACCCGGCAGATCCCCGCGTTCAAGCTGATGCGCTCCGGCGGCGCCTACTGGCGGGGGAGCGAGAAGAACCCGCAGCTGCAGCGGATCTACGGCACCGCGTGGGAGTCCCGCGAGGCGCAGGACGCCTACCTGACCATGCTGGCCGAGGCGGAGAAGCGGGATCACCGCAAGCTCGGCGCCGAGCTGGACCTGTTCTCCTTCCCGACCGAGATCGGCAGCGGGCTGCCGGTGTTCCACCCCAAGGGCGGCACCATGCGCCGGGTGATGGAGGACTACTCGCGCCGGCGCCACGAGGAGGCGGGGTACCAGTTCGTCAACACCCCGCACATCACCAAGGCGGACCTGTTCGAGACCTCCGGGCATCTGGGCTGGTTCGCTGACGGCATGTTCCCGCCGATGGAGCTGGACGGCGCGACGTACTACCTCAAGCCGATGAACTGCCCGTTCCACATCCTGGTCTACCGGGCCCGCGGGCGCTCCTACCGCGAGCTGCCGCTGCGGCTGTTCGAGTTCGGCACCGTGTACCGGTACGAGAAGTCCGGGGTGGTGCACGGCCTGACCCGGGTGCGCGGCCTCACCATGGACGACTCGCACATCTTCTGCACCCGTGAGCAGGCCGGCCCGGAGCTGAAGCGGCTGCTGGGGTTCGTGCTCGACCTGCTCCGCGATTACGGTCTCGACGATTTCTACCTCGAGCTGTCCACCCGCGGCGAGGAGAAGGAGAAGTTCGTCGGCAGCGACGAGGACTGGGACCTGGCCACCGCCCAGCTGCGCGAGGCGGCCGAGGAATCCGGGCTGGAACTGGTGGACGATCCCGGCGGCGCGGCGTTCTACGGCCCGAAGATCTCGGTGCAGGCCCGGGACGCCATCGGCCGTACCTGGCAGCTGTCCACCATCCAGCTCGACTACAACGAGCCGCGGCGGTTCGGCCTGGAATACCAGGCGGCGGACGGCACCCGGCAGCAGCCCATCATGATCCACCGGGCGCTGTTCGGCTCGATCGAGCGGTTCTTCGGGATCCTGGTCGAGCACTACGCGGGCGCGTTCCCGCCGTGGCTGGCCCCGGTGCAGGTGGTCGGCATCCCGGTCACCGACGGGCACGTGCCCTACCTGGAGGAGGTCGCCGCCGGGCTGCGGCGGCGCGGCATCCGGGTCGAGGTGGATGCCAGCGACGACCGGATGCAGAAGAAGATCCGCAACGCGCAGCGGCAGAAGGTGCCTTACATGCTGATCGCCGGGGACGACGACGTGGCCAAGGGCGCGGTCTCGTTCCGGTTCCGCGACGGCACGCAGCGGAACGGCGTCCCGGTCGACGAGGCCATCGACGAGATCGCCGCCGCCGTCGAGCAGCGGATCCAGGTCTGAGCATCCCGCCGATGTCGGAGCGGATCGACGAGGGCATGCCGGGCGACGCGGGCGGGCCGGGCGCGGCCGGTCAGGATGGCGCCGGGATACCGGACGGCTTCGCCCGGCTGTGGATGCCGCACCGGATGGCCTACATCAAGGGCGAGGGCAAGCCTGCCGGCGGCGACGAGGGTGACGGCTGCCCGTTCTGCCGGATCCCCGGCCTGGACGACGCCGAGGGGCTGATCGTCGCCCGCGGCCGGCTGGTGTACAGCGTGCTGAACCTCTACCCGTACAACGCCGGCCACCTGATGGTCGTCCCGTACCGGCACGTGGCCGACTACACCGACCTGGCCGCGGACGAGACCGCCGAACTCGCCGACTTCACCAAGCGGGCCATGACCGCGCTGCGGGCCGCGTCCGGGGCGCAGGGCTTCAACATCGGCATGAACATGGGGGCGGTGGCGGGCGCGGGCATCGCCGCGCACCTGCACCAGCATGTGGTGCCCCGCTGGGGCGGGGACACCAACTTCATGCCGGTGGTCGGGCATACCCGGGTGCTGCCCCAGTTGCTCCGTGACACCCGGGACCTCATCGCCACGCGCCTGGAAGTAGCGCCGCCGACAGGTTCGCCAGCTCGCTGGCGAGGCGGGGCGCGCCGAAGGACGCCCCGTGTCCCCTCCGAGGCAGCGAATTCCGACTGGGTGGGTATCCGGCAGTGGGTCGTCCCCCCGGGTAGCATGTCAGCACGGTTCCAGCGGCGTTCTTTGTCATGTTCTCTCCCGTGACCTCGGATGGGGGCAGCTGGCTTGCGTGGTGATCACCTTCCCGCAATGGCCCTGCCCCCAGCAGGGGCTTTGGCCCCGCCCCGGCAGTACTGGGCGGGAGCTGAAGGTCAGGGCGTGAGGACGGGGCGGGTGCGATAGAGGTGGCGGGCCCACAGGTAGCCGAGCAGGGTAGGCGGCGCACCAGGCCACGGCCAGGGCCGGGTTGCGGCCCGCCGGGGTGCCGGTGAGCAGCGCGCGGAGCGTCTCGGTGATCGGCGTGAACGGCTGGTACTCGGCGAAGCGCGCAGCCCGGCCGGCATGGTGGCCACCGGGACGAACCCGCTGCCCAGGAAGGGCAGCAGCAGCAGGAACATCGGCAGGTTGCTGGCCGCCTCCACGCCCTTGGCGGCCAGGCCCAGGGCGACCGACAGCCAGGTGAGCGCCAGGCTGGCCAGCGCGAGCAGCCCGGCCGCCGCCAGCCAGCGGCCCGGCCCGGTCGCGGGCCGGAAGCCGATGAGCAGGGCCGCGCCGGTGACGACGGCGCAGCACAGCATGGCCTGGATGACGCTGCCCAGGACATGCCCGGTCAGCACGGACGCCCGGGAGATGGCCATGGTCCGGAACCGGGCCATGATGCCCTCGGCCATGTCCATGGCGACCGACAGGGCCGTGCCCTGGGCCGCGCTAGCCACGGTCAGCACCAGGATCCCGGGCGCGACGTAGCCGGCGTACGCGGCCCGGCCGCCCCCCGGGGGGGGGAGGTGAGAGGAGGATCGAGGGGGCATAGCCGGCGTACGCGGCGCGGCCCGCCCCTGGGTGGCCCAGCCCGGCGCCGAGGGTGGCGCCGAACACGTACACGAACAGCATCAGGAAGACCACCGGCATGCCGATGATCAGGAGCGGGACGGTCGGGTACCGGCGCATGTGCCGCAGGTTGCGGCGCAGCATGGTGGCCGAGTCGGTGACGGCGAGCGCGATGGAGCTCATGGCAGGCCCGCTTCCTGGCGGCGCGGGCCGCCGGTGACCGCGAAGAACACGTCATCGAGGTCGGGGGTGTGCAGGGACAGGCTGGCCACCTCGACCGAGGCGTCCTCGAGCGTGGCCAGCAGGGCGCGCAGCGAGGCGACCCGGCCGTCGCTGGGCAGTTGCAGGGTCAGGGCCTCCTCATCCGCGGGGAATGCGCCGGTCAGCCGGGCGGCCGAGGCCAGCGCCACCGTGTCGGCGAAGTGCAGCCGGATGTGGCCACCCGGGATCCGCCGCTTGAGTTCCGCCGGGGTGCCCTCCGCGACGATCCGGCCGTGGTCCAGCACCGCGATCCGGCCGGCCAGCCGGTCGGCCTCGTCCAGGTACTGCGTGGTCAGGAAGATGGTCACCCCGGTGGCGGCCAGGCCGCGGATCATCTCCCACATGGTGCGGCGGCTGAGCGGGTCGAGCCCGGTGGTGGGCTCGTCCAGGAAGATCAGCCGCGGCTCGCCGACCAGGGTCATGGCCAGGTCGAGGCGGCGCCGCTCCCCGCCGGAGTAGGTCGCGGCCGGGCGCCCGGCCACGGCCTCCAGGCCGAACCGGGCCAGCAGCGCGGCGGCCCGGCGGCGTCCTCCGGCCCGGCCCAGGTGGTGCAGGTCGGTCATCAGCCGGAGATTCTCGGTGCCGGTGAGCAGGTTGTCCACCGCGGAGAACTGGCCGGTCACGCCGATCGCGGCGCGGACCGCGTCCGGGGCGGCGGTCACATCGTGGCCGGCCACCGTGACCACGCCGCCGTCGGGCGGGATAAGGGTGGACAGGATCCGCACGATCGTGGTCTTGCCCGCCCCGTTCGGGCCGAGCAGGGCGAAGATCATCCCCTCCGGGACGGCCAGGTCGGTGCCGTCGAGCACCACGGTGCCGCCCAGGGACTTGCGCAGCCCGGTGACCGAGATGGCCAGCGGGGCCGGGGCCGGTGCCGTCATGGCCCGTTCCTCACGCCAGCCCGGCGGGCGCGGCCCGGCGGATGACGATGTCGCCGTAGCCGGTCCGGGCGCGCACCTCGGCGGTCTGGTCGGCGGGTTCCGGGCGGTCGGCGGCGTCCATCTGGTTGCGCACCGTGCCGAAGCGGGTGTGCACGTCGAGCCGGGCCGCGGTGCCTGCCTCGACGCCGATCTCGATGTCGCCGAAGCCGGTGCTGAGCTCGGCCGTGCCGCGGCGGATCCCGGCGACCCGGACATCCCCCCGGGCGGAGCTGGCGGTCACGTCCGCGTCGGCCCGGCCGACGGTGATGTCGCCGTTGGCCGCCTTGGCCCGCAGGTCCCCGGTGACCTCCGCGACGTGGATGTCGCCGTTGGAGTTCTTGATCACCGCGGTGCCTTCGATGCGGCCGAGCCGGATGCGGCCGCTCCCGCTGCTTACCGCCGCGCCGCCCGCCACGTGCTGCACGTTGATGGCGCCGGTCGACGATTCTCACCTCGAGCGGCCCGGTCTGGCCCAGTTCGACATCGCCGGTCGCGGTGCTGACCCGGCAGTCGCCCAGGCGGCCGGTGACATGCACGGCGGCGATGGCCGTGTCCGCCCGCAGCCGCGAGCCGGCCGGCAGGTCGATGGTCACGTTGACCGACCCGGGCGTGCCGAACATCCCGAGCCCGCGCTGCTTGGGCGCCCTGATCTCCAGGGTCCCGTCGGCGAATTCGACGCGGGTCTGCTTGGCGGCCTGCTGGTCCTGCTCCCGGGCACTGTCGCTGGGCCGGACCTGCACGACGGTGTCGTCCCGCTCGGCAGCGGTCAGCCGGACGTCGCCCACCGGCAGGTTGAGCACGACGGAGACCGGCGCCGGGGTGGGGAAGGATGGCATGGTGATACCTCCAGTGGGGGTGAGGTGGCGTCCCGGTGTTGCCGGACGTGAATGGAGGGGACGGGCGGCCGGGTGCCGCGCCGCCCGGGTGTTACCGGACCCAGCCGGTGTAGTGCTGGCCGCCCCGGGGCGCGCGGCGGCCGGCCTGGCCGGACAGCGCCGGGTCGGGCCGCGGCGGAGTCCACCGCGGCCGCGGCCGCCCGGACCAGCCAGCCGTTGACGGACAGCCCGGCCCGGTCGGCGGCTGCCTCGACCCGGCCCTTGAGCTGCTCGGGGAGCCGCAGGTTGATCCGCGCCACCGCCCCGTCCTCGGTGTCCGTGCCGGGCAGCGGGAGGCTGGCGGGGTGCGGATCGCCGGGATCGGAGGCCGGGTCATCCGGCGGCAGCGTGACCACGAAGTCGGGCTCGAGGCCGTGCAGCCGGACATGCACGGAGCCGGGCGCGAGCTCACGGGTGATCTCGTCGGCCGCCGCGGACAGCGCATCAAGCAGCGCCAGCCGGGCCGCCGACTCCAGCGGCGCGGTCAGCCGCTCGGCGAGGGCGCGCGCGTCCTCGCCGCCGGCCGCGGCGGCCACCGCCAGCTCCTGGCGGAGGTTACTGACATACGGTGTGAGATCCATGACGCCATCATGGCACCACTATGGCGCCATGTCAAATCTTGTCGGCATCACTTTGATGCCGCATTGGCACCGCGTGGCCCGGCGTGGCACCCCGCCCGGGCCGCGACCGTCACCCAGGGGTGGCCGAGGCAGTCGCGATCTTGTCGGCCAGGTGCGCGGGCAGCGGCTCGTAGCGCAGGTAGTTGCGGCTGAACGAGCCGGTCCCGTGGGACATCGAGCGCAGGTCGATCGCGTACCGGGTGATCTCCAGCTGCGGCACCTCGGCCTTGACCAGGGTCCGCCCGCCGGCCACCGGCTCGGTGCCCAGCACCCGGCCGCGCCGCGAGGACAGGTCGGACATGACCGCGCCCACGTAGTCGTCGGCGACCAGCACGGACAGCTCGTCCACCGGTTCCAGCAGCAGCACCTTGGCCTTGTCCGCGGCGTCCCGCAGCGCCAGCTTGCCCGCCTTCTGGAAGGCCATGTCGGAGGAGTCCACCGAGTGCGCCTTGCCGTCGAACAGGGTGACCCGGACGTCGACCATCGGGTACCCGGCCAGCACGCCCTGCTCCAGCTGGGCCCGCACGCCCTTCTCCACCGAGGGGATGAACTGGCGCGGCACCACCCCGCCGACGACCTTGTCCACGAACTCGAAGCCGTCGCCGGACGGCACCGGCTCCACCTCGATGTGGCACACGCCGTACTCGCCGTGCCCGCCGGTCTGCTTCACGTTGCGGCCCAGCCCCCGGGCCTTGCCGGCCACCGTCTCGCGCAGCGGGACCCGGAGCTCCTTGGTCTCCACGCCCACCCCGTACCGGGAGGACAGCCGGTCCAGCAGCAGGTCGGAATGGGCCTCACCCATGCACCACAGCACCAGCTGGCGGGTCTCGGAGTTGTTCTCCATCCGCAGCGTCGGATCCTCGGCCACCAGGCGCCCGATCGCCTGCGACATCTTGTCCTCGTCGGCCTTGGACTTGGCCGAGATCGCGACCGGGAGCAGCGGCTCGGGCATCGACCACGGCTCCATCAGCAGCGGGTGCTCCTTGTCCGACAGGGTGTCCCCGGTCTCGGCGGTGGACAGCTTGGCCACCGCGCAGATGTCACCCGCGGCGCACTGCGCCACCGGGCGCTGCTGCTTGCCCAGCGGCGAGGTGAGCGCGCCGATCCGCTCGTCGGCGTCGTGGTCGGCGTGGCCGCGCTCGGCCAGGCCGTGCCCGGACACGTGCACGGTGGCGTCCGGCCGGAGCGTCCCGGAGAACACCCGGACCAGGCTGATCCGGCCGACGTACGGGTCGGAGGCGGTCTTGACCACCTCGGCCAGCAGCGGCCCCTTGGGGTCGCAGGCCAGGCCGGGCACCGGCTTGCCGTCCACGGTGGTCACCCCGGGCAGCGGGTGCTCGGCGGGCGCGGGGAACGCCTGGGTCATCACTTCCAGCAGCTCGGCCAGGCCCACTCCCTGCGGGCTGGACACCGTGAGCACCGGGAAGAAGCTGCCCTGCGCCACCGCCTTCTCCAGGTCCTCGATGAGCACCTTGGGGTCGATGTCCTCGCCGGACAGGTACCGGTCCATCAGGGTCTCATCCTCGCTCTCCTGGATGATCCCCTCGATCAGCGCGCCGCGCAGGTCCGCGGCCCGGTCCTGCCAGTCGGGGTCCGGCTCGCGCTCGGCCCGCGATCCGCCGGAGTAGTCGAAGAACTTGCCGGACAGCAGCCCGATCAGCCCGCGGAGCGCGCCGGGGCCGTCGGTCACCGGCAGGTACAGCGGGGCGACGGAGTCGCCGAACGCCTCCTGGCAGGCGCGCAGCGCCTCGTCGAAGTCGGCTCGCTGGTGGTCCAGCTTGGTGATCACCACGGCGCGCGGCATCCCGACGGAGGCGCATTCCTCCCAGAGCATCCGGGTCAGGCCGTCCACCCCGTCGGTGGCCGGGACGGTGAACAGCGCGGCGTCCGCCGCGCGCAGTCCCGCGCGCAGGTCCCCGGTGAAGTCGGCGTAACCCGGGGTGTCCAGCAGATTAACCTTGATGCCGGCGTGCACGACCGGGGCCAGGGTCAGGTTGACCGAGCGCTGCTGCCGGACCTCGACCTCGTCGAAGTCGCTGACCGTGGTCCCGTCTTCCACCCGGCCGGACCGCGGGATCGCTCCCGTGCTCGCGAGAAGTGCCTCGACCAGTGTGGTCTTCCCTGCCCCTGAATGGCCGACCAGCGCGACGTTCCGCACGCTGCCGGGCTGGCCGGCCTCTGCTGTCCCGCTGGTGGCGGTCGGTCCTCTCCGGTCAGACATGAGTCTCGCCTCCTGCTGGTCCGTCCTTGGTCCGTTCGGCTGCCTCACGACCAGCCTTTACCTGCCGGCCACCCGATAACAAGACCCCAGATGGAATCGTCCGCCTCGTCCCCGCCGCCGCTAGGATCAGACGGCCATGCTGAACGCGCTGCGACCCTTCTTCGCCCGGCTGCTGACCCCGGTCGGCGAGGCGCTGGCGCGCACCCGGATCACGCCCAACATGATCACGGTGGCCGGGACGGTGGGCGTCGCGGCCGGTGCCCTGGCGCTGTTCCCGACCGGCCACCTGTTCGTCGGCACCCTGGTCTGCTGGGCCTTCGCCATGTTCGACATGCTGGACGGGCTGCTGGCCCGGGTGAAGGGCACCTCGGGCTCATGGGGCGCCTTCCTGGACTCGACGCTGGACCGGATCGGCGATGCCGCGGTGTTCTCCGGCCTGGCCATCTGGCTGGCCCGCGACCATCAGCCGGTGCTGGCGGGCGTGGCGCTGTACTGCCTGGTGGCCGGCGGGATGGTGTCGTATGCCCGGGCCAAGGCCGAGGGGCTGGGGCTGCGCGCCGACGTGGGCGTGGCCGAGCGCTCGGAACGGCTGGTGGTCGCGCTGGTCGCGGCCGGGCTGACCGGGCTCGGCGTGCCGTTCGTGCTGGCCATAGGGCTGTGGCTGGTGGCGGTGGGCGCCACGGTCACGTTCGGGCAGCGCGTCCTGGTGGTGCGCAAGGCGGTCGGCCCCGGGCGGCCGGGGAAGGACAACGCGTGACCTCGGTGCAGGACCGGCTGACCGACGCGGCGTACGCGCTCGGCTGGAAGATCGTGTGCCGGATGCCGGAACCGGCCGCCCGCCGGGCCTTCCTGGCCGCCGGGGACCTGGCCTGGCGCCGCCAGGGGCCGCGGGTGGCGATGCTGGAGGCCAACCTGCGCCGGGTGCTGGGGCCGCAGGCCTCCGGGAAGGAACTCCGGGCGCTGTCCCGCGCGGCGATGGAGTCCTACTCCCGGTACTGGCTGGAGGTGTTCCGGCTGCCGGTGATCGGCCGTGGACCAGATCATGGCCGGGATGCACGCCACGGACGAGGAACGGCTGCTCGGCGCCCTGGCGGCCGGCCGGGGCGTGGTCGTCGCCCTGCCGCACATGGGCAACTACGAGCAGGCCGGGGCCTGGATCATCGACCGGGCGGCCGGCACGTTCACCACGGTGGCCGAGCGGCTCAAGCCGGAGTCGCTGTTCCAGCGGTTCCTGGCCTTCCGGGAGGGGCTGGGCTTCGAGGTGCTGCCGGCCACCGGCGGGGACAGCCGGTTCGGCGTGCTGGCCCAGCGGCTGCGGGCCGGCGGCCTGGTCTGCCTGGTCTCCGACCGCGACGTGACCGGCCGGGGCATCGAGGTGGACTTCTTCGGCGAGCCGGCCCGGATGATGGGCGGCCCGGCCGCGCTGGCCGTGCAGACCGGCGCCGCGCTGCTGCCCGGTTACCTTGTGGTTCGAGGAGGCGGGCTGGGGCGCCCGGATCCACGAGCAGGTCCCGGTGCCCGCGGACGGCACCCGGCGGGAGAAGGTGGCCGCGATGACCCAGCAGGTCGCCCGGGCCTACGAGGAGGGCATCCGGGCGCACCCGGAGGACTGGCACATGCTGCAGCCGGTGTTCACCGCCGACCTGGATCCCGCGCGGCTGGCCGCCGCGGAGGCCGCGCACGCCGCCGCCGGGCAGGCAGGCGGCCCCTGATGCGGGTCGGCATCGTCTGCCCCTACACCTGGGACGTGCCCGGCGGGGTGCAGCAGCACATCAGGGACCTGGCCGAGGCGCTGATCGGGCTGGGCCACGAGGTGTCGGTCATCTCCCCGGCCGACGACGACACCCCGCTGCCCCCCTACGTGGTGCCGGCCGGGCGCGCCGTCCCGGTGCCCTACAACGGCTCGGTGGCCCGGCTCGCCTTCGGCTTCCGCTCCGCCAGCCGGGTGCGCCGCTGGATCAAGGAGGGCGGCTTCGACGTCCTGCACGTGCACGAGCCGGCCGCGCCCAGCCTGTCGCTGCTCGCCTGCTGGGTGGCGGACGGGCCGATCGTGGCGACCGTGCACACCGCCACGCCGCGGTCCCGGTTCATGCACGCCGCCTACCCGGCCCTGCAGACCGCCCTGGAGAAGATCACCGGGCGGATCGCGGTGTCCGAGGCGGCCCGGACCACGCTCGTCGAGCACATGGGCGGGGACGCGGTGCTGATCCCCAACGGGGTGACGGTCAGCCGGTACGAGAAGGCGGCCCCGCTGCCCGGCTGGCCGGGCGACGGCGGCGCGCTCGGCTTCCTGGGCCGGATGGACGAGCCGCGTAAGGGCCTCGACGTGCTGCTCCGCGCGTTCGCCGAGCTCGGCCCGGCCCGGCCGGGCCTGCGTCTGCTGCTGGCCGGGCCGGGGGACGTGGAGGAGATCCTCGGCAAGGTGCCCGCGCCGCTGCGCTCCCGGGTGATCCTGCTCGGCCAGGTCACCGAGGAGGACAAGGCCCGGGTGTACCACTCGGTGGACGTGTTCTGCGCGCCGAACACCGGCGGTGAGAGCTTCGGCATCGTGCTGGCCGAGGCGATGGCCGCGGGCGCTCCCATCGTGGCCAGCGACCTGGACGCGTTCCGCCAGGTGCTGCGCGGCGGCCAGGCCGGCGAGCTGTTCGAGACGGGCGACCCGGCCGCGCTGGCCCGGGCGGCGGCCCGGCTGCTGGATGACCCGGAGCGGCGCGCCGCCCTGTCGGCGGCTGCGGCCGAGGCGGTCCGGGCCTACGACTGGCCGGTGGTGGCCCGGGACGTGGTGCGGGTGTACGAGGCGGTCGTCGCCGCTTACGGCCAGGTCGGGGCGGTCCGGTGACCCCCCGCTCCGCGGCCCGCCGGTCTCCCCGGAGCCCCGCATGCTGATCAACATCATCCTGATCGTGGTGGCGGCCGTCCTCATCGGCGTGTACGTGTCCTGGCGGGCCGGGCGGCTGGACCGGCTGCACGCCCGGGTCGACGCCGCCCGGGCCGCCCTGGACGCCGCGCTGGTCCGGCGCAGCTCGGTGGCCCTGGAACTGGCCGCCTGCGGGCTGCTCGACCCGGCCACCAGCCTGCTGCTGGCCGGCGCCGCGCACGACGCCCGGGCGGCCGGCGAGCCCACCGAGCTGGCCGAGAGCGACCTCACCCGTGCCCTGCGGGCGGTGCTCAGCCAGCCTGACTTCCGCGCCTCACTGGATGGCGGGCCAGGCGCCGAGGAAATCCTGGCCGAGCTCGAGGCCGCCGCCCACCAGGTGTTCCTGGCCCGGAAGTTCTACAACGACGTGGTCGCCGCCACCCAGGCGGCCCGGCGGCGCTGGCTGGCCCGGGTGCTGGGGCTGGCCGGCGGTGCCCCGATGCCCGAGTTCTTCGAGATCGACGATTCCCTGGTCGTCGGGGACGGCGGCGGACGCGGCTCCGACATGCCCCATCTGACCAGCTGACCGAGGCGCCTACCATGGGAGGGAACCCTTCCGCGACATCCCTGTTCCACGACTGAGTGAGGTCCGCAGTGTCAAGCAGTGCCACGTCCAGCCCCGCAGGCTCCGCCGCGGCCGAGGCCACCCAGCAGACCGGCACCGCGCGGGTCAAGCGCGGCATGGCCGACATGCTCAAGGGCGGGGTGATCATGGATGTGGTGACCCCGGAGCAGGCCAAGATCGCCGAGGACGCCGGGGCGGTGGCGGTGATGGCCCTGGAACGGGTGCCGGCCGACATCCGCGCCGAGGGCGGCGTGGCCCGGATGAGCGACCCGGACATGATCGACGGGATCATCGCGGCGGTGTCCATCCCGGTCATGGCCAAGTGCCGGATCGGGCACTTCGCCGAGGCCCAGGTGCTCCAGGCCATCGGCGTGGACTACATCGACGAGTCCGAGGTGCTGACCCCGGCCGACGAGGCGCACCACGTGGACAAGTGGGCGTTCACCGTGCCGTTCGTGTGCGGCGCCACCAGCCTCGCCGAGGCGCTGCGGCGGCTCGCCGAGGGCGCCGCGATGATCCGGTCCAAGGGCGAGGCCGGCACCGGCAACGTGGTGGAGGCCACCCGGCATATGCGCCAGATCTCCGCTGACATCCGCCGCCTCACCACACTCCGCGAGGAGGAGCTGTTCGCCGCGGCCAAGGAGCTGCAGGCCCCCTACGAGCTGGTCACCGAGGTGGCCAGGACCGGCAAGCTCCCGGTCGTGCTGTTCACCGCGGGCGGCATCGCCACCCCGGCCGACGCGGCCATGATGATGCAGCTCGGCGCGGAGGGCATCTTCGTCGGGTCCGGCATCTTCAAGTCCGGTGACCCGGCCACCCGCGCCGCGGCCATCGTCAAGGCCACCACGTTCCACGACGACCCGGATGTCGTGGCCAAGGTCTCCCGCGGGCTGGGCGAGGCCATGGTCGGCATCAACCTGGACACCCTGCCGTCCGCGCAGCGCTTCGCGGGCCGCGGCTGGTAGTCCGGCCGCTTCGCCCCTATCACAGGGAGCATGCCATGTTCGAGAGGTTCACTGACCGGGCCCGCCGGGTTGTCGTCCTCGCCCAGGAGGAGGCCAGGGACCTCGACCACAACTACATCGGGACCGAGCACCTCCTGCTCGGCCTGTGCCACGAGGGCGCGGGCGTGGCCGTGGATGCCCTGGAGGCGCTGGGGGTGAGCCTGGCGGCCGTCCGCGAGCAGGTCGAGGTGATCGTCGGGCGGGGCGGCCAGCAGCCGTCCGGGCACATCCCGTTCACTCCCCGGGCCAAGAAGGTGCTGGAGCTGTCGCTGCGCGAGTCGCAGCAGCTCGGGCACTCCTACATCGGCACCGAGCACCTGCTGCTGGGCCTGATCCGGGAGGGCCAGGGCGTGGCCGCCCGGGTGCTCGGCAACCTCGGCGTGGACCTGGGCCGGGCCCGGCAGCAGGTGATCGAGCTGCTCGGCGGCGGCCCCGGCGGCGCGGTTGTCGAGGGCGGGGCCGCCGTGCGCATCGGGGGCTCCCGGGCGCAGCTGGAGGAGATCCTCGGCCGGCTGGGGGCGATCGACGCCCGGCTGGCCGCGATCGAGCGGCACCTCGGCATCGGCGAGCCGCCCGCCGCCGCGGCGCCGCAGTAGCCGGGAAGATCACCCAGGGTCGCGGGCGTTGTCCAGGGGTCATACGCTCGAACTAGCCCGTTGCCGGAAGGATCAGCCATGCCCGACCATCTGTCCGCCGCCAGTTCGCCGGTGGTGGGCGTGCTCGCCCTGCAGGGCGACGTGGCCGAGCATTTCCGCGCGCTGTCCGCGGCCGGCGCCCGCCCGACCCGGGTGCGCCGGCCCGGTGAGCTGGACGCGGTGGACGGGCTGATCATCCCGGGCGGGGAGTCGACCACCATCTGGAAGCTCGCGGTGACCTTCGAGCTGATGGACCCGCTGCGCAAGCGGATCGCGGCCGGGATGCCGGTGTTCGGGTCCTGCGCTGGCATGATCATGCTGGCGGACCGGCTGGTGGACGGCATCAGCGGCCAGCAGACGTTCGGCGGGATCGACATGACGGTACGCCGCAACGCGTTCGGCCGGCAGGTGGACTCGTTCGAGGCGGACATCCCGGTGGCCGGCGTGCCGGGCACGCCGGTGCGGGCCGTCTTCATCCGCGCCCCGTGGGTCGAGGAGACCGGGCGGGACGTCGAGGTTCTCGGCACCGACCGGGGCACCGGTAGGATCGTCGCGGTCCGCCAGGGGCCCGCGCTGGCCACCGCGTTCCATCCTGAGCTGACCGGTGACCCGCGGGTGCACAGGCTTTTCGTAGACATGGTGAGGGATCGGATATGAGCGGCCACTCCAAGTGGGCCACGACCAAGCACAAGAAGGCGGTCATCGACGCCCGGCGGGGCAAGCTCTTCGCCAAGCTGATCAAGAACGTGGAGGTGGCGGCCCGGACCGGCGGAGCCGATCCGGCCGGCAACCCCACCCTCTATGACGCGGTGCAGAAGGCCAAGAAGAACTCGGTGCCGAACGAGAACATCGACCGCGCCATCCGGCGCGGGGCCGGGCTGGAAGCCGGCGGCGCCGCCTACGAGAACATCGCCTACGAGGGGTACGCGCCGGGTGGCGTGGCCGTCCTGGTCGAATGCCTGACCGACAACCGGAACCGGGCCGCCGCGGACGTGCGTACCGCGCTGACCCGCAACGGCGGCTCGATGGCCGACCCCGGCTCGGTGTCCTACCTGTTCCACCGTAAGGGTGTCGTGCTGGTGCCCAAGGCCGACGCGGGCCAGCGAGGATGACGTGCTCACCGCGGTGCTCGACGCGGGCGCCGAGGAGGTCAACGACCTGGGCGAGTCGTTCGAGGTGATCAGCGAGCCGGGCGACCTCCTCGCCGTGCGCAACGCGCTGCAGCAGGCCGGGATCGAGTACGAGTCCGCCGAGGCGGCGTTCCTGCCCACCGTCGAGGTGGAACTGGACGAGGAGCAGGCCAAGCGGGTGTTCCGGCTGATCGAGGCGCTGGAGGATTCCGACGACGTGCAGGACGTGTACGCCAACTACTCCGTGCCGGACGACGTGATGGAGAAGCTGGGCTGATGCCTGCACCAGGCGAGGCACCCGTTAGGTGATCATCCGGGAACTCGATGCCACGGACGATACGGCCGCGCTGCTGGACCTGAGCGTCCGCGCGTTCGGGCCCGTCCCGGACCGGAACCACTGGGAGGCCTCCGCCGCCTCCGTCATCGGCGAGCATCGCTACCTGGCCGCCTTCGACGGCGACCGGATGATCGCGGCCGCGCGCTTCCACGACATGAGCCAGTGCTGGGCCGGCCGCTGGCTGCGGATGGCCGGGGTGGCCAGCGTGGCCGTGGCCCCCGAGGAACGCGGCCGGGGCACCGGCCGGGCACTGGTCACCGCCCTGCTCGGCCGGATCGCCGAGCAGGGCTACCCGATCTCCGTGCTGTACCCGGCGACCTCGTCGATCTACCGGTCCCTGGGCTGGGAGACGGCCGGCGGCTGCGACACGCTGGCCTTCCCGGCGCGGTCGCTGCATTCCCTGGTCCGCCCGGACCCGGCGGCGGCGGCGGACGGGGCCGACCCGCCCGAGACGCGGCTGCGCCGGTGCGGGCCGGGGGATGCCGCGGCGGTCCTCACCGTGGTGACCAGCGTGCACCAGGCCCTGCGGGACAGCGGCCCCAACCTCCGTGATGAGGAGAGCGTCCGGCAGTGGCTCGGCGCCGAGGGCCGGTTCTGCTACCTCGCGCCGGACGGGTTCCTCGCCTACAGCTGGCGGCACGGCAACGACGAACTCCAGGTGGACCGCGCGCTCGCCGCCTCGGCCGCGACCACCCGGGCCATCTGGGGCATCGTGGCCTCGCATTCGTCCGTCGCCCGCACGGTCCGGGCCCGCCTCGGGCCCGCCGACCCGGTGCACTGGCTGACCCGGGAGCCCGACGTGGCGCCGGCCGGCCGGGTGGCCTGGATGCTGCGCGTGGTCGACGCGCCCGCCGCCATCGCCGAGCGGGGGTTCCCGGCCGGCGCCGAGGTCACCGCCAGCCTCCGGCTGGCCGACCCGGCATGCCCGGACAACGAGGGGCAGTGGACGCTGGAGGTCAGCGGCGGGAAGGGCGCCCTCAGCCGCGGCCCGGCCGTCCCGGCCCGCGGGACGGCGGCCCGGCCGCTGCGGGCCGGGCCGCGTGGCCTGGCCGCGCTGTACGCCGGGACGCCGCTGGCCACGCTGCGCCGGGCCGGGCTGGTCGCCGACGGTGACCCGGCCACCGATGCCGGGCTGGACACGGTGTTCGCGGCCACCCCGTTCCTGCTCGAGACGTTCTGACCCGGTCCCGCCGGGCCGAGGTCCGCCACGACACGCCGGGGATCCTCGCCAGGCCGGCCACCCCGGGCCGGTAGTCTCGGTCGCGACCGAACACGTGTTCGCAGGGCCGGCCGGCTGCGGTACGGCGCGGCGGCCGGGATGGAGCGCAGATGCGGGTGCTCGGTGTGGACCCCGGGCTGACCCGGTGCGGGCTGGGCGTGGTGGACGGCGTCCCCGGCCGCCCGCCTGCGCTGGTCGCCGCCGGGGTGGCGCGCACCCCGCCGGGGGATGACCTGGCCGCGCGGCTGCTCGCGCTGGAAGCCGAGATCGACTCCTGGCTGGCCGACCATCACCCGGACGCGGTCGCGGTCGAGCGGGTGTTCAGCCAGCACAACGTGCGGACCGTGATGGGCACCGCGCAGGCCGGCGCGGTCGCGGTGCTGTGTGCGGCCCGCCGCGGGCTGCCGGTGGCGCTGCACACCCCGAGCGAGGTGAAGGCGGCGGTGACCGGCAGCGGCCGGGCCGACAAGGCGCAGGTGACGACGATGGTGATGCGGCTGCTGCGGCTGCCGGACCCGCCCCGGCCCGCGGACGCCGCGGATGCCCTGGCCCTGGCCATCTGCCAGCTGTGGCGCGGCAGCACCCAGTCGAGGCTGGCCGCGGCCGCGGCCGCCGCCCGCGGGAAGGAGCTCCGGTGATTTCTCACCTGGACGGCATGGTCTGCGGGATCGCCCCGGAAGGCGCGGTGATCGAGGTGGGCGGCGTCGGCCTGCTCGTCCAGGCCACCCCGGGCACGCTGGCCACGCTGCGCAGCGGGCAGCGGGCCCGGGTGGCGACGTCGCTGGTGGTCCGCGAGGACGCGCTGACCCTGTACGGCTTCGCCAGCGACGACGAGCGGGACGTGTTCGAGCTGGTGCAGACGGCCAGCGGGGTGGGTCCCCGGCTGGCCCTGGCGCTGCTCGCCTCGTTCAGCCCGGACGGGCTGCGCCAGGCCATCGCGGCCGAGGACGTGACCGCGCTGACCCGGGTGCCGGGCATCGGGCGCAAGGGGGCGCAGCGGATCGTGCTGGAACTGGCCGGGCGGCTCGGCTCGCCCGGGACCGGCGTCCTGGCCGGCGCCGCCGCGCCGCCTGCCGGCCAGGACGCCGGTCCCGCGCCGTGGCGGGATCAGGTCCGGGCCGGCCTGGTCAACCTGGGCTGGCAGGCCCGGGAGGCCGACCAGGCCATCGCGGCCGTCGAGGCGGACCTGGCCGCGGCGGCCCCCGGCCCGGGCCCGGCCGACGTGGACGTGGCCCTGGCCCTGCGGTCCGCCCTGCGGAAGCTGAGCCGGGCATGAGCACCCCGGACCTGCCGCCGGGGAGCCGCTCATTCACCGGCGAGGCGGGGCGCGCCGAAGGCATGTCCCCTCCGGGTGAGCGAATGGCGGGAGAGCCCGGGGGGTCGCCCCCCCGGGCCCACGCTGCCGCGGAGGCCGCCTCACGGGAGGCGCCGGGGCTGTCCGCGGCGGAGGAGCAGCGGCTGGTGTCCGCGCTCGCGGAGGCGGATGAGCGGGTCATCGAGGGCGCCCTCCGGCCCAAGCGGCTGGCCGAGATCATCGGCCAGACCAGGGTGCGGGAGCAGCTGTCCCTGGTGCTGGAGGGCGCCATGCGGCGCGGCCGGGCCCCGGACCACGTGCTGCTGTCCGGGCCGCCGGGCTTGGGCAAGACCACCTTCGCGATGATCATCGCGGCCGAGCTCGGCGCCCCGCTCCGGATCACCAGCGGGCCGGCCATCGAGCGGTCCGGCGACCTGGCCGCCATCCTGTCCACGCTGGGCGAGCGGGACGTGGTGTTCATCGATGAAATTCACCGGCTGGCCCGGCCGGCCGAGGAAATGCTGTACCTGGCCATGGAGGACTTCCGGGTCGACGTCGTGGTCGGCAAGGGGCCCGGCGCCACCGCCATCCCGCTCGAGATCGCGCCGTTCACCCTGGTCGGCGCGACCACCCGGGCCGGGCTGCTGCCGGCCCCGCTGCGGGACCGGTTCGGCTTCACCGCCCACCTGGACTTCTACGAGGCCGCCGAGCTGGAGGTCATCGTGCGCCGGTCGGCGGACCTGCTCGGGGTGGCGCTGCGCGGCGACGGGGCGGAGGAGATCGCCCGGCGGTCCCGCGGCACGCCGCGGATCGCCAACCGGCTGCTCCGCCGGGTCCGCGACTACGCCGAGGTACGCGCGGACGGGGTGGTCACCCGGGACCTGGCCCGCGCGGCCCTGGAGCTGTACGAGGTGGACGAGGAGGGGCTGGACCGGCTGGACCGGGCCGTGCTCGGCGCCCTGGTCACCCGGTTCGGCGGCGGCCCGGTCGGCCTGTCCACGCTGGCGGTCGCGGTCGGTGAGGAGGCCGAGACCGTGGAGGTCGTGGCCGAGCCGTTCCTGGTCCGCGGCGGGCTGATGGCCCGAACCCCGCGCGGCCGGGTGGCCACCCCGGCGGCCTGGCAGCACCTGGGCCTGCACCCGCCGGAGCCGCCCGGCCTGACCATCCCGGGGACGCTGTTCGAGTGACCGGCCGCGGTCGTGATGGTCGCGGAGATGTCACGATCGGTCGCCAGACGCCGTAGCCTGTTGGTGCGCCGCGTGCGCGCCGCTACACTTCGGCAGTTGGTCAACGACCGCCCGGCCGGCCAGAGACATTCCGGCCGCGCTGGCTCTCGGCCCGGCGCGCGGCCCGGCGGAGCACATCAACTGGAAGGATGCCCCCGCGATGGGGAATATGTTTCTGGCAGCTGCCACCAAGAGCGGATCAGGGAGCTACACGTTCCTGATCATCATCGTCGTCCTGTTCGGCCTGCTCTACTTCGTGATGATCCGGCCGCAGCGCAACCGGCAGCGCCAAGCCCAGCAAATGCAGGGCCAGGTGCAGCCCGGGCAGCGGGTCCGCACCACGGCGGGGATGTACGCGACGGTGGTCGAGGCCGACGATCAGGACGTGGTCCTCGAGCTGGCCCCCGGCGTGCAGATGCGCTTCCTGCGCCGCGCGGTGATGGACGTGCTCCCGGACGAGGACGCCACCGCTGAGGCCAGCGCGGCCGACGCCGCCGAGCCGGACCTGGCCGGGGCCAGCGCCGACGAGCCGGCGGCCACCGACCTCAGCGCCGACGGCCCGGTCACCGGCAGCCAGAACGGCGCCGCGGCCAACGGGACGGCACCGGGCACGGCGGCGGACCACACCGTCACCGGCGAGCACCCGGCAGACTGACCAGCGGCCCCGCGCCGGACGCCGGGGCGGGGGGAATTCCAGAAGCGAGGGATACGCAGCAGTGGCTCCCCCAAGCGGTAACGCCTCCCGGCCCGGCCGAGCGCTGGCCGTGCTGGCGGCGCTCATCGTGGTGCTGTTCCTGGCCATCGTGGGCGGCAACATCGGCCAGCCCGCCAAGTGGGGCAGCGACTTCAAGGTGCACCTCGGCCTCGACCTGACCAGTGGCACCACGGTGACGCTGCAGGCCACTAAGCCCAAGGGCGTGTCCGACGCCGCAGTTCGCCGCAGACATGACCCAGGCCAAGAACATCATGGCCAGCCGGGTGAACGGGGCCGGCTTCACCGAGGCCCAGGTGCAGCAGCAGGGCAGCAACGAGATCACCGTGGCGGTGCCCGGGGCGGGCACCCAGAAGGTGGTCAACCTGGTCGGCCAGACCGCCCAGCTGCTGTTCCGCGCAGGTGCTCCTGATGGCGCCGAACACGGCCACGGCCACGCCCACGCCCACGCCGTCCTCCTCGCCGTCGCCGTCGGCCAGCAGTTCCAGCACCACCAAGGCCAAGCCCAGCGCCTCCGCCTCGGCGACCAAGAAGTCCGGGGCGCTGGCGCCGGCCGGCGCCGGGAGCACGGGCCCGCGCGAGATGGCCATCCGGGCCCGGGTGCTCGGCGCCGCGGCGGCCAAGGCGTCCGCGAGCCCGACGCCCAGCGCCTCGGCCAGCGCGAGCCCGTCCGCCAGCGCCACGCCCTCCGCGGCCGCCACCGGCCCCGGCGGGGTGTCCACGGTGGCCGGCGCGTCCGGCGACGCCAGCCTGGTCAGCGCCCCGGTCAAGGCGCAGTTCAACAAGCTGAACTGCGCCGACAAGAACTGGAAGCAGCAGGTCGGGTACGGCGGCGCCCCGCCCGCGTACAACAACAAGGACATCCAGACCGTGTCCTGCGGCTCGGGAAGGCGGCGTCCTCTACAAGTTCGTGCTGGACAAGGCGAAGGTCCTGGGCAAGGACATCAAGTCGGCCAGCGCCACCGTGCAGACATCCTCGGTGGACTGGCAGACCAACCTCACCTTCGACTCCGCCGGGGGCAACGCGTTCGCGACGCTCACCGAGCAGATGTACAGCAAGTACGGGACCGGCGGGACCGCGTCCTCGCCGCTGGACTACCTGGCCGTGGTGCTGGACGGCAACGTCATCTCCTTCCCGGCCATCGACCAGGGCGCCATCACCGGCGGCTCGGCCCAGATCACCGGCAGCTTCAGCCAGGCTCAGGCCACCAGCCTGGCCAACGTGCTGAACTACGGCGCGCTCCCGCTCACCTTCACCAAGCAGTCCGTCCAGTCGATCTCGCCGCAGCTCGGCAGCGACCAGCTGCACGCCGGCCTGCTGGCCGGGCGCCATCGGCCTGTTCCTGGTCGTGCTGTACTGCCTGCTCTACTACCGGGGGCTGGCCGTGGTCGCCGTGTCCAGCCTGATCATCGCGGCGGTGCTGGTCTTCGAGTCGATCGTCATGCTCGGCAAGTACCAGGGCTTCGCGCTGACCCTGGCCGGGGTGGCCGGCCTCATCGTGGCCATCGGCATCACCGCGGACTCGTTCGTGGTGTTCTTCGAGCGGCTCCGCGACGAGGTCCGCGACGGCCGGACCCTGCGCACCGCGGTGGAGCGCGGCTGGAAACGGGCCCGGCGCACCGTCCTCGTCTCCGACACCGTGTCGTTCCTGGCCGCCGCCCTGCTGTGGTACTTCTCCATCGGCGAGGTCAAGGGCTTCGCGTTCACCCTCGGGCTGACCACGGTCATCGACGTGGTCGTGGTGTTCCTGTTCACCAAGCCGATGATCACGCTGCTGGCCCGGACCAAGTTCTTCGGCCAGGGGCACCGGTTCTCCGGCCTCGACCCGGCCCGGCTCGGCGGCCCGGGCGCCGTGGCGGTCGTCGTCCGTGCGGACTACGCGCCCCCGAACCACCACCCCGGCCAAGGAGGCGTGATGTCGCGGCTCGGCAGCATCGGCGGGCGGCTCTACCGCGGCGAGGTGTCCTTCGACTTCGTCGGCCGGCAGAAGCTGTGGTACAGCATCTCCGGGGTGATCCTGGTGCTCGCCCTGGTCGGCCTGTTCGCCCGCGGGCTGAACTTCACGGTCGACTTCAAGGGCGGCTCGGTGCTCCAGTTCAAGGACACCTCGGCCACGGTCAACCAGGTGCGCAGCGCCATCAGCAGCACGCCGGCCGGCAACAACGCCATCGTGCAGCAGGTGGGCTCGGGCAGCAACGCACGGTGGGAGGTGCAGACCGGCAAGCTGACCTACGCCCAGCAGACCACCGTGCAGGACGCGATCAGCCACGAGCTGAACGTCCCGGCCAGCTCGATCAGCGTCAGCTTCGTCGGCGCCGAGCTGGGGCTCGGACATCTCGCACAAGGCCGCCCAGGCGCTCATCGCCTTCCTCATCGTGATCGTCATCTACCTGTCGATCGCGTTCGAATGGCGGATGGCGGTGGCCGCGCTCATCGCGCTGGTCCACGACATCGTCATCACGATCGGCGTCTACGCGCTGGCCGGCTTCGAGGTCAGCCCGGCCACCGTGATCGGGCTGCTCACCATCCTGGGTTATTCGCTGTACGACACCGTCGTGGTCTTCGACAAGGTCCGGGAGAATACGGCCGGGCTGCTCAGCTCGTCCCGCAGCACCTACAGCCAGGCCGCCAACCTGGCGCTCAACCAGACCCTGGTCCGGTCGATCAACACCTCGATCATCGCGCTGCTGCCGGTGGCCGCCATCCTGTTCATCGGCGGCGGTCGTGCTCGGCGCCGGCGAGCTCAACGACCTGGCGCTGGTGCTGTTCGTCGGCATGCTGTCCGGCACCTACTCCTCCATCTGCATCGCCACCCCGGTGCTGGCCGACCTCAAGGAGCGCGATCCGCAGTACAAGGCGCTGGCCAAGCGGGTCGCGCTCAAGGCATCCGGCGGCCGGGCCGCCAAGCGGGCCGCCGCCAAGGGGACGCGCCCGGCGTCCGGGGCATCCGCGGCCGGCGGCTCCGCCGCGCTGGCGGGCGGCGATGCCGCCCCGGACGGATGCCGCCCCGGACGGATGCCGCCCCGGACGATGCCGCCGCTCCCGGCGACGAGGCGGCGGCCCCGGACGAGAAGGTGCCGGTGGGCCCGGCCGTGCCCCGGCCCCCGGGGCCCAGCAGCAGTCCCGGCCCGCGCCAGCAGCCCCGGCGCAGCCCCAGTTCCGCCCGGCGCCGTCCCAGCGGCAAGAAGAAGCGGCGCTAGATGCAGCCCGCGGATGCCGCCAGCGCAGCCGAGGATGCGGCGCTGGCCCAGCTGATCGCCGAGCGGGTCCGTGACATCGCCGACTACCCGCAGCCCGGGGTGGTGTTCAAGGACATCACCCCGCTGCTCGCCGACGGCGCGGCGCTGAGCGCCGTGGTCCGCGGGCTGGCCGCCGGGAACCGCCCGAGGGGCGAGGCCGGGGGGATCGACAAGGTGGCCGGCATCGAGGCCCGCGGCTTCATCCTGGCCGCCTCGGTGGCCATCGCGCTCGGCGCCGGGTTCGTGCCGGTCCGCAAGCAGGGCAAGCTGCCCGGGCCCACGTACGCGCAGAGTTACGACCTCGAATACGGCAGCGCCACCATCGAAGTGCACCAGGACGCTTTCGCGCCGGGGGAGCGGGTGCTGGTCGTGGACGACGTGCTGGCCACCGGGGGCACCGCGGCCGCCACCATCGAACTGGTCCGCAAGTCCGGCGCGGAGGTGGCCGGCCTGGCGGTGATCCTGGAGCTCAGCTTCCTGGACGGCCGGGCCCGGCTGCCGGGGCCGCCGGTCCGCTCGCTGCTGGTCGTCTGACGTGCGAGTCAGCTGACCCGGCCCCGCTCAGATCATCCGCCGATAGACTGATGTCTTGGCGGACGTGAGGAGTGCCTGTGGCCGGTGACGTGGTAACGACCGGCGCGGCCGGCGCCGGCGCCACCCCTGGCCCCCCCGATGAGGCAGCCGACCAGGGGCCGGGGGCGGCTGCCGCGGCCCAGGAAGGCCAGGCCCAGCCCAGCGCGGACGGGCCCAGTGCGGACAAGCCCAGTGCGAGCGGGCCCAGTGCGAGCGGGCCCAGTGCGAACGGGCCCAGTGCGAACGGGCCCAGTGCGAACGGGCCCAGTGCGAACGGGCATGGCCCGGGCCGGCGGAACCGCGGGACGTCAGCCAGCGTGTCCCGGTCGGCCGGGACAGCGGCCACGACGGGCCCGGCCGCGGCCGGTGCCGTGCCTGCCAGTGCCACACCGGCCAGTGCCACGCCGGCCAGTGCCACGCCGGCCAGTGCCGTGCCTGCCAGTGCCACGCCGGCCGGCGGCGGCGCCGCGGTCCGGCGGCGGCTGGCCCGGCTCGGCGCCACCCGCAGCGGCGGCGTTAACCCGGTGCTCGAGCCGATGATCAAGACCGTCCGGGCCACCCATCCCAAGGCTGACGTCCGGCTCATCGAGCACGCCTACGACGTCGCGGCGCGCTGGCACGCCGGGCAGCAGCGCAAGAGCGGCGACCCGTACATCACCCATCCGCTCGCCGTCGCCACCATCCTGGCCGAGCTGGGCATGCCGCACGAGACCATCTGCGGCGCCCTGCTGCACGACACGGTCGAGGACACCGCCTACACCCTGGAAGAACTCCGGGCCGACTTCGGGGACGAGATCGCTGCCCTGGTCGACGGGGTCACCAAGCTGGACAAGGTCAAGTACGGCGAGGCGGCCGAGGCGGAGACCGTGCGCAAGATGGTGGTCGCCATGTCCCGGGACATCCGGGTCCTGGTGATCAAGCTGGCCGACCGGCTGCACAACATGCGCACCCTCCGCTACCTGCCACGGGAGAAGCAGGAGCGCAAGTCCCGCGAGGTCCTGGAGATCTTCGCGCCGCTGGCCCACCGGCTCGGCATGAACACGATCAAGTGGGAGCTGGAGGACCTGGCCTTCGCCACCCTCTACCCCAAGCGGTACGACGAGATCGCCCGGCTGGTCTCCGAGCGCGCGCCGCGGCGCGACGTGTTCCTCCAGGAGGTCATCGAGGACGTCTCCGCCGACCTGCGCGAGGCCAAGGTGAAGGCCCGGGTGACCGGGCGGCCCAAGCACTACTACTCCGTCTACCAGAAGATGATCGCCCGCAACGTGGGCTTCGACGACATCTACGACCTGGTCGGCATCCGTGTCCTGGTGGATTCGGTCCGCGACTGCTACGCGGCCCTGGGCACCGTGCACGCCCGGTGGAACCCGGTTCCCGGGCGGTTCAAGGACTACATCGCGATGCCGAAGTTCAACATGTACCAGTCGCTGCACACCACGGTCATCGGTCCCGGCGGCAAGCCGGTCGAGCTGCAGATCAGGACGTGGGGGATGCACCGGCGGGCGGAATACGGCGTCGCCGCGCACTGGAAGTACAAGGAAGAGACCGTGACCGGGACCGGGCGCGCCAGCCGCGACGGTACCAGCGACATGGCCTGGCTGCGCCAGCTGGTGGACTGGCAGCGGGAGACCGCCGACCCGGCCGAGTTCCTGGAGTCACTGCGCTTCGATCTCGGGGCCGCCGAGGTCTACGTGTTCACCCCGCGCGGCGAGGTCATCGCCCTGCCGCAGGGCGCCACGCCGGTCGACTTCGCCTACGCCATCCACACCGAGGTGGGGCACCGCACCATCGGCGCCCGGGTGAACGGGCGCCTGGTGGCGCTGGAGAGCGCCCTGGACAACGGCGACACGGTGGAGATCTTCACCTCCAAGGCCCAGGACGCCGGGCCGAGCCGGGACTGGCTGGGCTTCGTCAAGAGCGCCCGGGCCCGGAACAAGATCCGGCACTGGTTCTCCAAGGAACGCCGGGAGGCGGCCACCGAGACCGGGAAGACCGCGATCGCCCGGGCGCTGCGCAAGCACGGGCTGCCGCTGCAGCGGCTGGTCACCGGGGACGCGCTGCTGGCCGTGGCCGCCGAGCTGCACTACCCGGACCTGTCCGCGCTGTACGCGGCGGTCGGCGAGGGCCACGTCAGCGCCCAGTCGATAGCCGGCAAGCTGGTCCAGTCGGCTGGCGGGATGGCAGGCGCGCAGGAGGACCTGGCTGAGGCCACCCTGCCGACCAGGCCGCCACCACAGCGGCCGCCCGGTGACTCCGGCGTCGTGGTCGAGGGCACCTCGGACGTGTACGCGAGGCTGTCCAAGTGCTGCACTCCGGTGCCCGGTGACGAGATCACCGGATTCGTCACCCGCGGCCACGGGGTCTCGGTGCACCGCGCGGACTGCCTGAACCTGCGCCACCTGCTCGACTCCCAGCCGGAGCGGCTGGTCGCGGTGCGCTGGTCGCCTACCGAGGACTCGCTGTTCCTGGTGGCCATCCAGGTCGAGGCGCTGGACCGGACCGGGCTGCTGTCCGATATCACCCGGACCATCTCCGACCAGCACGTGAACATCCTGTCCGCGTCGGTCACCACCACCCGGGACCGGGTCGCGGTCAGCCGGTTCACCTTCGAGATGGGTGACCCCAAGCACCTCGGCCACGTGCTCCGCGCGGTCCGCGCCATCGACGGCGTCTACGACGTCTACCGCATCACGTCCTAGTCCGGGGGGCGACCCCCTGGACCCCCCGGGATAACTGGCCCCGCGAGGCACCCCTGCGGGGCGCCTCCCGTGACCAGTGCAATGCACCGATGGCTGGCGTTAATTCAGGGCCGACCATTCAGCCCGACAGCTCGGCCAGGGTGCGCTCGGCTTCCTCGAGCCAGGACCGGCGGGCGGCGATCGCCTCACTGGCGGTGTCCGCGGCCCGCGTGTCGCCGCGCTGCTGCGCCTTGGCCAGCTGCTGCTCCAGGTTGGCGATGGTGGAGCGGATCTGCTCGACCGTGCCCTGGGCCCGGGCCAGCGCCTCGGGGTTGGACCGGCGCCACTGGGCGTCCTCGGCCTTGCGTACCGCCTCCTCGACCCGGCGCAGGCCCTGCTCGAGCCGGTCGTGCGCCTCGCGGGGCACCGGCCCGGCCAGCTCCCAGCGTTCCTGGATGGACCGCAGCGCCGCGCGGGCGGCCCGCACGTCGGTTACCGGGACCAGGTGGCCCGCCTCCTCCAGCAGCGCGGCCTTGACCGCGGCGTGCTCGCGCAGCTCGTTCTCCTTGGCCGAGAACACCTCGGAGCGGGCGCTGAAGAACTGGTCCTGGGCGGCCTTGAACCGGCCCCACAGTTCTTCCTCCTCGGAACGGCCGGCCCGGCCGGCTGCCTTCCAGGACCGCATCAGCTCGCGGTAGGCGGCGGCCGTGGGGCCCCAGTCGGTGGAGCCGGCCAGCGCCTCCGCCTCGACGACCAGCTTCTCCTTGCGGGACTTGGCCGTCTCCCGCTCCTCCTCCAGCCCGGCGAAGTAGGCCTTGCGGCGCTTGGCGAACGCGTTCCGGGCCGCGGACAGCCGCTTCCACAGCGCGGCCTCCACCGCCCGGTCCGCCCGCGGCGCCGCCTTCCACTCCTCCAGCAACTGGCGCATCCGCTCGCCGCTGTTCTTCCAGTGGGTGGCCTCGGCGGCGATCTGCTCCGCCTCCGCGACGATGCGCTCCTTGTGGCTCTTCGCCTCGGTGCGGGCCTGCTCGCGGGCGGCCTTGACCTCCTCGCGGCGGCCCTCCACCCGGCCGGTCAGCGCCTCCAGCCGGATCCGCAGCGAAGCCAGGTCACCGACGCAGTTCGCGCTGCCCACCGCCTCGAGCAGCCGGTCGATGCTGGCCCGCGCCGTGCCGGGCGCGAGGTCGGTAGCGGAGAGCCGCTGCTCCAGCAGCGCCACCTCGGTCTCCAGCGACTCGTACTTGCGCCGGTAGAACGCGAGCGCCTCGTCGGGGCTGCCCGCCTGCCATGAGCCAACCACCCGCTCGCCCTCGCCGGTCCGCACGTAGACGGTACCGTCGTCAGCTACCCGGCCCCACGGATCGTTGGCGGTGCTCACCGCTAACCTCCTGCCCAGTCCTGTCCCGGCGGCTTTGCCTGGCTCAGGTCTTCGTAATAGTCACGCTCTCGATGACGACTTTCTCCTTCGGGTGCCCATCCCCGGGGGCGGAGGCGTTCACAATGCCCGCCTTGGCCACATTCTGGATGATCCCGAGCCCTTTGACGACCGTGCCGAACGGCGTGTAGCTCGGCGCCAGTGTCGAGCTCTGGTAGACGATGAAGAACTGGCTGCCGTTGGAATCCGGCTGCCCGGTGTTGGCCATCGCCAGGGTGCCGGCCGGGTACTTGGCGCCGGCCAGATTCTCGCTGGCGAACTCGTAGCCAGGACCGCCAGTGCCGGTGCCGGTCGGGTCGCCGCACTGGAGCACGTACAGCGGGCTGCTGGTGGTCAGCCGGTGGCAGGTGGTGTTGCTGAAGTAGTCCTTGGCCGCCAGGTAGGCGAACGAGTTGACGGTGCAGGTGGCCTTGCTGTTCAGCAGGTGGATGACCACGTCGCCGCGGTTGGTGCGGATGGTGGCCTGGTAGCTGGCCCGCCAGTCGGGCTTGGCCGGCGGGCGGCCGACCTTCCGGGCCGGCGTGCCGCTCGTGGTGTACGTGCAGCTCTTGGCGGGCTCGGCCACCGGGGCCGCCGACGCGGTCGCGCCTGCGGACGCCGTGGCAGTAGCCGACGCGGTGGCGGACGCGGCTGCGCTGGTGCTCGAGGTGGGCTGGGAGAACAGGAAGTACCCACCGACGCCGAGACCGGCGACCACCAGGCAGACCACCACGACGATCGAGGTCTGCCGGGCCCGCTGGGCCCGCTGGCTGCGCCTGGCCTGCTGGCGCAGCATGTGCTCACGCGCCAGCTTCCGCTGCCGCTCCTTCTTACCCGCCACGGGTTCCTTCCTCCTGGCTGCCTGTTGCCTGCTTACCAGCGAAACTTCGCGAATGGTACCGGCACCGTGAAGGTCGTGACGTCGCTGTTACCGGTTCGCTGCTGGGCTGAGCAGATCGGTAGCCTGGGAGGGCGCCAGTCAAGGCCGAACTGCCCCATAGATCCCCCCACCCACCGGGAGGCCCGCCCGTGCTCATCGCCGGATTTCCGGCCGGCTCCTTCGCCGCCAATTGTTATCTGGTGGCCGCGGAGCCCGGCGCGGAATGCCTGATCATTGACCCCGGCGAGGACGCGGAACCGGGCATCGCCGAGATCGTGGCCCGGCACCGGCTCAAGCCGGTCGCCGTCCTGCTCACCCACGGGCATTTCGACCATGTCTGGTCGGTGGCCCCGGTGTGCGGGGCGCGGGACATCCCTGCTTACATTCATCCCGGCGACCGCGCGCTGCTCTCCGACCCGGCCCGCGGGCTCGGCCTGCGGCCCGGGCAGGAGATCTTCGGCGGCCTCACGCTGAGCGAGCCGGACGACGTCCGGGAACTGGCCGACGGCACCGTGCTGGCCCTGGCCGGCCTGGAGATCACCGTCGATCATGCACCGGGGCACACCCCGGGGTCGGTAGCCTTCCGGTCAGGCACCGGCGTGATGTTCTCCGGCGACCTGCTCTTCGCCGGCTCGATCGGCCGGACCGACCTGCCGGGCGGCGACACGGCGGTCATGATGGACAGCCTGGCCCGGGTCTGCCTGCCGCTGCCGGACGAGACCCAGGTGCTGCCCGGGCACGGGCCAGCGACAACCATCGGCGCCGAGCGCGCCGGCAACCAGTTCCTGGCCGGGCTGCGGCCCGGCGCGGGACCTGGCGCCCGGCCAGCCCGGCCGGGGCGGTCCACCGGGCTCTAGGACTGCAGAGAAGAGGGTGGAGCGGGGATGATCCGAACCCACGAGGCGGGCACGCTGCGCGCGGACCAGGCCGGGCAGCGGGTGACGCTGGCCGGGTGGGTGGCCCGGCGCCGCGACCACGGCGGCGTCACGTTCATCGACCTGCGTGACGGGAGCGGCGTCGCCCAGGTCGTGTTCCGCGCCGACGGCGAGGACTCGCCCGTGCACGCGCTGCGCGCCGAGTTCTGCGTGCTGGTCACCGGCGAGGTGCGCCGCCGCCCGGCGGGCAACGAGAACCCGGACCTGCCCACCGGCGAGGTCGAGGTGGCCGCCACCGACCTCGAGGTGCTGGCCGAGGCCGACGCGCTGCCGTTCCCCATCGACGGCTCGGGGGAGCTGAACGAGGACATCCGGCTGCACTACCGCTACCTGGACATCCGCCGGGCTGAGACCGCCACCGCGCTGCGGCTCCGCTCCGAGGCCACCTACCTGATCACCGACGTGCTCCGCGGGCACCGTTTCCACTACGTGGAGACGCCCTACCTGACCCGGTCCACCCCGGAAGGGGCCCGCGACTTCCTGGTCCCGGTCCGGCTCCGCCCGGGCCACTGGTACGCCCTGCCGCAGTCCCCGCAGCTGTTCAAGCAGCTGCTCATGGTGGGCGGCATGGAGCGGTACTGGCAGCTGGCCCGGTGCTTCCGGGACGAGGACTTCCGGGCCGACCGGCAGCCGGAGTTCACCCAGATCGACATCGAGATGAGCTTCGTCACCCGGGAGGACGTGATCGGGGTGGCCGAGGACCTGGTCGGCCGGCTGTGGGCCGAGATCGCCGGGTACCAGCTGCCCCGGCCGGTGCCCCGGATGAGCTACGCGGACGCGATGGCCCGGTTCGGCTCCGACAAGCCCGACCTGCGGTTCGGCTGTGAGCTTGCCGACCTCACCGGGTTCTTCGCGCAGACCTCGTTCCGCGTCTTCCAGGCCCCGTACGTGGGCGCGGTGGTCATGCCCGGCGGGGCCAGCCAGACCCGCCGGGAGCTGGACGGCTGGCAGGAGTGGGCCAGGGCCCGCGGTGCCCGCGGCCTGGCCTACGTGCTGATCGGCCCGGACGGCGCGGTGTCCGACGCCGGCCCGGTGGCCCGCCACCTGTCCGCCGAGGAGCGGGCCGGGCTGCCCGCCGCGGTGGGCGCCGGGCCGGGGGACTGCGTGTTCTTCGCCGCGGGCCCGGCCGCGCAGGCCCGGGCCCTGCTCGGCGCGGCCCGGCTGGAGATCGGCGAGCGGCTCGGCCTCATCGACCCGGACGCCTGGGCGTTCACCTGGGTGGTGGACGCGCCGATGTTCGAGGAGGACGGGACCGGTGGCTGGACCGCGGTGCACCACCCGTTCACCGCCCCGCTGCCGGAATGGGCGGCCAAGTTCACCGACGAGCCGGGCGGCGCGCTGGCCGACGCCTACGACCTCGTCTGCAACGGCAACGAGATCGGCGGCGGTTCGATCCGTATCCACCGGCCGGACATGCAGCAGCAGGTCTTCGACGTGATCGGGCTGTCCCGGGAGGAGGCGGAGTCCCAGTTCGGCTTCCTGCTCGAGGCGCTCCGGTTCGGCCCGCCGCCGCACGGCGGGATCGCCTTCGGCTGGGACCGGCTGATCATGCTGCTGGCCAGCCGGGGCACGATCCGGGACGTCATCGCCTTCCCGAAGGCCGCGTCCGGTGCCGACCCGCTCACCGGCGCGCCCACCCCCATCACCGCGGAGCAGCGCCGCGAGGCGGGCATCGACGTGACCCCGGAGCCCGGTACGTGAGGATCCAGCCTGCCCGGCCGGGCGGATAGTGTCTGGGTGTGGTACGGGCAGGTAGCAGCGGTGGCCAGGCGGACAGCCTCTTCGACGCGGCCGGCGAGGAGGCCGCCCGGGCGGCCGCGCCGCTGGCGGTGCGGATGCGCCCGCGCACCCTGGACGAGGTGATCGGCCAGCGGCACCTGACCGGCGAGGGCACCCCGCTGCGCAAGCTGGCCGAGAACGACGCGGGCATGTCCGTGGTGCTGTGGGGGCCGCCCGGCACCGGGAAGACCACGCTGGCCCACGTGATCAGCCAGGTCACCCGGCGGCGGTTCACCGAGCTGTCCGCGGTGACGGCCGGGGTCAAGGACGTCCGGGCGGCCATCGAGGCGGCCCGCCGCGATCTCGGCCTGACCGGCACGCAGACGGTGCTGTTCATCGACGAGGTGCACCGGTTCAACAAGGCGCAGCAGGACGCGCTGCTGCCGGCCGTGGAGAACCGCTGGGTCTCGTTCATCGGGGCCACCACCGAGAACCCGTCCTTCTCCGTGGTCGGCCCGCTGCTGTCCCGGTCGCTGCTGCTCACCCTGGAACCGCTCAGCGAGGACGAGATGCGGGAGGTCATCGAGCGGGCCCTCGCCGACGAGCGGGGCCTGGCCGGCGCGGTCAGCCTCGACGACCAGGCGCTGGCCCACCTGATCCGGCTGTCCAGTGGTGACGCCCGGCGGGCCCTCACCTACCTGGAGTCGGCCGCGCTCGGGCTGCCGCCCGGCGCCACCATCGACACCGGCACGCTGGAGCGGGCGGTGGACCGGGCCGCGGTGCGCTACGACCGCGCCGGGGACCAGCACTACGACGTGATCAGCGCGTTCATCAAGAGCATCCGCGGCAGCGACGCGGACGCCGCGGTGCACTACCTGGCCCGGATGATCGAGGCGGGGGAGGATGCCCGGTTCATCGCCCGGCGGCTGATCGTGCACGCCAGCGAGGACGTCGGGATGGCCGACCCGACGGCCCTGCCGGTCGCGGTGGCGGCCGCCCAGGCCGTCGAGTTCGTCGGACTGCCCGAGGCCCGGATCAACCTGACCCAGGCCACCATCCACCTGGCGCTGGCACCGAAATCCAACGCGGTGATCAAGGCGATCACCGCCGCCTCCGCGGACGTCCGGGCGGGCCTGGCGGGCCCGGTGCCGGTGCACCTGCGGGACGCGCACTACCCCGGCGCGGCCCGGCTGGGCCACGGCCGGGGCTACGAGTACCCGCATGACTTCCCCGAGGGCGTGGCCGCCCAGCAGTACGCGCCGGACTCGCTGGCCGGCCGCCGGTACTACGAGCCGACCCGGCACGGCGCGGAAGCCCGGTACGCCGAGCGGTCCGAGCGGATCAGGGCCATCCTGGACCGGGCGGGGGACCGGGAACAGTAAGGTCAGGCAGATGGAGGGGCAGGCATGCTGAACGCGGTTTGGGTGGCGGTGATCGCCGCCGCGGCCGGCTGGCTGGTGCTGGTCACCGCGGCGGTCTTCGTGCTGCTGCGGATGGCCAGGCTGATCACCCAGTCCTCGGTGACCGTCGCCACGCTGCGCGAGCGCAACGACGCGCTGATCGACCGGGCGCACGCGACCCTCGACGCCACGGCCGGGCAGCTCAGCCGGACCGACGAGATCACCGCCAGCATGGACGAGGTCGCCGCGGGCATGGCCGACCTGACCGGCCGGGTGACCGCGTTCGCCCCGCTGGCCCGGCTGGCCGCGGTCAGCGCCGGCACCCGGCTGGCCCGGGTCCCGGCCCTGCTGTACGGCGTGCGCCACGCCGCCGAGATGCGTGCGCTGGCGGGAGAGCACTCCCCGGGCCGGGCACGAGCACGGGGGCGGGACGGTGATCCGCAGGCTGTTCTGGCTTACCCTCGGGGCGGCCCTCGGCATCACCGGCTACCGGCGGGTGACCGCGCTGGCCCGCTCGTTCACCCCGGCGGTGCGGGCCAGGGAGCTCACCCGGTTCGCCGGCGACGTCCGCGAGGGCATGGAAATCTACCGTCAGCGCCAGCTGGCGGCGCCACCCCAGGCCATCGAGGGGCACCCCGTCCCGGGCCGGCCCACCGACCACGTAGCAGAGGATGACCGCTGATGGAGTCGGCCGAGATCGCCCGCCGTTTCCTTACCTACTTCGCCGACCGCGGGCACACGGTCGTCCCGTCCGCGCCGCTGATCGCCGACGACCCCACGCTGCTGCTGGTGAACGCGGGCATGCAGCCGTTCAAGCCGTACTTCCTCGGCCAGGCCAGCCCGCCGTTCACCCGGGCCACCAGCTGCCAGAAGTGTGTCCGCACCCCGGACATCGAAGAGGTGGGCAAGACCACCCGGCACGGCACCTTCTTCCAGATGCTCGGGAACTTCTCCTTCGGTGACTACTTCAAGGAGCAGGCCATCCCGTTCGCCTGGGAGCTGCTGACCACCCCGGAATCCGGCGGCGGCTTCGGCTTCCCCGAGGAGCGGCTGTGGGCCACCGTCTACACCGATGACGACGAGGCGGCCCGCATCTGGCGGGACGTGGTCGGCCTGCCGGACAGCCGCATCCAGCGCCGCGGCATGGCCGACAACTACTGGTCGATGGGCGTTCCCGGCCCGTGCGGCCCGTGCTCGGAGATCTACTACGACCGCGGGCCGGACTACGGGCGGGAGGGCGGCCCGGTCGTCGACGAGGACCGCTACCTGGAGGTGTGGAACCTCGTCTTCATGCAGTACCTGCGGGGCGAGGGGCCGGGCAAGGAGGGCTGGCCGATCCTCGGCGAGCTGCCCCAGAAGAACATCGACACCGGCATGGGCCTGGAGCGGATGGCCGCCATCCTGCAGGGCGTGGACAACATCTACGAGATCGACACGCTGTGGAAGGTGCTGGACCGGGCGGCGGAACTGACCGAGCAGAAGTACGGCCGGGACCACCGCACCGACGTGGCGCTGCGGGTGGTCGCGGACCACGTGCGCACCGCGGTCATGCTGATCGCCGACGGCGTGCTGCCGTCCAACGAGGGGCGCGGTTACGTGCTGCGCCGGATCCTGCGGCGCAGCATCTACAACCTGCGGCTGCTGGCGGGCGGCCAGCGCGGCGGCGGCGCGGACGGCCACTACCTGCACGAGCTGGCCGAGACCGCGCTGAACGCGATGGCCGACCTGTACCCGGAGCTGCGCACCGAGGCGCCGCGCATCCTGGGCGTGATCGACGCCGAGGAAGCGACCTTCCTGTCCACCCTGCGCACCGGCTCGGCGATCTTCGACGCCGCGGTGGGGGAGACCCGGCGCCGCGGCGCCGCCACCCTGTCCGGGGACCAGGCCTTCCAGCTGCACGACACCTACGGCTTCCCGATCGACCTCACCCTGGAGATGGCCAGCGAGCAGGGCCTGGCCGTGGACGAGGAGGGGTTCCGCCGCCTCATGGCGGAGCAGCGCCAGCGGGCCAAGCAGGACTCGCTGGAGAAGAAGACCGGGAACGCGGACATCTCGGTGCTGGCCAGCCTGCTGGACAAGTCCGGGCCGGTGGCCTTCACCGGGTATGACCTGATCTCCGGGGAGGCCACCGTGACCGGCCTGCTGGTGAACGGCGTGAGCGTGCCCGCCGCCGGCGCCGGGACCGAGGTCGAGGTCGTCCTGGACCGCACCCCCTTCTACGCCGAGGGCGGCGGCCAGCTCGCCGACGGCGGCCTCATCCGGGTGGCCGACGCGCCCGGCGCGGCCGGCGGCGAGATCGAGGTGCGGGACGTGCAGCAGCCGGTCCCCGGGCTCATCGTGCACCGCGGCGTGGTCGTCACCGGCGAGGCGGTCGTGGGGGCCGCCGCGGAGGCCGAGATCGACATCGGGCGGCGGCGGGCCATCTCCCGGTCCCATACGGCCACCCACATGGTGCACCGGGCGTTCCGCGGCGCGCTGGGCGAGTCGGCGGCCCAGGCCGGGTCGGAGAACTCGCCCGGGCGGCTCCGGTTCGACTTCACCGCGGCCGGGGCGGTGCCGCCGTCGGTGCTCCGCGACGTGGAGGACGAGGTCAACCAGGTGCTCATCGACGATCTCGCGGTGCGTGCCTTCGTCACCCCGATCGACGAGGCGCGGGCCATGGGCGCGATGGCGCTGTTCGGCGAGAAGTACGGCGACGAGGTCCGGGTGGTCGAGGTCGGTGACTACTCGCGGGAACTGTGCGGCGGCACGCACGTGGCCCACTCCGGCCAGCTCGGCCTGATCAAGATCCTCGGCGAGTCCTCGATCGGGTCCGGGGTGCGCCGGGTGGAGGCCCTGGTGGGCACGGACGCCTTCCGCTACCTGGCCCGGGAGAGCGTGCTCGTCAGCCAGCTCACCGAGCAGCTGAAGGCGCGCCGCGAGGAACTGCCGGAGCGGGTCGCGGCGCTGGTCGGCCGGCTCCGGGACGCCGAGCGGGACCTGGAACGGCTGCGCAGCGCCCAGGTCCTGGGGGCGGCGGCCGGCCTGGCCGCCGCGGCGCAGGACGTGGGGCCGGTGGCGTTCGCCGCGGACCAGGTGCCGGACGGCACGACCGCCGACGGCATCCGCAAGCTGGCCCTGGACGTCCGGGGCAGGCTCGGCGACCAGCGGCCCGCCGTGGTGGTGATCGCCGGGGTCCCGGCCGATCGCCCGGCGGTCGTGGTCGCGGTCAACGAGGCGGCCCGCAACCTGGGGCTGTCCGCCGGCGCCCTGGTCCGCGCGGCCGCGGGCGCGCTGGGCGGCGGTGGCGGCGGCCGGGACGACATCGCCCAGGGCGGCGGTGCGCCGCAGGGGGATCGCGCGGCCCAGGCGATCAGTGATGCATTTGAGGCAGTTCGCGCCGTTGTCCGGTCCGTGGCGTGACGCGTTGGGTACGGTGAGACCGTGCTGTACCCAACCCGATGCGCTGTCGAGGGCGCGCGGCGAACGGCGGTGAGGTCAGGCGTGCGGCTCGGTGTCAACTACGGGTCGGTAAGGATCGGCGTGGCCCGCTCCGACCCGGCCGGCCTGCTGGCCAGCCCGCTGAGCACCGTGCCCCGCGGGGCCGGCGATCTCGAGGCACTGACCCGGCTGGCCGCCGAGCAGGACACCGTTGAAGTGATCGTCGGGCTGCCCACCGGGCTCTCCGGGCGGGAGGGCGCCTCCGCCGCCGCCGCCCGCGCGTTCGCCGCCGGCCTGGCCGGGCGGCTGGACCCGGTGCCGGTGCGCCTGGTGGACGAGCGGTTCACCACGGTGCTGGCCCATGACGCGCTGCGCAGCGGCGGGAAGGGCTCGCGGGCCCGGCGCTCCGTGGTGGACCAGGCCGCGGCCGCCCTGCTGCTGCAGGGAGCCCTGGACGCCGAACGGGCCACCGGCCGGCCCCCCGGCGAGATCGTGCCGCCGAGCCTGGGAGCGCCCGGGTGAGCCGCCACGCACGGCGGGGGACACAGGGAGAGCAGGAGTGGGAGCCGGGGCAGTACCCGGCGGACGGCGGCCAGCCTGGCCCGGAGCCGATGGCCCCCGAACGCTGGGAACGCCGGTCCTGGGACTCCGGCAGCTACGGGCCGGGCCGGCCGGGCCGGCCGCCCAGTCCTGGGACGAGCAGTCCTGGGACGACGAGCAGCCCTGGGATCAGCAGCCAGCCTGGGATGCGCAGCAGTCCTGGGGCGGGCTCCCCGCGGCGGAACACCCGTCCGGGCCGCTGTCCCCGCTGCCTCAGTCGGACTACGACTGGCGGGACCCGGGCGGTGAGCCGCTGGCCCCCCTGCCGCCACGCCAGGCGTCCCGGCACGCGGTGCCGCCCCGCGAGCCGGAGCCGCCGGGTTACCCGGCGGGCTACCCGTCCGGCCCGCAGCAGTACCCGGCGGGCCCGGCGGGCTACCCGTCCGGGCCGTACCCGGAGTACCCCGCCGAGTATGCCGGCGAGCCGGCGGCCTACGCCGGCCAGCCGGGCCATCCCGGCGGCCGGGCGGGCTACGCCGACGAGCCGGCCGGCTACCCGGCTGAGCACGGCTATCCGGGGTATGAGGGGTACGTGGACCAGCCTGGGGACGGCGACGGGGGGCCGGGTTCCGGCGCCTACCCGGCCGCCGGGGAGTGGTATGGCGGCGAGGACGAGCCGCATGCGTGGGCGGACGAGGGTTACGGCCGCGACCTGCTGCCCGGGCTGGACCCGGGCCAGGGCGGGGGCCGGGGGGGCCAGCCCGGCGGCCGCGGCCGCAAGCGGCGCCGCCGTGGCCGCACCGTGGCCCTGGTGCTGCTCTCCGTCTTCGTGCTCTTCGCCGCCGTGGTGGGCGGCGTCGGCTACCACTACTACCGCACGTACTTCAACCCGCCGGACTTCTCCGGGCCGGGCACCGGCACGGTCGTGGTGCAGATCCTGCCCGGCGACGCCGCCCTCACCGTCGGCGACCGGCTGGCCGCGCTCGGCGTGGTGGCCAGCGGCCGGGCGTTCGAGAACGCGGCCAAGGCCAACCCGCACGGCAATGCGCTGGAGCCGGGCTACTACCGGGTGCACAAGCAGATGAAGGCCTCGCTGGCGCTGTCCCTGCTGCTCAACCCGGCGTCGCGGGTGCAGTCCAAGGTGACCATCCCCGAAGGCTTCCGGCTGGACCAGATCATCGCGCGGCTCGGCCAGGACACCGGGAACCTCAAGGGCTACGAGCAGGCCATCGCGAACCCGGCGGCCCTGGGCCTGCCCGCCTACGCGAACGGCAGGCCGGAGGGCTACCTGTTCCCGGCCACTTACGAGGTGCAGCCCAAGACGCCGCCCACGGCGGTGCTCAAGAGCATGGTGCAGCAGTTCGACCAGGAGGCGGCCAGCATCGGGCTGCCCACCGCCGCGGCCGCGGCCCATGAGAGCCAGGGCGCGGTCATCACGGTGGCCAGCCTCATCGAGGCGGAAGGCAAGCTGCCCGGGGACTACTCGAAGATCGCCGAGGTCATCTACAACCGGCTCAACACCAGCCCGCCGATGCACCTGCAGCTGGACACCACCGTGCTGTACGGGATGAGCGTCGCGCACAGCAAGGCCGCGTTCTCCACGACGTTCCCGTCGCCGTACAACACGTACGCGCACGCAGGCCTGCCGCCCGGGCCGATCGACAGCCCGGGCAAGCTCGCCATCGAGGCGGCGCTGCACCCCGCGCACGGCAATCTGCTGTACTTCCTGACCATCAACTCGCTGAGCGGCAAGACGCTGTTCTTCTCCAACGCCACGCAGTTCGACGCCGCGGTGGCCAAGTACGGGAGCACGGGCGGCAGCACGGGCGGCCGCGGCTGAGTGGCCCGGCCATGAGCGAGGCACCGGCGGCCGAGCGGGGTCGCCACCCCGGGCCAGCACGGAAGGCTGCCGTCCTGGGGTCGCCGATCGGGCATTCGCTGTCGCCGGTGCTGCACCGGGCCGCCTACGCCGCGCTCGGCCTGTCCGGCTGGACGTACCAGGCCATCGAGTGCGACGAGCCGCGGCTGCCGGGCCTGCTGGCCGGCTGCGGGCCGGACTGGGCCGGGCTGTCCCTGACCATGCCGCTCAAGCGGGCCGTCCTGGACCTGCTGGACGAGGCCGAGCCCCTGGTCACCGAGGTCGGCGCGGCCAACACGGTGACGTTCGACGGGGGCGCGCGCCGCGGGCACAACACCGACGTTCCCGGCATGATCACCGCCCTGGCGGAGCTGGGCCTGCCCGCCGCGGCAGGCCCGCCGTCGGTGCTCATCCTCGGGGCCGGCGCGACCGCCTGCTCCGCGCTGGCGGCGGTGCGGGCCCTGGGCGTCACCGAGGTGACGGTGGCCGCGCGGGACCCGCGCCGGGCCGGCGACCTGCTCGCCGCGGCGGCCCGGCTCGGCGTGACGGTGCGGGTCACCGCGTTCTCCGACCCGGGCGTGCCCGCTCCCGGCCTGCTCGTCTCTACCGCTCCGGCCGGGGCCGCGGATTCCTGCGCCGAACGGATCTCCCGTGGTGATCACATCCCGGGCCGCGTCCTCGACGTGGTGTACCACCCGTGGCCGACCCCGCTGGCGGCGGCCGCCGCGCAGGCCGGGGTCCCGGTGGCGGGCGGCTTCTCGCTGCTGCTGCACCAGGCGGCCCGGCAGGTGGAGCTGATGACCGGACGGGCCGCCCCGGTCGGGGCCATGCGCGCCGCCGGCCTTGACGCGCTCGCCACGCGAGTGTAAAGGGATTGCCGGCATTCCGGTGGACTTGCCCTGAGCTGGCACATACCGTTACCCCATGCGTGATGGGGGGATGGTTGCCGGGATAGTAGCGGGTGATCCGGCGGCGCTGGGCGCCGCGTACGATCACTACGCCCCGGCGTTGTACGCCTACAGCCGGTCGCTGCTCAGCGACCCGGCCACTGCCGCCGAGGCGGTCCAGGGCACCTTCGTGGTCGCCGCGCTCCGGCTGGCCGGGCTTCGTGACCCGAGCCGGCTGCGGCCCTGGCTGTACGCGGTGGCACGGAACGAATGCCGCCGCCAGCTGGACGGGGACGGCGCGGCCGCCCCGCCCGAGCCCGGCGAGGCCGCGACCGGTGAGGACACCACCGACTTCGGTGACGCCCTGGAGCAGGCCGAACTGCGTGAACTGGTCTGGGCGGCGCTAGCCGGGCTGTCGCCCGCCGACCGGGAGATCGTGGAGCTCAGCCTGCGCCACGAGTTCTACGGCGCCGACCTGGCCGACGCGCTCGGCGTGCCGCGCAACCAGGCCCATGCGCTGACCTCGCGGGGCCGCGCGGCGTTCGAGACCGCGCTCGGCGCGCTGCTGGTGACCCGGTCCGGGCAGGGCTCCTGCGCCGACCTGGCCGAGATCCTGTCCAGCTGGGACGGTGAGCTGACCACCGCCATCCGCAAGCAGGTCCGGCGGCACGTCGACACCTGCCCCAGTTGCGGCGGCCAGCGCCGCCGCGAGCTGAGCCCGGTCGCGCTGCTGAGCCTGCTGCCGGTCCCGGTGCTGCCGGACGGCCTGCGCAGCCAGGTGTTCGGCCTGATCATGGACGGGTCGCCGGGGGCCGCCGCCATCTGCATGGACATCGCGGTGCGGGCCGAGCCGTTCACCCGGTCCGGGTTCCCGGTGCCGCTGGACCCGGTCACGCCGGTGCGCGGGCCGGCCACGCTGATGCCCGCCGCCGGGGTGCTGGTGGCCGTGTTCGCGCTGTTCGGCGGGGGAGCCGTGCTGGCGGCGAACACGCTGCACCATGGCCCGCAGCCGGTGACGTCCGCGATCTCCCCGGTGGTGGCCGAGCCGTCGGCGCAGCCGGCGCCGTCGGCCACCCCGCCCCCCGGGCCGGCCGGTTCCGCGCGGCGGAACTCCGGGCACGGGGCACCGATCGGGGTCATCGGCTCGCTGGCCTCGCTGCCCAGCCCGGTGCTCACGCCCGCGCGCGCCGGGCACGACCCGGTCGTCCGCGCCGGGCCGGACCTCGTCGTCCTCACCCGCGCCGAGCCGGACCTCGTCCCCGAAACCGACGCACACGTCCACGCCGAAGCCGACCACCCCGGCCCCGACGACGCCCGCGCCGACGACCCCGGCCCCGACGACGCCCGCGCCGACCACCCCGGCCCCGACGACGCCCGCGCCGACCACCCCGGCCCCGACGACGCCCGCGCCGACCACCCCGGCCCCGACGCCGGCCCCCACCCCGGCCACCGCCCGGATCATCGCCGCGGGCGGGGCCTGAGCGCCCGGTGGCCGGGCGGCCACGGAATACCGCGGTGCCGCCGAATGCTGTTACTCTTGGCAGACGACCAGCCCGGTACCTGCGTGCCGGGCGCGTAAGCGGAGGACCGCCTCCCACCTAGCCGGCCGGCTGGCCGGCAGGTCGCCTGCCTGGCTCACCGGCCGGGCGGGCAGGCCGGGGCCGCGGCTCCCGGTCGCCGTCATGGCGATCCGGGCTGCTGCCGGACCCGGAGGTCACGTCCCCGGCGCGGGTACGGCCCCGCCGGGTGGTGTGGCGTTGGCGGGCTCCGTGTGCATCCATACGGGGCCTTTTTCTGTGCCGGGCCTGATCGGCCCGGCGCCGGTTCCGCGGGATGGTCAGCTGCCCGTCCAGGCACCCGGCCCGGACGGTGACGAGGCCCAAGGAGGTCACATCAGCGCCGAACCCCGTATCAACGACCGCATCCGCGTCCCCGAAGTGCGGCTCGTCGGCCCGAACGGCGAGCAGGTCGGCATCGTCGCCCTGAACGACGCGCTCCGGCTGGCCCAGGAAGCGGATCTCGACCTGGTGGAGGTCGCGCCGACGGCACGTCCCCCGGTCTGCAAGCTGATGGACTACGGCAAATTCAAGTACGAGTCCGCGCTGAAGGCCCGGGAGTCGCGCAAGAACCAGGCGCAGACGGTCATCAAGGAGATCAAGCTCCGGCCGAAGATCGACCCGCACGACTACGGGACCAAGAAGGGTCACGTTGAGCGGTTCCTCAAGCAGGGCGACAAGGTCAAGGTGACCATCATGTTCCGCGGCCGTGAGCAGTCCCGGCCCGAGCTCGGGTTCCGGCTGCTGCAGCGGCTGGCCGGCGACGTCGAGGAGCTTGGCTTCGTGGAAGCCCAGCCCAAGCAGGACGGCCGGAACATGATCATGGTGATCGGGCCGCACCGCAAGAAGAGCGAAACCCGGACCGCGGCCGCCGCGGCCAGGGAAGCGGAGGCCGAGACGGCCACCGCCAGCCCGGTGCCCCGGCAGCGCCGTCCCGCGGCCCCGCCGGGCGGCAACCACCCCGGTAGCCCTCCCGGCGGCCAGGCAGACAGCCAGGCAGGCCCCGAGGCTGGCGGGCAGGCGGGCGGCTGACCAGGAGTCCCGCCGCGCTCAGCCCACCATCGCGCCGGTTCCCCGGGCCGGGAGCCGGCGCCCACTCAGCTGGCCGTGCCGTCATGGCACGCCACGACCAGGAAAGACGACGGCCATCATGCCGAAGATGAAGACGCACAGCGGTTCGGCCAAGCGGTTCCGGCTTACCGGGACCGGCAAGGTGATCCGCCGCCGCGCGAACATGAACCACCTGCTCGAGCACAAGGCGACCAGGCGGACCCGGCGGCTCAGCCGCGAGATGACCCTCGCCCCGTCCGACGTGAAGAAGATCAAGAAGCTGCTGGGGAAGTAGCCCAGCCCGCCTCAAGGGAGTTACGAAATGGCACGCGTGAAGCGGGCTGTGAATGCCCACAAGAAGCGCCGGGTCGTCCTTGAGCGGGCGAGCGGATACCGGGGCCAGCGGTCCCGGCTGTACCGCAAGGCCAAGGAGCAGGTGCTCCACTCGATGACGTACGCCTACCGGGACCGCAAGGACCGGAAGGGCAATTTCCGCCGGCTGTGGATCCAGCGGATCAACGCCGCGGCCCGCGCCGACGGCATCACCTACAACCGGTTCATCCAGGGCCTCCGGCTGGCCGACGTGGATGTGGACCGCCGCATGCTGGCCGAGCTCGCGGTCAGCGACCCGGCGGCCTTCACCGCGCTGGTCGAGGTGGCCAAGACGGCGCTGGCCGAGGCCGGCCCGGACGCCGCGGCCACCAGCACCGCGGCGGCCTGATCCGGGCTGGCCCGGCAGCCCCGGGGGGCGGTGGCATGCTGCCAGCAGGCGCCGAGCTGACCAGTGTCCGGTCACCCCGGGTGAAGGCGGCCCGGCAGCTGGGCAAGCGGGCGCTCCGCCAGCGGGCCCGGGCCTTCCTGGCCGAGGGCCCGCAGGCGGTGGCCGAGGCGCTGGCGGCCGGGGATGTCGTCTCGGAGTTGTTCGTGACCGCGACGGCGCAGGGCCGTTACGCCGATCTGGCCGCGCGGCGCCCGTGCCCAGGGTGCCGCCGTGCACGCGGTCAGCGGCGAGGTCATGGCCGAGCTGGCCCAGACGGTCACCCCCCAGGGCGTGCTGGCCGTCTGCCGGTTCATTGACGTCACCGCTGGCCGAGGTCATCGCAGCCGTCCGCGTCGCACGGCTGCGTGGTGGTCCTGGCGAACGTGCGGGACCCGGGGAACGCGGGGACGGTGCTGCGCAGCGCGGACGCGGCCGGCGCGGACGCCGTGCTGTTCGCCGGGTCCTCGGTGGATCCGTACAACAGCAAGTGCGTCCGGGCCTCGGCCGGCAGCCTGTTCCACCTGCCGGTGGTGACCGGGCTGCCGGTCGCCGACGCGGTGGCCGCGCTGCGCCGGGCCGGGCTGCGCGTGCTGGCCGCCGACGGCCGGGCCGCGCGGACCCTGGATGACCTGCAGGATGACGGGCTGCTCCGCGAGCCCGCCGCCTGGCTGTTCGGCAACGAGGCGTGGGGGCTGCCCGAGGACCTGCTGGCCCTCGCCGATGAGTCCGTCGCGGTGCCCATCTACGGGCGGGCCGAGAGCCTCAACCTGGCCGCCGCGGCCGCGGTCTGCCTCTACGCGTCCGCCCGTTCGCTGGCGGCCGAGTCCCGGGCCAGTACCGCGAACCTGGGAGAGCTGTGACATGCCGCGAACGCCTGGCCTGGGGGACTGCCGCAGTGCGTTGCGCAGGCGCTAAAGTCTGATCACGTTGCGTCATTCACGGAACCGGACTTCGAGGGGCGGACGGAGGCTGCGGTCGAAGTGGACAGGCTCATGCCCGACCCGGCGGTGACCGCCCTGCCCAGCGTCCCCGCGGGCCGGGTCGTCGCCACCGGCGGCCTGGTCTGCGCCGACGACCTGCCGGACGGCCTGGTCGTCGCCGACCATCTCGGCCGGGTGGTCGTGTTCAACCAGGCCGCCGCCCGGCTCACCGGCACCGCCCCGCTCAACGCCCTCGGCCGGGAGGTGCGGCAGGTACTGCCGCTGCGCGACGCCGAGGGCCGGGACTGGTGGGCCTGCGTCAACCCGTACGGCGGCCTGTCCACCCGGACCCGGCACCCGGAGCGGCCGCTGTTCCTGCCCGACGGCACCGAGTTCCTGGTCACGGTGGGCTACGTGCGGGCCCCGCGCTTCCCCGGCACCGGGCTGGACCGGCCCGGGCCGGCCCGGCCGGGCGCGGTGCAGCGGCTCGCGGTCAGCTTCCGCGGCACCCAGCAGCGGGTCCGGCTGGAACGCAGCCGCGCCGACCTGGTCTCCACCGTGGCCCACGAGCTCCGCTCCCCGCTGACCAGCGTCAAGGGCTTCACCGCGACCCTGCTGGCCAAGTGGACCCGGTTCACCGACGACCAGAAGCGGGTCATGCTGGAGACCGTCAACGCGGACGCGGACCGGGTCACCCGGCTGATCACCGAGCTGCTCGACGTGTCCCGGATCGAGGCCGGCCGGATCGAGGTCCACCGGCAGCTGGTGGACATCCCGGAACGGGCCGAGAAGATCGTGGCCGGCCGGGTCGCGGCCGGGCGACCAGCCCGAGCGGTTCCGCATCGAGGCCGCCCCGGAGCTGCCGGAGACCTGGCTGGACGCCGACAAGGTGGACCAGATCCTCGGCAACCTGGTGGAGAACGCGGTCCGGCACGGTGCTGGTACCGTGACCATCGTGGTGGAGCCTGCTGACGGTCCCGGGGCCCGGGTGACGGGCCGCCCGGCAGCCGGCGGTGCCGCCACCGCGGGGGCAGTCGTGGTCAGCGTGCAGGACGAGGGCCCGGGCGTGCCGCCCGAGCTGGTGCCGCGCATCTTCCGGCAGTTCTGGCGGGCCAAGCGGCGCGGCGGGGCCGGGCTCGGCCTGTACATCGTGAAGGGCCTGGTCGAGGCGCACGGCGGGTCGATCACGGTGCAGCGCGCGCCCGGCGGCGGCGCCGAATTCCGATTTATCATGCCCGCCGGACTGCCCGACTTCGGGTAGCCGGTGGGCAGTGTAGCCCGGGGGGGCGACCCCCGGACCCCCCGGGTTCACTGGCGCCGCGGGACGCCCCTCCGGGGCGCCCCCCGTCGCCAGTCAGTGGCCGCGCTCCGCGCGGCGGGCCTGGGCCCGGGGGACGGCCGCGGACCGGGCGCTGGGGACCGGCCCCGGGGCGGCCGTTAAGCCTGATGGGCCCGCGCAGACCTTCCCCTGACCGCATCGCCGCAGGAAAGCAGAGTGATGTCCGCACCGAACAAGCAGTACGACCCCGTGGAGGTGACCATGCTGTCACCCGAGGAGGTCTCACGCATGCGTTCCGAGGCGCTCGCCGCGGTCGCCGCGGCGGGCAGCCTCGATGAGCTGAAGGCGGCCCGGCTGGCCCACACCGGCGACCGCTCGCCGCTGGCCCAGGCCAACGCCGAGATCGGCGCGCTGCCGCCGGAGGCCCGCGCGGAGGCGGGCAAGCGGGTCGGCACGGCCCGCAAGGAGATCGGCCAGGCCATCGCGGCCCGGCAGGCCGTCCTGGAGGACGAGCGGGACCAGCGGGCTCTCATCGAGGAGACCGTGGACGTCACGCTGCCCTGGGACCGGCAGCCGGCCGGCGCCCGGCACCCGGTGACCACCGTCGGCGACCGGCTGGCCGACGTGTTCGTGGCCATGGGCTACGAGATCGCCGAGGGCCCCGAGGTCGAGGCCGAGTGGTACAACTTCGACGCGCTGAACTTCCCGCCCGACCACCCGGCCCGGGAGATGCAGGACACCCTGTTCATGGCCGGCCCGGACGGGACGGACCGGTCCGGCGTGGTGCTGCGCACGCACACCTCGCCGGTGCAGATCCGGGCCATGCTCACCCGGCCGCTGCCGCTGTACGTGGTCAGCCCGGGCCGCTGCTACCGCGCTGACGCGCTGGACGCCACGCACAGCCCGGTGTTCCACCAGATCGAGTGCCTGGCCGTGGACGAGGGACTGACCATGGCCGACCTGCGCGGCGCCATCCGGGCGTTCGTGGACGCCATGTTCGGCGAGGGGCTGCGCACCCGGCTGCGGCCGGACTACTTCCCGTTCACCGAGCCGTCCGCCGACGTGTCCATGGAGTGCCACGTCTGCCGGGGCGCCTCGACCAGGCCGGGCGGGGCGCCGTGCCGGGTGTGCCGGTCCCAGGGCTGGATCGAGCTGGCCGGCTGCGGCATGGTCAACCCGCGGGTGCTGATCGCCTGCGGCATCGACCCGGACCGGTACAGCGGCTTCGCGTTCGGGCTCGGCATCGAGCGCACCCTCATGGTGCGGCACGGGGTGGCCGACATCCGGGACACCCTCGAGGGCGACGTCCGGTTCAGCCGGGCATTCGGGATGGAGGCCTGATGCGCGTCCCACTGTCCTGGCTGCTGGCCGCGGCCGGGGTCGATCCCGCGGCCGACCCGGCCGAGGTGGCCCGGCGGCTCACCGCGGCCGGCCTGGAGGTCGAGTCGGTGCAGCAGGTCGGGCACGACATCGACGGCATCGTGGTGGCTGAGGTCACCGCGATCGAGGAGCTCACCGGGTTCAAGAAGCCGGTCCGCTACTGCCAGGTGCGCACCGGCACCGGGGAGCCGGGCACGGGGGAGCCCGGCACGGGGGAGCCCGGCACCGGCGGAGCGCGGCGTGATCTGCGGGGCGGTCAACTTCGCGGTCGGTGACCGGGTGCCGCTGGCGCTGCCCGGCGCGCACCTGCCCGGCGGCTTCGAGATCACCGCCCGGAAGACCTACGGGCACATCTCCGACGGGATGATCTGCTCCGCCGCGGAACTCGGCATCGGCGACGACCACTCCGGCATCCTGGTGCTGCCGCCGGACGCGCCGCTGGGGGCCGACTTCGTGGCCTACGCGGGCCTGGCCGACGACGTGCTGGACATCGCGGTGACCCCGGACCGGGGCTACGCCCTGTCGGTCCGCGGGGTGGCCAGGGAACTGGCCACCTCCTACGGGCTCCGGTTCGGCGACCTGGCCCACGACGGGCTGCCCGACGGCGGGCTGGCCGCCGACCTCGGCCAGGTCTCCGCCGAGGTGCACCCGGCCCGCATCGAGGATCCCACCGCGTGCGACCGGTTCGTGCTGCGCGAGGTCCGCGGCTTCAACCCGGCGGCGCCCACCCCGGTGCCGATGCGGGTCCGGCTGGCCCGGGCCGGGATGCGGTCGGTGTCGCTGGCCGTGGACATCACCAACTACCTGATGCTGGAGCTGGGCCAGCCGCTGCACGCGTTCGACGCGGACAAGCTGCACGGCCCCATCGTGGTGCGCCGGGCCCGGCCCGGGGAGCGGCTGGAGACCCTCGACCACGTGGTCCGCGACCTCGACCCGGAGGACATCGTCATCGCCGATGACTCCGGGGCCATCTCGCTGGCCGGCACCATGGGCGGGCTGGCCACCGAGATCTCCGGGTCCTCGGCCAACCTCGTCATCGAGGCGGCGCACTTCGACGCCCGCGGGGTGGCCCGGATGAGCCGCCGGCACAAGCTGTTCAGCGAGGCGTCCTACCGGTTCGAGCGCGGGGTGGACCGGGAACTGCCGCTGCGCGCCACGGCCCGGGCCGTGGCCCTGCTGGCCGAGCTGGGCGGCGGCACCGTGGTGCCCGGCTGCACCCACGCGCAGGTGGACGTGCCCGCGGTGTCCATCACGATGGCGGTGGACTACCCGGACAAGGTGGCCGGCATGGTGTACGGCGCGGACACCGTGGTCCAGCGGCTGCAGGATGTGGGATGCGTGGTGTCGGCGGCCAGCGGCGGCCGCGCCGAGCCGGACGCCGACGGCGCCGGGACGGCCGCCGGCGGCGGCACCGGGCCGCACCGGGTCTCCCGGCCCGAGCACGGCCGGCACGACCGGAGCAAGCAGCAGCTGGCCGTGGCGCCGCCGTCCTGGCGGCCGGACCTGCGCTACCCGTGGGACCTGGCCGAAGAGGTCATCCGGCTGGAGGGGTACGAGAACATCCCGGTCTCCGTGCCCCGGGCGGCGGCGGGCCGCGGCCTGACCGGCCGGCAGCGGCTGCGCCGCAGCACCGGCCGCACGCTGGCCGAGGCGGGCTTCGTCGAGGTGCTCAGCCAGCCGTTCAGCTCGGCCGCCGACCACGACCGGCTGCTGCTGCCCGCGGACGACCCGCGGCGCCGGGCACCGGTCATCGCCAACCCGCTGAACGACGACGAGCCGCTGCTGCGCACCACGCTGCTGCCCGGCCTGTTCCGGGTGCTGCTGCGCAACCTGGGCCGCGGCTTCGGCGACGTGGGGCTGTTCGAGGCGGGCCGGGTGTTCCTGGCCCACCCGGGCGGCCCGCGGACGGCCCCGATCCTGCGCACCGACCGCGGCCCCACCGTGCAGGAGGTGGCCGAGCTGGAAGCGGCCCTGCCGGACCAGCCGCAGCACATCGCGGCCGTGCTGACCGGCGACCGGGAACTGCCCGGCTGGTGGGGCCCGGGCCGCCTGGCCAGCTGGCAGGACGCCATCGAGGCCGCCCGGACCGTGCTGCGGGACAGCCACGTGGAGTTCGAGATCCGGGCCGACCAGATGGTGCCGTGGCATCCCGGCCGGTGTGCCGCGCTGTTCCTCCGGACCGTCGACGGCGAGCAGTGGCTGGCCGGGCACGCCGGCGAGCTGCACCCCCGGGTCATCGCGGCCTTCGGGCTGCCGGACCGGACCGCCGCGATGGAACTCGACCTGTCGGCCATCGAGGCCGCGGCGGACGCCCTCGGCCCGGTGGAGGCCCCGGCCATCTCCGGATACCCGCCGGCCACCCAGGACGTCGCCCTGCTGGTGCCCCAGGCCGTCCCGGCGGCCGAGGTGGAGGCGGCGCTGGTGGCCGGGGTGCGCGGCAGTGACGAGCCGGGGCTGCTGGAAGAGGTCCGGCTATTCGACGTCTACACCGGCGAGCAGGCTGGCGAGGGGCGCAAGTCGCTCGCCTACACGCTGCGGTTCCGCGCGCCGGACCGCACGCTGACCGTCGAGGAGACCACCGCCGCCCGCGACGCCGCCGTCGCCGAGGCGGGCCGCCGGGTCGGTGCGGTCCTCCGCGGCCCGGCCTGATTGAGCTGGCACCGGACCGGTTGCGGCGGGACGCCCCGCCGCAACCGGTCTTTCGCTGCCTTCTTGACAACGCGCTGCCATCCGCCTTCCGATGTCGGTAGCGTTCACACAAGAGGCGTACGGGTGATTACAAAGCGTGTTCATTCGGGCGGGGGCCATGTCCGCGGCCCTGGCCCAGGCGGGCTCGCCTGCCCGAGCCCCGGGCCTGTCCGGCTCCGGCATGGCGTGGCGGTCCGGCGGCTTCCAGTTACTCAGCGTGTCACCCGGCGGAATGAAGGAGGAACATATCGCCAGCCGGGAACCTAAGCTTTCGCGGCAGGCCCGCGTCCGCCGGCCGGCTGAGCCGGCCAGCGCGCCGCCGCCGGTCCACCTTCGCCCAGGTTTTCGGCGTCCGCGAGTTCACCGCCTTGTGGCTCGCCCAGGTGCTCTCGGTGGGCGGCGACCAGCTAGCCCGGGTCGCCATCACGTTGCTGGTGTTCGATCAGACGCGGTCGGCGCTGCTGGCCTCCATCGCGTTCGCGGCCAGCATCGTGCCGACGTTCGTCGGCGGGCTGGTCCTGTCGGGCATCGCGGACCGGCGCCCGCGGCGGCAGGTGATGATCGCCTGCGACCTGAGCCGGGCGCTGCTGGTGGCCGTGATGGCGCTGCCGGGCATGCCCACCGGGCTGCTGGTCGCGCTGCTGTTCCTGGTCACCATGGCCGGGGCGCCGTTCATCTCCGCCCGGGCCGCGCTCTACCCCGACATCCTGCGCGGCGACAGCTACGTCCTGGGCACCGCCGTTACCCTCACCACCCTGCAGTTCGCCCAGGTGCTGGGTTTCGCCGCCGGCGGGGCGCTGGTGGCCTTCTTCGGGGTCCGCACGTCCCTGGTCATCGATGCGGTCACCTTCATCCTGTCGGCGGTGATCACGCGGCTGTGGGTACGGTCCCGGCCAGCGCCCCGGCCGGGACCGACGCCGGCCGGGGGCGATCCAGCGCCCCCGGATGCGGGCGTGACCGAGGGCCCGTCTCATGGTCACGGGGTGCGCGCCGGGCTCCGCCTGGTGTTCGCCACGCCGGCCCTGCTGGTCCCCATGTTGTTCGGCTGGCTGTCGGCGTTCTACAACGTGCCGGAGGGGATCGCCGCCCCGCTGGCCGCGTCCCTGGGCGGGGGAGACGTGGCCGTCGGCCTCATCCTGGCCGCAGGGGCACTGGGCGCCTCGATCGGGGCGGTGCTGTTCGGGCGCCTGGTCGGCCCGCCGCACCGGTTGCGCTGGATGAGCCGGCTGGCGGTGCTGGGCTGTGCCGTTCTGGTGCTGTTCGCCGTGCACCCGCCACTGCCCGCGGCACTGCTCGTGCTGGCCTGCAGCGGCCTGTTCGACTGCTACCAGCTGGCCGCCAATGCGGCATTCGTCAGCGCGGTCCCCAGCGGCCAGCGCAGCCAGGCATTCGGCATCGCCCAGGGTGGCATGAGCCTCGGCCAGGGCATGGCCATGATCGCTGCCGGAGCGGCGGCGCAGCACTACGCGCCGAGCGCCGTCATCGCGGTGACTGGCGTCATCGGGGTCCTCGCCGCGCTCGCGGTGATGCTGCTCCGCTGGGTACGCGGCTGGTAACCGGGTAGCGGGTCGCGCCCCGGGTCTGGATGCGGTTGGTGCGGGTTCAGCCCCAGGAGGTGTTACGCACGGGGTGCTCCTTTTCGGTCGCTGGGCGGATGCTGCGGCGGGCGGTCAGCCCCAGGAGGTGTTACGCATCGGGTGCTCCTTCCAGATCGCTGGGCGGATGCTGCGGCGGGCGGTCAGCCCCAGGAGGTGTTACGCACGGGGTGCTCCTTCCAGATCGCTGGGCGGATGCTGCGGCGGGCGGTCAGCCCCAGGAGGTGTTACGCACGGGGTGCTCCTTCCGGTCGTGGGCGGATGCGCGGCGGGCGGTCAGCCCCAGGAGGTGTTGCGCATGGGGCTCCTTTCCGGGTCGCTGGCGGGCAGGTCATGGCGGCTGGCGGGCGGTCAGCCCCAGGAGGTGTTGCGCATCGGGTGCTCCTTCCGGGTCGGTGGGCGGATGCGGATGACTGGTAAGCGGGTCAGCCCCACGAGGTGTTGCGCATGCCGGGCTCCTTTCCGCTGCCGTGGCCGGTACTGGTCGGTGTCTGGCGGTCAGCCCCAGGACGTGTTACGCATGAGGTGCCTCCCTTCGACGGGGCGAGGTTGGGACTACTTAGTAAGGTCAGGTTGGGACGTACAGGCGCATACCACGCATTACGGTCCCACGTACGAAAGCGCAAGAGGCGGAACTTCCTGAAGGTGCTTCACCCCCTGAGTCCCGTACTTTGCAGTCAGCGGGTAACCTAGAGCGACGAAAGTCGGGCGTAACCCCAGAAGGTGGTATCGGTGCGTAATGGGGGCTTGACAGCCGGCGCACTTCGTCTGTGACAATGCGGGGCAAAGCTCTTACCCCCCGCGACAGCTCGCTCCCGCTGGGAGACCACTCGCATGGTAGGGAGGATGGCGTGCAGTCTGGCCCGTGCAATCGTGTGCTGGCGTGGCTGCGGCCTGTCCGTTCCTGGCCCCTGTGGGAGCAGCCTCGCCGGCTGATCGGCCTCATCGCCCTGGTGACGTCGGGCTACCTGGCGGCCGTGGTCCTGGCGGCCAGCACGGTCCACGTCAGGCCCCGCGACCTGCTGCTGTTCGGCGCCCTGCTGGCCTGCATCGCCGCCACCGTGGAACTCACCAAGCGCAGTGGCGAGAACGCGGGGGTCATCAAGGACGTCTACGCCGTCTGGGAATTGCCGATCGCGATCCTGCTGCCCCCGGTCTACGCACTGCTCGCGCCGGTCCTGCAGTACACGCTCACGCAGTGGCGGATCCGGCGGGTGGTGCTGCATAAGCGGATCTTCAGCACCGCCGCCATCGGGCTCTCGTACGGGCTGGCCTCGGCCCTGTTCCATCAGGCGGTCCAGGCCCAGCCGGCGTCAGTCTCAGTGTTCACAGCCGCGTGTCGTGGTGGCTGGTGGCCGTGGCCGTGGCGGGCGTGCTGCAGTGGTCGGCGAACCAGGCCCTGGTGCTCCCGGCGATCAAGGCTTCGGACCCCGCCCTGCGCATCCGGGACATGCTGCTGGCCCGGGAAAGAGTGCAGAACGACGTGGCTGAGTTGTGTGTTGCTGTCCTGGTCACTCTCGGCATCGCCATCAGCCCTCTCACGATTCTCTTCGCGTTCCCGTTCGTCACCCTGCTGCAGCGCTCGGTGCGGCATGCTCAGCTGGTCAACGCGACTCGTCTCGATTCCAAGACGGGCTTGCTCAACGCCGGAACCTGGGAACGCGAGGCGGCGTCCGAGGTCGCCCGCGCTGTCCGTACACGTACCCCGCTGGCGCTGGTGCTGATCGACGTGGACCGCTTCAAGCTGGTCAATGACCTGCACGGTCACCTGGCTGGTGACAGGGCACTCCGAGCTATAGCACACACATTCCGGATCTTCTTGCGCGATTACGATCTGGCCGGCCGGTTCGGCGGCGAGGAGTTTGCCTTGCTCCTGCCGCAGACCAGTGCCGCGGATGCCCGGCGGATCGCGGAGCGGGTACGGGGGCACATCGCGGCCATGCCGATCAGCGTGAAGGAGACGCCGGGCTCCGAGCCACTCCAGATTACTGTCTCGATCGGGGTGGCCGCGCTCGGGCTGAGCTGGGATAGCGCGACCGGCAACCAGCTCACGGACCTGCTGGCCGGGGCGGACCGGGCCCTGTACCAGGCCAAGAACGCCGGGCGTAACCAGGTCTGGATGGTGACCGACACGGCGACGGTCGGCGCGGTGACCGACAGTCGAACGTCCGGTCGGGTGAGCGTTAACCCAGGTCGGCAGCCCAGGTCGTCACGAGGCCTGCTGGCCAGTGCCTGCTCCGTAACCAGGTGGCGCCGGTCGCGTCACCGGGCCCGCGTGGCCCGGCCGCCGCCCCGGCGCGGCCCGCTCAGGAGGCCGGTGAGGCGGACGGGCTGGGCAGCACGGCCAGGATCTCCGCCGTGCCCTTCGTGCACTTCGACGCGTCACCGGTGCGCAGGATCTCCGGGGTGTCGAAGCCCGTGCAGACCCAGCCCCGCACCGCGACCGGCCCGCCGCCGCCGTTACCGGGCGCCTTGCCCGAGGCCAGCGCGGTGGCGTAGGCCCGTTCCAGGGTCATGGCGGCCGGGCAGGCGACCGGCCCGCGGGCGATCTCCACCAGGACCGGGACCCCGGCCGCGGTCCGGCCGGTGCCGCACGGCCGCCCGGTGGCGGCGGGCACCGCGGACGCCGCCGACGTCGAGGCGGCCGGGGGCGAGGCGGTGCCCTGCGCGCCGCACCCCGTGATCAGGGCGGCGGTGGTGAAGGCCAGGGCCGCGGTGGTGAAGGCCGGGGCCGCGGGAAAGCCGCGCCGGCGGGCCAGGGCGAGCAACGGCGCATGGGGGGCCTCCTTTTCGCGCCCCTCATCATGCCGCTATCGCGCCTGCCCTCCGACGCCGGCTCCCCGTGTCGGACGCGCCCCCGAGTGCGCCCGTTCGTCGTGCTGACGACGGCAGGGGTGCGAACCCTGCCCGGTCGCGAGGCGGCGGAAACGCATCTTGCATAAGTAGTCATCACTCTGCATAATATTACGAGGGTCGAAGGTCTGGCTGCTGGCTGCCCCCGCAGGCGGCCGCACGCCGCTCGCCAGAATCCCGTGACGGCAGGACGAGCAGGAGGGTCGGAATGGGAGTCCGGGTGGCGGTGGCCGGTGCCAGCGGCTACGCCGGGGGAGAACTGCTGCGGCTCATCGCCGCGCACCCCGATCTCGAGCTGGGGCCAGTGACCGCCGGGACCAAGGCGGGCGCGCCGGTCACCGCGGTCCACCCGAACCTGGCCAGCCTGGCCGGGCGGGCCTTCGAGGAGACCGTCCCGGCCCTGCTGGCCTCGGCCGACCTGGTGTTCCTGGCCCTCCCGCACGGCGAGTCCGCCGCGGTAGCGGCCGGCCTCCCGGCCGAGACCGCGGTCATCGACCTCAGCGCGACCTTCCGCCTCGCCGACCCGTCCGCCTGGGCGGCCTACTACCGAACGCCCCATGCCGGGCAGTGGGTCTACGGCCTGCCCGAGCTGCCCGGCGCCCGTGACCAGATCCGGGCGGCCCGGCGGGTCGCCGCCCCCGGCTGCCATGCCACCGCGGTCATCCTCGCCCTGGCCCCGCTGCTGGCCGCGGGCCTGGCCGAGCCCGCGGACATCGTCGCGGTGTCCGCGTCCGGGACCTCCGGCGCGGGCCGCACGCCGACCGAGTCCCTGCTGGCCAGTGAGGTGATGGGCGCGGTGTCCGCGTACCAGGTGGGCGGCGCGCACCGGCACACCCCCGAGATCGAGCAGGCCCTGCACGGGGCGGCCGGCCGCCCCGTGGCCGTGTCCTTCACCCCGCTGCTGGCCCCCATGCCGCGCGGCATCCTGGCCACCTGCACCGCCCGGCTGGCCCGCGCGGGCGCCCGGCGCGGCCGGCCCCCGCGAGGCCCTCGCCGCCGCCTACGCGGACGAGCCCTTCGTGCACCTGGTGCCCGAGGGGCACTGGCCCAGCACGGCGGCCACCGCCGGATCGAACGCCGTGCACCTCCAGGCCGCCGCCGATGACCACGCCGGCCGCGCCGTGGTGGTCGCCGTGCTGGACAACCTGGTCAAGGGCGCCGCCGGCCAGGCGGTCCAGATCGCCAACCTGATGCTCGGCCTGCCCGAGACCGCGGGCCTGTCCGTCAACGGAGTCGCCCCATGAATTCCCCCCTCGCCCCGGCGCCCGGGAGCGCCCCGACGCCGGGGAGCAGGCCATGAGCGTGACCGCGCCGCTCGGGTTCCGCGCGGCCGGGGTCGCGGCCGGCCTCAAGTCATCCGGCGAGCGCGACGTGGCCGTGGTGCTGAACGACGGGCCGTCCCAGGCCGCGGCGGCCGTGTTCACCCGGAACCGGGTCAAGGCGGCCCCGGTGCTCTGGACCCAGCAGGTGCTGCGCGGCGGGCGGGTCCGCGCGGTGGCCCTCAACTCCGGCGGGGCCAACGCCTGCACCGGGCCGCTGGGCTTCCAGGACACCCACGCCACCGCCGAGCGGCTGGCGCAGGCGCTCGGCGAGCAGCCCGGCGGGGAACCCGGCTCGGCCGGCGAGATCGCGGTCTGCTCGACCGGCCTGATCGGTGAGCGGCTGCCCATGGACCTCCTGCTCGGCGGGCTCGACGCGGCCCTGGCCGAGGCGTCCCGCAGCGGCGGGACCACGGCCGCCGACGCGATCAGGACCACCGACACGGTCAGCAAGATCGCGTTCCACCGGGCCGACAGCTACACCATCGGCGGCATGGCCAAGGGCGCGGGCATGCTCGCCCCGGCCCTGGCCACCATGCTCTGCGTGCTCACCACCGACGCCGACCTGGCTCCCGGCGGAGCTGGACGCCGCGCTGCGCGCGGCCACCCGGGTGACCTTCGACCGGCTGGACACCGACGGCTGCATGTCCACCAACGACACCGTGCTGCTGCTGGCCAGCGGGGCGTCCGGGCATGCACCGGTCCCGGATGACTTCGCCGCCGCGCTGACCGAGGTCTGCGCCGACCTGGCCCGGCAGCTGCAGGCCGACGCCGAGGGCGCCAGCAAGCTGATCGCGGTGGAGGTGGTCGGCGCGGCCAGCGAGCAGGACGCGGTCACGGCCGGCCGTGCCGTGGCCCGGTCCAACCTGCTCAAGTGCGCCATCGCCGGCGAGGACCCGAACTGGGGCCGGGTGCTGTCCGCCGTCGGCACCACCGACGCGGAGTTCGAGCCGGAGCGGCTCAGCGTGGCCATCAACGGCGTCTGGGTCTGCCGGAACGGCTGCGCCGGCGACGACCGGTCCAAGGTGGACCTGAGCGCGCGGAACGTCACGATCATCGTGGACCTGTCCGCGGGCCCGCACGCGGCGACGATCCGCACCACCGACCTGACCGAGGCGTACGTGCACGAGAACTCGGCGTACTCGACATGACCACCGCCGTGACCCCGCTGCCCCCCGAACGCGGCCAGGCGGACCTGGCCCTGGCCAAGGCGGCCACGCTCATCGAGGCGCTGCCGTGGCTGAGCCGGTTCCACGGCCAGACCGTGGTCATCAAGTACGGCGGCAACGCCATGACCGAGGACGACCTGCGGGTCGCCTTCGCCCAGGACGTGGTATTCCTGCGGCACGCCGGGCTGCGGCCGGTGATCGTGCACGGCGGCGGCCCGCAGATCTCCGCGCACCTGGACCGGCTCGGCGTGCCCAGCACGTTCAAGGCGGGCCTGCGGGTGACCTCCGCCGAGACCATGGACGTGGTCCGGATGGTGCTCACCGGCCAGGTCAACCGGGACCTGGTCGGCCTGATCAACCGGCACGGGCCGTTCGCGATCGGCCTGTCCGGGGAGGACGCCAACATGTTCACCGCGGTGCGCCGCGGCGCGGTGGTGGACGGCGAGCCGGTCGATCTCGGCCTGGTCGGCGAGATCGACATGGTGGATCCCGGCGCCGTCCTCGCGCTGATCAGCGACGGCCGGGTGCCGGTGGTGTCCAGCGTGGCCCGCGGCGAGGACGGCGAGATCTACAACGTCAACGCCGACACGGCCGCCGCCGCGCTGGCCGTCGCGCTGGACGCGGCCAAGCTGGTCATGCTCACCGACGTGGAAGGGCTGTACGCCGACTGGCGCGGTGCCGAGGCCGCCGCCGGCCAGGAGGTGATCAGCCTGCTGAACGCCACCGAGCTGGAGGGCATGCTGCCCGGGCTGAGCTCGGGCATGATCCCGAAGATGGAAGCCTGCCTGCGCGCGGTCCGCGGCGGGGTGCCGCAGGCGCACGTCCTCGACGGCCGCCTCCCGCACGCGGTCCTCCTGGAGATCTTCACCGACTCCGGCATCGGCACCATGGTCGTCCCGGACGGCCCAGCCCCGAGTGACCCCGCCATGACGCGCGACCCGAGCGGCTGCAGGCGCGGTTCGAGGCCGCGCTGATGCCCAACTACGGGCTCCCGCCGCTGGCGCTCACCCACGGCCAGGGCTGCCGGGTCTGGGACGCCGACGGCCGGGAGTACACCGACCTGGTGGCCGGCATCGCGGTCAGCTCGCTGGGGCACGCCCACCCGGCCCTGGTCGCCGCGGTCACCGCGCAGGTGGCCAGGCTGGCCCACACCTCCAACCTGTACCTGCACGAGACCGAGATCGCGCTGGCGGAACGGCTGCTCGGGCTGCTCGGCGCGGCCGGCTCCGGCCGGGTCTTCTTCGCCAACTCCGGCACCGAGGCCAACGAGGCCGCGCTCAAGCTGGTGCGCCGCCACCAGGGCCCCGGCCGCCCGGTGTTCGTCGCCGCCGAGCACGGGTTCCACGGCCGGACCATGGGGGCCCTGGCGCTGACGGGCAAGAGTTCCATCAGGGAGCCGTTCGGGCCCTTCGGGTTTGACGTGCGGTTCGTGCCCTACGGGGACGCGGCCGCGCTGCGGGACGCGGTGCGCGAGGACTGCGCGGCGGTGGTGCTCGAGCCGGCCCTCGGCGAGGGCGGCGTGCAGCCGCCGCCCGCGGGCTACCTGGCCGCGGCCCGCGCGGCCTGCGACGCGGCCGGCGCGCTGCTGGTGCTGGACGAGATCCAGAGCGGCATCGGGCGCACCGGCCACTGGTTCGCGCACCAGGCCGACGGGGTCCGGCCGGACGTGCTCACCCTGGCCAAGGGGCTGGGCGGCGGGCTGCCGATCGGCGCCTGCATCGGGTTCGGCCCCGCCGCCACCGCGCTGCGCCAGGGCGACCACGGCAGCACGTTCGGCGGCAACCCGGTGGCCTGCGCCGCCGCGCTCGCCGTGCTCGACACCATCGACGCCGACGGCCTGCTGGCCCGCGCGGCCGCCGTCGGCGGGCAGCTCGCCAGACGGGCTGGCGCAGCTCAGCCACCCGCTGCTGGCCGGGGTCCGCGGCCGCGGCCTGTGGCTGGCCGCGGTGCTCACCGAGCCGGCCGCCGCCCGCGCCGAAGCCGCCGCCCGCGACGCCGGGTTCCTGGTCAACGCGGTGCAGCCGGACGCGGTGCGGCTGGCCCCGCCGCTCATCACCGGCGCCGCCGACGCCGCCGCGTTCCTCGCCGCGCTGCCCGCCATCCTCGACGCGGCCGCCGCCCGGCCGGAGGCCGTCACCGCCGTGCCCGGAGGCCCGCGATGACCCGGCACTTCCTGCGCGACGATGACCTCAGCCCGGCCGAGCAGGCCGCGGTGCTGGACCTGGCCGACGCGATGAAGGCCGACCGGTTCGGCCACCGGCCACTGGCCGGGCCGCGCACCGTCGCGGTGCTGTTCGACAAGCCGTCCACCCGGACCAGGATCTCCTTCTCCGTCGGCGTGGCCGAACTGGGCGGCCAGCCGCTCGTCATCGACGCGCAGACGTCCCAGCTGGGCCGGGGGGAGCCCATCGGGGACACCGCCCGGGTGCTCAGCCGGCAGGTGGCCGCGATCGCCTGGCGCACGTTCGGCCAGGACCGGGTGGCGGAGCTGGCCGCGGCCAGCAGCGTGCCGGTGATCAACGCGCTCACCGACCAGTTCCACCCCTGCCAGGTGCTGGCCGACCTGCAGACGGCCCGGGAGGCGCACGGCCGGCTGGCCGGGCTGAAGCTGGCCTTCCTCGGTGACGGGTCGAGCAACATGGCGCACTCCTACCTGCTCGGCGGGGCCACCGCCGGGATGCACGTGCGGATCGCCGCCCCGCCGTCCTACCGCCCGGATCCGGCGGTGCTGGCCGACGCGGTGGCCATCGCGTCCGCCACCGGCGGCTCCGCCGAGGTGACCGGGGACGTCAAGGCGGCCTGCGCGGACGGCGACGTGCTGGCCACCGACGTGTGGACCTCCATGGGGCAGGAAGGCCAGGAAACCGGGCGGATCGCCGCCCTGCGGCCATTCCAGCTCGACGAGGAGAAGCTGGCGCTGGCCGCGCCGGGCTGCGTGGTGCTGCACTGCCTGCCCGCCCACCGCGGCGAGGAGATCACCGCCGGGGTGCTGGACGGCCCGCGCAGCGTGGTCTGGGATGAGGCGGAGAACCGGCTGCACGCGCAGAAGGCGCTGCTGGCCTGGCTGCTGGAGCGGTCCCGGTGAACCCCGTCAGCCCGGTCACCAAGACCGCCCGCCAGGCGCAGATCAGCGGCATCCTGGCCCAGGCCGCGGTGCGGTCCCAGGAAGAGCTGGCCGAACTGCTCGCCCAGCGGGGCGTGAAGGTCACCCAGGCCACCCTGTCCCGCGACCTCGACGAGCTGGGCGCGGTCCGGCTGCGCGGCCCGGACGGGGCGCTGGTCTACGCGCTGCCCGGGGAACCGGGCGGCCCCGGGTCCCGGCCCGGCGGGCTGGCCGGCGCGCTGTCGGGCGGCCTGGCGGCGGGACGGCCTGGCCGGGTGGCCGTGCCTGCGGGCGTCCGTGGCGGCCTCGGGCCGCTGGCCGCCCGGGGCCGGGGCGAGCCGGCCGCCGCCGGGGGACTGCAGGACCGGGAGCCGGCGGGCCGGCTGGCCCGCATCGCGGCCGAGTTCCTGCTCAGCGCCGAGGCCAGCGCCAACCTGGTCGTGCTGCGCACCCCCGCCGGGGCGGCGCAGTTCCTGGCCTCGGCCATCGACCACGCGGCCTGGCCGTCGATCCTCGGCACCGTGGCCGGCGACGACACCGTGCTGGTCATCGCGCGCGTCCCGGACGGCGGCGAGGACGTGGCGCGTGCCCTGCTCCGGCTGGCCGAGCGGAGAACCTTAGCCATGCTGACTGCCGCGGTGGCCGGCGCTGATTACCCAACCCCCCGGGGGGCGGCCCCGGGCCCGATCGACCCAAGGGACACATGATGACGCAGCGCGTGGTACTGGCATACTCCGGCGGCCTGGACACCTCGGTCGCCATCGGCTGGATCGCCGAGCAGACCGGCGCCGAGGTGATCGCCCTGGCGGTGGACGTCGGCCAGGGCGGCGAGGACCTGGGCGTGATCCGGGAGCGGGCCCTGGCCTGCGGCGCCGCCGAGGCCGAGGTGGCCGACCTGCGGGCCGAGTACGCCGCCGAGTACTGCATGCCGGCCCTGCGGGCCAACGCCCTGTACATGGACCGCTACCCGCTCGTGTCCGCGCTGTCCCGGCCGCTGATCGTCAGCCACCTGGCCCGGGTGGCCCGCCAGCACGGCGCCAGCGTGGTGGCGCACGGCTGCACCGGCAAGGGCAACGACCAGGTCCGGTTCGAGGTCGGGCTGGCCGCCGTCGCCCCCGAGGTGAGCGTGCTGGCGCCGGTCCGCGACTCCGGCATGACCCGGGACAAGGCGATCGCCTTCGCCGAGGAGCGGGGCCTGCCCATCGACGTGACGTCGCGGTCCCCGTACTCCATCGACCAGAACCTGTGGGGCCGGGCGGTGGAGACCGGGTTCCTGGAGGACATCTGGAACGCCCCCATCGAGGACGTGTACGACTACACCGCGGACCCGTCGGTGCCGCGGGACCCGGACGAGCTGGTGCTCACCTTCGCCGAGGGCATCCCGGTCGCCATCGACGGGCGCGAGCTGACCCCGCTGGAACTGGTCACCGAGCTGAACGCCCGGGCCGGGGCGCAGGGCGTCGGACGGCTGGACATGGTGGAGGACCGGCTGGTCGGGATCAAGAGCCGGGAGGTCTACGAGGCGCCCGCCGCCATCGCGCTGATCACCGCGCACCAGGAGCTGGAGAGCGTCTGCGTGGAGCGCGACCTGGCCCGGTTCAAGCGCCAGGCCGAGCAGCGGTGGACCGAGCTGGTCTACGACGGGCTGTGGTTCTCCCCGCTCAAGCAGGCCCTGGACGCGTTCATCGCCGAGGCCTCCAAGCACGTCACCGGGGACATCCGGCTCCGGCTGCACGGCGGCCGGGCCGTGGTGACCGGCCGGCGCAGCCCGGTCTCGCTGTACGACTACAAGCTGGCCACCTACGACACCGGCGACACCTTCGACCAGTCGCTGGCCAAGGGGTTCGTGGAGCTGTGGGGCCTGCCCAGCAAGATCGCCGCGATGCGGGACGCCCGCACGGCCGGGTGACCCGCCCCGCGGGGGACGGCCGCCCGGTGGCCGTCCCCGGCCGTGATCACCGAGTGCGGTGCCGCCGTCCGGCGGCACCGCACTACCATTCCGAGGCAGCATCGGCATTCCGAGCAGCACCGGAGCATGAGGGAAGGGAACCTGGTGGCAGAGGAGGAGCGCACGCCGACCCGGCTGTGGGGCGGCCGGTTCGGGTCCAGCCCCGCGGAGGCCCTGGCCCGGCTGTCGGTCAGCGTCCAGTTCGACTGGCGGCTGGCCCCCTACGACCTGCTGGCGTCCCGGGCCCACGCCCGGGTGCTGCACCGGGCCGGGCTGCTCACCGACGACGAGGCGGCCCGCCTGCTGGCCGCGCTGGACGACCTGGACGAGGCGTGCCAGGCCGGCCGGTTCCGGCCCACGGTGGCCGACGAGGACGTGCACACCGCGCTGGAGCGCGGGCTGCTGGAGCGGGTCGGCGCGCTGGGCGGCAAGCTCCGGGCCGGCCGGAGCCGGAACGACCAGGTCGCCACCGACCTGCGGATGTACCTGCGCGACCACGCCCGGCGGGTGGCGTCGCGGGTCGCCGAGCTGGAGACCGCGCTGCTCGCCCAGGCGGAGCAGCACGTGCACACCCCGGCGCCCGGCATGACCCACCTGCAGCACGCCCAGCCGGTGGTGTTCGGCCACCAGCTGCTGGCCCACGCCCAGGCGCTGGCCCGGGACGTCAGCCGGCTCCGCGACTGGGACAAGCGCGCGGCGGTGTGCCCGCTGGGCGCGGGCGCGCTGGCCGGCTCGTCGCTGCCGCTGGACCCGGAGGCGGTGGCGGCGGAACTCGGTTTCGACCGGGCCGCGGCGAACTCCATGGACGCGGTGAGCGACCGGGACTTCGCGGCCGAGTTCTGCTTTGACGCCGCCCTGCTCGGGGTGCACCTGTCCCGGCTGGGTGAGGAGATCGTGCTCTGGGCGACGTCCGAGTTCGGCTGGATCGAGATCGACGACGCCTACGCGACCGGCTCCTCGATCATGCCGCAGAAGAAGAACCCGGACGTCGCCGAGCTGGCCCGGGGCAAGGCCGGCCGCCTCATCGGCGGCCTCACCGGCCTGCTCACCACCCTCAAGGGCCTGCCGCTCACGTATAACCGGGACCTGCAGGAGGACAAGGAGCCGGTCTTCGACGCGGTGGACACCCTGCTGCTGGTCCTGCCCGCGATGGCCGGCCTGATCGCCACCCTCCGGGTGCATGCTGACCGCCTCTCGCGCGGGGCCAGCACCGGGTTCGCGCTCGCCACCGACCTGGCGGAGCTGCTGGTCCGCCGGGGCGTGCCGTTCCGCGACGCCCACGAGGTGGTCGGCCACCTGGTCGTCTGGTGCCAGGTCCACGACTGCGACCTGCCCGACGTCAGCGACGAGGACCTGGCCAAGATCTCCGAGCACCTGACCCCGGACATCCGCGAGGTGCTCTCCGTGCAGGGTGCGCTGGCCGCCCGGAAGGCCCCCGGGGGCACCGCCCCGGACCGGGTGGCCGAGCAGCTGGCCGCGCTCCGCGCGGAGGTGGACGAGCACGCCGCCTGGGCGGCCCGCTGACCAGTCCGGTGCTCCCGCGCGGGTTCTTCGCCGGTTCCTCGCTCCAGGTGGCGGCGGAGCTGCTCGGCTGCGTGCTGGAGCATGACACCGCCGAGGGCCGGGTCGCGGTGCGGCTGGCCGAGGTGGAGGCGTACGAGGGGATGGCCGACCCGGCCTCGCACGCCTACCGGGGGCAGACCGCGCGGAACGCGGTGATGTTCGGCCCGCCCGGGCACGCCTACGTGTACTTCACCTACGGCATGCATTTCTGCGTCAACCTGGTCTGCGGCCCGGTGGGCACGCCGTCCGCGCTGCTGCTCCGGGCGGGCCGGGTGATCGACGGGGTGCCGCTGGCGGCGCAGCGCCGGCTCGCCGGGCGGCCGGGCGCGGCCGTCCCGGCCGAGCGTGACCTGGCCCGGGGGCCGGCCCGGCTGTGCCAGGCGCTGGGCATCGACCGGGCCCAGGACGGCGCGGACGTGTGTGACCCGGTGTCCCCGTTGCGCATCCGGCCGGCGCCGCTCGCGGGGGACGGCGGACCGTCGGCCAGCCCGCTCGCGGCGGTCAGCCGCGGGCCCCGGGTCGGGGTGAGCAGCGCCGCCGACCGGCCCTGGCGGTTCTGGCTGACCGGCGACCCCACGGTGTCCGACTACCGTCCGTACGTGCCCCGGGCCCGGCCGAAAGCGGTTTCACCTTCGGCCGGCGAAGGTGGCACGATGGGCCGGTGACCGACATCCTCGACGAGCTGGCCTGGCGTGGCCTGATCGCACAGTCAACCGACCTTGATGAGCTGCGCAAGGCGCTCGACTCCGGGCCGGTCACGCTCTATGGCGGATTCGATCCCACGGCGCCGGGCCTGCACATCGGCAACCTCGTCCTGTTGCTCACCATGCGCCGCTTCCAGCTCGCCGGGCACCGGCCGATCGCGCTGGTCGGCGGGGCGACCGGGCTGATCGGGGATCCCAGCGGGAAGTCGGCCGAGCGGGTGCTCAACCCGCGCGAGGTGGTCGCCGAGTGGGTGGACCGGATCCGCGGCGAGGTGTCCCGGTTCCTGGATTTCAGCCCCGGGCCGACCGGCGCGCTGGTGGTCAGCAACCTGGACTGGACCGAGCCGCTGTCCGCGCTGGAGTTCCTCCGCGACATCGGCAAGCACTTCCCGGTCAACCAGATGCTCAGCCGGGAGTCGGTCAAGGCCCGGCTGGAGGCGGGCGGGATCAGCTACACCGAGTTCAGCTACCAGATCCTGCAGGCCAACGACTTCCTGGAGCTGCACCGGCGGAACGAGTGCCAGCTGCAGCTGGGCGGCAGCGACCAGTGGGGCAACCTGGTCGCCGGGGTCGACCTGATCAGGCGGGTCGAGGGCGCCGCGGTCCACGCGCTGGCCACGCCCCTGATCACCAAGCCGGACGGGACCAAGTACGGCAAGACCGAGGGCGGGGCCATCTGGATCAGCCCCGACCTGATGAGCCCGTACGCGTTCTACCAGTTCTGGCTGAACCGCACCGACGAGGAAGTGCCCGGCCTGCTGCGGGTGTTCACGTTCCGGTCCCGGGAGGAGGTCGAGGAGCTGGAACGGGAGATCCGGGACAAGCCGTCCGCCCGGATGGCGCAGCGGGTCCTGGCTGCGGAGGTCACCGAGCTGGTCCACGGCCCGGCGGAGACCGAGAAGGCCATCGCGGCCAGTCATGCCCTGTTCGGCCAGGGCGACCTCACGGGGCTGGACGAGAAGACGCTGGCCGCCGCGCTGGCCGAGATCCCGTCGGCCACGGTGCCGCCGGGGGAAGGTGGCGAGCTGCCCTCCGTGGCGGACCTGATGGCCGCCACCGGGATCGTGAACAGCAAGTCCGCCGCCCGCCGGGCCATCAACGAGGGCGGCGCGTACCTCAACAACCGCAAGGTGACCGCCGAGGACGCCCGTCCCGGCCGCGCGGACCTGCTGCACGGCCAGTTCCTGGTCCTGCGGCGGGGCAAGCGCACGGTAGGCGGCATCCGCTTCCCCCGCCCCTGACCCTCCGGCACCCCCAGCCCCCCAGGCACGGCCCCAGGCCCGCGGGCGTGGCCCCTGGCGTGGCCGCCCAGGCCCCCGGGCACGGCCCCAGGCCGGCTGCCCCCGGGCGTGGCCCCCCAGGCCCCCCGGGCACGGCCCCCAGGCCCCCCGGGGCACGGCCCCCAGGCCCCCCGGGCGATGAATGCGGGTCTGGTGCAGTCCTGGCTACCTCAGACTTTCATCCATATCTGGCTGTGGTGATGGCCTCGCGTGGTGATGGGGCCTCGCCCCCTGGTGCCGACGAGGGCGGGGCCGAATGCAGGTGGGGCTGTTCGGGGCGGTGGGGCTGAGGGCGTAAGAGAGACTGCCCTTGGGGATGGGGGGAGCCTCCGAGGGAGCGGCGGAAATTTTTCCCCCAGTCTCGCTGTTGCCAAACTCACAAACCTGGCCGAGGAGGGCCGCCTTACCGTGCGCTGGCGCGCACTTTGGGCCCCCTGGCCGGGCAGCACCGCAGGTCAACGCGAGGTGTCTCGCCGGTGACCGGCCCGGGAAGCCCCGATTTGACGGAAACCGCTTTGCTGCCTAGTGTTTCTCCTGCGCCGAGGGAAACGGAACACCGCTGGTGGGCCGGACCCCAAGGGGCCCAGCAAGTAGATCGGCTGAGCCGGTCAACTGCTTGCGGGACGGAACTCGGTCACGAGTGGTCCCGAACCGCAGGTATGCTGAGCCTGGCGCAGGTCGCAGGGTCAAGTCGAAAACCTAGAGATAGGGCCTTGACAGACCGGAGACCTGCAGGTAAGTTAGTAGGGTTGCCCCCGAACAAGGCGAAAGCCGACTGAGGGTGCGCGTCCGCTCCTTGAGAACTCAACAGCGTGCTAAAAGCCAGTGCACATGCACAACCCCCGTCAGTGGGGTCTGGCCGGCAACGGCCCAGATCACACTACGGAATTGCCAAGATCGCCTTTATGGACGGCTTCGGCCGCCCGGGCAAGGCACTCTTTTTGTCAGCTCCTGCTGCACTCTGGCTGGCACCGCTTCGCGCGGTGCGATACCAGATCAGCGGTTGCATATAGACATCAACGGAGAGTTTGATCCTGGCTCAGGACGAACGCTGGCGGCGTGCTTAACACATGCAAGTCGAGCGGAAAGGCCCTTCGGGGTACTCGAGCGGCGAACGGGTGAGTAACACGTGAGCAACCTGCCCTTAGCTCTGGGATAGCTCCGGGAAACCGGAATTAATACCGGATATGACACCGGCCGACATCGGCTGTTGTGGAAAGAATTTCGGCTAGGGATGGACTCGCGGCCTATCAGCTAGTTGGTGGGGTAATGGCCTACCAAGGCGACGACGGGTAGCCGGCCTGAGAGGGCGACCGGCCACACTGGGACTGAGACACGGCCCAGACTCCTACGGGAGGCAGCAGTGGGGAATCTTGCGCAATGGGCGAAAGCCTGACGCAGCAACGCCGCGTGGGGGATGAAGGCCTTCGGGTTGTAAACCCCTTTCAGCAGGGACGAAGCGAAAGTGACGGTACCTGCAGAAGAAGCGCCGGCTAACTACGTGCCAGCAGCCGCGGTAACACGTAGGGCGCAAGCGTTGTCCGGAATTATTGGGCGTAAAGAGCTCGTAGGCGGACTGTCACGTCCGCTGTGAAAAGCTAGGGCTTAACCCTGGCCTTGCAGTGGATACGGGCAGACTAGAGGTAGGTAGGGGAGAATGGAATTCCCGGTGTAGCGGTGAAATGCGCAGATATCGGGAGGAACACCGGTGGCGAAGGCGGTTCTCTGGGCCTTACCTGACGCTGAGGAGCGAAAGCGTGGGGAGCGAACAGGATTAGATACCCTGGTAGTCCACGCTGTAAACGTTGGGCGCTAGGTGTGGGGTCCTTCCACGGATTCCGTGCCGCAGCTAACGCATTAAGCGCCCCGCCTGGGGAGTACGGCCGCAAGGCTAAAACTCAAAGGAATTGACGGGGGCCCGCACAAGCGGCGGAGCATGTTGCTTAATTCGACGCAACGCGAAGAACCTTACCAAGGTTTGACATGCAGGGAAAAGCCGTGGAGACACGGTGTCCGTAAGGGCCCTGCACAGGTGGTGCATGGCTGTCGTCAGCTCGTGTCGTGAGATGTTGGGTTAAGTCCCGCAACGAGCGCAACCCTCGTTCTATGTTGCCAGCGGATAATGCCGGGGACTCATAGGAGACTGCCGGGGTCAACTCGGAGGAAGGTGGGGATGACGTCAAGTCATCATGCCCCTTATGTCTTGGGCTGCAAACATGCTACAATGGCCGGTACAGAGGGCTGCGAAACCGCAAGGTGGAGCGAATCTCAAAAAGCCGGTCTCAGTTCGGATTGGGGTCTGCAACTCGACCCCATGAAGTCGGAGTCGCTAGTAATCGCAGATCAGCAACGCTGCGGTGAATACGTTCCCGGGCCTTGTACACACCGCCCGTCACGTCACGAAAGTTGGCAACACCCGAAGCCGGTGGCCTAACCCGCAAGGGACGGAGCCGTCGAAGGTGGGGCCGGCGATTGGGACGAAGTCGTAACAAGGTAGCCGTACCGGAAGGTGCGGCTGGATCACCTCCTTTCTAAGGAGCACCTGGCGTTCCCCGGTTTTGCCGGGAGAACGTCCAGAGCCACAACTCGGACGCGTGTTCCGAGGTGGTAGCTCATTAGTGGAGCACTGGTTATTCGGTCTGGGCAGCGGCCCGGGCCAGTTAGTACACCCGCTTGCGGGAGGAACGCTGGTCTAGGGGTTGCACAGGCCGAGCACGCTGTTGGGTCCTGAGGGAACGGGCGCTTTGCGCGTCTGGCCTTCAATGGACCGGTGAGCTTCCTCTGGAAACGGAGTGAGGCGCCGGGACCGCCCGTATCTTGAGAACTGCACAGTGGACGCGAGCATCACATCAGTAGTTGCCAAGTTATTAAGGGCACACGGTGGATGCCTTGGCACCAGGAGCCGATGAAGGACGTAGGAGCCTGCGATAAGCCCCGGGGAGTCGGCAACCAGACTTCGATCCGGGGATTTCCGAATGGGGAAACCTGGCGGGTGTAATGGCCCGTCGCCCCTGCCTGAACACATAGGGCAGGTGGAGGTAACGTGGGGAAGTGAAACATCTCAGTACCCACAGGAAGAGAAAGCAACCGCGATTCCCTGAGTAGTGGTGAGCGAAAGGGGAATAGGCCAAACCGATCACGTGCCATAGCCAGCAGGCGTTGCGTGATCGGGGTAGCGGGACCGTCCAGCCGGAGCTGCTGAACCGGCAGGAAGTAAGAAATCGCTTTGGTAGTCGAAGACGCTGGAAAACGTCGGCATAGAGGGTGACACCCCCGTAGGTGAAACTGAAGCGACTTCCGGACGGTATCCCAAGTAGCACGGAGCCCGAGAAATTCCGTGTGAATCTGGGAGGACCACCTCCTAAGCCTAAATACTCCCTGGTGACCGATAGTGCACAAGTACCGTGAGGGAAAGGTGAAAAGTGCCCCGGTGAGGGGTCGTGAAATAGTACCTGAAACCGTGTGCCTACAAGCCGTGGGAGCGTGTCAGCCTTCGGGCTGACGTGAAGTGACCGCGTGCCTTTTGAAGAATGAGCCTGCGAGTTATGGTATGTGGCAAGGTTAACCCGTGTGGGGGAGCCGTAGCGAAAGCAAGTCTTAATAGGGCGTCTAAGTCGCATGCTATAGACCCGAAGCGGAGTGATCTACCCATGGGCAGGTTGAAGCGCGGGTAAGACCGCGTGGAGGACCGAACCCACCAGGGTTGAAAACCTGGGGGATGACCTGTGGGTAGGGGTGAAAGGCCAATCAAACTCCGTGATAGCTGGTTCTCCCCGAAATGCATTTAGGTGCAGCGTCACGTGTTTCTTACCGGAGGTAGAGCTACTGGATGGCCTAGGGGGCCTACAAGCTTACCGAAGTCAGCCAAACTCCGAATGCCGGCAAGTGAGAGCGTGGCAGTGAGACTGCGGGCGATAAGGTTCGTAGTCGAGAGGGAAACAGCCCAGATCACCAGCTAAGGCCCCTAAGCGTGTGCTAAGTGGGAAAGGATGTAGAGTTGCTCAGACAACCAGGAGGTTGGCTTAGAAGCAGCCACCCTTGAAAGAGTGCGTAATAGCTCACTGGTCAAGTGATTCTGCGCCGACAATTTAGCGGGGCTCAAGCACACCGCCGAAGCTGTGGCATTCGCGTGATAACCCGGCCCTTTTGTGGCAAAGGTGGATGGCGGTCTTGACCGTCGCGGTTTCGGCCGTGACTGTCTCGACTGCGGCCGCCGGAGCCTTTTAGGGTCCAGGTGCGCGGATGGGTAGGGGAGCGTCGGGTGGCGAGAGAAGCGGCGGAGTGATCCAGCCGTGGACGCTACTCGAGTGAGAATGCAGGCATGAGTAGCGAAAGAGGGGTGAGAAACCCCTCCGCCGAATGACCAAGGGTTCCTGGGGCAGGCTAATCCGCCCAGGGTAAGTCGGGACCTAAGGCGAGGCCGACAGGCGTAGTCGATGGACAACGGGTTGATATTCCCGTACCCGCTTTAATGCGCCCATGCCGAACCTGGCGATGCTAAGCGACCAACGTCGGGGACCCTTCGGGTGATCCGATTGAGGAAGCGACCCAGACCGGTAGTAGGCAAGCTGTAGGGGTGACGCAGGAGGGTAGCTCTACCGGGCGATGGTTGTCCCGGAGTAAGGGTGTAGGGCGGTGCGTAGGCAAATCCGCGCACCATGTGCCTGAGACCTGATGCCGAGCCGATTTAGGCGAAGTGAGTAATCCCATGCTGCCAAGAAAAACCTCGCAGCGAGCATTAAGGCGGCCCGTACCCCAAACCGACTCAGGTGGTCAGGTAGAGAATACCAAGGCGATCGGGTGAACTGTGGTTAAGGAACTAGGCAAATTGTCCCCGTAACTTTGGGAGAAGGGGAGCCGTGTCCGGTGAAGAGGCTTGCCCTCCGAGCTGGGTGCGGTCGCAGATAGCAGGGGAAAGCGACTGTTTACTAAAAACACAGGTCCGTGCTAAGTCGCAAGACGACGTATACGGACTGACGCCTGCCCGGTGCCGGAACGTTAAGGGGAAGGGTTAGTGGCTTTGGCTGCGAAGCTCTGAACTTAAGCGCCGGTAAACGGCGGTGGTAACTATAACCATCCTAAGGTAGCGAAATTCCTTGTCGGGTAAGTTCCGACCTGCACGAATGGCGTAACGACTTTCCCACTGTCTCAACCACAGACCCGGCGAAATTGCACTACGAGTAAAGATGCTCGTTACGCGCAGCAGGACGGAAAGACCCCGGGACCTTCACTGCAGCTTGACATTGGTGTTTGGGACGTCTTGTGTAGGATAGGTGGGAGACTTTGAAGCGGGGACGCCAGTTCTCGTGGAGTCATTGGTGAAATACCACTCTGGTCGTTCTGGATGTCTAACCTGGGTCCGTGATCCGGATCAGGGACAGTGTCTGGTGGGTAGTTTAACTGGGGCGGTTGCCTCCTAAAAGGTAACGGAGGCGCCCAAAGGTACCCTCAGCCTGGTTGGCAATCAGGTGTCGAGTGTAAGTGCACAAGGGTGCTTGACTGTGAGACAGACATGTCGAGCAGGAGCGAAAGCTGGGACTAGTGATCCGGCGGTGGCATGTGGAAGCGCCGTCGCTTAACGGCTAAAAGGTACCCCGGGGATAACAGGCTGATCTTCCCCAAGAGTCCATATCGACGGGATGGTTTGGCACCTCGATGTCGGCTCGTCGCATCCTGGGGCTGGAGCAGGTCCCAAGGGTTGGGCTGTTCGCCCATTAAAGCGGTACGCGAGCTGGGTTTAGAACGTCGTGAGACAGTTCGGTCCCTATCCGCTGCG
>CAWIYD010000019.1:0-176137 GCA_963840195.1 uncultured Actinomycetes bacterium
CGGCAGCATCAGTGGCGCTGCGGGGCAGGCGGTGTCACGCCGTCTCCGCCACCGTCACCTTAACCAGCCTCGCCCGCCGCCGCCTCGCCCGCGCCTCCCGCACCCTCCCCGGCTGACGCGGGCACCACCAGATCAGCAGCCAGCAGACCTGCCCGCCCGCGGACGGCGGGATGCTCGGCGCGGCAGACGGGGCGCCGCGGCGCGGCGCCGCTCACGCCTCCCTCGTCGGCCAGCACATCGGGAAGCTCTGCGATGCTGCCCAGCAGATGGGTAGCACCCGCGCGGTGCAACCGGTCCCGGGTGTGGCCGCCGGTCAGCACACCGGCCACGATCCGGGCCCCGGCCCGGCGGCCGCACAGCACGCCACTCTCGGTGCCGCCGGCGTAGGCCGTCTCCTGAACGCCACCTACCCCCAGCCGGAGCATGGCGGACAGCATCGGTCGGGCCACGGGTAGCCACGCGGTGAGTCCTCCGGGCAGAGCACCAGGTCGACCCGGCGCCACCAGCCGAGGGTGTCCAGGACCAGTCCGACCAGGCTGCGGGACAGTCCGGTGATCAGGCAGACCCGGACCCCGGAGTCGCGGATCTGCGCCAGCGCCTCGGCTGCGCCGGCCATCGGCGCCAGGCCGGACCGGTCCGCGGCGAGCCGGTAGGACCGGTCGAAGGCGAGCGTCGCGGCCTCGGCGCGCCCCGGCGCATCGGGAAACACGCCGCGGAACACGTCCACCGCCGACTGCCCCCTGGCCTGATGGACGTGGACCATGTTGCGTGCGTAGGCAGCGGTACCCGGGACGATGCCCTGGGTGGCGAAAGCCTCGGTGAAGGCACGTTCCAGGATGCCGCCGTCATCCACGGCGACACCGAGCAGACCGCAGCACAAGAGCGTGACAGGTGCCGCGCCGCTCACTCCAACCCCCGTCTTCAGGCCCTGTCGGGCCGCTGCTCGCCTAGTCGTCGCTGGTGGTGGCCTCAGTCCACAGGTCAAGTTCGGCGCGATCGGCCTGCACCTTCCGCCAGACGGCGAAAACGCCCAACCCGGCGAGGGCAAGCAAAAGCAGCTTCTTCACGGCTTAGAACCCTTCACATCGGCAATCGCGGCGCCCGGCCCGGAAGGGGCGGCCGGGCTCCTTAGGCTGCATGCAGCCTAGCAGCGGTGTGGTCACCGGGGCCTGGCCACGCGAGTCTCCTGCCACACCGGGCCATCGGACTCATACACGTCCCCGCTGGCCCCGAAGACCAGGAAGCGGTCGAAGGACCGCGCGAACCACCGGTCATGCGTCACGGCCAGCACCGTGCCCTGGTAGGACTCAAGTCCCTCCTGCAGTGCTTCGGCACTGGCCAGGTCCAGGTTGTCGGTGGGCTCATCGAGCAGCAGCAGGGTTACCCCGCCCAGCTCCAGCAGCAGGATCTGCAGCCGCGCCTGCTGACCTCCAGACATCGCGCCGAACGGCACTTGCGCGCAGTGCTGCAGCTCATACCGGGCCAGGGCAGCCATGGACTCGTTGGGGAGCAGGGCGTGCTCGGTCATGAGGATCTCCGCGGGGTGGCGCCCGGCCAGGTCGGGCCGGGCGTGCGTCTGGGCGAACAGGCCCGGGACGACCCGGGCGCCCAGCCGGGCCACCCCCTGATGCGGCACGTCCGCGTCGCCCAGCAACTGGAGGAATGAGGACTTACCCGAGCCGTTGGAGCCCAGCACCGCGACCCGGTCGCCGTACCAGACCTCCAGGTCGAAGGCGTTCATCAGGCCGGTCAGTTCCAGGCTCTCGCAGATCACCGCGCGCTTCCCGGTCCGGCCGCCGCGCAGCCGCATCCGCACGTTCTGCTCCCGCGGTGCCAGTTCCGGCGGTCCCGCTTCCTCAAAACGGCGCAGCCGGGTCACCGCCGCCTGCAGCCGCGAGGCCATGTCCGAGTTGTAGGACGCCTTCTGCCGGAACATCCGGACCAGCTGCCTGAGTTTCTCGTGCTCCTCATCCCAGCGGCGGCGCAGTTCGTCGAGACGATCGTTACGGTCCCGGCGCGCCTGCGGGTAGCTGGCGAACCCGCCGCCGTGCACCCAGACGCTGCCGTCCTCGACGGTGATGATCCGCTCGGCCGTGTTGGCCAGCAGTTCCCGGTCGTGGCTGACCAGCAGGACCGTCTTCCGGGTCTGGGCGAGCTGCTCTTCCAGCCAGAGCTTGCCGGGCACGTCGAGGTAGTTGTCCGGCTCGTCGAGCAGCAGGGCCTCGGCCGGGCCGCGCAGCAGGGCCTCCAGCACCAGGCGCTTCTGCTCGCCGCCGGATAGCGTGCCCACCGGCCGCGGGCCGCAGCGGTCGAACGCCGACGCCGACCGCGGCGACACAGCAGGCGTCCCACAGCACCTCCGCCTCGTAGCCGCCCGCGTCACCCCAGTCAGCCAGCGCCGCGGCGTACCGCAGTTGCGCACGCTCGTCGTCGCGCTGTGTCATGGCCAGCTCGGCGGCGCCCAGCCGGGCGGCGGCCTCGCGGACCCGCGGAGCGGCCACCGACACCAGCAGGTCCCGGACGGTGGTGTCCTCCCCGCGCAGCCCTCCGACGAACTGGCGCATCACCCCCAGGCCGCCGCTGACGGTCACCGTGCCAGACTGCGGAGCCAGGTCGCCGGCCACCAGCCGGATCAGCGTGGTCTTGCCAGCGCCGTTCGGGCCCACCAGTGCGGCGGTCGTGCCCTCGCCAACCCGGAAAGATGCATCGCCAAGCAGCAGGCGCCCGCCGGGAAGCGCATGACTGAGGTGTGCCACCTCGACGTGACCCACCTCAGGTCTCCTTTCAGAAAGCCGCGGTGCCTGGTGGCCGGGGCGCTGTTCCCGCCGCCAGCGCACCGTCACGGCCGAGACAACCAGGTCAGCCGGGCGGGCGCAACGGGGTTTCACCGCGCCTCGCGGGCGCACTTCTTACGACTTCCTTACCGAGGCCTTAGGGAAAAGGGACATCAAGCGGCGTAATTCCGCGAGTTCGCCCGATCCCCGGGGCGTCCCCGGTGATACTAGGGAGGTGATTTTGCGCCGAATTGCTACCGCCCGCCTATGAGAGGCGGCGGTTACCTAGCCGAGGAGGCGCAGCCCGCCCCGCAGGGGTACCCGTATCGCTGGGAGCGGTCCGGAACGGAGGATGAGCCGGGCGGTGCGCTGCCCAGGCGCCCCGGGACGGCCGCCAGGTCGGCCCGGACTGCCGGCCGGCGGACGGGACGGCGGGCGAGTGGCCGCCGTCGGGATGGTTCAAGGAACCACCGGGCGGCCAGGCGGCTGCGCTGGCGGGACGGGACACGCGCACGGGCCCGCGACCCGTGCGGGCGGGCCGGCGGGACCGGTCCTTCCTGAGCCGGGTGCCCTGGCCGTGGTGGCTGCTGTGGCCATGGGCGGCGGCCTGGGCCGCGGTGTGGACCATGCAGGCCGGCCAGTCCTGGCACTTTTTCGCCCAGGGCGGCCAGTTGCTGCTGGGCGCGGGCCCGGGCACCCGGTTCCAGCTCTACGCCGCGCACCCTGACCTGCAGATCGGGCCGCTGGCCCTGGGTGTCTCGGCCCTGACCCAGCTGCTGGGCGCGCACGCCGGGGAATCGTCGCCCTGACGGTCATGTCGCTGACCGGCCCGCTGGTGCTGGCCGGGGTCTGGCGCCTGCTCCCCGGCCGGGGAACGTCCCGGCGGTTCCGGCTGCTGTTCGCGGGCCTGGTGTTCCTGCCGGTCTGGAGCGAGCTGACCACGCACTTCGGGCACCTGGACGACCTGATGGCGCTGTGCTTCTCGGTCGCGGCGATGCACGCGGTGGCGCGGCGGCACCCGGTCTGGGCTGGCCTGGCCATCGCGGCGGCGGCCGATTCCAAGCCGTGGGCCGCCGCCTTCGTGCCGCTGCTGTTCGCCCTGCCGCGCCGGCAATGGCGACCGCCCTGGCCGCGTTCACCGGCGGGCTGGCCGTGGCGTGGCTGCCGTTTCTGCTCGCTGACCCGGGGACGCTAGCGGTGACCCGGTTCACGATCCCGAACGACCCGTCCTCCGCGCTGCGCGCGCTGGGTGTCACGGCGCCGCAGACCCCCTGGTGGGACCGCTCGGCCCAGCTGGCCCTGGGGATGGCGGGTGGCTGCCTGGCGGTGCGGCGCGGCCGATGGCAGGCGGTGCTGCTGATCGCCATGTCGGCCCGGATCCTGCTCGATCCCGGGGTCTACGCCTACTACACGTCCGGGGTGCTGCTCGGGGCCATCATCGTGGACCTGGTGCTGGCCCGGTGGCGGGTGCCGTGGGTGTCCATAGCGGGGGCCGCCTTGCTGTACGCGGCGCGGTCTACCCACGCGCTGATCCCCTTCACCCTGCATGAGCTGGGTGTGCTGCGGCTGGCCTTCGCGGTGGGCGCGCCCCTGGCCGTGCTGGCCGTCCCCGCCTGGTGGATGGCCCGGCGGCCAGGACGGCACGCACGCAACCCGGCGGACGGGTCGTTCTCCGTGCTCCCCCCGGTGCCCGCGGCTGACCGGCCCGGCTCCGGCCCGTGGCCCGCGGAGGGCTCCTGGGGAGCGGGCGCCCCGGTCCCCGCCACCGGCCCCGCTCCGTCCGGGGCCCAGGAAGTGCCGGCGCATTCCTGGCCATCGGGAGGATGGGGGCCGGAAGACTCATGGCCGTCGGGGTCCTGGTGGAGGACTCCTCCGATCGGCGGCCGGGCTCTCCGGGTGCCGGGCCACGCGCGTCCGCCCGCGCCTCCCGCGGACTCCTGGCCTGCTGCGGCGCCAGGGATCCGGGCCGGTTCTCTGGCCTGCCGCGGAGCCGTCTGTCCCCGCCGACTCCAGGCCGTCGGCCGTATCCTGGCCGGCCGGGGGGCCCTGGCCGCCCGGCTGAGCACGGGGCCCCCGCCGACTCCTGGCCGGCGGGAGAACCCCAGCCGCCGGTCACTGGCCCGCGCGGCCGGTTCGCCCACAGTGCGGGTCGCGGCACGTCCCAGCCGGCGCCCGGCCTCGGCGCATTACCGGCCGGGCGCCGGGAGCAACGACCGGGGACGAACAGGGCGGTAAACTCCGCCGGGGCGGGGCCGACCTGCCCACCGGCTCCACGGACGCGACCAGGCCCAGGTCCAGCGGCCCGCCGTCCCAGGGCCAGCTGAGCGCGGAAGGCCTGTACGCTCCCCGAGCTGGATGTCGGCCGCCATGCCGCTGAGCGGGGTTGATCCGGCCGCCCCCGGAACCTGCACCAGTGCCTCTCGCCCGCCGCACCACCAGGGCTGCCCGCGGGGACCGAGACAGCTGGATGACGCGGCCGCGGACCCCGCTGAGCCGCAGCGCGGGAACGGAGACGGAGACCGGCTGGCCGACCCGCACGGCGGCCGCGGAGGCCGCCGGGATGGGCAGGCTCACCTGCCAGCCGCCCGCGGAGCGCAACGCGATGACCGAAAGCCCGCGGCCAGCGGCCCAGGCGGGCCGCGGGACGGCCGTCGATGGCCACCACCGTCCCGCGCCGGGGAGCCACGATCTCCGTGCCCAGCAGCCTTCTCCAGGCCGCGGCCCGGTGCGCCCGGTCCACAGCCAGCTGGGCCTCGGCAGCGGCGATGCTGTCCTGGGCCGCGGCCTGCGCGATCAGCGCGGCGATGTTCGCCCTGTCGGAGCGCACCGCCACCCGGTCGGCCTGGACGGCGGCGGCCTCGGCCAGGGCGGCAGCGGTAGTGGCGAGGACCTGGCCGCGCCGCACGACCTGCCCCAGCCGGACCCGGATCGCGGCCACCCGGCCCGGGACGCTGAAGTTCAGGCTGGTGAGCTCGCTCCTGCTGACCACACCGGCGAACGACCGGCTGCCCGTGCTGAGGATGGAGGGCAAGAACACCGCGGCGCCGAGGATGGAGGCGGCTGCCACCAGAATGCCGGCCAGGCGCTGCGGCCGGGGAAGGAACTGGCGGGTGAACTGGCGCACTACGCCGCGCACAGTCCCGTCATCCCCGGCCGGATCATCGTCGTCCAGGCCGGCATCGGCCCCGTCGAGAGCATCCTCCTCGGCGAAAAAATCCTCCTGGCCGTATCGTCCACAGTGAAGGACGTCCCTGGGGATAACCGGGGCCCGTCCAGTCCCGGGGATAACCGGGCCGGCACTGAACTCACTGTCCTGGGAAAACCCGGCCCCGGATAGCCGTCATCCGGCCGGTAAGCGGCGTCCGGCCGGTAGCCGTCATCCAGCCGGTAGCCATCATCCGGCCGGTAGCCGCGGCCGCGGCGGGGAGCCGAAGCCCGGAGGCCCTCATCCTGGATTGACTCCATGAAGGCGCGGCCCAGGCCGGACTCGGCGTAGTCGCTGGGGTCGAGGTAGCCGGGCCAGGATTCAGCGTCACGGGCTCGGTCAGCAGACGCCGGGGGTCCGGGCTGTTCCGCATCCGCCGGCCCCGCCGGTTCCATGATCCCCGCGCGGAAGGCGGGGCCGCCGTGATCCGCCGTGGCTCGGCCCGCTCCGGGTAGTCATCCTCGATCAGCAGGGACATGCTGGCTCACTTCAGGCGGATATGTGGATCACGAACGTATCACAGACTTTTCTGCCAATACGCTAATCCCCGATACAAGCCATCTACCTGGGATGCCATGCCGCGCGGCCCCGGCCGCGAAGGAATGCCACCGGATGACTTAATGGCACCTATTCGCAGTTTATGCGAGGGCCTAATAGATATTTCGGACCGGTACGTCCGGCTGCCGGGACCGGGACGCCGGCCTAGAGGACGCGGCCCAGCCAGTCGAAGATGACCTGGTTACGCCGGTGCGGCGGCAGCGGCTGGCCCGGCCGCCCCGCTGAACTCATGCAGTGAGCGGGGACAGCGCAGCAGGTGCTCCGCCTGACGGCCCTGGCCCGGGAAGACCACGTCCGACCCCTACTGGGTAACCAGCGTCGGCGCGGTGATGTCCGGCAGCCAGGCTTCCGTCGAGTAGCGCGCGAGTTCCCGCACGAGGGCGGAGAAGGCCGGCTGCCGGAACGGGTGGGCGGCCTTGGTCACGGCGAACCGGACGCTGGCCGGGAGCCTGGGCATGATCGCCGCCCAGGCGACATCCGCTTCCCCTGGATGGCCGGATCCGGCCAGGTCCGACCAGCGGGGCAGGCAGCCGGAGAGTGGCCAGGACATCGGTCACGCCGGGATCGAGGACCAGGGCCGCCAGCCGGTGCTCGCGGGCTGCGGCCCGCGCGGCGAGGGCGCCGCCCAGCCCCCATCCGATCAGCGCGATACGGCGGGGATCGACATCAGGGCGATCCTGGAGGTAGTCCACGGCCGGGGTGATCACCCTCTCCCAGTCCGGGCGCAGGCCGGTACCGCGCAGGTACAGCAGCGAGCCCTGTCCCGGGCCGTCGACCAGCAGCGCGTTGTAGCCGAGGGCCACTGCCTCGGCGGCCCCGTACACGTACAGCGCCGACGTGCTGGGTGTCCGCTCCGCCGGTGAAGATGACGGTGGGGCGCCTGACCGGGAGCCGCCCCGCGGTGGCGGGGGGACGCAGCAGCCAGCCCGGCAGGATGGTCCGGCCGGACCGGATGCGGACCTGCTCGGCCGCGGGCTCCAGCAAGCCCGCGGCCAGCGCCCAGTTCCGGTCCATGGCCCGGTAGCCGGCCGCCTGCCGCCGCGGATGGCCGGTGCCGATCGCCACGTAGAGCGACGCGGCCAGGTAGCTGGCCGCGCGGAGGAAGGCGCCGCGCGCGGCCGCCGGGTTCCGGCTGGCCACCGCGTCCCGGCCGAACCCGCTGACCTGCTGGCCCAGCGAGCGGAACGCGCGGTAGTACGCCTCATAGCTGTTTCCGCCGCGGTGCGCGGCGTCGATCGCGCTAGCGACCTCGCCGTACTCGGCCGCGCCGTAGCCGGCGGCCGCCAGGGTGAACAGCGTCTGGTTGTTGAGGACCGGGTCGGCGAAGAAGGCGGCCGGATCGCACACGGGCGGCGGGATGCGCGCCGGCCAGGGTGCGAGCCCGGCCACGGTGCCGCGGAACGGCTTGGGAGCGGCCGCTCCAGCGCCGCGGTCCGCGGGCGGCGCACTGCGCCGCGCGACCTGGGGATGCCCGGCTGCGGTGATAACTGGCACGGTCATGAGTCCACGGTTCTTCCCGCCCCGGCACGGCGACGCACAGAGAGGTTTGATTACTGAAAGCGATGCATTAACTACCCTAGGTTAAGGAAGGCCCAAACCTGCCCCTGGCTCCGCCCTGAACGGGAACGCCACGTCCATGGATGAAGGTTGGCGTCACACCGAGGTGAATGAATGTCGCATTCATGTAGTTGGCGAGCCGCGCGGCGGGCTGGGGCGGGCGGCAGCGGGCGCGCGGCGGGCGGCGGGGTGGCAGTGGGCTAACGGACGGTGGCGGGGTCGCGGGCTAACGGACGGTCGGGGTCGCGGGCTAACGGGCGGTGCGGGGTCGCGGGCTAACGGACGGTGGAGCGGGTCGCGTGGCCTAACGGACGGTCGCGGGGTCGCGGGCTAACGGACGGCGGGGGTCGCGGGCTAACGGACGGTCGTGGGGTCGCGGGCTAACGGCGTCGCGGGTCCGGGCTAATGGGCGCCGCCGTTGGGTCGCGTTGAGTCGGGCGGGCCGGGGGGGCGGTAGGGGGCCCGGCGGGTACCGTCGCGGGACCAGGGGCGGTGCCGGGACGGCCCGGCCAGGGCCGCGGTCAGGTCGGCCAGGGCGTGCAGCGAGTGCGCGCTGACCACCGCGTCGCAGAACGGCCAGGCCGCCGCCATGCCGCCGGCCAGCGGCTGGTAGTCCGCGCTCTTGGTGCGCGGGTTGACCCAGATGATCCGGTGCGCCACCCGGGACAGCCGCTGCATCTCCCGGCGCACCGCGGCCGGGTCCCCGGTGTCCCAGCCGTCGGAGATGATCACGACGACCGCGCCGCGGGCCAGGCCGGCCCGGCCCCGGGTGTCGTTGAACTCGCGGAGGGCGGCGCCGATCCGGGTGCCGCCGAGCCAGTCCGGCGCGGCCTGGCCGGCCCGCTGCAACGCCTGGCCGGGCGGCATGTGCGCGAGCGCGCCGGTGAGCCGGGTCAGCCGGGTGGCGAAGGTGAACACCTCCGCCCGCGCGCCGCCGGCGGCGCAGTACAGCAACTGGAGCATCGCCCGCGCGTAGGGCTCCATGGAGCCGGAGATGTCGCACAGCACGATGAGCTGACGCGGCCGGACGCCCGGCGCCTGCCGGGCCAGCCGCAGCGGGTGCCCCCCGGTGCGCCGCGCCTGCCGCAGCGTGCCGCGCAGGTCGGTGCGCCGGCCGTGCGGCGTGCGATGGTGGCGGCGGGAGCGGCGCACCGGCACCGCCAGGGTGAGCTCGCGCATCAGCCCGGCCAGGCTGGCCAGCTCGGCCGGCGTCAGCTCGGCGAAGTCCTTGGCCGCCAGCCGTTCCGCCCGGCTGGCGAGCGCGGGCCGGGACGCGCCCGGCTCGCCTTCTGGCCCGTCATCCTCGGGGGGGCCCGGCTCCGCCGGGGCCGGGCCAGCCTGCCCGGTTTCCGTGGCCTCTGGGTCACTGGCCGGGGGAGTTCCCGCCCCGGGACGGGTCCGGCGGGCGGGGGTGTGCGCGCGCGTCCCGGGCCGCGCTGGCCAGCACGTCCTCCTGGGCGCGCGGCCCCGGCAGCGGGGCGCCCGGCTCGGCGCCGGCGGCGGGCGGCTCCGGGCTCACCCCGCCGAACAGGGCCGCGAAGACGCGCCGCAGCGGCTCGATGTCGGCCTGCCCGGAGATCAGCGTGGCCAGCGCGCACAGGTAGAGCTCGCGCCGGGTGCGCGGCCGCGCCACGGTGACCGCGGCGGCGAACCGGGCGCACCGGCCCGGGTCAGCGGGCACCCCGGCCCGGCGCAGCGCCGCGCCGAACCGCGCGGCGATCAGCGCCAGGTCCTCCGGCACGGCATCCTCGGGCACGGCATCCTCCGGCACGGCCCCCTCCGGCCCTCCGGCAGGCCCCTCCGGCACGGCAGCCTGGGGCACCGGCTGGTCAGTCACCATCCGCCGCAACGGCGTACCCGGCCGCCCGGGCCACCTCCAGGTCCTCGGCGTACTTCAGCACGACGCCGGCCGTCCGGGCCGCCACCGCCTCATCCACCCGGTCCGCGCCGAGCACCACCAGGGCCTCGGCCCAGCTGATCGCCTCCGCCACGCCGGGCGGCTTGGCCAGGTCGAGGTCCCGGAGCCGGGCGATGCCGCGGGCCACCTCGGCGGCCAGCGGGCCGCCCGTCTCGGGCACCCGGCGGCGGATGATCGACGCCACCCGGTCGGTGCCGGGGTACTCGATCCAGTGGTACAGGCAGCGCCGCTTCAGCGCGTCGTGCAGGTCGCGGGTGCGGTTGGAGGTGAGCACCACGACCGGGGGCAGCACCGCCCGCCGGGTGCCCAGCTCGGGGATGGTGACCGCGGACTCGGCCAGCAACTCGAACAGGAACGCCTCGAACTCGTCGTCGCCGCGGTCCACCTCGTCGATGAGCAGCACGGCCGGCCGCGGGCCGGGGTGCTCCAGCGCGGCCAGCAGCGGCCGGGCCAGCAGGTAGTCGGCGCTGAACAGGTCGGCGTCGCGCAGCGTCTCGCCACGGGCCTCGGCCAGCCGGATGGCGAGCAGCTGGCGGGGGTAGTTCCACTCGTACAGCGCCTCGGCGGCGGTCAGCCCTTCGTAGCACTGCAGCCTGATCAGCGGCGTGTCCAGCGCGCTGGCCAGGGCCTTGGCGGCCTCGGTCTTGCCCACCCCGGGCTCGCCCTCGAGCAGGATGGGCTGGCCCATCCGGGCCGCGAGGAACAGCGCCACGCCGAGCGGCTCGTCGGTGAGGTAGCCGGCGGTGTCCAGGTCGCGCATCAGGGTGGCGACATCGGGCAGCCGCGCTGCGATATCGCTCATGCTGGGCCGGGGGCGGCGGAGTTCGACATACGACCATGATGCGGCAGCCCCCGCGCTGCCCCGTGCAGCGCCGGTCATCCCAGGGCGCGAGGTCGGTGCGGACCGGGCGGCCCTGGATCGCGGACCACACGTTGGCCGGGGTGAGCGGCATGTCCGCGTGCCGGACGCCGAACGGGCGGAGCGCGTCGAGGACCGCGTTGACCACCGCGGCCGGTGACCCCACGGTGGCCGACTCGCCCACCCCCTTGGCGCCGACCGGGTGGTGCGGGCACGGGGTGACCGTCTCGCCCAGCTCCCAGGACGGGCACTCCACCGAGGTGGGCAGCAGGTAGTCCATGAACGAGCCGCCGAGGCAGTTGCCCGCCTCGTCGTACGTGATCACCTGCATCAGGGCCATGCCGACCCCGTCGGCCAGCCCCCCGTGCACCTGCCCTTCGACGATCATCGGGTTGATCCGCACCCCGCAGTCGTCCACGGCGATGAACCGGCGCAGCCGGACCTCGCCGGTGCCCGGGTCCACGTCGGCCACGCAGATGTAGGCGCCGTAGGGGAAGGTCAGGTTGGGCGGGTTGTACACGGTGCCCGCGTCGAGATGGCCCTCCACCCCCTCCGGCAGCTCCAGCGAGGAGTGGGCGGCCATCGCGATCTCGGCGATGGTCCGGCCCTGTTCCGGGTCACCGCGGACCTGCCACCGGCCGGCCGACCACTCCAGGTCCTCCGGGGACGCCTCCAGCATGGCCGCCGCCACCACCCGGGCGCGCTCGCGGACCTTGCGGGCCGCCAGCACCGCGGCCGCGCCGGACACCGGGGTGGACCGGGACCCGTAGGTGCCGAGGCCGAACGGGGTGCGGTCGGTGTCCCCGTGCACCACCTCGACGTCGTCCGGGGACAGCCCCAGCTCCTCGGCGACCAGCTGGGCGAACGTGGTCTCGTGGCCCTGCCCCTGGGTCTGGCAGGAGATGCCCAGCACCGCCGTCCCGGTCGGGTAGACCCGCAGCGCCGCGCCGTCGGCCATGCCCAGGCCGAGGATGTCCATGTGCTTGCGCGGGCCGGCGCCGACCCCCTCGGTGAAGCAGCTGATCCCGATGCCCATGTACTCGCCGCGCTGCCGCTTCTCGGCCTGCTCGCGGCGCAGTTCCGGGTAGCCGGCCAGGTCCATGGCCAGCCGCAGGGCCCGCGGGTAGTCACCGGAGTCGTACTCCCAGCCCGTGGGGCAGGTGTAGGGGAACTGCTCGGGCCGCAGCAGGTTGCGCATCCGCAGCTCGGCCGGGTCCATGCCCAGCTCACCGGCGAGCAGGTCCACCATCCGCTCGACCAGGTAGACACCCTCGGCGATGCGGAACGAGCACGAGTACGCGACGCCGCCCGGCGCCTTGTTGGTGTACACCCCGGTGACCTCGCAGTACGCCGCCCGCAGGTCGTAGGAGCCGGTGAAGATATGGAAGAACCCGGCCGGGAACTTCGTCGGCTGGGCCGAGCCGTTGAACGCGCCGTGGTCGGCCAGGACCCGGGCGCGCAGGCCGAGGATCCGGCCGTCCCGGGTGGCCGCGATCTCGCCGTGCATGTGGTAGTCGCGGGCGAACGCGGTGGACATCAGGTTCTCCGAGCGGTCCTCCACCCACTTGACCGGGCTGCCGGTCATCATCGAGCCGACGACCGCGCACAGGTACCCGGGGTAGATGGGGACCTTGCTGCCGAATCCGCCGCCGATGTCCGGGGAGATGATCCGGATCTTGTGCTCGGGCAGCCCGGTCAGCAGCGCGTACAGGGTGCGGTGCGCGTGCGGTGCCTGGCTGGTGGCCCAGACGGTGAGCTTCCCGGTGACCGGGTCGAAGTCGGCCACCGTGCCGCAGGTCTCCAGCGGGGCCGGGTGCGACCGCGGGTACAGCATGTCCTGGGCGACGACCACGTCGGCCGCGGCGAACACCGCGTCGGTCGCCGCCCGGTCGCCCGCCGACCAGTCGAAGATGTGGTTGTCCCGCTTGCCCGCCAGGTCGTCCCGGATCACCGGGGCCCCCGGGTCCAGGGCCTTCCTGGCGTCGACCACCACCGGCAGCGGCTCGTACTGCACGTCGATCAGCTCGAGCGCGTCGCGGGCGGCGTACCGGTCCTCGGCGACGACGAACGCCACCTCCTGGCCCTGGAACCGGACCTTGTCGGTGGCCAGCACGGCCTGCACGTCCCGGGACAGGGTGGGCATCCAGGCCAGCTCGCGCCCGGCCAGCAGCTCGCCGGTGATGACGGCCCGGACCCGGGGATGCGCCTCGGCGGCCGTGGTGTCCACCGAGACGATCCGGGCGTGCGCCAGCGGGCTGCGCAGGATGGCGCCGTGCAGCATGCCCGGCAGCGCGACGTCGTCGACGAAGGTGCCCTGGCCGCGCAGGAACCGGGCATCCTCCTTGCGCGGGACCCTCCCGTACGCGCTGTTCACGGCACCTCTTCATGGTTCGCCGGCGAGGGGGGACCCGCCGCAGGCGGGCTCCCCCCGAGTCGGCCGACGGCGGGGGGTCCAGGGGGGTCGTCCCCCCGGACTAGAGCTGCGGCCCACAGGACGGACCGGACGATGTTCTCGTAGCCGGTGCACCGGCACAGCTGGCCGGACAGGGCCTCGCGGACCTCGGCGGCGGTGGGCTCGGGGTGGTGGTCGAGCAGCCACCGGGCGGTCATCATCATGCCCGGCGGTGCAGAACCCGCATTGCAGCCCGTGACACTCCGCGAAGCCGCGCTGCACCGGATCGAGGACGCCGCCGCGGGCCAGGTCCTCGACCGTGCGCACCCGGCGGCCGTCCGCCATCGCGGCCAGCACCGTGCACGACTTGACCGGGGTCTCGTCCAGCCAGACGACGCAGGCCCCGCAGTTGGAGGTGTCACAGCCCCAGTGCGAGCCGGTCAGCCGCAGGTCGTCGCGCAGGAAGTGGATCAGCAGCAGCCGGGCTTCCACCTCCCGGGTATGGCTGGTCCCGTTCACGGTGACGGTGATCTGCACGTCAGCCGCCCAGCGCCCGGTGCAGCGCGCGGTGCAGCGCCCGGGTGGTCAGCTCGCCGGCCAGGTGCTGCTTGTAGTCGGCCGGCCCGCGCTGGTCGGTGACCGGACGGCAGTGCTCGGCCGCGATCTGGCCGGCCCGGGCGAACGTCTCCGGCGTGGCGGGCGCGCCGCGGAGGAACTCCTCGGCCTCGGCGGCGGCGAAATGCTCCGCGCCGACCGCGGTCAGCCCCACCCCGGCGTCGGCGATGACGGCCGGCCCGGCCCCATCCCGGACGCCCCCATCCCGGCCGGCCAGCCACAGGGCCACGCCGGCCGCGCCCACCGGCCAGTCGCCGGCCCGGCGTCCCACCTTCTGGTACGCACTGCCGCCGCCGGGCCGGATGGTGATCCTGATCTCGGTCAGCAGCTCGCCGGGGGCGACCACGGTCTCGTACGGGCCGGTGAAGAACTCCCGGGCCGGGACGGTCCTGGTCCCGCCGGGATGCCGGATCACCATGGTCGCCTTCAGCGCCGCGAACGCGGCGGACAGGTCCTCGGACGGGTCGGCCTGGCACAGCGAGCCGCCCACGGTGCCCCAGTTCCGCACCACCGGGTCGGCGATGACCTGCTCCGCGTCCCGCAGGACCACGAAATGCTGCCCGGCCAGCGGGTCATCGAGCAGCTGGGCATGCCTGGTCAGGGCCCCGATGCAGAGCTCGGCCCGGTCTACCCGGATGTAGCTGAGCTCGGTCAGCCCGTTGATGTCGATGAGGGTCTCCGGCTGGGCCAGCCGCAGCTTCATCATCGGGATGAGGCTGTGCCCGCCGGCCAGGATGCGGGACTCCGGCCCGTACCGGGCGAGGAGCCGAGGGCATGCTCGATGCTGGCCGCCTTCTCGTACTCCACGTATGCCGGAACCTGCATGCCTTCCCCTCTGCCCGGGGGGGACCCCGACCCGACGCGCCTGAGCAGTTTACGAGTGCGGTCAGGTTGTGGCGATAATCAGAACATCATGACGCTCACCCAGCTCAACGCGTTCGTCCTGGTCGCCCGGCTCGGCTCGGTGACCTCGGCGGCAAACGCGCTCGGCGTCAGTGAGTCCGCGGTGTCCCAGGCGCTCACCGCGCTGCGCCAGCACCTCGGTGACCAGCTGGTCAGCCGGGGCCCCAGCGGCATGACGCTGACCCCGGGCGGCTCCCGGCTGCTGGCCACCGCGTCGCAGATCGTGGTGCTCGGCGCCGAGGCGCACGCCGCGGTCCGGGCCGCGCAGGGCGCCCCGGAACAGCTGCGCGTGGTGGCCAGCTCCACCCTGGCCGAGTTCATCGTCAGCCCGCTGATGGAGGCGTTCACCCGGCGCTTCGCCGGCGCGCTGGAGGTGTCCGCGGGGGTGGCGGTGACCGGCGAGATGGCGGTGCTGGTGGCCAACCGGCTGGCCGACATCGCGATCGGCCCGGCCATTGTCAGCCGACCCGGCCCTGCCGGTGGTGAGCGAGCCGGTGTTCCGGCACCGGCTGGTCGTGGTGACCGCCGGGCAGTCCCGGCTGCGCGGCAGCCCGCAGCAGTGGCGCTGGCTGGTCGGCCCGTCCGGCACCGACCCGGGCAGCAGCACCGGGAAGCTGCTGACCGCGCTGCGCATCCCGGAGCACATGATCAGGGTGTTCCCGAACCAGACCGCCGCGTGGGCGGCCGCCGCGGACGGTGCAGGGGTGGCGCCCGCGGTCGAGCACCTGGTCACCCAGCAGCTCCGCCGCGGCGAGCTGTCCCTGGTCGAGGTGCCCGGGACGCCGGTGGAGTCGTGCTGGAACGCGACCATGCTGGAGCGGCAGTACCGGAGCACGGCGGCCAGCGCGCTGCGCCGCTTCCTGTCCACCCCCGAGGCCATGCAACTGATGCGCTCGCCCGCCGCCGGGGTGCCGCCGTCCCGGTTCCGGCCGCCGGTGTACGTGACCATCTGGAGCTGAACCGCCTGCATCGGCCGGGATCCGCCAAGTTAAGCAACACCTTATTCGCGTATTGCGCGGCCCGCTGCGGCACCGGATCATGGCGCCTCACCTCACCAGCGCGGGTGTCAGGGAGCCCGGGGCAAGGAGCAGGCGTCATGCCGATCGAGTCCAGCGGGCACAGCCGCGGCAACCCGCGCCTGTACGAACTGGTGGAGAATGCCCCGAAGACCGGCAAGAGCCCCACGGTCTGGGCGTGGCCCCAGCTGATCGACTACCTCAAGGTGGCCGGGCAGCCGGTGGCGGGTCCCTGGCCGCCGCACCAGGAGCCCCGGCCGGACCCGGAAGAGGATGTCCTGCCGGTGGCCGTGCCAGACACCCAGGCCCCCGAACGCCCCGCCCGTCCCGCGGCCACGCCCCGGTCCGAGCGAGACCCTGCTCCAGGCCGACACCCCGCTGAGCCGCCCGGCCCGGGCACTCCCGCCGCTGGCGTGCCGGCGGCCCGATACGGCCGCCGCACGACAGGCCGGCGACCGGACCTGACTGGAGGATTCATGTACCCGTCCCGGTTCCACTACGAGGCACCCCGGTCACTGGGGGAGGCGATCGAGCGCGCTGCGTGACGGCGGGGACTACGCGAAAGTGCTGGCCGGCGGCCAGAGCCTGGTCCCGCTGATGAAGCTCCGCTTCGCCTCCCCGGACCTGGTCGTGGACATCAACAACGTGCCCGGCCTGGACTACCACCGGGCCGACCCGGACGGCACGCTGCGCATCGGAGCGCTGTGCCGGCACGCCGACCTGGAGCGCTCGTCCCTGCTCAAGGACACTCAGCCGACCATGGCCGCCGCCGCCCCGCTCATCGCGGACCCGATCGTGCGGACCCGGGGCACGCTGGTCGGCTCGCTGTGCCACGCCGACCCGCAGGGCGACTGGGCCTCGGTGCTGACGGCGCTCGGCGGCTCGGTGGTCGCCCAGGGCCCGGCCGGGAAGCGCACCATCCCGCTGGACGGCTTCGTCACCGGCCCGTTCGAGAACCTGCTGGCCCCGGACGAGATCGCGGTCGAGGCGCTGGTCCCGCCCGGCCCGGGGGAAGCGGGCGGGCGGCTACCTGAAGCTGGAGCGCCGGGTGGGTGACTTCGCCACCGTCGGCGTCGCGGTGGCGCTGGAGATGTCCGGGGACACGGTGACCCGCGCGGGCATCGGGCTGACCGGGGTGGGCGGCTCCACCATCGCGGCCACCGAGGCGGCCGCCGCGCTGGCCGGCCAGCCCCTGGCCGCGGACGTCATCGAGCGGGCCGCGGACCTGGCCGCGGCGGCGGCCCGGCCGCGCACCGACCACCGCGGCAGCGCCGACTACAAACGGCACATGGTGCGCACCTTCGTGGTGCGCCTGCTCCGCCGGACCGACCTGACCGCGGAAAGGGCAGCCTGAGATGACCATCGTCTACGACGACCTCGACGGCCAGGAGGCCGCGGACGTCCCGATGCGCCGGATCCGGTTCAGCATCAACGGGCAGAAGAAGGTGGCCGAGGTGGAGCCCCGGCTGCTGCTCTCCCACCTGATCCGCCGGGGACTCGGGCTGACCGGCACGCACATGGGCTGCGACACCACCAACTGCGGCGCGTGCACGGTGCTGGTGGACGGCCGCCCGGTCAAGTCCTGCACCATGCTCGCCGTCCAGGCCGACGGGCACGAGATCAGCACGGTGGAGGGGCTGGCCAGCGCCAGCGAGCTGCACCCGCTCCAGGAGGGCTTCAAGGAGGAGCACGGCCTGCAGTGCGGGTTCTGCACCCCGGGGATGATGATGGCCGCCAAGGCCCTGCTGGACGAGAACCCCGACCCTACCGAGGAGGACGTCCGCTGGGCGCTGTCCGGCAACCTGTGCCGCTGCACCGGCTACCAGAACATCGTCAAGTCGGTCCTGTGGGCGGCCGACAAGCTGCGAGAGGACGGCTGACGTCGTGTCACAGGCAGTCGACGAGATCAAGATCGGCGGACTGGGCGCCAGCCGCAAGCGGGTCGAGGACAACCGGTTCATCCGCGGCAAGGGCAACTACACCGACGACATCGTGCTGCCCGGCATGCTGCACATGGAGATCCTGCGCAGCCCGCTGGCGCACGCCCGGATCAAGTCCATCGACACCAGCAAGGCGTGGGAGATCCCCGGCGTGCACCTGGTGCTCACCGGCGAGATGATGGCCACCCGCAACCTGGCCTGGATGCCCACCCTGTCCTACGACACCCAGGCGGTGCTGGCCACCGACAAGGTGCGGTTCCAGGGCCAGGAGGTGGCCTGCGTCATCGCCGACGACCCGTACATCGCCCGGGACGCCTGCGACGCCATCGACGTGGAGTACGAGCCGCTGCCGCCCATCGTCAACCCCATCCAGGCGCTGGCCGAGGGCGCCCCGGTCATCCGGGACGACAAGGAGGGCCAGGCCGGCAACGTCATCTACGACTGGGAGGTCGGCGACGCCGGCGGCACCGACGAGGCGTTCGCCCGGGCCGACGTGATCTCGAAGCTGCAGCTGCACTACCCGCGGTCCCACCCGTCGCCGATCGAGTGCTGCGGGTCGATCGCGGACTTCGACCGGGCCACCTCGAAGCTCACCGTGTACATGACCACCCAGGCGCCGCACATCATCCGGGCCGCGGTCGCGCTGGTCGCCGAGCTGCCCGAGCACATGATCCGGATCGTCTCCCCGGACATCGGCGGCGGGTTCGGCAACAAGGTGCCCGTCTACCCCGGGTACGTCTGCTCGATCCTGGCCTCGATCCTGCTGGAGCGCCCGGTCAAGTGGATCGAGGACAAGTCCGGCAACCTGATCTCCACCCACTTCGCCCGGGACATCTACCTGGACGGGGAGATGGCGCTGCGGCGGGACGGCAAGATCCTCGCGGTGCGGATGCGCTGCGCCGCCGACCACGGCGCGTTCTTCTCCGACGCGCAGCCGAGCAAGTTCAAGATCGGCCTGCTGCACTCGGCGTTCGCCGCCTATGACATCCCGGTGGCGCACCTGTCGGCCCGCGGCACCTACAGCAACAAGGCCCCCGGCGGGGTGGCCTACCGGTGCTCGTTCCGGGTCACCGAGGCCATGTTCTTCCAGGAGCGGATGATGCAGGCCGCCGCGGACGACCTGGGCATGGACCAGGCCGAGTTCAGGGCGGATGAACTTCGTGCATGACGACGACTTCCCGCACCGCACCCCGTTCGGCTTCCTCACCGACTCCGGCCAGTACGCCAAGTGCCTGGAGGTCGGGCTGCGGGCCATCGGCTACGAGGACTTCCGGAAGCGGCAGGCCGAGGCGCAGGACCGGGGCCGGCTGCTGGGCCTGGGCATCTCCACGATGACCGAGCCGCTGGGCGCGGGCAACAGCCGCGAGTACGACATCCTCGGCATCAAGATGTTCGACTCGGCCGAGCTCAAGATCCACATGACCGGCAAGGCCATCCTGCGCACCGGGGCGAAGACCCAGGGCCAGGGCCACGAAACCACCTGGGCCCAGATCGTCGCCCATGAGCTCGGCATCCCGGCCGAGGACATCGTGGTCGAGGAGGGCGACACCGACACCGCGCCGTTCGGGATGGGCACCTACGCCTCGCGGAGCACCCCGGTGGCCGGCGCGGCGGTGGCCATGGTGTCCCGCAAGATCCGGGCCAAGGCGCGCAAGCTGGCCGCGCACCTGCTGGAGGTGTCCGAGGAGGACATCGACTGGGAGCTGGGCCGGTTCTACGTGCGCAGCGCGCCGGACCGCGGGGTGAGCATCCAGGAGTGCGCGATGGCCGCGTACAGCAACATGCCGGACGGCATGGAGCCCGGCCTGGAGAACACCGCCTACTACGATCCGCCCAACCTGACCTGGCCGTTCGCGGTGTACATCGTCACCGTCGAGGTCGATCCCGAGACCGGGGTATGGGACGTGCTGAACACCGTGGCGGTGGACGACTGCGGGGTGCGGATCAACCCGATGATCGTGGAAGGCCAGATCATGGGCGGCCTCACCGAGGCGTACGCCATGGCCAGCATGCAGTTCATCACGTTCGACTCCGACGGCAACTGCGTCGGCGCCAACTACATGGACTACATGCTGCCGACCGCCTGGGAGACGCCCGGCTTCGAGCTGCACAGCGAGGTCGTGACCCCGTGCCCGCACCACCCGATCGGGGCCAAGGGCATCGGCGAGTGCGCCGCGGTCGGCGGCCCGGCCGCGTTCGTCAACGCGGTGATCGACGCGCTGTCCGGCAGCGGGGTGCGCAACATCGACATGCCGCTGCTGCCGGACCGGGTCTGGGAGGCCCTGACCCAGCGGCACGACGTTTCCGGGGCCCCGCCGGTGCGGCAGGACTGAGGGGAGCGGCCGATGCAGGGCTGGGACGTCCTGGAAGAAGCGGGTGAGCTGGCCCGGCGCGGGCAGCCGTTCGCGCTGGCCACGGTGGTCTGGCGGCAGGGACCCTCGTCCGGCCAGCAGGGCTCCCGCGCGATCATCACGGCGGACGGCGAGCTGCACGGCTGGATCGGCGGGGCCTGCGCGGAACCCACCGTGATCCGCGAGGCCCGCCAGGCGATCACCGAGGGGACGGCACGGCTGCTGCTGCTCGGCACGCGCCGAGCAGTTCGGCGCGAGCGTGCCGGACGGGATGACGGTGGTGCCCATCTCCTGCCAGAGCGAGGGGGCGCTGGAGGTGTACATCGAGCCGGTGCTGCCCGCCCCGCACCTGGTCATCGTGGGCCGGTCGCCGATGGCCGGCACGCTGGCCGACCTGGCCCGCGCGCTCGGCTGGCGCACCGCGCTGCTGGACGGGCCGGACTTCACCGCGGCCGCCGCGGACGAGGGGTCCATGGTCGTGGTGGCCACCCAGGGACACGGCGACGAGGAAGCCATCGAGGAGGCCATCGCCGCCCGCCCGGCCTACCTCGGCCTGGTCGGGTCGGCCAAGCGGGGCGCGTCCGTGCTCGGCTACCTGGCCGACCGCGGGGTACCCGCCGATCAGCTGGACCGGGTCCGGGTCCCGGCCGGGCTCGACCTGGGGCACACCACGCACCGGGAGATCGCGGTGGCGATCCTGGCCGAGCTGGTCGCACTCCGCGCGGCCGGGGAGGTCACCGGCGCCGCGGCGTCTCGTTCGGCGGGAAAGGCGCAGCCAGCCGGGGCCCGCAGACGCCGTGGATCCGGTGTGCGGGATGACGGTCGCGGCCCGGCCCGGCAGCCGCCCGCTGGAGCAGGACGGCACCACCTACTACTTCTGCTCGGCGGGCTGCCGGCAGGCGTTCGAGCGTGACCCCGCCCCCTACCTGGCCAGGGAGAGCCGATGCTGATCACCAACGACTTCGAGGTCGCGCAGCCGGTCGAGAAGGTATGGCAGTTCTTCGAGGACATCCCGCAGGTGGCCACCTGCCTGCCTGGCGCGGAGCTGACCTCCGACCTCGGCGGCGAGAAGTACAAGGGCCGGGTGGCGGTCCGGATGGGCCCGGTGCGGCTGCAGTTCGGCGGCACGGCGGAGATCGCCGAGCGCGACGAGGCCGCCCGGCGGGTGGTCGTCAACGCGGCCGGCGCGGAGGAGAAGGGCCGTGGCCAGGCCAGCATGGTGGTCACCGCGACGCTGGTCCGCTCCGGCCGGGGCACCAAGGTCAACGTGGCCCAGGACCTCCAGCTGTCCGGCGCGGCCGCCCAGTACGGCCGGGGCATGATCTCCGACGTCACCTCGGTGCTGATGCGCGACTTCGCGGCGACCATGCAGGACCGGATCGAGCGGATCGAGCGGGGGGAGTCGGCCGAGCAGATCGCGGCGTCGGCGGCCACCCCGGCCAGCGGGCTGACCCTGGGCCTGCGGGCCGCATGGATGGCGCTCAGCCGGGTGTTCCGCCGGTTCTTCCTGCCCTACCAGGCCGCGAGCTGAGGAGGAGACCCATGGTCTTGTGGTGGATCGGCAACGTGGTGCTGCTGGTCGTGGTGCTGCCCGTCGTGATCTTCCTGCTGAACCGGGTGCTGGCCGCGCTGGAGCGGATCCGCGGCGCGGCCGACGACATCCTGCGCGGCGGGGTCGCCCTGGTCGGTGAGCTCAGCGACGTCCCGGACGGGCTGGCCACCACCGACGCCACCATCGGCGCGGTCAGTGTCGGTGCGGTCCGCTACGCGGGCTCCGTCGCGAAACTACTAGGAGGGGCATGATGCCAGCAGCGGCCTGGATGACGATCGTCGTCGCGGCGCTGATCATCGCGATCACCGCGGTCGGCCTGCTGCGGGTGATCTTCCACCTGCGGGCCATCCGCGCCACCCTGGTCCAGGTGACCGGGGGCGTGCAGGCGGTCGCCCAGCTCACCAGCCCCGTCCCGGAGCGGCTGACGTCCGTGAACGCGAGCCTGAAGCCGGTCCGCGACTTCTGCGAGACGGTGTGAGGAGCGCGGCGATGGAATCCCATGTTGTGCTGGCGGCCGGCACGTCCACCACCGGATGGGTCATCGGCTACACGATCGGCATCATCGTGGTCCTGGTCGTCGTCGCGCTGGTCGTGCCGATCCTGCTGCTGGCCCGGTCGATCGGCAACGAGGCTCCCAAGATCAACGACGCGCTCGGCGACGCGGTGCGCGAACACGGCGCCGCTGGGCGCGTTGCGCACCACGATCGAGCACGCGACGATCATCATCGGCGGGCTGCAGCGCGGCCGCGCCCGGCTGGGAGGTTAGCGATGGAGCCGCACGTCCTGGCCATGTCGTCCACCGAGCACACCCTGTGGGTGACCGCCATCATCGCGGCTTCGTCGTCGTCCTGGCGGTCGCCGCGCTGCTGTCCATCCTGATCTGGCTGGTGAAGATCATCGACCGCCGGGTCGTCGAGATCGGCGGGACCTTGCAGGCCGCCGCGGCCAACACCGCCGACACCACGCTGATCCCCCAGGTCGCGGACGGGGTGGACGCGGTCCTGGCCGAGGGCCTGCAGCACCACCTGTTCCTCGGCCGCGTCCTCGGGAGCGTGAAGTCATGACCGGGCTCGTCGTGCAACGGTGATCGTCATCGCCCTGCTCATCGCCGGGCTGGCGTTCTTCCTGTACTGGACGGGCACCCTGCTGACCCGGATCGCCGGGAACCTGGAGGGGGCCGCGGGCATCGTGGGAACCATCGTCGGCCACGCCAAGCTGATCGGGCCCGGGGTGGAGCACATCAACCGGACCGGCGGCGTGGTGGCCGGCGCGCTGCCGCTGCTGTACGGGATGGCCGAGGAGATCGTCACCGACGTGACCTACACCCCGGCGGCGGTGCCGGCGGCCGGGGAGCCGGCCGTGGTGGCCGAGCCGACCCGGCCGGCGTCGGGGCGGCGCCGGTCCCGGCTGCACGAGGCGGTCGGCTTCGTGCCCCAGCCGTAGCGGCCGCAGCGGGAAAGACTCCCGGCCGGGCATCCCCCGAGGTCCGGCCGGGGCCCGTTCAGCCGGCCGGGGCTTCCCCGGGCGGGGGCGTCCAGCCTGGCCCGCTCATCTCCCCGCCGATCCACTCGTCCTTCCACGCCTGGTCGTACTGCTGGTCGTTGCAGCCGGGGTGGTAGACGGCGGTCAGTTCCCGGCTGATCTGCTCCCGGTGCCCGGGGCCGCCCCCCGGGACCTCGTAGGTGCAGATGTAGACCTTCCACTTGGACCCGGCGCGGCGCACCCAGCAGCCGGAACGGGGGTGCCGGAACGGGAACCGCTCGGCCGACAGGTCGTCGGCGTGACCCACGTAGATGACCGCGTACTTCTCCGGCTTGGCGTCGGCGTCGGGCTTGCACAAGATGGCGTACACGGCCGGGACCGGCGGCGGGGTCCAGCCCGCCAGCAGGCGCGGCCCCTCGAACGGGTACCCGGCCAGCGAGCCCAGCCTGATCACCGCGCCGCGTCCTCGTCCTCGTCCTCGCTGATCGCCTCGGCCCGGGCCACCGGCGCCGCGGGCAGCCCGGCGGTGGCCGCGGCCCGGCGGAACTCGGCGGTCGCCAGCTCGATGGCCGCCTCCCGGCTGTCCGCGTCCACGAGCAGCTGGGCGCCGTAGCGGCTGGTGCCGATCCCGGTGGCGATGCCGCCGCTGGCGGCGACCGCGTCGGCCAGGGCCACCACGTCCTCGCGGGTCAGCACCCGGTCACCCGCGGCCTCGATTCCCACGCTCCACCGCACCGGGTCACTCCTTACGACAGGGTTGGCAGCAGCGTAGCGAGTTCTTCCAGGCTGGACAGATCGTGCCCGGACAGCAGCACGTCGATGTGCGGGGCCGCCACCATCATGCCCAGGGTGCTGGGCCGGAAGTCACGGTTCGCGCCCTTGTGCGGGTTCATCCAGACGATCCGGTGGCTGAGCCGGGCCAGCCGCTCCATCGCGGTGGCCAGCACCTCCGGGTCGCCCCGGTCCAGGCCGTCGGAACAGATGACCACGATCCCGCCGCGGGCCAGGCCGCGCCGTCCCCAGTCCCGGACGAAGGCGTCCAGGCTGGCCCCGATCCGGGTGCCGCCCTCCCAGTCGAACACGGCCTGCGCGGCCCGCTGCAGCGCGTCGTCGGGCCGGCGCCGGTCCAGCGCCCGGGTGACCCGGGTCAGCCGGGTGCCGAAGCAGAACACCTCCACCCGCGCGGCGGCCCGTTGCGCCGAGTAGGCGAACTGGAGCAGGTTCCGGGAGTAGTCGGCCATCGAGCCGGACACGTCCAGGATCAGGATCAGCGGGCGGGGCCGTACCGTGCGCTGCCGCCAGCGCAGGCCAGCGGGCTCGCCCCCGGTCCGCATCGACTCCCGCACCATGCGGCGCAGGTCGGGGGAGCGGCCCGCGGGCGCGGCGGCGGTGCGGCGGGTGCGGCGCCGCGGCGGGGCCAGCCGGATCCGGCGCATGATCCGGCGCACCGCGGCCAGCTCGCCGGGAGTGCAGGCGGTGAAGGACTTGTGCCGGAGGGCCTCGGCGTCGGAGGCCATCAGGCCGAGGGTCGCCTCCTCCTCGGTCCCGTCCTCGGTGGCCGGGGGCGGCTCGGTGGCCGGGACCTGCAGCACGGACTGCGCCTCCGGGCCGAGTTGCGCCTGCAGGGTCAGCAGTTCGCCGAGCGGCCCGGGCGCACCCAGGAAGAACCGCCGGAACACCGTGTCGTAGGTGGCGATGCTGTCCCGGCGGTTGACCAGTGTGGCCCGGCCGGCCCAGTACAGGTCGAGCAGGTCGGCCGGGTCCAGGGTGCTCATGGCCTGGCTGTAGGCGAGCAGGTCCCCGGTGCCCGCGGTGAGCCCCGCGGCGCGCAGTTCCGCGGTGAAATCCGCGAGCAACCGGATGAACGGCACGCCCAGGGCGGCGGCCCCCTCAGCCACCGGAGGTGATCTCCTCCAGGTTGTCCCGGACCAGTTCGGTGTCGTCGCGTTCCTTCACCACCGCGCCGAGGGTGTCGCTCGCCACCTCGGGAGTGAGGTCGCTCTCGCCCAGGAAGTCCAGGGTGCGGGCCCAGTCGATGGTCTCGGCCACCCCGGGCGGCTTGGCCAGGTCGAGTTCACGCAGCCGGTTCACCGCGGTGACCACCTTGCGGGCCAGCGCCTCCGGCACGCCGGGGGCCCGGAGCAGGACGATCTCCACCTCCCGGGCGGCAGGCGGGTAGCCGATCCAGTGGTAGAGGCAGCGGCGCTTGAGCGCGTCGTGCAGTTCCCGGGTGCGGTTGGAGGTGAGCAGCACCAGCGGCGGGGTGTCGGCCCGGATGGTGCCGATCTCGGGGATGGTGATCTGGAAGTCGGACAGCACCTCGAGCAGGAACGCCTCGAACTCGTCGTCGGCCCGGTCCACCTCGTCGATGAGCAGCACCGCCTGGTCACCGGCCCGGACCGCGTCGAGCAGCGGCCGTTCGACCAGGAACCGGGGGCCGAAGACCTTGTCCACCGCCTCCTCACCGGCGGCGTGCCGCTCGGACAGGGCGCGGACGTAGAGCATCTGGCGGGCGTAGTCCCACTCGTACAGGGCCTGGCTGGTGTCGATGCCCTCGTAGCACTGCAGCCGGATCAGCCGCCGGCCGAAGGCGGCCGCGAGAACCTTGGCCACCTCGGTCTTGCCCACCCCGACCTCTCCTTCGAGCAGGATCGGGCGCTGCAGGGACATGGCCACGAACAGCGAGGTGGCCAGCCCCCGGTCGGCCAGGTAGCCGTGGGCGTGCAGGATGCCAGTGAGCCCGGCGACAGTGTCCGGGTAGTCCATCCCGCCCCTCAGCGGGCGTCCGGTGACCCGAGCACCAGGTCCCGGATCGTGCCGCCCGCGGCGGCGAGCTTGCCCTCGCGGGCCAGCCGGTCCCGCCACGCGGCGCGCAGGTCCTCGTCCTGGCCGGCCATCCCGTCGAAGTTGATGTCCGCCATCCGCTGGCAGGACTTCGTCCCGCAGTCCTCATCCAGGTCGGCGCTGGTCTGGCCCTGGGCGCCCCAGACGGTGCGGAGTACGTCCAGGGCCTCGTCCGGGCGCTGGTCCGGCTGCTGGCTCATCGCGTCGTGTACCTTCCCGGCGGGTGGTCTGCCTTACGCCTGACTGTAGGCGGTACCCGGCCTCAGGCCGACTGTAGGCGGTACCGCTGATTCCGGCGACCGGCGATTAAGCGTTCTCTTATCGGGTGCCCGGTCAGCAACTGCGGTTGACGGCCAGTGCCTTGATGGTCGCCCCCCACTCGTAGGCGAGTTCGTAGGGCCAGTAGTAGAACGGCATGGGCGCGTTCATCACGTAGACCTGGCCGGCGAAGCAGCGCTCCATCCGCAGCCGGGCCCGGGAGTCCTGCGGGGTGATGGTGACCAGGGCCAGGGAGTGCCAGTGGTAGCGCCTGGCCAGCCGCCCGGCGAACTCCGCCTCACCCTGCGTCGTCGCCGGGCGGGGATCGAAGCAGATGACCGTGACCCGGGGGATGGGCGGGGCGCAGTCGCTGCCCTGGGCGTACACCGAAGAGCCGCGGGACACGACCAGGAACGGGGCGTGGCCGGCCCAGGCCAGGCCCTCCGCCGTGCGCAGCCGGTCACCGGGGCCGTCCATCATCACGATGGCGTCCACGTGGCCGGGCATGCCCTGCGCCGGGAAGAGGAACAGCCGGGCGGTCAGCCCGCAGAAGGCCAGGATGGCGACGGCCAGGGTGGTGACCAGCACCCGGCGGCGCCGGCGGCGCCGGGACGTGCGGGAGCGGGCCAGCCCGGGAGATGCCTCCGGGACTTCGTCTGTCAGCACGGACTGCCCTCAGCGCGGGGTAAGGCGGATAACGGATCTTGCCGGACAACAGCGTACGTGCCCCGCCGGCCGTCCTTCCCGCGGCCTGCGGGTCCAGCGGGAAGGCAGTGGCCGCGCCCAGCCGGCCGTCAGACAATGACGGGGTGATCGATGTCGAGCCGGCCCGCTTCGAGGAGATGGTCGGCACCGCCCTGGACAGCCTCCCGGAGAACCTGGGCCGGCTGATGCGCAACGTGGCCGTCACGGTCGAGCACGACCCGGGGCCACCGGGCCTGCTCGGGCTGTACCAGGGCATCCCGCTGACCAGCCGGACCACCCAGTACGCGGGCGTGCTGCCGGACCGGATCACCATCTACCGGCGGGCCATCTGCGCCATCTGCCGGACCGAGGCGGAGGTGGTGGAGCAGGTACGGCGCACCGTCGTGCACGAGGTGGCGCACCACTTCGGCATCGACGACGACCGGCTCACCGAGCTGGGCTGGTGAGTTCATCCGGCCGCCAGCCGGGCCGGCCGCAGCCGGCGTAGCCTGGCGGCCTGGAAACCAGCGGCCCAGGAGGCGGTGACGAGGGATGGGCTCGACGCAGGTGCTCCGGCATATCCAGGCCCCGGCCGCGGCGGTGTATCAGGCGCTGGTCGACCCGGCGGCGGTTGCGGCGTGGCGGGTCCCGGACGGCATGACCTCCGTTGTCCATGACTTCGATGCCCGGGAGGGCGGCTCGTTCCGGGTCTCGCTGACCTACGGCGCACCTGACCGTGCCGGGAAGACCTCCGCGCACACCGATACCTACCACGGCCGCTTCGTCCGCCTGGTACCGGGCGAGCTGGTGGTCGAGGTGGTCGAGTTCGAGACCGCAGACCCCGCCCTGAGCGGGGAGATGACCCTGACCACGACCCTGGCCGAGGCCGCCGGCGGCACCGACGTGATCATTAAGCATGACGGCGTGCCGGACGGCGTGCCCGCCGCCGACAACGAGCTGGGCACCCGGATGGCCCTGGACAAGCTGGCCGCGCTGGTCGAGCAGCGGCGGCGGGCGGGCCCCGCTGACCGCTGACTCATGGGTTCTCGGGTCAACCAACGACACCAATGTGCAGCATCACTCGGTTGGCTTCGGGTGCGCAGGCGAGGCGTAGACGACCCAGACAGTGTACTCATCATCATCGGTCAGGTACCAGATGCGGCCGCTCTGGGAGACCTTGATCTGCCATTGCTCAAGGTTCCGGCCACGCCACAGCCGAGTCCCCAGGTCGCCGCGTAACTGGTAATGATCTTCATCCCTGGGCGGCCGCGGTTTCACGGGTCAGCAGTCCGGGACAGGTCCGTAGTCGGTGCCATCGAGGGAAGCGGTGGCGGCCTTCAGGAGTTCGGGGTCGGAGTAGATCTCAGCCGTGCCCTTCCAGGCGGCCACGACTGGAGCGATCGCGGCCATGTTGCCCAGGTCGGCGGACGCGTGGATCGTCTCTACCAGTTCAACGAGGAAGGATCGGACGTCCTCGGCAGGCAGGAACCGCACCCAGGGGAACACTTCCGGCAGCGCGAGCAGCAGGGCACGCGCGCCCTGATCGTCTTTCATCAGCGAAAAGAACAGTCGGCTGGCCATGCTGAGCGCTTCGTCCTCGGCCTCGGCCCGGGCCGCCGACTCCAGTATCAGGTCGCCCCCGTCGCGGCGATCCAGCCGCAGCCTGCGGCGGGGGCTTTCCTCGAAAGATGTATAGATATGGGTGTGTTGAGTGAGGAACAGGAGAGGGTGCAAAGATAGGTGTTGCTACGAAGATGTCGAGCTGGAGAGATAGTGGACGCTGATTGGACACTGTGATGGCACTGTAAGTGAAGATAGACGACTGGCTGGTGCAAGATCGCTGGCCGGGGCATGAGGCCAGGCTCAGCGAGCCGGAACTGGTGTGCCTGGCGGTCGCGCAGGCGCTGCTGGGCTTACACAGCGAGCACCGGTGGATCGCTTTGCTTTGCCACCTGCGTAGTGTTTCCCGTACCTGCCGCACCAGCGCGGCTACAACAAGCGGCTGCGCGCAGCGCTGCCACTGATCAAGCAGGTGATCCGAGACTGGCCGCTGACACGACTTCTGGTTCGACGACGTCGGATCGCGGACTCCACGCTGGTGGAATGAGCTAGGTCGCGTCCTGCGGTCAAGCGCTCGGACATGGCGGGCTGGGCGAACTACGGCTACTGCGCCTCGCATTCGCGCTGGTTCTGGGGACTGCGGCTGTACCTGATCTGCACCCCGCCGGGATGCCATCCTGTGGGCGCTGGCTGACCCGAAGATCGGCGAACGGGAGGTGCTGACGCGATGCTCGACGTCGAGCCTCAGCTCGCGACAGCCGGCGGCCTGATCCTGATCACCGACAAGGGCTTCGCCGGCCGTGAAACCGAAGCTGACCTGGCCACCAGCGGCATCACGCTGCTGCGGCCTTCCCGCAAGGACGAGGCCGCCCGCCACGGAGAACCACTGCTCAAGACGATCCGCCAGCTCATCGAATCGGTCAACGACACCCTCAAAGGCCAACTCGACCTGGAAGCGCACGGCGGCCGCACCTTCGAGGGAGTCGCCATCCGCGTCGCCCAGCGCATCCTGGCCATGGCCGCAGCGATCTGGCACAACAACAAGACCGGCGCCCCGGTCACCCGATCGCTGATCGCCTATGACCACTGAAGGCATAAGGAATCATTCGTCTAGTTGGGCCACGGTTGCCTTGGGCTTCTGCACGAGCTGCGAGAACGGAACTTCGGTGACGCTCATACCGCCAGGATGACTCGACCTTTGAAGTAACTCAAATATCTTCATATATCTAACCGGAAAATCACGAACGCCAGGTGAGCGCGCGGCAGCACCCGGCGGAGCGTCAGCGGAGCCGGGTTGGTGCGGGTGTGGTTAGGCGGCGGGAGCGAGGGTGACGGTGTAGCCGAGGGCTTCGAGCTGGCGGACGTGGTTGCGGGTCTTGCGGTCTTTGTCGATGCGGCTGGCGTAGAAGCCGGCGCCGAGGTCGCGGTAGCGGGCGGCGCGGTCGGCGAGCAGGTGCCAGATGATGACCAGGATGGAGCGGGCGATGGCGACCAGGGCTTTGAGCTTGCCGCGGCGCCTGACGAGGCGCCGGTAGCGCTCGCCGAGGAAGGTGTCGGTCTTGGCGGCCGCGGCGGCGGCCTCGCCGAGGACGCCCTTGAGGTAGGGGTTGCCCTTGCCGGTCTTGCCGGCGCGGCTGCTTGGCCCCGGACTGGATGGTGCGCGGGGATAGCTTGGCCCAGGACACCAGGTGGCCGGCGGTGGGGAACTGGGTCATGTCCAGGCCGATCTCGGCGATGATGACCTGGGCGGCCGTCGCAGCGCCGATGCCGGTGATCTCATCGAGGCGGTCGACGGCGGGCAGCACCGGGCGCGCCGTGCCCTGCCGGCCCCGGGCCGGTGGTGCCGTCGGCGTCGACGCCTTGGGCGGCGGGGATCGCGGCGATCAGCTCCTCGATCCGGGTGGTGAGCTTGTCGATCTGCGCGGTCGAGGCCGTCGATCTGGTCGAGCAGCATCCGGGCCAGCTCGGCGTGGTGGTCATCGAAGCGGCCGGTGAGCGCCTCGACCAGGGCGGCGCGCTTGACCTTCATCCGGCCGCGGGCCAGCCCGGCGAGCACCTGCGGGTCGCGCTCGCCCGGCGATCAGCGCCTCGACCATGTCGCGGACCGACATGCGTGTCGATGCGTGCTGGCCACCGCCGAGACCTTGATCAGGGCGTCTTCGAGCAGCTTCTCCAGCCGCTGCCAGTGCCGGGTGCGCTCCCGGGTCAGGTCGGTGCGCAGCCGGGTGTAATCCCGCAGCTGCCGGATCTCCGCCGGCGGCACGAAGCGAGGGCCGCAGCATGCCCCGCTCGGTCAGCTTCGCCAGCCACACCGCATCCAGCTTGTCGGTCTTCGGGCGGCCCGGCGCGTTCTTCACGTCCCGGGCGTTGACCAGCTGCACGTCCAGCCCGGCCGCCTCAAGCAGGTAGAACAACGAGCCGCCAGTAATCCGACGTGGATTCGAGGACGACCTTCTCGATCCGCTCGGCTGCCAGGTGATCAGCCAGCTCCAGGATCGCGTTCGTGGTGGCATCCACCTGCCACACCCTGCGTCACGCCGCTTGCCCGGCCGGGCCGGATGCGGCACCCGGGTGCACACCATCCCCGACGCCTTCGCCACATCTAATCTAAAACTCCTCGGTCCGGTGTTCGTGGGCGATGGCCGTGAACTTGTTGGGCGCCGGTTGCGGATAACAGATGTAGCCTCCCGAGCGCCCGGAAGGGATCATCATGTACCAGCCCTCCCCGTCCAGCGGCCAGCCGGCCGAGCCGGAGCGGGCCCCTGCTCCTGCCCCGGTGCTGACCGCGGTCAAGCTCATGTACGCGGGCGCCGCCGTCAGCACCGTCAGCCTGGTCGTCTGGCTGGCCGTTGCCATCGGCGACATCACGGCCGCCGCCCGCTGGCGATGGCGGGGCCACAGCGTAACCGCGGCCCAGCTCGGCCAGCTGAAACCGCTCATCCTCACGGTGCTGATGGTGTTCGGCCTGGTCGTGATCGCCCTGTGGCTGTGGATGGCGCGGGTGGACGGCCAGGGCCGGAACTGGGCGCGCATCCTGTCCACGGTGCTGTTCGGCCTGGCGACGCTGCAGCTGGCACGGCGACTTGCGGACGCTGGTGATCCATGGCGGGTTCGGCGTAACGGTACTCGGCCTGCTCGCGCTGACCTGGGTGGCCGGCCTCGCCGCGGTGTGGCTGCTCTGGCGGCCGGCCTCCAGCGCGTTCTTCAAGCCGCAGGGCTTCACGCAGGCCGTGAACTCATGGGGCGCCGGTTGCGGATAACGGATGTAGCCTTCTGAGCACCCGGAAGGGCATGGGCATGAATCAAGGTGGCGCATGAGGCGGCGCCGTGGATCCGCCGCCGCGGATGATGCTGCGGTCATTGAGAGCTCCTGGCGGGAGCCGGAGCGGTTCGCGGTCCTGTTTGACAGGCACGCCCCGCACATTTACCGCTACCTTGCCCGGCGTACGGGCCACCAGGTTGCCGATGACCTGGTTGCCGAGACGTTCCTGGCCGCTTTCGCCAAGCGGGACCGGTATGACCTCCGCTACGTGGATGCCCGGCCCTGGCTGTATGGGATCGCCACCAACCTGGTCGGCCAGCATCGCAGGGACGAGGCCCGCCAGTACCGGATCAGGCAGGCCGCCGCGACCGAGCCTGAGGTTCCTGGTCACGCCGACCGGGTGGCGACCGATGTCACCGCCCAGGCGATGCGCACGCTGCTGGACGCGGCGCTGGCCGCGCTGACGGCCGGTGACCGCGATGTGCTGCTGCTCATCGCCTGGGAGCAGCTGACCTATCAGGAGGTGTCGCGGGCACTGGCCATCCCGGTGGGGACGGTGCGGTCCAGACTGCACCGGGCCCGCACGAAGACGCGCCAGGTGCTGGCCGGTACCGATGCGGCGGCAACGTATGAGGAGCTCACGACCAATGAATGAGATGGAGCTGCTGCGGGAGCTGGCGCAGGAGACGCCCCTGCCCGCGCCGGCCGAGCTGGATGCGGCCCGCGCCAGGCTGGTCGCCGCGATCGCCGCCGATCCGGCCGCTGGAGGCTCGACAGCCGTAGCCGAGGCCACCATGGACCAGCCCGGCCCGTCCAGCGGCCAGCCGGCCGAGCCGCTGCGGCCTCGTGCTCCCGCGCCGGTGCAGGACGCAGTCAAGCTCATGTACGCGGGCGCCGTCGGCACCGCCGCGTACCTGATCATCGCGCTGGCCTTCAGCGGCCACATCAGGGGTACAGGCGCTCGGGCACCGCCTCACCGCGACCCAGCTCACATCACGCTGGTGATAGTCGCCGGGCTGGCCGTGATCGCCCTGTGGCTGTGGATGGCGCGGGCGAACAGCCAGGGCAGGAACTGGGCGCGCATCCTGTCCACGGTGCTGTTCGGCCTGGCGACGCTGCAGCTGATCGGCAACAATGGCGTCGCGCAAGTGTTCTGCGCCTGGCTGACCTGGCTGACCGGCCTCGCCGCGGTGGGCCTGCTCTGGCGCCCGGCCTCCAGTGCGTTCTTCAAGTCGGCCAGGGAGGCGCGGTCGCGGCGTCGCAGATTTCAGGCCCTTAACGGCAACTACGCCGCCTGCTGGGGCTGTGAGCTGGGTGGGCGTAGTGGACTTGAACCACGGATCATTTATAGGGTGTGTGTGATGTGATGTGATGGTGTGGGGTTGGTTGTTGGTTTGTGTGGGTGTTAGTGTTTAGTGTTGATGTGGTTTTGAGGTTTAAGGGTTGTTTTTGTTGTGGAGTTTGTTGTTGTTGGTGTGTTGTGTTAGTATTGGAGTGTGTGTTGTTTGTAGTGATTGTGGAGGAGTGGTAAGTTGTTTTGTGAGTTTGTTATGTATGGATTATTTTGTGAGTATATATTGTGGGTGGGTTTTAGTGTTGAGATAGAGATATGTTTGATGGGGTGTTGGTAGTTGAGTTGTTAGTTTAGTAGTATATGTTAGTGTTAGTGTGAGTGAGTTGGGTGTGTTTTGGGATGTTAGGGTTTTGTGTAGTGTAGTTATTATGGAGAATTTTTTTAGGTTAGGGTTGTTAGAGTGTAGATAGTGAGTGTGATAGTGTGGAGTAGGTTTATAGTTGAGAGTGAGTGTAAGTTGAAGGTTTATTTGTTGTAAGTTGTAGTGTAGATTTTTAAGGTATGTTTAGGTTTTGAGTAGTATAGTTAAGTTTTGTTAAGTATGGATGATATTTAGCTGATTATAGATAAGTATAAAATAGATAGTTGTTTATAATATGGTTTGGTATGTTAGGTTGTTGGGTTAATGTAGGAAGAATTAGGTTAGAGATTTGGAGTTTGGATTAAGGTGTGTAAGAGTGATTGAGAGATTTGGGATGGTTATAGTTTAAGTTTGATGTTGATAGAGTTTGTTATTATGCAGGTAATTGGGATTATTGTTTTTGTTTTATTTAAAAATAGAGTATTAGAGTATTGTATTTATTTATGAATTGGATAAGAAAAAAGAAGAAAAAAATAAAGAAAATTGATAGAGTTTATGTTTTATTTTTTGTTGGTGTTATAATAGATGAGATTTTGTTATTGTAGTATTATGATAGAGATTTATGAAATTGGGTGTTATGAGTTATTTGTTAGAAGTTGATAGTGTTTGAGAGTATTTTTTAATGTTGTAGATGTGTGTTTAGAGTGTTGGATTAGTGATGTTTAGAGAGTGTTATTGTTAGGTGATGTGTTGTTTTTATAGTTATGTGTTGATATGGTTATGTTTTAAGTTAGATTAATTTGTGTTATGTTTGAGTGTTTAGTATTGATTTGATTTTTTGAAGTTTTATGTTAGAGTTAGATAGTTATATTGATGGAGTTAATGTAGGTGATTAGTGATAGATTTGTTTTTTAGAAAGGTTTTAGTGGTTATATATTATTTTAATTTTTTGTAGTTTTTAATGGTTAGGTGTTTGTTATTAGTGAATTTTATTAGTTTTAAGTTATTTGTGTTGTTTTATTGGTATTTAGTTAGTAAAAAATAGTGTTTTTTATTATGATTATTGATGACTCAGATCGGCGAAGAGATAACGGATCTGAGCGTTAGAGTATAGAAGAGATATCTGTTAACTCTTTTCTCTTCTTCCTCGTAGGCGCCGAATCCTTGAGTGAGTGGTCGCCGTTTATAGAGTGGTCTAGGGTCGGCGTAGCCGATCGCATGCGACGGCTCATAAGGTCGCCTTAGATGCGGTGGCCGCGAGCTGGACAATCGGGAGCGAGGAAGACGGGCGCTGTATCTGGCTACTTGACGGATGATGCATCTTGATCAGTGTGCCGCTGCGATGCGTGGCCCGGTGTGCGCCCGGGCGGGCCTCCCAAGGCAGAGCCCGGGCGCTGACGCCGGGCCAGCGGCGCGCGTGAGGCGCCGCCTTGATCTAAGAACGGCTCAATTCGGCAGTGCGGCCGGTGCCGCTGGTGTGAAGTACTGTTTGTGGGTGTGGGCTGTGTAGGTGATTTGCGGTTGGTACGCTGGTTGTAGTGCTAGCACGACAGGGCGGATTAGCTGGGTTGCGGTTGATGACGAGCGCTTGACTCTAGATTGATCGCTGCTGGCGCTACAGCTAGCGGATTGCTGCGGGCGGAGATTCAGGAGGGTGGAGAAGGTGGGGAGTTAGCTCTCACGAGAGAGAGTTTCAGCATGACTACGGTGTGAGCGTAAGACGGTGGGTGCGTTGGTTACCTGGTGGGTGAGGGTTGGTAGTGACTGTAAGGGCTTTGGCTCTATGTGTGGGATGGCGCTTTTGCGCGGGTGTCTAGACGCACGGTATGCTTCTCACGGGCTTCCGGTAAGCTAGAGTTAGATACGGAGGTGATCGCTCAGGGTTAGATTCTCTCTCGGCGGATGCTGCGGATTGGTGTGCTTCGGTTCGGCTGATGTCGCTCTCTGGCTGCAGTGCGCGCTCGGGGATGAGGCAGTGATATGGGAACGGCTGCAGCTACTGGACGGCGTGCGCGCGGTGATCTCGGTGAGCTATTACCCGCTGTGGCTGGCAGAGGGGACTCGGCTGGAGTCCGCGGGTGCACTGCGCGAAGGCCCGGACAACCTGATCGAGGATCTGGTCATGTCTTTGCTCGGGGCATGGAGCTGCTCGAGGCCCGGATGTCGTCGCCGGATGAAGTCGGCTGCTGGAGCTGGACCCGAGCGTGCCGGTGGTGCGGATGCTGCATATCGACTATGACTCGGACGGCAGAGCGCTCCAGGTCGCTGATGACCTGTATGCCGCTGACCGGCACGAGTTCGCTTTGAGTGGTTGAACAGGACGGGGCAGCCGGTGAATGAGTGGCCAGCGAACTGGACCGATGATACGCGGCATCGGCTGCGAGATGTGCGAGAACTACCGCCGCGAAGCAGACGGGTATGGCATACGCATCCTGCACGGGTTACAGCGACGCATACTGCAGCGCGCTGACGTGCAGCGCGGGTACACGGTGGTGATCTGGCGGGGACGTTATGTCAACGAGCCCACCGAGCTGGACGAAGCGAGGCGTCTGGGTACTGGGCGGAGTTGCTCGCGTGGCTCGGGCACTGATCAAGGTTACAAGCCGCTGAAGATGATCTACGAGACTCTGGGCAACTCGCTGCCTCACCTGCATACGCACCTGGCCCCGGTTCACGATGATGCGGCTCGGGCCAGCCGTTCCCGCTGACCGCCGAGCTGCCAGACAGGAAAATCTCTGAGCTCGGCTGCTGGCTGAGGCTGCTCGAGCTGTGCTCTCTCCTGCAGTAAGCAAGCTGTCGCTCCCCGGTAACTCTCCAGGGCTTCCTTCCTGTCATCCTGTAGTCTAGGATGGCAGATAGAGAAGCTCCTCACTGGAGGTGAAGGGCATGGCTCTCAAGAACGGCTCTCGCTTCGCGGTGAGCATGGACGATGTGTTCCCGAGAGTGCTGCCTGGTGCCCGACTCGATCGCCGAAGCGCAGGACTACGACGAGAAGACGAAGCGGCGCACGCGTCGGTTGAGCGGGTGACCGGCAAGCGGGTGTTCCAGGTCCGCGTCTCGGATCTGGACGAGGAGCTGGAGGGCCGGTACCGCGAGACCGTGGTGAAGATGCTGGCCGATTAGCAGCCGCAGCCCGCCGACCCGCGCAGCCGTTCGAGCCGTGGAGTTCGACAGGCTGATGGTCACCCCGTACGTGATAGACAGCGGCCGGATAGCTTACTCGCTGCGGGCGACTGGGCCTCAAGGCCGCCCGCCCGCGCGAGGCGAGGACGCGGCGTGATGGCCGCCCGCCGCGTGACGTCGGTGACGGTGCCGGTGGATGGCCGCTCGCTGGTGGCGTTCGACGCCTACCGGGACCGCACGCCGCTGCTGTCGGTGCTGGCTCCCTCGCGCGTCGCTGGTCATCACGCTGACTCTGCCGGAGCGGGTTGGTGCCGGGCATGTGCGGTTCGCCCGGGATCTGGCCGTCCATGGCAGCCGCGGTACGCCACCGAAGTGGAGCGGGTCTTCATGGTATGGCCTTCCCGCCTCGGCTCGCCTCGTCTCCGGTGAAGACCGATGGCCCCGGCCGGTGCCGTTAACCACCAGCCGGGGCCCTCTCATCTCCTGCCCGAGAACCGCTCAGGAAGGACAACACCCAAGCATGACCTGATCAGCCTGTCCCGGGTCACCCCGGCTGAGATCCCCGATCTGCTCGACCAGGCTGCTCGCCCATCCGTGAGGGAGAGTCGCTGGATGAGCGGATCGCCTACCACGAGCGCAAGGCCGCGCTGCTGTCCCGCATAGCCGCCGACTTGGACACTGCCGAGGCCCACGAGGTGCCGCGCAGGCGTGGCGCTAGTATCGCCGACCTGGCCGCCGAGCTGGGCAGCCAAAGTAGGAAGAGGTGACCCGGTAGAAGAGCTTATAGTCGTTCTCCGGCGAGCAGTACGCCCAGGTGGACAACGCCGATCCGTTCGCCACTCCGGTGCTGGCGCTCCCCGGTCCACCGCACTCCCGAATGGATCATCTGGCTCGTCCAGCTCATCCGGCTCCTGGTCCGGGTGATCTGGTTCCTGATCCGTCACCCGCTGCTGGACGCGGCGGCGGGCGATCCTGGTCATCCTCACCTGGCGCCAAGACCGGATGGCCCGGCCGTGGTGGTCCTGGCCAACGTCACCGCGGCCGCGCTGGTGACACTGGCGGTCTGGCGCTGGCCGGACTGGTTCGCCCGGCTGGTGACGGTCCCGCGTGCGCTGCCGCTGGCGGTGGTGGTTCTACCGGCGGCACTGGCGGGCGGTGATGACGATCGCCGGGCTGGCCCCGGTGTACCGCGGCCAGGTCATGCTGCCGGTGCTCGGCCGGGTGACGGCCGCCCGGTGCACCGACCGGGTGCGGTCCGGCTGGTGTCCGGTCAGTCCCCGGCCGACTTCGCCGACCGGGCCGAGGGCCTGGCGCACGGGTTCCGGGCGCACATGTGCCGGGTGCGCGGCGGCGTCCCCGGGATGGTCGTCCTCGAACTGGTCCGCCGGGATGCGCTGGCCGAGCCGATGCCCGCGCTCCCGGTACCCGAGGAGACCGACCTGCGGGCGCTGCCGGTGGGCCGCTGTGAGGACGGGGCGTCGTTCCTGATCCGGCTGCACGGTACGCACCTGCTGATCGCCGGGGCGACCGGGGCCGGGAAGGGCTCGTACCTGTGGTGCCTGGTGCGGGCGATGCTGCCCGCGATGGCGGCCGGGCTGGTGCGGGTGCTGGGCCTGTGACCCGAAGCTGATGGAACTCGCGTTCGGCCGGGCGCTGTTCGACCGGTACGGCCGGTACGCCTCCGACCCGGCCGACATCGCCGCGCTGCTCGAAGAGGCCGTAGCGGACATGCAGGCGCGGGCCCGGCGGTTCGCGGGGCGCCAGCGGGACCACATCGCGTCGGCCGAGTTCCCGTTCACCGTGATCATGGTCGATGAGATCGCGTTCCTGACCGCCTACCAGGCCGACCGCAAACTGCGGGAGCGGACGCTCGCGGCGCTGGCCACGCTGACGACCCAGGGCCGCGCGGTCGGCTACTGCGTGGTGGCGGCACTGCAAGACCCGCGCAAAGAGGTCCTGAACATCCGCAACCTGTTCCCGGACAAGATCGCGCTGCGCCTCGATGAGCCGTCCCAGGTGGACATGGTGCTCGGCGACGGGGCCCGGGACCGGGGCGCACGGTGCGAGGAGATCTCCGCCAACCCGCTGATCGGGGCCGGGGTCGGCTTCGTCCGGCTCGAAGCGGCCCCCGATCCCGTGCGCGTCCGGGCGGCCTTCGTCTCCGACGACGACATCCAGGCCATGACGCTGCCGTACGCCGACTCCGGTCCCGGCTCCCACGGACGGCCGGTGATGCCCGGTGACGACAGACACGGCGTGGCGGACCGATGAGCCCTGCCCGACCTGCGGCGCGGGCCTGTTCCTGCTCGATGACGGCTCGGGGATCTTGCGCTGGGAGTGCCGCATGTGCGGCTGACCGCCCGGACGGGCCCGCCGAGGGAGACGGAGGTGATTGGTGACCCAGGCGGGGACACAGGATCGACCCAGGACGGGGACACGCGCTCAGCGGATGGCGATGCCGCTCGCGCGGTCCGTGGTCCGGCAGATCGCGGCCGAGCACGGGGCATGCCTGCGGCCGGTGCAGCTTCGCCGCACCGACTGTCAGCGACGGGACAGGTCGAACAGATCCTCGTCCCGTGCGGGCACACGCTCGGCCTCGGTCTGCGCTCCGTGCGCCGAACGGGCCAAGGTGCTCCGGGCGGCCCAGTGCCGGGAAGGCTGGCACCTCGACCATGAGCCGGTCATTGACCCGGACGACGCCGGACGACTGGCAGCGCTGGCTGGATCGAGAAGCGGGCCGAGACTCAGGCCGAGCGCGACCGGGCCGGGGACCAGGCGGCGAGGACGCGGCCGAGCTGGACGCGCTGAACGGCGAGCTGGACGAGGAGATCACCCGTTCGGGCGTGCGCGGGAAGGTGCTGCCTGCCCGCCCGGCCCGCCGTCACCGGTCCACCCGGCGGCGGCAGGATGCGCCGGACCTGCCCCGGCGCAAGGTAGCGGCCCGGACGGTCGGCAAGACGTACACGGCCCCGGACGGCACGACGTTCCGCCCGTCGATGTTCGTCACGCTGACCTGCCCGAGCTACGGGCGCGTGGGCAGCGACGGCACGCCGCCGACCCGGATCGCTACGACTACGGCCGGGCGGCCCGGGATGCGCTGCACTTCGCGGCGCTGTTCGACCGGTTCATCCAGAACCTGCGCCGGTTCCTCGGCTACGACGTCCAGTACTTCGCGGCCGTCGAACCCCAGCGGCGGCTGGCTCCGCACGTCCACATCGCGATGCGCGGCACCGTGTCCCGGACCGAGCTGCGCCAGGTGCTCGCCGCCACCTACCACCAGGTGTGGTGGCCGGACACGTCGACCGTCGCGCTACCACGACGGCGAGCTGCCGGTGTGGCACGAGGCCAGCGGCAACTACCTCGACCCGGCGACCGGGGAAGTCCTGCCGACCTGGGACGAGGCGCTCGATGCGATCGGCCCGAGGACGAACCGCAGCACGTCGCCCGGTTCGGCGAACGGTTCGACGCCCAGGGCGTGCTGGCCGGATCCCGGGACGCGAACCGGTGCATCGGCTACCTCACCAAGTACCTGACCAAGCACGTCGCCGACTGCCACCAGGCCGCAGACACCCGCCCAGCACGAGCACACCGAACGGCTCGCCGCCGCGCTCCGGTACGAGCCGTGCTCCCCCACCTGCGCGAACTGGCTGCGCTACGGCGTCCAGCCCAGGAACGCCCGAGCGGGCCTGCGGCCGGGCTGCTGCAAGGGCAAGGCCCACCGCCGCGAATACCTCGGGTACGCGGGCCGCCGCGTCCTGGTCTCGCGCAAGTGGTCGGGCAAGACGCTGGCCGACCACCGCGGCGACCGCCGGGCGTGGCTGATGGACACGCTCGGCATCCCGGCCACCGACCCGGCCGGTACTCCTGGGAGCCGGTCTCCCCCGGCGACCCGGACCACATGCCACCCGCCCAGCGCATGCTGCACGTCGTCGCCGACCGCATCCGCTGGCAGGAAGCGCTGCGCCGAAGCCAGGCGCCGAGCAGGCGCGAACGGGCCGCCGGATCTTTCGGCAACCGGGAGGGCGCATGAAATTATGAATGAATAGTGGTTGTAGTTTAGAGTTGATGTGTGTTTGTTTTTTGTGGGTGTTGTGGGTGTGTGTGGGTGTTGTTGATATGGTTGATGTTGATATGGTGTTGTTGATGGTGGGAAGTGTAGTGAATGTGAGGGTAGTTTGGTAGTGTTAGGATGGGTGGTGGATGGAGTGTTATGTGTTTTTGTATGAGTTAATGGTTTTATTTTAAATGGGTTATGTTATGGTTGGATTAGGGAGGATGTGTATATAAGTTTTTGTAGTTATAGGAGTGGTAGGTAAGTGGTTTTTTGTATTTGGGTTGGATTTGGAAGGTGGGGGAGTATTTTGATTATTGGTTTGTTAATGTGGTTTAGTTTGTGGTGTGGTTAAATACGTAAGACAAGTAAGAGAGACGCGCCTACTGGGGGAATGAGCGCCACCTGATCGCCAGTACCCGCTGACGGCGGTGCAGGGGGGGGGTGGAGGTTGGGTGGTGGGGGGGTAGGGGATGAGAGAGGAGTGTGGATGTGGGGTGGGATATGGTGTGTGGGAGAGGTTGTGGTGGTTGATGAGGTTGGTGGTTAGATGTGATGGTTGAAAGTTGTATGAGGTTTGTGTTGATGTTGGTTATGGGTTGTGGTGTGGTGAGATTTTGGTTGAGTTGGTAAGATGTGGATTTGATGAGGGTTGATGAGGGTATGGTGATAGTTAGTAGGGTTGGTGGGTAGTTATATGTGGGTGTGGTGAAGATGAGGGTAGGTTATAGTGAGTTGTGACTGTTGGGTATGGCGAGAGAGGTTTGATAGATGAGGATGAGAGTTGGGTTTAGGTAATAGTTTGATGGAGTGGAGTTGTGAGGTTTTGGTTTTAATACTGTGAATGGATGTGAGGTTGAGTGGTGTGATGTGGTGAGGTGGTTAGAGTGTGTTGTGTAGGTTGCGGATTTGTGATAGATGAGACTGTAAGATGTGAGTCACGATACGGTGTCGCTGTTGTAGAAGCTAGGTGTGTTTGTGAGGGACGAGATGGTGATATTGGGTTATTAGTGGATCTCGGTCACGCTGGAGATATACGCCTATGTGGAAGAGGAAAGTCGCGGCGATGCGGTGGGTAGGATGGATAGGTTGCTGTGACGCTTGGTTCGGTAGGTAGAGTGGGTGTAGGTACAGTTTGACGCGGCGCACTGTTGCTGTCACTGTTGCTGTGAGGTTGTGGGGCCGCTGACCGCGCGTACTGGGATGACCAGGCGGGCACGTTCGACGAGCAGCCCAATCGGGTCCCTGGCGGGGCGGCGGTACCCGCCGAATTAGCTGCTAATCTAGCTGATATTAGCAGCTAATTAGCTGTCAGCAAGAGCTAATCTGACAGGTCTGGAGTGTCATGAGGAAGCCGCAGCCGCCTCCGCCGATCGCCGAGCTGATACGTCACCTGGCCAGTCCTGTTACCGCTGAGGAATTCTTCCAGCGGATCTTCGACAGCTCGTCGGCAGGCGACCGGTACCTTCCCTGGGACGAGTTGCGGCGCAGGCCGCCGCCGGAGGGCCTGACCAGCCAAGAGTGGTGGATATCAGTAAAGCTAGCGCGCCACGGCATGCAGCGCCCGCTTCCGCTCACTGATACCGGAGGAGGGCGGTTCACCTATGCCCTTCCGGATGATGTGCTCCGGGGCATCGAACTGGTGGATAAGCACACCAGTGGCAGAATCGGCATCCCAGAGCTCGTAACCCACGACGCGCCCACGCGTGACCGGTACGTGATCAGCTCGCTCATTGAAGAGGCGATCACCTCCAGCCAGCTTGAAGGCGCATCCACCACCCACCAGGTCGCCAAGGACATGCTGCGCACCGGCCGCAAGCCGCGGACCAGAAGCGAGCGCATGATCGTTAACAACTACCTCGGCATGCTCCGTGTCCGGGAAGTCCGCCACGAAGCGCTTACCCCCGCCCTGATATGCGAGTTCCACCGCATCATCACGGATGGAACCCTCGAACCCGACAACTGCGGACGGATCCAGCTTCCCGGCGATGCCCGTGTCGTCGTTGGAGATCACGAGGGTGAGGTGATGCATGTTCCGCCACCCGCCGAGGAACTCCCAGGACGGCTTCAGCGACTCTGCGACTTTGCCAACGGAGTGTCGGATACCGCCTACGTGCCACCGGTCGTCCGAGCGGTCGTTGCCCACTTCATGCTGGCGTACGACCATCCCTTTGTGGACGGGAACGGGCGGACAGCCCGGCTCCTGTTCTACTGGTCAATGCTCAGCCAGGACTACTGGCTTGCCGAGTTCCTGCCGATCTCAAGGCTCCTGGCCAAGGCCCCGGCCAAGTACGCCCGGAGCTTTCTTCACAGCGAGCAGGATGACGGCGACCTTACCTACTTCGTGCTGTACCAGCTTGGGATCATCCAGCGGGCTATCGCCGATCTTCATGAATACCTCGACCGCAAAGTGACGGAAACGAGGCAGCTACGGAAGGCCCTGGCGGCGATGTCCCGGCAGTTCAACCACCGGCAGATCGCCCTGCTTGAGCATGCGATCAAGAACCCGAACGCCCGGTATACGGTGGCGTCTCATGGCCGGAGCCACAACATCACGCCGCAGACAGCGCGAACGGATCTCCAGGGTCTCGAGCGGCAAGGCTTGCTGCTAAAGGCCGCTTCGGCCCGGGGCTTTGCCTGGACTCCAGCCGAGGATCTGAGTCAGCGGCTGCAGTTGGCGTGACCCCCCGAGACGACTCACAGGGTGGCGGCGAGGCAGGGAGCAGGCTGCCGAACGGCATCGGACCGGCTGCCATCTCGCCTTGGCCCGGCCGATGAGTTACGGGCCGCCAGGCGGTCCAACGCTCAGAACGACATCAACGACAAAGGGAGGGCGCGACATGGCTGAATGGGAGAAGCAGGTCAGTGCCATGACTCTGGTAGTCGGCGACCTCGAGCGCTCGAAGACGTTCTACCGGGAGGTCTTCGGCCTGCCTCCGCTGGACGAGGAGGAGGACTTGGCAGTGTTCGGCTTCAAGAACATGTACGTCGCATTGCGGAAGGATCCAGGTCACCAGCCCCCGGGACGCGACGTACTCGCCCTGGCGCAGAAGGGTCTCGGGCAGTTCTCCATCTGGGTTGAGGACGTCGATGCGGTGCGCGCTGAGCTGGACCAGCATGGCGTGACATTGATCAGTGGGCCGGCGGATCGTGACTGGGGCATGCGCACGATCACTTTCGCCGATCCGGACGGCTATATCTGGCAGATCGCGCAAGATTTGCCCTAGTGGCGCGGGTCTAACGCCTTGCCGCCCGGGGGTGGTCACCCGGTATCTCAGTACCGCCCCGCGCCAGCAATACTTCGGGAAACGCCAGCCAGGGCTTGACCCGCGAGGATGGCGCGTAGCTCGTAGGTGTCTTCGGCTGGGTAGCGGTCAAGGGTCGCTTCAAGATCGCACCGCTGGGCGGGGGTTGAGTATGCGGCCAGCTCGAGCATCAGCTCGGAGTGCCGCTTGCGATCTGCCGTGGGAACGGCAGGAATGAGCGGGGCGGAGAAGATAAGCAGGAGTCCGGGGAGAAGAACCACGCCAGCTGGGTGGCTGCGCAGCACGATGCCGGCCACCGTGAGCAGCCCGCCGGCCAGCACGAGCCGCCCGCGCGGCCATGCGCCGCCCGCGAACCGCATCAATCCCAGGGCGGTAAGCAGCACGCTCGTGCGGACAAACCTACGGACCCGCCGGTTCTGGGTGGGACGCGTGAGCGAAGAGCCCCGGGCCCGGTCAGCTGGACTGGCGAAGGAACTCCATATCACCCGGTTCCGCCGGTGCGCTCGCAGCCTCATCGCAACCTCCTGCGCCCGGCTCGGTGCTCCGTGTCGCCAATAGTACGCCGGTGCGCTCGGGCGAGGCAGGCTGCGCAACTTGGGAATCACGAGCGAGATCGGCTCGCAGCGTCCCGGCCCCGGCTGGGCATCGACGGCCCCGGCCGCGGGCCGTCAGAGTGGCTGACGCTGGGGGTGTGAGCTGGGTGGGCGTACGTGGACTTGAACCACGGACCTCATCCTTATCAGGGATGCGCTCTAACCGGCTGAGCTATACGCCCTTGGCGGCCCGGGAAACTCCTAGGGGATCCGCGGAATGCCGCCGGGATAGGCTATCGCATTCGGGGGGTTACCGCGTCAGTCGCTCTCCCGGAGAGTGACCTCGATACCGCCGCCCATGCGGGTGACCAGGTTGTAGATCATCGCGCCGATCGTGGACAGCGCCGTGATCAGGACGATGTTCACCGCCCCCAGCAGCATGGTGTACCCCAGGATGCGGGAGGCGGAGAACCAGTGCTGGAGGTTCACCCCCGACGACCCGGAACTGGACGTGACGCTGCCCAGGGTGTGCTGCAGCGACGTGAACACGCCCAGGCTGGACAGCACGAAGTACAGGAAGGCGACGGCGACGAACAGCACCACCCAGGCCACCAGGGACATGAGGAAGCTGAACTTCATCACCGACCACGGTTCCAGCCGGGCCAGGACGAGGTCGGCGCGGCGGGCCGGGGCCTGGCCGCCCGGAGCCGGCCTGGGCCGCGAAGTGGATCCCGGGCTGGCTGAGGCGGCGCCTGCCGCCCCGGCCGCCGCGCCGCCGGCCAGGTACGGGCTCCGCGGCGGGGCCGAGAAGGTGGTTGTCCGGTTGGCGGAGTCGCGCGGTCCCAGGGTGTCCTGGGGCGGCATCGGCTGCTGGGCGGCGGCCGTGGCCGGCTCGGCACCCGCCTCGGTCATCTGGGCCGGGTAGGGAGGCACCATGGCGGTGGCCTCCTCCGGCGTCTCGTCCCCGTAGCTGTATCCTGCGCCCGGGCTCTGCTGGGCGAACATGGCATCCTGGCCGTTCTGGTAGGCGGTGTCGCCGCCGAAGGAGTAGCCGGCAGCATCGGATGTACTCGCCTGCCCGGCCTCCCCGTCTTCAGGGGTGCGCACATCGGCACCTGTTCCCGTGCCTGGCCGCGCCCCCTCAGGCAGCCACGACGGCGGTTCCGTGCGTTTATCCACCCCGTCCTCCTCGGGAAGCTTTCCTACGAGGTTATCTCCGAATGGGAGATAAGTTCCCGTCCGGGGCTCGTCGCTGTCTGAGTGGATACCCATTAGACGTTCCCGGCTGTCATCCCGTTGCCTCCATCGGCTCGGCTGTCATCGCACCGTGACCTTGACTGTGCGCAGGCCAGGCCCCTACCCGGCCGTCCCCGGGTCATCCTCATCCGGGCCGGCCTCAGCCGCCGGGACGTCGTCAGCGGCGGTGGCGGACGCTGCGGCATCAGGGGCCACGGTGCCCTCAGCCACCACGTCCGGCCCGGCGCCCGCATCGTCGCCGGCGTCCTCGTCGGCACCAACGTCGGCGTCCGATTCGGCGTTGCGGGCGATGGCTACCACGCTGTCGCCGGAGCCGAGGTTCATCAGCCGCACCCCCATGGTCTGGCGGCCCGACAGCTTGACCTCGGCAGCCGAGGTGCGGATGACACCGCCGGACGAGGTCATCGCGAACACCTCATCGTCCGGGTGCACCATGAGCGCGCCGACCAGCTCACCGCGGGCCTCGGTGACCCGCGCCGTGAGCACGCCGCGGCCGCCGCGGCCCTGCACCGGGTACTGGTCGGAGGGCGTCCGCTTGGCGTAGCCGCCACCGGTGGCCACCAGGACGTCCGCCCCGTTCCGCAGCACGTGCATGTCCAGCAGCTCATCGCCATCGGTGAACCGCATCCCGATCACTCCCGACGTGGCCCGGCCCATCGGGCGGAGCGCCTCATCGCTGGCGTGGAACCGGATGGCCTGGGCCTGGCGGCTGACCAGCAGCAGGTCCTCGTCCGGCGAGACCAGCCGCGCCGCGATGACCTCGTCGTCCTCCCGCAGGTTGATCGCGATGATGCCGCCGGAGCGGGGCGAGTCGTAGTCGGTCAGCAGCGTCTTCTTGACCAGGCCGGTGCGGGTGGCGATCACCAGGTAGGGAGCCACCTGGTAGTCGGGGATGGCGAGCACCTCGGCGATCCGCTCGTCCGGCTGGAACGCGAGCAGGTTGGCGACGTGCTGGCCGCGGGCGTCCCGCTGCGTGTCCGGCAGCTCGTAGGCCTTGGCCCGGTAGACGCGCCCCTTGTTGGTGAAGAACAGGATCCACCGGTGCGTGGTGGTGACGAAGAAGTGCTCGACGATGTCGTCGGTGCGCAGCTGCGCCCCGCGCACGCCCTTGCCACCGCGCCGCTGCGCCCGGTACTGGTCGGTCCTGGTGCGCTTGGCGTAGCCGCCGTGGGTGATGGTGACGACGACGTCTTCCTCGGCGATCAGGTCCTCGTCGGTCACGTCGCCGTCATAGGGGATGATCTTGGTGCGCCGCTCATCGCCGTACCGGGCCACGATCTCGCCGAGCTCGTCGCTGACGATCTGCCGCTGCCGCTCGGGCGAGGCCAGGATGGCCTCGTAGTCGGCGATCTTCGCCATCAGCTCTTCGTACTCGCTCACGCAGGGCCTGCCGCTCCAGGGCGGCCAGCCGGCGGAGCTGCATGTCGAGGATCGCGCGGGCCTGGACTTCGTCGATCTCCAGCAGCGTCATCAGGCCCTGCTGCGCGGTCGCGGCCGACTCGCTGCCCCGGATCAGGGCGATGACCTCATCGATCCGGTCGATCGCCTTGAGCAGCGCGCTGACGATGTGCGCCCGCTCCTGGGCCTGGCGCAGCAGGTAACGGGTGCGCCGGACGATGACCTCGATCTGGTGCTCGACCCAGAAACGGATCATCTGGTCGAGCCGCAGCGTGCGGGGCACGCCGTCGACCAGCGCGAGCATGTTCGCGCCGAACGTGTCCTGCAGCTGGGTGTGCTTGTACAGGTTGTTCAGCACGACCTTGGCCACCGCGTCCCGCTTCAGCACGATGACCAGGCGCTGGCCGGTCCGGCCGCTGCTCTCGTCCCGCACGTCAGCGATGCCAGTGACCCGGCCCTCCCGGACCAGCTCGGCGATCTTCAGCGCCAGGTTGTCCGGGTTGACCTGGTAGGGCAGCTCGGTGACGATCAGGCAGGCCCGCCCGCGGGCGTCCTCATCGATATCCACCACGGCGCGCATGGTGATCGAGCCCCGGCCGGTCCGGTAGGCGTCCTCGATGCCGCGCCGGCCGACGATCAGGGCGCTGGTGGGGAAGTCCGGCCCCTTGACCCGCTCGATCAGCGCGTCGAGCAGCTCCTCATCGGAGGACTCGAAGTTGTCCAGGTACCACTGGACACCGGCCGCCACCTCGCGCAGGTTGTGCGGCGGGATCCTGGTGGCCATCCCGACCGCGATGCCCTCGGACCCGTTGATCAGCAGGTTCGGGAACCGGGCGGGCAGCACGACAGGCTCGCCGCCTCGCCCGTCGTAGCTGGGCCGGAAGTCGACGGTGTCCTTGTCGATGTCCCGGAGCATCTCCATGGCCAGCGGGGCCAGCCGGCACTCGGTGTACCGCATGGCGGCGGGCGGGTCGTTGCCCGGCGAGCCGAAGTTGCCCTGGCTGTCGACCAGGGGCATCCGCATCGACCATGGCTGGGCCAGCCGGACCAGCGCGTCGTAGATCGAGGAGTCGCCGTGCGGATGGTAGTTGCCCATCACGTCGCCGACCACCCGGGCGCACTTGGAGTAGCCACGATCGGGCCGGTAGCCGCCGTCGTACATCGCCCACAGCACGCGGGTGTGCACGGGCTTGAGCCCGTCCCGGACGTCCGGCAGGGCCCGCCCGACGATGACCGACATCGCGTAGTCGATGTAGCTGCGCTGCATCTCGACCTGGATGTCGACCGGCTCGGTCCGGTCATGCTGCGGCGGCGGAGCGCCTCCCGAGTCCACGTCGGTCACGTGTCAACCTCTTCCATCATTCATTGGCAGTCGGCCAGGTCCTCCAGCGCACCGGATCCGCGGGACGCGGTCCCCCGGGCGCCTAGATGTCCAGGAACCTGACGTCCTTCGCATTGCGCTGGATGAACGCCCGGCGTGCCTCCACGTCCTCGCCCATCAGCACGCTGAACAGCTCATCCGCCTGGGCCGCATCATCGACGGTCACCTGGCGCAGGACCCGGTTCGCGGGGTTCATGGTGGTTTCCCAGAGCTCGGCCGCGTTCATCTCGCCGAGGCCCTTGTACCGCTGAATGCCGTCCTTCGGGCGGGGGTCCCGCCGGCCAGCGGCGATGCCCGCCTGGATCAGCGCGTCGCGCTCGCGGTCGGAGTAGGCGTAGCCCGGCTCGACTCCGCGCCCCTCCCACTTGATCTTGTAGAGCGGTGGCTGGGCCAGGTACACATGGCCGGCCTCGATGAGCGGCTTCATGAACCGGAACAGCAGGGTGAGCAGCAGCGTGGTGATGTGCTGGCCGTCCACGTCCGCGTCGGCCATCAGGACGATCTTGTAGTAGCGCAGCTTGGAGATATCGAAGTCGTCGTGGATGCCGGTGCCCAGCGCGGTGATCATCGCCTGGACCTCGTTGTTCTTCAGCACCCGGTCGATCCGGGACTTCTCCACGTTGAGGATCTTGCCGCGGAGCGGCAGGATGGCCTGGAACTCCGGGTTCCGGCCCTGCTTGGCCGAGCCGCCCGCCGAGTCGCCCTCCACCACGTAGATCTCGCACTTCTCAGGGTCGCCGGACTGGCAGTCGGACAGCTTCCCGGGCAGCGACGAAGACTCCAGCAGGCCCTTGCGCCGGGTCAGGTCGCGGGCCTGGCGGGCCGCGATCCGGGCCCGGGCGGCCTGGGTGGCCTTGGTGATGATGTCCTTGGCCTCGCCGGGATTGCGCTCGAACCAGTCCCGCAGGTGGTCGTTGACCGCCTTCTGCACGAACGACTTGGCCTCGGTGTTGCCGAGCTTGGTCTTGGTCTGCCCCTCGAACTGCGGGTTGGCCAGCTTGACGTGGATGATCGCGGCCAGGCCCTCGCGGACGTCCTCGCCGGTCAGGTTGTCGTCCTTCTCCCGGAGCAGCTTCTGCTCCTTGGCGTACCGGTTCACGATCGAGGTCAGCGCGGCCCGGAAGCCCTCCTCGTGGGTACCGCCCTCGGCCGTGTTGATCGTGTTGGCGAAGGTGTGCACCGACTCGGCGTAGCTGGCGTTCCACTGCATGGCGATCTCGGCCGAGATGCCGTCACCGTCGTCACCGAAGTCGATCACGGTGGCGTGCACCGGCTCCTTGGACGCGTTCAGGTGGCGCACGAAGTCGGCGATGCCGCCGTCGTAGCGGTAGGTCACCGTCCGCGGGCCGCCGGGCACACCAGGCTCGCTGGGCCCGGCCCCCTCATCGCCGACCGAGGCATGCTCGGGCCGCTCATCGGTCAGGTTGATGGTCAGGCCCTTGTTGAGGAACGCCATCTCCTGGAGCCGCCTGGACAGCGTCTCGAAGTTCCAGTCGGTGGTCTCGAAGATGGAGTTGTCGGGCCAGAAGGTGACCGTGGTGCCGGTCTCGTCGGTCGGCTCGCCGCGGGTCAGCGGGGTGACGGGGTGGCTCAGCTCATAGGTCTGCCGCCACACGAACCCGTCGCGGCGGATCTCCACCTCCAGCCGGGTGGAGAGCGCGTTGACCACCGACACGCCCACGCCGTGCAGGCCCCCGGAGACGGCGTAGGACTTGCCGTCGAACTTCCCGCCCGCGTGCAGCGTGGTCAGCACGACCTCGACCGCGGGCCGCTTCTCCACCGGGTGCTCATCGACCGGGATACCGCGCCCGTTGTCGGTGACCCGGACTCCTCCGTCGGCGAGGAGGGTGACGTCGATGCGGTCGGCGTAGCCCCCCAGGGCCTCGTCCACCGCGTTGTCCACCACCTCGTAGACGAGATGGTGCAGGCCGCGCTCACCGGTCGAGCCGATATACATACCGGGACGCTTGCGTACCGCCTCAAGGCCCTCCAGGACCGTGATCGAACGTGCGTCGTAGGACAAGAGCAAGCTCCTCTTGGCAGAAATAGTGCACCCAGCACAAGAGGCCTGACCGGCCTCATGGCCCCAGGGCGCACTCCTATTTTACCTGGGAGAACCCTCTGTCTCAGCCGTACGTGTCGCGTGGCCCGCGGCCGCCGCGTACCCGCCACTCCCCGGGGCGCCTCGGCTGCTCGGGACCACGGACTTTCACCCTGGTGACGGTGCCCGTGCCCAGCTCGCTGTTGACCCGGCGGATGAGCGTCCCGGCCAGCAGGCGGACCTGGGTTGCCCACGCGGTGGAGTCGGCGATCACCACCAGTTCCCCGCCGTCCAGCCGGTCCGGCCGGGTGTGCGCGGCCAGGTCGGGGCCGACGATCTGCGGCCACCGGCCGAAGACGGAGCCGACCGCCGCCGCGGCCTGCCAGCCCTGATCGCTGAGCAGGCCGGCGATGGCCGTGTTCAGCGGCTGCGGATCCTCGCGCCGGGGCCGCCGGGGCCGTCTCCCGCCCGCCGCCGCGCCGCCCGGGGACGCCCGCTGCCCGCCCGCGCCCCGGCGCGGCGCCGGGGCCTGGCCGCGGGCCCGGGCGTCCGCCCGGGCCTTCGCGAGCGCCTCGGCGGCCAGTGTGGCCGGGTCCCGGGGGGCAGTCCCGGCCGGCGGGCGGGCCGGCCGCGTCATCCCGGCCGCTCCCCGCCGCCGGGCGGCCGTCCTCCTCATCCGGCATGCGTGATCACCCCCGCCGAGACCTCGAAGCGCTCTCCCCGCAGCCCGGCCGGGACGTCGGCCGGGACCGCCGCGGTGACCAGGACCTGCTCGGCCCCGGCGACCAGGCTGGCCAGCCGGTCCCGGCGCGAGGCATCAAGTTCGGCGAACACGTCGTCCAGCAGCAGCACGGGATCGTCGCCGTCGGCCCGCAGCATCTCGTACCCGGCCAGCCGGAGCGCCAGTGCCATCGACCAGGACTCGCCGTGGCTGGCATAGCCGCGGGCGGGCAGCGCGCCGATGCTGAGCTCCAGGTCGTCCCGGTGCGGGCCGACCAGGCAGACGCCGCGGTCCAGTTCCTCGGGCCGGGACCGGGCCAGCGCCGCGCGCAGCCAGTCGGCCAGGGCCTCCCGGTCAGCGGGCTCATCCACGCTGCCGTCCCGGCCCCGCTGCCGGTAGCCCATGTCCGCGCTGCCGTCCTCACCGGACACCGCGGCGTAGGCCTTGGCCACCAGCGGCCGCAGGGCCGTGGTCAGCTCGAGCCGGCCGGCCAGCAGTTCGGCGCCGGTGCGGGCGAGATGCTCGTCCCAGACATCGAGCGAGCCGGCCAGGCCCCGGCCCGCGGGCTGGTCCGGCTCCCCGTCCGGCCCGGGCGGCCGCGCGGCCCGGGCCGAGGCCCCGTGATCCGACCCGGGCCGACTTGAGCAGCGCGGTGCGCTGCTTGACCACCCGCTCATAATCGGAGCGGACCCCGGCGTACCGGGGCGCGGCGGCGACCAGGAGCTCGTCCAGGTAGCGGCGGCGCTGCTCGGGGTCGCCCTTGACCAGCGCCAGGTCTTCCGGGGCGAAGAGCACGGTGCGCAGGATGCCCAGCACCTGGCGCGGCCGCGGGGCCGGGACCCGGTTGACCCGGGCCCGGTTGGCCCGGCCGGGGTTGATCTCGATCTCCACCAGCGTGTCCCGCTCCGCCGAGGTGATCGCGGCGCGCAGGATGGCCCGCTCGGCACCCTGCCGGACCAGCGGCGCGTCACCGCTGACCCGGTGGCTGCCCAGGGTGGCGACGTACCCGGCCGCCTCGACCAGGTTCGTCTTGCCCTGCCCGTTCTGGCCGATCAGGGTGGTCACCCCCGGGCCCAGCGCCAGGTCCGCCGCCGCGTAGGACCGGAAGTCGGTGAGCGCGAGGCGGGTCAGGTGCACATCAGGAGCCTATTCACCCACCCAGGCGGATGGGCATGAGCAGGTAACGGTAGTCGGGCTGCTCGTCGGTGGCCGGCTTGCCGGTGATGAGGGCGGGCTTGCCCGGCTCGGTGAAGGAGACCCGGGTGACGTCGGAGTCCAGCGCGGTCAGCCCGTCCAGCAGGTACTGTCGGGTTGAAGGCGATCTGGATGTCGTCCCCCTCGAAGCTGGCGTCGATGACCTCGGTGGCCTGGGCCTCGTCGCCGGTCCCCGCCTCCAGCAGGAGCTGCCCGGCGGAGAACGAGAGCCGGACCGCGGTGTTGCGCTCGGCGACCAGGGCGACCCGCTTGACCGCCTCGGCGAACGGCGCGGTGCCCAGCTCGGCCACCGCGTTCACCTGCTTGGGCAGCAGCGACTGGTAGCGCGGGAAGTCACCGCCGAGCAGCCGCGTCGTGGTCCGGCGGGCACCGCCCTCGAAACCGATCATGCCTTCGCCGCCGGCGCCTTCCTCGCCCGGCAGGGCCAGCGCGATGGACACCTCCGCCCCGGCGGTCAGCGCCCGCGCGGTGTCCGCCAGCGCGCGCGCCGGGACCAGCACCGCGGCGGACAGGTCCGGCCGGGCCGGGGTCCAGCGCAGCTCGCGGACGGCCAGCCGGTACCGGTCGGTGGAGACCAGGGTCAGCGTCTCGCCCTCGATCTCGATCCGCACCCCGGTCAGCGCGGGCAGCGTGTCGTCCCGGCCGGCCGCGGTGGCCGACTGGCCGACCGCGGAGGCGAACGCGTCGCTGCCGATGGACCCGGCGGCCGGCGGCATCTCCGGCAGTGACGGGTAGTCCTCGGCGGGCATGGTCAGCAGGGTGAAGGTCGCGCTGCCACAGGTGAGCGTGGCGCGGCCGCCATCGGCGTGGATGTCCACCGGCCGGGCCGGCAGGCTGCGGGTGATCTCGGCCAGCAGCCGCCCGGACACCAGCGCCTCGCCCGGCTCCTCGGTCATCACCGGCAGCCGGGCCTGCGCGGACACGTCGTAGTCGAAGCTGGACAGGGTCAGGTCGTCGGCCGCCTGGAGGCGGATGCCCGCCAGCACCGGGACGGCGGGCCGGGCCGGCAGGGCACGGGCCGTCCAGGCCACGGCCTCCGCCAGCACGTCGCGTTCCACCTGGATCTTCACCGGAAGGTGCCTCCCCTTCTGCCCGGCGGGCGCATGGCCGCGCACCGGCCGGTTTCAAGCTGCCCGGGCCGCGGGTATAGCTCCCGCTGAGCAGACCTCGATGTGAGCTGGCTGGCCGGGCGGCGCGTCACGTCCCAGCTTCCCTGTTGCTTGATTAGTTTCTCTTCTAGATAGAAGAACGTAGTCGTAATAGGAGCGGTGGAAGCTGGGGACAGCGGGTGTCGTCCCAGCTCAGTGCCGGATCCGGCGTCCACAGCGGGTGTGCGTGCCGCGCCTTTCCCCTGGGATGGCCTGGGGGCAGCGGCGGCGGCGCGGCCGGTTTCCCCGCACCCGCCCACCGCTTTCGGCATGTTGTCCCCCGTTGGTCCCAGGGTCATCCACAGAGATTTCCACAGCCTGTGTGTACTGATTGTTACGGGCAGCGCTGTTCTGTGCTTGTTCACCCGGACCGCGCCTGCTGTTTGATCCGGTTGGTGAGTTCGGTTACCTGGTTGTAGATCGACCGCCGTTCGGCCATGAGGTTGCGGATCTTCCGGTCCGCGTGCATGACCGTGGTGTGGTCCCGGCCGCCGAACTGCTGGCCGATCTTCGGCAGTGACAGGTCGGTCAGTTCCCGGCACAGGTACATGGCGATCTGCCGGGCCGTCACCAGCACCCGGGAGCGCGACGTGCCGCACAGGTCGTCGATGGACAGCCCGAAGTAGGAGGCGGTCTGCCCCATGATCGTGGCGGCGGTGATCTCCGGTCCCTGCGCCTCCGGGATCAGGTCCTTGAGCACGATCTCGGCCAGCTGGAGGTCAACCGACTGGCGGTTGAGGCTGGCGAAGGCGGTCACCCGGATCAGGGCGCCTTCCAGCTCCCGGATGTTGGTGGAGATCCGGCTGGCGATGTACTCCAGCGCCTCGGGCGGCGCGTTCAGCCCTTCCTGCACCGCCTTCTTGCGCAGGATGGCGATGCGGGTCTCCAGTTCCGGCGGCTGCACGTCGGTGATCAGGCCCCACTCGAAGCGGCTGCGCAGCCGGTCTTCCAGGGTGACCAGCCGCTTGGGTGCCCGGTCGCTCGAGATCACTATCTGCTTGCTGGCGTTATGCAGGGTATTGAAGGTGTGGAAGAACTCCTCCTGCGTTCCTTCCTTGTTCTCCAGGAACTGGATGTCGTCCACCAGCAGCACGTCAACGTCCCGGTACCGGCGGCGGAATCCGTCCTGCTTGCCGTCCCGGATCATGTTGATGAAGTCGTTGGTGAACTCTTCCGAGCTGACGTAGCGGACCTTCACCCCGTGGTAGAGGCTCTGCGCGTAGTGCCCGATCGCGTGCAGCAGGTGGGTCTTGCCCAGCCCGGAGTCGCCGTAGACGAACAGCGGGTTGTAGGCCTTGGCCGGCGCCTCGGCCACCGCGACCGCGGCGGCGTGCGCGAACCGGTTGCTGGAGCCGATGACGAACGTCTCGAACGTGTACTTCGGGTTCAGCCGGGCCTGGGTCGGCCGGGGCGTGCCGGGCAGCGGCACCTGCCCGCCGGAGTGGTGCGGGCGGCTGGCCAGCGGGTCGAACGGGCCGGTGCCGGGTGAGCCGCCCGGGGCCGGGGCCCCGCCCGCCGGGCGGGACCCGTCGTGGCCGTGCTGCGGGAGCTGCCCCGGGTATCCCGTCGCCGGGCCCGGCGGCATGGTCAGCCCGCTGCCGTTAGCGTTCCCGGTGCCGGGGGCCCCGTGCCCGGGCATCCCCGGGCCGGGCACCGGCGGGGTGAGCGTGCCATCGGGACGCCTGGTCCCGGGCGCCGGGCCCAGGTCCGCGTCGCCGAATCCCCGGCCCGGCGCCGGCTGGGAGCCGTCGGGCGCTGCCGCGCCCAGGCCCGGCTGGCCCGGCTGGCCGTCCTGGGGCGCGGCCGTGCCACTGCCCGGGCCGGGGCCCGCTCCCGGCGCCGGGGCGGGCGGGAAGGTGCTGGCGGCCGCGATCGCGGTGGGATCCACCGTCACGGCCAGCTGGATGCTGCGGCCGAGCTCCCGGGACAGCGCATGGGTGATGAGGGCGCGCAGCCTGGTCTCCAGCTGCTCCTTGACGAACTCGTTCGGGGTGGCGATCAGCGCGGTATTCTCCACCAGGCCCAGCGGCCGGGTGAGCCGGAGCCACGCCCGCTGATGCGGCTCGATCTGCATCGTCGCCAGCTCGTCCAGCGATCGGGCCCATACCTCCGCGAGGTCTGTTTCGCTCATTTACCGTTCACCCCTCGCGCCCCCCATGTGATCAACAGCTTTGTCCACAGCTTGTGCACGCCGGATGTCGAGGCGTGCACGAATCGCGCGGGTTCGGTGCCGGAAATGTGGCCGTCCCGTGCGCCGGCCTCCCCCGAGCCGGAGTGTTGTCCACAGCCTAGGCTCCAGGGCTGGCCGGCGGCGAGCAAACTGCGGTGTTCCCGCGCCCGCGCGCGGCCATCCCCCGGTTTGACCCGTGCCCGGCGGGGCGCGTACCGTGAACGGACCCACCACTTCGACGTGGTCATGCCCGCATGCGCGTTTACCGCCCGCGCCGGGCCAGCCCAGAACGGCACCTGGAGTTTCGTGTGAGCAAGCGTACGTTCCAGCCGAATAACCGCCGGCGTGCTAAGACGCACGGCTTCCGGCTGCGCATGCGGACCAGGGCCGGCCGCGCCATCCTGTCCGCGCGGCGCCGCAAGGGCCGCGCGCGGGTCAGTGTCTGACTCACCTGCCCTAGCGCAGGACAGCGGAGGTCACCCGTGCTTCCCGCAGCAGCCCGGATCCGGCGGCGCGAGGATTTCTCCGCCGCCGTGCGGGGCGGCAGCAGGACCGGACGGCCCCTGCTGACCGGGCACCTGCTGGTGCAGCCGGGGGCCGGGCGGCCCGCCCGGGCCGGGTTCATCGTGAGCCGCGCGGTGGGTGGCGCGGTGGTGCGGAACAAGGTCCGCCGCCGGCTGCGCGAGCTGGTGCGCGGACGCATCGAGTCGCTGCCGCCAGGTAGCCTGCTTGTGGTCCGTGCGAATCCGCGGGCCGGGACCGCGCGCCAGGCGGATCTCGCCGCCGAACTCGACCTGGTGATCGACACACTGCTCCGGCGGCAGGCGGGGGCGCTGACCCGATGACCAGCCCAGGCGCGAGCCTCGGCGCGCAGCAGCGTGCGGAGGGACGGCAGGACCGTTCCTCGCTGGCCGCCGTCATCCTGATCGCCCTGGTCGGGGGCTATCGCCGGTTCATCAGCCCGATGCTGGGCGCCCGGTGCCGGTTCGCGCCGTCATGCAGTGCCTATGCCCTGGAGGCGATACGCGTGCACGGCGCGCTGCGGGGCTCATGGCTGGCGGTGCGCCGGATCGGCCGCTGCCATCCGTTCCACCCGGGCGGCTTCGATCCGGTGCCGCCCCGCCGCGTCGGGCGGCTGTCGCCCCCATCGCAAGGAGCCAGTTCGTGAGTATCCCGCTGCTTAACCCGCTGTATGACGCGGTCGCGTGGGTGATCATGCGCCTGCACGCTGGGCTGGGCGCGATCTTCGGCCCGTCCAGCGGGTGGGCCTGGGCACTGACGATCGTGTTCCTCGTGGTGCTGATGCGGCTGCTGCTGGTGCCGCTGTTCATCAAGCAGATGCACGCCACCAGGAAGATGACGGCGCTCGCCCCCCAGGTCGCTGAGCTGAAGAAGAAGTACAAGAACGACCGCCAGAAGCTCAACGAAGAAACCATGAAGCTGTACAAGGAGAACGGGGCCAACCCGCTGGCCGGGTGCCTCCCGCTCGTTGCCCAGCTGCCGGTGTTCTTCGCGCTGTTCGCGGTGCTCCGGGCCATCTCCCTGGACGAGCCCAAGTACGGGCTGACCCCGGCCGTCGTGGCCAGCGCCCAGACCGCGCACATCTTCGGGGTCACCGTCGCGGACCGCTTCCTGTCCACGCTGTTCCCGCCCACGCTGTACCGCCACCCGGGGGTGGGGCCGGCTCAGTGGGCCGTCATCTTCGTCTTCGTCCTGATCAGCGCGACGACCACGTTCATGACCGTGCGGCAGAGCATGAAGCGCGGCATGACGCCCCAGGTGGACCCGGACAACCCGATGGCGTCATCACAGAAGATGATGCAGTACGTCGTCCCGGTGTTCGCGCTGTCCGGCCTGTACTGGCAGTTCGGCCTGGTCCTGTACTGGGTGACCACCAACCTGTGGACCCTGGGCCAGCAGTACGTGCTGTTCAAGCGGTTCCCCCCGCCGGTCCCGGCGGGGGCCGCGGCGGCGGCCGGCGCGGCCGGCGCGGCGGCGCCCAAGGGCAAGGGGTCCGCGAAGCAGGCGGGCAAGGAGCCGGCCCGGCCGGCCGGGCCGGTGACCGCCGCAGGCCGGGCCGCGGCCCGGCAGCAGGCCGCCGCCAAGGCGGCCGGGGCACAGCCCGGCGCCCAGGCCGGGGCGGGCAAGGCGGATGCGGCCCAGCCGGCCAAGGGCGCGGCCCAGCCGGCCAAGGGCGCGGCCCGGCCGGCTAAGGGGCCGGCCAGCCGGCCAAGGCAGCGGCCGGGCAGCCGATCAACCAGCTGCGCAAGTCCCCGGCCAAGCAGGCGGGCGGCAGCGCGGCCAAGCCGGGCGGCGGCAGCGCGGCCAAGCCGGCCAGCGCGCCATCCGGGGGCAACGGCAAGGCCACCACGTCCGGGGGCAACGGCGGCAACCCGCTGCGCCGGCTGGTGAAGGGCCGCGGCGAGCCCGAGCCGACGCCGGAGGCTGAGGCCGAGACTAGGATCGTCAGGCAGCAGCCGGTGCGCCAGTCGCGGAGCCGGCGCTCAGGCAAGCGCTAAACGCAGAGGCGGCATCGCCAGGCCCGTATGGTGCCGGATGCACATGCCTCGGATCGAGGAGGGACCCGGTCGTGAGCCAAGCGGACAACGCGGGCACCGTCACCAGCGGTGAAGCCGCAGGCCAGGCGCTGGCGGCGGAAGGCGGCGAGGCGGGCAGCGGGCCGGCTGCGGCGGCAGGCCCGCTGGCGGGCGAGGGCCCGGCCGGGACAGGCCGCACAGCCGGGGACTCTGTCGCCGACGACCTGGACCAGGATGACCTCGGCGACGAGGAGCCCGGCCAGGACGACCTGGACCGAGGACGACCTCGGCGACGAGGACACGGACGACCCGGCGGAGGCCTCCGGCGCGGCCACCGCTGAGGATGACGGAGCGGCAGCGCCTGAGCTGACCATGGCCGATCTCGAGCAGGAGAGCGAGATCGCCGCGGACTATGTCGAGGGGCTGCTGGACGTGGCGGACCTCGACGGTGACATCGACATGGATGTCGAGGGAGACCGGGCCCTGGTGTCCGTGGTCGGCGCGACGCTGCAGGAGCTCATCGGCCCGCGCGGCGAGGTACTGGAGGCGCTGCAGGAGCTGACCCGGCTCGCGGTGCACCGGCAGACCGGTGCCCGGACCCGGATCATGCTTGATGTCGGCGGCTACCGGGCCAACCGGCGGGTGGAGCTGACCGAACTGGGCCGCGACGCGGCCGACGAGGTCAAGAGCAGCGGTGTGCCCAGCCGGCTCGATGCCATGACCCCGTTCGAGCGCAAGATCGTGCATGACGCGGTGGCCGCGGCCGGCCTGCGCAGCGAGTCCGAGGGCGAGGAGCCGAACCGCCGGGTGGTCGTCTTCCCGGCTGGCTGATCCGGGCGTGCCACCAATCCCGGGAGACGGCCCTACGGGATTTCCGCCGCCCCCTCCGGAGGCGGCGGCGCTGTTCGGGGCGGCGCTGCCCGCCGCGGAGCGCTACGCGCGGATGCTGGCCGGGGCCGGTGTGGAGCGGGGGCTGATCGGTCCCCGGGAAGTGCCCCGGCTGTGGACGCGCCACCTGCTGAACTGCGCCGCCATCACCGGCCTGGTGCCCAGGCCGTCGGCACTGGTGGACCTGGGCTCCGGTGCGGGGCTGCCCGGCATCGTGCTGGCCCTGTTGCTCCCGGACGTCGAGGTGACCCTGCTGGAGCGGATGGAGCGACGCGTCCTTTTCCTGGGCGAATGCCTCGTGGAGCTGAACCTGCCCAACGCCCGGGTATGCCGGGGCAGTGCCGAGGAACTGGCGGGCAAGCTCAACGCCGACGTGGTGACCGCCCGGGCGGTGGCTCCCCTGGACCGGCTGGCCGGGCTGGCCGCCGGCCTCGTCCGGCCGGGCGGCCTGATCCTCGCCATCAAAGGGGCCACGGCAGCGGACGAGGTCGCCGCGGCGCGGCCGGTGCTGCGACGGCTCGGTATCCAAGAGGTGTCCGTGCTGACCGCCGGGGACGGTAAGGTCGATCGCGCCGCGACAGTCGTGCGGCTGATCGCTGGCCGCTAGCGGCACGCCGAGCGCTGGGCGTCCGGCTGGGAGAGGAGCGCGGGTGGCTTCCGCAGCCGGCCTGGGATGGCCTGAGGACGCCCGCGCGCCCGGTGGCCGTGTCGCCTGGCCCGGGGCTGCCGATCAGGCCGGGCTGGGCCTCGGCTGGCCCGCCGCCGGCCTGGCCGGGCCGGGCAGCCCGCGGAGCCGGGTGGTGACCGCCGGGCCGGAGTCCGCGCTCGCCGCGGCGCCGGAGGCCGGGCTGGCCGGCGTGCCGGACATAGCATCACTGGGGCCGGGCGGCGTGCATCCCGGCGGCTTTGCGGGGGACAACGGGATCGGGGGGGATATGGGACGGCGCCGGGGATCGGCGGCTCGGTCAGGTGAGGTGGCTGGTGCACGCTCCAGGGAGCACGCGCGCGACGGGCACCCCCAGGACGGCACGCGCCCGGCGGGCCAGCGCCTGGAAGGGCAGTCAGGAGCGGTGATGAGCGCGGAATATCCGGCCGGCGGCGTGACCGTGCCCGATGACGGCCAGCCCGAGATGGTGGTCCCGACGGCGCGGCGCCCGGCGGAGGAGCCACCCGCCGCGGCCGAGGCCCCGCCGGCGCCGGCCATCTCCGGCCGCGGGCGGCCCGAGCGGGCCTGGCCACGGCCCGGTTCCTGCCGGGTCATCACGATCGCCAACCAGAAGGGCGGCGTGGGTAAGACGACCACCGCGGTGAACCTGGCCGCGGCGCTCGCCCAGCACGGGTCGAGGGTGCTCGTCATCGACCTCGACCCGCAGGGCAACGCCTCCACGGCCCTGGACGTGGATCACCGGGTGGGCATCAGTTCCATCTACCACGTGCTGGTGGAGGATCAGCCGCTGGTCGGGATCATCCGGGCGGTTGATGACATACCGCTGCTGTACTGCGCACCGGCCACCATCGACCTGGCCGGCGCGGAGATCGAACTGGTGCCGATGGTCGCCCGGGAAGGACGGCTGGCCCGGGCGCTCCAGGCCTACGATGAGTCGCAGCTCGATTACATCCTGATTGACTGCCCGCCATCGCTCGGCCTGCTGACGGTCAACGCGCTGGTGGCGGCGGCCGAGGTGCTGATCCCGATCCAGTGCGAGTACTACGCCCTGGAGGGTCTCGAGCAGTTGCTGCGCACGGTGGAGATGGTGAAGAGCCACCTCAACCAGGACCTGGCCGTGTCCACCATCCTGCTCACCATGTTCGACGGCCGGACCCGGCTCGCCTCCCAGGTCGCCGACGAGGTCCGCAGCCACTTCGGTGACGTGGTCCTCGAATCGATCATCCCGCGGAGTGTCCGGGTCTCCGAGGCGCCCAGCTACGGCCAGTCCGTGATGACCTACGACCCCGGGTCGACGGGGGCGGTCGCGTACCTGGAGGCGGCCCGGGAACTGGCCCACCGCTCGGCGCCGTAGCCAGCCGGGCGGCAGCGCACCGCCGCGGCCGGGAGGAGAGCCGGGCATGACCGATGTGCAGGTGATCGCCGAGGGCCAGTTGGCCACGGGCGAGCGGTGGTCGCTGTTGGCGGGCGGCACGAGCCAGGATTTCCACACGTTCCTGGAGACGGTCCGCCCGGACGGCAGCCGTGACTCCGGCGGCATGGGCGGCCCGCCGCTGTACGCGGGCAGCCTGCTGAACATCTATACCGGGGGCAGCGAGGACGGGCCGCGCCGGGTCCTGATCCGGGCCGACCCGGCCGTGGCCACGGTGCGGGTGAATCTCGCGGGTGAGGAACCCGCCATCCTGCATCCGGTCGCCGAACGGCGGGATCTGGGCGTGGTGTTCTTCGCCGCGCTGCTGCCGCGGACGGCCGTGGTGGCCTCGGTCGCCGCGCTCGATGAAGCCGGACATGAACTCGAGCAGCCGGATCTGTCCCGGCACGAAGAAGGCTGGCAGCGCTTCCGCCGCCGCAGGCCCTAGCGTTCGGAGTCCCTCAGATCACCATGCCGGGACGGCTGCGCTGGGCGCGCGCACCCGCACGGGATGGCATGCTCTTGTCGGGGGACCGTTCCCGTGTGTCCCGGCTGGCTCCCGCGGGGGTCGGGGAGCAGGGCGGCGGGGCCGGACCCGGGCAGCAGGCGGTGGCAGGAAGCGCAGCGGCAAGGAGAGACGATGGCTCAGCAGAAGCGCGGGCTCGGCAAGGGCCTGGGCGCCCTCATCCCCACCGGGCCGGTCGCGGGCGCCCCGGGGTCATCCGCCGGCGCGCCCGGGCCGGGCAACGTCACGCTGGGCGCGGGTACCGGTCAACCGGGCCCGGCGGCTGGTGCTATTGCCGGGGCCTACTTCCAGGAGGTGCCGATCGGGGCGGTCAGCCCCAACCCGCGCCAGCCCCGCCGGGTATTCGATGAGGAAGCCCTCGACGAGCTGGTCGATTCGATCCGCGAGGTCGGGCTGCTGCAGCCGGTGGTGGTCCGCGAGACGGAGCCGGGCCGGTTCGAGCTGATCATGGGTGAGCGGCGGTGGCGCGCCTCGCAGCGCGCGGGCCTGACCGAGATCCCGGCCATCGTGCGCGCCACGGCGGATGATGACCTGCTCCGTGACGCCCTCATGGAAAACCTGCACCGCGAGCAGCTCAACCCGCTGGAAGAGGCCGCGGCGTACCAGCAGTTGCTGGATGACTTCGGCGCCACCCATGAGGAGCTGGCCCGGAAGGTCGGCCGCTCCCGGCCGCACATCTCCAACACGCTGCGGCTGCTCAACCTGTCCGGCCCGGTTCAGCGCCGGGTGGCGGCGGGCGTGCTGTCGGCCGGTCATGCCCGGGCTCTGCTGTCCCTCGATGATGCCGACGCACAGGATCACCTGGCTCACCGCATCGTGGCCGAGGGCCTCTCGGTCCGGGCGGTCGAGGAAATCGTCACGATGGGGGATGTCCAGCCGGCCAAGTCCCGCCGTCCGGTGGCCCGGCAGGCCTCCGCGCCCGCGCTGGACCGGCTGGCGGACCGGCTGTCGGATGCGTTCGATACCCGGGTCAAGGTGGAACTGGGCCGGCGCAAGGGGAAGATCGTGGTGGAGTTCGGCTCGATCGAGGACCTGGAGCGGATCGTCTCCACCATGTCGCCCGAATGGGCCGCGACCCTGAGCGCGTAATCCCGCACCGTCCCCCTGTTGAGCATCCCCGGGCGGGGAGGGATAGCCCGGCTTACCATGCACTGGCCGCATGCCCGCGGCGCCGTGTTGTGTTTCACGTGAAACCGCCCACTGGTCAACGGCGGCCATGACCGGGCTGACCCCACAGGCGGCTGCTGACGGACAGTCCCGGCGGGTGCCTGCCTGGGTGTCAGCCGCGGCGGACGGTGGTCCAGACCCGGATTCCGAACACGGCCTCAGCGTGCCCCTGGCTGGGGAAGAACGCGGCCGTTTCGCCGAGGATCTGGCTGCGGAGGGTGTCCGCGCTGATGGTGCCGGACTGGATGGCGGTGGCGGCGTTGCTCTGGCTGAGCAGGTAGTCCGCGAACTGGGCCGGAGTGAGCGGGATGCGGATGCCGCCTTCGGCGTAGCGGACCTCACCGAAGCCGGCGGGCAGCGCGGCGGCGGGGTCAAAGTGGGCGTAGCGCGGCGGGGCCGGGTAGCAGGGGAGATAGGACTCTTTGAGCCAGGTGGCGAATCCGGACTGCCCGGAGAGCCGGCCATGGAAGAAGTCGGTGTAGACGGCCAGGCCGGCCCCCGGGCGGAGGACGCGGGCCAGTTCGGTGAAGGCGCGGGGCTGGTCGAACCAGTGGAAGGCGGCGGCGACGGTGGCCAGGTCGGCGGCCGCGTCGTGGAGCGGGATCCGTTCCGCTGCTGCCACCAGGTAACGGGCGCCCGAGTGCGGTGGTGCGACGCGGAGCATGGCGTGGGAGGTGTCGATGGCGATGACACGGTCCGCCAGTTCCAGGACCGCCCGGGTGGACAGGCCCGTCCCGCAGGCCACGTTGACCGCCAGGCGGACATGGCTGATGCCCAGCTGACTGATGGCCATGTCCAGGGCCGAGCGGTGATAGTAGCGGCGGCCGTGCGCGTAGCGGCGGGCAGCATGATCACTGTCGAAGGGATTGCTCACCACCCGCCCGGCAGCGGGTCCCGCTGCCGGCGAGGACCAGGCCGGCTCTGGCGTGGTCATGCCGCAGCCGGTGCGGGAGGCCCCGCGTCCTTGCCTGGGCGCCCGGTGAGCCTGCCGCCGGAAGTGCGCACGGCAGGCATCGGGACGGTCATCCGCGCCGGGGTGCGCACGGCGGGGCGCGGTGACTGGGGCGCCGGGGGTGCCGGCGCGGCGCGCGCCGTCCGCGGGCGCGCCATCCGTACTGAGCCCGGGCCGACCTGGCCACCACGACGGCATGTTTCACGTGAAACGATGCGGCGCCCCGGCCCAGCGATGTGTCGCCCCGGACCGGGCTGCCTTGGTCGAGCGTGCTGCCGGGCGGGGAGGCACCGGCCACGCCAGCGTGACACCCGCGTGTTCCGGCAGCGGCCGCCCGCTGGCCGCGAACTCACCCAGCCGGGCCAGGATGCTCGCCACAAGTGAGGACTCCAGGGTGCCCGGCCCGATCCGGGAGAACCAGGGAGGCAGTTCGCCGCGGAGTCCGGCCGGAACTCCCAGAGCGGCTGCAGACGGACGCCCGGGCCTCCGAGCGGCCCATGTCGGCCTGCTCCTGCTGACCTGGCTTCCATTTCCTCTCCCGGCACGCTTGGGGCTGGCGCGCCACCGGGTCAGCCAGCCAGAACAGGTGATTGAGCCCGGCGGCGATGCGGCCGAAGACGTCCCCGGCCAGCCGGGCCTCGGCCGCCACGAGGAAGTGCACCGCATCCATGTATGCACGCTAACCCCGCACGCAGGCTTCCCACATGTGGGTATTTCCGGGGCGGCACCGGGCACCGGGCACCGGGCATTCGGGGCACCCGGGCGGGCACCGGCTACCCCGCTGCCGGGGAGCCGGGCCGCCTCAGACGAGGGAGGCGGCCATCTCGCGCAGGCTGGCCAGGAAGGCGCTGACATCAGCGGCCGAGGTGTCGAAGGCGGTCATGACCCGGACTACCGTCTGCGCCTCATCCCACGGGTAGCAGCCCCACTCCCGTTGCAGCATGCTGGCCACCGCGGGGGAGACGGCCAGGAACACCGCGTTGGACTGCACATCCTGGCGCACGCTCACTCCTGGCACGTCCCGGGCCCCCGCCGCCAGCCGCTGGGCCGCCCGGTTCGCCCGCACCGCGTTCTGCCGCCAGGTCTCGTTCTCCAGCAGCCCGGCGAACTGGGCGGCCAGGAACCGCATCTTGGAGGCCAACTGGAGGAGTTGCTTGCGCTGGAACGGCACCGGCGCCGCCAGGTCCTCGGCCATGACCACGACCGCCTCGACGGCGACCGCCCCGTTCTTCGTGCCGCCGAAGCTCAGCACATCGGCCTCGGCGGCCAGATCGGCCAGGCGGCAGTCCAGGTAGGCGGCGGCATTCGCCAGCCTGGCCCCGTCGATATACAGGCGGAGGCCGTTGGACCGGCAGAACTCACCGATGGCCCGCAGTTCGGCCAGTGAGTAGCAGGTGCCGAGCTCGGTGGCCTGGGTCAGGCACACCACCCGGGGCTGGGCCCGGTGCTCGTCGCCGCGGCCGCCCAGCCGGCTGGCGATGAGGCCCGGGGTGAGCTTCCCGTCCGGCGTGGGGACGGTGAGCAGCTTGCTGCCGAGCAGCCGCTCCGGCGCCCCGCACTCGTCCACGTTCAGGTGCGCGGTCTCGGCACAGATCACCGCCTCGTACGGGCGGGCCAGCAGGCTGATCCCGAGGACGTTCGCGGCCGTCCCGTTGAACACCAGGTACACCCCGCCCCGGGCGCCGAACAGGGCGGCTATCTCCCGGGTCACCCGCTCGGTCCAGGGGTCCGCGCCGTATCCGTGCGTGTCACCCGGGTTGGCGGCGGCCATGGCCTGCAGCACCGCCCCGTGGGCGCCGGCGTGGTTGTCACTGCCGAAGCTCTTGGCTGAAGTCACGGCCCGAGCCTAGCGGCGCCGCCGCGGCGCTCCGTGGGGGCCGGCTGTCCCGCGCTGACCGGGCCCGTGGCCCGGGCCGGCTACTCCGCTGGGCCCGCGGCTATTCCGCTCGGCCCGCGCCCGCGGCCCGTCCTGTCGCCCTACCGGCCGCCGCAACGCCCTGCCGCCGCGGCCGGGCGGTAGGTACCATGGCACCGGGCGGGTGGGCACCGGCGGCCTCGGCGGACGCGCCGGTGCGGGCCCGCGCCACTTGCTGTGCCCGTTGCCCCGCCCAGCTACGCCTCCCGACCAACAGGGGTGCCAGTGCCGCGCCGTCTCGTCAGTGTCACCCTGGACAACCTCGATGATCTTCCGCACCGGTGCCGCCGGTGCGTCTTCTGGGAACTCGATCCGGTCGGCCATGCCCGGGCCCAGGAGGTGGGCGACCCGGCCCTGGAGAAGGAGGCGTGGATCTCCTCGACGCTGCTCGAGTGGGGCAGTTGCGGGAAGATCGCGTACGTGGACGGCGTGCCGGCCGGCTACGTGCTCTACGCCCCGCCCATGTACGTGCCCCGGTCCGTGGCCTTCCCGACCAGCCCGGTGTCCGCAGACGCGGTGCTGCTGATGACGGCCAATGTCATCAGCGAGTTCTCCGGCGGTGGCCTGGGCCGGATGCTGGTGCAGGGCGTGGCCAAGGACCTCACCCGGCGCGGGGTCAAGGCCATCGAGGCCTTCGGCGACCTGCGCTCCGAGGGACTGTCCTGCGTGCTGCCCGCCGATTACCTGCTGGCCGTGGGGTTCAAGACGGTGCGGCCGCACCTGCACTATCCCCGGCTGCGGCTGGAACTGAAGACGGCCGTCTCCTGGCGCGAGGATGTCGAGGTGGCGCTCGAGCGGCTGCTCGGCTCGGTCAGCCCGGAGCGGACGCTGCGGCTGGCCTGACCGCACCGCCGCATCCCGCGCCCGTGCTCAGCGCCGGCCGGCCGCCGTGGCGTTCTCTTCGTGCAGCATCAGGAGTGAGTAGGCGGCGACGGTCGAGTCGTCGGTGATGCGGCCGTTAAGGATCATGTTCTTGAATTCGGCGCGGGTCACCCAGCGCTGGCGCATGTCCTGTTCCTCGGGCTCGCGGTCCGGCATTCCCTCGGTCAGCCCGGACGCCAGGTAGACATGAAAGCCCTGGCTGCTGGTGCCATGGGAGCTGTGCAGGTAGCCGAGCAGGAGCATCTCCGCAGCGCGCAGGCCGGTTTCCTGGGCCAGTTCCAGCCGGGCCAGATCCTCCGGATCCCCGGTCGCGCGGCCCGGGAACGCGCCCTGCGGGAAGGCCCAGCCGCGCCGCTGGATCGGGTACCGGTACTCCTCCACCAGGCAGAACCGGTCCTCGTCAGCGGGGATCACCACGGCGAAGTCCGGCTTGTCCACCACGGCGTACACGCCACGGGAACCGTCGCGCCGCTCGATCTCGTCACGGCGCAGCGCCATCCACGAATCCTCGTAGATGACGCTGGACGTGAGGGTGCGGATGTCCGGGTTCCCGGCTGGGTGCATGCGGGCGCGCTCCCCGTTCTGGCGCAGGGGCAGGCCCCGGGGAGCGGTTTCCCCGGGGGCCGGACGGTGACCTCAGATGAAGTCCGCGAGTTCCTTGAGCAGGGCGGACTTCGACTTGGCCCCCACCACCTGCTTGACCACCTCGCCGCCGGAGAACACGTTCAGGGTCGGGATCAGCATGATCCCGTACTTCTGCGCGGTCTGCGGGTTCTCCTCGATGTTCAGCTTGACCACGTCGATCTTGTCGGCGTGCTCCTTGGCGATCTCCTCGAGCACCGGGGCGACCTGGCGGCACGGGCCACACCACTCGGCCCAGTAGTCCACGATGACCGGCTTGGAGTTCTTCACGACCTCCGCGTCGAAGGTCTCATCGGTCACGATCTTGGTTACGCCCACGGTGGTCGGTTCCTTCCGGTTTGTCGGATTCCTGCAGACTCAGGCTTCGTGATCTGCGAGCCACCGCTCGGCGTCGATGGCGGCGGCGCAGCCGGTGCCCGCGGCGGTGACGGCCTGGCGGTAGATGTGGTCTACCACGTCACCGCAGGCGAAGACCCCGTCCACGCCAGTCCGGGTGGTGGGGTGCTCGACGAGCAGGTAGCCCTCCTCGTTCATCGGCAGCTGGCCGGTGAACAGCTCGCTGCGCGGGTCGTGCCCGATCGCCACGAACATGCCGTTCACGTCGATGCTGCTCTCCGCCCCGGTCTGGGTGTCACGCAGCTTCAGGCCGGTGACCTTGGAGTCCCCGAGCACCTCGCTGACCTCGCTGTTCCACCGGAACTTGATCTTCGGGTTGGCCAGCGCCCGGTCCTGCATGATCTTCGACGCGCGCAGCTTGTCCCGCCGGTGCACGACGGTCACCGACTTGGCGAACCGGGTCAGGAAGGTGGCCTCCTCCATCGCCGAGTCACCGCCGCCGACCACCGCGATGTCCAGGTCACGGAAGAAGAACCCGTCACAGGTCGCGCACCAGGACACGCCGTGCCCGGACAGCCGCTTCTCGCCCTCGGCGGCCAGCTCCCGGTAGCGCGAGCCGGTGGCCACGATCACGGTCCGGGCGTGGTAGGTCTCGCTCGCCGTCTTGACCACCTTGGGGCTGGCCAGCAGGTCTACCTCGGTCACGTCGTCGGCGATGAGCTCCGCCCCGAAGTGCTCGGCCTGCTTGCGCATCGAGTCCATCAGGTCCGGGCCGAGCACGCCGTCCGGGAATCCGGGGAAGTTCTCCACCTCGGTGGTCTGCATGAGGGCACCGCCCGCCGTGACCGAGCCCTCGAACACGATGGGGGACAGCTTCGCCCGCGCGGCGTAGACGGCGGCCGTGTAGCCGGCCGGACCCGAGCCGATGATGATGACATCCCGAGTGTCGGTCACGTGTGATTGCCTTTCAGAGAACTTGCCCCCGCGTCAACCGATACTAGGGCGCGCAGATTCCCGGGGGGATCCCTGGGCGGATCACCGCCCGGTGATTCGCGGCACCGGCAGCCCCAGGCCAGCTCAGCCGCCGAGCGGCCCTTCGGTGATCTTGTCAGGATGGCCGGCCGAGCAGCCCGGGCCCATCACCCACACGGTGGCCGGCTGGCCGCCGCCGGCGGCCAGCACGATGACGGTGGCGGGGCGCCCGGCATAGCTGGCCCGGTCCACCAGTTCGACGGCGCGGCCGTTCGCGATCGCGCCCGCGCAGCCCCGCAAGATGCCCTCCTCGGCCGGAGAGACCACCGGAGCCAGGCTGTCCGTTCCGTGCCTGGTGGCCGCGCCGGTGTCCGGGTGACTGGCGCCAGCGGTGCCGCTGCGCTGGGCGGGGCCACCCTGGATGCCTCCCGCGGCCGGGATGAGCTGGCCCTCGCGATGCCGGTATCTCGCCAGAGCCGTGGCTGCCTGCCGGCCGAGCGTGGCCGGCTGGTAACTGAACCCGCTGGTGTAGACGGGCAGCGTGGCGGGTGCCGCGGCGCTGGATGCGGCGGAGGTAGAGCCGGACGAGCCCGAGGACAGCTGGGCCAGGCCGTATCCGCCCGCCGCCAGGACCACGGCCGCGCCCGCCACGCTCACCAGCCGCAGCGTGGCGGGGGAGCGCAGTCCCCAGCGGCGGGTCCCCGTCCCGTCCCGGCCGTCCCGGCCGTGGGCTGGCCGCCGCGCGCGGCCTGGGGGGGCCGGGGAGCGGTGGGTGCCCGCGGGCGTGGCCGGTGGTGCGGTAACCGGTGGTGCACCGTGCTGGCCGGTGGTGCATCGGCCGGTGGTGCGATCGGCCGGTGGTGCGGTAACCGGGCCGCCATTGGCCGCCTGGGTGGCCCCGGCCGCCGCCGGCTCGGCCGCCCGCCGGGCGGCCTCCGCGGTGAGCGCCAGGTCCAGCCGGGCCGCGATCGCGGGCGGCAGCGGGGCCGCCGGCACCTGCCCGAGCAGCGCGGTGACCTCGGTGAGCTGCTGCCGGGTGGCGGCGCACTCCGGGCAGCCGGACAGGTGGGACCGCACCCGCGCGCTCTGGCGGCGGCTCAGCAGCCCTTCCGCGTCCAGCGCGAGCGACTCGGCGTCCACGTGCCCTCTCATGACTGGCTGTCCCCCGCTCCCTCCGCAGGTGAGACGCGCGGTAGGGCTGGCCGGTTCCGCGCCGGGGCCGGTTCCGCGGCCGCGGCCGCCGGGCTGGCCCCGCTCCTGGCCCCGCTGGCCGGGCTGGCCGCCGCGGCGCCGCGCAGGTGCGCGAGCAACGGCAGCAGGCGGGCCCGCCCGCGGGCGCACCGGCTCTTCACCGTGCCGGGGGAGATGCCGAGGATCTCCGCGGTGTCCGCGACCGGATACCCGAGCATGTCTACCAGGACCAGCACCGCCCGCTGCTCCGGGCCCAGCGTGCGCAACGCGTCCAGGACATCCAGGGCGGTGTCGGGGTCCGCGCTGGAATCGGCCAGTGCGGACCCCGCGGCCAGGGCGTCCAGCGTGGGCTCGTCCACGCCGCTGGCCGCCGGGCGGGCCGCCCGGCGGCGGATCCGGTCCAGGCAGGCGTTGACCACGATCCGGTGCAGCCAGGTGGTGACGGCGGAGTCGCCGCGGAAGTCACCGGCCCGCCGGAACGCCGAGATCATCGCGTCCTGCAGCGCGTCCGCCGCCTCTTCCGGATCGCCGAGCGTCCGCAGCGCCACGGCCCACAGCCGTTCGCGATGGCGGGTGAACAATATTCCGAACGCCGTTGCGTCGCCGGCGCAGTGCCTCCGGAGCAGGTCACGATCCGACGGCGCGGTCTCCGGCGCCATCCGGGCGGCGGCCAGCCCGGGGTCGGGCGCGGCCGGAACGGGAGAGGCCGGGGGCGGGACCGCGGGATCCGGCGCCGCCGGGCCGGGCAGGCCGGCCACGGCTCAGCCCGCTCCCCGCAGGACGACGTTGTAGACGAAGGCCTCGAACTGGTTGTTGCCGCCCTGCAGCGGCGGCAGCTTGGTGAACCAGATCACCACGTACTGGCCCTTGGCCGTGCTGCTGGTCTGGAACGTCTGGGTGCCGGAGCCGACATCCTGCCGGGAGGCGATCGTGGTGAACGAGGCGAGCCCGGCAGCCGAGATGCCCCGGTTGTTGCCGATCTTGATCTGCACGTCGGCCCCCGCCAGCGGGCCGAACGTGACCTGCACCGAGCTCAGGCTGACCTGCTTGCCCATGTCCAGCAGCAGGCCGGTGCCGCTCTTGAGGCCGCCGAAGGCCGGGTTGCCGATGTAGAACTGGGTGTGCCAGGCCGTGGACGGGTTGCCGTCGATGGCCAGGGGCGCCCCGGCGTTGTCCTCGTTGCCTGGGTCCTTGGCCAGGCCGAGCGCGTCGTAGCCGCCCGCGCTGACCGGTTTCAGCACGGTGATCCCGCCCTGCGGCGACGTCGCGTGGTGCCTCGAGGAGCCCGGGCTCCCCGCCGACCCGCTACCGCCGCCGGTCTGGGTCAGGGTGTAAACCCCGGCCCCGATGGCCGCCACGACCAGCAGGGCGATGAGCACGATGCCGGCCCGGCTGGCACCTCCCCGGCGCGGCGGCCGGGCCGGGCGCGGCGGCCGGCCGCCGCCAGGCGCGCCCCAGCCGCCTGCTGGCGGGTAATCCTGGGCGGCGGTGCCGGACTGGTAGGCCGCCGTGGCCGGCCTGCCGTAGGCGGCGGTGGGGCCGCCGAAGCTGTCCGGCCGGCTGGGCCGGACCGGCGGCGGGGCCGGCGCGGCCGGCGGGGGCGCCAGCGGCGCCGGGATCACCTCGAACAGGGCCTCGGCGAACAACGTCGGCGTGGTCAGTGGCGGCCCGCGGCGCCGCTCCTGCTGGAACAGGCCCTGGCAGGTGACGTCGTCGATGCCGGCCGGCACGCCGGCGCACACCTGGCGGGGGCTGCGCGGCCGGCCGTCGGCCAGCGGCGCGGGCGGCAGGGTACCCATGCCCGGCCCCGGCCAGTGCCTGGTCAGCGCGGCGTACAGCAGCATGGCCAGCCCGCGGGTATCGGCCAGCGCGGGATCGTCGGCCGTGATGTCGGACAGCGCCGCGTCGATGGCCACGCCCAGGACCTTGACCCCGCCGCCGGACGTCCAGCGCAGCGACTGGGGGGTGAGGCACAGGTGGGCCAGGCCCGCCGCGTGGGCCACGGCGAGCGCCTCGGCGCCCTCGGCCACGATCTCGGCCCCCCGGGCAGGCTCCAGCGGGCCGTCCGCGAGCAGGTCATCCAGCGAGTCGCCGTGCACCCACTCCATCACCACGTAGGCCTGGTCCCAGTCGTCCTCGACGTCGAACACCTGGGCCAGCCGCGCGTCGGTCAGCCGGCTGGCGGCGCGGGCCGCGGTCAGCACCTCCTGGATCCGCGGGTAGCCCGGGGCAAACGTCAGGACGGCCACCGGCCGGGCCAGGATCTCGTCGATGGCCTTCCAGGACGACCAGCCGCCGCTGTCGCCCACGCGGTCTTCAAGCCGGTAACGACCGCCCAGCCGGGTACCCGGTTCAGAGATAAAGGTGCTCATAAGCCAGAAGCCAAGGGCGGGGCAGGCCCTCGACCCTCCTTCCGAGCCCCCTGATCTCCCCACGGTGCGCAGCGCGGACTGCCGCTGTCGTACCCCATGCTAAGCCGCGGCGGGAGGCTCGGCGTGTCCCGCATGCCTGCCACCGCAAACTGTTACACGTGCGAGACACCCGGTTCGGTTCCCGATAACCGCGCCGGGGCGCCCGCGGCCGGGGTGGCGCGCCGCCGGTCACCGGTGCAGCCGGGCCTTCACGGTGGCCATCAGGTCGGTGACCTCGCTGATGGCCAGCCCGCGGGCGAACAGCAGGTAGAGCAGCAGGCCGCCGCCGCCACCGAGCACGGTGACGATCAGCCCGTAGGCCGGCCCGGGCGCGAGCAGCACGCCGACCATGAAGGTGACCGCCCAGGCGAACAGCATGGCCGGGATGGCGGCGGCGTGCATCCGGCCCAGGGTGCCCGCGATCTGGTGGCCGGCCAGGCCGCCGAGCCGCCGGCTGAGGATCCACCAGGACACCACCGCGCCCGTCACGTTCGCCAGCCCGAACGCGACGCCGAGCCCTCGACCACGTGCCCGGCGGGCAGCCAGGTGCAGCGCCAGCAGGCTGGCCACGATGTTCGTGGCCATCACGGCCACGCCGACGAACATCGGGGTCCGGCTGTCGTGCAGCGCGTAGAACACGCGCAGCAGCAACTGGAACACCATGTACGGCACCAGGCCGAGCGAGAAGACGCCGAACACCTCGCCGATGTAGCGCGCCTCCGCCACGGTGGTGCTGCCGTGCGCGATGAGGAACTCGGCCAGCGGGGCGCCGAGCACGATGAGCAGCAGCGCGGCCGGCACCACGATGACCGAGGACAGCCGGACCCCGGTGGAGAAATCGTCCGCGGACCAGGGAATACCGCCGCTCGGCCGCGTGCGCGCTCATCCGCGGCAGCAGGGCGGTGATCACCGAGATGCCGACGATCGCGTACGGCAACTGGAACAGCTGCCAGGCGTAGCTGTAGGCGGAGAACGAGTCGTAGGGGGTGCCCGGGTGCACCGAGGCGGCGTTGGCCACGTTCTGCACGACCAGGAAGGACACCTGGGTGGTCAGGATGTAGCCGAACAGCGGGGCGGCCATCCGGCGGATCTCCGCCACCTCGGCCCGCCGGAAGTCGAACCGCGGCCGCCAGCGGAACCCGGCCCGGTGCAGAGCCGGGAACATGGCGGCGGTCTGGGCGATGATGCCGAGCGTGGTGCCGAAGCCGAGCAACTCGACCTGGGACGACGAGATGCTGCCGGCCTGCGTGCCGATGCCGCCGGTGGCGATGAACATCAGCAGGACGCCGATGACCACGATGTTGTTGATGACCGGGGTCCACATCGGCGCGGCGAACCGGTTGCGCGCGTTCAGCACGCCGCCGGCCATCGAGCTCACCCCGTAGAAGAAGATCTGCGGGATGAAGAAGAAGGCGAAGATCACCGTCAGGTGCCGTTCCGCCCCGGTGAGCGCGTGCGCGTAGAGGTCCACCAGCAGGCCCGCGGCCAGGGTGGCGACCACCGTCAGCGCGAACAGGGCCACGGTGGCCAGGGTGAACATCCGCTGGGTGTAGGCCTCGCCGCGGTCTTTGTCCCGCTTGGCCGCGCTGACCAGCAGGGGCACCACCACGCTGGTCAGGATGCCGCCGAGCATGAGGTCGTAGACCGCGTTGGGCAGCGTGTTGGCGTTGTTGTACGCGTTGGCCACATCCGTCGCGCCGAGCGCGTAGACGAGCATCAGGGTGCGCAGGAATCCGGTGCCGCGGGACGCCAGCGTGCCCAGGGCCATGACCCCGCTGGAGCGGACCAGGTTGGGCTCGGCCGGGCCGCCGCCTGGCCCTGGCCCCGGAGCCGCCGCTGCCGGTGCCTGATCCGGAGCCGCCGCCGCGGGCCGGGTCGTCCGTCCCGGGGCCGCCGCGCGGGCCCGCGGGCTGCGGCCGCCGCGGGCCGGGGCGGGTGTCCGGCGGCTCGGCGGAGCCCGGCGTGCTTCCCGGCCGGGCCCGGGTATCGGGCGGGGCGTCCCAGCGGCCGGCGGAGGGGGTTTCCGGTATCACGCCGCTGCCAGCCTGGCCGCCCCGCGCCGGGCTGGCCCGCCTCCCGGACGCGCGGCGGTGCCCGGGACCCCTATCGGGGGTGCTCCACCCGCCCTGGGGTCCTGGCGTACTCATCCGGCTCCTCGGCTGTCTCGTGATCGGGCATCCGCTCGGTGACGACGGTATCCCGTTCGCCGGGCGATCCGCCGGAATCCGCACCGTTCGCGCCTCGTCCGGGGGCGCCGGCCACCGGAGGCGCGGGTCCGGCCTCCGGGTCTGCCCCGCTGGCTTCCGGGGCGGCGCCGTCCGGGTCCCGGCTGGCCGGGCCGTCCGGCTGGGCCGTCCCGGGACCGCGGATACCGCGGCGGATAGCCCGGGCCACCGACGTGATGATGAACACGCCGATGGCCACCGCGATGATCACCAGCGCGGTGGTGCCGAAGTGGGTCGCGTCCACGGTCAGCTGCGCGGTGGTCCCCGGCAGCGGCTGCCCGTCCGGGGCCAGCAGGGTCAGTGTCAGCGTGGTCGAGCCGGCCACCGACGACCGGACCCGGACCGCCACGGTCCGCTGCTGGTGCGGGCCGATCAGTCACGGTCGTCCTGGGCTTCAGCACGGTGATCCGGCTGGCCGGGGCCTGCACGCTGAGCTGTACCGTGACCGGCTGGCTGAGCCGGTTGATGATGGAGACGGGCACCGGGCCGGATTTCCCGGTCAGCGTCACCTGGCCGGCGTCGATGATGCGGACCTGCTGCAACTGGGCGTTCAGGTACCCGGACACCCGGGCCAGCAGGCTGCGCACCTGGGCCGGATCACCCCGCCAGGCGGAGGACTCGATGGCCGCCACCGCGTCGGCCAGGTAGGTGGCGTCCGGCTTGCCCAGCATGCTGGCCTGCATCTGGATCACCGACTCCAGGTCCTTGACCCGGCGCAGCTGCCGCCGCCGCAGCTCGGCCCGGCTGATCAGCTGGGCGGGCGGCGCCTGCCGGGCCACCTGGCCGGCCGCGGGCCGGGCGGTCAGCATGCTGGCCAGGCTCTCCGGGTGCAGCCACGGCGCAGTGTCGGTGGCCGTGAGCAGCGCGCTGGCCAGGCCGGGGGCCGGATTCCATTGCCGTGGCGGCGCGATGACCACGGACTGCGGTACCGACGGCTGCTCGGCGGCCATCATCGCGGTCTCGGCCAGGAAGCGCTGCACGGTGGCGACGGTCCCGGCGGCCGCGGGGGCGCCACCGGACCGGCCGGCGGTGGCCGCGGGGGCGGACAGGACCTGGGTCAGCGTGCTGTCGGCCAGCGCCACGTGCAGGCCGGCGTTCACGCCATCCGGCGTGGTGGTGATGGCGCTCGGGGTGAGCTGGGCCGGGCTGGACGGCGGCATCATGCTGCTGCTCAGGATCACGGTGCCGACGCCGTGGGCGGCGAGGTTGCCGAGCACCGCGTAGTCCGCGATGCCGTCGGCGGGCCAGGCGATCTGGCCGGACACCCCGGCCGCCCGCTGGGTCACGCCGAGCTTGAGCCGCTCCTGGGTCACCCGCAGCCCGGTCGCGTAGGCCTGGGCCAGGTCGGTGCTCAGCCCGGCGTGGGTGAGCGCGGCCACGTCCACGTCCGCGTAAGGGGTGACGAAGAAGTCCTGGCTGGCGGTGACCGTCTTGAGGCTGGCCAGCCAGGCCGCGGCGGCCGGGCTGGCCCGCTCCGCGACCGCGCCGGTGCAGGCCGCGGTGCCGCCCACCAGGTAGGGCTGGCTCATCACGGCCGCGCTGGTGAGCAGGCTCGGGTCGATCGCCCAGGTGAGGTCGGCGGCGGTGCCCGCCGGGCTGGACCCGGCGGCGAGCAGCGAGCCGAGCCGGCCGGTGGCCTGGAAGCTGCCGGCCAGGTCATTGTCGAGCAGGGCCGGGCAGGCGGCCCGCTCCGGCGGGGCGGTCAGCGGCCAGATCCAGGCGACCTGCTCCGGCCGGGCCAGCTGGGCGGACTTGGCGCTGCCCGGCCAGAACGGCAGGAAGGTGTGCTCGGCGTTCAGCGGAGCCCCGGTCGCCGACACCTGAGCCGCCAGCGGGTAGACGCCGAAGCTGGTCAGGCCGAGGGTGGCTGCGGGCGCGGTCAGCGTCCAGGACCGGGTCGCGCCGGCGCCGAGCACCCCCGCCAGCGGGGTGATCACCGGCAGCGGGCTGTCCACCTGCAGCTGCCCGGCGGCGTAGCTGGCCAGCTCGCTACGGCTGCCGAGCGGGGCGGTGGACGACCACAGCTGGACGGCGAGGCCGGAGACGGGGATTTTCGTGCCATTGGTAACGGTGCCGGTGACCGTGACCGACTTCCCGGGCCGGGCGACCTGCGGGCTGATGGAGGTGATGGCGATGGTCACCTGCTGGGCGGGCGCGGTGTCCAGGGCGGCCGCCGAGATTGTCCCGGCGGACCGGGTGGCACCGCGGGCCGCGGTCGTCCCGGTGGCGTCCGCCGCCGTGCCGCGCGCCGCGGCCCGCACGCCGCCCGCGCCAGCCGCCCCGGCCGGTGCCGACGTGGCCGCCCCGGCCGCGGCTGGCCCGGCCGTGACCAGGGCCGCCGCCGCGCAGGCCAGGGCCAGGCGCGGGATGCGGGACCGGAAAACCGCAGCTAGATGGGTCACCAGCGGCTCCCGGGAGGGGACCCGGTGAGCGCGGCGGCCACGGCAACCCGGATACCCCGGGCCGCCGCGGCGGGCCCGGTGGCGCTGAGCGCGGGGCGCTGACGGGGCATGCCGGAAATGGTATTGCCGTTCCCTGAGTAGTCCTCCAGGATGCGTCCGGGCTCCCCGGATTTCCCCCTGCCTTCACTAACCCCTACCCTCGATGCCCGTGCCGGATACCAGCCCGATGAGCCCTGATCAGCGGAAGGCGGCCGCCGCGCTGCTGCGCAAGCCAGCCGCGCCCGCGGCCGAACTGGGCCGTCTGTTCGCCCGGCACGGGCACGAGCTGGCCCTGGTCGGCGGCCCGGTCCGCGACGTGTTCCTCGGCCGGCCGCACAGTGACCTGGACCTGGCCACCGACGCGCGGCCGGAGCAGGTGCTGGAAATCATCCGCGGCTGGGCGGACAAGGTCTGGGAGACGGGGATCGAGTTCGGCACCGTGGGCCTGCGGCGGCACGGGGTGACCTTCGAGATCACCACCTACCGCAGTGAGACCTACCGGCCGGACTCGCGCAAGCCCACCGGCATCCGCTACGGCACGTCCCTGGAGGCGGACCTGCGCCGCCGGGACTTCACCGTGAACGCCATGGCCGCCCGGCTGCCCTCGCTCGACCTGGTCGACCCGTTCGGCGGCCTGCGGGACCTGCGCGCCCAGGTGCTGCGCACGCCGGGGAGCCCGGAGGAATCGTTCAGCGACGACCCGCTGCGGATCATGCGCGCCGCCCGCTTCGCCGCGCAACTGGGATTCACGGTGGCCCCGGACGCGGCCGCGGCCATGCGCCCGCTGGCCCCCCGGCTGGAAGTGGTCTCTGCCGAGCGGATCCGGGACGAGCTGATCAAGCTCATGCTGGCGCCCGGCCCCGGCGGGTCCCCGGCGCGGGATCGAGCTGCTGGTGGACACCGGCGTGGCCGACGTGGTGCTGCCGGAGGTGCCCAGCCTGCGGCTGGAGACCGACGAGCACATGCGGCACAAGGACGTCTACCAGCATTCACTCACCGTGCTCGAGCAGTCAATCGACCTGGAGGAGCGCTACGGGCTCGGCCCCGACCTGGTGCTCCGGCTCGCCGCACTGCTGCACGACATCGGCAAGCCCAGGACCCGCACGCGGCTGCCGGACGGCCGGGTGGCCTTCCACCACCACGAGGTGGTCGGGGCCGCGATGGCCCGGCAGCGGCTGAAGGCGCTCCGCTTCCCCTCGGCGGTGACCGCGGACGTGTCCACGCTCATCGCGCTGCACCTGCGGTTCCACGGGTACGGGCCGGGCGAGTGGACGGACTCGGCGGTCCGCCGGTACGTGCGCGACGCGGGCCCGCTGCTCAGCCGGCTGCAGGTGCTCACCCGGGCCGACTGCACCACCCGGAACAAGGCCAAGGCCGCGCGCCTGGCCCGGGCCCAGGACGGGCTGGAGCAGCGGATCGCCGTCCTGTCCGCCGCCGAGGAACTCAAGAAGATCCGGCCTGACCTGGACGGCAACCAGATCATGGAGATCCTCGGCCTGCCGCCCGGGCCGGAAGTCGGGCGCGCCTCATGACTACCTGCTGGAACTGCGCATGGAGCACGGGCCGCTGGGGACCGAGCGGGCCACCGCGGAACTTCTGCGCTGGGCGGGCCGTGACCCCGCGACGGGGGAGCCTGGCCACGCCGGGGCGGCTGGCCCCGGTAGCCCGGGGCCGGCCGGGTCCGGGGGAGACGCTCCCGTTCAGCCCGGGAGCGCCGCCGGGGCCGACCCTGATTCGGGCCCGGCTTCCGGTGCGGGGCGGCCCGGGACCGCGGAACCGGAGGACGACGCGGAGCCGGGGGAGTGATCCCCGGCTGAGCCGGCTGAGGAGGCCCCCGGGGAGCGGCCGCCGGACGCCGAGGGGCCGCGGGCGGCCCAGTAACCGGCGGCGGTCACCGCGAATCCGACCGCAATCAGGGCCACCATCGCCGCCGAGCGGCCGTTCACCGGCATGAACGCCGCGCAGAGCGCCGCACCCGCGGCAAAGGTGATGTTGAACATCATGTCGTAGAACGAGAAGACGCGGCCGCGGTAGTCGTCGTCCACCTGCTCCTGCAGGATGGTGGTGGCGCAGATGGCGACGCCCTGGCCGACCAGGTTGAGCCAGAACCCGATGACCAGGAACGCGGCCTGGCTGAACGTCTCGCCGAGCGCGGCGGTCACCACCGCGCCGCTGACGAGCAGCAGGATCATCCAGGCTGGCTTGCCCAGCCGCCTGGTCATCCCGGGGTGATCAGGGCGGCGCAGCCGTAGCCGACCGCGGACACCAGCACGAGCACGGTGAAGTGACTGAGCGCCGCGTTGGCGCCCGCGGTCCGGTAGAAGTAGTTCCGGTACAGCAGGATCGACATCAGGAACAGGATGCCGTACAGCAGCCGGTACCCGCCGGTCGCGCCGAGCGCGGCGGCCGGGCCGCGCCGCCGGGCCACGTACCGCGCGCCCGCCGCCAGGCCCGCCGCCACCACGGCGATCTCGCCGAGGACCGAGCCGGGACGGGTCCGCCCCGGCTCGCGTGCCGGGCCGAGCAGGTCGCGGTGCATGGTCCGGGCCACCAGGCCGGCGGCCACGTAGAAGCATCCGGCGGCCAGCAGGGTGACGGCCGAACCGCCGCGCCCGCCGCCGGTCGCCACGTGCACGCCCAGGCCGGCCAGGCCGCCCGCCGCGGTCATGATCCCGCCTGCGGTGGGCGACACCGAGTTGGCCATCACCAGCTCGTCACCCGCGACCACGTGCGGCAGCGCCGCGGACAGTGAGGAGAGGAAGAACCGGTTCACCCCGAGTACGCACAGCACGCTGGCGTACAGCGGCACGCCCAGGTTGCCGGACGCCACCAGGCCCGCGGCGAGCACCACGAAGACCGAGCGGATCAGCGCCGACCAGACCAGGATCTGGCGCCGGGACCAGCGGTCGATGAACACCCCGGCGAACGGGCCGATCAGCGAGTAGGGCACGTACAGCACGGCGAACGCGGCCGCGGCCGACGCCGGGTTGGGGAACGAGGTGCTGTTGAAGAACACGTAGGAGCCAAGGCCGGCGGTGAACACGCCGTCACCCGTCTGGGAGATGAGCCGGGTGGAGAACAGCCGCCGGAAGTCCCGCCCGCGGAGCAGCACCCGCAGGTCGGCGAGGAAGGAAGAACCGCGTCGCCGGCCGCGCAGTCTCGCCTTGACGGCGGCCAGGACAGTCATCCGCTCAGCCTACGGCCGCTGGCCCAGCGCACCACGGGCGAGCACCGCATCCGGGGGCACTCTTGACCTACCGGAAGCCGCCCGCCAGGATCCGGCGGCCGCGGGCCGTGGCGCCGGTCAGCCCGGGATCCGCCGGGTGTACTCGGCGGGCCCGAAGAAGACCAGCACGGACAGGTCCTCGGTGACGTCGGTGAACCGGTGGGTTTCCGCTGCGGGCACGTACACCGCGGTGCCGGGGCCGACATCGACGGTGCGGGACCCGGCCTGCAGCCGGGCCCGTCCCCGGGTGACCACGTAGATCTCGTCCTCGGTGTGCGGCTCCTGCTCGTCGATCCCGCCCTTGGGCAGCGAATACGTGCCCACCGAGAGGTCGCTGACCCGCAGGTGCTCCACCCAGTGGCTGCCGTCGCCCGGGTCAGGCTCGGTGTAGTCACCCGCGCCGTTCAAGAACCTGCATCTCGTTCCTCCTCTGCTGCGCAGGGCCGGGGCGGCCTCCCGGACCCCCGCGCGGGTCAGGGACACGCCCGGCGCCAGCACGTACCGCGTCTACCGCTCGATGTCGCCGCGGATGAACTGCTCGACCAGGTCGCGGGCGGCCTCGTCGCCGTACTGCTGGGGCGGGGACTTCATGAAGTAGGACGCCGCGGACAGGATGGGGCCGCCGATGCCCCGGTCCTTGGCGATCTTCGCCGCGCGGATCGCGTCGATGATCACGCCCGCGGAGTTGGGCGAGTCCCAGACCTCCAGCTTGTACTCCAGGTTGAGCGGGACATCCCCGAAGGCCCGGCCCTCCAGCCGGATGTAGGCCCACTTGCGGTCGTCCAGCCACGGGACATGGTCGGAGGGGCCGATGTGCACCGCGGCCTTCTCCATCTCATGCGGGATCTGCGAGGTGACCGACTGGGTCTTGGAGACCTTCTTGGACACCAGCCGCTTGCGCTCCAGCATGTTCATGAAGTCCATGTTGCCGCCGAAGTTCAGCTGGTAGGTGCGGAGCAGTTCGACGCCGCGGTCCTCGAACAGCTTGGCCAGCACCCGGTGCGTGATGGTCGCGCCCACCTGGGACTTGATGTCGTCCCCGATGATCGGCACCCCGGCGGCGGTGAACTTGGCCGCCCACTCCGGGTCGGAGGCGATGAAAACGGGCAGCGCATTCACGAAGGCCACCCCGGCGTCGATCGCGCACTGCGCGTAGTAACGGTCCGCCTGCTCCGATCCAACCGGGAGATAGCACACCAGCACGTCCGCGCGGGAGTCGCGGAGCACCTGGACGACATCGACCGCCGGGTCCGCGGACTCGGAGATCATCTCCTGGTAGTACTCGCCCAGGCCGTCCAGGGTCGGGCCGCGCTGCACGGTCACCCCGGTCGGCGGCACGTCGCAGATCTTGATGGTGTTGTTCTCGCTCGCCCCGATGGCTTCTGCGAGATCCCGGCCCACCTTCTTCGCATCCACGTCGAACGCGGCGACGAACTCCACGTCCCGCACGTGATAGGGGCCAAAGGCGACATGCATGAGCCCCGGGACCCGGCCCCCGGGCTCGGCATCCTTGTAGTACTCCACGCCCTGGACCAGGGAGCTGGCGCAGTTGCCCACGCCGACGATGGCTACCCGTACCGAACCCATGGGGATTACTCCTTCTCTCAGCTTTCAGCCACGTTTAGTGGCGTCAAGTCGTTGCTTCAGCCGGCCGGTCCTGCGCCGGTCCCGCCGTCCGGCCGCGGGGTGCCGTCGTTCGCCTCATCCGGGCCGGCCTGGCGCTCGGAGGCGATCAGCTCGTTGAGCCAGCGCACCTCGCGCTCGACCGACTCCAGGCCATGCCGGTGCAGTTCCAGCGTGTAGCTGTCCATCCGGTCGCGGGTCCGGGCGACCGCGCCCCGCACCCCGTCCATCCGCTCTTCCAGCCGGGTCCGGCGGCCTTCCAGGATGCGCAGCCGGATGTCCGCCCGGGTCTGGCCGAACAACGCGAAGTGCACCCCGAAGCCATCGTCTTCCCAGGCGGCCGGGCCGGCTTCGGTCAGCAGCTGCTGGAGCCGCTCCTTGCCGTCCGCGGTCAGCCGGTAGACGATCTTTGATCGCCGGCCGGAGAGCGGCTTGGCCGGGCCATCTGGGACCTCTTCCGCGATCAGCCCCTGGGCCAGGAGCTCCTTCAGGCACGGGTACAGCGACCCGTAGCTGATGGCCCGGAACGCGCCGAGGATCGCGTTGAGCCGCTTGCGCAGCTCGTATCCGTGCATCGGCGTCTCGTGCAGCACGCCGAGAACCGCGAGCTCCAGGACACGCGAGCGTTGCCCGACCATGCCTGCCCGCACCTCCCGTCGCACTGCCCTCGCCGGGACCGGATGCCCTGGCGCCAGCCTGGTGTATCGGCTCAATGTACCCGCGCGATGTATCGAACCGATACATCACAAAGATATGCGGCGGCCAGGAAAGCCGCAACTCCCCCTCATCGGTCGTTTCGCCGCTAACCAGACGATCCGGGTAGCGGACGGTGCCCGCAGCCGTCGTACCCTGTCGGTGATGGGAGTCAGGCGATCGGTCGTGGATTACGGGCTTGCCCGGCGGGCAACGCTCGCATCCGTGCTGGCCGGGCACACCACCGTCGCCGACGTCTGCGATGCCCACCCCTACCTGCTGCGGGCGGCCAAGTTTCATGGTGAGGCGACCGAGGCCGCCTGCCCCATCTGCCGCCGGGCCAAGCTGACCCACGTCACCTACGTCTACGGGGACGAACTCGGGCCGTACGCGGGGCGGGTGAAGCAGGGACCGGAACTCGCCGAGATGGCGTCCGAATACGGAGAGTTCCGCGTGTATGTGGTCGAAGTCTGCCAAAGTTGCTCCTGGAACCACCTTGCCTCGTCCTATGTTCTCGGCACAGGCGAGCCACCTGCCCGGCGCCGTCGGCGGGCCCGTGCCGGTGAGTAACGGCGGGGCATGACCTGTCGTTCTCCTGGACGAGCAGGTCATAGCCACCCGATGCAGATGTGACGAATTCCTAACCTGCGCCGGGAGGCTGGGGCCACCGGATACCGTGAGGCCCGGCGGCCGCCAGCCGTCCGCCCACGACTGCCTCTCCAACCAGCGAGGACGCGTGAGTTACCCAGATTCTTCCGGCGCATATCCTCCGGACCCGCGGGATGCGGGCCGCCCTGGCGTGCCCCGCGGCAGCCACCGCGGCCAGCCCCAGGGGCCCGGCCGTGGTGGGTACCCCGGGCGTGGTCCTGACCGGGGCCAGGCTCCGGCGGGCTACGGGGAGAACCAGGACTACCGCTGGGACCGTGGCGCGGCGGGCCGTGGTGCGGCGGACCGCAGCGCCACGGACCGCGGCGGTGACTGGGCAGCCCGTGCCGTGGGCACCGGCCGCCCCGAGCGGTCGCGGCGGCGCGGCGGCCGGGACCTGGGGGCCGCGGCCAGCCAGGGCTCCGGCCAGCCAGCCGGCCGCGGCGAGATGAGCGCCCGGGACAAGCTGGCCGCCCGGCTGGGCACCGGCGCGGCCGGCCCGGCCAGGCCGCCGGGCCAGGCCGGCCGGGTTACGGCCCCCCCGCGCCGGGCTCCCCGGCGACCGGGCGCGGCCGGGGCCAGGCCCGGGCCGGGGACTACCCCCAGGGCGGGTACCCGGGAAGCGGCTACCGGGGTGACGGCTATCCGGCGGGCGCGTCCCGCGGGCCGGACGGCCGGCAGGCCGCCGCGATGCCGGGCGGGCCGGGCGGCCCGGGCGGCGGTGGCCGGGGCCGCGGCGGCCGCGGCGGCGGTCCCGGGCGGCCGCGCCGTAAGGGTGACTGGTGGCGCCACTGGACCTGGAAGAAAGCCATGGCCCTGGCCCTGGCCACCGGTGGCGGGTTCATCGTGATCATGGTGGTCGGCTTCTACTTCGTCCTCGCCCAGACGCCCATCCCGGTCGCCTCGGAGTTGGCCACCGGGCAGGCGTCCCAGGTCTACTACCGGGACGGCCACACCCTGGTCGGCATGTTCGGCAGCACGGACCGGCAGATCCTGATGCCGAACCAGATACCGGTCATGGTCCAGCACGTCATGGTGTCCGCCGAGGACAAGCACTTCTACAACGAGGGCGGGGTCTCGTTCACCGGGATCATGCGCGCCGCCATCGCCGACCTGACCAGCGGCTCCGTCCAGCAGGGCGGCTCCACCATCACCCAGGAACTGGTGCGCAACTACTACGACGGGATCGGCACCTCGCAGACCGCCAGCCGGAAGATCAAGGAGATCTTCGTCGCGGAAAAGCTGGCCCAGCTCAAGTCCAAGCAGTGGATCCTCACCCAGTACATGAACACGGTGCAGACCGGCGTCAGGGATCTACGGCTTCGGCGCGGCGGCCCAGACGTACTTCGGGGTCCCGGTGAGCAAGCTCACCGTCGCCCAGGCCGCCATGATCGCTGCGATGGTCCAGCTCCCCAGCTACTACAGCCCCGACCCCTCGGCGGGCGCTGCCTACCAGGCGCTGGTCTACCGCTGGCACTACGTGCTCAACACCATGGTGCAGGAAGGCTGGCTGACCCAGCGCGAGGCGGCCGCGCAGCAGTTCCCCAAGACCGTCAAGGCGTTCGACAACAACTGGTCGGGTTACCGCGGCTACATCATGGACGCGGTGATGAACGAGCTGGAGAACACCTACCACTACACCCCCCAGCAGATCACGAACGGCGGGCTGCGCATCGTCACCACGTTCAGCAAGCCGATGATGAACGCCTTGTACGCGTCGGTGAACCAGGAACTGGCGCTGATCGGCCGTCACGTGCCGGCCTGGGCGCACACCGGCGCGGTGCTCGAGGACCCGAGCACCGGCGAGATCTGGGCCACCTACGGCGGCCCAAACTTCGATGCCCCGCTGAAGGGGCCGTACAGCTGCGCGAAGATCCGCTGCCAGTGGGACATGGCGCTGCAGAACCGGGAGCAGGTCGGCTCCTCGTTCAAGCCTTACGTGCTGGCCCTGGCCCGCTCTCAGGGCATGAGCGTGAAGACCAGCACGCTCGACGGCCACTCGCCGCTGTGGATCCCGCCGGTCGCGCAGCCGATGACCTACGCCAGCCAGACCCCGCCGGCCAACGGGGCTGGTTACTACGAGGTGGGCAACGACGCGGGTGACCCGCAGGCCAACGGGGTGAGCGTGGTGACCGCGTCGGCGGAGTCGCTCAACACCGCCTACACCGATCTCTACCACCGGGTGGCCGGCACCGACGGGCAGAACATCATCGCGATGGCCAAGGCGTTCGGCGTGAACACCGCCGACAGCGCGTCCGGGCTGGACACCATGCGCGACGAGGTCGGCAGCGCGCTCGGCCAGGCGTCGCTGACGGTGGAGGAGCAGGCCAGCACGTTCTCCACGTTCGCCAACAACGGCGAGTACGTCACCCCGCACGTGATCCTGGAGATCCAGCAGCAGCAGCCCGGCCAGGCGATGGCCACCACGACGGCCAAGGTGACCCGGCGCCAGGTGCTGACCCCCCAGGAAGACTCCGACGTGGACTACGCGCTGTCGTTCGACACCAAGCCGGGCGGCACCGCGCCGAACGCGGGCCTGCCCGACGGCCGGGCGATCATCGCCAAGACCGGGACCACCAACCTGTCCCAGTCCGCGTTCTTCATCGGCTCCATCCCGCAGTTCACGCTGGCGGTGGGCATGTTCACCGACCAGCAGGGCTGCCCGGCCAGCGTGTCCGGCTGCCAGGCGGCAGCCAACCAGGAAAGCGCGCCGCCGCCCGGGGTGCAGACCCTGTACGGGCTGGCCGGCCTGCAGGGTTACGGCGGCCAGATGCCCGCGTCCATCTGGCACATCTTCGCCATGAAGGAGTTCGCCCCGCTGACGGCGCAGAGCTTCCCGGCCCCGGACTTCGGCGGCACCACCTGGAACCTGCTCGGCCCGTACACGCCGAAGCCCAAGCCGGCGGCGTCGCCCACGCCCACGCCGTCCGCTACCTGCCTGGGCTTCTTCTTCGGCGCGGCACTGCCACGCCAACGGCGGCGGCCAGCAGTCACCCAGCCCGAATCCGACACTTCCGATCCCGACCGCCCCGGTCACCCCGTCGCCGCCCACCCCGTCCCTGCCGGGCGGGGCGGGCCGGGCACGAACGGCAGTCGGGTAGCGCGATCGCCCGGCCCGGTGCCGGGAAGGATCAGCGGGAGCGGAAGGGCGAGCCGATGACGGAGCGTGGGTGAGCGACGCAGCAGCCGGGCCGGCCGGCCACGGCCCGGGGGACACGGCGCATCCCCGGGCGGCGCGGCTGGCGGTACTGGCCGGATCCAGTACCGCCCTGGTCCTGGCGACCCTGCTGGGCAGCGCGCTCGCGCTGACCAACAAGTGGGCCTGCCGGGCCGGCGCCTGGAACGGGTACCTGACCCAGTTCCAGGCGCACTGCTACACCGACATCTACCCGCTGTACTACGGCGAGAAGCTGTCCGCCGGCAAGGTGCCCTACCTCGGGCATCCCGTGGAGTACCCGGTGCTCATCGGCGGCGCGATGCAGCTGGCCGCCTGGGTGGTCCGCCCGATCAGTGACCCGTTCACCCGGGGCCGGGAGTTCTTCGACGTCACGATCCTGCTGCTCACCCTCTTCGCCATCGCCGGGGTGCTGGCCACCGCCTACCTGGCGGGCCGGGCCCGCCGGTGGACCGCGCTCGGCGTGGCGCTCGCCCCGGCCGTGATCCTGGGCGCGTTCATCAACTGGGACCTCATCGCCATGGGCCTGGTCATGCTGGGCATGGCCGCCTGGGCCGCGCGGCGCGGCGTGCTGGCCGGCGTGCTCATCGGGCTGGCGGTGGCGACCAAGTTCTACCCGCTGCTGTTCTTCGGCCCGCTGCTGCTGCTCTGCGTGCGGGCCGGCCGGATGCGCGAGTTCTGGGTCACGTTCGGCTCAGCCGCGGCCGCCTGGCTGGTGGTGAACGTGCCGGTGATGATCGCCGCGCCGGCCGGCTGGGCCCGGTTCTACCAGCTCAGCGAGACCCGCTCGGCGGACTGGGGCTCCATCTGGTACTTCTTCGAGACCGAGCACTGGCCGCTCGTGGACACCACCAGCGTGCACTCGCTGAACACCATCTCCGCGCTGGTCCTGCTGGCCGGGGCCGCCGCCATCGCCCTGCTCATCCTGGCCGCGCCGCGCCGCCCACGGGTAGCCCAGGTGTTCTTCCTCGTCCTGGCCGTCTTCCTGCTGTCCAACAAGGTGTGGTCCCCGCAGTATGTGGTCTGGCTGGCCCCGCTGGTCGTGCTGGCCCGGCCCCGGATCGGGGCCTACCTGCTGTGGCAGCTGGCCGAGGTGGCCTACTTCTTCGGCATCTGGGCCTACCTGATCACGTTCGCGGTGAACGGGCCGTCCGCCTCGCAGGTAGGCGGGATCAGCACCGGCCTGTACTTCGCCGCGCTGCTGGCCCGGTTCCTCACCGTGCTGCTGCTCTGCGGCCTGGTGATCCGGGACATCCTGCACCCGGCCGGGGACGTGGTCCGCGCCGGGGAGGTGGATGACCCGGCGGGCGGGGTGCTGGCCGGCGCGCCCGACCGCTTCGTGCTGCCGCTCGGCGGCCGGCGGCAGCGCCATCCCGCCGCGGCCCCCGCCCGGCCCTGACCTCTGGCCGAGGCCGGGCTCTAACGGGCCGTGCCCAGGTGAGCGCGGAGCCAGCGGATGTCGGCGGCCGGGTCGGGGGTCTCGCAGATCACCGGGGCGCCTGCCGCCCGGATCACGTCCACCAGCAGGAACGGGTCGATCGTGCCCTGCTCCATCCCGGCGTGCCGGTCCCGGCCGGAGCCGAACTCATCCCGGGAGTTGTTGCCGTGCACCAGGTCGATCCGGCCGGTCGACGGCCTTCACCCGGTCCACGATTCCGTCCAGGTCCTCGCCGCTGGCGTAGGCATGGCACGTGTCCAGGCAGAACCCGACCTCGCCGCCGCCCGCCGCCACGCTCGCCGATGGCGTCCCACAGCCGGGCCACCGCGTCCAGGCCACGGGCCATCGCATGGTCGCCGCCGGCGGTGTTCTCGATCAGCATCGGCACCGGCCGCTCGGTCCGTTCCACCGCCTTGCGCCAGTTCGCGTACCCCTCGTCCGCGTCCGCGTCCGCGGTCACGTGGCCGCCGTGCACGATCACGCCGCGCGCGCCGATCTCGGCGGCGGCCGCCAGGTACTGGCCCAGCAGCTTCCGGCTGGGGATGCGGATCCGGTTGTTGGTGCTGGCCACGTTGATCCGGTACGGGGCGTGGATGTACGCCTGCACCCCGGCCTCGTCCAGCGCCGTGCGGAGCGCGCCCGCGTCGCCGCCGGGAAAACTCGGCTTGGCCCAGCCCTGCGGGTCACCCAGGAAGAACTGGGCCACCGGGGACTCGGTGGCCTTCGCCGCCCGCAACGGCTCCTCGTCATGGACGTGCGGTCCGATGCTCACCATGGCAAGGAGACTAGCCGCGGCTCATGCGTTCGGCGGCCTGGTGCGCGGGGGAGCGGGGACGGGCAGCGCAGGCCGGCCTGGCCAGCGCGCCGCGATCGCAGTCGCCGGTGTCCTCATCCTGGCCACCCCGCTCCTGCTGCCCCGCGCCGCGGGGCAGGGATCAGGGCATCAGGCCGCCGTTGGCCAGGCCGAGGGCGACGCCGACGAACGCCGCGACCAGGCCGGTGACGATGAGCATCCGCTCCTGCCGGGTGGCCGAGACCAACTGGCTGTACAGGCCGATGACGAGCGAGGCCAGCCCCAGCCAGGTCGCGGTGACGTGCGCCCACGCCCCCATGCCGTGCTGGTTGGCCAGGAAGCCGGCGATGATGGCCACCAGGCCGGCCGCCAGGGTGAAGACGGCCAGCGCGTTCTCCATCGGATGACGCCTGCCGTCGGTGTTCAGCGTGAGGTGCGGGAGCCTGAGGTGAGTCCGGGTCGAGGCGACCTGGGATAGGTGGGCTCCGGCAGCGTCGGGCATCGTAGCCACCCCCTCGGACAGCAGTCCGGTCACGGGTCTTCCCCGCGTTATGCCCGCTGCCGCCGCGCCGGAATCCTGAGCCGGGCCGCAGGCCAGCCCTGGTAGGCTTAACCGGCTGCCCGCGCTGTCGGCTTCCTCGCCGTCCCGCCCGGCCAGCCCCTCCTGCCACGGAGAGACCGTGGCCGCATCAGTCCAGAGGAGGCATGTTTCCTTCATGCGCCGTTACGAGATGATGATCATCCTCGATGCTGCTCTCGAAGAGCAGACCGTCCAGCCGTCCCTCGACCAGTTTCTCTCGGTGGTCACCACCGAGGGTGGCAGCGTCGACAAGATTGATGTCTGGGGCCGGCGCCGGCTCGCCTACGAGATCGAGAAGAAGACCGACGGCATCTACGCGGTCATCGACATGGTCGCGGAGCCGGATGCGGTCCACGAACTGGATCGTCAGCTCAGCCTGAACGAGGCTGTGCTGCGGACCAAGATCCTTCGCCCGGAACAGCACTGACGCTGGCGCCCGCGCGCCGTTCCCCGACCCATCCCCTGAATGACCGGGAGTTACCCCGATGGCAGGCGATACCCAGATCACGGTCGTTGGCAACCTGGTCAGCGACCCGGAACTCCGGTACACCCCGACTGGTGTGGCGGTGGCCAACTTCCGCGTCGCCTCCACCCCGCGCACCTTCGACCGGCAGGCGAACGAGTGGAAGGACGGCGACAGCCTCTTCCTGACCTGCAATGTATGGCGCCAGGCCGCGGAGAACGTGGCCGAGAGCCTGCAGCGCGGGATGCGGGTGGTCGTCATGGGGCGGCTGCACCAGCGCTCGTACGAGACCCGTGAGGGCGAGAAGCGGACCGTCTTCGAGGTGGAGGTGGACGACGTGGGCCCGTCCCTGCGTAACGCCTCCGCCAAGGTGACCCGGTCCAACCGCTCAGGCGGTGCGGCGGTGGCGGCGGCGGCGGCTTCGGCGGCGGCGGTGCTGGCGGCGGCGGCTGGCGGCTGGCGGCGGCGGCTTCGGCGGCGGCGGCGGCCAGGGTGGCTCCGGCGGGTCCGGCGGGTCCGGCGGCGGCCGGGCCAACGACGACCCCTGGGCCAGCGACTCGGGCGGCTTCGGCGAGGGCGCCTCCGACGAACCGCCGTTCTGAGCCGGGCGGCCGCCGGCCGGCCCGGCCGGAGCCCGGACGCCGGGCCAGGCACTAACCGATAACTAACCAGACGACCATCCCCGCGCGATGCGGGGCTCTGCTGAGGAGCACCACGATGGCGAAAGCACCTATTCGCAAGCCCCGGAAGAAAGTCTGCCTGTTCTGCCAGGAGAAGATCTCCTACGTGGACTACAAGGACACAGGCCTGCTCCGGAAGTTCATCTCCGACCGCGGCAAGATCCGGGCCCGGCGGGTCACCGGGAACTGCACGCAGCATCAGCGCGACGTCGCCAAGGCGATCAAGAACGCCCGCGAGATGGCGCTGCTGCCGTACACCAGCACGGCACGCTGACCGGGAGGGCCGGATACCGATGAGTCGCACACCGATGAAGCTGATCCTCACCCACGAGGTCACCGGCCTGGGCGGCCCCGGTGACGTGGTCGAGGTGGCAGGCGGCTACGGCCGCAACTACCTCGTGCCCCGGGGGCTGGCGATGCGCTGGACCCGCGGTGCCGAGAAGCAGATCGATCTGATCAAGCGGGCCCGCGCGGCCCGGGACATCCGCGGCCTCGACGACGCCCGGGAGGCCGCCAAGCGGCTCTCGGCGACGACTGTCCAGCTCCGGGTGCGGGCCGGGGCGTCGGGGCGGCTGTTCGGCTCGGTGAGCCCGTCGGACATCGCCGACGCGGTCCGCGCCGCCGGTGGCCCGGAACTGGACCGCCGCCGGATCGAGGTGGCCACCCCGATCCGGACCGTCGGCTCGCATCAGGTCACCGTCCGGCTTCACCCCGAGGTGAACGCCACGCTGGACGTCGAGGTCGCCGCCTCCTGACCGGGGGACTGCGGCATCACGCCGCCGCCAGTCCTGGCCAGGGCCGGCGGCGGTCGTTATCAGCCGGCTGACGTGGTGGCCGCCCGCCGGGCGGCCACCACGTCTGTGCTGTCCGCCATGCTCAGTCAGCCGCGGTGTAGCCCGGCAGGCGGCGCGCGAGCCCGGGGTCGAGGTCGGCGACCATGGCCCACACTTCCGTGAGGCGCCCGGCCAGCATGCCCGTGCCGTCGGCGTCGGCCGCGGCCACTTCCGCGGCTAGCTCACCGATTTCGTCGATGGCAGTTCCGATGCGGTCCAGCCGGGCGTCGGGCGTCGAACACATGCTCGAATCCTAGGGGTAGCGACTCCATGATCGCCGGAGTTTAGGCAGGCCGCCCGGGGTTCAGGTGACGGTCGACGTCACGTTCCGTGTGTGGATAACTTCTGCTGCAGTGTGGACGGCTGGCGGCCGGCGAAGTTTTTTCCGCGCACACCCGGTGGACCACGTTTCTGCAGGCAGCAGCCATGATTGCCGGCCATTCCGGAGCTCTGTCCCCAGCGCCGTCCCCAGCCTGCGCACAGCCCTGGCGGCGTGTCTGCACAAGCTGTCCACAGACCTGTGCACAGCACGATTGGACGCTGCGGCGGACCGCAACCAGACTGTCAGACCGGCACGCTAGAACTGAGCATGAAAACGGGGCACGGGCAGGCTGGCGGGCCGTGTGCAGCTGCCGCTGGTGCGGGTCGACGGGGAGGTGATGCGTGGTGAGCGTGGCCGAGATCGCTCCCCGGGGAGAGGGGTTCGATCGCACCCCGCCGCACGACGTGGCGGCGGAGCAGTGCGTGCTAGGCGGCATGCTGCTGTCCAAGGACGCCATCTCCGACGTGATGGAGACGATCCGGCCCGACGACCACTACCGGCCCGCGCACCAGATCGTGCACGAGGCCATCCTCGAGCTGTATGGCCGGGGCGAGCCCGCCGATGCGGTGACCGTCGCCGACCTGCTGAGCAAGCGCGGTGAGCTGGCCCGGGCCGGCGGCCACGACTACCTGCACACGCTGATCGCCACGGTGCCCACCGCGGCCAACGCCGGCTACTACGCCAGGATCGTCCGGGAGCGCGCGATCCTGCGCCGCCTCGTCGAGGTCGGCACCCGGATCGTCCAGCTCGGCTACTCCGGCGACGGCGACGCCGACGCGCTGGTGGACCGGGCCCAGGCCGAGGTCTACGGGGTGACCGAGCGGCGGGTCAGTGAGGACTACCTGTCCCTGTCCGAGATCATGCCCGCGGCCCTGGACGAGATCGAGGCGATCGGCAGCCGCGGCGGCGGCATGAACGGGGTGCCGACCGGGTTCGCCGACCTGGACGCCCTCACCAACGGCCTGCACGCCGGCCAGATGGTCGTCATCGCGGCCCGGCCGGCCGTCGGCAAGGCGCTGGCGCTGTCCACGCCGCTGGCCACGCCGGATGGCTGGACGACGATGGGTGAGGTATGCCCCGGGGACCGCCTGCTGGGTGCCGATGGCCGCCCGGTGACCGTGGTGGCTGCCACTGAGGTGATGCAGGGACGTCCGTGCTACGAGGTCGAGTTCTCCGATGGGGAGATCATCGTCGCCGACGCCGAGCACCTGTGGGTGACCTGGGACTTGCCTACCCGGAAGGCCTACGACTACCACCGTGAGCCCGGTACGCCGCACTTCCCGGACGACTGGGCCACATGGAGTTCATCCCGTGCGTCGCACCATAGGTACAGCCCTGAGGAGAGGGCGCAGATGCGTAGCCTGCGGACGGCCGGCCGGTCAGCCGAGCAGATAGCCACGATCCTCGGACGTACAGCTGTAGCTGTCCGGCAGCAGTGGGACCGCGAGGGGGATGTCCTGGGCAACTCCGTAAGGACAACACCCCGGACGACTAGGGAGATTGCTTCAAGCCTTCGGCTTCGGGGTCAGAGGAACCACGCGATACCAGCGTCGAAGCCCCTCCTCTTGCCTGAAGCCGATCTAGCGCTCGAGCCCTATATCCTTGGCTATCTCCTGGGTGACGGTGACACTACGGGAAGCGGTCGGGTGGCCTGCGACCCACGCGACCGCTCGTGGCTTATGGACGAATTTGTGGCCCTCGGCAACAGAGTTACCGCGTGCGCAGATTCTGGGCATTTTTACGCGGCCGGGATCAGGAAAACGTGGCGTTCACTCGGCCTGGCGGGGAATAAGCACGTACCCGCGGTCTACCTGCGTAGCTCCATGGCTCAGCGCTTGGCGCTGGTGCAGGGCATGATCGATTCGGACGGCTATGTCGATGTACACGGTTGCTATCGCTTCTCCAACTCCAGTAAGCGCTTGATCGATGATTTCACTGAGCTGGTAACCAGCCTGGGCTGCGTTGCACAGGTGAGGTATCGAGGTCCGCGCATGCGGGCAGGGCGGCAGACGCGAGAATCGTGGGAAGTCATCATGCCGGCGTCTCTGCCGCTGGCACGCCTTCCCCGTAAAGCGCTCGCGGCGCGCTGGAACTGGGGTCGCGAGCAGGTCAGTCGCTACATCGTGGACGTGCGCTCCGTGCCATCCGTGCCGGTGCGGTGTGTGCAGGTGGATAGTCCGGATCACCTGTACCTCGCGGGCCGCAGCATGATTCCCACGCACAACTCGACCCTCGCTCTTGATCTTGCTCGGGCGGCGACGATCAAGCACGCGATGCCGACGGTGCTGTTCAGCCTGGAGATGAGCCGTAACGAGATCACCATGCGGCTGCTGTCGGCCGAGGCCCGGGTGCCGCTGCACAGCATGCGGACCGGCCAGATGAGCGAGGAGGACTGGACCCGGCTGGCCCGGCGGATGAGCGAGGTGGTGGACGCGCCGCTGTTCATCGACGACTCGCCGAACATGTCCATGATGGAAATCCGGGCCAAGTGCCGCCGGCTCAAGCAGCGGAACGACCTGCGCATGGTGATCGTCGACTACCTGCAGCTGATGAGCTCGCCCAAGCGGACCGAGAACCGGCAGCAGGAAGTATCGGAGATGTCCCGGTCGCTCAAGCTGCTGGCCAAGGAGATCGACGTCCCGGTCATCGCCCTCTCCCAGCTCAACCGCGGACCTGAGCAGCGCACCGACAAGAAGCCGACTGCTTTCCGACCTTCGCGAATCCGGATCGATCGAGCAGGATAGTGATGTCGTTATCTTGCTGCACCGGGAAGACGCTTACGAAAGGGAATCACCGCGGGCCGGCGAGGCTGACCTTATTATAGCGAAGCATCGAAATGGTCCGACTGCCACGGTGACCGTGGCATTCCAGGGCCACTACTCACGCTTTGTGGACATGGCCCCGGGCTGAGCTTGCTGCGCGGGTACGACGCTGTGCCCGCCCCGCCGTCCTGGGGGTCCTGTCATTACCTGGATCAACAGACTCTCCCTCACGTCCGCCGTCCCCGGTTTCCTGGTGGGGAGGCCGGGTAGCAGCCACCGCCGAACACGCCGCCGGGCGATGCCCCACACGGGGGCGGTGCGTGCCAGTCACGGAGTGCCGCCTGCCCGGTGCCGCAGTGACGAGAAGCATGACCGGGAGGGATTTCATGAGGGCGACTTTGATCTACGGTGCCTGCGAGGTGCGGGTGGAGGAGGTCCCCGACCCGGTGCTGCGGGAACCCACCGATGCCGTGGTGCGGGTGCTGCGCTCGTGCATCTGCGGCAGCGACCGGTGGCCCTACCGCTCCAAGCCGTCCGCGCGGGCAAGGTCCGCTACATCGGCCACTCGACCTTCCCGGTCTCGGCGATGGTGGAGGCCCAGTGGACGGCGCAGGAGCGCGGCCGCGAGCGGTTCGTGTCCGAGCAGCCGCCGTATTCGATCCTCACCCGCGCGATCGAGGCCGACGTGCTGCCGACATGCTCCCGGTACGGGATGGGCGTGATCCCCTAAGCCCGCTGGCCGGCGGCTGGCTCTCGGGCCGCTACCGGAAGGACTCCGAGGTCCAGGGGCCGGTGTCGCCCGCCCGCCAGCGGCTGGCCAACCGTTTCGACCTGTCGCTGCCCGCCAACCAGCGCAAGCTGGATGCCGTTGAGCAGCTCACGGAGCTGGCCGGCCAGGCAGGGATGAGCCTGATCGAGATGGCGATCGCGTTCGTGCTGCGCCACCCCGCGGTGACCGCCCCGATCATCGGCCCGCGGACCATGGAGCACCTGGAGTCCCAGCTGGCCGCCGCCGCCGTCGAGCTGCCCGACGAGGTGCTGGACCGCATCGACGAGATCGTGCCGCCCGGCACCACCATCAACCCGGCGGACAACGGCTGGGTCAGCCCGGCGCTGGAGCCCGCAGCGCGGCGCCGCTAGGCGGCCGCCCTGGGACGGCAGCGGTCAGCTCCCGGCCGGGCCCGGACGCACCGCGGACCTGCTCTCCGGGGCCGCCCCCGTCTGGGCGGCCAGGAACTCTTCCCAGGTCCGGTGGCCGACGGCCCGGCCGGGAGCCAGGTTCGCGCCCGCCCGGAACGCCCGGGCGGCCTGCCCGGGCAGCCGCACCGGCACCATCGGCCGGTGCTTCCCGCTGGCCTGCAGGTAGCTGCGGAGCAGGTCAGCCACCCGGTAGACCCGCGGCCCGGCCAGGTCGGGGACCAGGCCGGCCGGCTGGCCCAGCGCCAGCTCGGCCAGCCGGGCCGCCACCTCGCCCGCGTTCAACCGGCTGGAACCGGAACCCGGCCGGGACCGGGATCACCGGCAGCCGGGCCGCCTGCCGCGCCACCATGAGGATCAGTTCGTGGAACTGGGTGGGTCATCGTCGGCTCGGGCGTGCCGTGGACGACGCTGCGGGCCCCGTCGCCCTTGCTGCTGCCCGCGCAATGCACGATGATCTCGGTCCCGGCTGCCGCGGCCTCGATGCCCCGGCCGGTGGCCAGGTCGCCGGTCACGAACTCGATACCCTCCCCTGTATCCCCGGGACGCCTGCTGAGGACCCGTACCCCGCACCCGGCGTTAAGAAGAAGGGGGATGACGAGCTGGCCAAGGGTCCCGGTGCCGCCGGTAACCAGGATGGCTGACGACATGGTTCCTCCTCGTTTCACCGCCCCCTCGTCACATGGCGGGGGTCCAGCGGGTCACAGCTGAAGACACGGGGCGGCCCGAGGATGTGACAGATGGACGAGAACGAATGGCTGGCGGAGCGCTTCGAGGAGCACCGGGCGCGGCACGTCCGCCGCGAGCAGTCCCCCTTCTCAGCGATGGGCTTCACCGTGGCCGGCGGCAGGATCGCCGAGATCGACGTGATCGGCGACCCGTCGCGCGTCGGTGAGATCGCCGCGGCCGTCCTGGGCAGCGGGTAGCCGGCGACCACGGGGCAGGCCGTCGGGGGGTCGGCCCGGGTGGAGGCCCAGGGGTACAAGTGTGGGACAACGGTGCCCCGGGCTCCTGGGGCACGCTAGGCAGGGGAGTCCTCATGTCCCATGACACCGGCTGCGCTCCATGATCGTGGTGGCGGGCGAGAGCCTTATCGATCTCATCCTGAGCAGCCCGGCCGCGCCGCTGCGGCCTGGTGGCGGGCTGCCTCCGCAGCCGGGGATGGGAACGGGGACACCGTCCGTCCCGGGAGCACCCTGCTGGCCAGCCCGGGCGGTGGCCCGTTCAACGCCGCCCGGACCATTGCCCGGCTCGGCCAGCCGGCCCGGTTCCTCGGCCGCTTCTCTGCTGATCCGTTCGGTGACATGCTGGCCGGGCAGCTGACCAGCGACCAGGTCGAGCTGGCCCTGCCGGATCGGGTGCCGGAGCCCACCCCGCTGGCTATCGTGTCGCTGTCGGGGGCCGGCCTTCCCCGGTACTGGTTCCACCTGGCCGGAACGGCCGCTTTCGTGCTGGATCAGGCCGCAACGGCCGGCGCGCTGAGCGGGGACGTGACCGCCGTGCATGTCGGGACGCTCGGCCTGGTCGTGGAGCCGATGGCCACCGAGGTGGAACGCCTGGCGCACAGTCTGCCCGCCTCGGCGCTGCTGTTCGTGGATCCCAACTGGCGCGAGTCGGCCATCCCGGACGCCGCGGCGCACCGCGACCGGATCCGCCGCCTGATGCCGCGCACCGACATCCTCAAGACGAGCACCGAGGACCTGGGCTACCTGGCGCCGGGGCGCAGCGTGGCGGATGCCGCCGCGATGCTGCTCGGCTGGGGAGCGCGCTGCGTGCTGGTGACGGACGGCCCGGCACCGGTCCGGGCCTATACGGCCACGGATCGCCTGGAGGTGGCCGTCCCCCCGCTCCCCGTGGTGGACACGGTCGGGGCCGGGGACGCGTTCGGCGGCGGGTTCCTGGCCTGGTGGGCGGAACGCGGCCTGGCCCGGGAGGACCTCACCCAGACCGGGCCGCTCCGGGCGGCCATCACCGCCGCCGCCCTGGTCGCGGCGGTGACCTGCGGCCGGGCCGGAGCCGACCCGCCGTGGCGCCGCGACCTGGACGGGGCGCAGGACTGGGGCCGTGCCCCGCGTGCCACAGCGTGACACCCGCCGCGTTGCGGCGTTGACGGGCTGCCCCGTGATCACGCCCGCCCGCACCGGGGTTCCTGAGGTCAGCGCGGCCCAGCCGAGCCGCCGGGTGCCGTAGACTGTCCCGGGTCTAGCGCTCGTAGCTCAACGGATAGAGCATCTGACTACGGATCAGAAGGTTGGGGGTTCGAGTCCCTCCGAGCGCGCCAGGTCATATGCCCCTCACCGTCCGCTGAGGGGCTTTTCTCATGACCCGGGAGCTACTGCCCGGGTTGTGCCGGGAGCTGGCGCCGCATTCCGACGATGCGTCGGCGGGTAGCGGGCCGGGTGGTGGCGGGGTCAGGACCAGCTCAGCTGCTGCCCAGCAGCGGCGGCAGTACGCGGCGCGGCTGGTCGCGATCATCGGGGAGGGGCCTGGCCTGCTGCGCATCCCGGGTGCTGGCGGAGACGGCCTCCTCCAGCTGGGCCAGCCAGGCCAGATGACCCTGCACCGCCTGGCGGCCTGCCGCGGTGAGCCGGAACCAGGTGCGCGGCCGCCGGCCGACCGCGCCCTTGCGGACTTCCACGTACCCGGCGTCTTCGAGCACGCGGGACTGTTTCGACAGCACCGAGTCGCTGATCCCGGCCGCGTCACGCAGCGCGGCGAACTCGACCCAGTCCGCGCCAGCCGCCAGCAGCCCGCAGATCGACAACCGGGTGATCGGGTGAATGAGCGGATCCGGCTCGGCCTTGGCGGTCACGCCGCCCCTCCGCCGGCTCGCAGGTCCTGGCGGATCGCCCGCAGCAGGGCCTGCTGGGCGGCCACCTCCGCCGCGACCGCGAGGGCCGCGACTACGATCGCGGCCACGAGCAGGCCGCGGCGGATCAGGGAGGTCTCGGTCCCGTTGGCGGCGAGGCTCACCACGAACATCGCGATCCCTGCGGGACGGCCCGGGCGATAGCTGAGGTTCCGGAAGCCCGTCTTCATGCCGGTGGCCCGGGTCTGGCCCCAGTACAGCAGGCAGGCCACCGGCAATGCGGCGACCAGGATGAGCGAAGGGGCTAACCCCCCGGGGAAGAGTACCGCGAGCCGAAGGGGGCCGCGAAGACCAGCGCCCACAGGAAGGCGATACCGGCCAGGTACCACCACGGCGGCCGCATCCGGTCCGCCAGCCGGCCCCGCTGCACCCGCAGCAGCTCCAGCGCTGCCGGGTCTCTTGCCACGTCGCCCATTCAGGCTCCTCTGTCATGTACTTTCCATTAAGAAAGTACATGACGGGCCCGCGCGCGGCAAGCCATGCCCGGTCAGCGGCCGCGCGAGCCGGCCGTGCCGGGCTCGGCGGTGATCTGGCCGGTGTCGGCTTCCACGGTGACCTCGGCGGTCTGGCGGGCCTGAGCCAGGCCTCATAGCTGGGATCTCAGCACGTCGAACTCGCAGCCTGGCGAGGACGGGTCGAAGCCGTGCTCGATCAGCCAGCGGGCCGCCCGCAGGCTTCGCAACGACCACCACGCGCGGATCACGTCGAGGTCGACGTCGGTGCCGTAGCCGGCGACGACGTCGCCCAGGTGCTCCTCGTGTCCGAGCGTCAGGGTGGCGAGGTCGTACAGGGCATCGCCCTGGGCCGCCTCGGACCAGTCGATCACGCCGGTGATCTCGTCACCGTCGACGAACACGTGGGTGATCTGCAGGTCGCCGTGCGTGAACACCGGTGTCCACGGCCGGAGCGCAGCCTCGGCAATCCGGCGGTTGCGCGTGACCAGGTCGGCGGGAAGGACGCCGTTCGTGACGAGCCACTCGCATTCGCCGTCGAGGTGCGATGCGATCTCGTCGAGGCTCCGACCGGGCCATGGCGGCAGCGGCGCGTCGTGCAGCATCCGTGCGGCGGCACCCGCCGCGGCCCACGCCGCCGGCGACGCGGTCGACGGCTCACCGAGGCGGCCGAGTGCCGTCCCTGGGAGGGCGGCCAGCGCGAGCACGGGCGGCTTCCGCCACAGGACCTCCGGAGTCGGGATCGGCGCCATCGCCATCGCCTCGACCTCGACGTCGGTGTGCGTCTGATCAGCGTCGATCTTCAGGAACACGTCGCCGACGCGCAGGGTCGCGCGCTCGTTATGGGCGACGACGACCTCGACTTCCTCCACGCCGGCCATTATCGCGGGATGACCACCGACGTCGCCACGGGTTTATCGCGTGCGACTGCGCGTTGCTGTCCCGGCCGCTGATCTTGGCCAGCAGCACGCTGGCCGCGCGCTGAGCAGGGCGATGTGGTCGAACTGGCGGTAGAACTTGCCCTGGTTGGCCTTGCATCCGGCGACGAACAGATGGCCGACCTCATCGATGAGGAGGCCGACGTCGCGGAGCTCACCGCCAGGCTGCTGACGAGACCGATCCGCCCCAGATGATCGCCAGGGCGGTGCACCGCACCCGCCGGCTGAACGAACGGTGCGGGGATCTCCTCCGGGTGCTGCTGTCGGCTGAGCCCTCCCGAACCAGACGCGGCAGCCGTTGTCGCCGACGGGATGCGCCGGCACGAGCAGGGTGCCAGCCGGATGAGCCAGCGGCTAGCGGCGCTCGGCGCACTGCGGGCCGGCACGACGCCCGAGCGGGCCGGGGCGGCTTTTTCGATGATGACCTCGCCGCCAGCTGGCGGCAGCTCACCGCCGGTGCCGGGTGGTCCTTTGACGATGCAGCAGCCTGGCTCACGGCATCCCTCACCCAGCTTCTGCTGGAGCGCGGCTGGCCGGTGTCGACACCCACCGGAGCGCTACCGTGACCATGACGTGGCGATCAGGGTGACGAGCATGAACGGAGGCCAATGAATGACGCGGCTACCAGAATCTAATGCACGTCGCTACGGCAAGGTTTTTGATGAGATCGCGGCTGAGTACGACCGCCGGCGCCCGGCTTATCCCGACGAACTCGTCGACCAGGCGTGCCGGGTCGCCGGGATCGGGAGCGGTGATCGGGTGCTTGAGGTCGGGTGTGGGAGCGGCCAACTGACGCGCGGCCTTGTCGCCCGGGGGTTGCACGTCACAGCACTCGAACCGGGCACCAGCCTCATCGCACTGGCCAGTCAGAACCTGGACGGTGCTGGCGAGGTGGAATTTGTGAACGCCCCGTTTGAGGATGCATTTCTTCCCCGCGACCATTTTCAGGCCGTGTTCTCTGCGTCCGCGTTTCACTGGGTTGACCCGGAGGTTAGTTGGCAGCGGGCCGCTGACGTACTTGTTCCCGGGGGAACGCTCGCCCTCGTGCAATACTTCGGACTTGAGGAGCCGCGTAGCAAACGAGATCAGGAAGCAGCACTTGCTGCCATCAGAAAGGTTGCCCCGGACATTGCCGCTAATTGGCGGCCTACAGGGATCTCGACGCCACGCTCGCTGGGGTCGAGCAACGCCGTGGCAACGTCTCAGCGGTATGGGCCTGGCTCGGCAGCTATGACATAGGGCAAGATTATGCCGGCCCCTTGTTCGATGATGTCCGGGTGGCAGTCATGCCCAAGCTCGTCGAGCACACTCCTGAAGAGCTGAATGCCCTGCTGCGTACGATGTCGTTCTACGCTCGGCTTTCACCGGGCCAGCGTCAGGCCCTCGAGCGTGAATACGAGGCCATTTATGAACGACACGGCAGGCCAATCCGCGCCAGCACGGTCGCGGCTCTCGTCACGGCACGGGGCAGCACGGCGGGAGATGATCACCGCACATCCCCGCCGGGCACTCCGCACTGAGATAGGCCCGATTCCATCCTGGGGCGCAGCGCCGGAGTCCCGGGGTTCGGCCCTGGCCATCTGTGACGCTGATGTCCGCGCACTGTCGCTATCTGGGTACCGGCGCGTATTGTCGGAACTGGAACGGTATGTGATGTCCCGTGCCGGGCTGCTCCAGTGGTGCAGGTGACCGCGTGGTGGGCAGCTGGGCGGCCCGGCCTTTCGTGGCGAGGTGAGAGAGCCGTGGTGACTGCGACATGAGTTCGCAGCGACAGGCCCGGCGACCGGGATGACCCGGGATCATGAGCTGCGGCCGTGACCGCGGAACCATATGCGGTGCACTGGACGGACCATCAGGCGGCGGTCGTGGTGCTTCCGGAGCACCTAGACCTGTCGAATACCCCGGAGATCCGCAGCGAGCTGTTGTCCGTGATCAATCGTGGCGCGACCGTGCTGATCGTGGACATGACCGCGACGATCTCCTGCGATCATTCCGGCGCCGATGCCGTCGCCCGCGCCTACCAGCGGGCTGTTACCAGCGGCACCGATCTGCGGCTGGTGGTCACCAGCCAGATAGTCAGGCGCATGCTCAGCATTGGCGGCATCGACCGGCTGGTGTCCGTCTACCCCTCGGTGGAGGCTGCTCTGGCTGCGGGAACGCCAGCTGCAACGGCGCTGGCGCCGACGCCGGGCCACTCCGGCCACGGCACCGAGATCGCCCTGCTGGACCGGCACGGGGTGATCGTGTCGGTCAACGAAGCCTGGCAGGCCTTTGCCGCAGCGAATCAGGGTGACCCAGCACGCGTCGGCCGGGGCACGTCGTATCTCGAGGTGTGCGCCGCCGCAGGCGGTGACCCTGTGGCCGAGGAAGTCGCGGCAGCTATCCGCCGCGCGCTCGCGGGGGAGCTGCCCGGGCCCCTGGCGGTTGAGGTGCCCTGCCATAGCCCGGACACGGCACGCTGGTTCGACATGCTGATATCCGCGCGCGTGGATAACGACGGAGGCCCGCTAGGGGCAACAGTCACGCTGTCCCTGACCAGGTCCGAGCCCCGGATCACGCCAGCGATTCCCGGGCGTGACCCCATCGCGCGGCGGGCCGAAGAGCATGACCGGCTCGACCCGGGCATCAATGATCTCCTCATGCAGCGGCTGTTCTCCGCAGGTCTGTCGCTCCAGATGGCACTGGGCATGCTGGGCGATCACCCGGCGGCCGGGAAGATACAGGACGCCGTCAGCACCCTGGACCTGGCGATCAGGGACTTCCGGAACTTCCTGTTCGACCAGCCCGATCCTGGTGACCACGGCCCGTGACAGGCCGCACGCACAGCATCAGCGGGCAGGTGGCCGAAGACCGCAGGGTCCGGCGGGTGCCCTCGATGGCGGCTTCTGTGAGGCCCGGGTGCCGTCTGGCGGGCTGCCGCAGGTGGCGGCCTGCTCGCGGCGCCCGGCGGTCTCGCGCGGGTCATGGATGGTGGTGACCTCGCCGGGGGCAGGCTCGGTGTGGTGCTGATGGGTGTAGAAGCGGATCTCGTGGCCGTCGGGGTCGTGCAGGTGCGGCAGGATCCAGCCGATGCTGGCCCAGTGCACGCCGGCGTGCTGCTCGCCCAGCGCGGTCAGCCGGGCGGCGAGCTGGTCGATCGCCTCCTTGTCGGGCACGCCGATGGCGAAGTAGTCAAAACCCGCGGCGGCCCGGGCGCGGCCGGGGTCCAGCCGCAGCCCCAGCGGCGGGCCGCCGTTGGGATGCGCCAGCGCGTAGCCCATCAGCTGGCCCTGCTCGACGAACTCGACCTGCACCTGGTAGCCCAGGCGGCTGTGGTACCACTCGCGGGACCGGGCCAGGTCGGTGACCGGCAGCTTCAGGTGGTGGACCCCGGCCAGCGCGGGCATCTCCGGCACGCCCATGACCCCTCCAATGCAGTGCTAGTGCACTCGATTGCAGTTATACTGCATCGCATGGCTGGTGATGTCAACCCCGAACCCGCACTGCCGCCGCTGCGCCAGGCCCAGATCGCGCAGACCGAGCAGCGGATCATCGCCGCGGCGACCGAGCTGTTCCTCGCCGACGGGTACGTGGCCACCACGCTGGACGCCGTGGCCCGGCGCGCCCAGGTCGGCGCGCGCACCGTGTACGTGCGCTTCGGCACCAAGGCCGCGCTGTTCAAGCGGGTCGTGGACGTGGCCATCGTCGGCGACACCCAGCCGGTCGACGTGCTGGGCCGCGACTGGATGCAGGCCGCGCTGACCGCCCCCACCGCCGCCGAGCGCATCGCGGCCATGGCCGCGGCCGGGCGCCAGATCATGGAGCGCACCGGCGCCCTGTTCGCCGTCGCCCAGCAGGCCGCCGCCGTCGAGCCGCTGATCGCCGGGTTCTGGCAGCAAGGCCGCGAGCAGACCCGCCACGCCTACGCCGTGTTCTGGACCCGGATGGCCGACGACGGCCTGCTCGACCCGGCCGTCGACCTGGACTGGCTGATCGACACCAGCCAGCCATCCTCGGCCGCCGCCGAGACCTACCTGCTCACCACCCGGCTGACCGGCTGGGACCTCGACACCTACCAGCACTGGCTCGCCACCACCTGCACCCGGCTGGCGGCGTCCGCCGCGGGGAGCGCACCGCCCGGCCACCGGCCAAGCTGAGCTGAACGGCCGCCCGCGGCCGGGATTCCCGAGAGGTCACGGCGACGACTGTCCCGCGTACGAACGACTCGCCGCGGGCGAGATTGAACCTGCCGCCTCGGGCGGTCTGAAAGCCCGTACGCCCCCCACCGCCCCGCCAATACAACGGCCCTCATCTCACCGGGTGTCAGTCAGGCGGGTCTTCCCCGGTGAGCCCGTCCACCGATTCCCGCAGCAGGTCGGCGTGGCCGACGTGCCGCGCGTACTCCTCGATGATGTCGATCAGGAGGCGCCGCAGGCTGGGTGCCTCACGGCGGTCGTTGGTGATGCCCGTGGCCAGCCGGTCCAGGCCGCCATCGGCCAGCGCTTCCGCGATCGCCGAACGGGAACGGGTCACCGCGCCGCCAGAGCGCGTAGCTGCCGGGGCTGTCCGCCGCGGCCGAGTGCCATTCCCAGTCGCGGTCGGCATCCCAGTCCACCGTGTCCCACGGGGGCCCCAGGGGATGCCCGAGCAGCCTGCGGGAGAAATATTCGTCCTCGACCAGGGCCAGGTGCTTGAGCAGCCCGCCGAGGGTCATCGACGTGGGGGCGAGCGTCGCCAGGCCGGCCGCGTCCTGTTCCCCACACTTCCACGCCAGGATGGCGCGCTGGCCCTCCAGGGAACCCAGCAGGGTGGCGGTCTCATCGCCCGCAAGGGGTGGTTCGGGACGACCTTCTCCGTCCGTTTGAGTCACGGCCGGTAAGTCTAGACAGCAACCAGGCGGGCCGTGGTCCCTCCGGGCGCCACGGTCAGGCTGGTCTCCCGGCTGGCCGGTTGGCTGGCTCCCGCGCGCCCGCGGCGGCCCGGTGAGCGGGTGATGCGCAGGAGCCGGGCGACCGGGGCGGGGAGCCACCAGTTGAAGCGGCCGAGCAGGGCGACGAGGGCCGGGGCGAGAACGCCGCGGATGACGGTGGCGTCGATGATGATTCCGGCGGCCAGCCCGGTGGAGAGGATCTTGACGTCGGTCACCGGCACGCCGCCCAGGGCGATGAAGGCCAGGCAGAGGATCAGCGCGCCGGAGGTGACCAGCCGGCCGGTGTGGCCGATCCCGCGGACGACGGCCTGGCTGGTGTTCGCCGGTCGTTTCGTATTCCTCGTTGATGCGGGTGAGGATGAACACCTCGTAGTCCATGGACAGGCCGAACAACAGGGCGAAAACCGCCAGCGGCACCCACAGCGTGACGGCGCCGGTGGCCGGGCTGGAGAACAGCGCGGCGGTGCCGTGGCCCTCCTGCCAGACGAAGGTGAGGACGCCGAAGGCGGCGGCCAGCGAGAGCAGGTTGAGCAGCAGAGCCTTGACCGGCAGCCACAGGGACCGGAGGGCGCGGGCCAGCAGGATGAAGGTGACGATCACGATGGCGGTGATGATGATGATCAGGTTCCGGCCGTAGAGGGCGGTGATGAAGTCGGCGTCCTGGGCGGGGGAGCCGCCGACGCGGGCGCCGGGCACTCGGGCTGCCGCGATCTGGATTTCACTGCAGCGCGCTCTTGCCTGCGCCGGTCGATGGGTCCGCCGGTGACCAGGCGTCGGCCACCTGGAGCCCGCCCCGGGACCAGGCGGCTGGGCGTCACCACGGTGATAGGCGTCCCGGGCCGCGGTGCGGGGCTGTGCGCGGGCAGCAGGATCTCGGTGGGGCGGAGCACGCCCGGGCCGATGCCGGATGAGGTGAGAGCGTCCAGGCCCGCACGGGCGGCGGCGGGCGCGGTGGCAGCGGTGGCGGCGGCCTGCGGCTCGCCGAGGTTGAGCGAGAAGACGGGGGCGATGAGCACGGCCAGGACCGCCAGCGCCCCCGCGGCCGACCAGCCCCGGTGGGCGACGACGCCGCGGGCGATGCGGGTCCACAGCGGGCTGATGGTCCGGGCGGGCCTGCGGCGGGGCCATTCCAGCCGGGGGCCGAGCGCGTCGAGGATGACGGGCAGGAGGGTCACTGACACGCCGATGCTGATCAGCGGGATGAGCATCCCGGCCAGGCCGATGCTGCGCAGGAACGGGACAGTGGTGAGCGCGAGGGCGGCCAGGCTCACGGTGACGGTGATGCCGGAGAACAGCACCGAACTGCCGGCGGTGGCGGACGCCCGCAGCACCGCGGCCCGGTTGTGCGGCCGTTGCCCCGTTCCTCCCTCCAGCGGGTGACGATGAGCAGCGCATAGTCGATGGCCACGCCCAGGCCGACCAGGGCGACGATGTTCTGCACCAAGGTGGACATCGTGGTCAGGTAGGTCAGGGCGAAGATGAACGCGAAGGCCGTGGGGATCGCCACCGCAGCGATGATCAGCGGCGTGATCGCGATGAACGAGCCGAAGACGATGGCCAGCACCACCAGGGCGCCAAGCCCGGCCAGCAGGGTTTCGACCAGGACGCTGTTGCCGCCGCCCCGGCCGCCGGAGGACAGGATGGTCGCGCTGGTAATCCGCACGGGTGCTCCGTGCACGTGCTGGCTGGCCAGGGCCTTGTCCAGCCGGGGCAGCGCGGTGGCGTAGGGGTTGGCGCTGGTGAAGTCGGCCACGGGGTAGATGAGCTCGAAGGTGGTCCGGCCGTCTGCGGAGACGAAAGCCCGGTCCCGTGGAGACCAGAGGCGGTCCGCGCCCCGGGCAGCGCGGCGGCCGCCCTCCCGAATGCCGCCGTCAGCTGCTGCGGACGCCCGGCGAGGTCACCGCCCGGGGGCAGCCGGACCACGGCCACCAGCGGCGGGTTATCTCCGCCGGAGCCGAAGGCGTCGGACGATCGCCGTATTCGCCTCGTACGCGGGCTGGCCGGGAAGGTCGAAGGTGAACGACAGGCGGCTGCCCGACCTGGCCGGCGGCAGGCCCCCGACCAGGGCGAGCAGCACCCAGGCCGCGACTACGATCCACCGGTGGGTGACCGACCACCGGGCGATCCGGGCGATCCCGGATCCCCCGGAAGATTCACTATCTGAATCATTCACTTGATGAGCATGTCTGAGGGCAAGGAGGGGATCCGACCAGGTGCCCGAGTTCTACCCGGCCGGCGATGAGCGGCGGGTCCGCTGGCTGATCATCGATGCCCTGCGCCGCTACGGCACCGACTCGGCTCGGCTCGGCCATGCCTTCGCGGCGCTGCATCACCTGCAGGCCGCGGACCTGAGGGCACTGGTGGCCATCATGAGCGCCGAAGGCGGCGGCCGCCGCTCACCGCGGGCCAGCTGCGGGACTACCTCGGGCTCTCCTCCGGGGGCGCCAGCCTGGTCATCGACCGCCTGGAAGCGGCCGGCCACATCCGGCGGGTGCGGGATCACCCCACCGACAACCGGGTTGTCCACCTCCGCTACACGGAGCAGGGCATGGCCACCGGGATGGCCTTCTTCGGGTCCCTGGGACAGCGCACCAACGCCCTGCTCGACCAGTTCAGCGACGAGGAGGTGCAGGTGATCCAGCGGTTCCTGACCGCCGCCGCGGACGCACTGCACGATCAGGTGGACCGCCTGGAGCGCGGCGGCTGACCCGCGCCCGACTTGCGCCCTGGCCGGGTTGCGGCATACTCGAAGGGTCTTGTGATGCCGCCCAGACCTTGCGGTAACCCGTCACCTCGGCGTTCGTCATCGCGCCCCCGGCACCAGCCGGGATGGCCCCTCCTGGCCGTAGTCGGCGAGGTCCGTTGTCAGCGTGGCCGGGAGAATGCAATGCACAGTCGCGGGTTGACGTGTGCTGGAACGGGGCTCTGCCCGCCTGCCGCCGGTGGCCGGCGATGGTGAGCTCGCGCCGCGGGGAGCCGCCCCGTTCCGGGCCGGGGCCTGTCCTGCACGACGACGGGGTGCTGCGGATCAGCCGCGGTCCAGGCCCGGGCCTGGTACTCGCCGGGGAGATCGACGAGGACACCTACCCCGCGCTCGAGGCCGTGCTGGCCGCGTTCGCGGCCGGTGCCGCCGACGTCCATCTCGACCTGGCCGGGGTGGCCTACTGCGACCTGGCGGCCTGCGGGCCATGGTGCGGCTGGCCGGCGCCAGGCCGGTGGCGGCAGGCGGGTCGTCCTGCGGGATCTCCCGCCGGACCTGCGGACGGTCCTGGAAGTGGTCGGCTGGGACAGCACCCCGGGCCTGGTCATCGATCCGCCGGCGGTCGGCTGCCCCCGCTAGCCAGGCCGCGTCGGCTCCGCCGGACAGCAGGCTCAGTACCGCCTGTTCCGCCGCGCCCTGGGTGGCCAGCTCGCCGAACTCGCTGGCGTTGCCCAGCTCGCCCAGCGCCGGCGCGATCGTCTTCCCGTCCTCGTAGAGCTCGATCACCCGCGGGTCGATGTAGGACGACCGGGCCACCGCCGGGGTGTTGCCCAGGTACTCCGGACCTCCCGGACGACCCGGGCGACCGCCCGCTTGCTGGCCGCCTCCGAGACCGCCGCCTCCTCGGACACGGCCAGCCCGACCGCGGCCAGCACGGTGGCATGCCAGGTGCGGAAGTCCTTGGCCGTGTAATCGCCGCCCGAGGTCTCCCGCAGGTAGTCGTTGATGTCGGCGGCGGTCACGTCGTGCCAGCGGGGGCCGCTGCGGTAGGCCAGCAGGCCGTCACCGCCGCCGCGGCGGCGCTTGAGGCTGCGGATCACCGCGGTCACCCGGTCATCGGCGACCGCCTGCTCGCGGTGCTTGGTGGCCTTGCCGATGTAGTCGAAGACGAGCTGCCCACCGGTGACGGTCACGTGCTCGCGGCGGATCGTGGCCAGCCCGTAGGTGCCGTTCCCGGCCGCGTACTCTTCCCCGCCAGGGCGGAAGAAGCCCAGGTTGACCAGGCGGATGGCGGCGGCGAGAACCCGGTCGCGGCCCAGCCCGGAGCCGTCCAGGTGGCGGATCACCACGCTGCGGACCCGCGGCAGCACCTCGCCGAACTCCAGTACCCGGTCATGTTTCTCCCGGTCCCGCTGCTCCCGCCACAGATCGTGGTAGCGGTACTGGCGGCGGCCGGCCGCATCCGTGCCGACGGCCTGGATATGCCCCTGCGCGTCGGCGCAGATCCAGACGTCCTCCCAGGCGGGCGGGATCACCAGGGCCCGGATCCGGGCCAGGATGCCGGCGTCGCGTACCGGGGCACCATCCGGGCCGAGGTAGCGGAACCCCCGCCCGCAGCGCCGGCGCCGGATACCGGGGCCACTCAGGTCGCTCCGCACCAGCTCGGCGATCTCGCGCGGGTCAGTCACGGCGGGCCAGCTACCCGCGCGGCTGGCCGGCAATCGCCGCGCCGGTTAGCCCCGGGTCCCCCGGGTAGCGAGGACGTGGCCGTTACCGGCAGGGACGGCACTCAGGAGGTCAGGACACGTGAACAAGACGCTCTACAAGCCGGTCACGCTCGGTGCCAGCCTGGTGGCCGGCGCGCTGGCCGGGGCCATCGTCAAGCGGGTATGGAAGCTGATGGCCGGCGAGGACGAGGTGCCCGAGGCCACGGACGCCCACCGCACGTGGCCGGAGGTACTGGTCGCGGCGGGGTTGCAGGGCGCGGTCGCCGCCGTGGTCCGGGCGGCCGTGGACCGGGGGGCGGCCGCGGGGACGCGGCGGCTGACCGGCAGCTGGCCCGGGGATGACGAGCACGACTCTCAGCACGCCACGGCGGCCTGACGCGAAGGGGCACCCAGTCATGCCTGATGCGAAGGGACATCCAGCATTGAAGGCAGGATTCCTGCTCGGGGCGGCGGCCGTCACGGCGGCCGCGGCGGCCCGGTCCCGGCGCGAGCCGGACGATATCACCGGCGAGGTCGCCGTGATCACCGGGGCGTCCCGCGGGCTCGGCCTGGCGCTGGCCCGCGAGCTGGCCCGGCATTCGTGCCGGCTGGTCATCGGCGCCCGGGACGCCGGCGAGCTGGACGAGGCCGCCAGCGAACTGCGCGCGGCCGGTGCGGAGGTAACCGCGGTCCCGGCCGACCTGGAAGCGGCGGGCACCCCGGAACTCCTGGTCCGCACGGCCGTCGATCGGTACGGCCGGCTCGACATCCTGATCAACAACGCGGGCCTCATCCGCGTCGCGCCGCTGGAGGCGACCAGCGCCCAGGACTACGAGGAAGCCGTGCGGGTCATGGCCCTGGCCCCGGTCCGGACCACGCTCGCGGCGCTGCCGGTCATGCGGGAACAAGGGCATGGCCGGATCGTGACCATCACCTCGATCGGCGGCAAGGTCGCCGTCCCGCACCTGCTCCCGTATAGCGTGGCCAAGTTCGCCGCGGTGGCCTTCTCCGAGGGGCTGCGCGCTGAGCTGGGCGCCGACCCGGTCGCGGTGACCACGGTGGTGCCCGGGCTGATGCGTACCGGCTCGCACCTGAACGCGGAGTTCGCGGGCCGTCGGGACGAGGAGTTCACCTGGTTCTCGCTCGGCGCCAGCCTGCCGCTGATCTCGATGGACGCGGCTAGTGCGGCCCGTCAGATCATCGAGGCGGTGCGCCGCCGCCGGGCCGAGATCATCCTCACCCCGCTGGGCCAGCTGGCCGCCCGGGGGGCCGCGATCCTCCCGGGACTGACCAGTGCCCTGCTGCACCTGATGCACGAGCTGCTGCCGGGAGCGCCTGCGGACGGCGACGCGGCGGCCGCCCCGGGGCGGGCCCTCCGGCCGGGGGTCAACGAGCAGCTCTTTGACTGGCTGACCGCGCTGGGCCGCACCGCGGCGCGCCAGCTCAACCAGGTCAGCGCGACGCCTGGCGAGACGAACGCGCCCTAGCGCGGCGCACCGAGGAGGAGACCGATGGCGGTACGACAGGCGGCGGAAGCCGTGAGGCGGTCCGCGCAGGACCCGCTCGGCATCTACCTGAACGACCATCTGGCCGGGGCCACGGCCGGCCTGGAGCTGGCCCGGCGGATCGCCGCGGCCGGCCAGATGCCGGCCGATGCGGGCACCCTGCAGCGCCTGGCCGCGGATATCGCCCAGGACCGGTCGGCCCTGATCGGCATGATGCGCGGGCTCGGCGTCCCGGTACGCAGCTACAAGGTGTTTGCGGGCTGGGCGGGCGAGAAGGCCGGGCGGCTCAAGCCGAACGGCCGGCTCCGCACCCGCTCGCCGCTGAGCAACCTGCTGGAACTGGAGCTGATGCGGCTCGGCGTGCAGGGCAAAGAGGCTGCCTGGCGCACGCTGCGCGCCCAGGCCGCCACTGATCCCCGGCTCGACGCCGCCCGGCTGGAGGAGCTGATCGCCCGCGCGGCGGCCCAGGCTGACGTCCTGGAGGATCTCCGCGTCCGGGCCGCCGCGCTCGTGCTGGCCGAATCCGGGGCAGCGCATGGCTGACGGGGCGCCCGCGGCGCCGCCGTCCTGTTCGACGTGGACGGCACCCTGCTGGACACCAACTACCTGCACGTCACCGCCTGGTGGAACGCCTTCCGGGAACGCGGTCACGACGTGCCCTGCGCGGACATCCACCGGGCCATCGGCCTCGGCTCGGAGGACCTGATCAACCGGGTGCTCGGCCACCCGGACCCCGGCGCCAGCCAGGCGCATAGCCGGTACATCGCGCCCTACCTGGGCCGGATGCGGGCACTGCCGGGGGCGCCGGACCTGATCACCGAGGTGAGCCGGCTCGGGCTCCGCGTGGTGCTGGCCACCAGCGCCAAGGACGAGGAAGTCGAGCTGATGCTGGACGCCCTCGGAGCCCGCGATGCGGTCTGCGCGGTGGTGAGTTCCGGCGCGGTCAAGCAGGCCAAGCCCGCCCCCGACATCGTGCGTGAGGCGCTGCGCCGGTCCGGTACCGACCGGTCCCGCGCCGTCATGGTGGGGGACACGGTCTGGGACGTGCTGGCCGCCGGGCGGGCCGGGGTGCCCTGCATCGGCCTGCTGTCCGGCGGCATCAGCGCCGCGGACCTGCGCGAGGCCGGTGCCGTCGAGACCTATCCCGACCCGGCCGGCCTGCTGGACAAGCTGGCCGCCAGCGCGATCGGCCCGCTGGTGCCGGGAGCGGGCGGCAGGGACGGGGGGGGGCGGGCCGGCTCAGTCGACGGTGAAGTAGTGGCCGTCGTCGAGGTCGGCGATGAGGCCGGGGTGCGCTCGGCTCCCAGCCGAGCAGCTGCCGGGTGTCCGCGTTGGGCATCGTGATGTCCATGGTGATGAACGGGAAGCCCTTGAAGTGGTCCGCGGCCTGCGCGGCCGGGATGCTGACGGCCGGGATGCCGAGGTGGCGGGCGATGGTCTCGGCGATCTCGCGGACCGGGATGCCCTCCTCGGCCGCGGCGTACAGCTGCGCTCCGGCCGGGGCCTTCTCGAGCGCCAGCCGGTAGAGCGCGGGCGACGTCGAGGGTGTGGCACGGCGGGCCAGCGGTTGGCGCCGTCGCCGACGTAGCCGGACACGCCCGTGTCCCGGGCGATGCTGATCAGCATCGGGATGAAGCCGTGCCTGTCGTGCGCGCTGTGGGTCACCGGCGGGATCGCGACCAGGATGGTGCGCACGCCGCGCTCGGCGAGCCCGTCGATCGCGCGCGCCACGGCGGAGCGGGGGTTGGCGTTGATGGCCGCGTCGCGCTGCGGGTCGCCGGTGCGGCTCAGGCCGATGCCGATGAAGGTCTTGCCGGTGCCGGCCAGCGCGTCGCCGAACGCCTGCACGACGGCCAGGTCGGTGGCGGCCGCGCCGGCGAAGTTCCCGGCGAACATGGCGGCGTGGTCGAAGGCGAGGTGGACGACGGCGTCGGCGCCGGCCGCGGCCTCGCGCAGCCCGTCGAGGTAGCCGAGGTCGCCGCGGCGCACCTCGGCGCCCAGCGCCTTCCACGGCGGCGGCCGACGGCGTCGGACCGGGCCAGGCCGGTGACCTCGTGCCCGGCCTGGATGAGTTCGGGGACGACGGCCGAGCCGATGTGGCCGCTGGCGCCGGTGACGAAGACACGCATGAGCAGTTCTCCTGATCGGTGCCCGCTCGGCAGGCTCGGTGATGTGACTCGGTAACATCACTCTAGCACGATGACGGTACCGAGTCACATCACCTATGCTGTCCCCATGGCGCGATGGGAACCGAACGCGCGGGAACGGCTGGTGCGCGCCGCGCTCGACCTGTTCACCGAGCAGGGCTACGACGCCACCACGGTCATCGAGATCGCCGAGCGGGCCGGCGGGCTGACCAAGACGACCTTCTTCCGGCACTTCCCCGACAAGCGGGAGGTGCTGTTCGCCGGCCAGGAGATGCACAGCCGGCTGCTGGCCGACGCGATCGCCGCGGCGCCCGGCCCGGCCACGCCGCTCGAGGCGGTCGCCGCGGGCCTCGACGCCCTCACCGCCAGCTTCACCGACGACCGCCGCGAGTTCGCCGCCCGGCTGCTCGCGGTCATCGCCGCCAACGGCGAGCTGCGGGAGCGCGCCGCGTTCAAGCGGGCCAGCCTGGCCGCGGCCATGGCGGCCGCGCTCGAGAAGCGCGGCGTGCCCGAGCTGGCCGCGAGCCTGGCCGCCGAGCTGGGCGTCCGCGCGTTCTACCGCGCCTTCGCCCGGTGGGTCGACCCGGCCGGCCAGCAGACGTTCACCGAACTCGCCCGCCAGGCACTCGACGAGCTGCGGGCCGCGACGCCGCGCTCGGCTAAAAAAAAAAAAAAAAAAAAAAAAAAAAAATATTGATCGCTGATCATCGGTGAGTCTAGTGCCCGCGGGGGCGTTCAGGCCGGCGCCGCCGGGTCCCTGACCCGGAGTGGCCCGGGGAGCCCCGGCCCCGAAGCCGAGCCCGCCCGCGCAGTACTGGCCCAGGTGCACGGCCCGCACCCGCGAGCCGATCGGGACCCGCCGGCGGACCCGGATCCACCGCCATAGCCGCATGACTGCTCCGTCCCCTCCCTGCCAGCCGGCCGTTCCTGACGCCTAGGCTACTGTCGGCAGATTCCGGATCGGGAGGATGGGTTCATGCGCGCAATCATGGTCAGCCGTCCGGGCGGTCCGGAAGTCCTCGAGGTCGCCGACGTCCCGGCGCCGGAACCCGGGCCCGGCCAGCTGCTGGTGGACGTGGCCGCGGCCGGTGTCAACTTCATGGACATCTACCAGCGGGAGGGCCGGCCGCAGTACGCGCGCCCGGTGCCGTTCACCCCGGGCGCCGAGGGAGCCGGCACGGTGCTGGCCACCGGCCCGGACGTGGAGGACTTCGCCGCCGGCGACCGGGTCGCCTGGACCGGGGTGCCGGGCAGTTACGCCGAGCAGGTGGCGGTCCCGGCCGGATCCGCCGTGGCGGTGCCCGCGGACATGGACCTGGCCACCGCCGCGGCCGTCATGCTGCAGGGCATGACCGCCCACTACCTGTGCCACAGCACCTACCCGGTGGCCGAGGGGGACCCGGTCGTGGTGCACGCCGCGGCGGGCGGGGTCGGGCTGCTGCTCACCCAGATGGTCACGATGCGGGGCGGGACCGTCGTCGCGACCACCTCGACCACGGCCAAGGCGGTGCTCGCCCAGCAGGCCGGGGCAGCCTACGTGGCCGGCTACGACGACTTCCCCGAGGTGGTGCGGCGGGTCACCGGCGGCCGCGGGGCCGCGGTGGTCTACGACGGCGTCGGGCAGGCGACCTTCGAGGCCGGCCTGGGCGCGCTGCGTCCCCGCGGCTACCTGGTGCTGTACGGGGCGGCCAGCGGCCCGGTGCCGCCGTTCGACCTGCAGCGGCTGCTGCCGGCCGGCTCGCTGTTCGTCACCCGCCCGACTCTCGCGCACTACCTGGCCAGCCGGGAGGAACTGCTGTGGCGGGCCGGGGACGTGCTCCGCTGGGTCAGCGAGGGGCGGCTGTCGGTGCGGGTCGGCGGGACCTACCCGCTGGACCAGGCGGCGGCGGCCCACCAGGACCTGGCCGGCCGCGGGACCACCGGCAAGCTGCTGCTCCGGCCGGGCGGTGAGCCGGCGTGACCAGTCCCCGCCGCCGGCGCCGCCGGCCGGGCCGCCCGCCGGGCCGCCGGACGGGCGGCAGGTGCCCCGGTTCGCCGGGCCCGACACCTTCGCCCGGCTGCCCCGGCTGGCTGACGTCGGGTCCGCAGCGGTGGCGGTGCTCGGCATCCCGTTCGACGCGGGCGTGTCCTACCGGCCCGGGGCCCGGTTCGGCCCGGCCGCGGTCCGGGCCGGCGCGAAGCTGCTCCGCCCGCACAACCCCGCGCTGGGCGTGGACCCATGGGCCCGGCAGCAGGTGGCCGACGCCGGCGACCTCGCCGTCAACCCGTTCGACATCGCGGCCGCCATCGCGGAGATCGAATCGGGCGCCCGGGTCACGCTGGCCGCCGCGGACCGGCTGATCGCCCTGGGCGGTGATCACACCGTCGCCCTGCCGCTGCTCCGGGCGACCGCCGCCCGCCACGGCCCGGTGGCACTGGTGCACTTCGACGCCCACCTGGATACCTGGGACACCTACTTCGGTGCTCCCTACACGCACGGCACCCCCTTCCGCCGGGCCGCGGAGGAGGGGCTGCTCGCCCTGGGCCACTCGGTGCACGTGGGCGTGCGCGGGCCGCTGTACTCCGCGGCCGACCTGACCGACGACGCCGGCCTCGGCTTCTCCATCGTGTCCACCGAGGACGTGGCCCGGCGCGGGGTGGACGAGGCGGTCGGCCGGATCCGGGAACGGGCCGGGGACCACCCGGTCTACCTGAGCGTGGACATCGACGTGCTGGACCCGGCGCACGCCCCCGGGACCGGCACGCCCGAGCCGGGCGGCCTCACCACCCGGGAACTCCAGCTGATCCTGCGCGGGCTGGCCGGGCTGCGGCTGGCCGGGGCTGACGTGGTGGAGGTGTCGCCGCCCTACGACCACGCCGAGCTGACCTCGCTGGCTGCGGCCAACGTGGCCTACGAGATGCTCAGCCTGTTCGCGCTCGGCAGGCTCACGGTGACCATCGTCGCCGTGTGCCAGGTCCGCCTGGCGGTGGCGGATCCGGAGGGCAACCTGGCCGCCGCGGCGGCCGCCGTCGGCCAGGCGGCCGCGGCCGGGGCGGGACTGGTGGTGCTGCCCGAACTGTGTGACAGCGGGTACGTGTTCTCCTCGGCCGCCGAGGCCGCCGGGCTGGCCAGCCCGGCCGGGGACAGTGCCGCGCTGCGCCAGTGGCAGGCGCTGGCCCGGGCGCACAGCACCGTGATCGTGGGCGGATTCTGTGAGCTCGGCGGGGACGGCCGGCTCTACAACAGCGCCGCCCTGGTGGACGCGTCCGGGGTCCGGGCGGTCTACCGCAAGGCGCACCTGTGGGACGCGGAGAAAGCAGGTCTTCACGCCCGGCAGCGGCGCCGCCGCCGGTGGTCGGGCTCCCGGCCGGGCGGGTCGCCGTCATGATCTGCTACGACCTGGAGTTCCCGGAGTGGGTCCGGCTGGCCGCGCTGGCGGGCGCCGACCTGATCGCCGCCCCGGTGAACTGGCCCGCCGAGCCCGCGCCGCCGGGGGAGCGGCCCTCGGTGGTGACCAAGGCGCTGGCCGGGGCCGCGGTCAACGGCGTCTACCTGGCCGTCGCGGACCGGTGCGGGCCGGAACGCGGGGTGTCCTGGGTGGGCGGCAGCCTGATCGCCGGCCCGGACGGCTACCCGCTGGCCGGGCCCGCGGCCGCCGGCCAGCCCGGGGTGCTCACCGCGGACTGTGACCTGCCCCGCGCCCGGGACAAGCGGATCAGCACCCGCAACGACCTGCTGGCCGACCGCCGCCCCGAGCTGTACGGGATCAGCCCGGGTAGCGGGCGCCGGTGACGGTCACCCGCAGCGAGTACACCGAGGTGGTCGCGCACAGGAAGAGCTGGTTCCGCCGCGGGCCGCCGAAGGCCAGGTTGGCCACGGTCTCCGGCACCTGCAGCTTGCCGAGCAGGGTCCCGTCCGGGTGGAAGCAGTGCAGGCCGTCCCCGGCCGCCGCCCACACCCGGCCGTCACTGTCCAGCCGCAGGCCGTCGAACGTGCCCGCGTCGCACCGGGCGAACACCTCCCCGCCCGCCAGGCCGCCCGCCTCGGTCACGGTGAACCGCCGGATGTGGCGCTCCTCGCTGTCGGAGATGTACAGCTGCCGCTCGTCCGGGGTGAAGGCCAGGCCGTTGGGCCGGTTGAAGTCGCCGGCGGCGACCTCCAGCTGGCCGCTGGCCGGGTCGGCCCGGTACACGTGGCAGGCGCCGATCTCGCTCTCCGCCCGGTGCCCCTCGTAGTCACTGTCGATGCCGTAGGCCGGGTCGGTGAACCACACCGAGCCGTCCGCCCGCTCCACGACGTCGTTGGGGCTGTTCAGCCTATGGCCACGGTAGCGGTCGGCGAGCACGGTGACCGATCCGTCGTGCTCGGTCCGGGTGACCCGGCGGCCGCCGTGCTCGCAGCTCACCAGGCGGCCCATCCGGTCCACGGTGTGCCCGTTGCTGAACTGGGCGGGCTGGCGGAACACGCCGACCGCGCCGGTGGTCTCATCCCAGCGCAGCATCCGGTCGTTCGGGATGTCGCTGAAGACCAGGTAGCGCCCGGCCGGGAAATAGGCCGGCCCCTCCGTCCAGCGGCACCCGGTGTGCAGCACCTCCAGCCGGCTGTCACCGCGGCAGCGGCGGAACCGCTCGTCGAGCACCTCGAAGCGGGCGGGCACGGTCTCGGTCACAAGTGTTCCAGGTCCGGCCGGGCGGGCCGGCTACCGCCGGTCCTCGGGGACCAGGACTCCCAGCATCCAGCCGACCAGCGCGACGATGATCGCGCCCCAGAACGCCGCCCAGAACCCGGCCACGTGGAACGGCAGGGCCAGCGTCCCCGCCACCCAGCTGGTCAGCAAGAGCAGCAGGCCGTTGACGACCAGGCCGACCAGCCCCAGCGTCAGCGCGTACAGCAGGCACCCGACCGCCTTCACCACCGGCTTGATGATCGCGTTGACCAGGCCGAAGATCACCGCAACCACCAGCAGGGTGCTCACCCTGGCGGCCGTGCTGCCCGGTCCGAGCTGGATGCCGGGTACCAGCGCGGCCGCGGCGGCCAGGGCCGCGGCGGTCAGCACCGCCCGGATCAGGACATGCATGGAGCAATCCTGTCATGCTGCCGCCCCCGTCCCGGCCTGCCGCGGGCCCGGCGCCGGGCACAGTGAACGGTGCGGGCAGGCATGACTTCGGGCAGACGGGGTATAGCTGGATAGTTCAAGACACCTAAGTTTATTAGTAACGTGAATGGCGTTGCAATTCGCGCTTTGGCTGGACATCCCGGCGCCGTTCATGTCACGATGACAAAGGCGCAGCGGGGTGCGGGAGCCATGGGTCATGGCCACCTCGCCCGACTGTGCCTGGGGGGGATGAGGGCTCCGGTGCCTTCTTCCCGGGGGAGCTGGACGCAGGCATCTGGGTCTGCGGGGTTGGCTCTGGGCCAGTTGGCATGGCCCGGCCTCCTGCGTGCCTGGATGCACGCGATGAGGGGGGAATTTACTGTGGGCTGTGTCTGGCAATCGGCATACGCTCCCGACGGGCGGTTCGCTGATGCCCGGGTCCATCAACGATTCGCGCCGCGGCACCGCAAGCCGTCACGCTGGCTGAGAATTGCCCGCACCGCGGCGCCCGCCGTGGGCCGGCTGCGGGGCCGTCTATTTCCACCGGAAATGCACGAAGAGCCGGCCGAAGTTCTTTGAATCTTTCTCGACGCGCGAGTAGAGAGCCTTGATTTCCTTCTGCTCGAGGAACCGCAGGACATGCTTCTTGAGCTGACCTGAGCCCTTGCCGGGAATGATCTCTACCACCGGGGCCTTCTTGGCCACGGCCTCGTCGATGATCGCGCGCAGGGCGCGGTCGATGTCCTGGCCACGGTTGTAGATGTCGTGCAGGTCCAGTTTCAGCTTCATGACGTCATCCCGCCTCGGCCGGCTGCAAGTGCAGATGCTCCATGATGTCGCGGACGGCGTCGCGGGGCGAGGCGGTGGCCGCCATCACCAGGGCCTGCTCGGGTGGCTGCGGGACCTGCACGTCGGCCAGCTGGCTGTCCAGCAGGGCCGCGGGGAAGAAGTGGCCGTGCCTGGCCCGCAGCCGGGCGGCCAGCAGGTCGCGGCTGGCCTCGAGGAACACCATGCGCACGGCGGGGTGCCCGGCGGTGAGCTCGTCCCGGTAGGAGCGCTTCAGCGCGGAGCAGGCCAGCACGGCGGACTGTCCCGCGGCCTGGTAGGCGTCGATCCGTGCTGCCACCGCGGCCAGCCACGGCTGGCGGTCGGCGTCGGTCAGCGGGTGGCCGGCCCGCATCTTCGCGACGTTGGCCGCCGGGTGCAGCGCGTCCCCGTCGGTGAACGGCCAGCCCAGCCTGGTCGCCAGCAGGGCACCCACGGTCAACTTGCCGCTGCCGGAGACTCCGGCCACGACCACGATCATGCGGCGAGCCTACCGGCGGCGTGGCGCATGTATCTCCCTGGGAGCTGCCCCGCTGTTAGGGTCGGGAGGTCCGCGGGACGGCGGTGGGCCGTCTTGTCCGCCAGCAGCCAGGAGACGGGATGCGAGTGCGCCGCCCCTTGTCCATCGCCGTGGGCTCGGCCGCCGTGGCGGCCGCGGTGGCCGGCGCCCCCTCTGTGGCCGCCGCGGGCGCGGTCGCCGCCGGGCCGCCCCGGCCCAGCGTGCTGATCGCCCCGGACGCGGTGCATGTCCGGCAGGCCGACCAGGCCGGGCCGCCGACCACCGCTTACTGCCTGGCGAATTACAAGATCGCCTGCTACCAGCCCTTCCAGGTGCGGGCCGCTTATCACGTCGGGCGCCTGCTGCGCCAGGGCATCACCGGGCGGGGCCAGACGATCGTCATCGTGGACTCCTACGGGTCCCCGACCGTCGGGCGGGACCTGGCCAGGTTCGACAAGACGTTCCACATCGCCGCGCCGCCCTCCCTGAAGATCATCCAGCCGGCCGGGCCGGTCCCGCCCTACCGGGCCACCTCCAACCGGGAGGGCTGGGCGGGCGAGACCGACCTGGACGTGGAGTACGCGCACGTGATGGCGCCGGGCGCGAAGATCCTCCTGGTCGAGACGCCCACCTCGGAGAACGAGGGCACGACCGGCTTCCCGCAGATCGTGACGGCCGAGAAGTACGTGATCAACCACCATCTCGGCGGGGTCATCAGCCAGAGCTTCAGCGCTACCGAGCAGACCTTCCCCTCGAAGCGGGCCCTGCTCAGCCTGCGCGGCGCCTACATCGACGCGGCCAGCAAGGGCGTGACCGTGCTGGCCGCCTCCGGGGACAGCGGCGCCGCTGACGTGAAGTTCAACCAGTCCACCTACTACCTGCACCCGGTGACCAGCTGGCCGGACAGCGACCCCCTGGTCACCGGCGTCGGCGGCACCCAGCTGCACCTGTCCGGGACCGGGGCCACCCTGGCGCCCGCCAGTGTCTGGAACGACACCTACTCCGCGGCGACCAACCAGTACATCTTCGGCAACAACGGGCCGAACCCGCTGGCCGGCGGAGGCGGCAAGTCGGTGATCTTCTCCCGGCCGTCCTACCAGAACAGCGTGGCCGGGGTGGTCGGCGGCCAGCGAGGCGTGCCGGACATCTCGATGAGCGGCGCCTGCAACGGCGCGGTCGACATGTACCAGAGCTTCGCGGGCCAGCCCGCGGGCTGGTACCCGACCTGCGGCACCAGCGAGGCCACCCCGCTCTTCGCCGGGGTCGTCGCGCTGGCCGACCAGGCGGCCGGCCACCCGCTCGGGCTGCTCAACCCCGCGCTGTACGCGATGGCCAGGGCGGGCGACCCTGGCATCGTGGACGTGACCGCGGGCAACAACACCGTCTCCTTCAGCCAGGGCGGCAAGCTGCACACCGTGACCGGGTTCACCGCCGGCCCCGGCTACGACCTGGCGTCCGGCCTGGGCACCATCAACGCGGCCGAGTTCGTGCCGGAGCTCGTTGCGGTCACCAGCCGGTAGGCCCGGCCAGGGGCGGGCCGGGCCAGCACGCTGGCCCGGCCCGCCTGATTTTTTGCCGCCCGCACCGATCCGCGGGCCCGCGGGCTCCGAATACCGGTCATGAGCGCCCATGACGCGGCGGCCGCGGCGGACCGCTCACGCCTGACGGGACCCGATCAGGACCTCGCCTGGCTGCTGGCCCACGTGGCCCGCGGTGACGAGAGCGCCTTCGAAGCCGCCTATGACCGGCTGGCCGGCCCGGTGTACGGGCTCATCCGCAAGGTGCTGCGGGACCCGGCCCAGTCGGAGGAGGTCGCCCAGGAGGTCCTGCTGGAGATCTGGCGGACCGCGTCCCGGTTCGATACCAGCCGGGGCAGCGCCATGTCCTGGGTGATGACGATCGCGCACCGCCGGGCGATCGACCGGGTCCGGTCGGCCAGCGCGGAGACCGCGCGCGAGCAGCGGGCCGGCCACGTGCTCCCGGCGGCCGAGGATGGCGTCGCCGAGCAGGTGGAGTCCCGGCTCGACGCGGAACGGGTGCGCCGCTGCCTGAACTCCCTCACCGACGTGCAGCGTGAGTCGATCACCCTCGCTTACTACGGCGGGCTACAGCTATCCGCAGGTCGCGGCCCTGCTGGGCGCGGCGCTCGGCACCATCAAGACCCGGATCCGGGACGGCCTGATCCGGATGCGCGACTGCATGGGGGTGGCCTGGTGAGGCTGCATCGCGGCGAGTTGCACGCGCTGGCCGGCGCCTACGCGCTGGACGCGCTCGATGGGCCGGAACTGGACCGGTTCACCCGGCACCTGCAGCAGTGCTCCACCTGCGAGAACGAGGTCCGCGGCTTCCGGGAGACCGCCGCCCGGCTGGCCCTGGCCGTGGCGGCGCCGCCGCCCGCCGAAATGCGGGCCCGGGTGCTCTCCGCGGTCGCCATCACCCGCCAGCTGCCGCCGGAGGTGGCCACGGCCCCGGCCGGCCGCGCCGCCCCGCGCCAGGCGGCCCGCCGCCCGGCCCGGCCGGATGCGGGCCTGCGCCGCAGGTGGCTGCCGCGGCTGGCGGCCCTGGCCGCCGCGGCCGGGGTCATCGCCGCGGTACTGCTGGGCGTGGCGCAGTCGGCCACCCAGCACCGGCTGACCCAGGCGGAGGCACAGAACCGGGCCATGGCCGCCGTCCTGACCGCCCCCGACGCCCGCCTGGTGGCGGTCCGCACCACCATCGGCGGCATGGCCACGATGGTGGTCTCACCGGCCCATCGGTCACTTATCGTGACCACGGCGGGCCTGCCCGCCCTGGCCGGAGGAAAGGTCTATGAACTGTGGTTCATTAACTCCGGCGCGGCCCGCCCGGCCGGTTTGCTGCCCGCGCCAAGTGGTGGGCATACTTCGCCGTTTTTGGTATCTGGGCTGGCCAGAGGTGATAAGGTCGCCCTCACTGTTGAGCCGGCCGGGGGCACTAAGCAGCCCACCACGAAGCCAATTCTGATGCTCAGACTGCCTGTCTAGTAAGGCTTTGCGGGCTTTTCCCCGCTTCATTCTCCTTGTCCAGATTTGCATACTTCGGTCACCCTGCGTACGTTAGGGCGCTGCACCCCGAATCGGACAAGGAGCATCATGAAGGTACGAACCTGGGTAATTACCGCAACGGGCGCAGCGGGGCTGGCAATCGGCCTCGCCGGGCCCGCCATGGCCAGCACGCACACCGTGCAGCCCGGTGACACGCTCAGCGGGATCGCAGCCCAGTCCGGCGTCTCGCTGATCAACCTGGAGGCGGCCAACTCGTGGATCAAGAACCCCAACCTGATCTACGTGGGCCAGCAGGTCACCGTCCCGGGCGGGAAGTCCGCGGTCACCGCCTCGGCCACCGGTTCCGCCACCGCCGCCACCGCCGGTGACGGTGACGGCGACTCCGACGACGGCGTGGTGACCAGCACCCCGGCGCCGTCCGGGCCGGCCAGCACGCCGTCCGTGTCGGCCGGCTCGTCGGCCTCCGCCACCTCCCCGGCGGCGGTCACCCCGGCCAGCGCGGGCTCCGCGCCCTCGTCCTTCCAGCAGTGCGTGGCGTGGCGGGAGTCGGGGAACAACCCGACCGCCTCCAGCGCCGGCCTGTACGGGATCCTGCCCAGCACCTGGGCCAGCCTCGGCCTCTCCGGGACCGCCGCGCAGGCCTCGGTCGCCCAGCAGACCGCGGCGTTCCAGCAGCTGTACGCCAAGTACGGCACCTCCCCGTGGGCGCCGTACGACGGCTGCTGAGCAGGCGTGACACTCAGCCCCGGCCGCGCTGACCCCAGCGCCGCCGGGGCTGTGCCATGCCGGCCGCACGACTGCCTGCCGCCCCCTACGGTGGAGCCATGACCACCGCGAGCAGCGCCCCGGGCACCGGGCTGCCGGCCGGCAAGGGCAGCCCGAGCGTCCTGGTGGTGGAAGACGATCCCAGCCTGGCCACCCAGCTGGTCCGCGGGCTGGTCCGCGGCGGCTACCGGGTGGACCACGTCACCACCGGCCAGGAGGCGCTGGCCGCGGGCGGCCCGGACGTGGTGCTCCTCGACCTGGGGCTGCCCGATGTCGACGGCGTGACGGTGTGCCGCCAGCTCCGCGAGCGGTCGGCCGCCGCGATCATCGTGGTGACCGCCCGGGGCGAGGAGCCGGAGCGGGTCCTGGCCCTGGACGCGGGCGCCGACGACTACCTGGTCAAGCCGTTCGGCCTGGCCGAGCTGCTGGCCCGGATCCGGGCCGTGCTGCGCCGGGTGCGGCCGGAGGGGGAGATGATCCGGCACGGCCCGCTCACCGTGGACCTGCGGACCCGGAAGGTCACCGTGCACGGCCGCGAGGTGGCGCTGACGCCCAAGGAGTTCGACATCCTGGAGTGCCTGGCCAGCGATCCGGGCCGGGTGATGAGCCGCCAGGAGATCCTGGAAAGCGCCTGGGACGCGCACTGGTACGGCCCGACCAAGGTCCTCGACGTGCATGTCGCCGCGCTGCGCCGCAAGCTCGACGTGCCCGGCCTGATCGAGACGGCCTACGGCCGGGGCTTCCGCCTCGGCGAGGTCTGATGGCCCGCCGCATCGTCCTCACCATGCTGGCCCTGATCGGCGCGCTGCTGGTGACCACGGTGGTGCCGCTCGGGCTGATCACCACCGGGCATGAGCGCCACTCGTTCCAGCAGGACACCATCTTGTCGGCCCGGGCGCTGGCCGGCGTCGCGGAGGACCGGCTCGCCGACCGGCTGCACGACCCGGCCCTCGGCCGGACCCTGGCCGCGGACGCCCGGGCCGGCCAGGACGTGGCGGTCTACGACACGAGCGGCCGGGTGGTTTCCGCCGCCGGGAGCCCGGCCCCGGCCGTCCCCGCGGCGGTGCTGTCCGCCGCCCTGGACGGGCGGACCAGCATCGACACGGCCTTCGACGACCAGCTTCGGGTGGTCGTCCCGGTCACCGGCGACCAGGGCAGCCGGGTAGTCGGCGCGGTGGTGCTGTCCCGGTCCGCCGCGGAGCTGGAGGAGCGGGTCGATGTGCTGTGGGGCTGGCTGGGCATCGTGGCCGCGGCCGGCCTGGCCGCGGCGGCCATCGCGGCCACCGCCCTGGCCCGGTGGGTGAGCCGCCCGCTCAACTCGCTGGATGCCGCGGCGCAGCGGCTCGGCGGCGGGGCGCTGGACGCCCGGTCGGGCGCCGGCCAGGGACCGCCGGAGGTGCGCCGGCTGGCCCAGAACTTCAACGCCATGGCCGGGCGGCTGGAAGCCCTGGTCCACGGCAACCGGGCCGCCATGGCCGATGTCTCGCACCAGCTGCGCACCCCGCTGGCCGCGCTGCGGCTGCGGCTGGACGTGCTGACCCAGGACGCTGATCCGGTCACCGTCGAGGAACTGGCCGGCGCCCAGGTCGAGATCGCCCGGCTGTCCCACCTGGTGGACGGCCTGCTGGCGGTGGCCCGCGCGGAGAACGTGGTGGCCGAGAAGGTGGGCATCGGTGTCGACGAGGTGATCAGGGACCGGGTGGCGGCCTGGCGGCCGGTGGCCGAGGAGCGCGGGGTGGACCTGCGCCAGTCCAGCCCCGGCCCGGTCTGGGCGCTGGCCGGCCAGGGGCACCTGGAGCAGGTGCTGGACAACCTGCTGGCCAACGCCCTCGACGCGGTGCCGGCCGGCGGCCACGTCATGATCAGCGTGGTGGCCGGGGACCCGACCAGGATCGTGGTGGCCGACGACGGCCCGGGGATGACCGCCGCGCAGCAGGAGATGGCGTTCCGCCGGTTCGTCAGCAGCACGCCGGGCGGCGCCGGGCTGGGGCTGGCCATCGTGCACCGCCTGGTGACCGCGAACGGGGGAGCCGCCCGGCTGTCCGATACGCCCGGCGGGGGCCTGACCGTCACGGTGGACCTGCCGGCCGCCGCAGCGGACCGGGTACGCCAGCCGGCCGGCCTGTCCGACTAGCGGCCGGCTTTTCCTTACCGGTTCTGAACGAGTCCTGAACTACTTCCCGGATGGCCGCACCGCAGTCTGGATGGCGGGGGAACAGCCGGGCGGCGATGTGGCCCCTGGGACGCAGCGTCCCGGGCCGGGACTGAGCACATTCTGAGCTGCCGATGCTGGGCGAAATGGGAGGAGTGATCTGATGGCGGGGTACCGTCCCGGACCGGAGGTCCGCCGTGACCCCTACGATTCAGGTGACCCGCCCAGGGACCCGAACCGCCCGCGCCGGACGCTGGGCCCGTACGGCCCGCGCGAGGAAACCGGCCCCGGGGACGACCCGTACGCCGGGCCGTCTTACGATCCTCCCGGGTACGGGCGGCCGCCGTACGGCGGCTCGCGTCCCGCCGGGCACGCCGCCGCCCCGCCCTGGGAGCGGCCGCCCGGCGCCGTCGGCGCCGCCGCCCTGGGGGCAGCAGGACGGGCCGCCGGGGATGCCGCCCCGGGGACAGCCGGCCCGCAGGCCGGCCCGGCCCGATCCGACCGGTGGTGCGGAAGGGAACGAGCGGCTCACCGCCGCCACCGGGGCGGTGCTGCTGGTGCTGTTCGCCGCCGAGGGCTTCACCATCCTGGCCATCCACCAGCTGATCACCCTGCACTTCTTCCTGGGCATGCTGCTGATCGGCCCGGTCATGCTGAAGGCCGCCACGGTGTGCTACCGGTTCGCCCGCTACTACGCGGGGGCGCCGGAATACCGCCGCAAGGGGCCGCCCGCCCCGCTGCTGCGGCTGCTCGGCCCGTTCGTGCTGTTCTTCTCGCTCGGCGTGATCGGCACCGGGGTCATGCTCGGGGTCACCGACTCCGTCCAGCCGTGGCTGTTCCTGCACAAGGCGTTCTTCGTGCTGTGGTTCGGCGTCATGACGATCCACGTGCTGGCCTACGTGTGGCGGCTGCCCGCCCTCATCGGGTCGGACCTGCGCACCTCACCGCGGCTGCGCCGGACCCAGGAAATCGTCGGCGGCCGCCGGGCCCGCTGGCTGCTGCTGGCCGCCTCGCTGATCGGCGGCCTGGTCATCGCGCTGATGACCGTGCACCTGGCGAGCCCGTGGACCGGCTTCGGGCACTTCGGCTGAGCTGGTCCGGGGGCGACCCGCGGAGCCTCCCGCGCTCTGCTAGCCCGGGTGTGCCCCCGGAGCCCCCCGGTTAGGCCTCGTAGTCGAAGATGAGGGCCAGCGCGTCGTCCAGCTTGCGCATGGTCTCCTCGGCGAGCTGGCCGATCCGGGCACCGGACAGCCGGTTGCGCCGCACCCGCACCGCCGAGTAGGACTCCAGGTGCCCGCGGACCGGGTCGTCATGGCTGAGCGCCACCACGTACGGCGTCTCGGTCAGGTCCGGGCGGTCGCTGACCTTGACCACGACCGGGTGACCGGTGATGGCGTTGAACCCATCGTTGCTCACGATGGCCACGTACCCGGACCGGGCTACTCCCTGGTAGGCGTAAATGTCACCGCGGTTCACGCGGCGCCCTTGCCGGCGCCAGGGGGGAATTCCCTGGCGTTGGCCTCCGTCCACTCGGCCCAGTCATGCCCGGTGCGCCGGTCCGCCTCAGCCGCCGCGCTGGCCGCGTCCCGCTGGATCTTCTCCCGCGCGGCCCGGGTCATCCAGGCCGACATGGACAGGCCCGGCCCGGTCCGCCTCGGCCCGGGCCTGCCGGTACGCGCGCTCGCCCATGCTGATGCTGAAAGTCTTCACAGACATGTTCACAACGCTAGCAATGACATTCCTGCCAGGAGGCGGAACGCCCGAGGATGACGGGCCAGCCCCGGCCGCCGGGGCGCCGCCCGCGGCCGCCGGGGCGCCCCCGCGGTGTCTCAGGCCGTCCGGCGCGCGCTCCGGGGAGCCCCGGCCGGGGCCAGCGCCACGGCCGCCTCGCTGGTGTTGACCACGAACGTGAGTGTCTCCTGCAGGTACAGCTCCACGGACGTGTCGTTATGGCTCAGGTAGCCGATCGAGACGTCCTGGCCGAGATGCAGGGCGAAATCACCGCCCCGGGTGCTCAGCACGAAGGCGCCCTCGATGGCCGGGGCCCAGATGATCTCGCCGTTGACCAGCCGGTTGATGTGCTCCCGGACCGGGTAGCCATGGTCGGAGGTCTCGCTGACGGCGGTGTAGGCGTCGGCGCTCAGCAGCACCGAGTAAGGCCCGTTGACACCGGCCTCGCGCAGGTGGCGCAGGGCCTCCGCGACCGCGTCCGGGTAGCTGAGCACGTCGGCGGGCAGCGTCATGACCGGGTTGTCGGTCACCGCCCGGATGCCCGCGATCTGCCCCGCGGGGTAACCCTCGAAGATGGCCCGGTCCTCGGCGAACGCGATCAGCCGGGCGGCGTCCTTGACCGGCTGCCAGTCCGAGTCCTGGGCGCCGCGCTCCACGTCGTCCACGGCCTGCCGGGTCACCCGGAACGGGACCCGGAACTCGGTCAGCGGCACGACCTCGCGCGCCCGGGCCACGATGCCGTCCTGCGGGGCCTCCAGGTCACGCAGGTGCCCGGTGCCGACGGCGGCGAGCCCGTACCCCTCCGGGCCGTGCACGTCCACCACCCGCCGCCCGGCCAGGTTGCGCCGCAGGGTGCGCGCCGCCTCTTCGTCGATCTCGGACCAGGCCGCCGAGGAGACCGGAGCCAGCTCGCGATGCAGGTTATTCATGATCAGTCTCTCCTCTGAGGCTGCCGATTCCGAGTGATCCGCCCGACCCTGCCTGGCGCCGCGGGCTGCCCCGCGCCGTCCCCGCCCGCCGCCTGCTCCGCGCCTTCCGGCGGCGGCACGGCGAGGCCCTCCAGCACCTCGACCGAGGGCACGAAGAACAGAACGCCGGTCACCGCGCGGCTGACATCCAGCAGCCGGTCGTAGTTGCCGGGCGGCAGGCCGATGAACATGTTCTCCAGCATCTGCTCGATCGGTTCCGGGGACCGCGCGTAGCCGATGAAGTAGGTGCCGAACTCCCCGTCGCTGGGACGGCCAAACGGCATGTTGTCCCGGACGATGTCGATGTCGTGGCCGGCCTCGTCGGTGAGCGAGGTCAGCGCGTTGTGCGCGTAGCTGGGCTTGACGTCGTCATCCAGCTCGATGTTGGTCAGCTTGGTGCGCCCGACGATGCGCTCCTGCTCCTCCACCGGCAGCGCGTTCCACCGGCCGAGGTCGTGCAGGTACTTCTGCACGATCACGTAGCTGCCGCCGGTGAACGGCGGGTCCTCCGGCCCGATGACGGTGGCGTCGATCGCGTCCTGGCCGGTCGGGTTCTCCGTCCCGTCCACGAACCCGATCAGGTCGCGCTCGTCGAAGTAGCGGAAGCCGTGCACCTCGTCCACGGGCGCCACCGCGCCGCCCAGCCGGGTGATGATCTGGGCGGCCAGCTCGAAGCACAGGTCCATCCGCGCCGACCGGATGTGGAACAGCAGGTCCCCGGCGGTGGCCGGGGCGTGCCGCCCGCCCGCCAGCAGCTCACGGAACGGGTGCAGCCCGGCCGGCCGCGGGCCCCCGGCCGCCAGCCGGTCCCACAGCCCGGAACTGAACCCCATCACGCAGCTCAGCCCGGTGTCGGCGGCCCGGAAGCCGACCCCGCGCAGCAGGGCAGCCAGGTCCCCGCACAGGGCGCGCACCGGGGCGAGGCTCTCCGCGCCGGGCCGCACCTCCAGGATGCAGAAGATGGCGGCGCCGGTCAGTGGCGCCGCGACCGGCTGCGGGGCGGTCACCGGCCCGGTGGCCGCCCCGGCCTGGAGCGATCCTTCCGCCGTCATCGCGCGCCCTACAGGTGGGGGCCGAGCAGCGTGAGGTCGGCGGGGGACAGCCGGTCCTGGGCCGTCTTGGCCTGGTGCCAGTACGGGTACAGCAGCGTCGGCGCACTGACCTTGTCCAGCCGCTCCATCTCGTCCGCGGCCAGCTTCAGCTCGGCCGCGGCCAGGTTGTCCGCCAGCTGCCCGGCTGGTCCGGGCACCGATCACCAGCGTCGTGACGGCCGGCTTGGCCAGCAGGTAGGCCAGGGCCGCCTGGGCCGCCGAGACCCCGTGCGCGGCGCCGACCTCGACCAGCACATCGACGGTGTCGTGGAGCTTGTCCGGGTCGTAGACCGGGGGCTCGTTCCAGTCGGTCAGCTGCCGGGAGCCCGAGCTGGGCCGGGTGTCGCGCCGGTATCGGCCGGACAGCAGGCCGCCGGCCAGCGGGCTCCACACCAGCACCCCGAGGCCCTGGTCCACGGCCGCCGGGATCAGCTCGTACTCGGCGTCGCGGGCCTGCAGCGAGTAGTAGATCTGCTGGCTGACGAACCGGGGCAGGCCGCGGCGGTCGGCGATGCCGAGCGCCTTCATCAGCTGCCAGCCGGCGTAGTTGGAGCAGCCCACGTAGCGGACCTTCCCCGACCGGACCAGCAGGTCCAGGGCGTCCAGGGTCTCCTCCAGCGGCGTCACGCCGTCCCACTCGTGCACCTGGTAGAGGTCGATGTGGTCGGTGCCGAGCCGGCGCAGGCTCGCCTCGCAGCCCTCCAGGATGTGCTGCCGGGACAGGCCGGCGTCGTTCGGGCCGTCCCCCATCGGCATCCGCACCTTGGTCGCCAGCAGCACCTCGTCGCGGCGGCCCGCCAGCACCTCCCCGACGATCTCCTCGGCCAGGCCCGCCGAGTACACGTCGGCCGTGTCGATCAGGTTGACCCCGGCATCCAGGCACAAGTCCACCTGGCGCCGCGCCTCGTCCACGCCGGTCGACCCGACGCTGGCGAAGCCGCCGGTGCCGCCGAACGTCATCGTGCCCATGGTGAGCACGGAAACCCTGAGCCCTGAGTTGCCTAGCGTTCGGTATTCCACAGGAAAACCCTACCGAGGGCCCGCCAGCGCTTCCCGGGTGGCCGGCACGACCTCCTCGGCGAAGATGCGGGACTGCCGTTCCCGGTCCCCGGACGGCCAGAACACGAACGCGTTCATCTGCTGCTCCGCGTGCAGCGTGGCCAGCGTGTCCACCCAGCGCCCGGCCGGGCCGTGGAACGGCCCGCGGTCGTCGCCGGTGATCAGGCCCATGACGTTGTAGAGCCGGGTGATCGCGTCCGGGTCGCGGCCGGCCTCCAGGGCCGCCGAGGTGAGGATGTCGTTCAGGGCGGGCAGCCGCTCCGGGGGCACATAGGGCGCGGAGACGGACCAGCCGTCCGCCTTGGCGCCGGCCAGCGCCACGGCCCGCGGGCCGACGACGCCGAGCCACAGGCCGACCGGGTGGGCCGGCCGGGGACCGGGGGTCACGGCCGGGGCGGCGTAGTAGCTGCCCTCGAAGCTGAACGGCTCGCCCGGCCCAGCTGGCCCGGATGATGTCGATGGCCTCGCTGAGCGCGGCCCGGGCCTCACCCGGCGTGCGCCGCGGGCCGCCCATGCCCGCGATGCCGTCGGTGAAGGCGCCCGCGCCCAGGCCCAGTTCGAGCCGGCCGCCGGACAGCACGTCCACGGTGGCCGCCTGCTTGGCCAGCATGGCCGGCGGCCGCAGCGGCAGGTTGGCCACGTTCGGGAAGAAGCGGACCCGGGAGGTGCCCGCCGCCAGCCAGGTGATCAGCGAGAAGGTGTCCAGGAACCCGGCGTTGTACGGGTGGTCCTGGATCCCGACGAGATCCAGGCCAGCCGAGTCCGCGATGGCGGCGATCCGGGCGGCGATGGCCTGCCCCCCGGCGTTGGGGTCCACGTTCAGGCCGAATATGGCCGGCTGGGTCATGATCGCTCCTTCGCGAGATCGGGCTCCTCCGGCGCGCTGCTGATCACCCTGGTCAGCGCGCGGGTGAGCAGGTCCTGCTCGTCCGGGGTGAGCTGGTCGAGCAGCAGGGCCCGGATCGTCCGGTCGTGCACCGCGCTGGCCTGGGCCAGGACGGCCCGGCCCGCCGGGGTGAGCGAGACGAGCACGCCGCGGCCGTCCCCGGGTGCGCCGGCCCGGCACACCCGGCCCTGGCGTTCCAGCCGGGCCACCGCCCGGCTGACCGAGGGCTGGGTCAGCCGGATGGCCGGGCACAGCGCCCCGGGCCGCATCCCGGCCGGCCCGGCCGCGCCCAGCCGCAGCAGCACCTCGAACTCGGTGATGGTCAGCCCGGAGCCCGCCTCCAGCGCCGCGGCCAGCCGCTCACTGACCAGGGCGTGCACCGCGGACAGCGCCGACCAGGCCCGGGCGCAGGACTGCTCGTCGTGGGGGCCCATGTCGTCATGCCGGTCCATGCCGCCTCCTCACCAGCCGGGCCAGCGGGTCCAGCTCCGCAGCGTGTCCGCGATGTGCTGCTCCTCGTAGTCCAGGTGAGCCAGCAGGTCGGCGCTGAGCGTGTCCAGCGCTGCGGCCAGCCGCTGCCGGGCCTCGTCCCCGGCCGCCTCGCCCAGCCCCCGGGCGGCCTCCTCGACCTCGTCGAGCAGGTCCGACACATGCTGGTGGTCGGCCTCCAGCTTGTCCACCACCGGGTTCAGCGCGGGGTTGGCCTGGCGCAGGGCCGGGAACAGCGCGATCGACTCGTGCGTGTGGTGGCTGTGCACGAACCGGCAGTGCTGCAGGCAGCTCACCTTGAGCTGCCAGACCGGGCTGGCCATGGCCAGGCTGCGGACCGCCTCGCGCAGCGCCCCGGCGGGCCGCCCCGCCGCCGCGTCGGCCGCCATCTGCCGGATAGCGGCCAGATCGCTGCGGATCATGTCGTGCACCCAGCGGAGCTGCATCACCAGCGCCTCCCCGCGGGGGTCGGCCATGGCGGCACTGCCCGCGGCCGAGTAGGCGGCACTGCCCGCGGCCGGGTAGGCCGAACCACTGGAGCCAGCGCGCGCGGTCACCGGCACATCATTAGATACATACGCATGCATGTACCGTAGCACGATCCCGGCCCCCGCCGGCCTCCTGCCCCTATCGCCTCAGCGCATGGCTGGGGCTCTGCTGCAGCTGGAGGTGCATGGCTGGTACCGCCATGTAGTTGGCGGGCCCGGCCGCGGGGCGGGTGCGGCCGGTCAGGCCTTGAGGCCGGGCGGGGTGGGCGGCCCGGGCAGCGCGTAGGTGATCAGGTCGTCGGTGACGGTGCGGGTCACCCGGCCCTGGGCGGCCAGCAGGTCCAGGTGCACCGCGGTCTCCAGGGTGGCGAGCATCTGGTTGAACGGGTCGAGGTCGGCGAACCGGCGGCCACGCCGGGTCCAGGGCAGGGCCACGGCCGCCTCGTACGCGGTGTGCGCCCCGGCGGCGACCCGGTTCAGGCACGCATCCAGCCGGTCCTCGTGATGGGCCAGCAGCTCCAGCGCCCGGGCGTGACTGCTGCCGCCCACCGGGCCGTGCGCGGGCAGCAGCCGCATGTCCGGCATCTCCAGCACCAGCCGCAGCGATCGCAGGTAGTCGCCCGAGCGGCAGGTCGGCCATGGCCGCCTCGAACCCGACCGAGGGGGTGATGTGCGGCAGCACGTGATCTCCGGCGAACAGCGCCGCCCGGTCCAGGTCGGCGAACACGGTGTGCCCCTGGGTGTGCCCGGGCGTCGGCACCGCCTGCAGGTCCCGGCCGGCCAGCCGGATGGTGCCGCCCTTGAGCCATTCGTCGGGCTGCTCCCAGTAGCCGGCGTCGGTGTGCAGCGCGCCGCGGAAGGTCTCCCGCAGCGCCTCGATCACCGGCACCGCGCCGCACAGTTGCAGCCGCCGCAGGTGCACGAGGGCGCCCTGGGCACTCGCGTCCGCCGTGGCGGCCAGCGACGGCCGGTCGCCGATGCCCAGGGCGACGTGCGTGCCGAAGCGGCGGCGCAGCACCACCGCCATCGTGTAATGGTCCCGGTGCACGTGCGTGACCAGGCAGCGGGTGATCTCCGCGGAGTTGCGGCCGATCTGGTCCAGGGCCGCGTCCAGCAGCCCGCCGGTCTCCTCCAGTGCCCAGCCGGCGTCGATCAGCACCAGGTCGTCGCCGGATTCGATGGCGTAGACGTTGACCGCCTTCAGGGCGTCGCTCGGCAGCGGCAGCGGGATCCGGTGCACCCCGGGCGCGACCGTGAACAGTCCCGGCTCCGTCCAGTCCGGCGCGCCGCGCCCGGCCTCGTCCGCCATCCGCATCCCATCCCGTGCGCCGCGTTGTCCTGGTCACCCGACATTATCCGGATCCGCCCGGGAGGCCGCGGGCCGCGTCACCGCAGCAGGACGCCGGCCGCCTCCTCCAGCGCGGCCAGGTGGTCATCCAGGGTGGCCAGGCCCGCGCCCATGGTGTTCACCGACAGGTGGGTCGCGCCCGCGTCCCGCCACTGGCCGGCCTCCCCGGCCAGCCTCCCGGCGTCGCCGCGCCAGCTGACCCGGCCTTCCATGCCCAGCCGGGCCGGGTCCCGGCCCGCCTCGATGGCGGCCGCGGCCACCAGGCCGCGCGCGGCGTCCAGGTCCGGGCCCGGGCTGACCTGGGGGAACCAGCCGTCGGCCAGCCGCCCGACCCGGCGGTAGGCCCGCTCGGACTGCCCGCCGAACCAGACCGGGATGGGCCGCTGCACGGGCAGCGGGGCCAGGCCGGCCCCGGTCACCCGGTCGAAGGCGCCGGCGTGCGTGACCGACGGCTCGGTCCACAGCCGGCGCATCAGCTCGACCTGCTCCTCCAGCCGCCGGCCGCGGGTGCTGAAGTCCTGGCCGAGCGCCTCGTACTCCACCTGGTTCCAGCCCAGGCCGACCCCCAGCCGGAAATGGCCCCCGGTGAGCAGGTCGACCTCGGCCGCCTGCTTGGCCAGCAGCGCGGTCTGCCGCTGCGGCGCGATGATGATCCCGGTGACCAGTTCCAGCGGGGTGATGGCGGCCAGGAAGCCGAACAGCACCATCGGCTCATGGAACGTGGTCTTCACGTCGTAGGGCCCGCGCCAGCCCTGGTGCACGGCCGGGTCGGCGCCCACCACATGGTCGTAGGCGAGCAGGTGCTGATAGCCCAGGCCCGTCACCCGCTCGCCGTAGCGGCGCACCGCGTCCGCGTCCGCGCCGATCTCGGTCTGCGGGAAGACAACGCCGATCTGCATGACCCCTCCTCAACGAATGCCGCCGGTGGGGCGGCTGCCGCCGTCCCTGCCACTAGCTTCCCTGGAGGCCGCCTCATGCGCCGGCCGGGGGCGGCCCCGGCTGCCGGGCCGGCCCCGGGCTGCCGGGCACGGCTCGCCCCGGCGCCGGCCAGATCACCCGCCGGGGGACGGGCCTCGCTTCGCCCGGGACCAGATCATCCCGTGCCGAGGACGTCCAGGACCTGCTGGCCGTACTTGGCCAGCTTGGCCTCGCCGACCCCGTTCACCCGGGATAGCTCGGCCAGCGTGCCGGGGGGCTGGGCCGCGATCTGGCGCAGGGTCGCGTCGTGGAAGATCACGTACGCGGGCATGCCCTGCTCCTTGGCGGTGGCGCCCCGCCAGGCGCGCAGCCGCTCGAAGACGGCCGCCGCGGCCGGTGCCAGCTCCGCCTCGGCCGCCCCGGCCGCGCCCCCGGTAGCGGCCGCCCGCCCGCCGCGGGCCCGGGCCGGGCGGGCCGGCCGCTCGGGCTCGCGGCGCAGCATCACCTCGCGCCGGCGGCCCAGTACGTCGCTGCTGCCCGCGGTGAGCGCGAGGGTGCCGTAGTCGCCTTCCACGGTGAGCAGGCCCTGGGCCAGCAACTGCCGCGCCACCCCGCGCCACTGCGATTCGGTCAGCTCGGTGCCGATGCCGAAGACGGTCAGCGACGCGTGGTCGCTCTCGATCACCTTGGGCGTCTTACGGCCCAGCAGGATGTCGACGACCTGGCCTGCGCCGAAGCGCTGGCCGCGCTCCCGGTGCAGCCGGAACACCGCGGACAGGAACTTCTGCGCGGCGATCGTGCCGTCCCAGGCTTCCGGCGGGTTCAGGCACGTGTCGCAGTTGCCGCACGGCGCGGCCTGCTCGCCGAAGTAGCCGAGCAACTGCACCCGGCGGCACTCGATCGTCTCGCACAGCGCCAGCATGGCGTCCAGGTGCGCGGCCTGGCGGCGCCGGTGGGCCAGGTCCCCGGCCGAGGTCTCGATCAGCTTCCGCTGCTGCACCACGTCCTGCAGGCCGTAGGCCAGCCACGCGGTGGACGGCTGGCCGTCCCGGCCCGCCCGGCCGGTCTCCTGGTAGTACCCCTCCACCGAGCGGGGCAGGTCCAGGTGGGCGACGAAGCGGACGTCCGGCTTGTCGATGCCCATCCCGAACGCGATCGTCGCCACCATGACCAGCCCGTCCTCGCGGAGGAACCGGGCCTGGTGCCGCGCCCGGGTGACCCCGTCCAGGCCGGCGTGGTAGGGCAGCGCGGTGATCCCGTTCCGGGTCAGGAACTCGGCGGTCTTGTCCACCGACGCCCGTGACAGGCAGTAGACGATGCCTGCGTGGCCGGGGTGTTCGTTATGAATGAGGGACAGTAGCTGGCGCGCGGGCTCAGCCTTGGGCTCGATGCGGTAGGTGATGTTCGGCCGGTCGAAGCTCGCCACGAAGTGGCGGGCCTCCTCCAGGCTCAGCCGGGACGCGATCTCCGCGCGGGTGGCGCTGGTCGCGGTCGCGGTCAGCGCGATGCGGGGCACCCGGGGCCAGCGCTCGTGCAGGCCGGACAGGGTGAGGTAGTCGGGCCGGAAGTCGTGGCCCCACTGGGACACGCAGTGCGCCTCATCGATCGCGAACAGCGACACCGTGCCGCGGTCCAGCAGCCGCAGCGCGGACTCGGTGCGCAGCCGCTCCGGCGCCAGGTACAGCAGGTCCAGCTCGCCGGCGAGGAACTCGGTCTCGACCGCGCGGCGCTCCGCGCCTTCCTGGGTCGAGTTGAGGAAGCCGGCCCGCACGCCCAGCGCCCGCAGCGCGTCCACCTGGTCCTGCATCAGCGCGATCAGCGGCGAGATGACCACGCCGGTACCCGGCCGGACCAGGGCGGGAATCTGGTAGCACAGCGACTTGCCGCCACCGGTGGGCATCAGCACCAGGGCATCGCCGCCCCCGATGACGTGCTCGATGACGTCGCGCTGGGCGCCGCGGAACTCGTCGTAGCCGAACACCCGGTGCAGCACGTCCAGGGCGTCGCCGCGGGCTGGGCGCGCCGGGTCGGAGGCCGGTGCGGCCGGCGCCGGGGCTGCGGGCTCTGTCACGGCGGCCTTGGCTCCCTTCGGAGGGTTCTCCGCGCGGCCTCCTGGGCGGTCGTCCCAGCCGGCCCGCGCGACGGCAGCAGCCTAGCCACGGGCGCCGACCGCGGCGGCCGCAGCGGACGGCGCCCCGGCAGTGGTAGACCGTGAGCTAGCCGTGCTCCCGCTGGCCGCGGGGCAGCTGAGGAGGTCATGGTGGCCCATCATCCGGTGCTCGGTTATGTCGTCTGGGCCGTGCTGTTCGGCGCCCTGTTCGCCTGGGAGGGGCTGGCGCTGAGCCACGTCAGCAGCGGGATCCCGACGTTGTCCGACGTCTTCCGGGCCCTGATGCGCAACCCGGTGGGGCGCTGGGCGCTGTTCGCGCTGTGGCTGTGGTTCGGCTGGCACATCTTCGTCCGCGGCTGGCACTTCCTGCTCCGGGCCTGAGCCGCCGGCATGTCCTCCGCGCTGCTCCGGCAGGATTTCATCCCGATGGTGGGCGGCTACCTGATCGTGATGGCCGCGCTCGCTCTCGGCCTGCGCGCCACCGTGCGCCCGGGGAAGCCGGCCCGGCCCGGCGCCGCGGCGGGAACGGGCCGCGGCGGCCCGCCCCGGTGGCGCCGGCTGGCCGTCCATGTGGCGGGGACCGCGGTCGGCGGCTACCTGCTGCTCATGCTGGCGGTGATCGGCTACTACTACGGCGTGGCGCGGGTGGGCGGAGCGTTCATCAAGAGCGCGTTCACCGGGTGCGCGATGCTGATCGGCCTGGCCGTCCCGGTGTTTGCCGCCCTGTCCTGGCTCAGCTGGCGGCGCCAGCACCCGGGCCGCCCGCAGCGCCCCCGCCGTCCCCGCCGAGAGCCCGCCGGCCCGGTCCCCGCGCCCCCCGAATCGTGATGTTGACTTTGCCCACACCCGGGTGTGGGCAAAGTCAACATCACTAACGAGAGTGCATCCCACTGTGACTGGTGGGTCAGGAGTGGTCAGCGAGGAACCCGGTGACGGCGGCTGCGAACTCGCCGGGGCGTTCCAGGTGCGGGGAATGGCCGCAGCCGGCCAGCACATGCTCGGTGTACCGGCCGCCGCCGGCCTGGTAGCGGTCCAGCACGGCCCGCATCTGGCCGACCATCGGCTGCGCGGGGAACACCCCTGGCCCCGGCCAGCCGGGCACCACGCCCAGCGCGCCGAGATGCCCCAGGTCCACCAGGGAGGTGTCGGACACGATCTGGTCCTCGTCGCCCCGGATCCACAGCACCTCCGGCCGGTCCGCGGCGTCCGCGAAGCCGGACAGGTCGCAGTACCTGGGCGAGATGGCATTGTTCACCCCGGACTCACCGGGCGCGGTGCCGGGCCAGTTGGCCGACGCGACCTGGTCGCCCGGGTAGTTGCCGTCCCCGATGGCCATCTCCAGCATCCCGTCCACCAGGGCATCCTCGACGCCGGGGGGAAGCGGGAACGGCGGCTTGCCGTACAGGTTGAGCAGGACCTGGCGCGGCGACGCCGGATCGTCGCCGCTGCGGTCCCCGGCCGCGATCCGGCGCACCATCTCGGGGCTGGCCGTGCCGCCGCCGGAGCCCGCGTAGTCCGGCCAGCAGGGGGTCCCGGCCAGGTCCCGGGTCCCGCCGAAGCCAAACGGCGACATCGGGCTCTCGGCCACCAGCGACGCCAGCGTGCCCGGGTGGTCGATCGCGTACTGCAGCGCCACGCCCCCGCCCAGCGACCAGCCCAGCAGGTGCACCCGGCCACCGCTGGCCAGCAGGCCTGCCTCGGTGAGCAGGGCATGCAGGTCGTCGGAGAAATCGCGGACGCCGCGCCGCGCGTCCACCGGGGCGCGCTGCGACCGGCCGAAGCCGCGCAGGTCCGGCGCGACGCACCGGAACCGCTCGCCCAGCACGGCCATGGTCTCGGCGAAGAACCGGGCCGAGGACACGTTGCCGTGCACCAGCACCAGGACGGGCGCTCCGGCCGGGCCGGACCACAGCACCCGGGTGCGCAGCCGGGACGTGGCGACCTCGGTGGCGGTAACGCCCGCGGGCAGCGCGGCAGCAGACGGCATGTGGTTTCCCCCGGTTCGCGGCAGCGATTGGTGCAGGACTACCGTCCAGTAGGGCAGTGTGTCAACGACGTCAGGGAGCGTGCGGAGTGAGTTCGATGGCTGTGCTCGCGGGCAGGCGGGCGCTGGTCACCGGCGCGGCCAGCGGCATCGGCGCCGCCTGCGCCCGGGCGCTCGCCGCGGCCGGCGCGCACGTCATCGCCGCCGACCTGGACGAGGCCGGAGCCGCGGCCATCGCCGCCGATACCGGCGGCGAGCCGTGGGCGGTGGACCTCACCGACGTCTCCGCGCTGGAAGAACTGCGGCTCGAGGTGGACGTGCTCGTCAATAACGCGGGCATCCAGCACGTCGCGCCGGTGCCGGACTTCCCGCCCGAGATGTTCCGCCGGATCCTGCAGCTCATGGTGGAGGCGCCTTTCCTGCTGGCCCGGGCCGCCCTGCCGCACATGTACGCCGGTGAGTTCGGCCGGATCATCAACATCAGCTCGGTGCACGGGCTGCGCGCGTCGGCGTTCAAGTCGGCCTACGTCACCGCCAAGCATGGCCTGGAAGGGCTGTCCAAGGTCCTCGCGCTGGAAGGTGCCGCGCACGGGGTGACCAGCAACTGCATCAGCCCGGGTTACGTGCGCACCCCGCTGGTGGAGCGGCAGATCGCCGACCAGGCCCGGGTGCACGGCATCCCGGAGAGCGAGGTACTGGAGTCCGTCCTGCTGGCCGAGTCCGCGGTGAAACGGCTGGTCGAGCCGGAGGAAGTGGCCGATCTGGTGCTCTGGCTGGCCGGCCCGAAGGCGGCGATGGCGACCGGCACGTCGTTCACCCTGGACGGCGGCTGGTCGGCGAAGTAAGGGTCAGGGCCTTCCTGGCCACCCCGGCCAGGAACCAGCACGGTGCGGAACGGCCGCGGGCGCGTCAGCGGCGGGCGGCTGGCCCAGCGGCGCATCATGTCGATGCGGGCCCGGATCTGGTCGCCGGTGGCCTGGGGCAGCGGCGGCCCGCCGCAGGCGCGGCGCAGGTCGGCATGGACCACCGCATGCGGCTGGCCGGTCCGGTGGTGCCACGCCCCGATCAGGCCGTTCAGCTCCTTGCGCAGCGCGGCCAGGTTCTCCCGGGTTACCGGGGCCGCCGCCGTCCCGGGGCCGCTCCCGTCCGCGGCCTTCCCGCGCCGGCCGCGCCGGCCGCCGCGGCCAGGCGCTGGCGCCGCCGCGGCGGCTCCGGCCGCCCAGGCCGGCACGCTCCGGGCGCCGCCCGGCCGGGCGCGCCTGCTCGCGCAACCGCTCCGCCTGGCGCTTGCGCAGCAGCAGCGCCACCTGCTCCGGTTCCAGCAGGCCGGGCAGGCCGAGGAAGTCGTCCTCCGCGGCGGTGGTGCCGAACTCGGCGCCGTCGTAGAGCACCCGGTCGAAGTGCGCCGACGCCTGCAGCGCCTCGAACGGGAGCGCCTCGTCCAGCTGGTCCGGGGCGTCCCGGCGGCGCTGGGCCTCGGCGAGCTCACGCTCCTCCTCGCCGGGCCGCCGGGCCTGCAGCACGTGGTCGCGTTCGGCTTCCATCTCGGCGGCATAACCCAGCAGGACCGGGATGGACGGCAGGAACACCGAGGCCGTCTCGCCGCGCTGCCGGGCCCGCACGAACCGGCCCACCGCCTGGGCGAAGAACAGCGCCGTGCCGACGCTGGTGGCGTACACCCCGACCGCGAGCCGGGGGATGTCCACCCCCTCGGAGACCATCCGGACCGCCACCATCCACCGCTCGTCCGAGTCGGCGAAGGCGGCGATCTTCCTGCTGGCCGCCGGGTCGTCGGAGAGCACCACCACCGGGCGCTTCCCGGTGAGCCTGCGCAGCAGGGCCGCGTAGGCCCGGGCGTACTCGTGGTCGGTGGCGATGACCAGGCCGGCCGCGTCGGGCATGCCGCGCCGGACCTCGGTGAGCCGCTTGTCCGCGGCCTCCAGGACCCGCTGCACCCATTCGCCCTCCGGGTTCAGCGCGGTCCGCCAGGCCTGGGCCAGCTGGTCGGGCAGCATCGGGGTGCCCAGGGTCCCGGTGATCTCGTCGCCGGCCCGGGTCCGCCAGCGCATCTCGCCGGAGTAGGCCAGGAAGATGACCGGCCGGACCACGCCGTCGTCCAGGGCCGGGCCGTACCCGTAGACGTAGTCCGACACGCTGCGCTTGCTGCCGTCGGCGTCCGGGGCGTAGCTGACGAACGGGATCGGGTTGGCGTCGCTGCGGAACGGGGTGCCGGTCAGCCCCAGCCGCCGCCGGGCCGGCTCGAAGGCCTCCCGGACCGCCTCGCCCCAGGACAGCGCGTCCCCGGCGTGGTGGATCTCGTCGAAGATGACCAGCGTGCGGCGGTTCAGCGTGCGCTGCCGGTGCAGCACCGGGTGCGCGGCCACCTGCGCGTAGGTCACCGCCACGCCGGTGAAGTCGGCGGACGCGCGGCCCTGGGAGTTGCGGTACGACGGAGTCCAGGGCGATGCCCAGGTAGTGCGCGGACTGCGCCCACTGGTGCTTGAGGTGCTCGGTCGGGGTGACCACGGTGACCGAGGCGATCTCGCGGCGGGCCAGCAGCTCGGCGGCGACCGTCAGCGCCCACGCGGTCTTGCCCGCGCCGGGCGTCGCGACCAGCAGGAAATCCCGCCGCGGCCGGGTGAAGTACTCCCGGTACGCCGCCTTCTGCCACCCCCGCAAGGACAAGAGCAGATCGGGCCGAACGGCACCCTGAGGCCGGCTGTCCTCTCCGTCCGGCGCGGTTGCGGGAGTAGTCACAGGGACGGAAGGCTACCAGCGGCAGCCGTGCCGGGGCGGATGACTACCGTTCGCGCCGCGCGCCGGCCTCTTCGGCGTCCTGCTGGTCGGCCCGCGGCCGGCCGCGGGCGCGCATCTGGCCCGCCGAGCGGGGCATCCGGCCGGCTTCGCCAGCGCCCGGCGCAGCAGGAACTCGATCTGGGCGTTGGTGCTGCGTAGCTCATCCGCCGCCCACTTGGCCAGGGCATCGTGCACGGCGGGATCGAGCCGCAGCAGCACGCTCTTGCGCTCACCCACGGTGCCGCTCACCGCCGCCTGACGGGGGTCCGGTGGCCGTCCGGCCCGGGCTGACAGTCGTCCCGCATCGCCAGGTAGCCGTCCGTCACTGGTAGAGGGACCCGGTGTTGACGACCTGCTGGGTCGCCTGCTCGCTGCACAGCACCACGAGCAGGTTGGACACCATGGCCGCCTTCCGTTCCTCGTCCAGCTCGACCACGTTCTGCTCCTCCAGCCGCCGCAGGGCCATATCGACCATGCCCACCGCGCCCTCGACGATCCGCGCCCGGGCCGCGACCACCGCGCTGGCCGCCTGGCGGCGCAGCATGGCCTGCGCGATCTCCGCCGCGTAGGACAGCCGGGTGAGCCGCGACTCGATGATCGTCACGCCCGCTGCGGCCACCCGGGCGGCGATCTCGGCGGAAAGCTGCCCGGTGATCTCCTGGGCATTGACGCGCAGCGACAGCTGGCCGCTGTCCCCGGAATCGTACGGGTAACTGGTGGCGATGTGCCGGACCGCGGTCTCCGTCTGGGTCGCCACGAACTGGGTGAAGTCATCCACGGCATAAAGCGCCAGTGCCGTGTCGTCCACCTGCCAGACCACCACCGCCGCGATCTCGATCGGGTTGCCGTCCGCGTCGTTGACCTTGGCTGGCGCGGTCTCGTGGTTGCGGATCCTGATGGACACCCGGCGCCGTTTGGTGAACGGGTTGACCCAGCGCAGCCCGGGCTCCCTGATCGTGCCGGAGTACCGGCCGAACAACTGCACCACGCGGGCCTCGCCAACGGTGACCGGAGTGAGGCCGCCCAGCGTGAACACGGCCGCGAGCGCCAGTGCCGCGATAGCGCATCCCGCGACTACGGCGGCGGTGCCGCCGAAGGTATGCGCCTTGATGATCAGCCCGAGCGCGGCCAGCGCGAAAGCAATGCCGAGCACGAGGATCAGCACGCCGGACGCGGAATGCGCGGGGTGCTCGTTCGGCCGGCGGGCCGCTGCCTGGCGGCTGGGCGCCTCCGGGCTCACCACTCCCGGGCCAGGCGCAAGCGGGCTGGGTGTATCTGGGCTGGGTGCTGCTGCGCTGTGCGTGGCCATCACGGCCTCCTCCACTAGGGAGCTGATGACCCCAACCTATCATACTGATATCTATTTTTCACCTAGCCAACTACATGATTGCGGCAGTGGGCGCGGCCGGGCCGTGGCCGCTCCGCCCCGGGGCGCGGGTGGCGGGCTTGCGCGGGTGGCCGTGGCCGGGGCGCGGGTGGCGGGGCTTGGGCGGGGATTGAGGGCGGGTGGATCCGGCTGGCGGGGCGGATGGAGCCGGGACGTCTGGCCGGCGCGGAAGAGGCCGGGCTGGCATATCGTGGGGGTATGGGAAAAATCCTGCTCGTCGTGCTGGCCGCGTTCGTGGCGCTGATGGTCATCGGGGCGATCATCTCCGCGCTGCATTTCCTGTTCGTGGTGGCGCTGATCGCGGTGATCGTGATCGTCGGCCTGCGGCTCACCACCGGCGCCCGGCGCCGGTCCCGGCGCTGACCGGAGGCGGCCCCGGGTAACCCCGGCCGCCCAGGCCGGCTATCTCCTGGCCGGTCCCCGGTGCCGTCCGGCCCCGGCCGGGCGCGCACGCCCCCCCCCATGACGGAGACGTCTGGAGGGGCCATGCGGCCCGAGCCCGCGGGCCTGGCTCCGTGAGGCCCGGGCCGGTGCCGCCTGAGCCGGTGCCGCCGTTCGCGTTCGACGCGCTGCCCGGCCGGGTGGTGTTCGGGCCGGGCACCGCGCGGACGGAACTGCCCGCCGAGGTGGCGCGGCTCGGCGTGTCCCGTGTGCTGCTGATCGCGGGCGGGAGCGCGGAACGGGCGGCCCGGGAACTGGCCGGGACCCTCGGCGGCCGCCTCGCGGGCGTGTTCACCGGGGTGCGCCCGCACGTCCCGGCCGCGGTCGCGCAGGCGGCCCGCCAGGAGGCCGCGGCGGTCGGCGCCGACGCCCTGCTCAGCATCGGCGGGGGATCGGCCACCGGCACGGCCAAGGCGGTGGCGCTGACCACCGGGCTGCCGGTGATCGCGGTGCCCACCACCTACGCAGGCTCGGAGGTCACCCCGGTCTGGGGGATCACCGAGGGAGAGCGCAAGACCACCGGGACTGATCTCCGGGTGCTGCCCAGGCTGGTGATCTACGACCCGGAACTGACGCTCGGCCTGCCCCCCGGGCTGGCCGCGGCCAGCGGCCTCAATGCCATGGCGCACTGCGTCGAGGCGTTCTGGGCTCCCCGGCGCAACCCGGTCAGCTCGCTGGCGGCCGAAGAAGGCATCCGCGCCCTGGCCGGGGCGCTGCCGCTGGCCGGCGCGTCGCCCGCCGACCTCGGCGTGCGCAGCAACCTGCTGTACGGGGCCTACCTGGCCGGGTCGGCGTTCGCGGTGGCCGGCTCCGGGCTGCATCACAAGATCTGCCATGTCCTCGGCGGCCGCTATGACCTGCCGCACGCCCAGATGCACGCCATCGTGCTGCCGTACGTGCTGGCGTTCAACACGCCCGGGGCCCCGGAGGCCGCCGCGCGGATCGGCCGCGCCCTGGCCGCATCCGGCGCCGCGGCGGCCCCTCCCGGCCTCGCCCCGTCCGCGCCGGGCCTCGCCCCGTCCGCGCCGGGCCTCGCCCCGCCCGCGCCGGGCCCCGCCCCGGCGGGACCGGTCCTGGCCCCGGCGGGACCGGGCCGCACCCCGGCGGGTGCGCTGCGCGACCTGGCCGCCCGGCTGGGCATCCCGGCCGGGCTGCGGGACATCGGGCTGCGGGAGGATCAACTGGCCGAGGCGGCGGAGCTCATCGAGCCCGCCGTGCCGCCGGACAATCCGGTGCCGGCCGGGGCCGCCGCCCTGCGGCGGCTGCTGCACGCGGCATGGGCCGGCCAGCCGGCGGATCCCAGCTAGCCAGGTGGAGGACGATGTGATGAGCCAGGACCCGGGGAGCGCCGACGCGGCACAGGCCGGGCGGGAGCAGGCGGTGACCGGGGAGGTGCTGGCCAGCTTCGGCGCTGCCGAGCCGGCCCGGTACCGCGAGGTCATGCAGAGCCTGGTGCGGCACCTGCACGCCTTCGCCCGGGAGGTGCGGCTGACCGAGGAGGAATGGCAGCGGGGCATCGAGTTCCTCACCCGGGCCGGCCACATCACCGACGACCGGCGGCAGGAGTTCATCCTGCTGTCCGACGTGCTCGGGCTGTCCATGCTGACCGTGGCGATCAACGCGCCGGGCTCGGCCGGTGCCACCGAGTCCACCGTGCTCGGGCCGTTCTTCGTGGCGGGCGCGCCGGAGGTGCCGCTGGGCGGGGACATCGCGGCCGGGGCCAAAGGCCAGCCCTGCTACGTGTCCGGCACCGTGCGCGGCACCGGCGGGGAGCCGGTGCCCGGGGCCCGCCTCGAGGTGTGGGAGGCCGACGAGGACGGCTTCTACGACGTGCAGTACCCGGGCGAGGTGACCGCCGGGCGCGGCTGGCTGCGCAGCGGCCCGGCCGGGGAGTACCGGTTCTGGTCGGTGCGCCCGGCCCCGTACCCGATCCCGGACGACGGACCGGTCGGGGACCTGCTCGCGGCGGCGGGCCGTGGCCCGATGCGCCCGGCCCACCTGCACTTCATGGTGACGGCCCCGGCTACCGCACGCTGACCACGCACATCTTCGTCGCCGGGGACCCGTACCTGGACCGTGACGCGGTGTTCGGCGTCAAGGACAGCCTCATCGCCGAGTTCACCGAGCACCCGCCCGGGCCGGGCCCGGAGGGCCGCCACCTGGATGGCCCGTGGAGCAGCGTGACATTCGACATCGTGCTCGCCCGGCAGCAGCGAGGAACCGGCATGAGCCAGCTGGAGACGGAGGCACTGATCGTCGGCAGCGGCCCGGCCGGGGACGTGGCCGGACGCCGCCTACGGCGCCGCCGGCGCCGCCGACGCCGCCGGCTCGCGGTCTCGATGCACGGCCGGAGGACCCACCGCGGCGGCGGGCCGGGCGCAGGAGGACGTTTGTCCGGTAATGCGCCGTGCCGCGGGCCGGGCGCGCCGTAGCCTGGGGCACGCTGGCGGCGCGGCGCACAGGAGGCTCGATGGCGGTACGGCACGCGATGCTGGTCATCACCCGGGCGGTCTTCGACCTGGTGGAGATCCCCGGCCAGCAGCCGCTCGTGGTGGCCCGGGATACCGGCGACGAGGCCGCCCGGGCGTGGTGGGAGGAGCACGTCCGGGCGGCCGCCGCGGCCGTCTCGGGGCGCAGTGGCGACGGCTGGGAGCGCAAGCTGGCCGAATGGCAGGCGGCCACCCGGGTCGAGGTGGGCAAGGAGCGGCTGCACGAGGGCGGCCCCCGGGTGGAGGTGGCCCGGATCGCCTTCCCGGACGGTACCGACGCGGTGGCGGATCCGGATAGGGCGCATGACTTCATCACCGAGGAATTCCGGGCCCGGTTCCCGGCGCCGACCGTGGCCGCCCAGTTCGCCGACTGGCGGGGGACCGTCGTCGTGGGCGACCTGCACACCTGGGTGGGCTGGCTGTTCAGCGGGGCCGACGAGATGCCGGTGGACATCGGCCTGCCCCGCTCCCAGTTCGGCTACCCGATCCGGGAGGTGCTCAGCTGCCTGGACCGGCTGGCGCTGGACGGCTGGCAGATCGTCCAGGTCTCCGAGGACCGTGCCGCCCACCTGGACGGTCGCCCCGGGCACCCGGACGGGGACCCGGCCGCCGAACCCGGCGTCGGCGTGGTGCGCTACCTGCTCAGCCGGCCCGCTTAGCGCTCGCCGTGCCGGTGAGCCGCCACGGCGGCTGACAGCGTCACGGCGCCCGTAACTGGCCGCGTCAGCGCCGGCCCAGCCGGTCCGACGGATAGCCCGGCCGCCGGTCAGCCGCCGGCGATGTTGGCCAGGTTGTCCCGCACCGACTGGGTCAGCGGGTCGCCCGGGGGCAGCGCCCGCTCGACCGTGGGCCAGGGTTTCCTGGAGCAGCGTCTTGCGCGTCGGTCAGCCGGCCGACCGCGTAGTACACGCTGGCCAGGCTCAGGCAGCGGGCCAGGGTGTCCGGATGCTCGGGGCCCAGCACCCGCTCGTAACCGGCCCGGGTCTCCTCGTAGAGCCGCACCGCCGAGGCCATCCGCCCGGCGGCGTGGTAGGCCGAGCCGAGGTTGCCGCGGGCGGCGAGGGTGTCGAGGTGGTCGCGGCCGAGCACCCGCTCGCGGTCCGCGAGGACCCGCTTGTATTGCGACAGGGCGTCCTTGACCCGGCCCTCGGCCAGGTAAGTTTCGGCCAGCGACTGGCGGGTGGTCATCGTGTCCGGATGCTGCGGCCCCTGGCTGTGCTCCCGGTCGGCCAGGGTGCGCCGGTACAGCGGGATGGCCTCGGCCAGCTGCCCGGCCGCGCGGTAGGCGGCCGCGAGATCATCGCGGGTGCCGAGGGTGTCCGGATGCCCGGGCCCGCAGATCCGCTCGTACTCGCTGAGCGCCCCGGCCAGCACGGTGGCGGCCGGCCCGTGCTGGCCGGCGCTCAGCAGGGCGCGTCCGAGATCCCGGCGGGCGGCGATCGCCCCGGGGTGATCGGGGCCGAGCATGCGCGTCCGCTCCGCGGCCACCCGCTCGTACCAGGTGACTGCCTCAGTGACCTGCCCGGCCGCCAGATAGGCGTCGGCCAGCCGCTCGCCGATCGCCTGGGTATCCGGGTGACCGGAGCCGAGCGTCCGCTCGGCCACCGAGGCGAGTTCCCGCCAGTACGCCACGGCCGGCCCGGCCAGCCGGGCCTTGTCCAGGCTCTGCCCGGCCCGGAGCAGGAGCGGGTGGCAGCCGCCTGACCACAGCACGTTCCCGGCTGCCGCGTGCAGGCTGGCCGCGCAGCACCGCAGGCTGTCCGCCAGCCACGGCGGCTGCTCGGCGGAACCCCACGCCTGCAGCAGCGCATCGGCGGCCGCCCGCGCGGCCTGCTCCTGGAGCCGGGCGGGCATGGCCGCCCGCACCGCCGCCTGGACCGCCGACGTCATCCGGATCAGGGGAGGTGCCCCCGACGGGTCGATGTCCAGCAGCCCGGTCCGTTCCATGGTCATCAGGGCCTCGCGGGCGCGGCCGGGAGCGGCGGGCTGCCCGGGGCCGGCTGCGCCCAGGTACGCGGCGGCGGCCGGGGTGCCGAACACGGTTCCCGGGATGCCGTGCCGGTCCAGCAGCGCCGCGAGGGCCAGCACCGGCTGGACCGCGGCCCCCGGCGCCAGCCGGTCCGCCTGCTCCACCGAGAACATCCAGGTGACAGCGGGAGCGGGCGGCTTGCTCCCGGGCGCCTGGCCCAGCTGCTTGACCAGCTGGGCGCGCCGGTCCACGAAGTAGCCGCGGTAGTCCCGGCAGGACAGCGCCGAGCTGGCGATCACGCCGCTGGCCTGCGCCAGCGCCAGCGGCTCGCCGGCCAGGTCGGCGACCAGGTCGATGGCGCCGAGCCGCTGATCGGTGTCGGCGGTCAGCCGGCCCATCAGGTAACTGAGTGCTTCCCGCTGGCTGAACGCGCCGAGGCCGAGCACGGCGGGGCCGCGCCCGGGCGGCACCGCCGCCTGGCTCGCCGCGGTGATGAGCAGTCGGCCTCGCCGGGCCGTCCGGCCACAGCCCGTCCAGGTCGGCCGGGGCGGTCAGGTCGTCGAGCACCACCAGCCACGGCTGCGCGGTCTCGGCCAGCCAGCCGGTGAACCGGGCCGCCATCGCGTCCGCGCCGCCGGGCGCACCGCCGCCCAGCACGGCGGCCGCCGCCTGCTGGTAGCCGGACAGCACGGCGGTGCGGCTGGTGGCGGTGATCCAGATCAGCAGGCTCACCTCCCGCGCCTGCCACAACGACTCGGCAGCGTACACAGCGAGCTGCGTCTTGCCCGATGCCCCGAGCCAGTCCGGGGATCCGGCGGGCGGCCGTCCCGGCACCAGCGCCACCGTCGCCCCCGGGACCAGCGCGGCGGCCAGGCTGGCGGCGGTTTCCGGCCGCAGGGTGAAGCCGTCGGCGAGCGGGGGGATCGCACCGCAGCGCACCGGGGTGGCCGGCGGCCCGCCCGCCGGCCCGGCCGGCCCGCTGGCCGGCACCTGGCTGATCACATGACACCACCTAGGTCTGACCCGGGCATGCCCGGATCAGCCAAGGCGCGGCGCCCCGCTCCGCGTGCGGGCTCGCGGAGCAGGACCTGCCCAGGCCGGCATGCCGCTGTGGTCATGATTGTGTTCTCGACCCCGGTGAGGTTACCGAAACCCGGCTGGGCGCGCTCATAGTGCGCGCAGTCCGTGCAGAACCTCCCGGAGCAGTTCCGCGCTGGGCTGGTCGGCGGCGGCCCGCTGCGGCAGCACCGTGATCCGGCCCGCCACGATCAGGTCGGCCATCAGCACCCGGACCACGCCGAGCGGCAGGCCGGTGTCGGAGGCCACATCGGCCACGGTGGCCGGCTGCTGGCAGAGGCGGAGGATGCGCCGGTGCTCCGGGCTCAGCCCGATCCGGTCATCGCCCCCGCCGGCCGCGCCCGCGTCCACGACCACCGCGATGAGGTCCAGGAGCTCACCGTCGGCCGGCTCGGTCCGGCCTCCGGTCACCGCGTAGGGGCGCACCACGGGACCGGAGTTCCGGTCAAGCCACCTGCTGTCCGGCGTCACCCTGGCTCACTCCACCGGGAGGCCCGCGGCCGGGAACCGCGGCCGCGCTTCCAGGTGCGGCCCGGCCCGCGTGACCAGCCGGGCCATCTCATAGGCGACCAGTCCGGCATCGGCGTCCGCCGGGCACAGCACGGCCAGGCAGCTGCCGTTGCCCGCCGCGGTGATGAACAGCAGCGCCTGCTGCAGCTCGATGATCGTCTGCCGGACGTCACCGACCCCGAACTGCTGGCCGGCCCCGGTGGCCAGGCTCTGCACCCCGGCGGCGAGGGCGGCCAGGCGCTCGGCGTCGTCCCGGGGCAGCTCGCTGGAGGCCGCCACGACCAGCCCGTCCCGGGACAGGATCACCGACCGGCGGAAATGGCTGACCCGGGCAGCGAGGTCGTCGAGCAGCCAGCCCAGGTTGGCCGCGGCATCCCCGGCCGTCTGGCCGCCCATCATTCCGCCCCGTCCCAGGAGGCACCCGGCGGCTCCGTCCCGTCGGCCGGGGCGTCCGGCCGGGGCGCCCCGGAGGAGGACGGCTCGTCCCGGCCGCGCCGCCAGCCGGTCTGCAGCGAGGCGGCGAGATCCCGGGCCTGTTCCGGGCTGCGCGGCCCGGGCGCCGCCCGGTGCCGGGCCGCCGCCGTCGGGCGTATCGGGCGGCGGGCCGCCACGCAGGTGCGGGGACAGGCTGGCCTGCCTGGTGCGCTGCGGCAGTCTGCGGGCAGGCGCCGCGGGCGCCTGCTGCTGGCGCCCCCCCGGCCCGCGGCCCGATACGCCGCCCGCCGGCGGCACGGGCCCCGCCGGCGGCACGGGCGCGGGCGGCACGGCGGCGGCGGTCCCCGCCCCGGGCCGCAGGGCGGCCACGCCGAGCGCGCCGGCGGACCCGAGGTCCAGGGCCGGGAACCGGCCGGTGGCAGCCGTCCGGGCGGCGGGCACCGGGACGGGCGGTATCCGGGCGGGCGGAATCATCAGGCTGACCGGCATGAGCACGATGGCGGTGGTGCCCCCGTAGGGAGAGGGCCGCAGTGAGACACGGACGCCGTGCCGGACGGCCAGCTTGGCCCCCACGAACAGGCCGAGCCGGTCCGCGTTGGCCAGGTCGAAGTCCGGCGGCTCGGCCAGTTGACGATTGAGGTCGTTAAGCTGCCCGGGTTCTATGCCCAGGCCACGGTCCTCGATCTCGATCGCGAAGCCATTGGCCACCCGCCCGGCCTGGATCTGCACCCGGGTCCCCGACGGGGAGAACATGGTGGCATTCTCGATCAGCTCGGCCAGCAGGTGGATCATGTCCGCGACGGCCGGGGCGGTGACCGCGTCGTCCGCCGCGGACAGCACGACCACCCGCTGGTAGTCCTCGACCTCGGCGGTGGCCGCACGGATCACGTCGATGACCGGCACCGGCTGCGACCACGACCGGCCCGGCGCGGCACCGGACAGGATGGCCAGGCTCTCCGCGTGCCGCCGCATCCGGGTGGTCAGGTGATCCAGCGCGAACAGGTCGGCCAGCGCCGCCGGGTCGGCGGCCTTCTGCTCCAGCGCGTCGATCAGCCGGAGCTGGCGCTGCAGCAGGCTCTGGTTCCGCCGGGCCAGGCTGACGAAGACCAGCCGGAGCCCGTCGCGCAGGCTGGCCTCCCCCGCGGCCGCGGCGGCCGCCGCGCGCTCCAGGCTGTCGACGGCCGCGGCGGCCGCCATGAGCTCGGCACTCCCGGTGCGCACGGCCGGCCGGGCCGCCGCCGGCCGGGCGGTGTCCTCGGCCCCGCTGCGCAGCCGGGTCACCAGGTCCGGGAGCACCTCGTCGGCGTACTGGCGGGCCGCGGTGGCCAGATCCGACACGTCCCGGGACAGCCGCCGCGCGAACAGCCCGATGAGCAGCAAAGAGGCGGCGACCACCACCACGCCGCCCCCGACGAACAGCGCTAATTCGCCGGTGGCGCGATCGTCGGGCAGGCCGAGCGCCTGCCGGGCCGGCTTGCTGACCAGGGTCGCCACCGCGGTAGCGGTCCACAGCAGGGCCAGCACCACGACGGGCACGGCGACGGTCATGGTGAAGCTGAACCCGATCGAGTGGCGCCCGGCGGCTGGTTGATTGCCTGCCGGGCTGGATTCGGCCATGTGGTCACTCCTGGATCGGTCCCGTTGCCCGGGACGCCGCCGCTGCCTATCCGTACGCCGCCTCAGGGCCCAATCCTGGGCTATTCCGACGCAATTGTATGAGCCTTCCCTGAATCTCCGCGCCGTTGGCCCGACCGTTATGCCCGGCCCGGGCCGGCCGGGCAGCGGTGCCCGGACTCAGCTGACGGTGATGGCGTCGAGCTTGTCCCGCAGGTACTCGTGGGCCACCACCGGCGGGTAGCTGACCCGGCCGATGGGCGGCGGCAGGGACTCGACCACGGCGTCGTGGTTGGCCTCGTAGAAGAAGATGAGCGAGAGCAGGTCCTCGCCCGGCGCATCCGGGTGCGGCGGCAGCACCCGGTGCCGGGTGGACCGCCAGCGGTCCCCGGTCCACCGGGCCAGCAGGTCGCCGATGTTCACCGTGAGCGCGGCCGGGGCGTACGGCGCGTCCGCCCACGTCCCGTCGGGCAGGTACACCTGGAGGCCGCCCAGCCCCGGCTCGCGGTCCAGCACGGTGACGCGTGCCGAAATCGCAGTGCGGCCCGATCCGGTACTGCCCGGGCTCCGGCGGCCGGCCGGGATCGGCGGGCGGGTAATGGTTGAGGTTCAGCCCGTAGGTGGGGTGATCCTGGAACGGGGTGAAGAAGCCCGCCTCCAGGCCCAGCGCGACGGCACACAGCGCCATCAGCTCATCGGACAGGGTGTGCATCCAGCTGATGTACTCGGTGACCAGCGGGCGCATCCGGGGTACCTCGGCCGGCCAGGTGTTGGGCCGGAACCAGCGGGCGTCGATGGCGGCATTGCCCGTCGGCTTCTCCGCGGCGAGCGAGTACGACTCCTTGAGGTCCGGGGGCGTGGGCGTGCCCTCGGCGTACCCGTTAGCCTCGGCACCCGGCGGGATCCAGCCACGGCCGCCGACTGCGGCGGCGTACCGGGACTTCACGCTGTCCGGGAGCGCGAAGAACTCCCGGGCCACCGCCCTCGTCTGCGTGCGCAGCCCGGCGGGCACGCCGTGCCCGGTGATGAGCAGGAACCCGGAGGTGCGCAGCGCGTCATCGACGGCGGCCGCGACGGCCGCCCGGTCCCGGGTGTTGCCGGCGAACCAGGGGGCGAGATCGATGACGGGAACAGCCGGGGGCATGGCGTCGGTCCTTCCGGCGGGGCGGTCCCGGCGACATCGGCAGGCCGTGGGCGGATGCCATCGGTGTGCCCCCGGGCGGATCAGGTAAAACGCCGGGGTTATCCGGAGACGGGCGCCGGCCCTCGCCGGGCCGGCGCCCGCCCGGTCAGGACGAGTAGGTCGTCGTGCACACCGTGCCGTTGAGGGTGAACGCGGCCGGTGACGGGTAGGCGCCGTCATTGGCGCCGACGAAGCCGATGTCCGCCGAGTTCCCGCTGTTCGCGGCGAGGGTGCCGTTCCAGCTCAGGCTGGTCACCGTCACCGCCTGGCCGCTGGCGCTCCAGTTGCCGTTCCAGCCTCCGCTCAGCGACTCGGAGCTGGCCGGGAAGGTGAAGGCGAGGGTCCAGCCGTTGACCGGGTCCGGGCCGGAGTTGGTGATGCTGATGTTGGCCACGAACCCGTTGCCCCAGCCCTGGGTGACGTCATAGGTCACCTGGCAGGTGGAGCTGGCCGGGGTGCTCGTGGTGAAGGTGACCGGGGCGGACGGCTCCGACAGGTATCCGCGCTGGTCCCTGGCGAGCACGTTGAGCGTGTAGGCCGTGCCCGGGACCAGGTTGTTCACCGTGAACGAGCCCGACGTGGACGTGCCGAGCAGCTCGCTGTCGGTGCCGTTCTGCCGGTAGATCTCGTACTTGTCCGCGGTCCCGCCGCTGGACGGGGCCCACGAGATGGTCGCCTGGGTGCCGGTGATGGCGCTGGCCGAGGGCGTCCCCGGTGCTGACAGGGCGCTTTCCGTCCCGGCCTGGGGCTGCAGCACGACGGTCTCGATGGAGTACGGCGGCAGCACCTGGCTGGCCGCGGTGCCCTGGGTGGCGGACGTGATAGCGGACGCCTCGTCGCCATAGCTGTAGACGGTGGGCGCGGCGGCGGCCGGGGTGAAGCCGGCGTAGTGCAGGTTCACCTGGTAGGAATTGGCCGGGTCCTTGTTGACCAGCATGACGCTCAGGTCGCCGTTGGCGTTGCGCACGGCGTGCGCGGCGACCAGCTGCTGATCGGTGCCCGCCCGGACCATCGTGTCACCGGGCTGGCCGAGCTTGCTCAGCATGGCCAGCGAGTAGTAGGCGGGGAACGGGGTGTTGATGGGCGGCTCACAGGTGCTGCCGACACAGGTGCCGCTGGACAGGATGCCCCAGTCGTTGAAGTCGGTGGCCCCGTCGGGAGCCGTGCTGATCGAGCTGGGCCCGTTGTGGGTGTCCCACCAGTCCACGGTGAACACGCCGTTCTCCAGCGCGGTCATGTAGGTGTCCGCGCCGAACAGGGCGTCCGGCTGGGTGGTGGTGTCCACGCCGGAGTTGACCTCGGTCATGGCGATGCCGATGTGCGGCCCGTTCGGCCCGGCGTACTGATCGATCTCCTGGCGCAGCTGGGCGAGTTCCCCCGCCACCTGGGCGGGCTCATTGAGCATGGCCGCCGGGCTGGTCGGGCTGGGGTACCAGTGCACGATCACGAAGTCGATCGCGCCACCCGCGTTGGACAGGACGATCTTGTTCCAGTCCCCGCTGTCACCCGACCCCACGACGCTGTCCGGCCAGTTGCCCGGGAGGGTCAGCACGGCACCGATCTTGATGGAGGGGTCGACCGCCTTCATGGCGGCGGCGTACTGGACCACGTTCTGGGCGTAGGTGGCCGGGCTCTTGCTGGCGTGGTTGTCGGCTTCCCATCCGTTGCCGTAGTACCCGTTGCCGTAGACCTCGTTGCCGATCTCCCAGTACTTGGCACCGTAGTTCTTGGTGATGTTGGCGTACTGAACCCAGCCAGCGGCTTCGGCCGGCGTGCCGGTGCCGTAGTTGGCGATCAGGATCGGCTGGGCGCCGATCTTCTGCACCGTGCCCATGAACGAGTCGAAGCCGGTGCCCGGGGCGACGTACCCGCCCGGGGCGGTGTTGTCCTGCCAGTTGTAGATGTCCCCGTAGGAGCCGCCCGGGTAGCGGAGCATCCGCACGCCGGCCTGCTGCAGCAGGCCCTGCACCTGGGGGACGTTCATCTGGCTGTCCCACACCGCCGAGTTGAGGCCGTAGGCGGTGGACGGGATGGTGCCCAGGCCTTCCTGGGCGTTGACGGTGACGTTCACCGCGGCGGCCGCGGTCCCTGATGTGCTCGCCGCAGCCGTCCGGTGCGAGGCGGCGCCGGCGGCGGCCGGGCCGGCCCCCAGCACGGGCAGGGCGGCCAGGGCGGCGGCCAGGACCAGCGGCATGAAGGCCGCGGGGGCACGCCGTAAGTCCCTGGCTGGCCTCAGGATCTGGGAAGGGCGCATGGCGGGCTCCTCGGACTGCCGTGGGCAGCTGCGGTGATGACGGTGTGATCGTCCGGGGGGGCCGGCGGCTGTCAAGGACGGCCCCGCCGCGCGGCGGCCGAACCGCTGGAAGGGGCCGCACCGGGCCATCGCGGCCGCTGAAACTTACCTGCCGGGCGGCTCCCGGCCGTGAGTCAGGTCAGCACCCACAGCAGCGCGCCACTGGCCAGCCCGGTCACGGCCAGGGTCGCGGCGGCCGCCGCGAGCACCCGCCAGGACAGCGCACGGCCCGCGCGCACCAGGGGCGCCGGGCTCCGTGCGGTGTCTCCCCGCGCCGTCTGGCGCACTCTCTTCCCACCCGGCCGGCCCGGGCCCGCCGCGGCGCTCCAGGACTGCTCCGGGCGGCCCGGGCCCAGGGCCACCCGGGCACCAGCCCGGCCGGCCGGGGCGCCGCCCGCGGCCGGCGCTCCGGCCCGCGATCCGGACGGTACCAGGGAAGCCAGCAGCACCGCGATCTCCTCGGCGGCCCCCGGGCGGGCCAGCCCGGCCGCGGCGGCCCGCATGGCCGCCAGCGCGGCCGGATCGCCGTGCAGCGAGCCGATCTCGGCCACCAGGTCACCGGGCGCGGGCGCGTACCGGCCGGCCCCGGCACTGGTCACGAAGCCGGCGTTCCCTTCCTCCTGGCCCGGGACGAACGAGGTCAGCACGAGCGGGGCGCCGCAGCAGGCGGCTTCGGCGATGGTGCCCGGCCCGGCCTTGCCGACGACCACGTCGGCGCAGCGCAGCCAGTCGGCCATGTTGTCCACGAAGCCACGCACCGCGAGCCTGCCGCCCGCGCGCGCGGCGAGCCGGTCCAGCCGGCGCCGCAGCCGCCGGTTCCGGCCGCAGATGACGGCCACGTCCACCTCGGGCAGGTGCCGCAGGATCGCCCGGGCCCGCCGGTAGAGGCCGCCGGAGCCCTCCGCCCCGCCCGTCATCACGACCAGGAAGCGCTGCCCGCGCAGGCCCAGCGCCCGCTGCAGCGCGCGGCGATCCGGTTCCGCGGCGGGCGCGGCGGCGAACCCGGCCCCCACCGGAAGCCCCACTTCCACATAACGCCCCGCCGGTATGCCATCCTCCGCGCAACGGCGGGCCACCGGGGCCGAGGGAACCACCACCCGGTCCACGGCCGCGTCCCGCCAGGCCCGGTGCGTGGTCACCAGGTCGGTGATCACGGTGACCACCGGCACCCCGGGAGCGCCCAGGTTCCGGGCCCGCACCGCCGGATCCGCGGTGAACGGGTGGAAGCACGCGATCACCGCGGGCCGGTGGGCCGCGACCGCGCGCGCCACGCTGCCGTTGGCCGCCGCCAGCAGGGTCCGCTGCGACCAGGCCAGCATGCGGGGTGAGTCGCAGCCACGCCACAGCAGGCCCCACAGCCAGGGAGTCAGCCGGATGCAGGGCCCGTACAGGCTGATCAGGGCGCGCAGCCGCAGCGGCGTGCCGGGGCCGCGCAGCGGATCGCAGAGGACCGGATCGAAATGGCCCGGGTAGTGCCGGTGCAGCGCCTGCCTGACGGCGCTGGCCGCGCTGCGGTGCCCGCCGCCGGTGTCGCCGATCAGGAACAGCAGCCGCACCGGGGCGCCCTGGCCGCCGCTCATGACGCGGCCCGGCGGGTGGTCATCGCGGCGGCGGGCCCGGCGGTCATGGTGCGGGCGTGCCCCGCAGCCGCGGCGCCGGCGGCGAGCCGCCCGTACAGCGACTCCCACTCGGCCAGCGCGCGGCCGTGCTCATGACCGCGGATGAGGGCCAGGCCGGCCGCGGCCATGGCCGCCCGGCGGCCCGGGCTGGCCAGCAGGATGTCCAGGTAGGCGGCGACTTCACCGCTGCGGCCCGGGGTGGCCAGGAACCCGTTGCGGCCGTGCTGCACCAGTTCACCGAGCGCGCAGGCGTCAGCGGCCACCACCGGCAGGCCGCTGGCCATGGCCTCCATGGTGGTGAGGCTCTGCAGTTCCGCCTCGGAGGTGATGGCGAACACGTCCGCCAGCCGGTAGAGCGCGGGCAGGTCGGCGGCGGGCACGTGGCCCAGGAACCGGGCCCGGCCGGGCCGCCCCAGCCGGGCCGCGGTGGCGCGCAGGGCCGCCTCTTCCGGGCCGGTGCCGGCGATGGCCAGCAGTGCCTCCCCGGTCAGCCGGGCCGCGGCGTGCAGCAGGATCTCGGTCCGCTTCTCGGGGCTGAGCCGGCCGACGGACAGGATGACCGGCGCCCCGGCGGGCAGGCCGTACCGGTCGCGGATCCGCTGGTCCGGCGGCCCCGGACGGAACCGGGCCAGGTCCACGCCGTTGGAGATGACCCGGGAGGCGGCCCGCAGGCCGTGCGCGCGCAGCAGCCGCAGCGCGGTGCCGGTCGGCGCGGTGACCTGACTGCACCGGTTGGCGAAGCCGACCACGAAGGCGTAGAACGCGCCCTCGGCCAGCCGCGGCGGGCGCCGCGCGGACGGCCGCACGTTCACCGGGAGGTAGTGGTTGGTGTAGACGACCGGGATGCCCAGCCGCCGTGCGGCGGCGAGAACCGAGAGCCCCAGGGTCACCGGGGAGTGGATGTGGATCACGTCGGGCGCGAAGCCGGCCAGCATCCGGCGGGCGGCGGGCCCGGGAACGCAGGCCAGCCGCATGCCGTCGTACCAGGGCCAGCGGACCGACCCCCGGTAGTGCACGCTGAGCCGCTCGCCCGCGTCCACCAGGCCGCGGCCGCCCGGGCTGGGAGCCAGCAACGCCACCGTGTGCCCGCGGCCGGCCAGGCCGCTGGCCAGCGCCCGGGTGACAGCCGGGACGCCGCCGACCATCGGCGGGTACTGGTCGGTGACCACCATGACGCGCATCAGGCCGGCTCCCGGCGCGCCGCCCGGGCCGCGGTCACCGCCGGGCCCGGCGGACGTACAGGCCCACGGCCAGCGGGGCGAACACGGCCAGCAGCGCGGCTGACCACAGCCGCGGACGCCAGTTCCGGGTGCTGCATCGGCCAGGACGGGATCGTGGCCGCCGGGTCCGGGTTGCCCAGCAGCTGGCGGCAGGCGGCCGCCAGCACGCTCACCGGGTTCCAGTTCGCGACCTCGGCCAGCCAGGGGGTCAGGTGGGCGGTGGAGATGAACGCGTTGGAGGTGAGCGACAGCGGCACGATGATGGTCAGGCCCACCGCCTGGGCGGATTCGGCTCCCCGGGCGAGCAGCCCGACGCAGCAGCCGGCCCAGGCGGAGGCGTAGGCGAACAGCATGGCCAGCGCGAGGGCGAGCAGCACGCTGGCCGCCCCGGTATGGACCCGCCAGCCGACCAGCAGCCCGCTCACCGCGGTGACCAGCGCGGCGACCATGGTCAGGGTCAGGTCGGCCAGCGTGCGCCCGGCCAGCACGGCCGCCCGGGACATCGGCAGCGACCGGAACCGGTCGACCAGGCCGGTGGTCAGGTCCACGGCCAGGCCGATGGCCGCGCCCTGCGCCGTGCCGCCCATGTTGATCGCGAAAATGCCGGCGATGAGGTACTCCCGGTAGCTCCCATGTCCCGGGAGGATGACGGCCCCGTCGAACACGTAACTGAACAGCAGGACGAAGATCAGCGGCTGGACGGTGACGTTCAGCAGCTGCTCCGGGGTGGTGACGATCCGGGCCAGCGTGCGCCAGGTGAGCACCCGCACGTCGGTGAGGGCCCAGCGGGCGGACCGCAGCGCCGCCCGGGCCCGGCCCGCGGCTGCCGGCCCGCCGCCCGGCATTCCCCGGCCCGGCAGCCCGTCCGGGCCGGCGATCCCGTCCGGGCCGCCGATGCTGGCCGGGCCGGTGACGACGGCGCTCATGCCGCCCGCTCCCCGGCCGGCCCCGCGCCGGGCCCTGCCGCGGCCGGGCCGCTGCCGCGCCCGGTCAGCGCGTGGAACACGTCGTCGAGCGAGGGCTGCCGCAGCGCGACGTCATCCACCGCGGCCCCGGCCGCGTCGAGCGCCCGGACCACCTCACTGACCAGCCCGGCCCGCGGCACCACCGGGGCCTCCAGGCAGCCGTCCCCGGGCAGCCTGCGCACCGGCCCGGCCGCGTGGCGGGCCAGCACCGCGGCGGCGTCGGCCAGCGGGGCCGGGCCGGAGATGGTGACCCGCAGCTGCGCGGTGCCCACCCCGGCCTTGAGCTGGGCCGGGGTTCCCTCGGCGGTGACGGCGCCGCCGTCCATGACGCAGATCCGGTCGGCGAGCTGGTCGGCCTCCTCCAGGTACTGAGTGGTGAGCAGGACCGTGCTGCCCGCTGAGACCAGTTCCCGGATGTACCGCCACAGGTCCTGCCTGCTCCGGGGGTCCAGCCCGGTGGTCGGCTCGTCGAGGAACAGCACCCGGGGCCGGGCCAGCAGGCTGGCGGCCAGGTCCAGGCGGCGCCGCATGCCGCCGGAGTAGGTGCGCACCGGCCGCCCGGCCGCGGGCTCCAGCCCGAATTGCGCGAGCAGCTCGGCCGCGCGCCGTTTCGCCTCGCGGTGCCGGAGGCGGCTCAGCTCGCCGAGCATGATCAGGTTGGCCCGCCCGGTCAGGCATTCATCCAGCGAGGCGTACTGCCCGGCGACGCCGATGTTCCGGCGCACCTCGGCGCTGTCGCGGACGACGTCATGCCCGGCCACCCGGGCCCAGCCGGTGTCCGGGCGGAGCAGGGTGGCCAGCATCCGCACCGCGGTGGTCTTGCCCGCCCCGTTCGGGCCGAGCAGGCACAGCGTCGTGCCGGCCGGCACGCTGAGGTCCAGCCCGGCGACGGCCCGGGCCGGCCCGAACGACTTAGCCAGCCCGCAGGCCTCGATCATGGCTGGTGCAGGCACTAGGGTTTCCCTGCCGGAACGGGCAGCCGGCCGGGGCGCGCGGCGGGGCCGCCGCGCGGGCCCCGGGGGAGCACCCCGGCGGATGGCAGCGGGCGGGCGGCCTCAGCGGCCGGGCCTGGCCGCGGCCCCGAGGGACAGCGGAGCGGATACATGACTGGCGATCGTCGCTCGATCCTCATCGACGCGCGGGTGAACGCGCTGCCCGGCGCGCACGGGATCGCCCGCTCGGTGATGCAGCTCGCGGCGCACCTGCCGCCGCCGCCCGGCGGCCGTGTCCTCCGGGTGCTGGTCAACGCGCACCGGGAGCAGATCTTCCCGCTGTCCGCGCTGCCACCGCATGCCGAGGTGATCAACACCGACATCACCCTGCCCGCGGTGCACCGGTGCCGGGAGCTGGCCCGGCTGATCCGCGCGGCCGGGGCGGACGTGCTGTGGGTGCCCTACCCGACGTTCACCCCGGTGATCCGCCCGTGCCCGGTCGTGGTGACCATCCACGACTGCACGATCGAGAATGATGTCGGCTTCGCGGGGGGCTGGCACCGCCAGGCCGGCCTGCGGCTGGTCACCTGGGCCGTGCTCCGGCGGGCCGCGGCGACCACCGCGCCGACCAGGGCCGCCCTCGCCGATATCCTGCAGCACTATCCGTACGCCCCCCGTCCCACGCTGGTACCGAACGGCGTGGACGCCCGGCCGTTCGCCGGGGTAACCCCGGCTGACGTGGCCGCCGCCCGCACCCGGTACCAGTTGCCCAGGCAATTTATCCTCACGGTCGGCGCGCACCGTCCGCACAAAAATCACGGAATTTTGGTCCGCGCGCTGGCGGCGCTGCCCGCCGCTGTCTCCCTGGTCATTGTCGGTTATTTCGACCGCAGTTTCCCGGACCCGCTGCCCGGGCTGATCGCCCGGCTGGGGCTGGAGTCCAGGGTCCGGCTCATTCCCGAGGTCGACGATGGCCTGCTGCCCGCCGTGTACCGGGCCTCGTCGGTGTTCGCCTTCCCCTCCCTGGCCGAGGGGTACGGGCTCCCGGTGCTGGAGGCCATGGCGTGCGGGACCCCGGTGGTGGCCAGTGACATCCCGGCCCTGGCCGAGGTGTCCGGCCCGGCCGCGGTGCTGGTCCCGCCGCACGACCTGGCCGGCTGGGCCGGGGCCCTGGGCCGGGTGCTCGCTGACCCGGCCACCGCCGCCCGGTTGTCCGCGGCCGGGCCGCCCGTGGCGGCCGGGGCCGGCTGGGAGCGTGGCGCGGCCGCGCTCAGCGGCGTGCTGTCCGCCGTGGCCGACCGCGCGCGCCCGTCCCGGCCGCCGAGGCTCCCGGGGCCGCGGCCGCCGCTGAGGAGCTCCCGGGGGCCGCGGCTCCCGCCCGCTGAGGGCCGCCGGGCCGCCGGGCCCGCGTCATGGGTGGCTGTGCAGGTACATCAGTGCGGCAGTCATCGCGCCGATGGCACCGGGCTCGTCATGTCCTGAGTTCAGGTCCGGCATGAGCAGCGTTGAGAACACGCGGTCGCCCGGCAACTTCACGAGCTCGTCTTTGTCCCGGTACATGCCGAGCACGATCCCGCCGGTACCAGGAACCGGAGATGCCGCCCCCGTCCGGGTGCTGCTCAGGCGATCCGCCGTAGCGGCCACGACCGCCCGCGCCGCCGGGATACGCCGAGCCGGCTGCCATTGCCCACTGCGCATAGTTTCTCTGTCCGCCCGTGAGGAAGCATCGTCCGCGGGCGGCTTCCTGCGCGCTTCAGCGGTAGGACGTCCACGGCCAGGGCCTGGATTACCTCGGCGTGCCGTGATGGCGGTGGGCGCGGCAGACGCTGATGACCGGGGCGACGGGCGAGGTGCTCCCGGCTGGCCAGGTGCGGGCCGGCTAAGCGAACCTGAGCCGGTCGTGCAGCCAGCGCAGCGGGCCGGGCGCCCACCAGTTGACCCCGCCCAGCAGCCGCATCAGCGCGGGCAGCAGCAGCGCCCGGATAAGAGTGGCGTCGAGCAGCAGCGCGACCGCGATGCCGCCGCCGAGCAGCTTGAGCAGGCCCACGCTGGAACTGCCCAGCACGACGAAGACGATGGCCAGCAGCGCGGCGGCGGTGGTCACGATCCGGCCGGTGCGCTCCAGGCCCATGGCCACCGCGGCCGTCGTGTCGCCCAGGAGCTCATACTCCTCGCGGATCCGGCTGAGCAGGAACACCTGGTAGTCCATGGACAGCCCGAACGCCAGGCAGAACATCAGCAGCAGGGTGCTGACGTCGAGGTAGCCGCTGGCGGTGAAGCCGAGCAGCCGGGACAGGTGCCCCTGCTGGAAGACCCAGACCGCGACGCCGAACGTGGCGCTCAGCGAGGCCGCGCTCAGCACCAGCGCCTTGACCGGGATGACCAGGCTGCCGGTCATCAGGAACAGGGCCACGAGGGTCACCAGTGCCATCACCGCCAGGGCGGGCGGCAGGCGGGCGGACACCGAGGCGACCGTGTCCACCTGCTGGGCGGTGAGGCCGGTCACCATGACCCGCAGCGGGCCGGGCCGGCTGCGGATCCGGTCCACCAGGGCCACCGCGCGGGCCGCGTTCGGGTCGCTGGCCGGGAGCACCTTGAACCAGGTTCCCCAGTGCGTCGCGAACTGCCCCGAGGCGCGCGCCGGCGGGGCCACGCGGTGCCCGTGGGCATACGTTCCGGTCATCGCCTGCACCTGAGCCGCATCCGGCATCGCGGACAGGGCGGCCGCGTACCTGGCGATCGTGTCCCGGCGGTCAGCGGGCCTGATGCCGTCCGCCACGACGTCCACCGGTGCCGGGCCGAAGGCGGCGAAATGGGCCCGCAGCGCATCGCCGACCTGGCGGCCCTGCGCCGTGGGCGGCAGCACCCGGTCGTCGGCCTGGCCGAGCCGCGCCTGGGTGAACGGGAGCACGAACGCGACCAGGAGCACCGCGACGGTGACGGCGATCCGCGCCGGATACCGCATCACCAGGGCGGCGAACCGGTGCCACCAGCCGGCCCCGGCCGGCCGCGGGCGCCGCCGCAGCGGGACGGACAGCCGGTTGACCCGCGGGCCGAGCAGCCCGAGCAGGGCCGGGATCACCAGCAGCGCGGCCAGCGCCGCGAGCGCCACCACGGCGATCCCGGCGTAGCCGAACGAGCGGAGGAAGTACTCGGGGAAGAGCAGCAGCGCCAGCAGCGATACCGCCACGGTGACGGCGCTGAAGAGCACCGTCCGGCCGGCGGTGCGCACGGTCTCGGCGACCGCCGCCTCCGTCGGCCGCCCCGCGGCCAGTTCCTCGCGGAACCGGGACACGAGCAGCAGCGAGTAGTCGATGCCCAGGCCGAGCCCCAGGGCCGTGGTCAGGTTCAGCGCGTAAATGGAGACGCTGGTGACCGAGGCCAGCCCGCGCAGCAGCAGCAGGGTGCCCACGATGGCGATCACCCCGGTGATCACCGGCAGCACCGCGGCGATCACGCCACGGAAGGCCAGCACCAGCAGCAGCAGGGTGAGCAGCAGGGCGATGGACTCCGCCCGCACCAGGTCGTGCTTGATCTGGTTGCTGGCCTCCAGGTTCACGATGGCCGCCCCGCCGACCACGACGCGCAGCGCCGGGCTGCTCATCGCGCCGGACTGGGCCGCCACCCGCTGGGCGGTGGCCGCCTGGGCCGCCGCGTCGCCGGTGGCGTACCCCAGGATCAGCGCCTGGCGGCCGTCCGCTGACCGCAGCACCGGGTCGTGCGGATGGCGCGCCGACCAGTACGACTGGGTGGCCGCGAGACCGCGGTCATGGCGCAGCAGGACGGTCAGCGCCCGCCCGGCCCGCTGGGCGGCCGGGCCGTTCACGGTGCCGCGCGCGGCGGTGCCGAGCACCACGAAACTGGGATCCTCGGCCCGGAAGGTGGTGCCCAGCAACTGCCCCGCCCGGCTGGACTGGGCGGCCGGGTCGGTGAAGCCGCCGGAACTCAGGTGGGCGGCGGCGGAACTGCCGAACACCCCGGCGACCAGGACGAACACGGCCGCCGCGGTCAGGACCGGCCACGGGTGCCGGGCCGCGGACCGTCCCAGCCAGGCCAGGCGGCCATCCGGTGGCGGCGGTGCGGCGCCGCGTGCACGGCTGAAATCAATCACTGACAGTGGCCCCCTCGTGGCCCACTGTGCCGTCCAGAGGGCGTGCCGGGGGCCAGGCACGCCGGAACTGCTAGGCCGGGTGAGCGCGGGCGAGGACGTCGCGCGCCGCGCGTCCCCGGACCGCAGGGCTCCTTCCATCAGGCCCGACCAGTCACCGGCCGTATGCTCCCCGGCGAAGTGGACCCGCCCGGCCGCCGCGCCGATGATGTCCGCGTCACCCGGGGCCGCCGTGATGGTGTCCGCCGAGTAGGACTCACCGGCCCAGGGATCGTCGTTCCAGGTGGTGACGAGCGCCGCGGCCTGGTCCAGGTCCAGGTCCGGGCGCAGCGCGGCCACGCGGGAGGCCCAGGTGGCGGGCCCGCCGGCGACGGCCAGGGCGGCCAGGCCCGGCTCGGTGCCGGCGAAGGCGTGCAGCACCGGCTGAACCCGGCCGGCCGCGTCGGCCGCCGTCCAGGTCCAGAACCGGCCCGGCACGCTCTGCACCGCGGAGGCGCGGGCCGGCCGGTTCAGCGGCACATGCAGCTTGGCGTTGTGCGCCAGGCCGCTGCGCGCCCAGGCTTCCCGCTGGCGGCGGGGGACGGGCGGCGTGATCGGCAGGTCACGCAGGACGGCCATGGGCACCGCGATGATCGCCGCGTCCCCGGCGGCCACCCCGCCCGTGCTGGTCACCAGGACGCCCCGGTGATCGTGCTGCACGGCGCGGGCCGGGCTGCCCAGCCGGACCGCCGGGCCGAGCCGCCGGGCGAGTGCCCGGGCCACCGCCTGGTTGCCCCCGGCCACCCGCCAGGACGGGCGCCGGGTGAACCCGGCCGTGACGTCGCCGGCCGCGGCCGCGGCGAGCAGGCCGGCGCGGACGCCGTGGGTGGTCTCGATGCGGGACAGGTAGGCGGCCAGGGCGGCGGGCGGCCCGTCCCACCCGGCCGCCACGGCCGCCAGGGACGTGCCTGGCGGGCGGCGGCCGCTGCCGCTGCCACCGCCGCGGCGCAGGCGGCGACGTCCTGGGCGGACACGGGCTCCCCGCCGCGGGGCTCCCGCTGGTAGTAGGACATCGCCGTGCCGGCCAGTTCCAGGCCGGCTTCGGCCAGCACGCCGCGCAGCACGTCGTAGCCGTCCAGGACGAACTCGGCACCGCGCTCGATCACGGTCCGCGGGTCGCCCGGGATGAGTTCCTGCGACCACACCCGGCCGCCGACCCGGTCGCGCGCCTCCAGCACCACCACGTCGCAGCCGGCCTGGGTCAGCCGCCAGGCCGCCATCAGCCCGGCGAACCCCGCCCCGACCACCACGACCCGCACGTGCGCTCCCGGTCCTCACCGCCTGGCCAGCGCCATTGTGGCAGGCCCGGCCTGCCTGGGTGGCCCGGGCCGGCCGCGCCCGGCCCGGAGGGGCCGCTGCCCGGCCCGCGGGGCCGGGTGCCCGGCCCGCGGGGGCGCGGGGTGCCCGGCCCGCGGGGGCGCGGGGTGCCCGGCCGCGGGGGCGCGGGGTGCCGGCCGCGGGGGCGCGGGGTGCCGGCCGCGGGGGCGCGGGGTGCCCGGCCCGCGGGGGCGCGGGGTGCCCGGCCCGCGGGGGGGCGCGGCCGCTACACTCCCGGCAGCATGTCCCGGCTCCCGTCCCCGTCCCTGCCTGGCCGGCCTGCGGCGGGTGCCACAGCACCGCCGGCGCCGGCCCGGCTGGCGTCCGCGCCGCGGCCTGGCTGGGCCATCCTGGACCGTCCGCTGGCCGCCGGGCTCATCGCGCTGGCCGGGGCGGCGGTGTTCGTGCTGCTCCGCCTGGGGTTGGCGGCGGGCGGGAACATCACCGAGTTCGCCCGGGCCGCCGCGCCGTTCTCCCACCGCGGCCTGGTCCCGCCCGGGCTGGCCGTGTCCGGCTCCAATGGCTACGACGGCCAGTTTTACTACCGGCTGGCGCTCGACCCCGCGGACCTGCACCGGACCGCATTCGGGATCACCCTGGACACGCCGTTCCGGCTGCTGCGCATCGGCTACCCGGCGCTGGCCTGGGCGCTGTCCCTGGGGCAGCACGCCTGGGTGCCGGCCGCGCTGGTGGCCGTCAACGTGCTGGCGGTCGGTGCGATCGGGCTGGCCGGCGGGCTGCTCGCGGCCCGGGGCGGGCGGCACGCCTGCTGGGGGCTGCTGCTGGCGGGCTACTTCGGGTTCTTCATGAGCCTCGGCAACGACCTCACCGAACCGGTGGCCGCCGCCTGCCTGCTCGGCGGGGTGCTGGCGGTGCGCCGGGGGCGCCCGCTCACCGCCGGGCTGCTGTTCGGGTACGCGGCCCTGACCCGGGAGACCGCCATCGTGGTGGCGCTGGCGATGGCGCTGGCCCGGCTGATGGAAGCGGTCCGGCGCCGGGCCAGGCCGGGCCGGGCCGACCTCGCCTGGATCCTGCCGGTGGCCCTGTTCACCGCCTGGCAGCTGGTGCTCCGCGCCGCGACCGGCACCTTCGTCCTGCTGACCAGCGCGGACAGCAACGCCAGCAGCGGCGTGCCGTTCAGCGCGCTGGCCGGCGCGCTGCGGATGAACCTGGGCCTGCTCTGGTCACCGCCGGCCGGTGCCGCGTACATCTGGTTCCTGGAGGTGGCCACGCTGGCCGCCTTCGTGGCCGCGGCCCTGGCCGCGCTCCGCTCCGCCAGCGGCCCCGCCTACGAGCGGGTCGCGTTCCTGGCCTTCCTGCTCGAACTGGGCCTGCTCGCCCCGGACATCTGGTCCGGCCACGCCGATCTGCGCTCACTCGACGAGTTGTACCTCTTCGCGGTGCTGCTGGTGCTGGGGCCGGGCCGCCGGCCAGGCCCGCGGCTGCGGCTGCTGGCCGGATCGGCCGCGCTGGCCGCGGGGGTGGCCGCGGCGCACCAGGCGCTGCACCTGTCGTGAGCCCAGCAGCGCCCCACGCAATCGGTGAGCAGTTAGAGTGCGACCCCCCTGGCGGGGTCGCACTCTAACTGCTGATGGATTGGCTTCCGCCGCCGGGCGGCATCACGTCGCCGGGGAGGGCCAGAGCTGGATGCTGTGCGGGCGGCGTCCAGGATGAGCTGGGCGTCGATGCTGGCCCGGGTCTCGGTAATGCCGAGGTCCGGCCATTCGCAGCCAAACTCCAGCGGGCCCGGAGGCGGGAGCGCCACCATCATCCCGCCCCCGTCTCCCGGCAACCGGATAAACCCCGCCCCGTCTGAGGCCCCCCGCGAGCCGCCGTCGGCGGGGCTATTCGCTGGCGCAGCCGAGGATGGATCCGGCGGCTGTGGTGAGGAGGGCGCGGAGGCGGTCGTCGGGGAGGCCGCTGGCGTGGAACAGGGCCGACTGGATGGCGCCGATCGCGGCGTGCACCAGCACCCGGGCGTCGCTGTCGGTCAGCCCGGAGTGCAGCTCGTCCACCAGGTGCACCCACTCTTCCAGGTACAGGCGCTGCTTGCGGCGGAGCCGGCGCCGGTCGTCGGCGGGCAGGCTGTTGATCTCGTTGTGATAGACGAGGGCCAGCTCACGGTCGGCGATGACGAACTCCACCTGGCCCCGGATAAGCAGGCGGAGCGCCTCGCGCAGGCCGGGTGCCTCGCCGAGGATCTGCCGTTCCTCGCGGAGCAGGCCGTCGATGGCCCGGTCGAACAGCGCCACCAGCAGCGCCGACTTGCTCGCGAAGTGCCGGTAGATGCCGGAGCCGGTGATCCCGGCCACGGCGCCGATGTCCGCCATCGACACCGCGTGGTAACCGCTGCTGGCCACCAGGTCGGCCGCGGCCCCGAGGATGCGCTCCTTGCGGGCCGGGTCGCGGGTCCGCCCCGGGGCCGGAGGCCCGGCGGATTCCCGGACGCCCCTGGGATCCCGGGAGTAGTCGTGGTCGGGTGCGCGGGCCCGCGCGGCCCCGGTCACCGGCGGGCCCGGCAGGCCGGGTCCGGGAGGTCAGCCGGGTCCGCGTGGTCAGCCGGGTCCGCGAGGTCAGCCGGGTCCGCGTGGTCAGCCGGGTCCGCGAGGTCAGCCGGGTCCCGGTGCCGCCGGGTCCGGGTGGCCGTGCAGCGCGGCGGCCAGGCGGCCGGACTGGTCGCCCAGCTCGGCGTACGTCCAGCTGCCGGTCTCGTCGGTCACCGCGACCCGCGGGCCGTAGATGCGGAACGCCCGCTGGAACAGGTCGCGGACGGTGTAGCTGGCCGCGGCGGCCGCAAGCTGGCTCATCTGGCTGCCTCCCCGGGGGCCCGGCGGTCACCGGGCGGGTGCCGGCCTGCGAGGCCGGCCGGAATGTGGACATGCCGGCTCCGGAGGTACTCGCCCAGGCCCTTGGCCTGCGGGTCGGGCCGGGCTGAGGCCGCCACGCCCTCGCCGAGCAGGCCGGCGATGACGAAGTTCAGCGCGCTCAGGTTCGGCAGCTCGTAGCGGTGCACCGGCAGCCCGGCCGCCTCCGGGAGAGTTCCCGCAGCCGGTCGGCGGTCAGGTACTCCCGCAGCCACCCGAACGCCGCCGCGTCCCGGGCCCACACCCCGACGTTGGCGTTGCCGCCCTTGTCCCCGGACCGGGCCGCGCACACCCGCCCCAGCGGCGCCCGCACCGTGCCGCCGCCGCGGCTCCGGCCCGTCTGGGACGGAAGATGCCGGTGGGGCAGAAGGGGCCAGTGTGGGTAGGAAGAGTCCAGCGAGACGGGAGGGGTGGAGTGGGTGGCCGGGATGCCCGTGCGCCGCTCCGGCGTGGCGGGGATCAGGCACCGAATGTGGCACGACCTGGCGGGTGCCGTCGGGCCGCACCACGTTCTGCTCCACCACGCTGGCCGGGACCAGGGCCGGCCAGTAGACCCCGTACGCGCTCTCCGGGGTGGGCGGCGTGGTGGTGTGGAACCCGGCGTAACCGCCGAGCGCGAGTTCCATCACCGCGCCGGAGAACGCGCGGCCGACCGTGCGCGGGTCGGGGTCCTTGACCGTGATCCGCAGGTGCGCGGTGGCCTGCTCGTTGGTCGGCGCGTCGGGCTGGTCGAAGCGCAGCAGCCGGACATCCACGGCCGCGAACGGTCCCGGCCGCCGAGGATGCCGAAGCAGTTCCTGCTCGGCCCAGGCCGCCTTCTCCTCGATGTCCAGCCCGGTCAGCACCAGCGTCATCGTGTTCCGGTAGCCGCCCAGGTAGTTGAGGGCCACCTTGAGGTCCGGCGGCGGCGGGCTGCCCCGGGTCCCGGAGATCCGCACCCGGTCCGGGCCGTCTGCGGCCAGCGCGACGGTGTCGAAGTGCGCGATGACGTCGGGGTTGAGGTAGGCCGGGCTCGGCGATCTCGTACAGCAGCTGGGCGGTGACCGTGCCCGGCGACACCAGCCCGCCGGTGCCCGGGTGCTTGGTGATCACCGCGCTGCCGTCGGCGGCCACCTCGGCGATGGGGAACCCGGGGTACCGCCGGTCGGTGATCTCGTCCAGCCACGAGTAGTTCCCGCCGGTCGCCTGCGGGCCGCACTCGATCACGTGCCCGGCGACCACCGCCCCGGCCAGCGCGTCCCAGTCGTCCCGCCGCCAGCCGTGCCACCACGCGGCGGGCCCGGTGACCAGGGACGCGTCGGTGACCCGGGGGCAGATCACCACGTCCGCGCCGGCGGCCAGCGCCTCGGTGATGCCCCAGCCGCCCAGGTAGGCGTTGGCGGTGACCGGTTTGACCCCGGCGTCGGCCAGCGGCTGGCCGGTGTCGAGGTTGGCGAGCGGGTGCCCGGCGGCGAGCAGCTCGTCGATCCGCCCGGACAGGTCGTCACCTTCGATCCGGGCGATCCGCGGGGCCAGGCCGAGCCGGGCCGCGAGCGCGGACAGGTCGCTGGCCAGGCCGGCCGGGTTGAGCCCGCCCGCGTTCGAGACGATCTTGATGCCGCGGTCCAGGCAGGTGCCGAGGACCTGTTCCATCTGGGTCAGGAAGGTCCGGGCGTAGCCGGCCGAGGGGTCCTTCTGCCGCGCCTTCCACAGGATGAGCATGGTCAGCTCGGCCAGGTAGTCGCCGGTCAGCACGTCGATGGGGCCGCCCTCGACCATCTCCCGGGCGGCCGCGACCCGGTCCCCGTAGAACCCGGAGCAGTTCCCGATCCGGACCGGGCGCCGGCCCGGGGTGCGGCCTGGCGCATCGGGCTCGCGTGCCCGCCTCGGACTGGCGGCACCGCGCCGGGCACCGCGCATCCCGGGCTTGCGGCCCGGGCCCGGCGCGCCCGCGAACGCCTGGGCGATCCGCATCCACTCGGCGGCGACCGGCCCGGTCACCCGCAACGCGGTGTCATCCAGGTGCCGCCGCTGGGTCACCACCAGGCAGAAGTCCAGCGCCGGGCCGGTCACCCGGTCCGCCGCGTCCTCCGGTCCCCAGGCCCATGTCCCGTCATCGGGCGCGGTCAGCTCGACCCGGACCGGAGTGCTGCGGCACGGGCAGGCCGTTGAGCGGGAAGGTGAAGCGGAAGGTGCTGACGCCCAGGTGCGCGACATGCCGCAGCCGCGCGGTGGGCGCGCGGACCGCGCCGAGCGCGTCGGCGACGTCCTGCCCGTGCGCCCAGGTCTCCATCAGCCGCGCGGTGACCGAGCTGGCCGCGCTCATGTCCGGGCCGTACCAGGGCAGCCGCTGCCGGGCGTCCAGCCCGCGGAACGTGCCCAGGTCCCGGCCCGGGCGCGGCGGAACCAGGCCAGCGCCCCGGCCGGGCCCAGCCCGCGGTAGCGCTGGGCGATCTCGTCCGGGAACCCGTCCCCGGCCGCCATCAGCGCGGCCGCCTCGGCGCGGAAGCGGTCCGGGTCGGTCGCGGACAGCGCCGCGGTCTCGTCGAAATAGGCCAGGTGGGTGACCTGGTCGTGGATGGACCAGCCCGGCGACGGGGTCGGCCGCTGCCAGCCCGCCTCGTCCAGCCCGGCCAGCAGGCCGTCCAGCACCTGCGTCTCGGCGGCCAGGTCGTCCAGCAGCCCGCGGAGGTCGGCGGCCAGCCGTCAGCGCCCCTTCCAGGCGGGCGGCCGCTTGTCGCGGAACGCCGCCGGGCCCTTCCTGCGCGTCCTCGCTGCGGTACACCGGCTCCCAGATCCGCTCGGCGGCCGCGAACGCCTCGCTCAGCGGGTGCTCCGCGACCAGCCGGACGGTCCGCTTGGCGGCCAGCACCGACAGCGGGGCGTTGGCCGCGATCCGCTCGGCCAGCCGCTGCGCCGCCGCCTGCAGCCCGGCCGCGGGGACCACCTCGTTGACCAGGCCGATCTCGAGCGCCCGGGCCGCGCTGATCGGGTCGCCGGTGAGCAGGATCTGCATCGCGACCCGGGGCGGGATCAGCCACGGCAGCGGCGCCGCCCACGGCGCGCCCCGGCCCACCTTGACCTCGGTGATCGCGAACCGGGCGTGCTCGGCGGCGACGCACAGGTCACACTGCTGGGCCAGGGCGAACCCGCCCGCGTAGGCGACCCCGTTGACCGCGGCGATGGTCGGCTTGGGCACCTCGATGTTCCGGCCGAACTGGGGCAGGAAGTCCGGCGGCGGGACCTGCAGCGCCTCCGCGGCCATCTCCTTGAGATCGCCCCCGGCGCAGAACGCCTTGTCCCCGGCGCCGGTCAGCACCAGCACCCGGGCGTCGTCGTCGGCGTTGAACGCGCGCACGCCGTCCCAGAGGCCGTCGCGGACCGCCTTGTTCAGCGCGTTGCGCGCTTCGGGGCGGTTGATGGTCAGCCACGCGGCCGGGCCGCGGCGCTCGTAGCGGACCACCTCGCCGTCCTGCTCACTCATCCGCTGCCTCCCCGGCCGTTTCCACCACGGCCAGCACGGTGCCCAGGTCAACCTGCTGGCCGGCGGTCACCGCGATGCCGGTCACGATCCCGTCGTGCGGGGCGCGCACGCTGTGCTCCATCTTCATCGCCTCCAGCACCACGACCGGGGTGCCCGCGGTGACCGCGGCGCCCGGCGCCACCTCGACCCGGACCACGGTGCCCGGCATCGGCGCGATCAGCGACCCGGCCGCGGCCTGCGAGCCCGGCTCGGGGAACCGGGGCAGCTCGGTCAGCCGGGTCGCGCCGAGCGGGCTGTCCACGAACCAGTCCGCCCCGGCCTGCGCGACGGCGAACTCGCGGCGGACCCCGGCGATGTCCGCGACCACCCGGTCCGGCCCGGCCGACCGCAGCCGGAGTTCCGGACCGGCTCCCCGTCAACGTCCGCCTGAACGCCCCCTCCGCGGAACTGGTACCGCACCACGATCTCGGTCCCGTGGTGATCGAACGCGGCGTGCTGCGGCCCGCCCGGCACGTTGCGCCAGCCGGAGGGGATGGTGCGCAGCACCGGCGCGGCGGCCCGGCGGGCGGCCTGGCCGGCCAGCGCGGCGGCCAGCGCGTGCAGCCGCGGCGCGGCCGGGTCGCGGGCCGACGCGGCCAGGTCCCGCGGGTCATGCCGGGTGAGGTAGCCGGTGTCGATCCGGCCGGCTGCGAACTCCTCCTCGCGCAGGATGCCGACCAGCAGGTCCCGGTTGCTGGTCACGCCGTGCAGCCGGGTCTCGGCCAGGGCGCGGGCCAGCAGGCGCCGCGCCGCGTCCCGGGTCGGCCCGTGCGCGATGATCTTGGCCAGCATCGCGTCGTAGTGCAGCCCGACCTGGGAGCCGGCCGCGATGCCCGCGTCCACCCGCAGGCCGGGCAGGGCCGGCACCTCGAACGTGTGCACGGTGCCGGTGGCGGGCAGGAAGCCGGCGCCGGTGTCCTCCGCGTACAGCCGGGCCTCGATGGCGTGCCCGGTCAGGGCGGCGGCGGCGACCTCGTCCGGGAGCGGCTGGCCCGCGGCCACCTGGAGCTGCAGCGCGACCAGGTCCAGCCCGGTGACCAGCTCGGTGACCGGGTGCTCCACCTGCAGCCGGGTGTTGACCTCGAGGAAGTAGAACTGTGCTGGCCCGGGGGGCGCCCCTCGGGAGGCGGCCATCCAGGACGAACTCGACGGTGCCGGCGCCGGTGTAGCCGATGGCCTTGCCCGCGGCGACCGCCGCCTCGCCCAGCTCGCGGCGCAGGTCCTCGTGCACGGCCGGGGACGGCGCCTCCTCGATGATCTTCTGGTAGCGGCGCTGGATCGAGCATTCCCGCTCGAACAGGTGCACCACGTTGCCGTGGGTGTCGCCGAAGATCTGCACCTCGATGTGCCGGGGCGCGTCCAGGTAGCGCTCGCAGAACACGGTCCCGTCGCCGAACGCCGCCGCCGCCTCCCGGCGCGCGCCGGCCAGGGCCGCGCCCAGGTCCTGGCCGCGGGTGACGACCCGCATGCCCCGGCCGCCGCCGCCGAACGCCGCCTTGACCAGCAGCGGGAAGCCGATGCGCTTGATCTCCCGGCCGGCGGGGGATCGTCGCCGGTGACCGTGATGCTGGGCAGGACCGGGACGCCGGCCGCGGCCATCAGCTCCTTGGCCGCGATCTTGGAGCCCATGGCCGCGATGGCCTCCGGCGGCGGCCCGACGAAGGTCAGCCCGGCGTGCGCGCAGGCGGTGGCGAAGCCGGCGTTCTCGGACAGGAAGCCGTAGCCGGGGTGCACGGCGTCCGCGCCGGTGCGCTGGGCCGCGGCGATGATGGCCGGGACGTTCAGGTAGGTGTCGGCGGGCGCGTTCCCGGGCAGCGGGACCGCCTCGTCGGCGGCCCGGACGTAGGGCGCGCCCGCATCGGCGTCGGAGAACACGGCCACGGTGGCGATGTCCATGTCCCGGGCGGTGCGGATCACCCGGGCGGCGATCTCGCCCCGGTTGGCGATGAGCAGCTTGCTGATGGCCGGCATCCGGGCGCCCTCACATCCGGAACACGCCGAAGCCGCGGCGGCCCTCGACCGGCGCGGAGTGCGCCGCGGACAAGGCGATGCCGAGCACCGTCCGGGTGTCCCGGGGATCGATGATCCCGTCGTCGTACAGCCGGGCGGTGACGAACAGGGCGTGCGACTCCCGCTCGATCTGCTCTTCGATGGCCTGCCGCCGGGCGTTGTCCGCGTCCTCGTCGAACGGCCGGCCGGCGGCCTCCGCGGCCTGCCGGGCGACGATGGACAGCACCCCGGCCAGCTGCTGCGCGCCCATCACGGCCAGCTTGGCGTTCGGCCAGGCGAACATGAACCGCGGATCGTAGGCCCGGCCGGACATGCCGTAGTTGCCGGCGCCGAACGAGGCGCCGATGTTGACCGTGACGTGCGGCACCGTGCTGTTCGCCACCGCGTTGATCATCTTGGCGCCGTCCTTGATGATGCCGCCCTGCTCGTAGTCGTTGCCGACCATGTAGCCGGTGGTGTTCTGCAGGAAGATCAGCGGGATGTCGGTCTGGTTGGCCAGCAGGATGAACTCGGTGGCCTTCTTGGCCTCCTCGCTGAACAGCACGCCGCGCGCGTTGGCCAGCACCCCGACCGGAAGCCGTGCAGGGTGGCCCAGCCGGTGACCAGGCTGGTCCCGTACAGCGGCTTGTACTCGCCGAACTCCGAGGAGTCCACCACCCGGGCCAGCACCTCGCGCGGGTCGAACGGGACCCGGAAGTCGGCCGAGGCGATGCCGAGCAGCTCGTCGGGGTCGTAGCGCGGGGCGGCCGGGGGCCCGGGCCGGGGCCGAGCTTGCGCCAGTTCAGCTCGGACACGATCTGCCGGCCGATCCGGATGCAGTCCAGCTCGTCGGTGGCGAAGTAGTCGGACAGGCCGGACACCCGGGTGTGCATCTCGGCCCCGCCCAGCTCCTCGTCGCCGGACTCCTCGCCGGTGGCCATCTTGACCAGCGGCGGGCCGCCCAGGAACACCTTGGCCTGCTGGTCGACCAGCACCGCGTAATCGCACATGCCGGGCACGTACGCGCCGCCCGCGGTGGAGTTGCCGAACACCAGCGCGATGGTCGGGATGCCCAGCGCGGACAGCTGGGTCAGGTCGTGGAAGATCTGGCCGGCGGGCACGAACAGGTCCGACTGGCTGGGCAGGTCGGCGCCGCCCGACTCGACCAGGTTGATCACCGGCAGCCGGTTCACCCGGGCGATCTCCAGCGCCCGCAGGGACTTGCGCAGCGTGTACGGGTTCATCGCGCCGCCGCGCACCGTGGGGTCGTGCGCGATGATCATGGCTTCGACCCGGACACCACGCCGATGCCGGTGACGATGCTGGCGCCGACGGTGAACTCGGTGCCCCAGGCGGCCAGCGCGGACAGCTCCAGGAACGGCGCGTCCCGGTCCAGCAGCAGCTCGATCCGGTCGCGGACCAGCAGGCGGCCGCGGCGCGGTGCCGCTCGGCGTAGCGCGGGCCGCCGCCCGCCCGGGCGACGGCCAGCTGCTCGTCCACGGCGGCGAGGGCCGCCAGCTGGGCCGACCGGTTGCGCTGGTAGGCGTCGCTGGCCAGGTCAACCGCGGACGTCAGCACCGGCATGCGTCGCCTCCAGGTTAGCGCTCACGGTCTGTCCGCCGTGCGGCGGCGCCGCCCCGCGCTGAGCGAGGACGTTACTCCAGATTCACTAAGCCGGAAACCACGGTGGCCGGCCGATGCGCGCCGGCCCGGCCCCTCCGTGAATGCGCTCGTCATGTGACGCCCTTCACAGCCGCCCCGGGCTTTGCTAACATACGGCTGTTAACCGCTGTTCACATGCGGCGATGGAAGCGAGGGCGCTATGGCCCTTGACGTCACCAGCCTGAATCATCGCCGCGCGGTGCACCGGTGGGAACGGGTCAGTGTCGGCGACGTGCTGGAGCGGCTCCGGTGGAGCGTGCCGGACCAGGAAGCCATCGTCGGCTGGGCCGGGGCCTACGCGTCGCCGGAGTATGCCCGGCTGAGCTACCGGCAGGCGGACGAGCTCGCCTGCCAGGTCGCCTCGGGCTGCTCGGGCGGGCTGCGGGCCGGGGACCGGGTCATGCTGGTCTGCGAGAACTCGGTGGAGGCCTACCTCACCAAGATCGGCATCGCCAGGCCGGCCGGTCTGCGTGCCGGTCAACCCGTCGCTGGCCGGTGACGTCATCAGCCACCTGATCGGCCTGACCGAGCCCCCTCGCGGTGGTCGACGCGGAGGCCTGGCCGGCCGCGGAAGGCGTTCCGGGACGCGGGCCTGTGCCCGGGGTGACCATCCCGATCGGCGGCGACGTGGTGCCGGGCAGCGTGGCGTTCGCGGACTTCGTGGCCGGTCAGCCGGTGACCGAGCCGGCACCGAGATCCACGGCGACGACATCTGGCAGATCCTGTTCACCTCGGGCACCACCGCGCTGCCGAAGGGCGCATGGTGTCGCACCACTCCAGCCATCTCGCCGCGTACAGCTTCGCGCTCACCCTGACCCGCGGCATCCGGCTGGAAGGCGACCTCCGGCTGGCCACCTTCCTGCCGATCATCTACCACGTGGCCGACCAGGTGTTCACGTTCCCGGCCTTCCTGTCCGGCGGCACGCTGATCATCGGCCGCCGCCCCGACCCGGCCCAGATGGCCGACGCGATCAGCCGGAGGCGGTCACCGCGCTGTGGGGCGGGTCACCGGCCATGGCCGCCGCGCTGGCCCAGTGCTGGATGCCGACCGGCTGTGCTCCGATCCGCGCAGCCTGAAGGTGCTGGTCTACGGCTGGGCGGCGCTGCCGCACGGGGTCGGCCAGATTCAAGCGGCTGTGCGGCGACGGCTTCACCGCGGTGGAGATCTTCGGCCAGACCGAGGCCATCTCGTGCCACCGGTTCTGGCCGGACAAGTGGCCCGAGGTGTACCGGCGCACCGCGCCGGAGCACAACTACGTCGGCATCCCGAACCCGCTGCTGGAGTCGACCGTGATGGACGAGACCGGCGCGATGCTGGCCGGCCAGCCCGGGGTACCCGGCGAGGCGGTGTACCGGTCCCCGGCCATCACCGCCGGGTACTACCGCGACCTGCCCGCTACCGAGCACGCGTTCCGGCACGGCTGGTTCGACTCCGGGGACAGCTGCGTGTACGACGCCGAGGGGCTGCGGATCGGCGGACCGGTACAAGGACATCGTCGAAGACCGACGGCGAGAACGTGCCCAGCCTGCGGGTGGAGGCCGTGCTGGCCCAGCACCCGGGGGTGCGCAAGGCCGCCGTCGTCGGCCTGCCGCACGAGCACTGGGGCGAGGCGGTCGCCGCCATCGTGGTGCCCGACCCGGCCGACCCGCCGGGTGCCGACGAGCTGATCGCCTTCTGCCGCGGGCGGCTGGCCGGGTTCGAGACCCCCGAAGCAGGTCATCTTCGCCGACGGGCTGGGCGGTGGGCGGCAAGGTGCTGAAGTACAGGCTGCGCCGCCAGCACGCAGACGCCTACCGCTGACCGGG
>CAWIYD010000020.1:0-61636 GCA_963840195.1 uncultured Actinomycetes bacterium
CGCGCAGGAGACTTGAGATGGGCTGTCCCTAGTACGAGAGGACCGGGACGGACGAACCTCTGGTGTGCCAGTTGTTCTGCCAAGAGCACGGCTGGTTGGCTACGTTCGGAAGGGATAACCGCTGAAAGCATCTAAGCGGGAAGCTCGCATCAAGATGAGGTCTCCCTCGGGGTTAACCCGGTAAGGCCCCCAGCTAGACGACTGGGTTGATAGGCCGGAGGTGGAAGCGCCGCAAGGCGTGGAGCTGACCGGTACTAATAGGCCGAGTGGCTTGGCTCCTACACTTATTTGTGTTTTCGCGTCCACTGTGCGGTTCCCGAGGTGCGGTCGGTTCCGTGCCCGGGTGGCGGCTTATGCCGCGCCCTCGGTGCGGACCTCACATCTCCATAGAGTTTCGGTGGCCATGGCGAAGGGGAAACACCCGGTTCCATTCCGAACCCGGAAGTTAAGCCCTTCAGCGCCGATGGTACTGCGTGGGAGACCGCGTGGGAGAGTAGGACGCCGCCGGACATCTTTAGCTGAGGCCGTTCCCTGCGGGGAACGGCCTCAGCTGCGTTGTACGGAAGTCATTGGTTGTACGGAAGTCATTGTCGGACCGAGGTCGGGCCCCGGTGGGACCGCATACCTGGTGTGCGACCTGGTTGGCGGTGCACGGCAGTGAACTGCAACCGGGGGTGTTATGCCGGGAGGTCCGCGGCTGTCCCCACACGGAGCAAGCTCACGCCGTCTGGAAGTGTGCGCTCCTCGATGCGGGCACCTCGGCACATGTCAAGAACCCTGGGTTCGCCCCGCGGCCAGGGAAGGATGCCGGTGGGCGAGACCCGCCGCCACCGCGGGGTCTCCGCAGGGCTCACGTCGAGACGGCAGACCATGACAATGCGGGTTTGCGGGTCGAGTTGGCGGCAGTTTCCCAGCGGCACCGGCACTTCGGGAAGCTCCGCGATGCGGAGGAGCTTGTCGTCTGAGGTGAGGTTGGCCACTACGCGGATGCAGTCGCGGAACTTTCCCGACATGAGAGTCGTGGTCTGGTACGTGCCACCGGTCTGCCTGAGGACGTCTGCGAGGACAAAGCTCGGGGGCAGGCACTTTCCCTGGCCCCTCTTCAGCGGGTTTTCAGCAGTCGTGACGACCTCGGCGGATGTGCTGAATGTTGCCATGCTCCATTGCCCCGGCTAGCGCTCGTAACGAGCAGACAGGGGCCGCAGCCCGGCACCACGGCCAAGTCCAGTTTGCCACGCGTACGTCAGACACGGCACTCGCCCGTACTCCGGTGAAACACTTCATCACCGCCGCCGACCCCCTCCCGACGACCTCCGCCAAGCCCTCGACGCCATCAACAGCGACAGCGGAGGTGTGCACTAATGTGGCTCAACTCGGGTCTGAAGCTCAGGCGCCGTCTGAAACACTGTGTGGGCAGCATGGCCTGGCGGCGAAGCCGCGGGACGTGCCACCCGGTGGTGCCGTGGCCGGACCGGCCAGGCAGACGGCGGGCGGCGCAGGGTCGCGCCAGCAGGCAAGTATGGAGGAGAAAGTGGCAGGGGAGCAGGGTCCGCGGAGCGGCCGTACTGGTGGCGGCGGACGACCAGGGGGTGCCGGTGCTGGCCGATCCGGCGCAAACCGGTCGGGTGCCGGCCGGTCTGGTACTGGCCGATCCGGTGGTGGCCCGGCTGGCGCTGGGCGGTCTGGCACTGGGCGGTCTGGCACTGGGCGGTCTGGTACTGGCCGATCCGGTGGCGGCCCGGCTGGTGCTCGGCAGTCGAGCGCGGGTTCTGGTGCGGGTCGGTCTGGCGGCGGTGCCGCCCCGGCTGGTGCTGGGCGGTCGAGCGCCGGTTCTGGTGCGGGCCGGTCTGGCGGCGGTGCCGCCGGGGCCGGGCGTTCCGGCGCGGGCCGGTCTGGTGCTGGTGCTGGCGGCGGCCGCACTGGTGCTGGGCGGGCTGGTGGCACGGGATGGAGTGGCAGCAGCCGGAGTTCCGGTCCGGCGGGTAGTGGCGGACCGGCGGGGGGCTCGCGTGGAGCACGCCCGGCCGGTACCGGCGGCACAGGCCGCACAGCGGCGGGCGTCGGGCGGGCTGGCACCCCGGCACGACCTGGCACCTCGGGCAGGCCTGGTTCTCCGGCACGCTCCGGCGGCGCCAGCCGGGCCAGCGGTACCGGCTGGACGGCCGGCGCGAGCCGGACGAGCGGATCGAGCGCGGCCGGCGGATCCGGCCGGGCCGGCGGATCCGGCCGGGCCGGCGGATCGAACTGGGCTGGCGGATCCGGCCGGAGTGATGGATCCGGCCGGGGCGCCGCGGGTGGACGCACTGGTAGCTCCACGGGGTACCAGGGCGGGCGCGGGAACGCCAGCCGGCCGGAGGGCACCCGGGGCAGCACTTCACGCCGGAGCTTCCCCGGCGATAACGCCCGGCGCGACGGCGCCCGCAGTGACGGTACCCGCGAATACGGCACCCGGGACTCCGGTGCCCGGGGCTACAGTTCCCGCGGCGATGGCACGGGCCGTGACGGTGCCGCAGGTGGTATGGACCGGCGCAGCAGCACCACCGCGAGGGGCGGGCGTCCCGCGGACAGGCCTGGTAGCGGTACTGGGCGGTCTGGAACTGCGCGGTCTGGAACTGGGCGGCCCGGTACTGGGCGGTCCGGTACGGGGGGACCTGGCTACGCCGGAGCCCGGTCCGGTTCCGGCGGACGGTCCCGCGCAGCTGCCGCCCAGCCGGGATCAGGGTCCCGTCGGCCAGCACCGAGGCCGTCAGACGGGTCCGCGCCGGCCGGATCCCGGCTGCCGGTCCCGGACGGCATCACCGCCGACCAGCTGGACAAGGCCGCCGCCGCCGAACTGCGGACCCTCCCGGCTGACCTGGCGTCGGCCGTGGCCCGGCGACTGGTCGCCGCGAGCGTGGCCCGGGATCCGGAGGCGGCGTACCAGCACGCCCTGGAGGCCCGGCGGCTCGCCGCCCGGGTGGGCCTCGTCCGGGAGACCGCCGGGATCGCCGCCTACCAGGCCGGGCACTGGGCCGACGCGCTCACGGAACTGCGCGCCGCCCGGCGGCTCACCGGGCGGACCAGTTACCTGCCGATGATGGCCGATTCCGAACGCGCCCTTGGGCGGCCCGACCGCGCCCTCGCACTAACCAGCGAGACCGCGGCGGCCAACCTGGACCGGGAGACCCAGATCGAGCTGCGGATCGTCGAGTCAGGCATCCGCCGCGACCAGGGGCTGGCCGATGCGGCCGTGGTCACGCTGCAGGTCCCCGAGCTCACCGACCGGCGGACCCGTCCCTGGTCCGCCCGGCTGTTCTACGCCTATGCGGACGCCCTGCTGGACGCCGGCCGGACCGAGCAGGCGCGAGCCTGGTTCGCCCGGTCCGCCGCAGCAGACCGGGACGGGCAGACCGATGCCGAGGAACGGTTCGAGGCGCTCGGCGAGGTGATGATCGACGACCTTGAAGAGGACCTCGATGACGAACTCGGGGAGGACCCCGACGACGAGGATCTCGACGCCTGCCCGGACGACTCCGCACCCGCGTAGCGGGCTGGCACCACGCGGGCCGGCCCTGGCAATGCCACCGGGCCGATCAGCGGGGCGGCGGGAGTGCTGCGAACGGGTCGTTCAGGAGCTGGGTTCTTCCTGGTCGAGCCAGTGCATGATGCCCGCCACGCTGGAGGCCGTGCCGCTGACAGCCTCGAATCTGGCCGCCACGGCCGGGTCCGCGTCCGGGCCGAAGACCGCATAACGCTGCCTGGTCCGCTCCTGCACCATGGCCACCGCGTGGTCGAGGTCGAGGCCGGCCGCGTGGGCGCGGCGCGTCTCTGCCACCCACACGTTGATCTCCTCGGCGGCCCGCTCCAGGGTCTGCGGCACGTCCGGCACCGGCCCGTAGTGGCTGAACAGCAGCCGCTGCGGGCCGAGCGCGGCGAAGGTGCGCAGCGAGGCGAGGGCGGTCTCCAGGTCGAAATCCGGCGGTGGCGTGCCCGGGCGCAGGTCGCCCGTCTCGGGGATGTAGACCCCGGCCGCGTCGCCGACGTACAGATCGCCGCTGACCGTGTCGATCAGCCCGACGTGGTGCTTGGCGTGCCCCGGCGAGTAGTGGCTTTCCAGCCTCCGGCCGCCGCCGAGATCCACCGAGCCGCGTGCCCCGACGGCCCGGATCCGCTCGGCCGGCGTGGCGCGCATCGTGCCGAACAGCCGGTCCAGGGCGGCGCCGTAGACCTGGCGGGCGCTGGCCATCAGCCGGGACGGGTCGGCCAGGTGCCGGGCCCCGCGCTCGTGCACCACGACCTCGGCCGCCGGGTACAGGGCGGCCACGTCCCCCGCCCCGCCGGCATGATCCAGATGGATGTGCGTCACCACCACGGTGGCCAGGTCCGCGGGGCCGACGCCCAGGGCGGCCAGCGCGTCCCGCACCACCGGCGCCGATGGCGCGGTCCCCGTCTCCACCAGGCACGGCCGGTCGCCGAGGATCAGGTACCCCGCGGTGATCCCGGGATAGCCGGCCATCCGGGTATCGATCTCGTACACGTCGTGGCCAAGATCGGTAATGCCCGGGTCCTGGGTGCCGCTCTCGGCCGTCTGCATGCCACCATGGTCCCAGATGGCGCCGCGCCGCCACCACGCCGCTGTTTGCTGTGCCCGGGACCGGTTCCGGTGGCTGGGCACGGCCGTCATGCGGGCGGGAGTAATATTCGGAAGACGAATCGTTCGTGCCCATATAGCGGCATGGCAGGCAGCGGCCCTGGGGATGATCTCGGTTGCTTGCGGCCTTGAGATCGGCTGGGGCCCAGCGCATGACCGGGCTTGTCGGGAAGCGTGCGAAGCAACCAACGGGTGAGCGGATAACCAGTGAGAATGCCTGCTGCCAGGCCGCGTGTCGCGCCAGCCAGCCCCGGCCGAGCGGATCGCTGGGAGCGGCCAGGCCCGGTGAACGCGGTCATCATCCTGGCCACCGCGGTAGCCATCGGCCTGCGGCTATACCAGCTGAGCCGCCCGCAGTACCTGCTCGGCGTGACCGAGTACGACGACGGAACTGACTTCGGCAGCGCGATCCTGCTGGTCCACGGCTACCTGCCGTACAAGGACTTTCTGATGGTCCAGCCGCCCGGGATCACCTTGCTGATGGCCCCGGTGGCCGCGCTGACCAAGGGCATGGGCACGGCGTGGGGCATGGGCGTGGGCCGCATCCTCACCGCCGTGGCCGGCGGTGCCTCGGCCGGCCTGGGCGGCCTGCTCGTCCGCCACCGCGGGCTGCTCGCCGTCATCCTGACCTGCGGGATCCTGGCCGTCTTCCCGGACAGCATCAACGCTGCGCACACGGTGCTGCTGGAGCCCTGGCTGGTGCTGTTCTGCCTGCTAGGCGCGCTGGCGGTGTTCGACGGGGACCGGCTGGCCAGCTCCCGCTGGCGGCTGATCTGGGGCGGCGTCGCGTTCGGCGCGGCCGGGGCGATCAAGGTGTGGGCCATCCTCCCGGTGGTGGTCATCCTGATCCTGCTGCTCATGGCCAGGCCGCTGCGGCGGGCCGCCCTGTACCTGGCCGGGGTCGCCGCCGGCTTCGTCATTCCCGTGCTGCCGTTCGCTGCGCTGGCGCCGGGCGCCTTCTACCGAAGCGTGATCGTCGCCCAGCTGGTCCGGATCGACTCGGTGCGGATCCCGCTCAGCTACCGGCTGGCCCAGATGGCCGGGCTATCGGATTTCACCAGCCCGGCGGCCGCGGTGGTGGGGATCATCACGGTGGCCCTGATCGCGGTGATCCTGGGCAGCTCGCTGGCCGCCTGGCGGCTGACCCGGCAGCCGCCGCCGGTGCTGGAGCAGTTCGCGCTGGCCACCGGCGCGGTAACCGTCATCGCCTTCTTGTGGCCCGCCGATTTCTACTACCACTACGCCGCGTTCCTGACCCCGTTCCTGGCCCTGGCGGTCGCGCTGCCGGTGGCCCGGCTGGCCGACGCGCTGGGGGCGCCGGGGTCCGCTCCCGGGCAGCCCGGGCGGGCCCGGCACTCCGCCGCTGACCGCCCGGACGAGGCACTCCGCCCGGCCCGGCCCCGGCCGGTGCTGTACGCCTGCGCGGTAGCCGGGGCGGTGCTGCTGGTGCTCACCGGAGTCCAGGCGCACTATGAGAGCACCCTGCGGCCGCCTGGCTCGCAGACCAGTTCCGGGCCGGCCGGCGGGACCCGCATGGTGCGGGAGGTCAAGCGGATCGTCCCGCCCGGGTCCTGCGTCCTCACCGACCAGGCGTCCTACACCATCGCCGCGAACCGGTTCCTCTCCACCCATCCCGGATGCGTGCCGATCGTGGACGGGGTCGGCAGCGACTACTCGCTGTCGCACGGGCTCAATGCCAGCACCGGCGCCGGGCGGGTGGCGTCGGTCCGGGCCCTGTGGCTGTCCGCGCTGCGCGGGGCGCAGTACGTGTGGCTGTCGCCCATGTCCTACAAGCGGATCCCGTGGAACACGGCAGAGATCACCCAGTACTTCAACCGCAACTTCGCGCCGGTCCGCGGGGTGTTCGGCCTGTACGTCCGGCGCAGCGGCTAGCCCGGCGGGGCGCGGCTAGCCCGGCGGGGCGCGCAGCGGCTAGCCCGGCGGGGCGGCCAGGGAGCGCATGACCAGGCCGGTCCGTGGCTTGGGCGCGAACGAGGTGGACTTGCGCGGCAGCCGCTCACCTTCGGCGGCGACTGTGTAGACATCCGCCGCCGTCAGCGGGTTGACCAGCACTGCCGTGCCCGCGGGAGGCTCGGCGGCCCGCCGCACGGCCTGGGCGGCGTCGTGGTGCACCACCTGCACGCTCTGCTCGTCGTCGCGGATCCCCCACAGCGTGCGGATCAGCAGTTCCTGCAGCACCGCGGTGGACAGCCCGCGCCACGCCGCCGAGCGCCCGGATGGCATGGCCGCCTCGGCCTGCACCGGGTCCGGGTCGCTGACCAGGTAGACCTGGCCCTGCCCGGCGACCAGGAACGCGGCCCCGTCCTGGCCCGCCGCGGCGAGCAGGTCCAGCGCGGCCGGCAGGTCCCCGGGGCCGCCGGGGACCGGCCGGACGGTGAACGCCGCCTTGGCCCGCTCTACTGCCTCCGCAGCGGGCAGGCCGGGGATCACCCGGTGGATCGCGCCGATCTCCGGTGGGTATGCGATCGCGTCCACCAGCAGGGCGAGCCCGTAGTCCCACGGCCCGGGGCCGTCGCCCGCGGCCTGCCGGTCGGCCTGCATGCCCAGGTACGCCGCGTAGCGGTGGTTGCCGTCGGCGATGAGGGCCTGGCGTGGCGCCAGGTCAGCCGTGATCGTCGCCAGGGCGCCCGGGTCGGTCAGCGCCCAGAGCGTGTGCTCGATACCGTCGCCGGTCCGCGTCTGGAGCAGGGGCGGACCGCCCGCGGCTGCCTCGGTGAGCCGGGTCGCCACCGCCCCGGGGCCGCCGTCATAAAGCAGGAAGATCGGCTCCAGGTTGGCCTGGGTGGCTTCCATGAGCCGCCGCCGGCCGAGCACCGGACCGGACATCACGTCCTCGTGCGGGAGCACGATCCGCTGCTCCGGCTGGGTGAGCCGGACCGCGCCGATCAGCCCGCGCTGCACCAGCGCGGGCTGATCGGCGCCATCCGCCCCGGCCTGCGGCACCCGCTGCTCGTACACGTACAGGGCCGGCCGGTCCTCGGTGACGAGGATCCCCTCAGCCTGCCAGGCGGCGAACAGGCGGGCCGCCTCCTGGTACTCCCGGCCGGGCTGGCCCGGCTCCTGCCGGGGGAGGATCAGCCGGACCACGTTGTGCGGGTCCGCGTCCCGCAGATGCTGTGCGCTCTCCCGGCCGATGACGTCGTACGGTGGAGAGGTGACCTCTGCGAGTCCGCTCACCCGTTCCTGGGCATAACGGACACCACGGAAGGGCGCGAGCGCGAGTCCGGCTGGTCCGCTCACCGCTGGTTCCTCGCCGGACGGAAGGATCTGCACATATGACAGAAGCACCGCTGGGCGGCCAGGATTCCCGCCCGGAGGAAAATCCGCAGTCGCGTGATGACTCTCAGGCCCCGCATGGTGACGCATACACCTGGTACCAGCGGGGCCTCGAGCTGCTCGGCCGGGGCAGCGCGGCGGCCGCTGCCCAGCTGCTGGAACGCGCCGCGGAAGCCGAGCCAGGGGCCCGCAGCGTGCTGGAGGCACTGGCCCGCGCCCAGTTCGACACGCGCCGGTACGCGGCTGCGGCGCGCACCTTCCGGCAGATCGTGGAGGCCAGCCCCAGCGACGACTACGCTCATTTCGGCCTCGGCCTGGCCCTGGCCCGGGGCGGGAACCCATCCGCGGCGGCAGAGCATCTCGCGCTGGCCGCGGCCATGCGCCCCGAACTCCAGCACTACACCGACGCCCTGCGCGGCGTCCGGGCCACGCTCAAGGCCCGGTCCGAGGCAGCGGGCGGCCCCCCGGCGGGCGGCGACGACGGGATGAGCCGCCGGTGACGGCCACCGGCCAAGGCCAGAACGGGGCGGGCGGCGAGGCGGGCCAGCACGCGCCGGGCCGGGGCGAGCCGGGCCAGGGCGAGCCGGGCCAGGGTGAGCCGGGCCTGCTGCGCGGGAGCGCCGGGCCGCTCAGCCAGGAGTACGACGTGGCCCTGCTCGATCTCGACGGCGTCGTGTACCTGGGCCCCTCGGCCGTCCCCGGGGCCCCGGAAGCGCTGGCCAAGGCGGCCGACGCCGGGATGCGGCTGGCCTTCGTGACCAACAACTCGTCGCGCACCCCCTCGGCCATTGCCGCGCAGATCGCCAGCTTCGGCGTGCCCGCCGCCGCCTCCGACGTGGTGACCTCGGCCCAGGCGGCGGCCACCCTGCTGGCCGGGCGGCTGGACCCCGGGGCCGCGGTGCTGGTGGTTGGGGGCAACGGGCTGCGCATCGCGGTCCGGGAGCGCGGGTTCCGCCCGGTGACAGTGGCGCTGGACAGGCCGGCCGCGGTGGTCCAGGGCTTCGCCCCCGGCATTGGCTACCCGCTGCTCTGTGAGGGGGCACTGGCCGTCGCGGCCGGGGCCTGGTTCGTCGCCTCCAACGCCGACGCGACTATGCCTACCGCCCGTGGCCGTCAGCCGGGCAACGGCTCCCTGGCCCAGGTGATCGTGCACGCGACCGGCCAGCAGCCGGTGGTGGCCGGGAAGCCGGAACCCCCGCTGCACGCCGAGGCGGTCGCCCGGACCGGCGCGCGCCGCCCGCTCATCGTGGGGGACCGGCTGGACACCGACATCGAGGGCGCCGTGCGGTCCGGGGCGGACAGCCTGCTGGTCTTCACCGGGGTGACCCGGCCGGAGGATGTGCTGCTGGCCGGCCCCCGGCAGCGGCCGGCCTACCTGGCCGCAGATCTGTCCGGCCTGCTGGAGCCGCATCCCGCGGTCAACGGTGACGGCGCCACGTTCCGCTGCGGCGGGTGGACGGCACGCTCCGCCGGGCCGGGGGAGCCGCTGGCCCTGGACGGGTCCGGGGACAGCATGGACGGGCTGCGCGCGCTGTGCGCCGCCGCCTGGTCGGCGGACCAGGTCACGGCGGAGATGGTGGCCCCCGCGCTCGGCGCGCTGGGCCGCAGCGCCCCCTCCGCCTGAATCCCCTGACCCCACCCCGGGTGTAGCCGGGATGTCCTCCCACGGGGGGATGCGGGTCGCCCCCGAGGGCGATGTGACGCACCCTCATTACTGGGAGACTTGCCTCCAGAGGGCCGGCGACAGCCGGGCCCGGGGCGCAGAAGGGACGACATGTCGATGATTGAGGCGCGCAGCCTCACCAAGCGGTACGGGGACAAGGTCGCGGTGGACGACCTGTCATTCAGCGTGGAGCCAGGCAAGATCACCGGCTTCCTCGGCCCGAACGGGGCGGGCAAGACCACCACCATGCGGCTCATCCTGGGGCTGGACCACCCCAGCAAGGGCAGCGTCACCGTGCACGGCAAGGACTTCCGCGAGCTGGCCCAGCCCATGCGCGAGGTGGGCGCGCTACTGGACGCCAAGGCAATGCACGGCGGCCGCAGCGCCTACAACCACCTGCTCTGCCTGGCCCAGACCAACAACCTGCCTAAGCGCCGCGTCGGCGAGGTGCTCGAGCTGGTCGGCCTCAGCGACGTGGCCAAGAAGCGGTCGAAGGGTTTCTCCCTCGGCATGGGCCAGCGCCTCGGCATCGCCGGCGCGCTGCTCGGCGACCCGGCCATCCTGATGTTCGACGAGCCGGTCAACGGGCTGGACCCCGAGGGCATCCTGTGGATCAGGAACCTGATGAAGGCCCTCGCAGCGGAGGGCCGGACCGTGTTCGTGTCCAGCCACCTCATGTCGGAGATGGAGAACACGGCGGATCATCTCCTGGTCATCGGGCGGGGGCGGCTCATCGCCGACTGCACTGTGGCCGAATTCATCGCCCGTAACTCGGTGCAGACGGTCCGGGTCCGCACGCCCCAGGCCGACGACCTGCGCAGCATGGTCGCACTGGCCGGCGGTCACGTCGCCGGCACCCCGGACGGCGCGTTCGTCGTCCAGGGCCTGGCCCCGGACCAGATCGGGGACCTGGCCTTCGAGCGTGGCATCCGGCTGCACGAACTGGCCCAGGCACACGCCTCGCTGGAGCAGGCGTTCATGGAGCTCACCGCGTCCAGCGTGGAGTTTCACGCCAGCGCCGACATCGACGGATCCGGCCCCGGCGCGCCTGGCACCGGCGGTCCTGCCCAGCCGGTGACCTCAGGAGAGGTGCTCTGACATGGCCACGACGACACAGCTGCCGGGCAGTTCCGCGCCGGCCCTGCGGGCCGCACCATCCGGCCGGGCCGGGTTCGCCGGCGCGCTCCGGTCGGAGTTCACGAAGATCCGCTCAGTCCGGTCCACCTACTGGACCCTCATCGCCCTCACCGTGGTCACGATCGGGATCGGCACGCTGGCCTGCGTGGGCGCGGTCTCGCGTGGTAATCACCACGGGCCGTTCTTCGACGCCACCCAGCGAAGCCTGGCCGGCCTGATCCTGGGCCAGCTCATCATCACCGTGCTCGGGGCCCTGACCATCACCTCCGAGTACTCGACCGGGATGATCCGCAGCTCGCTGACCGTGCAGCCGCGGAGAGGCACCGTGCTCGCGGCCAAAGGCGTGGTGTTCTTCCTGGTCAGCCTGGTCACCGGGCTGGTCGCGACGTTCGTGTCGTTCTTCATCGGCCAGGCCATCCTGTCCTCGCAGCACCTGAACGTCAGCCTGGGCGATCCCAACGTGCTCCGCGCGGTCATCGGTGGCGCGCTGTTCCTGGCCGTGTGCGGGATGCTGGCCTTCGGCCTGGGCACGCTGCTGCGGCACACCGCGGGGGCGATCACCGCGTCCATCGGACTGCTGTTCGTGCTGTTCGTGCTGATCAACTTCCTGCCGTCGAACTGGCAGAACCACGTGGACAAGTGGGTCCCGTTCAACGCGGGCAGCCAGATCTGGACCACGGTCCAGCCTCCGGGCCAGCCGAGCATGTTCTCGCCGTGGACCGGGTTCGCCGTGTTCACCGCCTACGCGGTGATCGCGATCATCGCGGGCGCGTTTGTCTTCCTGAAGCGGGACGCGTAGGACCGCGCGTCCCGGGGACACTCGCCTGGCGGCCGGGGGCCGCCGCCAGGCGAGTGGTCCTTTTACCGGCCTGGCGGGGCTTAGCGGCCCGGCCGGCCTTACCCGGGCTGGCAGTGCGGGCACCAGAAGGTGATCCGGGCCTCCGGGTCCGTGCCCTGAGCGGCGCGCCGGACCGGGGTCCCGCACCGGCGGCAGGGACGGCCGCCCCGGCCGTAGACCCAGTTTTCCTGGCCACGCTGCATGATGCCGGTGGTGATGTGCCCGATACGGTGCTTATTCGCGGCCAGCAGCCGCTGGGCCAGGGCGACCAGGGCGTCCGGATCCGGCACCTCCCCGATCGGCCGCCATGGGCTGACGCCACGCAGGAACAGCAGCTCGCACCGGTACACGTTGCCGATGCCGGCCAGGTTGCGCTGGTCCAGCAGGGCGTCGCTGGCGGCGCGGTCCGGCTGCGCCAGCAGCCGGCGTACCGCCTCGGCCGCATCCCAGTCCGGGCCGAGCAGGTCGGGCCCGAGATGGCCGACCACATCGTCTTCCTGGCCGGTCGGCACCACCTCGACGATGCCGAGCTGGTAGCCGGTCGCCTGCCAGTCGTCGTTGGCCAGCACCAGCCTGATCCGGTGCCCGTCGGTCACCCGGAAGCTGGCCGGGCGGACCCGCCAGGCACCCTCCATCTTCAGGTGGGTATGCACGGTGAGGCCGCCCTCCACCCGGGTGAGCAGGTGCTTGCCGCGGGACACGGATTCGGTCACCCGGCGTCCGGTCAGATCGGTGGTGGCGTACCGGGGGACTCGGAAGTCGCTGCGGGTGAGCACCCGCCCCTCGAGTGCCTCGCGCAGCCGCAGCGCCGCATGCCAGACCGTGTCACCCTCGGGCATGGCCCCAGGGTATGCCTGCTCGCAGGCCCGGCCGCCGGTCACGCTGCCGGTCACGCTGGGTGCCTGGGTGCCTGGGTGCCTGGGTGCCTGGGTGCCTGGGTCAGCGTGCCGCCTCGCCCCGCCGCATGGATGAAAGATTGCTACACATAGCACTACATGGCTGCGACAGCCATGTAGTGCGGACGGGGTGCGGCAGGTGCGGACCGGGGTGCGGACGGGTGCGGACCGAGGGTGCGGACGGGTGCGGCAGGTGCCGACCGAGGGTGCGGACGGGTGCGGCAGGTGCCGACCGGGGTACGGGCGGGTGCGGCGGGGTGCGGCGGGGTGCGGCGGGCGGGTGCGGCGGGGCGCGGGCACGGGCACGGGCGGTGCTGGCGGGGGTGATCGCCGGGCTGGTGCCGGGCTGGAATGTCGGTGCCGACCGGCAGCATGAGTGCGTGACAAAGACGGTCAAACTCGACGGTGACGCACTCCTCAGCCAGCTCGCCGCGCAGCATGGGGTCATCTCGCGTGCCCAGACGGTGGCGTGCGGCATGACGGCCGGTACGCTCCGGCACCGGATCCGGGCGGGCGGCCCCTGGCAGCCGCTGCTCCCGGGCATCTACCTCACGCATACCGGCACGGCCAGCACGGCCCAGCAGGAGATGGCGGCGCTGCTGTACGGCGGCGCCGGGAGCGTGATCACCGGCACGGCGGCGTTATCCCGGCACGGCCTCCGGGCAGCACGGGACGACCTGGTGGACGTGCTGGTGCCCGCATCCCGGATCCGCCGGAACGTGGCATTCGCCCGGGTGCACCGGACCACCTGCATGCCGGCCCGGGTCTGCTACACCGGGGAGATCGTCTTCACGCATGCGCACCGGGCGGTCGCGGACCTGGCCCGCTGGCTGCCTGAGGAGCGCGCGGTCCGGGCCCTCGTGGCGGATGCGGTGCAGCGCGGGCTGTGCACGCTTCCCCAGCTCCGCAGCGAACTGGCCGCCGGGCCCATCCGCGGTTCCGCGCTGTTACGGGGGGCCCTGGGCGAGGTGGCCGACGGGGTGAGGTCGGTCGCGGAAGCCGATTTCCGCCTGCTGATCAAGCACTCCCGGCTGCCGGAGCCCATGTTCAACCCATGCCTGTACGCCGGGACGGCCTTCATCGCGGTCCCGGATGCCTGGTGGCCGGAGGCCGGGGTAGCCGCCGAAGTGGAGTCCCGCGCCTGGCACCTGTCGCCGGCCAGCTGGGAGCACACCCTGGCCCGGCATGCCCGGATGACCGCGCACGGGATCATCGTCCTGCACTTCACCCCGGGGCAGATCGCCCGGGAATCCGGCCCGGTGACCCGGGACCTGGCGGCGGCGCTGGCCGCGGGCCGCCTTCGCGGGCGGCTACCGGTCAGGGCGGTTCCGGCGAGCTAACCGGGCCAGCCGTGACCAGCCCAAACGGGAGAGGATCACGACGCAACCCGGCGGCTGCGGGCACCTGGCTACAGCAGCTTGCGCAGCCGGAACAGGTCGGACAGGCTCGCATCCACCTTGATCCGGCCGGTGAGCCAGGCCCGGCCGAACCGCCCGGGGTCGGCCGCGATCTCCAGCAGGTCATCGCTCGCGGCGGAGAACCGGACGTGCGCCCGCGGATCACCCGGGCCGACCTCGGTGACCGGGCCGGCCCCATGCTCGCTGAGCAGCGTGGCGTAGGTGACGCCAAGGTCGCTGACCGTGCAGCTGATGGAACGGTCACTCAGGTGGGCGGCCCGCGAGGCTGGGTCCAGGTGGGAGAGCCGCCCGGCCAGCGCTTCCAGCGCCCGGCGGCACTCATCGGCAGTCGCCACGGTCACCTCTACTTCCCCGGAGAGAGATCCATTGTGCATTGTCCTGGGCACTGCCCGGTGGCCGGGCACGCCGTGACCCGATGCTGACCCGGGTAGCGGTCGCGCGGCGGTAGCGTTCATCGGGGAGGCGGCGCCCCCGGCGAGGACGCGGCGGGACGGGAGTGCCCGGTGGGACGCGCCCGGCGAGAGGAGTGCTACGTGACGCAGCAGGATCCGGCCCAGGCGGCCGGCCCAGCCCCCGGAGCCGGGGGAAACACCGGCGACACACGGGTCAACGAGGCCCTGGGCAAGCTGGCCGACCTGGATGGCCTCCCGGTCCATGACCACCCGGCGGTCTTCAGCCAGATGTACGAGGCGCTGACCGACGCGCTGGGGGCCCTCGAGGTAACCCCGGACCCGGCGGCCCCAGACCCGGCGGCCCCAGACCCGGCGGCCCCGGACCCGGCGGCCCCGGACCCGGCGGCCCCGGACCCGGCGGCCCTGGACCCGGGCCACGCACCCGCCCGCTGACGAGCGCAGCCATTGCATGAGCACGCGGAGACGGCTGGATGCCGAACTAGTCCGGCGCGGGCTGGCCCGGTCCCGGGAGCACGCGGCCGAGCTGGTGAGTTCCGGGCGCGTGCTGGTGGCCGGGCAGGCGGCGGGCAAGACGGCCACCCAGGTCGGCCAGGACGAGCCGATCGCGGTCCGGGACGCCGACGCCGGTCCCGGCTACGCCTCCCGCGGCGGCAGCAAGCTGGCCGGTGCCCTGGCCGTGTTCGCCGGCCTGCCGGTGGCCGGCCGGCGGTGCCTCGACGCCGGGGCGTCCACCGGCGGCTTCACCGACGTGCTGCTGCGGGCGGGGGCGGCCCAGGTCGTCTCGGTCGATGTCGGCTACGGCCAGCTGGCCTGGGCGCTGCGCAGCGATGAGCGGGTCACCGTGCTGGACCGGGTCAACGTGCGCCACCTGCAGCCCGAGCAGGTGGCCCCCCCGCCCGGCCTGGTCACCGCGGACCTGTCGTTCATCTCGCTCAGCCTGGTGCTGCCCGCGCTGGCCACCGCGGCGGCACCGGACGCGGATTTCGTGCTGCTGGTGAAGCCGCAGTTCGAGGTGGGCAAGGGGCGGGTGGGGGCCGGCGGGGTGGTGCGTGACCCGGCCCTGCGGGCCGAGGCGGTCACCTCGGTGGCGGCCGCGGCGGCCCGCTGCGGACTCGGCGTGGCGGGGATCACCGCCAGCCCGCTGCCCGGGCCGGCCGGCAACGTGGAGTATTTCCTGTGGCTGCGCCGGGGCGCACGCCCCCTCGACCCAGCCCAGCTCGACCAGGCCATCGCGGAAGGACCTCAGTGACAGCGAAGCGCACCGTGCTCGTCGTGGCGCACACCGGCCGGCCCGCCGCGGTGACCAGTGCCCGGCTGGTCGTGGACATGCTGCTGTCCGCGGGGATCGCCGTGCGGGTCGTCGAGACCGAGGCGGCCGACCTGCGCTGCGCCGGCGCGGACGTGGTGCCGGCCACCCCGGAGGCGGCCCGCGAAGCGGAGATGGTCGTCGTCCTCGGCGGCGACGGAACCCTGCTCCGGGTGGCCGAGATGACCAGGTCAGCCGGGGTGCCGCTGCTGGGCGTGAACCTCGGCCACGTCGGGTTCCTGGCCGAGGCGGAGTCCGATGACCTGCCCGACGTGATCGACCGGGTCATCGAGCGCCGGTACGGCGTGGAACAGCGGATGACGGTGGACGTCACCGTGCGGCAAAATGGCACCGTCACCGCGACCACCTGGGCGCTGAACGAGGCCAGCGTGGAAAAGGTCGCCCGCGAGCGGATGATCGAGGTGGTGACGGAGATCGATGGCCGCCCGCTGTCCCGCTGGGGGTGCGACGGAGTGGTGTGCGCGACCCCGACCGGCTCGACGGCGTACGCGTTCTCCGCGGGCGGCCCCGTGGTCTGGCCAGAGGTGGAGGCACTGCTGATGGTCCCGATCAGCGCGCACGCGCTGTTCGCCGGCCCCATGGTGGTGTCGCCGGGCTCGGTGCTCGCGGTCGAGGTGATCAGCGGGGCCAGCGCCGGGCAGCCCTTTGCCGGGGTGCTCTGGTGCGATGGCCGGCGCCGGGTTGACCTGCCCGCCGGGGCCCGCGTCGAAGTCCGGCGCGGCGCCGTCCCGGTGCTGCTGGCCCGGCTGCGCGGCCCGGGCGAGGGTGGCGACGGCCCGGGAGCGGCGGGCGCCCCGTTCACCGACCGGCTGGTGGCCAAGTTCGGCCTCCCGGTGGCCGGGTGGCGCGGCCGGCTCGCCGGCCGGGACACCAAACAGGAGCGGACGGCTGATGCTTGAGGAAGTCCGGATCACCGCGCTCGGCGTCATCGACGACGCCGTGCTGGAGCTAGCGCCCGGGTTCACGGTCGTCACCGGCGAGACCGGGGCCGGCAAGACCATGGTCGTCACCGGCCTCGGCCTGATGTTCGGCGGCCGGGCCGACCCCGCCCGGGTCAGGCCCGGGGCGGAACGGGCCACGGTGGAGGGCCGCCTCCGGGTCGACCCGGCCGGCAAGGTCGCGCAGCAGGTCATCGAGGCCGGAGGCGAACTCGACGACGACGGGGCCACCTTGCTGCTGAGCCGCTCGGTGTCCGCGGAGGGACGCTCCCGGGCTTACGCGGGCGGTCACTCGGTGCCGGTCTCGCTGCTCACCTACCTCGCCGACGACCTGGTCGCCGTGCACGGCCAGGCCGACCAGCAGCAGCTGCTCCGGGCGGGCCGCCAGCGGGAGGCGCTGGACCGTTTCGCCGGGCCGGGCCTGTCCGCCGTGGCCGCCGACTACCAGCGGGCCTACCAGCGGCACCGGGAGGTGCAGGCCGAGCTGGCCGAGCTGACCAGCCAGGCCCGGCAGCGGATCGCCGAGGCCGAGGACCTGCGCCGCGGGCTGGCCGAAATCGAGCGGGTCGAGCCGGCCGACGGCGAGGACACCGAGCTGCGCGCCGAGGAAGACCGGCTGGCCAACGCGGACGCCCTGCACAGCGCGGCGAGCACGGCGCACGACGCGCTGCTCGGCGATGCCTCCAGCGGCTCCTATGACCTGCCGGACGCCGTGGGGCTGCTCGGGGCGGCCAGCCAGGCGCTGGAAGCGGTGGCCGGTCACGACCCCGTACTGGCCGGGCTGGCCTCCCGGCTGTCCGAGGCCAGTTACCTGGTCTCCGACGTCGGCGCCGAACTTGCCTCCTACCTGCAATCGGTGGAGGCGGACCCGGCCCGGCTGGCCGTGGTGCAGCAGCGGCGGGCCGACCTGACCCGGCTGATCCGCAGCTACGGGAGCCCGGTACCCGGCGGCCCGGCGGCGGGTGACGGCGGGGAGCAGCCGGGCAGCGGGCTGGGCGCGGTACTCACCTGGGCCAAGCAGGCGGCCAGCCGGCTGGGCGAGCTGGACGGGGCCGACGACCGGATCGCCGCCCTGGCCGAGGAGGCGGACCGGCTCACCGCGGCGGTGGCCGAGCTGGCGGCCCAGCTCACCGCGCTGCGCAAGGAGGCGGCCGAGCGCTTCTCCGCCGAGGTGACCACGGAACTGGCCGCGCTGGCCATGCCGTACGCGGCCGTGACGGTGGCGGTGCTGCCGCAGGAGGAGTTCGGGCCGCATGGCGCGGACGAGGTCGAGCTCCGGCTGGCCGCGCATCCGGGGGCGCCGGCCCTGCCGCTGGCCAAGGGGGCCTCCGGCGGTGAGCTGTCCCGGGTGATGCTGGCTATCGAGGTGGTATTCGCCGGGGCCGACCCGGTGCCCACCTTCGTGTTCGACGAGGTGGACGCGGGCGTGGGCGGCAAGGCCGCCGTGGAGATCGGCCGCCGGCTGGCCCGGCTGGCCCGGCTGGCCCAGGTCATCGTGGTCACCCACCTGCCCCAGGTGGCGGCGTTCGCGGACGCCCACCTGGTGGTGCAGAAGGCCGGTGACGGCCGGGTAACCAGCAGCGGCGTCACCCGGCTGGATGACGGGGGCCGGGTCACCGAGCTGTCCCGGATGCTGGCCGGCCTGGAGGATTCCGCGTTCGGCCGGGCACACGCCGGCGAGCTGCTCAGCGCGGCCGCCGCGGAACGGGCCGCGGCCGCCGGCCAGCAGCCCGGGGGGCCCGGTAAGGGCCGCCGTTAGGGCCGCCGGGCCCGGCCGGTGACGGCGGTGACGGCCGGGCGGGCCGCGGCCGGAAACGGGTCCGGGCCGCCAAGGTGGCTGACCAGGGCCTGAACGTCAGCTGAGAGCCGCGGGCCGCCCTGGTGGCCGCGGCGGCGGGCCGCTCGGCTGTGTTGCCTCACCTGCCCCGGGCGTCTGGCAGGATGGAGGCGATGATGGCCCCGTTCCTGAAGCTTCCCATCAAGCACCGGGGCAGGCCGGAGGACCTGCCCGGTGTGACCGGCCGGGCGCGCCTGGACCGCCGGACCAAGCAGCTCACCAAGCGGCTCGCCGCCGGTGAGATCGCCATCATCGACCATCTGGACCTGGACAAGGTGAGCGCGGATGCCCTGGTCAGCCTCCAGGTAGCCGCGGTGGTGAACGCCTCGCCCAGCATCAGCGGCCGGTACCCGAACCTGGGTCCCCAGGTCCTCCTCGAGGCCGGGGTCCCGTTGCTGGACGACGTCGGGCCCGAGGTATTCAACGCGGTCAGCGAGGGGATGTGGGTCCGGCTGCACGGCGACACGCTGTACGCGGGCGCCGCGGCGGTGGCGAAGGGCCACGTGCAGACCGCGGACGAAGTGGCCCAGGCCATGAAGACGGCCAAGGACGGGATCGCCGTCCAGCTGGCGGCGTTCGTGACCAACACCCTGGAGTACGTGAAGGGCGAGGGGGCGCTGCTCACTGACGGCATCGCTGCCCCGGAACTGCGGGCCCGGATCGAGGGACGGCACGTACTGGTCGTTGTGCGCGGTCATCATTACCGCGAGGACCTGCTTACCCTGCGGTCCTATATCCGGGAGTTCAAGCCGGTGATGGTCGGGGTGGACGGGGGGGCGGACGCGCTGCTGGAAGCGGGCTACCGGCCCGACATCATCGTCGGCGACATGGACTCGGTGACCGACGAGGGCCTGCACTGCGGGGCCGAACTCGTGGTGCACGCCTACCCGGACGGCCGCGCGCCGGGGCTGGCCCGGATCGAGCGGCTGGGCCTGCCCTCGCTGCTGTGCCCGGCCGGCGGCACCAGCGAGGACGTCGCACTGCTGATGGCCGATGAGAAGGGCGCCAGCCTGATCGTCGCCGTCGGCACCCACAACAGCCTGGACGACGTGCTCGACAAGGGCCGCCCGGGCTACGCGAGCACCTGGCTGACCCGGCTCCGGGTCGGCAGCAAGCTGGTCAACGCCAAGGGTGTGAGCCGGCTCTACCGGGACCGCATCTCTGGCTGGGCGCTGCTCGGCCTGGTGCTGGCGGCGTGCTGCACCATCCTCGTGGTCATGCTCGCCTCACCCGCCGGCCAGGCCACGGGCCGGATCTTCCTGTCCTACCTGGGCGCGCAATGGGACGGCGTGAAGTACTGGCTCAGCGGATTGCTCTAGCCCGGGACCTTCTGTGATCGACTTCCGATACCACCTCGTGTCCATCGTGGCCGTGTTCCTGGCGCTGGCCATCGGCATCGTCATCGGCTCCACGTCCGTGCTGAAGGGCGCCACGCTAAGCGTCCTGGAGAAGACCTCCAGCGCGGAGAAAAGCAAGATTGACTCGCTACTCAACCAGAACGCCCTGCTCAAGCAGCAGCGCAACGCGGACCAGTCGTTCGCCGCGGCCAGCGAGAGCGTGCTGCTGCATGGCCTGCTCAGCGGTCAGCATGTCGTCCTGGTCCAGGGCCCCGGCGCGCCCGGGCAGGTGACCAGCGGGATCTCCGCGGCGCTGACCCAGGCCGGGGCGGTCGTCACCGGGCAGATCCAGATGCAGCAGCCGTTCTTCGCCACCGGCAGCCAGGCGGACCTGGACACGCTGAACCGGCAGCTGACCCCGGCCGGGGTGACCCTGCGCAGCGGCACCGCCCCGGCGCAGGCCGGCCAGCTGATCGCCAGCGCCATCCTGACCAAGGACAGCCCAGGGCAGCCGCCCGCCGGGGTCAGCGACGCCTCGGCCAAGACCATCCTGAACGGGTACGCCGCAGGAGGTTTCCTGACTGTCAGCCAGCCGATCACCGGGCGTGCCACCCTGGCTGTCGTGATAACCCCGGCCACCCCGCCGTCCACCGACGATGCCAACAGCCAGAGCCAGACGCTGGTGACCCTGGCCCAGCAGCTGAACCTGTCCGACGACGGCACCGTCGTGGCCGGCCAGCTGGCCGGTTCCGGCCCCGGCAGTGCCATCGACGTGCTCCGCACCAGCGGCCTGCCGACCCACCTGTCCAGCGTGGACAATGCGGACGCCACCAGTGGCCAGATCGTGGTGGCCCAGGCGCTCTACGAGGAGCTCACCGACGGGAAGTCGGGCAGTTACGGCAGCCTGCCGAGCGCGTCCTCGGCCGGCCCGTCGCCAGCGCCGGCCCCGACCGGGGTGCCCACGCCCGCCGCCTCCGCCACCACCAGTACCGCGCGGTCCACCGCCAGCAAGCGGTCGGCCCGCCCGGCGGCGACCGCCACGGCGAGCGCCCGGTGACCGGCCGGGACAGCCGCGTGCGCACCGCGGTGGCCGGGGGCCTCGCGGCCGTCGCGGCGCAGGGCGCCTACCGGCTGCTCACCCGCAAGCCGCCCGGCGGTGCGGCCGCCTGGACCCGGACCAATCACCGCGGCGAGCAGCTGACGCTGCTGGAAGGCCCGGCGCTGGCGGCCGGCGCGGTGCTGGCCGCCGCGGCCGCACCCGGCCTGCCCCCCCGGGCCCGGGCCGCGCTCATGACCGCCGCGGCGGGCGCGGCCGCCTGCGGCGGCTACGACGACCTGGCGGGCAGCGGTGACCGCCGCGGGTTCCGCGGGCACCTCGGCGCGCTGGCGCACGGCGAGGTCACCACCGGCGCGGTGAAGCTCGCCGGCATCGGCGCGGCCGGCCTGGGCGCGAGCGGGCTGCTCGGCGGCCCGGCCGCCGACGTGCTCGTGAACGCCGGCCTGATCGCGGGCTGCGCCAACCTGGTTAACCTGTTCGACCTGCGGCCCGGCCGGGCGATCAAGGTGGCCGTGGCCGGCGGGCTGCTGGCCGCGGTGCCCGGTTCCGCCAGCCGGCGCCGGGCGGTGCCCAGCGCCCCACTCCCCGAGGACGCGCTCCCCGCGGGCGCGCTGCTCGCTCTGCCCCTCGGCGCGGCACTCGCGCTGGCCGGGGAGGACCTGGGCGAACGGGCCATGCTCGGCGACGCCGGCGCCAACGCGCTCGGCGCGCTGCTCGGCACCGTGGCCGCGGCCAGCCTGAGCCGGCCGGCCCGGCTGGCGCTGCTGGCCGGGATCGCCGGGCTGACCGCGGCCAGCGAGGTCGTCAGCTTCACCCGGGTAATCGAGCGGACCCCGCCGCTGCGCTGGCTGGACATGCTCGGGCGGCGGCCCGCGGCCGCGGCCGCGGCAGGCCAGCGGACGAACCCGGGCCGGACCGGGACAGTAGCGGCGCCAGGCGCCCGGGCCGCCGGGCCCGGCACGCCGGCGCCTGTCATTCCCCAGTGACCGGGACGCAGGCGCCGGTCACCGAGACGGGCCGGCCGCATCTGGCCACGCGGGGGATTGGCCGCGCCGCCCTGGCCATCGGCGCGATCACGGTGGTGTCCAACATCATCGGGTTCGGCCGCCAGCTGGTGTTCGCGCACACGGTGTCCGCCACCTGCCTGGGGACCGCCTACGTCACGGCCAACCAGGTGCCCAACATCATCTATGACGTGGTCATCGGCGGCGCGCTGACCAGCGCGCTGGTGCCGGTGCTGGCCGGCCCCGCGGCCCGGCGGCTGGGCGGCGGCCTGGGCGGCGCCGACGGGGAGGCCAGCCAGATCGCGTCGGCCATGCTGACCTGGACCGTGCTGCTCCTGGCCCCGGCCAGCGTGTTCGTCGCCGTCGCGGCCCGGCCGCTGGCCTCGATGCTGCTGGCCGGCGCGCCGCGCTGCGAGTACGCGCCGATCGTGGCCACCAGCAGCCGGATGCTGGTGGTGTTCGCCCCGCAGATCCTGCTGTACGGGCTGGCCGTGGTGCTCTACGGCGTGCTGCAGGCACACCGCCGGTTCGTCATTCCGGCGATCGCGCCGGTGCTGTCCAGCCTGGTCGTGATCACCGCCTACCTCGCGTTCGTGCCGCTGAGCCACGGCACCCGTAATCACCTGGCCACGCTGCCCCGCGGGGCCGAGCTGATGCTCTCGCTCGGCACGACGGCAGGCGTGGCGGCGCTGGTCCTCACCGCTCTCGGCCCGGCCCTGCGCCTGGGCCTGCGGCTCCGGCCCACGCTGCGGTTCCCCCCGGGAGTGGCGCCGCGGATCCGCGGCCTGGCCGCGGTCGGGGTGGCCGCGCTCATCGCCCAGGACGCGTCGCTGGTCGCGGTGATGGTGCTGGCCAACGGGCATCAGGGCCACGGCGGCCTGGTGCTGTACAACTTCGGCTGGCAGATGTTCTTCGTGCCCTACGCGGTACTGGCTGTCCCGATCGCGATCACGACGTTCCCGGTGCTGTCGGCGGCGGACGAGGGCCGCTTCGATGAGACCGCCGCGGCCGCCACCCGCGCCGTGATGCTGGTCTGCTGGCTGGGAGCGGCGCTGCTGGCCGGGGCCGCGATCCCGGCCGCCCGGCTGTTCGAGCACCGCCCCGCCGAGGCCCATACCCTGGCCCTCACCTTCGCCGCCTTCGCCCCGGGGCTCATCGGCTACGGCCTGACCGCCTGCCTGTCCCGGGTGCTGTTCGCGGACGGCCGGGCCAAGCCGGCCGCGGCCGCGCTGGTGGCCGGCTGGCTGCTGGTGATCGCGGCAGACGTGGCCGCCGTGGCCCTGGTGCCGTCCCGCTGGGTGGTGCCCATCCTCGGCCTGGGCAACTCCATCGGGCTGAGCGCCGGCGGCCTGGCCCTGCTGGTCGTGGTCAGGGGGATCCGGGGGCGGGCCGCACTGCGCGGGGCGGCCCGGGCGGCGGTGGTCGGCCTGGCCGGGGCCGTGGCCGGCGTCGCCGCCGGGGTGGCCGTGTCGGCCGCCGCCCCGTCCGGCGACTTCGCGGCCAACGCGGCGGTCACCGTGCTGGCCTGCGGCTGCGTGCTGCTGGTGTTCATGACCACGGCGCTGCTCCTGGACGGCGGCGATCTGCGGGCCGTGCTGGGCCGGATCCGGGAGCGGCTGCCCCGTCCGGGGCTGTCCCGGTGAGCGGGCTGTCCCGGTGAGCGGCCCGGTCGCCGCCGGGCTCAAGGTCAGTTACCTGATCGGGAGCACCGCCGGCGGCACCGGGCGGCATGTGGCCATGCTGGCCGCCGGCTGTGCGGCGCGGGGCGCGGCAGTGACCGTGTACGGGCCGGCGGCGGCCCTCCAGGCGATGAGCGCGGATGGCCACGCCTGGGAGCGCACCGGGGTGCGGTTCGCCGCCGTGGATATCGCCGGGCGGCCCCGGCCGGCCCGGGATGCGGCGGCGGTACTGCGGCTGCGCCGGCTGCTCGCCCGCGACCTGCCCGACGTGCTGCACGCGCACGGGCTGCGGGCGGGAGCGCTGGCCGGCCTGGCGCTCTCCGGCCCGGCTGGCCGCAGCACCGCACTCGCGGTCACCGTGCATAACGCCCCGCCCCCCGGACAGCCCGCCGCCACGGTCTACGCGTTCCTGGAACTGCTCGTGGCGCGCCAGGCCGGCGCGGTGCTCACCGTGTCCGGGGATCTCGCCGCGCGGATGCGCCGCCGCGGGGCCCGCCTGGCCGGCCGCGCCCTGGTGCCCGCGCCGGCCGCCGGGGCGCCCGCGCCCGCCGACGTCGCGGCGGTGCGGGAGGAACTTGGCGCGGCCGGACGGCCCCTCGTGCTGGCCGTCGGACGGCTGGCCCCCCAGAAGGGGTTCGGCACGCTCATCGAGGCGGCTTCCCGCTGGCAGCGGCCCGGCGCTGGCCGGCCGGAGGCGGCCAGTCCCGGGCCGGGTGCCGCGGGTCCCGGATCGGGGGCGGCGAGTCCCGGGCCGGGTGCCGCCGGTCCCGGGCTCCCGCGGGTGACCGGGCCGAGGAGCGCCGCCGCGTTGCTGGTCATCGCGGGCCAGGGGCCGCTGCTGGCGACGCTGCGGCGCCAGGCGGAGGCGGCCGGGGTGGCGGCCCGGTTCCCCGGCCAGCGCCAGGACGTGCCGGCCCTGCTGGCCGCCGCTGATGTGGTGGCGGTGCCCAGTGCCTGGGAGGGCCAGCCGCTCATCGTGCAGGAGGCCCTGCGGGCCGGCCGCCCGATGGTGGCGTCTCGGGTCGGCGGCATCCCCGACCTGACCGGGCCTGACGGCGCGGTGCTGGTCCCCCCCGGGGACCCGGGACTGCTGGCCGCCGCGGTGACCCGACTGCTCGACGATGAGCCCGCCGCGGCCGCCCAGGCCGCGAGCGCGCTGGCCCGCGCGGCGCTGCTCCCCACCGAGGAGGCCGCCCTCGAGCAGGTGCTCCGCCTCTACCACCAGCTGTGCCGCCCCCGCGTTGCCCCTGGCTGACCCCAGCCTGCGGCCTGACCGCCTGGCTAGCTTCCGAACCAGGGATGAGCCTCGCGGGCACCCCCAGACCCGGGACTAAACCCCCGAGCCAAGTCCCGGCCCACTACATGAAAGTCACAGCCATGCAGTGGGATGTGCACCAAAGTCGCAGCCATGCGGTCGGGAGGGGGCGCGCGGCGAACGCGGAGGGGTGGCGGTCACGCGGCGCAGTCGCCGCCGGCGACTTGTCCCGGTCTTTGTGTACTCTTCGTGATGGCACACACATGTTACCGAGCAGTACGTATTTCCTTAGTAGCATCGTGCTATTCCGGTTGAAAAGCCTGCGGCTGCTGTGCTCCTCTGTCCCCTGGGCCCGAATGGCCGCGTTCTTCTCTGAGGCGGGCCCAGTGGGGGACTCACGCGTGCGACCGGACAACCGACGGCTGGACGATGCCGGGCCCGCTCCCGGGAAATCCGGCCTGCCCTCCGGCCCTCAGCAGCCCCGCCGCCGGGCCCGCCGGCAGAGGCCCGCGCCTGGCTGGGAGGGCGGCGAAGCGGCCGCGCAGGACACGATCATCCTGTCCGTGGAGGACCTGGATCTGGCCCGGGAGACCATAGCGCTGGCTCAGCAGGAAGCTGCGGCGGCCCGGGACGAGGCAGCCGCGGCCGCCCGGGATCAGGAACCCGCGGCCGCCGGGGACGGGGAACCCGCGGCTGCCGGGGACGGGGAACCCGCGGCCGCCCGGGACCAGGAACCCGCAGCCGCCCGGGACGAGGAAGCCGCGGCTGCCCGGGACCAGGAAGCCCCATCGGCCGGCTCCGGTTCCCCGGCCGCAGGCGAGAAGGACAGCGCGTCGTCCGCCCCCGCATCGTCGGCCGCGGGCGACCAAGGCGGCCCGTCATCCGGCCCCGGCCGTCCTGCCCCGGCCCCCCCGGCCCCGGCCCCCCCGGCTGCGGGGGAGGATGACGCCCCGGCCGCCGAGCCCGCCGCCGCACCGCACGCGCCGTCCGGGGCGGAACCGGCCAGCGCCGGTGCCGCGCTAGCCGCCAGGCCACGGCCCTCGCCGTCACCCGCCACACGGCGCGCGATGGCGCCAGCGGCCGAACCACGTCCCGTGCCCTCCTGGGGCACGGTGCTGGTCACCACCGTCCGGCTGTGGGCCCAGCGCCGGCTGCACCGCCCGTCGGGTGCCCGGCCGGCGACCGTCCGGCCCGCGACCGCCCGGCCGGTGACCCCCCGGCCCGTGACCGCTGCCGCGGCCGGAGCCCGCCCGGCTAGCGGGCCTGGCCCCGCGGCCGGGGCCCGCCCGGCTGGCGGCGCCAAGCGCGGCATCCGCTGGCGGCTGACCCTGGTGCTGGTCGTTGCGGCGGCGCTGTTCGCCGCCGGGGCCGTCACGGTCGCGCTGACCCTCGGCCCGGGCACTTCGACGGCGAAAGGCAACCGGGGGCAGGCGGGGTCCGGGCAGCTGGCCAGCGCGGCCGCGATCCGGGCCGCCGCGACAGCCCGGGCGCAGGCCGCGGCGTGGATCATGGCGCAGGTGGCCACGGACGCCATCGTGGCCTGCGACCCGCTGATGTGCGCGGACCTGCAGCACGCCGGCCTGCCCGCCGGCCGGCTCCTCGTTCTCGGCACCGGGAGCACCGGCCCGCTGGGCAGCGACGTGATCGTGGCCACCGCGGCGGTGCGCCAGGAGTTCGGTGCCCGGCTCACCTCGGTTTACGCGCCGGTGACGCTGGCCAGCTTCGGGTCCGGCAGCGCGCAGGCCAGCATCCGGGTGGTCGCCCCGGACGGGAGCGCGGCCTACCTGTCCGGGCTGCACGCGGACGAGGCGGCCCGTGCCGCCGCGGGCAGCCAGCTGCTGGAGAACCCGAGGATCCACGAGAGTGCCGCCGTCCACCAGGCACTCAAAACCGGCCAGGTCGACTCCCGGCTGCTCACCGTGCTGGCCGCGCTGTCCACCATGCACACCATGAACGTGCTGGCCGTCGGCACCACGGCGGCGGGCGCCAGCACCGGGATGCCGCTGCGCTGGGCCGACATCACGCCAGGCGCCCCGATGCGCCGGCACCCGCACCGGCTCAACACCATCCGCTCGCTGGCCGGGTTCCTGCAGGACCAGCAGGCCCCGTTCCAGCCCGCCATCACTGCGATCCGGCTGGACGGCCGGGCCGCGCTGCATATCCAGTTCGCCGCACCCAGCCCGCTCGGGCTGCTCGGCAAGAGCTAACACGTACCAACCAGACAAGAGTTAACACGTACCAACCAGAGTGGGGGAGCACCATGGCACGGAGTTCAGCGTGAGACGGGCCGCCCGGATGGGCCTGCTGCTGGCGAGCGTCCTGCTGACGGTCGCCGGCCTGGCGGGCACGGCGACGGCCGCGGCCGCCGCCCCCGCCGCCGGGGACGGCTGGATCAGGCTCGCCCACCTCTCGCCCAACACCCCGGCGGTCAACGTCTATCTGTACAGCTACGGCATGCCCAACGCCGAGATCGTGCTGCATCACGTCAGCTACGGCACCGTGTCGCCGTACGAGAAGGTCGCCAGCGGCGAGTACACCGTGGCCATGCGCGGCGCCGGCGCGTCGCCCAGTTCCACCCCGGTGCTGTCCAGCAACCTGATGGTGCACCCCGGGCACGCCTACACGGTGGCCGGGCTGGGCCCGGAGAAGGCGCTCCGGCTCCAGGTGCTCGATGACCGGCTGAGCACGCCCAAGGGCAAGTCGCTGGTCCGGGTGATCCAGGCGTCCCTCAAGGAGCACCAGGTCACGGTGCGGGCGGGCAGTAGCACGCTGGCCAGTAACCTGGCCTTCGCCAGCGTCACCGGGTACGGTTCCGACTCGCCCGGCACCTGGATGGTGCATGCGGTGGGCGGCACGGAGAGCTGGTCCGGGACAGGTCAAGCTGACCGCGGGTTCCATCCACACCCTCGTGGTGCTGGACACGTCCGGCGGCTTGCAGGTCACCGACCTGATGGACGCGGACGGCAGCAGCATGATGCCCGCCGGCGGCGCGGCGACCGGCCTGGGCGGCACCGCCCCGGTGCCGGCTCCCTCCCGGCTGCCCTGGCTGGCCGCGCTCGCCGCCGGCCTGGCGCTGGCCATGGCGGCCGGGATCCGGATGCGCCGGAGCAGGGCAGTGGCCCGGCACGCCCGCTGATGACGGCTGGCGCCCCAGCGCCCGCCACTGAGGCCCAGCCGGGTCGGCACGGGCGCTCCAGCTCGCCCTGGCGCAAGGTGGCACGGCGGCCGCTCGCGGCCGCCGTGCTGCTGGCCGGCCTGCTCGCCGCCGTCCTCGCGGTGACCGGCCTGCTGCTGCTGCGGCCGAGCCGTCCCGGCCTCCAGCCTCGGCCGCTGTCCGCCAGCGCGGCCGCCCCGGCCCCACTGGGCCGCGCGGCCCCGCTGCCGCAGCCGTCCTCGTCCCGCCCCGTCCCGCCGCCGGTGTGGCTGCGCATCCCGGCCATCCGGGTCCGCACCCGGCTGATCCGGCTCGGCATCACCCGGCAGGGCACGCTCCAGGTGCCGTCCAGCACCTCGGTGGCGGGCTGGTACACGCACAGCCCGGCGCCCGGCGCGATCGGCTCGTCGGTCATCGCCGGGCACATCGACTCCCGGCTGGGCCCGGGGATCTTCTTCCGGCTGCGGCTGCTCAGACCGGGCAACCGGATCTACGTCCGGCAGGCCGGCGGCCGGCTGGCCGTGTTCCGCGTCACCGCGGTGCGCCAGTACGCCAAGGCACGCTTCCCGACCGCCCGGGTCTACGGCCCGGCGCCCGACGCGGAACTGAACCTGATCACCTGCGGTGGCGTGTTCGACGAGGCGACCGGCAGCTACCTGAGCAACGTCGTCGTGTACAGCACCGAGATCCGCTGACGCGGGGCTACCAGCCGCGGGCGCGCCAGTCGGCCAGGTGCGGGCGCTCGGCACCGAGCATGGTGTCCTTGCCGTGCCCCGGGTAGACCCAGGTCCCGTCGGGCAGCTCGCCGAACACCCGGGCCTCCAGGTCATCCATGAGCTGGCTGAACCGCTCCGGGTCACCCTGGGTGTTCCCGGGACCGCCGGGGAACAGCGAGTCGCCGGTGAACAGGTGCGGGGTGCCCGCCAGCCGCCCGCCCGCGTCGTAACTCAGCGCGATGCTGCCCGGGGTGTGACCGCGCAGGTGGATCACCGCGAGGCTGGTGTCGCCGACCGGCACGGAATCGCCGTTATGTACCAGGGTGGTGACCTTGACCGGCAGCTCGCCGGCGTCGGCCGGGTGCGCCACCACGTCGGCGCCGGTGGCCGCCTGCACCTCGGCCAGCGCCTGCCAGTGGTCCCAGTGCTGGTGGGTGGTGATGATCCGGCGCAGCGGGCGGTCGCCGATCAGCCCCAGCAGCCGGCCCGCGTCGTTGGCCGCGTCGATCAGCACCGCCTCGCCGGTCCCGGTGCAGGTCAGCAGGTAGGCGTTGTTGTCCATCGGCCCGACGGACAGCTTGGTCACGGTCAGGCCAGGCAGGTCCCGCGTGTCGGGCGGGCCGCCGGCGGTCACGTCCCCGGTGTAGGCCACCAGATTCTCCTCGCGTTAGCGCTTGCTGCCTTTCTATACCGAACGGCCCGCCGGTGCGTCATCACCCGCCCCGGCCGCCGGCCGGGCCGGGGCGGCTGCCAGCGAGCGCCCCGGAACGCCCCCGCCACCCCGCCGTCCCGGACAGCAGTTAGGCGGGGACCCCCTATCGGGGGCACGATCCTAACTACTCCTGAGATAGCTACCCGCCGGGCGGCACCGATGCCGGCGGCCCGGGTGGGCGCTACCGCCAGGGTGGCAGCACGGGCAGGGCGGCCGCGCCGGTGACCCGCAGCCCGGTGCCGTCACCGCGGCCGGTCAGCCAGGCCAGCAGGGTGCCCGGCGGCCCGGACACCTCGGCCTGCGCGGCCTGCCCGCCAGCCGGGCTGTCCGTTCCGCGGGCCTGCCCGCCGCCGGGCTGTCCGTTCCGCGGGCCTGCGCGGCCGGGCCGACCCGGAATCCCGCGCCGCCCTCGGGACTGATGAGCAGGGCCGGGACGTCCGGGCGGCCGGCCAGGTCCCGCGCCACCCGGGCCAGCCCAGCGCGGGCGAAGCCGGGCGGCCAGTCACCGGGCTGGTACCCGGCGCCCAGGTCGACGTGGTGGATCTCCACTTCGGACCGGCGCATGGCCAGCAGCTCCCGCGCCGGGAACGCCCGCCCGCGCCGGGCCACCGTGGCCGCCCAGGCCCCGGCGGGCAGCCGGGCCGCGGCAGTGGCCAGCGCGGCGGGCGCTGTCACGGGCGTCGGCGGCGATGTCGGCCGCGCGGCGGCCCGCGCCGGCCGCGATGGCCGCGTCCCGGGCGGCCTCGCTGGGGTACATCGGCGTCTCGGTCCCGGTACGGGCCCAGGCGAGCAGGTTGCAGCAGCCATCCGCGTTGCGGGCCAGATGGGTGAGCACGTGCCCGCGGGTCCAGCCCGGCAGCCGCGACGGCTCCCGGACCTGCGCGTCGGTGAGCAGCGCCGCGGTGGCCAGCAGCCGCCGGGTCGCCATCTCGAGGTCGGCGAGCTCTGGCGCCAACCCGGCGCCGGGTTCTTCAGGCTGCATGTGGCTCCCTCGCACGTGGTACCCGGCGTCCCGGCGGGGCCCCGGATCAGGGAAGCCCGCCGGGCGGTGACCGCGCATCATCTTTGCCGGGGTTCGGGGCCATCATCGCCTAGCGGGATGGCACCCTGGGAGGAGAGCGGGCGGGGGGCGGCCGGCGGCGTGGCCGGGCGGTGCCGGAGCCGGGAACGCTTCCCGCCGGATCGTTGTTTTGTCAGTGCCCCCGAGTAGCATGGCGCGTCCCTGTGGGCGGAGGACTCATCCCCTTTCTGACCTGGAGATCCGTCATCATGACCCGGAGAACCGTGACCCGGAGAGCAGAGCGCAGTGGCTGACCGTCTCGTCGTCCGTGGTGCCCGCGAGCACAACCTGAAGGATGTGTCGCTGGAGCTGCCGCGGGATTCCATGATCGTGTTTACCGGGCTGTCGGGGTCGGGGAAGTCGAGCCTGGCGTTTGACACGATTTTCGCGGAGGGGCAGCGGCGGTATGTGGAGTCGCTGTCGGCGTATGCGCGGCAGTTCCTGGGCCAGATGGATAAGCCGGATGTGGATTTCATCGATGGGCTGTCCCCGGCGGTGTCGATTGACCAGAAGGCGGCGTCGCGGAATCCGCGGTCCACGGTGGGGACGATCACGGAGGTGTATGACTACCTGCGGCTGCTGTATGCGCGGGTGGGGAAGCCGCATTGCCCGCTGTGCGGGCGGCCGATCGCGCGGCAGGCGCCGCAGCAGATCGTGGACCGGGTGCTGGAGCTGGAGGAGGGGGCCCGGTTCCAGGTGCTGGCCCCGGTCATCCGGGGCCGCAAGGGCGAGTATGCCGAGCTGCTGCGCGAGCTGCAGGCCAAGGGGTATTCGCGGGCCCGGGTGGACGGCACGGTCATCCGGCTGGACAGCGCGGCCGCCGGCGGCGGCGGGCTGCCGGCGCTGAAGAAGTATGAGAAGCACACCATCGAGGTGGTGGTGGACCGGCTGGCGGTCAAGGCGGATGCGCGGCGGCGGCTGACTGATTCGGTGGAGACGGCGCTGGCGCCTGTCGGGCGGGGTGGTGCTGCTGGATTTCACCGACCTGGCGGAGGATGACCCGCACCGGGAGCGGATGTATTCCGAGCACCTGGCGTGCCTGTATGACGACTTGTCGTTTGAGGAGCTGGAGCCGCGGTCGTTCTCGTTCAACTCCCCGTGGGGGGCGTGCCCGGACTGCACCGGGCTGGGCACCCGGATGGAAGTCGACCCCGAGCTGATCGTCTCCGACCCGGACAAGACCCTGGCCGAGGGCGCCATCGGGCCGTGGAGCGGCGGGCACGTCAGCGACTACTTCATCCGGCTGATCGAGGCCCTCGGCGCGTCGCTGGGGTTCAGCGTGGACACGCCCTGGTCACGGCTGCCCGCCGCGGCCCGGAAGGCCCTGCTGAACGGGTACGACAAGCAGGTCCACGTCCGCTACAAGAACCGGTACGGCCGGGAACGGTCCTACTACACCTCGTTCGAGGGCGCCATCCCCTACATCGAGCGGCGGCACGCCGAGGCGGAGTCGGATTCCAGCCGGGAGCGGTTCGCCGGGTTCATGCGCGAGGTGCCCTGCCCGACCTGCCAGGGGTCCCGGCTCAAGCCCATCGCGCTGGCGGTGACCGTGGACGGCCGGTCCATCGCGGAGGTCTGCGCGCTGCCCATCGGCGAGATGGCCAAGCTGCTCCGCGGCCTGGACCTGTCCGACCGGGACATGCAGATCGCCGGCCGGATCCTCAAGGAGGTCAACGCCCGGCTCGGCTTCCTGCTCGACGTGGGCCTGGACTACCTGTCCCTGGACCGGGCCTCGGCCACGCTGGCGGGCGGGGAGGCGCAGCGGATCCGGCTGGCCACCCAGATCGGGTCGGGGCTGGCAGGGGTGCTGTATGTGCTGGATGAGCCGTCGATCGGGCTGCACCAGCGGGACAACCACCGGCTGCTGGAGACGCTGATCCGGCTGCGGGACCTGGGCAACACGCTGATCGTGGTGGAGCACGACGAGGACACCATCCGCGCCGCCGACTGGGTGGTGGACATCGGGCCCGGCGCGGGGGAGCACGGCGGGTACGGTCGTGGTGTCCGGCCCGGTTTCCGAGCTGATGGCCAGCCAGGAATCGGTGACCGGGGCGTACCTGACCGGGCGGATGAGCATCCCGGTGCCGGCCCAGCGCCGCAAGCGGTCGAAGGCCCGCGAAGTCGTGGTCAAGGGCGCCACCGAGCACAACCTCAAGAACGTGGACGTGGCGTTCCCGCTGGGCTGCCTGATCGCGGTGACGGGGGTGTCCGGGTCGGGGAAGTCAACGCTGGTCAACGACATCCTGTACCGCGCGCTGGCCCGGGAGCTGCACGGGGCGCGGACGGTGCCGGGCCGGCACCTGCGGGTCACCGGGATGGGCCAGCTGGACAAGGTGGTGCACGTGGACCAGGGGCCGATCGGGCGGACCCCGCGGTCCAACCCGGCCACCTACACCGGGGTGTTCGACCACGTCCGGAAGCTGTTCGCGGCGACTACCGAGGCGAAGGTCCGCGGCTACCAGCCGGGCCGGTTCTCCTTCAACGTCAAGGGCGGCCGGTGCGAGGCGTGCTCCGGCGACGGCACCATCAAGATCGAGATGCAGTTCCTGCCCGACGTGTACGTGCCGTGCGAGGTGTGCCACGGCGCCCGGTACAACACCGACACCCTCGGCGTGCACTACAAGGGCAAGACCATCGCCGACGTGCTGGACATGCCGATCGAGGAAGCGGCCGGGTTCTTCGCCGCCATCCCCGCCATCCACCGCCACCTGGACACCCTCACCGACGTCGGCCTGGGCTACGTCCGGCTCGGCCAGCCCGCCCCGACCCTGTCCGGCGGCGAGGCCCAGCGGGTCAAGCTGGCCTCCGAACTGCAGCGCCGCTCCACCGGCCGGACCATCTACGTGCTGGACGAGCCGACCACCGGGCTGCACTTCGAGGACATCCGCAAGCTCCTCGCCGTGCTCGGCCGCCTCGTCGACGGCGGCAACACCGTCATCGTCATCGAGCACAACCTCGACGTCATCAAGACCGCCGACCACGTCATCGACCTCGGCCCCGACGGCGGCTCCCGCGGCGGCCACATCATCGCCACCGGCACCCCCGAACAGGTCGCCCAGGCCGACACCAGCCACACCGGCCACTACCTCCGCAAACTGCTGGACGTCTGAGCGGGACTCAGCCGCGGGCCGACATCGTGATGAAGTCCCGGGCCCAGGCGGCCTCGAAGAACGTCCACGGGCCCTGCACGGTGGAGCCGAGCAGCTTGCTGCCGTTGGCCGGGGCGGCGGGGCCCTGGCCGCCCTGCGGGTCGTAGCTGGCGAACACGGGCCAGTCCGGGTTGATGTCCAGCTGCATGCCGCGCACCACCCCGGCGCGGGCGAGCAGCTGGGCGAGCTGCAGCGGGTCCAGGCGCGGGCCCCGCGGCGTAGACCAGGGCACCGTCCGCCGTGACGCCGACCCCGGACCGCCACTGGTGCTCGATGCCGGGAACCGTGGCGGCGCACGAGGCCGCCCCGCACGTGTTGCCCCACGCCCGCCAGTCCGGGCTCGCCGCCCGGGCCGTGGGCCGGCCGCCGGCCACCAGCAGCACCAGGTTCTGCCGGACACTGGCCACGCCCGGGCCCATGGACACGCCCTGGCCCCAGGCGCCGACCGTGACGCTGCCGTCGGCCCTGATCACCAGGGAGGCCGCGCCGCGGCGGAGCGGGACTACCGTCCGGCCCTCGGTGTAGTAACCGCCGCCCGCGTCCTTCATCTGGAAGCCGCCATTGAACGCCGCCACCAGGGTGGCGGCCTGGGCCGGCTGGACCGGGGCGGTGTACCGGTAGGGGCCGCCGCCGGGGCTGATCGATCCGGAGTACAGCCGGGCCGTCAGCAGCCGGGTGTCCATCCAGGCGATTCCCGCGGGCCGGGTTCCGCCGGGCGGGACGAGCCTGGTCTCGTAGACGGCCCGCATGCCGCGCACCGGCCGCCCGGCCGGGTGCCAGGTGCCGGCCCCGGGGGCGGCGGCGCGGGTGAACGGCGGCAGGGCAGCCGGGCGCGGCAGCGCCCCGGCCGCCCCGGTGGCCCGGGACGGGCCCGGCCGCGCCGCCGGGGGCGTGCTGGCCCGCGGCGGGCCGGCCGGTGCGGGCGTCCCTCCGCTGGCGTGCGCCGGGCTGGCCACGGCGGCCGGCTGGCCGGCACTGCACGAGGCGAGCGCGGCGGCCAGCGCGGCCGGGACGGCCAGCCGGGCCAGCGAGCGGGCCCCCGACCAGGCCACGGCCCGGCGGCGCGAGGTGGTGCTCATGCCTCCACGGTAGACAGCGGCGCTGGTGACCCGGGCCGTGGACTGGCCTCAGCGGCCCGGGCCGCCCCCGGGCCTGCGCCGTAGAATTCGGCCTATGAGCCGCCGCTTAACCGCCGGGACGATGGCGTGCGCGCTCGCGGGGCTGCTGGCCGCGGCGTGCGGGAGCCAGGCGCCGCCGGGGCACCCACGAGCCGCGACCCCGGGCGTAGCCAAACTGGCCCCGGCGATGGCAGCGGCCAGCGGCCACCCGGTGCCGGTGCCCGGCTGCTCCGCCCCGGCCGGGTCCGCGCCCGGTCTGCCCGCCAGCCTGGTCAGCCTGATCCAGGTCGGCGGCACCCCGTTCGGGGTGGCCGGCGGCGCGGGAGGGCGGTGGGCATTCGTGTCATCAGCCGGGCCGGGGATCCAGGTCCTGCGGTCCGGCACCCGGCCAGCGCTGGTCCGCGTGGGCACGGTCACCGTCCGCGGCGGGCGGCTACTGGGGGAGACGCTGACCCGGGACGGCCGCTACCTGCTCGCCGCGACCGGGCGGGGCGTGGCGGTCATCGGCGTCCGCGCGGCGGAGCAGCGCCGGCCGCACGCGCTGCTCGGCACGCTGGCCGCCCCGGGCGGGGCAGGCGCGATCGAGGTGGCGGTCACGCCGGACGGGCGGCTTGCCTTCGTCAGCCTGGAGTACTCGGACGACATCGCCGTCTTCGACCTGCACCGGGCGCTGACCCGCGGCTTCGGGCCCGCGGACTACGTCGGCCTCATCCCGGCCGGACTGGCCCCGGTGGGGCTGGCGGTGTCCCCGGACGGCCGCTGGCTCTACTCGACCAGTGAAGCCGCCCGTGGCAGTACGGACCCGCAGGCCAGCGACGGCACCCTGTCGGTGATCAGCGTGCGGCGCGCCGCCACCGACCCGGCCCGCTCGGTCATCGGCACGGTGCCCGCGGGCTGCCAGCCAGTCCGGGTGATTACCTCAGCGGATGGCCGGGTGGCCTGGGTCACCGCGCGAGGCAGCAACGCCCTGCTGGGGTTCGCGACCGCGCTGCTGCGCAGCCGCCGGTCCGGCGCCCTGATCGCCCGGGTCGCGGTCGGCACGGCGCCGGTCGGGCTGGCGCTCGTCGGCGGCGGCCGCCGGATCGTGGTGGCCGACTCGAACCGGTTCCAGGTGGCCGGGGCGACCTCGAGCCTCGCCGTGGTCCGGGTGCCGGAGGCGCTGGCCGGCCGCCCGGCGCTGGCCGGCCTGCTCCGGGCCGGCCGGTTCCCGCGGGACATGGCGGCGGAACCGGGCGGCCGGGTCCTGCTCGTCACCTGCTTCGCCTCCGGGCAGGTCGAGGTGGTGCACGTTCCCGGCCTCCCGTAGCCGGGCCCGCGCCTGGCCGTCGCCTGGTGACGGCTAGCATGTCGGCGCGTGGAGATCATGACCAGCGCCGGAGCCGCCCGGGCTGACCTGGCCGGGCCGGTGACGGGGCCTGGCCTGGCGGCCGCGGCGGCCGGCGGCCCGGCCTTCCTGCTGGTGCTGACGCACGGCGCCGGCGGCGGGGTGGCGGCCCCTGACCTGCTGGCCGCGCGCGAGGCGGCCCTGCGGCTGGGCGGTGCGGTGGCCATGGTCACCCAGCCCTACCGGGTCGCGGGACGGCGCGCGCCGGGGTCCGCGGTGCGCCAGGACGAAGCCTGGGCCCAGGTGATCGCGGCCCTGCGGGACCGCGTGGCCGCGCCGGTCCCGCTCATCCAGGGCGGCCGCAGCAACGGCGCCCGGGTGGCCTGCCGGACGGCGCAGGCGGTGGGAGCCCGGGCGGTGCTGGCGCTGGCCTTCCCGCTGCACCCGCCCGGGCACCCGGAACGGTCGCGGGCCGGCGAACTGGCGGCGGCCGGGGTGCCGGTGCTGGTGATTAACGGGAGCCGTGACCCGTTCGGCGTCCCGGCCGCGAGCGCGGCCGTCCAGGTGGTGGTGCTGGAGGGGGAGACCCACGCCCTGTCGCGCCGGCCTGAGGCGGTCGGGGAGGCCGCCGGATCCTGGCTGCGCGGGCTGGGCCAGCGATGACCGGCAGCCGCGCTGGCGGGGTACGTGGGCACGCTGGCGGGCGAACGTGGGCACGCTGGCGCTGCCGTGGGCACGGCATTGCCTGGTGGGGGAGCGGCCTACTCAGCCGGGGCGGGGAGGCCCGGCGGTGGCGGGGGGAGCCAGCTAGGCCGCAGGCTCAGCAGTCGCGGTGGCAGCCGGGGGGGTGGTGCGGCCGGGGTTGGCGTGCGTGGCCGGCATGATCATGCTGGGCGTGCTCATGCTGTGCGCGCTCACATCTGTTGGCCTGTGCGGGGCGATGGTATCCCCGCCCGGGAGCAGTTCCCCGGTGTCCTCGAAGACGACGATGCCATTGCAGAGCAGGCTCCAGCCCTGCTCGGGGTGGCTGACGACAGTCCGGGCTGCCTCTCGGTCCAGCGCTCGCGCGTCTGGACACGGTGGCGTGTGCGGGCACATGGCGTGCCTCCTGGTCAATGTCTGGCTTTGGGTTGGGGCTAGCTGTGGTGTCGATCACATGTTAGTGTGTCCGCCCGGTACACCGCGCAACATAGTCCGTTGTGACGATTTATTGAGTCACTCTTTGTTACTAGTAGCCAATAACCACCCGCTGACTACTGAGTCCGGCCAGCGGACCCGGTGGCCGGGTCAGCCGGGCGGGCCAGCCGGGCCAGGTCAGGCAGCCGGATTCCGGGGCATCCGGGGGATACCGGTCAGCTGGTGACTTTCCCGCAGGGTGAGCAGCCGTTCCGCCTCCGCTGACCAGCGCCGGACCGGCGGGGTGGCCTTGGCCTTGCGCCGGTAGATGCGGTCGTCGTAGCCGAGAGGGCCGATGGCTACCCGTTCGGCCGCGTACGCGGCCCGCATCACCGTGGTCAGCGCCGCGTCCAGCGCCTTGGCCAGCCGGTACCGTTCCGGCAGGGGCGCACGGGCCGCCTCGGCATCGCGCAGCGCCTGCTCAGCGGCGCGGGCGCCCCCGAGCAGTTCCTCGAATCGGCCGGCCAGTTCCTGGTCGGCCGCGTACTGCTGCTCCGATTCCTGGCTGGCCGCCTTGCGTCTCGCGATCACGGTGCGCTCCTCAGCTGATCCCGCAGCCCGCCGCGTGCCGGCTGCGCCACCGGGGCGAGCCTAGCGGCATCCGGAGCGGATTTCGCTGCCCCGCGACAAAGCCGGTGCGGACGGCCAAGCTGGCAGGGTGAAGGCGGTTAGCTATAAGAAGTACGGAGTACTGCCGGAACTGGCCGACGTGCCGGATCCGCCCTGCCCGGATGGCGGGGCGGTCATCGCGGTCCGGGCCTCCGGCGTCTGCCGGTCGGACTGGCACGCCTGGAAGGGGCACGATCCGGTGCCGCTGCCGCATATCCCCGGGCACGAGATGGCCGGCATCGTCGCGCAGGCCGGGGCCGGGGTGACCCGGTGGCGGGCCGGGGACCGGGTGACCGTGCCGTTCGCCTGTGGCTGCGGCCAGTGTGAGTACTGCCGGGCCGGGCAGGCGCAGGTCTGCCCGAACCAGACCCAGCCCGGTTTCACCGGCCCGGGATCCTTCGCCGAGTTCGTGGCCATCGAGGCAGCCGACGAGAACCTGGTCGCCCTGCCGGGCCGGGTCGGCTTCACCGCCGCAGCCAGCCTGGGCTGCCGGTTCGCCACCGCGTTCCGGGCGCTGACCGCGCACGGGCGGCTGCGCCGCGGGGAATGGCTGGCGGTGCACGGCTGCGGCGGGGTGGGCCTGTCCGCGGTGCACATCGGGGCCGCGCTGGGCGCCCGGGTGGTGGCGGTAGATGTCTCGCCCGCGGCGCTGGCCGCGGCCCGCGGCCTCGGCGCCGAGCAGGCCGTCCGGGCCGCCGGCCGCTCTGCCCCGGGCCCGGCGGAAGACACGGCGGCGGCCGTCCGGGAACTGGCCGGCGGGGGCGCGCACGTCTCGGTGGACGCGCTCGGCTCGCCGGCCACCGCCGCCGCCTCGGTGCGCTGCCTGCGCCGCCGGGGACGGCACGTCCAGGTCGGCCTGCTGCTCGGCCCGGACGCGGCCCCGCCGCTGCCGATGGACCTGGTCATCGCCAGGGAACTGGAAATCTACGGCTCGCACGGGATGGCGGCCCGGGACTACCCGGCCCTGCTGGCCATGGTGGCCGAGGGGACGCTCCGCCCGGACCGGCTGATCGGCGACGTGATCGGGCTGGACGGGGCGGGCGCCGCGTTGGCCGCCATGGACCGGCCGCCGGTCACCGCCGGGATGACGGTGATCGCGGTCCCGCCCCAGGGATGAACCGGCCGGCCGCGGGCAGGGTTGAGAAGGCAGCCAGACGACCTGATCCCTAAGGAGGGAACGCTCGTGACCGCCGTGCCCGAGATCATGCTGAACAACGGCCGGACCATCCCGCAGTTCGGCTTCGGTGTTTTCCAGGTCAAGCCGGGAGAGACCGTGGCCGCGGTGAGCACCGCGCTGGAGGCCGGCTACCGGCACATCGACACCGCGGAGATGTACGGCAACGAGCGGGAGGTGGGCGAGGCGATCCGTAAGTCCGGGCTGGACCGCTCGGAGGTGTTCGTCACCAGCAAGCTCGGCAACGGCGCGCACCGGCCGGACGACGCCCGGCGGGCCTTCGACGCGTCCCTGGAGGCGCTCGGCTTCGATTACCTCGACCTGTTCCTCATCCACTGGCCGCTGCCCACCCGCTACGACGGTGACTACCCGTCCACCTGGAAGGTGCTGGAGGAGTTCTACCGTGACGGCCGGGCCCGGTCCGTCGGGGTGTCCAACTTCCAGCCGCATCACCTGCGGCGGCTGCACGAGGAGACGGAGATCACCCCGGCCGTCAACCAGATCGAGGTGCACCCGTACCTGACCCAGGACGACGTGCGGGCGTTCTGCGCCGAGCATCAGATCGCCATCGAGGGATGGTCTCCGATCGGCCAGGGCCAGGTGCTCGACGACCCAGAGATCGTCACCATCGCCCGGCGGCTGGACCGCACCCCGGCCCAGGTGGTGCTGCGCTGGCACATCGAGCGCGGCGACATCATCTTCCCTAAGTCCGTCACCCCGGAGCGGGTCAGGGAGAACATCGACATTTTCGGCTTCGAGCTCACCGGGGAAGACGTCGAGGCCATCAGCGCGCTGAACCGTAACCAGCGCTTCGGCCCGGACCCCGACAAGTTCGACATGGTCCCGGGCTAGCCCGGCCGTCCCGGGCTAGCTCGCTGGCGAGGCGGGGCGCGGCGAAGCCGTGTCCCTCCGAGCCAGCGATTGGCCGGGGGGTCCGGGGGGTCGCCCCCCCGGGCCAGCACTGGCGAGGCGGGGCGCGGCGAAGCCGTGTCCCTCCGAGCCAGCGACTGGCGGGGGGTCCGGGGGCGCCCCCCCGGGCTAGCGCTGCGGGATCAACTCGGGTTGGTCGAGGACCCGCAGCCAGCTGCCGTCGGGCTGCCTGCGGGCCACCTGGGCCCGGCCGCCCGCGCCGTCCCTGGCGACTGTGCTGGTCAGCGCGATGTCGCCGCTGACCAGGGTGGGCAGCGGGGCCTCGGGCTCGAAGCGCGGCGCGTTCGGCAGGATCTTCTCCCACAGCGCGCGGATCGCCTCGCGGCCGGTGGTCTGGCTGCCGGGCGGGTAGGCCATCACCGCTTCCGGTTCATAGAGCGCCGCGATGCCGTCGGCATCCCCGGCGCCGGCCCGCTGCACGAACAGCCGGGTGAGGTCCTCCGGCTGCCAGGCCTTCTCGCGATCCTGCATGGTGTCTCCGTTCTGCCGTGACGTGCCTGCCGTGATTGCCCTGCACCTCTGAGCCTGGGGGACGATGGGTTAGAAGTCCAACAGATCGTTCTGATGGAAGCTAGAATTTTTGATTATGGAGTTGCGGCAACTGGAGTACTTCATCGCGGTGGCCGAGGAGGCCAGCTTCACCCGGGCCGCGGACCGGGTGCACATCAGCCAGTCCGGGGTGAGCGCCCAGATCCGGCAGCTCGAGCATGACCTCGGCGCGGCGCTGCTGGACCGGTCCGGCCGGGGGTCGACGCTGACCGCCGCCGGGTCGGCGGCGATCGGGCCTGCGCGGGCCGTGCTGGCCGCGGCCGGAGCCGTCCGGCAGGCGGTGGACGAGGTGAACGGGCTGCTCCGCGGGCGGCTGGTGGTCGGGATGGTCACCGCCTGCACGGTCACCCCGCTGTTCGCGGCGCTGGCCGCCTTTCACCAATCCCATCCTGGGGTGGACATCAGCCTGCTGGAGGGCAACTCCGACATGCTCACCGCCCAGGTCCGCACCGGCCTGGCCGACCTGGCCCTGATCGGCTCCGCGGGCGCCCCGCCGGACGACCTGGAGGCACTGACGATCATCAGTGAGCCGCTCGCCGCGGCCGTGCCGCCCGGCCATCCGCTGGCCGGGCGGGACCGGGTCACGCTGGCCGACCTGGCGGGCTACCCGATCGTGAGCCTGCCGGAGGGCACCGGGGTCCGGGCCGTGTTCGACCAGTCGTGCCTGGCCGACGGGGTCCGCCCGGATATCGCGCTCCAGGCCAGCGCGCCGGGAACGGTGGCCGACCTCGCCGTCCGCGGGCTCGGCGTGGCGATCCTGTCGCAGTCCATGGCGGCCGGCCACGCCGGGCGGCTGCGCGCCGTGGCCATCGACGGCCTGGCCTTGCCCGCGGTGCTGGCGCTGGTCTGGGCGCCGGATCCCGGGCCAGCGCTGCGTGAACTCCTGGTGCACACCAGGGAGGCGTTCGCCCCGGCCCGCTAGGCTGACCCCGGGCGTCCCGGGCGTCTCCGGGGTCCCCGGGCGTCCCCGGGTGACGACGCCCGGCGAGCACCCGGGCGGAGCAGTCGGGCGGAGCAGTCGGGCGGAGGCGGATGCGGGTCGAGCTGGCCACCAGCGCGGGAACCGCGGACTGGCCCAACGAGGACTTCGCCGCGGTCGCGCCCGGCGCGGCGGTGCTGCTGGACGGCGCGACCACGGTGCCCCGGGGCCGGGACACGGGCTGCCGGCACGGTGTGGCCTGGTACGCCCGGACGCTGGGCGGGCTGCTGCTGGCCGGGATCACCGCGGACCCGGTGGTGCCGCTGTCCGAGGCCCTCGCGACGGCCATCGGGGCGGTGCGCGACCGGCACGCGGGCTCCTGTGACCTGGGCAACCCGGCTACCCCCGCGGCCACCGTCACCGCGGTCCGGGCCGGGCCGGGCGGGCTGGACCTGCTCGCGCTGTCGGACTCGGTGCTGCTGGCCGACTACACCGGCCAGCAGCCGGTGGTCATCACCGATACCCACCCCGCCGCCAGGGCCGACCCAGGGGCGGCCGGGCAGGCCCGGACCGGGCGGCTGCCGGCCGCGGGGCTGCGGGCGATCGCCCTGCTCAGCGACGGCGCCACCCGGATCGCGGACCGCTACGGCGTGCTCGGCTGGCCCGCGCTGGCCGCGGTGCTGGCCGGCCCGGGCCCGGGGGAGCTGATCACCCGGGTCCGCGCCGCGGAGGCCACCGATCCGGATGGCTCCAGGTGGCCACGGCTCAAGCGATCCGATGACGCTACGATCGTGTATTGGCGCCAGCCGGGGGAATAGCGCGGGGACCTGCGGGGACGGCTAATGCCAGCCCCAGCCGCAGGCCCGGGACGCCCGGCCTGGACAGGTGCTCGCGGAGCCGCGCTCCCGCGGGCGGGAACGGCCGCCGCTCAATCCGTGGCTAACTGGTAAATATACGGCCCGCACTTACTTCTGAGACGGCAAGGTAAGGCATGATGCTCATCTCGCCTCGTGCCACGAAGGAGCCAGGCATGCTGTCCCGCGCACCACGCCGCCCCGCCGCCCGCCCTGGCCGGCTGCCGTCGGCTGTGCTCCCGGCAGCAGTGCAGCGGCTGACCGCGGCATGACCGAGCGCGACCTCTTCTCGCCGGCCGGCCTGCAGCGGGCCGGGCGCCCGGGTAACGGCGCGGCACCCGCCAGCGCGCCGGCCGGGACGCCGGCGCAGCCCCGGTCTTCCGGGGTGGCCACCCTGCTCCGCCGTCACTGGCTGATCGGCCTGCTGCTGCTGGCCGGGCTGGTGCTCCGGGTGCTGGCCGAGGTCGCCTACCAGCCCGCGCTCATCTACGTGGACACGCTCAAGTACCTCTACGGCGCCTCGCCCGGCGCCGACCCGATGGGGTACATGATCATCCTGCGGGGCATCCTGGCCGTGGGGAACCTCAGCGTCGTCGCCGCCATCCAGCATCTGGTCGGGCTGGGGCTCGGGCTCGCCCTGTACCTCCTCCTGCTGCGCCAGGCCGCCCCGCGCTGGCTGGCCGCGCTGGCCGCCGCGCCGGTGCTGCTGGATGGCTACCAGGTCCAGATCGAGCAGACGGTCATGCCAGACGTCTGGTTCGAGGCGATGGTCGTGGCCGGGCTGTGCCTGCTGCTCTGGCGTCCCGCGGTCACCATGCGGCTGGCGGCTGCGGCCGGCCTGGTCCTTGGCTGCTCCGCGCTGATCCGGCAGATCGGTGAGGCGCTGATCCTGCCCGCGCTGGTCTACCTGCTGGTGCGCGGCGGCGGCCTGCGGCTGGTGGCCATCCGCGTGGTCGCGCTGGGCGTGGCCTTCGCGCTGCCCATCCTCAGCTACTGCGCCGTGTCGTACGCCAGGACGGGCAACTTCTGGCTGGCCCGGGGCCAGAGCATGACCGGGCGGCTGACCGCGGCGGCCGACTGCGCCACCCTGCGGCTGCCCGCCCGCCTGCGGCCGCTCTGCCCCACGCCGGCCGAGCAGTCGCACGGGCCGGACTGGCTGGAACACTCCGGCCACTCGCCGCTGTACCGGGCCCCCATCCCGGCCGGGGCGACCCGGGCTCAGCTCATCGCCGAGCTAGGCGCGGCCATCGAGCACCAGCAGCCGCTCCGGGTGGCGCGCTCGATCGCCCGCGACTCAGTGCGGCTGTTCGCCCTGACGCGGACCCCTAACGCGTGGGTCACGCCGATCTCGCGCTGGCAGTTCCAGACGTATTACCCGACCTATCCGCGGTGGGTCAGCCTCGGCCCGGGGAACACCATCATCGTCGGCGTGCAGCCCGTGGCGTTCGGCCGGTTCATCGAGCGGCCGCTCAAGCCGCACTACGGCGGGCCGGCTCACGTCGACCGCCCGGTGGCCGCCTTCCTGCGCTCCTACCAGCTCGATGGCGGGTACACGCCTGGCCCGGCGCTCGCGCTGCTCGCCCTGCTCGCGGTGGCCGGCTCGGTGCTGGCGCTGTTCCAGCGGGGTGCCAGCCCGCGCACCCGCCGGCTGGCCCTGGCCTGCCTGCTTTTCACTGGCACGGCCGCGGTACTGCTGCTCGCGCCGGATCTCTATGAGTTCTCCTGGCGCTACGAGCTGCCCGCCGTGATCACCCTGCCGCCCGCCGGCCTGCTCGGGCTGGCTGCGCTGGCCAGCCGGACCCGGGACCGGAAGGAGCCGCCGGCCGCGGAGCCGCAGGCAGCCGCCGAGGCGCCGCCGGCGGCTTAGCCCGGCTGCGGCCGGCCCGCCAGCGGGGGTTCCGCGGCGGGAACGGCGGGGCCGGTGGCGGGAATGGTGAGCCCGGCCGCGGCGAGCAGGTCCGCGGTGGGCCGCGGCCTGGTCCGTACCCCGTCGGCCAGCCCGCGCCGCAGGCAGGAGCGCAGCGTGGCCCGGTCCGCGGAACGGGCGAACGTGCGGGCCCAGCGGCGCACCGTGGCCCCGCTGTACAGCAGCCGCTCAGCGGGGGCCAGCGAGGCACCCGAGCGGAGTGTCCACACCTTGTTCCGCACCTCGTAGTAGAAGCGCTGCCCGGGGTCGGTATCGGTGGACCCGAACGCGGCCGTCTTGTGCACCACCACGCTGGCCGGGCAGAGCCAGCCGGCCTGGCCGCGCAGCAGCCGGGTGGTGAACTCGAAGTCGTCGTTCCACAGGAAGTAGTCCGCTTGCGGCAGCCCGCGCTCGCGGCACGCGCCCGCGTCGACCAGGATCGACACGAACGAGGCCGAACGGATGGGCTGGCATCCGGCCTCCGCCGCGGCCCGCCGCTCCGCCCGGGTCGCGAAGGGCTTGACCCGGGGCGTGTTCATCGGGTGCGGGCGCCCGTCGGTCCACACCACCCGGCTGGCCAGCAGCACCGGCGGGGCGGCCGGGCGCCGGGCGCGGGCGGCCAGCAGCGCCTGCAGGGCGGCCGGCTCGGGCACGGTGTCGTCGTCCATCAGCCAGATGAGGTCGGCCCCGTCGGCCAGGGCCAGCGCGATGCCGGCCGCGAAGCCGCCGGCGCCCCCGGTGTTCTGCCCGAGCACGGTGAGCCGGGCGGCCGGGAACGACTCGCGCACCGCCGCCGCGGTCCCGTCGGTCGAGGCGTTGTCGATCACCAGCACGGCGTCCGCGGGCCGGGTCTGCCCGAGCACGGCGGCCAGCGATTCCAGCAGCAGCGGGCGCCGGTTATAGGTGACGACCACGGCGGCGACCCGGGGCCCCGCGGGCGTGGCGGATGGGGCGGCCATGCTAGGGGTGGCTCCGGGTCCGGGAGCGCTCCAGCGCCTGCCAGGCCAGGATCCGCAGCCGCCGCACCGACGGATGGCGGCTGCTGAGCTCGCGGACGGTCCGCTTCAGCCGCGGCGAACCGGCCACCGCCGACTCCACCCGCCCGGCCAGGCCCCGCGGGCCGCCCCGGCCGTCCTGCTTCGGCCGGCCGTGCTCCTTGTTGTACTGGTTGACGACCAGGGCCGCGGCCGCCTCCACCGCGGCGTCCAGCATGGCCTCGGCGGGCACCGCGTCCGGGGCGGCCGACGGCGCCCCCGAGGGCCGGGGACGCAGGTCGTCCAGGTCGCCGATGACGTCGTAGTCGCTGGCGGACAGCCCGGCGGCCAGCAGGTCGCCCTGCTCCTTGGCCCAGCCGTCGCGGTCGGCGGGCAGCGCCAGCCGGCCCTGCCGCGGCCGGGAGGCCAGCGCCCGGTGCGCCACCCCCTCTTTCACCGTCCACATGTAGAACCAGTTGGGCACGTCATCCGGCAGGGCCTGGTTCAGCCGCCGCAGGAACTCGATCTCGGGCAGGCCCAGCGACGCGTTCGGCCGGGCACAATCCAGGTCTGCGACGGCCGGGTCGATGCCGAGCAGCCCGGCGAACCGTTCCCAGAGCACCCCGGGCCCGGTCCCCGGCGGCGGCATGGTGATCACGTGGATCCGCTCGGCGGGCACCAACCGGCGCCACTGCTCGAGGATGGCCATCGTGTCGTGAACCCGCCAGAACCAGTACTCACGCCGGCCCGCCGACACCGATTCGGTGTCGATCACGTCGCCGAGCCAGTCCGCCCAGCCGCGCGCGTTGCGGTGCTTCACGGTCTCCTGCCACTCGGCGGGCAGCAGGCTGGCCATGTCCCGCACCGTCAGCACCAGGTGCACCTCGGCCGGGCTCAGCGACGCTACCGCCCGCGCGGCCTGCTCCTCGTCGGCGGCCGAGAACAGCTCATGGGAGATGACCGCGACGCCGGGAGCCTGCCGGGCCTGGGTGGCCAGGATGTCCCACTCTCCGGTCCAGGAGCCGGCCGGGTCGGAGGGCAGCTTCTCGATGCCGCGCAGGTCCTGGCTGGCCCGGAAGTGGTCCTGCGGGTGGTGGCCCGGCAGCACGACGCCCTGCGCCTTCAGCGCGGCCCGGTTGCCCCACATCACCTGCTGCAGGAAGGTGGTGCCGGTCTTCGGCTCGCCGATGTGCAGGAAGACGCGGCCGGGGCCGGTCCCGGCGGTGCCGGGCGGCACGGACTGGGCCGTGGTGTCCTGCTCGGTGCCGCCGTGCGCTGCCATCCGGGTACCTCTGTCGTGGTGGTGATGCGGCCGTGGAAGCCGGGCCGGCGCGGTCGGTGCAGCCGGTCCACGGTCAGGGTAGACCAGAAGGCCGTGCGGGGCGGCCGCATGACGCGGCCCGCGCCGCGAGCCGTGCCCGCGGCCCGCGCCGCAAGCCGTGCCCGCAGCCCGCGCCGCAAGGCGCGCCGGCCGCCCGTGCCGCGGCCGTGCGGCGCGGGCGCGCCTCGCCGGGACGCGGGAGAACGCGCAAGCCCGGTGATAGCTGTCGTAAAGTAGCCTTCACCCGGTGGCCCAGGTCCGGGCCGGCCGCTGGCGCGGCGACGGCCTGGTCAGCCTCGGCGGCGCCGGCCGGACCACAGGGCGGCCGCCACCCTCATGCCGCAGCGTGCAGTTTCCCGTCACGGAAGGCAAAAACGGCATATGCCCGAGCCCTTCACGCTCCTGCTCTCGGTGTACGACGGCGACCGGCCCGACTACCTGCGGCAGGCCTTCCGCAGCGCGGTGGACGAGCAGACCCTGCGGCCGGCCCAGGTAGTGATCGTCCGGGACGGCCCGGTGCGTGACGAGCTGGCCCGGTGCCTGGACGAGGTGTGCGCGGCCAGCCTGGTGCCGGTCACCCTGGTCCCGCTGGAGCACAACCGCGGCCTCGGGCCCGCCCTGGACCGGGGGCTGGCCGCCAGCACGTTCGATGTGGTCGCCCGGATGGACGCCGACGACATCGCGATGCCGCACCGCTTCGAGGTGGAGATCCCGCTGATCGCCGAGGCGGACATCGTCGGCGCCGGCCTGCTCGAGTTCGTGGGCGACACCGGCCACGTCGTCGGCCAGCGGGTCCCGCCCACCGACCCGGAGCAGATCCTGCGCTACGCGCGGATGCATGACCCGTTCAACCACCCCACGGTCGTCTACCGCAAGCAGGCCGTGCTCGCCGTGGGCGGCTACGGCGACCTGCCGCTGATGGAGGACTACGCGCTGTTCGCGCGGATGCTGCAGAACGGCGCGCGGCCGGTCAACGTGGCCGAGCCGCTGGTGTACTACCGGGTCGGCGCGACCTCGTTCAAGCGGCGCGGCGGCACCGACCTGCTCCGCTCCGAGCTCCGGCTGCAGCGCGAGTTCCGGCGGCACGGGTTCACCAGTTCCTCGGAGTACGTGCGCAACGTGATGGTCCGCGGCGGCTACCGGCTCATCCCGTGGTGGGCCCGCCGCGCGGTCTACCGCCCGATCGTGGCCCACTACTCCGGCCCGCCCGAGCCGGACTCTCCGGAGGATGAAACCGGCGCCAGTCCCAGCACGGCCGGCCCCCGCGGTGAAGTGCCGGTGCGCCGGTGAACGCAGACCTGGTCATCGTCGGCTCCGGGTTCTTCGGGCTGACCATCGCCGAGCGGTGCACCCGCGATCTCGGCCTGCGGGTGCTCATCCTGGAACGCCGGCCGCATATCGGCGGCAACGCCTACAGCGAGCCCGAGCCGCAGACCGGGATCGAGATCCACCGCTACGGGGCGCACCTGTTCCACACGTCCAACGCCCGGGTGTGGGAGTACGCCAACTCCTACACCGGCTTCACCGGCTACCAGCACCGGGTCTTCTCCGTCTATAAGGGCCGCGTCTACCAGATGCCGATCAACCTCGGCACGATCTGCGAGTACTTCGGCTCGGTGATGTCCCCGGACGAGGCCCGCGCCCTGGTGGCCGGCCAGGCCGCCGAGGTGCCCGCCGGGCAGGCGGCCAACCTGGAGGAAAAGGCCATCTCGCTGGTCGGGCGGCCGCTGTACGAGGCGTTCTTCCGCGGCTACACCTCCAAGCAGTGGCAGACCGACCCGGTCAACCTGCCGCCGGAGATCATCACCCGGCTGCCGGTCCGCTACACGTTCAACAACCGGTACTTCAACGACACGTACGAGGGGCTGCCCGCCGACGGCTACACGGCGTGGCTGGAGCGGATGGCCGACCACCCCCACATCGAGGTCCGGCTGGACACCGACTTCACCGACCTGCGGGCCGACCTGCTGGGCAACGTCCCCGTGGTGTACACCGGCCCGCTCGACGCGTACTTCGGTTACGCGGCCGGGGACCTGGGCTGGCGTACCCTCGACTTCGACCTGGAGGTGCTCCCCACCGGGGACTTCCAGGGCACCCCGGTCATGAACTACGCGGATGAGGACGTCCCCTACACGCGCATCCACGAGTTCCGGCACTTCCACCCCGAGCGCGACTGGTACCCGAAGGACAAGACCGTGATCATGCGTGAGTACTCGCGCTTCGCCGAACGAGGCGATGAGCCGTATTACCCGATCAACACGCCGGCCGACCGGGACCGGCTGCGGCGCTACCGGGAGATGGCCGCCGCCGAGCCCGGCGTGCTGTTCGGCGGCCGCCTGGGCACCTACAAGTACCTCGACATGCACATGGCCATCGGGTCGGCGCTGAGCATGTACGACAACCGGCTGCGCCCGTTCTTCACCGGCGGCCAGCCGCTCAAGGCGGCGGGGCTGGCCGATGACTGAGCCGGTGACCGGGACGGTGACCGGGACGGCGGCGGGGCCGGGCGCCGGCGGCCCCGTGCTGCGGGTGCTGCAGCGGGTCGTGTTCCCCGGCGCCGACCTGGACGTGGTCCCGCTGTACGTGGAGACGCACATGGACCGCGGCGCCGCCGAGCTGGCCGCGGAGACGGCCACCGAGCAGCTCACCGGCCGGAAGGCGGCCGGCGCGGGCAGCGTGCCGGTGGCCAACGCGGCGGTGGGCGAGGCCCAGTCGGTGATCCGGTTCGGCGCGGACGTGCCCGCCTACCTGGCCGGGGACGCCGGCCCGCGGCGCAGCGCCATCATCAGCGAGGGGCGCCGGGTCTCCTTCGCCACCTATTTCAACGCGTTCCCGGCCAGCTACTGGCGCCGCTGGACCACCGTGGAGTCGGTGACCCTGCGCGTCCGGCTGGCGGGGGAGTGCACCGTCATCCTGTACCGGTCCACCGCCCGCGGCTTCAGTCACCCGGTCGAGACGATCACCGTGCAGTCGGACGAGCCGGAGACCATCGAGCGCACCCTGCCGCTGTCCCCGTTCATCGACGGCGGCTGGTACTGGTTCGATGTCGTGGCCGGCCCCCGGGGCACCACCCTGATCGAGGCCGAGTGGCTCGGCCTGGCCGAGCCGGGCCCGGCCGGCCGGGTGAGCATCGGCATCACCACGTTCAACCGGCCCGACTTCCTGCTCGACCTGGTGCGCACGCTGGGGGATGCGGCCGAGCTGGCCGACCTGCTCGACACGGTGTACGTGATCGACCAGGGCAGCAACAAGGTGAGCAGCCACCCCAGCTTCGGTGACGCGGCCAAGAAACTGGGCGACCGGCTGCAGGTCGTGGAGCAGGGCAACATCGGCGGATCCGGCGGTTTCTCCCGGGCCATGGACGAGACGGTGCGGGCCGGGCAGAGCGACTACCTGCTGCTGCTCGACGACGACATCAAGGTGGACCCGGAGGGCATCCGGCGGGCCGCCACCTTCGCCGACCTGACCCGGCGGCCGACCATCGTCGGCGGCCACATGTTCAGCCTCTACGACCGGTCCCTGCTGCACGCGTTCGCCGAGGCCATCGCCCCGTACAAGTGGTGGTGGGGGATCGCGCCGAACACCCGGGGACGGCACGACTTCGCCCGCCGGAACCTGCGGAACACGCCCTGGCTGCACCGCCGCGCCGACTCGGACTACAACGGCTGGTGGATGTGCCTGATCCCGACCCAGATCATCCGGGAAGTCGGGCTGGCCCTGCCGGTCTTCATCAAGTGGGACGACGCGGAGTACGGGGTACGGGCCAAGGAGCACGGCTACCCGACCGTGTCCATGCCGGGCGTGGCCGCCTGGCACGTGCCGTGGGACGACAAGAACGATGCCCGCGACTGGCAGGCCTACTACCACCTGCGGAACCGGATCATCGCGGCGCTGCTGCACTCGCAGCAGCCACGCGGGGGCAGCATGATCAACGAGAGCCTGGAACGGCAGCTGCAGAACCTGCTGTCCATGCAGTACTCGACGGCCGCGCTGCGGCTGCTGGCCCTGGAGGACGTGCTGTCCGGGCCGGCCCACCTGCACCGCGACATCCAGACCAAGAACCAGCAGCTGCGTGAGCTGCGGGCACAGTTCACCGACGCGCACGACTCGGCGGACATCGAGAGCTTCCCGCCGCCGCGGCGCCGCGCGCCCGAGGCCGTGAAGGATTCCACCACCCCGACCAACAAGCGCAACCTGCTGACCAAGGCGGCGGCCGGAACCGCGCGCCAGTTCCGCAGGCCGGGCCAGGGGGCCAGCAAGCGGCCGCAGATGGCGCTGCCCTACCAGGACGCCTCCTGGTGGGTGCTGGTCAAGCTGGACAGCGTCCTGGTCTCGGCGGCGGACGGCACCAGCGCCGCCTGGTACCAGCGTGATCCCAAGACGTTCCGCGCGCTCGGGCTGCGCAGCCTGCGGGCGCACCGCCGGCTCCGCCGCCAGTGGCCGCGGCTGGCCGCCGAGTACCGGTCGGCCGCGGCCGAATTCACCTCACCCGCGGCGTGGCGGCAGACGTTCGCCGCCTCCACCGGCCAGCCGGCGCCGGGCCCGGCACCCTCCAGCCCGGCACCCTCCAGCCCGGCACCCTCCGGCCTGGCACCGTCAGGACAGTGAGCCGGGTACCGACCCGGCGCGGTGGCCGCACCTCCCCGGCCGCCCCCGCAGGCGGTCCCGGGGGCGCCGTGACCGGCCGCCGGGGCACCGCGGCCCGGTACGCGCCCGCCTTGGCCGCGGCGGCGGTGATGGCCGTGCTGGGGATCTGGGGGCTGGCCCGGGACTCCGCCATGGGCAACGACGAGGTGGCCACCCGGTACGCCGCGCTGCTGCCGCTGCACCTGCTGGCCCGCCTGCTGCGGCATGTCGATGCCGTGCACGGCCTGTACTACCTGCTGATGCACGGCTGGATGGCCGTCGGCACCAGCCCGGCGGTAATGCGGATCCCGTCGGTGATCGCCATGACCGCCGCCGCGGCCCTGGTCGCGATCATCGGCTGGCGGCTGACCGGCTCGGGCTGGGCCGCGCTGTTCGCCGGGCTGATCATGGCGCTCACCCCCACCATCAGCTATTACGCGCAGACCGCCCGCTCGTACGCCCTGGTGTACCTGTGCGTGGCGGGCGCCACCCTGGTGCTGCTGCACGCGCTGGGCGCGGAGCACGCGGCGGCCGGGCCCGCGCCCGCCGGGCGGCCGGTGCTGGCGCGCTGGGTGGCCTACGCCGTTCTGATCACCCTGGCCGGTTACCTCAACGAGCTCGCGCTGGTGGTGCTGGTGGCGCACGGGGTCACCGTGCTGCTGGCCCGGTACGGCCGGCGGACCCTGGTCCACTGGGCGGCGGCGTCCGCCGTGGCGGTGGTCATCGCGGCGCCGCTCGCGGCGCTCAGCGCCACCGAGGACAAGGCCGTCAACTGGATTCCGCGGCCCGGGCTGTGGAGCCTGCGCATCCTGTTCCAGGATTACTTCGGGGCCAGCATGATCGTCGCGGTGCTGCTGCTGGCCTGCGCGGTGGTCGCGGTGCTGCCCGACCGGACCGGGCCCGGCCCGGCACCGTCCCCCGCCCAGCCCGCTCCCGCCCAGCCCGCTCCCGCCCAGCCCGCTCCCGCCCAGCCCGCTCCCGCCCGGCCGGGCGGCGCCGGGGCGGTGGCCGGGCCGGACCTGGCCCCGTGGTGGCGCCGCGGTGGCGTGTCCCTGCCGTCGGTCGCCGCGCCGCTGCTGGTGCTGCCCGGCGCGGTGCTCATCGCCGAGTCGCTGGTCGCCCGGCCACTGTACGTGGACCGGTACGTGCTCTACGGCGAGGCGGGCGCCGCGCTGCTGGCCGGCGCCGGGGTCGTACCGGCTCGGCCAGTGGCTGGCCACCGCGGCCGGCCGTCGCGAGCTGCTGTGGGCACCGGGTGCGGTGTTGTGCGTGCTCGCGCTGATCCTGCAGCTGGGCCCGCAGCACCGGGTACGCACCCCGCAGAGCCGGCTGTACGACTTCGGCGGCCCGTCCCGCTACCTGGCCGCGCACGCCCAGCCGGGCGACGGGGTGCTGTTCTTCAGCGACTTCTACCGCAAGATCCGGCTGGGTTACCCGGCTGACTTCCGCGGTGTCAGTGACTTCTCCATGGCGGCCTCACCCGCCCAGGTCGGCGACTTCCAGGGCCGGGACAAGCCGTTCAGCGCGGTCCGCCAGCTCATGCTCGGCCGCCAGCGGATCTGGGTGGTCGGCCGGCCGCCCGCCGCGCGCCTGGCCGCCGGCCCGGTCCGCGCCGAGGCCGCGCTGCTCAAAGCGCAATTCACCCTGGTTTCCCAACGGCACTTCAAGGGCGTCTGGGTCACCCTGTGGCGCCGCCGCTAGCTCACCCGGCTCCGGTGGTCCTCGCTGCTTCAGCGGCTTGCTGCTCAGCGGACGCCTTCAGTGCGGCGAGGGTCACCGGGATGCCGCGGCGGGCCGCCTCGATCCGGACCTCGACCTGGTGCGGGGCGTCGTCCCCGTAGCGCTCGCCGAACCCGGCGATCCCGTCCGGCAGGAACTCCCAGGATTCGGTGACCCGGGTCCCGCCGTCCACCGCGGTGAACGTGTAGCCCCAGCGGGCCCAGGTGCCGCGGACCATGAAGGCGAACTCCCGGGGCCGGTCCGCCGCCACCACCCGGGACCGGGTCTCCCACACCCGGTCGGGCAGCTCGTTCCGCCCGGTGAACCAGGCGCCTTCGCGGGGGCCGTCGCCCTCATCCCACCAGCCGCCGGTGCAGATCGGGCTCCACTCACCCATCCGGGTCACGTCGGAGACCATGTCGTACAGGGCTTCCGGGTCACGGGCAATGACGATGGATTCCGCGTAGCTCAGTTCATCCACGCGCCTAGTATGACCCGCGGCGCCAAGCTCGCTGGCTGACCCGCGATGAGTTCGCTGTCGGTGTCCCGTCCTATGGTCGATAGCGGGTGGCGATGGCCAGCCTGGGTGCCGGGAATCCCATTCGCCGCTGACGCGGGGCGGCCGGTAGGTTCGTCACGCGGGACATGAGCAAGGGCCTGCTCGGGAGGCATGGTGGCAGAGAGCTATACGGGGCCGGCGATCCTGGTCGAGGGGCTGGTCAAATCGTTCGGTGAGGTCCGGGCCCTGCGTGGCATCGACCTGTCGGTGCCACGCGGCACGGTGCTGGGGGTGCTCGGCCCGAACGGCGCGGGGAAAACGACAGCGGTGCGCATCCTGACCACGCTGCTGCATCCGGACGGGGGAAAGGCCCTGGTCGAGGGGCGCGACGTGGTGCGGCAGGCCGCCGCCGTGCGTCGGCTCATCGGCCTGTCCGGGCAGTCGGCCGCTATCCAGGAGGAGCTGACCGGCCGGGAGAACCTGGAACTGATCGGGCGGCTGTACCACCTGAGCCGGGCGGCGACCCGGCCCCGGGCTGCCGAGCTGCTGGCGCAGTTCGACCTGACCGATGCGGCCGACCGGCCCGCGAAGACCTACTCCGGCGGCATGCAGCGCCGCCTGGACCTGGCGGCCAGCCTGGTCGGCCGGCCCAAGGTGCTGTTCCTGGATGAGCCGACGACGGGCCTGGACCCGCGGTCCCGGCTGGGCATGTGGGAGATCATCCGGTCGCTGGTGGCGACCGGTACCACCCTGCTGCTCACCACCCAGTACCTGGACGAGGCGGACGAGCTGGCCGATGAGATCGTGGTCATCGACCACGGCCTGGTCATCGCGGCCGGCACGGCCGAGGAGCTGAAGGGCCGGGTCGGCGGGGACGTGCTCGAGTTCTCGGTGCCCGACCGGGCCCGGATCGGGGACGCTGTCGCCGCGATCGTGAAGGTCGGGGAGGGCCAGCCGCACATGGACGAGGAGACCGGAGTGGTCAGCGTCGGCGTCGGGGGCCGCGGCAGCGACGCCCTGATCGAGGGGGTCCGCGCGCTGGACGCCGCAGGCATCCAGACCAAGGGCCTGGCCCTGCGGCGCCCCTCGCTCGACGACGTGTTCCTCGCCCTCACCGGGCACGCCGCCGAGGAGGAGCCGTCGGGCAAGCCGCGGCGCGGCCGCCGCCGCCCGCCCAAGAAAGATCAGGCCAAGCAGGACACGGCCCGGCAAGACACCGCGACGGTGTCGTCGTGACCGCCGCGGACGTCACGGTCGGCGGTGTCACTGCGGAGGAGCCGGGCCTGCTGACCCAGGCCCGCTGGGCCGTGAGCGACACGCTGGTGCTGACCCGGCGTGCCCTGCTGGTCTGGATGCGGGTGCCCGCCTACATCGTCTTCACCGTGATCCAGCCGGTCATGTTCGTGCTGCTGTTCGCCTTCGTGTTCGGCGGCGCGATCAAGGTTCCCGGGACCAGTTACATCAATTACCTGATGCCCGGGATCATCGGCCAGACTGCGGCGTTCGCCAGCTTCGGCACGGCCATCGCGCTGGCCCAGGAGCTAAAGAAGGGCGTGATCGACCGGCTCCGGTCGATGCCGATGGCCCGCTCCGCGGTGCTCACCGGCCGTCTGGTCGCCGACACCGGGCGGATGCTGGTGACCATCCTGATCATCGTCGCGGTGGGCTATGTGGTCGGCTTCCGGTTCCTGAACGGCTTCGGCCCGGCCGTGGCCATGGTGGTGCTGGCCACCGTGTTCGGCCTGTCGATCTGCGTGATCGCGGCGTTCACCGGGCTGGCCATCGGGGATGAGGAGTCGGTGCAGGCGTTCGGGCTGATCTGGCTGTTCCCGCTCACGTTCGTCAGTTCGGCCTTCGTGCCGATCCAGAGCATGCCGGGCTGGCTGCAGGCCTTCGCCAACCACCAGCCGGTCACCTACGTGGTCAACACGATGCGCGCCCTCGCCCTGGGCAAGCCGTATTCCGTTAACCTCACGTCCGACCTGTGGCACAGCATCGCCTGGCTGGCCGGGATCTTCATCGTGTTCCTCCCGCTCGCCGTGCGCGCCTACCGCCGGGCCGGCTGACCCGGCTGGCCCGGCTGGCCCGGCTGGCCCGGCTGGCCCGGCTGGCCCGGTCGGCCCGGTCGGCCCGGTCGGCCCGGTCGGCCCGGTCGGCCCGGTCGGCCTGCGTACCGGGTGCCCGGGCCTGGCGGGGTCATCCGCGCCTGCCCGCCATTGACATGTGTCATTCACCCCGCCATTGACGGTGCCCGGAGGCGGCGTTATGGTCACCTCAACTAAAAGGAAACTTTCCTTTTAGTAGTCGATGGAGGTGGCGCCATGGGTGTGTTATTCAGGCCGGTGTCAGCGGGGCTGCGGGCCGTCCGCCGCGGGCCGCGCCATGGCGGCCGGCGGCTGGCCGTCCTGGTGCTGGCGGCGGCGCCGGTGGCCGCCCTGATGACGGCTCCGCCAGCAGGCGCCGCCAGCACCACCCTGGGCGCGCCCGCGGCCGTCACCGCGGTGCCCGGGCCGCCGTCCGGGTGGTCCACCGTGTTCAGCGACGACTTCAGCGGGGCGGCGGGCAGCGGGCCCTCGGCCAGCTGGCAGTACGACACCGGCCCGGGTTCCAGTTTCGGCACCGGCGAGATCGAGACCATGACCAGTTCGCCGTCCAACGTCCACCTGGACGGGAACGGCAACCTGGACATCACCGCCCTGAACCAGGGCGGCTCTTGGACCTCCGGCCGGATCCAGACCACGACCCCGAACGTCGGCGCTCCGGCGGGCGGGGAACTCGAGGTGACGGCGTCCATCCAGCAGCCGTCCGGCGGCCTGGGCTACTGGCCCGCGTTCTGGATGCTCGGCCCCGGGCAGTGGCCGGAGAACGGCGAGATCGACATCATGGAGGACGTCAACGCGCTTTCCGAGGTCTCCGGGACCGTGCACTGCGGCACCGACCCGGGCGGCCCGTGCAACGAGCCGAACGGCATCGGCAGCGGGCTGCAGTCCTGCTCCGGCTGCCAGTCCGGCTACCACACCTACACGATGATCTTGAACCGGACGAACACGTCCGCCGAGTCGGTCACCTTCTACCTGGACGGGAACGAGTATTACAGCGTCTCCGAGAGCCAGGTGGGCACGGCGACCTGGCAGGCCGCGTTCGACCACAACATGTCCATCATCTTCGACCTGGCCATGGGCGGCGGGTACCCGAACGGCGTCTGCGGCTGCAACACCCCGACCAGCGCGACCACCTCAGGCGGCACCATGAGCGTCGCGTACGTGGCCGCGTATCAGACGACGAACGGGTCGTCTGGCTCCGGAGGTGGGGGCGGCGGCGTCACCGGGCCGATCACCGGCTACGGCGGGCTGTGCATAGACGACCGCGCGGCCAGCACCGCCAACTTCAACCCGGTGCAGGTCTATACCTGCAACGGGACCGCCGCACAGCAGTGGACGGTGGTGCAGGCGGGCAGCACGCTGCACGTGCTGGGCAAGTGCATGGACATCAACGGGGGAGGCACGGCGGACGGGACAACGGTGGACTTGTACGACTGCAACGGCACAGCCGCACAAGTCTTCATCCCGCAATCCAATGGGTCTCTTTACAATCCGCAGTCCGGGAAGTGCCTCGACGACACGAACTGGTCCACCACCCCGGGGACCCAGTTGCAGATCTGGGATTGCACCGGTAACGCCAACCAGCAGTGGGCACTGCCCTAGGGCATCCCCGGGCTGTGCCTGGCTGGCTGCGCCTAGGCGGCCTGGCGGCGCGCGGCGAGGATGTGGCGGATCTCCGCCGTGTCCTCGTCGCTGTGCCGGGCGAGGATCGCGCCCAGGTCGTTGAGGTCGTTGTCCGAGGTGTAGGTGGACAGTTCGCGCTCGAGTGACTTGCGTGCGGCGCGCGCGGCGCGGGCACTGCGGAGCTCATCCCGGATAGCCGTCAGCCGGGGGCTGAACGTGCGGGTCGTGGTCTCCATGATTCCTTCCCTTGTGGCCTGATTGCTCCGTTATCAGTGTCACCGGTCAGGACTCATGCGTCCAATGACAAGAATGCAAGCGACCTATGCCTGCAACTCATGCATAAGGAACACCCGCCAGCGCGGATGATGTGGCGCCGTCTGCCTGCGTCCCGTGGCGGCGGGGCGGCCCAGTTCCGGCCCCGGGGTGGCCGCTGCCGCAGGATGCCCGCTGAGCACCAGTTCGGCGCCTTCGCCGATCAATGGCAGCAGGACCTCCAGGTCACCGCACTCCACCCGGAGCCGCATCGGCACCCCCACCCCGTACGGGCACTCCCGCCGGGTGAACTCACCGAGCCGGACCCTGGCCGTGACCCTGGCCTGGTTGTCCGCGTCCGCCGGCAGGAGGCCGACCACGTCAAGCAGGGCGTTCCGCTGCCGTGCCTGCGAAGCGGCGTGGCGCAGCGCCGCGGCCGACGCATCGCTGCCGTCTATGACCACGGCCACCCGCCTGCCGTCGGTCATCCCGGTGGTCCAGCTCATCGTGTCTCCTCAGTTCTCGGGCTCCTCACGTCCAGGCTGGCCACTGCGGGCGGCCTGGCCACAGGGGCGGATGACCCTAATGCCGCCGGGACTTCCGGGCCCGGGCGCCGGGACCTGCGGGCCGCGGCCGCGGCCGGGACGGCAGCGCCCGCGGGACGAGCGGCTCCCGGGCCTCAGCCGTGATCCGTTCCGTGGCCGAGCCGGAGCGCGAGCTTAGGGCAGATGCGGACGGTCTCCCGCGCCTCCCCGGCCAGCGCGGCCGGGACCCCGCCGGGCTGGATGACCGGGAAGCCCCAGTCGTCCAGCGTGATCAGCTCGGGCAGGGCCTCCGCGCACAGCCCGCGGCCGTCGCAGGCGATCGGGTCCACCCGGAGCACCAGGCCGCTCATGGCGCCCTCCGGGGAGGTACCGGCAGCACCGGCGTCCGGGCGGTGCCGCAGCACCAGCCCTGGGCATGCTGCTCGGCCTCGGCCGCGAAGACCCGCAGTGCGCTGGCGATCATCCGGACCGCGCCGTCCGGGTGGGCGCAGGCACCCCGCCCGTCCACCTGGCCCAGCCACCGGTGCAGCGTGGCCAGGCTGGCCGGGGAGCCGTCCGCCAGGCGGCCCAGTTCGCCGGCCACCGCGTCCAGCCCGAACAGGCACGGACCGCACTGCCCGGCCGACTCGTCCGCGAGGTAGCGGGCCACCCGGGCGGTCTCCGCCAGGCCGCACGCATCGGCCGGCAGCGCCACGATCAGCCCGGCCCCGACGCTGGCGCCCAGCGGCGCCAGGCCCGCCGCGGAGAATGGCCGGGCCAGGGCGTCCGGCCCGGCCCACTGCCCGGAGTAGCCGCCGACCAGCACCGCCTGCACCGGCCCGGACACGCCGCCGGCCAGCCCGAGCACCTCCTCCAGCGTGGTGCCGACGGCAATCTCGCCGACGCACGGCTCCCGTACCGCGCCCAGGATGGTGACGAGCATCGTGCCCGGCTCGGCCTGCGTGCCCAGCGCCCGGAACCACCCGGCGCCATGCCGGCCGATGAGCGCGAGGTGCGCCAGCGTCTCGACGTTCTGCACCAGTGTCGGCCGGCCGTCCAGCCCGTGCTCGGCCAGCCGCGGCGGCTTGGGCAGCGGCGCCGGGACGCCCCGCTCGATCCAGTGCACCACCGCGCTGGCCTCCCCGGCCACGAACCGGTCTGCGGCCGTCACCACGTGGAACCGGACCTGGCCGTGGCCGGCCCGGAGGCGTTCCGCGACGGCCTCGTCCACTATCTCTCGGACCGAGTGGTGCACGACCAGGTACGCCTCCCGGGCCCCGGTCAGGCCGGCCGCGAGGGCCGCGCCGTCCAGCACCAGGTGCGGCGAGCGGGCCAGCAGGATCTTGTCCTTGGCGCTGGCCGGTTCCCCCTCCGTGCCGTTGACTACCACGACCGGGTCCGGCCCGGCGGCGACGGCGGCCAGCTTGCGGGCGGTGGGAAAGTGAGCCCCGCCCCGCCCGGTCAGCCCGGCCTGCTCCACCTCCCGGATCAGCCTCATCCGGTCCGGGTGGCTCCGCGGCGGTTCCGGCTCCGGGCCGTACCGGGCCCGGTGCCCGGCCAGCGTGGCCGGCCCGGCCGCGAAGCCGGCCGGCAGCAGCCGGGGGAGGGTCCCGGCTTCCTGCCATCCCGCCTGCCGCGCCCGGCCGTCCAGGTACTGCGCTGGGCCTTTCATCGTCCTGCCCGGGCGGTGCTAGCCGGGGGGTGCGACCCGGCGGTCGTACCCCGGCCGGGGCTGGTCAGGCCAGGCCCGGCCGTGCCGCGCATCCCGGCCAGCAGCCGGGCCGTGACCGCGGTGCCGACGGCCAGCGCGCAGCCCCACTCGATCAGCGCCACCCACCAGATCCCCAGGTCGTTACCGGCGGTCAGGGAGTGCAGGAACGCGACCGGCCAGGCCAGGTAGGCCAGCCAGTGCACCGCCCGCCAGGCCCGGTAGCCCAGCCGGGCCCGCGCCAGGCTGGTCACCAGCACCGCGCCGAACGCATCCACGGCCAGGGTGCCCAGGCCGATGGCCAGGGTCCGGTACCCGGACAGGAAGGGCAGCACGGTGGCCGCCCAGCCGATCGATACGTACGGATCCAGCAGGGCCGTCAGCACATGCAGCCCGAGGAAGGCCACCGAGAACAGGGCCAGCGTGCGGTGCACCTCGGTCACCGCCAGCCGGTGCAGCCAGCGCGGCGCGGAGCCCAGCCGGCCGGCCACCCCGAGCACGGTCACCAGGCTGAACAGGATGAGCAGGGCCAGGCCGCTGGCCCGGGAGACCAGCCACAGGCCCTGCGATCCGGCGATGACCGCGGCCGTGCTCATCGCGCACCTCCCCGCGGGCCGGCGCCCGCGTAGACCCGGGTAACCGGGGGCACGAGCACCGTGCCGCCGCGGTGTTCCGGCCAGCCGCCCAGGCAGCGGACCTGCCCGTCCCGCCCGGCCAGCCGGGCAGGGAGCCCGGCCCGGGTCAGCCAGGCCTCGGCCTGCGGGCCGGCGACGATGGCGGCGGTGGACGCGGCGTTGGCGTCGGCGCAGGTCAGGGCGGCCACGGTGGCCGTCTGCCAGGGGCCGTCGGCGGGGCGCCCGGTCCGCGGGTCGACGATGTGGTGCAGCAGCCGCCCGTCCCGCTGCCAGCGGCGGCAGGTGATCGACGAGGTCGCCACCGCGCCCGCGGGCAGCCGGACCGGCTGCGCGGGGGAGTTCCCGGGCGCGTCCGGGCGGTCCGCGGCCACGATCGGCCAGCCGTCCCGCGGTGCCGTCCCCGCGGTGGCGATGTCGCCGCCCAGGCTGACCAGCACCCCGCCGGCCTGCCCGGCCGCGGCCATGACCGCCCGCGCGGCCCGGTCCGAGCCGAGGCCCTTGGCCGTGGCGCCCAGGTCGAGCCGGACGCCCGGTGGCAGCCGGAGCAGCGCGCCGTCGAGCCGGACCTGCTGCCAGCCCGGCGCGGGGACCGCGGCGGGCAGCGGCTCGTCCCGGTGCGCGCCAATGGCCGCGAAATCACGGTCGTAGCCCAGTGCGATGAGCGCGTCCCCGACGGTGGGATCGGCCAGCCCGCCGGTCCACCGGGCCGCCTCCAGCGCGACCCGGACCGCCTCGGCCAGCCCGTCGCTGAGCATGAACAGCCCGCCGTCGCTGCGGTGCACCCGGGAGATCTCCGAGTCCGGGCGGAACCGGCTGGCCTGCATGTCCAGCGCGGCCAGCACCTGGTCGGCCGCCACCGCGGCCCGCCCGGCGTGCTCCGGCGGCCACACCGCCAGGCGGGCGGTAGTGCCGAGCGCGGTGCGCTCCACGACCGACACAGCCTGGTCCCCGGTCTGGATGCGCTGCCAGGCCGGGGCCTCGGCCAGCCCGGGCAGCGCGGGAGTCGTCATCGTCATCATCATCATCCGGCTCAGTTGTCGTGGTAGGCGGCGTGGTGCACGGTCCGGACGATGACGGTCTTCCCATTGACCGTCTTCGTGCTGGTGCTCACCGTGGTGCCCGACCCGCTGGTGGTCGCCACCGAGTGGGTCACCTGCGGTCCGCCGGTCCCGGTGCTGGCGGCCTGGCCGCCAGCCACGGCCGTGCCGGTGCCGCCGGTCGCGGTCGTGCCCGCGCCCGTGCTGGCCGGGAGGGCGTGGCTGGCCAGTGCCACCGTCGCCGCCCCGGTACCGGCCAGCAGCGCGGCCAGGGTCCAGTTCGACATCCGGCGGGCATGCCGGATGCCGTCCCGGGTGGCCGGCCGGGCCGCGGCGCCCGCCGGCGGCCCGCCTGCCCCGGGCAGCGGCACCTGTCCCGGGCGGTACTCGCGCTCGCTATCCATCACGGATGTCCTTTCGCTTCGTGTCAGCGCCGGGTACGGCCCGGCTCTCCCGATACTGCCGGGAGGCCGATGAAGCCACCGTGTGAGGCTGATGTGAGAGTTCACATCTGTGCTCTCCCGCGGGTCTCATCGTTTT
>CAWIYD010000021.1:0-145894 GCA_963840195.1 uncultured Actinomycetes bacterium
GCCGGGCCGGTGCCGGCGCCCGCGCCGGTCAGCTCCACCGCGGCGGCGATCTCGGTGAGGTCCTTGTCGTCCAGCACCAGGCTGCCCGCGGCGATCCAGCCGTCCACCTGCTCCGGGCTGCGCGCGCCGACGATCGCGCCGCTGACCCCGGGGAAGGCCAGGGTCCAGGCCACCGCTACCGCGCCGGTGCTCACGCCGAGGCGCTCGGCCACGGGGCGGAGGGCGTCGGCCAGGGCCAGGTTGCGGCGCAGGCCGTCCCCGGTGAAGTTGGGGCTCCGGCTGCGCCAGTCCCCCTCGCCCAGCCCGGCGGCCCGCTCCGCGGTGAACGACCCGGTGAGCAGGCCAGACGCCATCGGGCTGTACACGATCACCCCGGTGCCATGGTCCGCGCACCACGGCAGCTTGTTGACCGCGGCGTCCCGGTTGATCAGGCTGAACGGTGGCTGGAGCGAGTCGACGTGCCCAATCCGCTCGGCCGCGACCAGCTGCGCCCCGTCGTGGTTGGACAGCCCGGCCGCCCGGATCTTGCCTTCGGCCCGCAGGTCCAGGAAGGCCTGCCAGTACTCCTCCAGCGGGGTCCCGTCCTCGGCCGGCCAGTGCAGCTGGTACAGGTCGATCCGGTCCACCTGCAGGCGGCGCAGCGAGGCCTCCACCTCGCGGCGCAGGCTGTCCGGCCTGCCGACCCGGCGCGGCGCCTTGGACCGGTCCGACTCATCCCAGACCAGGCCGCCCTTGGTGAAAACGTAGGGCCGGTCCGCCTCTGGCAGGTCACGCAGCGCCCGGGCGACCACCTCCTCGGAGTGGCCCAGGCCGTACACGGCCGCGGTGTCCACCCAGTTGATCCCGGACTCCACCGCGTGCCGGATGGCGGCGACGGAGTGGTCATCGTCCTGGTCACCCCAGGCGAAGGTCCAGCCCCCGCCGCCGATCGCCCAGGCGCCGAAGCCGACCCGGGTGATGGTCATGTCGGTCTGCCCGAAGGGCACCATCTTCAGTGTCTCGTTCATGACGTCTATGCTCGGCGGGAGACGTTCATCTGTCCAACAGCTAGAACCGATCGCTTTGAGATCTAGGATCGCATAATTATGGAACTACGCCAGCTGGAGCACTTCGTCGCGGTGGCCGAGGAGAGCCACTTCACCCACGCAGCCGAACTGCTGCAGATCTCCCAGTCCGGGTTGTCCGCGTCGATCCGGGCGCTGGAAGCCGAGCTGGGCACGCCGCTGTTCGTGCGCAGCACCCGGCGGGTGGGGCTGACCGAGGCGGGACGGGTGCTGCTGGCCGAGTCGCACCGCACGCTGGCCAGCGTGGCCGCGGCGCAGGATGCGGTGGCCGCCGTGCGCGGGGTGCTGCGCGGCACGCTGAGCGTGGGCGGCGAGCAGTGCCTGGGGGTGGTGGACCTGCCGGCCCAGCTGGCCAGGTTCCGGGCCGCCCATCCGGGGGTGGAGATCAGGCTGCGCTTCGGCGGCTCCGCCCTGCTGATCGACCAGCTCGCGGCGGGCCGGCTCGACGTGGCCCTGGTCGCGGTGACCGGGCCGGCCCCGCGGGGCGTGGACCTGATCCCGCTGGCGGCTGAGCCCCTGGTGGTGCTGTGCCACCCGGACCACGACCTGGCCCGGCAGCAGGAGGTGGACCTGGCGGCGCTGCACGGCCTCTCCTTCGTCGGCTTCCAGCCCGACTGGGCGGCCCGGGTGCTGGCCGACCGGGCGTTCGCCGCCGCCGGGCTGCCGCACCGGGTCGAGCTCGAGGTGAACGACGTGCACACCCTGCTCGACCTGGTCGGTCACAACCTCGGGGTGGCGATCGTGCCCCGGCCCATCGCGGCCAAGAAGCAGCACAAGCTGCACATCGCCGCGCTGCGCGGCGGCCTGCCACCGTGGCGGGTGGCCGCGGCCGCGTCGGAGAACCCCAGCCCGGCCGCGCGTGCCCTGCTGGCCCAGCTCACCCACGCCCGCGCAGATCAGCACCGCGGCGGCCAGCCCGCCCGCCCCGCCCAGTCCGCCCCGCGCCCGCCCAGTCCCCCCGCCCCGCCCAGTCCCCCCGCGCGGGTCAGGGCAGCAGGCCGGCCCGGTCCCGGGCCGCGGCCACCACCGCCTGACCCAGGCTGATCCCGCCGTCGTTCGGCGGCACCCGGCCGTGGGTCAGCACCCGGAACCCGCTGCCTTCCAGCCGGGCCGCCGCCGTCTCCAGCAGCAGGACGTTCTGGAACACCCCGCCGGACAGCGCCACCGTGCCCAGCCCCGACGACTCGCGGAGCAGCTCGCACACCGCCACGATCATGGCGGCCACCCCGCGATGGAAGCGGGCGGCGATGACGTCCGCGGGCTGGCCGTCCCGCAGGTCCTCGGCCGCCGCGCGGAACAGGTCCGCCCCGGCCACCGTCAGCGGGGCGCCCGGGGTGATCGTGGCCCGGTACGCGCCGGACGGCGGGACCGCCGCCCAGGCCGCCGCGGCCCGCTGCTCCAGTTCCACCGCGGCCTGGCCCTCGTAGCTGACCGAGTCGCGCACCCCGGCCAGCGCGGCCACCGCGTCGAACAGCCGCCCGGCGCTGGAGGTCAGCGGCGCGTTGATGCCCCGGCGGCTCATCGTCAGCACGTCCGCCCAGGAGCCCGCGTGGCGCGCGGCCACCGGCAGGCCGTCCGGCGGCCGCTCCGGGTACGCGGCGTCCAGGTAGGCGGCGGCCATCCGCCACGGCTGCCGGATCGCCGCGGCGCCCCCCGGCATCGGCACGCCGGCCAGGTGCCCGGCGCGCTCGAAGCCGGCCAGGTCGGCGAGCAGGAACTCGCCGCCCCACAGCGAGCCGTCCGTGCCGTAGCCGGTGCCGTCGAAGGCCACCCCGATGACCGGGCCGTCCTCGTCGTTGTCGGCCAGGCACGAGGCGATGTGCGCGTGGTGGTGCTGCACGCCCACCAGGCCGGCGGCGTCGAGGTCCAGGGCGTACTTGGTGGACAGGTACTCCGGGTGCAGGTCGTGCGCGACCAGCTGGGGGGTGATCCCGAACAGCCGGCTGAAGTGCTCGATGCCCTCGGTGAACGACCGCAGCGTCTCGTAGTTCTCCAGGTCACCGATGTGGTGCGAGAGGAACGCCCGGTCCTCGCTGCCCAGGCAGAACGTGTTCTTCAGCTCGGCGCCGCAGGCCAGCACCGGGCGGCGGAACCGGCCGCGGACGGGCAGCGGCTCCGGCACGTAGCCGCGGGAGCGGCGCAGCATGGTCACCCGGCCGCGCAGCGGCCGGACCACCGAGTCGTCCGTCCTGACGTGGATGGCCCGGTCGTGGCCGAGGAAGGCGTCCGCGATGCCGCCGAGCCGGCTGAGCGCGTCGTCGTCGGTGTAGGCGATCGGCTCGTCGGACACGTTGCCGCTGGTCAGCACCAGCGGGCCGGCCACGTCACGGAGCAGCAGGTGGTGCAGCGGCGTGTACGGCAGCATCAGGCCGAGATGCCGGTTACCGGGTGCCACCGCGTCCGCGACCGGCACCGGGCCATCGAGCCGGGGCAGCAGCACGATCGGCCGCGCCGCGCTGGCCAGCACCTCCGCCGCGGCGGCATCGACCTGGCACAGCGCCCGGGCGGCGGCCAGGTCGCCGACCATCACCGCGAACGGCTTGTCCTCGCGGTGCTTGCGGGCGCGCAGCCGGGCGGCGGCGTCCTGGCTGGTGGCGTCGGCGGCCAGGTGATATCCGCCCAGGCCCTTGACCGCCAGCACCTGTCCCTCGCGCAGCGCCCGCGCCGCCGCGGCCAGCACCCCGCCGGCCGGGCCGGCGCCGCCGCCGTCGCGCAGCCACAGCCGCGGCCCGCAGGCCGGGCAGCAGGTCGGCTGGGCGTGGAACCGGCGGTCCGCCGGATCGTGGTACTCCGCGGCACAGGCCGGGCACATGGCGAACGCGGCCATCGTGGTCAGCGGCCGGTCGTAGGGCACGTCGCGCACGATGGTGAACCGGGGACCGCAGTTCGTGCAGTTGATGAACGGGTAGCCGAACCGCCGGTCCGCCGGGTCGGCCAGTTCCCGCAGGCAGTCCGCGCAGGTGGCGCTGTCCGCGGAGACCAGCGCCCGGCGCTGGCCGGCCCGGTCGCTGGCCACGATCGCGAAGCCGGCGGCGCCCAGCGGGGCAACGGCGCGCGCGCTCACCCGCTCCACCCGCGCCAGCGGCGGCGCGTCGGCCCGCACCGAGAACAGGAATTTCTGAACGGCCTCCGCCGGGCCCTCGACTTCGGCGAAAACTCCGTCTACGTCGTTACCCACCCATCCGGCCAGTCCCAGCCGGGTGGCCAGCGCGTAGACGAACGGGCGGAACCCGACGCCCTGCACCACGCCCTGTACCCGGATGGCCGTCCGGACCCTGCTGGTCACCGGCCCAGTCTGCCGTAGTCCGGCCCGCCCCGGCGGCGGTGGGGGACGGATTACCGCAGGGTGATAGCAGCAGGGTGATAGGGGGCTGACTGAAGACTTGTTGAACAGGTTCGGCGCAAGGCATGACCACCGGCCCCTGGCACGATCCGCCGACAAACGGCACAGTGGAGATGCCATTCCGCGCCCGGCCACCCCCGATCGGAGAAACCCGCATGGCCGCCAGCAGCCCGCCCGCGACCCGCCCGGCCCTGGGCACCGACGGCCTCGCCGCGGTGCCGCGGCCCCGCGGGTTCGCCCCGGGTGCGCGGCTACCAGGCACGATTGCGCAGCTGGCCGGGCACGGTGCCTGGCTGGTGGCCATCCCCAAGCGGCGGGTCTTCCCGGGACGGCCGGAGCAGGTGGCACACGCCCGCCGGTTCGTGGCCCGGGTTCTCGACGGCTGCCCGGCCGTCGGCGACGCGCTGCTGTGCTGCTCCGAGCTGGCCGGCAACGCGATCCGGCACACCCGGACCGGCCGCGGCGGAAAGTTTCAGGTGGTGGTGTGGCGCGGGCACACCTCGGCCTGCGTGGCCGTGCTCGACGACGGCTCGGACACCGTGCCCGTATCGGCGCCGCCCCGGGGCGGCGAGCTGCCCGAATCGGGGAACGGCCTGCTGGCCGTGCACGAATTAGCCGCGTGCTGGGGACACCATGTCTACCGTGATGGCGTGACCCGGGGCACGGCCGTCTGGTTCCGCCTCGACTGGGCCGCCCGCTGACGGCCCGGCCCGTCACTGGATGTGCCAGCCGCGCCCCTCAGGGCCGCGGCAGCAGCGCGATGGCCTCGCCCGCGTGGACCAGGATCGTATCCCCCGGCTGCGCGGTGACCAGGGCGATGCTGACCTCCTCCGGCTGGCCGGAGCCGGTGTCCACCACGGCCATGGCGTCGGGCAGCAGCCGGGTAACGGTCACCCGGACGGCGCTGTCCGAGCAGGTCACGCAGGTGCCGTCGGGGCACGCGGCGTCCCCGGCGCCGCATGGCTGGCCCGCGCCGGCTGGCTCGCCCGGCGCCGGGTACTCGCCGGCGGGCAGGCCGGTCATGATGCGGCCGCCGGGATCGTGGCCTCCACCTCGACATCCACCGCGTCGCGGACCTTGAGTGCCCCGAAGAACGCCGTGTAGGGCTTGATGCCGTGGGCCGACTGGACCACGGTCCCGGTGGCCCGGTAGCGGCCCGGGGCGGTCTGGACGACCTGGAGCCGCAGCGGCTGGGAGACGCCGCGGATGGTCAGGGACCCCTCGACCGCACCGCCGTCCCCGTTCAGGTCGAACCGGGTGGCGGTGAACACCGCCTCCGGCTGCCGGTCGGTGCCGAGCAGCTTCCGCGCGTTCGAGGCGATCTCCCGGCGGTCCCGGTCGGTCAGTGGCTTGAGGCCGCCGGTTCCGTCCCGGACGGCCAGCGCGCCGAGGTCGGCGCGGACCTCCAGCGCCGCCGGGGTGCCATCTTCGGCCAGGGTCAGCTCGCCGGACCAGCGGGGCAGGTCGATGGTGAGGTCATGCCCGGCCGTGGCGGCCAGGCCGTCCCGTGACGTGTGCAGCACAATCCGGCCGCTTTCGCTGTCCAGCTGATGCCGTCCGTTGGCCCCGGTCATGAACAGCACGTTAGGCCACGCGTCAGCGGGGCGTCCAGCGGCTGGAGGACCCGGCTGCGCCCCCGAATGGCCTCAATCTCCGCATTTGGCACCATGGTGGCGGTGAGCCGATCCACCGATGACCGCGGCGCCGCCCCGCCGCGGCGGGCAGGCGGGCGGGCCGTGGCGGCCGCGACGCCAGGCTGGCTCGTCGCTGCCGTCCGCCCGGCCCCGGCGCCGCCACCCTGGCCGCTGATGGTGCGGGCCGCGCTGGCCGTGTGCGGGCCGCTCGCGCTGGGCGTGATCCTCGGGACCCCGGTGCCGGGCCTGCTGAGCGCGATGGGCGGCCTGCTCGGCTCGGTGGTGGACCGGGGCGGCACCTACCCGGCGCGGATCAGGCGCATCGCCGTCGCGGCCACCTTCGGCGGGGCGGCGGGCCTGTGCCTGGGCGAGCTGGTGCACGGGCGGGGCTGGCTCGAGGTGGTCCTGGTCGTCGGCGTGGCCGGGGTGTCCGCCCTGCTCACCGGGGCCAACGCCACGGTGTCCATCACCGGGCTGCAACTGCTCGTCTACACGATCCTGGGCACCGGCCCGCTGGGCGCGCTGCGGCCGTGGTGGTGGCCGCCGCTGCTGCTGCTGGCCGGGGTGGCCTGGGCCATCCTGCTGCTCATCCCCGGCTGGCTGGTGTCCCCGCTCGTCCGCCGAGCGGCGCAGCACTGCGGCCGCTTACGCCGCCATCGCCGGCCTGCTCCGGGCGGCCGGCACGCCGCGGTTCCCGCAGGCGCACGAGGCCCTGGTGGCCGCGCTCAACGCGGCCTGGGACGATCTGGCCTCGCGCCGGGCGCGTACCAGCGGCCGGGACCCCGACCTGGTCCGCCTGGCCGCCTGCTGAACCAGACCCATCCGCTCACCGAGGCGGCGGTCAGCATGGTCCAGGAAGGGGTGCGGCCGCCAGCCGGGGTGATCGAGGAGATCGAGGCGATCGCCGGCGCCATCCGCGGGGACCGGCCGCCGCCGGGGGCGCCGCCCGCCGCGGGGGACAGTCCCGGGGCCCGGGTGATGACGGAGGCCCTGGCGGCCGCGGTGGACCTGCTCGCCGGGAAGCGGCCCGGCGACGCCGGGGCCGCCCTGCGCGCGGCCGCCGCTGCGTGAGCGTTTCCGTGACGCACTCGACGAGACCGTGGGCGGCCGGCTCGCCCGCATCTTCGCCCTCCGGCTGATGATCTCCATGGGCGTGGCCACCCTGGTCAGCCAGGAGTTCGCGCTGCAGCGGTCGTACTGGGTGATGCTGACCGTGGCCATCGTGCTCCGGCCGGATTTCGGCTCGGTCTTCGCCCGGGCCCTGCAGCGGGGCATCGGGACCGTGGTCGGCGCGGTCGCCGGCGCGCTCATCATCGCGGTGGTGCCGGGCGGCCCGTGGCTGCTGCTGCCGTGCGCGGTACTCGCCGGGCTGCTGCCCTACGGGCAGGTCCGCAACTGGGGGCTGTTCAGCACGTTCCTCACCCCGCTGGTCGTGATCCTCATCGACCTGCTGCAGCGGGCCGGCTGGGTGCTCGCCCTCGACCGGCTCATCGACACGCTGCTCGGCTGCGCCATCGTGCTGCTGGTCGGTTACGCCCCGTGGCCATCTAGCTGGCATGCCCACCTGCCGGCGCAGCTCGCGGCGGTCCTCGATAGTGTGGCGCGTTACACGGAGGCGGCACTGCTCGGCACGCCCGGCCGGTCCGCGCTCCGCCGCCAGACCTACCGAGCCCTGTCCGACCTTCGCACGGAGTTTCAGCGCACCATGGCAGAACCCCGCCCCGCCAGCCGTCCCGCGGCCCGGCTGTGGCCCGCGGTGCTCGGCGTGGAGCAGCTCATGGACACCCTCATCGCGGCCGGGGTGCGGGGCGAGGTCTCGGGCCAGCGGCCGCCCGAGGCGGACGTGCACCGGCTGGCTGGCGCGCTGCGCGAGATGGCCGCCGCGGTCCGGGCCGGGCAGGCGCCCGCCGACCGGCCGCTGCCCGTCAGCCCGGACCTCCAGCCGGTGGCCGACGCCATGGCCGGCGTGCGGCGCGCGCTGGCCGGCGAGCAAGCCGCCTGAGGAACGGCGGCATCCCGTGGACTGGCGCTCACGTGCCCGCGATGGCCTGGTGGTGCTGCTCACCGTGACCACCGGGTCGGTGGACGCGGCCTGTTTCATGCACCTCGGCCACGTCTTCTGCAGCGTGGTCACCGGCACCCTGGTGCTGCTCGGCGTCGCGGCCGGCACGCATGACGCGGCCCTGGCCGAGAGCGCCGGGGTGGCCCTGGCCAGCTACACCGCGGGCGTGGCCATCGCGGCGCCGCTGGCGGCCCGCCGGACCGGCCGCTGGCTGGACGGCTGGCCGGCCAGGCGGGCGCATCTCCCCGCCGTGCACCGGGAGATCTGGCCGTCCTGGCTCACCGTGGCCCTCGCCCTGGAGTTCTGCGTGCTGGCCGCGTTCTGCGCGGGCTGGGATCTGGCCGGCGGCCATCCGTCGCGCGGTGGCCCAGTTCCTGCTGCTGATCCTGGTCGCATCGGCCATGGGCATCCAGGGGGCCACCGTCCGGCAGCTCGGCGAGATCTCCACGACCTACCTGACCGGCACGCTGACCGGGGTCGTCGCCGCGCTGGCCATCGGGCGGGCGCCCGACGGGCTGAGCCGCAGCCTGGGCATCTTCGCGGCCGTGGTGGCGGGCGCGGTCGGATCGGCGGTCATCACCACGTACGCGCCGCTGCTGCTGCCGCTGCTGGTGCTGACCCCGCTGGCGCTGGTCGTCTGGATCGCGTCGGCCCGGTTCGGCCCGCGCCCCGGCACCGCTAACCCGGCCCCCGGTAACCCGGCCGCCCGTTAGCCCGCCGCCGGTTAGCCGCGCCGCCCGCTGGTCCGCCGCCGGTAGCCCGGCCGCCCGGCCGCCGGCGCCTCGCCGCCCGGTAGCCGCGCCGCGCGGCTCAGCCGGCGGAGGCGCGGTCGTTCCAGTGCGGGTCCCGCTTACCGGGTACCGGCGCGTCCCCGTTCCGGGTCACCGCCGCGTCCCCCGGTCACGGCGTCCCCGGTCACCGCGTCGCCGGTCACGGCGTCCCCGGTCACCGCATCCCCGGCCCCGGCCGGGTTGCCGGTCCCGCGGGCGCCCCGTCCGGGTTGCCGGCCCCGGCCGGGTCCCCGGCGGCCGCGGGGCGGACGGCCGGAGCGGGGACCTGGCCGCCGCGCTGGCGGCGCTCCGCGAGGTAGGAGCCGATCACGGTCAGGCCGAGCGCGCCCGCCGGGACCAGGGTGATCAGCGCCGGAAGCTGGTAGCGCCAGCTGAACTCGAAGAAGTCCGAGGCCAGCAGCACGGCCGCCGCGCTGCCGAAGGTGAGCAGGCAGGCGGTCGCGGTGGCCCGCTGCGCGGCACTGGCCCGGCGGCGGACCACGCCGATGCTGCCCAGCAGGCCGGCCAGGGTGGCCAGCAGCAGCAACGGTCCCGGCGCGTACCCGCCGTGCAGCTGGTAGCCGCGCAGGAAGCCGGCCAGCCCGCTGCTGACCGCCGGCTTCGTGCCGCTGTACCGCACCCCGGCGGCAATCACCCTCGGCTGGCCGGCCGGGGTGAACTGCCCGAACTGCAGGTGACCGGCCGCGAGCGCGATGTACGGCGGGTAGAGCGGGTAGTCACGCTGGAACTGCCACCGGGCGATGGAGACGTCACCGGCGTCGGTGACCCGGTCCACGGCGAACAGCTTGGTGGCGTCCCGGGCCACCGCGGCCGCGATCCGGAGCGGCTGCTGGCGCAGCACCCGGTCGGCGAAGTTGGTGTCCACGGCGACGTGGTGCAGGCCCCGGGGGAGGATCAGCGTCTTCACCGGTGACCCTGCGCCGTGATCCAGCCAGTCCGGGCCCAGCGCCTGCTGCCGCGGCGACGGGCAGAGCGGCTGCTCGTAGGCGGGCAGCTTCAGGGTCGCGCAGTCCGCGGCGGCGGCGGCCCGGCCGTACATGGTGCCCGACGCGTAGGGCGCCAGGCCGAAGTGCTTGATCGTCACGTAGTTCCGGTAGCTGACCAGCAGGATCGGCACGGCGAACAGGGCGCACAGCGCGACCGCCTGGGTCAGCTTCACCCGCCAGCCCGGAACCACGATGAGCAGGTAGACGACGGCCGGCACGATGAGGATCTCGCCGACCTGGCGCACGGTCGCCGAGGCGCCCAGGGCCGCGCCCCCGGCCAGCACCATCCACCAGGCTGGCCGCGGCTGCCACAGCAGCAGCACCAGCCCGGCCACGATGAACACCTCGAACGCGGTGTCCGGCATGATCGACTGCTCGATCTGCAGCTGGTAGGCGTCCAGCAGCAGCGGGGCGGTGCCCAGCGCGGCCAGCCAGGCGGGCACGCCGCGGCGCCGCAGCACCAGGTACAGGGCGACGGCCATGGCCAGCCCGCACAGGTGCTGCACCGCCGCGACCGCCGACAGCGAGCCCACGCCCAGGAAGGCCCGGAGCACGAGCTGGTAGCCGGGCGGGTCGTTGCCCGGATAGGCGCCGAACAGGTACTTGACCGAGTCGATGTACAGCAGGGCGGGCCGGTAGGCCACCTGGGTCAGCACCCGGAGCACCAGGCCCAGGGTGAGCAGCACGGCGAACAGCCAGTGCCGCCGCAGGATCGCGCCGAGGCCGGCGGGCGGCATGACCGCCGTCGGCGACGACTGCGCCCCCGTGGTGGCTGGAACGGCTGGCATGGCCCCCCCGGAAACTCGGCAGCAGAGAAGCTCTCGGTCTGGATGGTGGAACTGGTCGTGGCGACCCAGGCAGCAGCCTAGTGCGAGTCGCGGAAGCCGCCCGCACCTGAGCCCCCGAGGCCGGGCGGGTCGCGCCGGACTGTCGGCCCCGCTGCCTAGCATCGTGCCCATGCCGGGAGGAGTTACGCACGGCACCCCCGCAGCGGCGGTGCCGTGGGAAGCGCTGCGTGCCCAGGTCCGGTTACAGGCCGCCGGGCTGGCCGGCCCGCAGCCGCCTGGCCACGGGCAGTGTGCCACGTGCCGGGGACCGGCCGGGGGTGGTTTTGCCCGCTGTTTCCAGTGCGCGCTGCATGCGGAGAGCGCCCCCGGGGCGCTGGCGGACGTGGTGGTGCCGATCGCGTTCGCCGCCAAGGGAAGCCCGTTCGCCCAGGCCTTGTGGCAGTACAAGTCGGACCGGGCCGGTGAGCAGGCGGTGCGGGCCGCGCGGCAGGCGCTCCGCGCGCTGCTCCTGGTGTTCCTGCACGACCACGGGCGGTGTGTCTGGCGCAGCGCGGCCATGCCGGTGCCGACGCACGTCAGCGTGGTGCCCAGCAGCCGCGGGCGGCCGGGCGCGCACCCGCTCCGCCGGCTGGCCCTGCCGTGCCTGTCCCGGCCCGAGGCCCGCCTGATCGCGGCCGCGCCGGAGATACCGGGCTGCCGCGACCTCGACCCGGGCCGGTTCCGCTCGGCCGGGCCGCTGCCCGGCGCGGCGGTGCTGCTGCTCGACGACACCTGGACGTCCGGGGCGAGCGCGCAGAGTGCGGCCGCCGCCCTGCGCGCCGCCGGGGCCCGGCATGTGGCGGTGGTGGTGCTCGGCCGTCACCTGGGGACGCCCGCCGCCGCCCGGCCGGCGCACCCGCCGGCCCCCGGCCCGGGCCTGGCTGCCGCTGGGGCCGCGCCCTTCCGCCTGGACCGCTGCGCGGTACACCGTCACCCGGCTGCCCCGGCCGTCAATAGGCTGGTGGGGTGACCCCCGACCCGCCCTCCCATACCGCGCTCGTCCGGCGCGCCCGGCGCATCAACCGCGAACTTGCCGTGCTCTACCCGGACGCGCACTGTGAGCTGAACTTCAGCACGCCACTGGAACTGCTCGTCGCGACGATCCTGTCCGCGCAGTGCACGGACAAGCGGGTCAACATGGTGACCCCGGTGCTGTTCGCCCGCTTCCGCACCGCGGCCGACTATGCCGCCGCCGACCGCGCGGACCTGGAGAAGATCATCCAGTCCACCGGGTTCTTCCGGGCCAAGGCGAACAGCATCCTGGGCCTCGGGCAGGCGCTGTGCGACCGGTTCGGCGGCCAGGTGCCGGGGAACCTGGCCGACCTGGTCACGCTGCCCGGCGTCGGCCGCAAGACGGCCAACGTGGTGCTCGGCAACGCCTTCGGGGTGCCCGGCATCACCGTGGACACCCACTTCGCCCGGCTGTCCAAGCGCTTCGGCTGGACCCGGCAGGCCGACCCGGACAAGATCGAGGCCGAGGTCGGGGCGCTCATCCCGCGCTCGGACTGGACCATCCTGTCGCACCGGCTGATCTGGCACGGCCGGCGGGTCTGCCACGCCCGCAAGCCAGCCTGCGGAGCCTGCGCGCTGGCCCGGCTGTGCCCGTCGTTCGGCGAAGGGCCCACCGACGAGGCGGCCGCCCGGAAGCTGGTCAAGGCGGGCCCGTTCTCGTGACCGGCGGCCCAGGCAGGAACGCGGCCGCGGCCCCGGTCCCGGGCGCGCCGGCGGGAGCCCCAGGTGCGCCCGCCGGGGCCCCGGGCGCGCCGGGCGGCGCCGCGGCCGGCCCGGGCGAACCGCCGGGCTGGCTCCTGGACCTGGCCGAGGCGGCGGCCAGCGCCCCGGTCCCGGCCCGGCTGCGGCCGCCTCCCGGCGGAGGCCGCCCGTCTGCGGTGCTGATGCTCTTCGGTACCGGCCCGGACGGCCCGGACCTGCTGCTCGTGCAGCGCGGGCCCGGACTGCGGCGGCACTCCGGCCAGCCCGCCTTCCCGGGCGGTGCCATCGACCCGTCCGACGGCGGCCCGGTCCCGGCGGCGCTCCGGGAGGCCGCTGAAGAGGCCGGGCGTGGACCCGGCGGGAGTGGACGTGCTGGCCGTTCTGCCGGATGTTTTCATCGAGCGCAGCGGCTTCGCGGTCACCCCGGTGCTGGCCTGGTGGCGACGGCCGGTTCCGGTGGCCGCGGCCGACCCGCCCGAGGTGACCTCGGTCGCCCGGGTCCCCCTCGCCGAACTTGCCGATCCGGCCCGGCGGGTCAGCATCCGGCACCCTTCCGGGGTGACCGGCCCGGCCTTCCGGGTCCGCGGCATGCTGGTCTGGGGCTTCACCGGCGCGCTGGTGGACCGGCTGCTCACGCTGGCGGGCTGGGAGCGGCCGTGGGACCGGGGCCGGGTGGAGGAACTGCCGCCGGAGGCGCTGACCCCGGGCAGCTGACCCGGGGCGCCGGGATGAGGCCGGCCTTTGCCCGGGAGTTGAAGCCCAGGCCACGGCGGGTTAGCGGCTGGCCCAATACCAGGGCGGGAACCAATCACCGGCCGGCGGGCTATACGGTGAGCGGGTGTCGGGTGACGTGCTTGACCTGATCTTGATCGCCCTCGCGGCTGCCTTTGCCGTGGCCGGCTACCGGCAGGGGTTCATCGTCGGGATCCTGAGCTTCGCCGGCTTTCTCGGCGGGGCCGCCATCGGCGCCTCGTTCGCGCCGAAACTCGCCCGCTCGCTCGTCCAGGGCTCGTCCCAGCAGGCGCTGGTGGCCATCGTGGCCGTGTTCGTGGCGGCCATGATCGGCCAGCTGCTCGCCTCCGCCGTCGGGGCGGCGGTGCGCTCCCGGGTCAACTGGCGCCCGGCCACCCTGGTCGACTCGATCGCCGGGGCGGCGGTGAGCGTGCTGAGCGTGCTGCTCATCGCCTGGCTGATCGGCACGGCGGTGGTGAACGCGCCGTTCGCGATGGTGACCAACCAGGTCAACCGGTCCGCGGTGCTGCGCGCGGTGGACGGGGTCATGCCATCCGCCGCCCGGACCATGTTCTCCGACTTCCGCAGCCTGCTGGCCAGCGGCCCGTACGTCCAGGTGTTCGGCGCGCTGGGCGCCGAGCCGGCGCTGACCGTGGCGCCGCCGAACCCCGCGGTGCTGAACTCGCCGGGCCTGGTCACGGCGCGGGACAGCATCGTCAAGGTGATGGGCATCGCGCCGAGCTGCTCGCGGCGGATCGAGGGCTCCGGCTTCGTGATCTCCGCGCAGCACGTCCTGACCAACGCCCACGTCGTGGCCGGGGTGACCCAGGATCAGACGGTGACCACCCGGCTGGGCCGCCGGCTGGCCGCGACGGTCGTGCTCTTCGACCCGGAGCGTGACCTGGCCGTGCTCTACGTGCCCGGGCTGCGCGCCGGGGCGCTGAGCTTCGCCGGCCCGGCCAGCCTGGGGTCGAGCGCCATCGTGGCCGGCTACCCGCTGGACCATTCCTTCACCGTGGTGCCCGGCCACGGGTCGGCGACGACCAGCTGGCCCAGGCCCCGGACATCTACCAGTCGCACGAGGTGACCCGGCAGATCTACTCGATCCGGGCGAACGTCGAGCCCGGCAACTCCGGCGGGCCGCTGCTGGCGCCGGACGGGAACGTGGACGGGGTCGTGTTCGCCGCCGCGGTGGGCGTCAAGGACACCGGGTACGCGCTGACCGCCTCGGAGGTCCGGTCCGACGTGGGCCGCGGCGGCCGCCGCCACCACGCCGGCCTCCACCCAGGCCTGCGACTAGCCGGGGCCGGCCCGTCCCGGCTGGTCCTGCCCAGGCTGGTCGGGTGCGGGCTGGTCGTGTGCTGGCCGGCCGTGTGCTGGCCGGCCGTGTGCTGGCTGGCCCGGGGCCAGCCGGATGTGCGGCCCCGGTCCGGTGAGTCCGTCCCCGGGCGCCTCGATCTGGTCCGCGAGCGCGGCGCTGGCGCGGCTGATGCCCGCGGCGTCGATGCCGTGCGGGGCTGTCCCCGCGTAGCCGCCCACCCGCTCGGCTCCCCGGCGGAGCAGGGCGGCCGCGCCGCGGGCGTTCCCGCGCTGGGCATGCGTCAGGCCGACGGCGAGCTGGGCCAGCCCGCGCCAGAGTTCACGCTCGGCCGCCGGAGCCGACTTCCAGGACGCCTCGAGTACTTCGTGCGCGTGAAACGGCCGCCCGGAGTCCAGCAGCCGCTGCGCCAGGGCCAGCGCCTCAGCCGGCGGCAGCGCCAGGTCGTCCGGGATCCGCGGGGCCCCCAGGCTGCCCGGGGGCAGCGGCCGGCCGAGCTCGTCTCGCGGCCGCGCGTTACGGGGGCGGCCCGCTGCGTCCCGGTCCCGGGGCGCCCGGCCCCGGCTCCCGGAGTCCCGGTCTGCCGGGCCGGTGCCCCCGGGGTCCCGGCCCGGGGGGATCACCGTTCGGGTTCTGGGTCCGTCAGCCAGCCCAGCAATTCGGTGCCGAACCGCTCGGGCCGCTCTTCGTGCGGGAAGTGGCCGGCCCCGTCGAGCAGCCGCCACCGGTACGGCCCGTCCACCAGGCGGCCCGACCCGCGTGCCGTCGCGGGCAGCACGCAGGTGTCCAGGGCGCCCTGCAGGTGCAGCGTGGGCACCTGGATGGGCGCGTGCATCCGCTGCGCGTAGCGGAGCCCGTCCGGCCGGAACCGGGACCGGACGAACCAGCGGTGGTACTCCAGCGCGGAATGAGCCACGTGCGGCAGGCACATCGCGGTCCGGTACCGGCGCTCGGTGTCCGGGTCCGGCCAGCCCGGCCCGGACCAGGTGCGCAGCATCTGCCCGACCCGCTGGGCGTGCTCGGCGACCAGGTTCCGCTCCGGGATGACGGGCACCTGGAAGCCGAACGCGTAGCCGCTCCGGCGGCCCTGGCCGAGCGGGTCGGTGAGCACCGCGGAGCGCATCCGCAGCGGGTGCGCCATCGAGATGACGCCGAGCCGCCGGACCGACCTTCGGGTAGATAGGCAGCCATGGTCCAGGCCACCAGCCCGCCCCAGTCGTGCCCGATCACCACCGCGTTCGCCTCGCCGAGCGCGCGGATCAGCCCGGCCGCGTCGGCGGCCGCGGTGATCAGGTCATAGCCGCGCGGCGGCTTGTCACTGCCGCCGTACCCGCGCAGGTCCGGGGCGACCGCCCGGAACCCCGCGGCCGCCAGGTCCGTGAGCTGCGCGCGCCAGGTCCACCAGAACTGCGGGAAGCCGTGCAGGAGCAGCACCAGCGGCCCGTCACCTATCTCAGCCACGTGGAAGCGTGTCCCGTTGGCGCTGACCACCCGGTGCGCCCACGGGCCGTCCACGTAGACGGCTGCATCCCCCCGAAGGGTCATGGGTCAGCCTGCCTCGACCGCTGGCGGCCTGGGGGCCTGCTCGTCGCGCTTGAGGATGGCCAGGTCCTCCTGCACCGACTGGCGGGTCTGGCGCAGGCCGCTCACCCCGCGGACCCTGATGACCACGGTCAGGACGGCCAGCCCGGCCAGCAGCACGCACACCCCGGCCACGATGAGGAAGGCCGCCCACGGCCAGATGCCCAGCGTGATGAGCCCGTACGCGAACGCGAAGCAGAGCAGAACGAGGACGAGGCAGCCAGTGAAGGCGGTGATGCCGAGCAGTGCGGCGGCCAGGCCGAGGCGCCGGGCGTCGTCACGCAGCTCCAGCTTGGCCAGGTCGATCTCGCACTTGATCAGCTGGGTGACGTCCCGGATGGCCTGGGACACCAGGTCGCCGATGGACGGCTCGCTGGCATTGCCCAGTGTGCTCGGTGCTGCGGACCTGGCCATCACGTGTACTCCCCTCGCCCGCGGCCGCGCCGCTCGCCTGCCTGTGCCCGTGGTCAGCGCGCGCGCAGGGTCGCGGCCCGGTCAGTCCAGGCGCGAGGCGCCAGGAATTATCCCTTATCCGGGAACGGCAGTCCCCGGAGGTGATCTTACGGGATTACCCGCCAGCGACTGAGCGGTACCTTCCGTCAATTGCCGGGCACGGCCGTTAAGGAGGGTAATGGCCGTTTTCGGGTGCGGCGGCGCACGGGTGCGGGGCATGCGGAAGGGGGCTGCTGCCTGGCACGGCATCCGGGCTACCAAAGCGTGCACCTCGTCGTGCCGGGAGGTCGCGGGCCCTGCCGCCGGCGGACCGGACGGATGCCAGGACCCGGAGCCTGCCTCGGCTGCCTTACGCGGCTATGGTCGCGTGGGTACCCGGCTGCCGTGCCAGGACGTTCGTTCCTGCCCACCTTTCTACGGCGGATCGGGCGGCAGGGAAAGCCCGGGCGGCCACGGATTCGCGATCTCGATCGATCCGCTCCGTCACATTCCTGTAGGCACGCCTGGCGGGCTGGCCCGGCCCAGGGCCGCGGCCGGCAGCTCGCTGAAGGCCAGCACCGGCCAGCCACGCTGCTGGGCCAGGCGGCGCAGCGCCCGGTCCGGGTTGACCGCGTGCGGGCGCCCGACCGCCTCCAGCATGGGCAGGTCGGTGACGGAGTCGCTGTAGGCGTAGCAGTCGGCCAGGTGGTACCCGCGCTCGTCAGCGAGCTCGCGGACCCGCCGCGCCTTCGCCTCGCCGTAGGCGTAGAACTCCATCTGCCCGGTGTAGCGGCCCTCCGCGATCTCCATCCGGGTGGCGATCACCAGGGCCGCGCCGAGGATGGCCCCGATCGGCCCGACCATCTCCTGGCCCGAGGTGCTCACGATGATCACGTCCTCGCCCGCATCGCGGTGCCCGTCCAGCAGGGCCCGGGCCTCGAGGTAGACGTAGGGCAGGATGAGCTCGTCCAGGTGCCGGGTGACGATTTCGCCGACCCGCTCGGCCGGCCAGCCCCGGCACAGCTGGCTGACGTGCTCCCTGATCCGCTCCATCCGCTGGTGGCTGGCCCCGTGCCGGGCAAAAAGCAGTTGCGCGAGCGCACCGCGGACCGCGTCACCCCGGCTGATCAGGCCATTCCGGTAAAACGACGGCCCGTAAGCAAGGGTGGCGGACTTCGCGATGATCGTCTTATCGAGATCAAAGAACGCTGCGGCACGCCGGCGGCCGGCTGCGGCGTAACTAGTCACAGCAGGTGAGCTTAAGGCCGGAACCTTCAATCCACGGTAAGGAGCGATGACCGATTGGTAACTTGACGGAAGTACACGTAGGCTTTGCTGAGTGCGGGACCGGCTCTGCCCCCCCGGGGCCGGACCGTTTGGCGACCCCCGCTCTCCCCCCCGGCGGGGGTCGCCCCCTTTCTGCCGACAGCGCCGTTACCGGCCTGCCCGCGGCACTGCCGGCCGGTGCCCGGTCACCGGCTCAGCCGCCCGCACCGGGCGCGGGCGGCCCCAGCAGGCACTCCAGCAGGGCCACGGCGCCCGGTTTAGAAAGTGGCTCATTGCCATTTCCGCATTTCGGTGACTGGATGCATGACGGGCAGCCACTCTGGCACTCACAGTCCCGTATCGCGTCAGCGCTCGCCGCCAGCCACTCCCGGGCGGCGGCGTAACCGCGCTCGGCGAAGCCGGCGCCCCCATCGTGCCCGTCATACACGAAAACGGTGAGTTGCCCGGTGGCGGGGTGCGAATCGGCGGAGACCCCGCCGACATCCCACCGGTCGCAGGCGGCGAAGAGGGGCAGCAGGCCGATCGAGGCGTGCTCCGCCGCGTGCGCGGCCCCGGCCAGGTCCACCCCGCGGGCGAGCAGGGCGGCACGCTGCGCGGCGGAGACCGTCCACCACACGGCCCGGGTGCGCAGCGTCTGGGGCGGCAGGGTGAGCGGGACCTGCCCGAGCGGCCGCCCGGTCTGCGCGCTGCGCCGGACGTACCCGGCCACCTGCCGGCGCACCTGCACGTCGCCGAAGCAGACCGCCGCGCCGCCCCAGCCCTCCCGGCGCAGTTCGCGGGCCACCTCGATCGCGGTGACCTGGCGGGCCGAGGTGGTGTACCCCGGATCGGCGGGCCGCACCAGGGCTACTCCCTCGGCCAGGTCCAGGGTGTCCACCAGGTACATCTCGCCCTGATGCGGGTAGACCGCGCCGTCGTGCACCAGCAGGTGCGCGGACGGTTCGTCCACCGTCCCGACCAGCCGCCCGGTCGGCGCCTCCACGATCTTCACCGGGCGGCTCCCGGTCCCGCGCAGCCCGTCCCGGGATGGCCGTCCGCGGCTGGCCCAGTACAGGCCGCCGTCTCGGCGCCGGAGCAGGCCGCGGCGCGCCAGCGCGTCCGCCACCTCGGCCGCGCCCGGGGCGAAGCGGGCCAGGTCGGCCTGGGTGAGCGGGAGCTCGGCCGCGGCCGAGCACAGGTGCGGCGCCAGGACGTAGGGGTTACCCGGGTCCAGCACCGTTGCCTCCACCGGCCGGTGCAGCAGCGCGGCCGGATGGTGCACCAGGTAGGTGTCGAGCGGGTCATCCCGCGCGATGAGCACGACCACCGCATGCCGCCCGGCCCGCCCGGCCCGCCCGGCCTGCTGCCACAGCGCCGCCCGGGTCCCCGGCCAGCCGGCGATGAGCACCGCGTCCAGGCCGGTGATGTCCACGCCAAGTTCCAGCGCCGTCGTGGTGGCCAGCCCGGTGATGGTGCCGTTGCGCAGGGCCTGCTCCAGGGCCCGCCGTTCCGCGCCGAGGTAGCCGGAACGGTAGGCCGCCACGCGCTCGCACTGGCCGCCGGCACCCGATTCCCGCAGGACCCGGCGCGCCGCCATGGCCACCGCCTCCGCGCCGCGGCGTGAGCGGGTGAACGCCAGGGCCGGGACCGCCTCCGCCACCAGGCTGGCGAGCAGCGCCGCCGCCTCGGCGGTGGCGCTGCGGCGCACCGGCGCGCCCCCTTCCCCGCGTCCCGGCGTCAGCGGGGGCTCCCACAGCGCGAACGTGACCGGGCCCCGCGGCGCGGCGTTCTCGGTCACCGCCTCCGCGGGCCGCCCGGTGAGCAGCGCGGCGCAGCCGGCCGGGTCGCTCACCGTGGCCGAGGCGAGCAGGAACACCGGAGGGTCCCCGCGGTGGTGCCCGGCGACCCGGTGCAGCCGCCGCAGCACCTGGGCCACCTGGGAGCCGAACACGCCGCGGTAGGTGTGGCACTCGTCCACGATGACGTAGCGGAGCCGCCGGAAGAACCCATTCCACCGGGGATGCCGGGGCAGCAGCGTCTGGTGCAGCATGTCCGGGGTGGTGAGCAGGTAGTTCGCGTGGCTGCGGGCCCATTCCCGCTGGGCCGCCGGGGTCTCGCCGTCCACCACGGCGGGCCGGACGCCGGGCAGCCCCAGCTCGCCGAGCGCGCGCAGCTGGTCGGCGGCGAGCGCCCGGGTCGGCGCCAGGTAGAGCGCGGTGCCGCCGTCCAGCACCCCGGTGAGGGCGGGCAGCAGGAAGCCGAGTGACTTGCCGGAGGCGGTCCCCGTCGAGATGATCACGTCGCGGCCGGCCCGGGCGTGGTCGGCCATGGCGGCCTGGTGCGCCCAGGGCGCGGGGACTCCGGCCGCGGCCAGTGCCCCGGTGAGCGCGTCCGGCACCCAGCCGGGCCAGGGCACTCGCTGCCCTCCGCGACCGGGGATGTACTCTACGTGAATCAACCGTCCCGACTGCGCACCGTGGCGCAGCACGACGTCCGCGGGGGAAGCATGCGCGAGCTGGACGGCCTGGACGGCCTGGCCTGGCCCGGCACGGCCCGCCGCGGGCCCGGCGTGCCCGCGGCGGTCCCGCCACGGGCATCATGGCCAGGCGGGGCGGGGGGCTCGCCGGGAAGCAGCGGAGTGAGCGCAGTCATTGGCTCCTAGTGTGACAAGTCATTGGCTCGGTGGGTGACATCTGCGCCCGAGGTGCCTCGAAGCGTGAACTCGTGTAGACATGACCTCAGAGCGTGGTTGAATGCGCGACGGGAGCAGCCGCCCTTCCCGGGTGCCGGCTCCGCGCTCGGGCGGCCGGTGGCGAAGCCGATCACGGGCCCGATCAGAACAAGGCTGTATGGCGCTGGAGGATTTGTGGACCTGAAGCTTGACCACCACACCAGGGATGGGATCGAGGTCGTCGACGTTGAAGGCGAGATCGACGTCTACACCGCGCCACGGCTCCGCGAGCTGCTCATCGAACTGGTGAATAACGGGCACTACCAGCTCGTGGTGAACATGGAAAAGGTCGAGTTCCTGGACTCGACGGGCCTCGGGGTCCTGGTCGGCGGCCTCAAGCGGGTCCGGGCCCACGACGGGTCGCTGGACCTGGTCTGCACCCAGGAGCGCATCCTCAAGATCTTCCGGATCACCGGCCTGACCAAGGTGTTCGGGATTCACGACACGGTCGACGCGGCCATCACCGCGCGGAAGTCCGAGAAGTAGCGGAGCGAGCCGTTCCGGATCCTGCCCATGGCCACTGTCGAAATGAGCTTCACGCCGCTGCCCGTGCACGTGCGCACGGCCCGGCTGGTCGCGACCGCGGTCGCCCGGCGCAGCGGCGTCGACGAGGCACTCCTCGATGAGGTCCGCCTCGCGGTCGGTGAGGCGTGCTCCCGTGCGGTCGAAGCGCACCAGGCGCAATGCCCGGCTGAGCCGGTCCGCGTCGAGCTGACCGGGGCAGACGGGCGGTTCGAGGTGGTGGTCACCGATGCGGCCGCGGCCGGGCCGGAGGGCATCGACGGGGCCGCCGGAGAGCCGTCGGGCTGGCGGCCGCCGGCCAACGGGACGGCCAACGGCACCACGGCGCCAGCCAGCACGGGGCCAGCCAGCACGGGGCCGGCCAGCACGGGGCCGGCCAGCACGGGGCCGGCCAGCACGGGGCCGGGGCTGGCGGTGGACCAGGCGGGCACGGTCCCGCCCTACGGCCTGGGGCTGGCGGTGATCGCCGGCCTGGCCGATGATGTCCAGATCTCCCGGACTCCCGCCGGGCTGAGCATCAGGATGAGCTGGCCGTCGGGCCGCGCGGGCTGACTGGCCTCCCGGGCTGCCCTCCCGGGCCGGTCGGGCGGGCTGGCCGGGCGGGCTGGCCGGGCGGGCGGGCCGCGGGAGGTCACGGAGGCCTGGCCCGCGGGCCGGAAGCGGCGGAAGTCACACCGCCGGGCCGCGTGGATGTGCCCGCATGTCTGCTACCGGCAGCATTTATGTGATTACCTGTGCGGGGGCGATGCACAGCAGTGCCGCTGGACCGTGACCCCGCTTCGCGTTCGGCGGCCGACGTGCGTAGACTCCCGGCACTGCTTTTTTGGCACTGTGCCTGTCCTAGGCGTGCATGACTGGTTACCCAGTGCTCGTAGCGAGACTGATGACCATGCTGGCCGGTTGGTGCTGACTCACCAATGACCGCGCTGGCTCAAGCCGCGTCCGGAAGGCCAGCTGCCCCTGTCTAGGAGGACAGATGTCTAGGCTAAGTCTCGCCGCTGGGGGCGGGGCGATCGGTGTCACCGGCTCCAACTTGACCTGGGTCGTTGTCGTCGCCGTCGTCGCGCTCCTCGCACTCGCCGTGGCCGGGGTCCTGGTACGCGAGGTACTCGCCGCCAGCCAGGGCACCGAGCGGATGCAGGAGATCGCCCGGGCGGTCCAGGAAGGCGCCGCCGCGTACCTGCGGCGCCAGTTCCGCACGCTCGGTGTCTTTGTTGTGATCATTTTCTTCGTGCTGTTGCTGCTGCCGGCCGACGGCTCCTCGGTGCGCTGGGGCCGCAGCATCTTCTTTCTCGTTGGCGCCCTGTTCTCGGGGCTGACCGGGTTCACCGGGATGTCGCTGGCCGTCCGGGGCAACGTCCGGGTGGCCGCCGCGGCCCGGGCCGGGTTTGACGGTGAGCGGCCCGCGATGCGGATCGCGTTCCGCACCGGCGGGGTGGCCGGCATGTTCACGGTCGGGCTGGGCCTGTTCGGCGCCGCGCTGGTGGTGATCCTGTACCGGGAGAACGCGCCGAGCGTGCTGGAGGGCTTCGGCTTCGGCGCGGCGCTGCTCGCCATGTTCATGCGAGTCGGCGGCGGCATCTTCACCAAGGCCGCTGACGTGGGCGCCGACCTGGTCGGCAAGGTCGAGAAGGGCATCCCCGAGGACGACCCGCGCAACGCGGCCACCATCGCCGACAACGTCGGTGACAACGTGGGTGACTGCGCCGGGATGGCCGCCGACCTGTTCGAGTCCTACGCGGTCATGCTGGTCGCGGCGCTGATCCTGGGCAAGGCGGCGTTCGGCAATGATGGCCTCGTCTTCCCGCTGATCATCCCGATGATCGGCGTGATCACCGCGGTGGCCGGGATCTTCGTGACCATGCCGCGCAAGGGCGACCGGAGCGGCATGACCGCCATCAACCGGGGCTTCTTCATCTCCGCGGTCATCTCGCTGGTGCTGGTGATCGGCGCGTCGTTCCTCTACCTGCCCGCCAAGTTCAGCGAGTTCAAGGGGCTGACCGACCATTCGATCCTGACCCACGGCGGCAGCCCGCGGCTGCTGGCCATCGGCGCGGTGATCATCGGCCTGGTGCTGGCCAGCGCCATCCAGCTGCTGACCGGGTACTTCACCGAGACCAACCGCAAGCCGGTCCGGGAGATCGGCGAAAGCTCGCTGACCGGCGCGGCCACCGTCATCCTGTCCGGCATCTCGATCGGCCTGGAGTCGGCCGTGTACTCGGCGCTGCTCATCGGCGGGGCGGTCTACGCGGCCTTCCTGCTCGGCACCGGTAACGCGACCCTGGCCCTGTTCGCGGTGGCGCTGGCCGGCACCGGCCTGCTGACCACGGTGGGCGTCATCGTGTCGATGGACACGTTCGGCCCGGTCTCGGACAACGCGCAGGGCATCGCCGAGATGTCCGGCGACGTGACCGGCGACGGCGCCCAGGTGCTCACCAAGCTGGACGCGGTGGGCAACACCACCAAGGCCATCACCAAGGGCATCGCGATCGCCACCGCGGTCCTCGCCGCCACCGCGCTGTTCGGCTCGTTCCGCACCACGGTGGTGCAAGCGCTCGGCATCAAGGGCGGCACCTTCAACCTGTCGGTGGACCATCCCAACGTCCTGGTCGGCGTCATCGTCGGCGCGTGCGTCGTGTTCTACTTCGCCGGCCTGCTGATCATGGCGGTGGGCCGGGCGGCCGGCCAGGTCGTCTACGAGGTGCGCCAGCAGTTCCGTGATCACCCGGGGATCATGGACTTCACCGAGAAGCCCGAGTACGGCCGGGTGGTGGACATCTGCACCAAGGACTCGCTGCGTGAACTGGCCACGCCGGGCCTGATGGCGGTGCTCACCCCGATCGCGGTCGGCTTCGCGTTCGGCTACGGGCCGCTCGGCGCCTACCTGGCCGGCGCCATCGCGGCCGGCGCGCTGATGGCGGTGTTCCTGGCCAACTCCGGCGGCGCCTGGGACAACGCCAAGAAGCTCGTCGAGGACGGCAACTACGGCGGCAAGGGCTCCGAGGCGCATGAGGCGACCATCATCGGCGACACGGTCGGTGACCCGTTCAAGGACACCGCGGGCCCGGCCATCAACCCGCTGATCAAGGTGATGAACCTGGTCTCGCTGCTGATCGCGACCAGCGTGGTCAAGTACAGCCACGACGCGGGGCTGCGGGCCGGCGTGGCCATCGGCGCGGTGGCCATCGTGGTGGCCGCCGTCGTGATCTCCAAGCGGCGGTCCACCAGCGTGGCGACGGGCGGGCCGCCGGCGGACGGCCCGACGGCCAGCACGGGCAGTGGTGACACCGAGGCCCCGGGGCCGGCCACCGCGCCGACCACCGCGAGCTGATTTCCTCCGCGAACCACAACGCCGATCCCCCGGCCATCCTTCAGGTGACCGGGGGATCGGCGTTCCCGGGACGGCTTACTGGGATACTCGGGGGATGGGGAGCGTGCGCACGCTGGTGGTGCTGCGGCACAGCAAATCGGCCTACCCGCCGGACACCGTCGACGTGGACCGGCCGCTGTCGGCCCGCGGCCTGCGGGATGCGGCCGCCGCGGGCCGCTGGCTGCGCGACCAGGGACTCATCCCCGACCTCGTGCTCTGCTCGATCGCGCGTGCGGACCCGGCAGACCTGGGACCTCGCCAGCGACCAGCTGGGCTGGGCGGATCAGGAGGCGGGCGCGGTGTACTACGACGCCCGGCTGTACGACGCCAGCGCTGGACGACCTGACCGCGGTCATCCAGGAGACCCCCGCCGAGGTGGCCATCCTGGCCCTCGTCGGGCACAACCCGGGGGCCGCGCAACTGGCCGCCAGCCTGGCCGCCGAATCCGGCCTCGGCTTCCCCACCTCGGCGATTGCGGTCATTGAGTTCGGCGGTGGCTGGGCTCAGGTGGCTCCCGGGTCGGGCACCCTGGCCGGGTACTGGACGCCGAAGAAAGGCTCAGGCGTCCCGGGCCGGTGACTCCCCCGCCCGGGGGTCGCCTTCCTCCGCGGCCTCGACATCGTCCCGCGACACGCCCAGCAGGTACAGCACGCTGTCCAGGTAGGGCACGCTGACCGAGGCGTCCGCCGCGTCCCGGACCACCTGCCGGGCGTTGAACGCCACGCCCAGGCCGGCCGCGGCGATCATGTCCAGGTCATTGGCGCCGTCTCCCACGGCCACCGCCTGGCTGACCGGGATGCCGGTCTGCGCCGCGAACCGGCGCAGCGCGTCGGCCTTCCCGGCCCGGTCGATGACCGGCCCGGCCAGCTGGCCGGTCAGCTTGCCGTCCGACGATCTCGAGCGTGTTGGCGGCCGCGTAGTCGATGCCCAGGTCGGCGGCGAGCGGGTCGGTGATCTGGGTGAACCCGCCGCTGACGATCCCGCAGCGGTAGCCGAGCCGGCGCAGGGTGCGGATCAGGGTGCGGGCTCCCGGGGCCAGCCGCAGCCGCGCGCGCACCTCCTGCAGCGCGGACTCCTCCAGGCCGGCCAGCATGGCCACCCGCTCCCGGAGCGAGGTGGCGAAGTCCAGCTCGCCGCGCATGGCCGCGTCCGTGATCTTGGCCATCTGCTCGGCGCAGCCGGCCCGGGCGGCGAGCAGGTCGATCACCTCGCCGGCGATGAGCGTGGAATCGACGTCCATCACCACCAGCCGCATGGCCCGGCGGTGGAGCCCGCCGGGCTGCACCGCGACGTCCACGCCCTGCTGGGCGGCCTCACGGGCCAGCGCGACCCGGAGCGTGCCCGGGTCGGCCCCGGAGACGTCCAGCTCGATGCAGGTCACCGGGCGGTTCGCGAGGCGCTGGATACGGTCGATGTTCGCCCCGCTGGCGGCGATCCGCCCGGCGATCGCCGCCACCGCGGCCGGGGCCAGCGGGCTGCCCAGCACGGTGACGTGCAGCCGGCCGCGCCGCCGGTCCGGCTCGCCGGAACCCATGGTGATCTCGGCGTCCAGCCCCAGGTCGGCGGCGATGGCCCGGACGGCCCGGTGGATCGCGGTCAGGTCCGGGTCGGCGCCACAGCCGAGCAGCGCCCCGAGCACCAGCCGGCCCCGGATCACGACCTGCTCGATATCCAGCACGGTGAGCTCATGCCCGGCCAGGGCGGAGAAGAGCCGGGAGGTCACCCCCGGCCTGTCCCGGCCGGTCAGGGTGACCAGGAGAGTAGTCTGCGCGGCGTCCATCGGTGCCCAACGCTACCTGGCCGGAGTGGCGTGCGGGCACGGCTGGGCTGCCCGCTGCGCCATGACGTAAGTTCGTCCTGACGAAGATGCGTTCGCCCGCTGCGACGCGCGCTGCTGGAGGGAGCTGGATGTCCGACGAGGTGGTGCGGCTGCGCGGTGTCGGGATCCGGCGCGGCGGGTCGATGCTGCTCCGCGACGTGGACTGGACGGTGCACGACGACGAGCGGTGGGTCATCATCGGGCCCAACGGGGCCGGGAAGACCACGCTGCTGCAGGTGGCCGGGCTGCCAGTTGTTCCCCTCCGAGGGCACGGCCGAGATCCTGGGCAGCCGCCTGGGCGAGACGGACGTTTTCGAGCTGCGGCCGCGGATCGGGCTGGCCAGCGCGGCGGTCGCGGACCGGGTGCCGCCCGCCGAGAAGGTCATCGACCTGGTGCTCACCGCCTCCTACGCGATCGTGGGCCGGTGGAAGGAGGACTACGAGTCCTCCGACGTGACCCGGGCGGTGGAACTGCTCGACGCGCTCGGCTGCGCGCACCTGATCCGGCGCCGGTTCACCACCCTGTCCGAGGGGGAGCGCAAGCGGGTACAGATCGCCCGGGCGCTGATGCCGGACCCGGAACTGCTGCTGCTCGATGAGCCGGCGGCCGGGCTCGACCTGGGCGGCCGGGAGGACCTGCTGCGCCGGATCGCCATGCTGGCCCGGGACCCGCTGGCCCCGACCATGGTGATGGTCACCCACCACGTCGAGGAAGTGCCGGAGGACTTCACGCACGCCATGCTGCTGCGCCGCGGCGCGGTGCTGGCCGCCGGCCCGGTGGCCGATGTGCTCACCGAGCAGCACCTGTCCAAGTGCTTCGGCCTGCCGCTGATCGTCGAGCGGCACGGCGCCCGCTGGACCGCCCGCGCCGCGCAGCTGCCGCCCGCGCGGTAAGCACCGCCCAGGATCACGACTCAGGCCACGGCGCGGCCCAACGGCGCCGCCCGGGCGGCTCCCCGCGCCCGCGCCGGATGGGCTGCGTTGCCGGCGGCGTGGCGGGTAGGAAGCAGGCATGCACGCCGGGCGGGCCGCACCGTGAAAGGGGACCGGGTCGAGATCGTCATCGATGCCGGCGGGACGTCGCGGACCTACGAAGTGACCGCCACCCGGGCCGGGCGGCGCGTCGAGGTCGTCACCGGGCGGGGCATCGTGCAGGTCATGGAGGTCACCCGGGGCGGCACGGCCGTGCGCACCGCCCGGTTCATGGCCAGCCGGGTCATCGCCGTCGTGGAGCATCCGGCTCGCGGCACCGGGCCGGATGGAGGCCGCCGGGCGGAGAACGCGGGCAGCGCCCGCGCCGGCCAGGGCGCCGGGCCGGCCAGCATGCTGGACGACGCCGTAGACCGGACAGCCTCCCAGTTCGGCACCTAGTGCGGCGCCTGGGCGGTGTGCCCCGGGGCTGGGGCCCGGCCCGGGCGGGGCCTGACTCGGGCCACGCTGTTCTGTTACGTTCGGGGCGCCGGTGATCTTCGCATGCCAGGGAGGCCGCCATGCCCACCCGGCCGCTGACCGTGCTGTTCATGCCGGAGAGTGCCTCGTTGCCCGGACCGCCGCCCAGTTCGGCACCTAGCGCGCGGGCGCCAGGATGCCCCGCTGCACTGAGGACTGCACCAGGTCGCGGGCGAACGCGCCCAGGGCGGGGGACCCGTCCTCGATCAGGGCCACCTTGACCAGCACCTGGTCGGCGGTGACGCCGTGCTCGGCCCAGGTGCCGCCGCCCTGGGCGTAGTTGGCCAGCATCGGCTGCAGCCGGTCCAGGGCCCGGGCGAACCTCGCCTCCGGGGTGCGCCGCTCCTCGAACTCGTCCCACAGCGCCCGCACCTCCCCGGCCTGCCCGGCCGGCAGCAGCGCGAAGATCCGGTCCGCGGCGGCCCGCTCGGCCGCCTCCTGCCGGGCCTGGGCGGCCGCGCCCGCATAGGCGAACAGGTCGCCCGCGTCTATCTCCACCAGGTCGTGCACCAGCAGCATCGCGGTCACCCGCCCGAGATCAGCACCTGCAGGCGCATAATCGTGCAGAACGAGGCCCATCAGGGCCAGATGCCACGAGTGCTCCGCGGAGTTCTCCCGGCGGCTGCCATCGATGATCCGGCTCTGCCGCAGTACCGCCTTGAGCCGGTCGGCTTCGCGCAGGAAGGCCAGCTGAGCATCCAGGGGTTCCATGAGCCCATTGGATCAGCCGCGCCGCCGGGGCCGGGGCACCGGGATCGCCTGCCCGGCACCGGATCGCGGCGCGCCGCGCCGGCTCGCCGGCCCCCAGTGCAAGAACGCGCCTTTGACGTGCCATGATGTCTGTGGGGGACCCAATGATGATACGGGGGTACCGGCTCATCAGCTCGTCCTGGCCAGGCTCCGGCCTGGCCAGGACGGGCACCCTGGTAGCCGGGGGCGACCCCCCGGCCCGGGGCGGGGCCCATCACCACCCCATCGTCTGCCGTCTGTGCGCAGCCGGGGACTATGCGCCGGATGCCGGGCGCAGGACCAGGGCCGCCGCTTCCCGCCGCGCACCCGCCGGTGATCCAGCCGCAGGGCAGCCCCCGGTGACTCAGCCCCAGCCAGGCAGCGGCGGCCTCCGGTAGCCGCCCCAGCGCGGCGCCCCTGGTCCATCCCCCCGGGCCAGGGGCGCCGTCCTGTCCGCGGTGGCCGTGTCTCCCGGCGCCGTCTCCAGGCCGAGCAACACGGCCAGGGCGAGCCACCCGCGCCACTGTCGGCGCAGCTCAGCCCGAAGGCGCAGCCACACGGCTCCCATGACAGACATTCAGGGGCCGCCGCTTCTGCCGGTCAAGGATGCAGGCATCCCCGCCCGTGGTGATGCTGTCCCCAGGCGGGTGTGCTGCCGCGGTGACCTGGCCGCCCGGGACCGCAGGGTCATGGGTGCTAGGCGCACCGCAAGAGGCCAGGCACCACCCTGGCCTGCGGCTGAGCCATGAATGAGAATCGGATCATGCGATACGAGAGCAGCATCACCTCACTGTCCTGGATCCCGTCGGAGGCAGTCACCGGCGCCAGCCGGCTGGCCTTCGACTCGGGATTCACCCACTACGACGAGCCGCCGCCGGGGGAACTCGGTGACATCGAGGAACTCCGCGCGGCGGACCGGTTCCGGTTCGCCAACGTGCTGCGGGCCTGGGTCGAGGTCGGCGACGACGGGGCAGATCACCGGCGCCGGCTACGGCGGCGGCGGCCTGATCGGCTCGACCACGGTCCGGCTGGCCGGGCTGCGCTACCGGTTCCAGGCCGTCAAGCTGCCGGACATCCAGCGGCCGCCCGAGCACGGGCCGGGCTGGGTCCGCTTCACCCAGACCGTCGGCGGCCGCACCGGGGCTGCCGGCGCCCCGGCCGGTCAAGCACCCGCCGTACGTGCAGTGGCAGGCGCCGCTGGTGTGGACCACGCTGACCCTCACCCTGCACGCCGACGGCACCGCCGAGCCCGCGATGACCGGGGCGAGCACGTTCCCCCGGCACTGGGTCTACGGCGCGGACGGCCGCCTGACGCACAAGTCCGGCCTGACCGACTACGCCAACTGGTTCGCCACGTCGTTCGGCAAGCACAGCCCGTGGGGCGACGAGGACTCCCCGGCGCTGGTCACCGCGGTCGAGACGGCGCTGGAACGGGCGCTGTCCGTGCAGCTCATGCACGGCGCGGCCAAGCCGGTGATCAGCCGGCTCGCGGCGGGGGACGTGCTGGTCCGCCAGGGGGAGCCGGGAACCTCGGTGTTCCTGGTGCTGGACGGCGTGATCCGGGTCGAGCGGGACGGCGAGCGGCTCGCCGAGTACGGCCCGGGGGCGATGCTCGGCGAGCGGGCCCAGCTCGAAGGGCGGCATCCGGACGTCCACGCTGGTGGCCGTGACCGACTGCCGGGTGGCGTCGGTGGAAGCCAGCCAGTTCGACCACGACGCACTGGTGGAGCTGTCCGGGGGGCACCGGCGCGAAGACGCCGGCCGGGGCTGACGTGCGCGTACACCTCTGCGGCGTGCGCGGCTCGACACCCGCGCCGGGAGCGGAGTTCCTCCGCTACGGGGGGCACACCTCATGCGTGGCGCTCAGCCACGACGACGCCCGGTCCCCGCGCTCGTCCTGGACGCGGGCACCGGGCTGCGGCAGGTCACCGGGCTGCTCGGCGGCCGCCCCTTCGCCGGCACCATCCTGCTCACCCACCTGCACTGGGATCATGTGCACGGGCTGCCGTTCTTCCGCGGCGGGCGACCGGGACGACGCCCGGGTCACGCTGCTGCTGCCCGGCCCAGGAGACGGCGCGAGAGCGCGGCCGCGGTGCTGGCCCGCGGCATGTCCCCGCCGCACTTCCCGATCGGGCCAGCGGGGCTGCGCGGGGACTGGACGTTCGGCATGGCCCGGCCGGGCCAGCTGAAGGCCGAGGGCTTCACGGTGGAGGCCCGGGAGATCCCGCACAAGGGCGGCCGGACCTTCGGCTACCGGGTCAGCGACGGGCACTCGGTGCTCGACCTACCTCCCCGACCACTGCCCCACCGTCCTCGGCCCGGGACCCGAGGGGCTGGGCGAGTACCACCCGGCCGCCCTGGACCTGGCGGCCGGCGCCGACCTGCTCATCCACGACGCGTTCCTGCTGGCCGCCGAGGTGGCCGCGGAGGCGTGCGTTCGGGCACGCGGCGGCCGAGTACGCGGCGGGCCTGGGACAGCGGGCCGGGGCGCGGCGGGTGGCGCTGGCCCACCACAAGCCGGACCGGACCGACGACGAGCTGGACCGGCTGGCCGCCACGTTCGCGGGCCGCCCGGCGCCGCGGCGGGCCGGACGTCATGGTGGCCGCCGAGGGCGGGATACTCGAGCTATGAGCGCTGAGCGGATCCGCCGCCGACGCCATCGTCGGTCGGCTCCGGCCCGAACGGGCTGGCCGCGGCGCTCACCCTGGCCCGGGCCGGGCTCACGGTGCACGCTCATCGAGGGCGCGGACACGCCGGGCGGCGGCTGCCGCACCGCGGAGCTGACCCTGCCGGGGTTCCGGCACGACGTGTGCTCGGCGGTCCATCCGCTGGCCGCGTCCTCGCCGTTCTTCCCGAGCATCGACCTGGCGGCGCGCGGGGTCACGCTGTGCACGCCCGAAGGTCGCGTTCGCCCACCCGCTGGACGGCGGGCGGGCCGCCGCGGTGACCGGCTCGGTGGAGGAGACCGCGGGCGGCCTCGGCCGCGACGCGGGCGCCTACCGGCGGCTGCTCGGCCCGCTGGTCCGCGACGTGGGGCTGACCCTGCCGGAGATCCTCGCGCCCGATGCGGTCCGTGCCCGCGGCACCCGCTGGCGCATGGCCCGGTTCGGCCTGGACGGCCTGCCGCCGGCCACGGTGCTGGCCCGGCGGTTCCGCACCGAGGAGGCCCGGGCGCTGCTCGCCGGGGTGGCCGCGCACTCCATGCTGCCGCTCAGCGCCCCGGTGACCGGCGCCTTCGGGCTGCTGCTGACGATGGCGGCGCACGCGGTGGGCTGGCCGGTGGTGGAGGGCGGCAGCGCCCGGCTGGCCGACGCGCTGCTCGCCGAGCTGGCCTCGCTGGGCGGCGCAGGTGGAGACCGGCCGGTGGGTGCGGTCGCTGGACGAGCCTGCCGCCCGCCCGGGCTGTCCTGCTCGACGTCACGCCGCGCCAGCTGCTCGCGCTGGCCGGCGACCGGCTGCCGGCCGCGGCACCGCGCGGCGCTGCGCCGGTTCCGCTACGGGCCGGGCGTCTGCAAGGTCGACTGGGCGCTGAGCGGGCCGGTGCCCTGGGCGGCCGCGGCCTGCCGGGAGGCGGGCACCGTGCACCTCGGCGGCACGCTGGCCGAGGTGGCCCGCAGCGAGGCCGAGGTGACCGCGGGCCGGCTGCCGGAGCGGCCGTACTGCATGGTCGCCCAGCCCGGCGTGGCCGACCCGACCCGGGCGCCCGCGGGCCAGCACACGCTGTGGGCGTACTGCCACGTGCCGTCGGGCAGCCACGGTGGACATGCCGCGCGCCTGATCGAGGCGCAGATCGAGCGGTTCGCGCCCGGCTTCCGCGACCTGATCCTGGCCAGGTCGGTGCGCACCGCGGCCGACATGGAGCGCTACAACCCGAACTACGTCGGCGGCGACATCAACGGCGGGGCCGGCACGCTGCTGCAGACCGTGCTGCGGCCCGACCCCGCGGTGGAACCCGTACCGGACCGCCGATCCCCGGCGTGTACCTGTGCTCCGCTCCACCCCGCCGGGCGGCGGCGTGCACGGCATGTGCGGCGTGGGCGCGGCCCGCGCCGCCCTCGCCGACCTGGGCCTGCCCGCACTCGGTTAGCCGGGCGGCTCGCGGAGCCGGGTCAGGTGGCTGCGCAGCACCTCTTCCATCTGGCCGTAGAAGCCCACGATCAGCCGCAGCTCGTCGTCGCTGTACCGGGCGGCCATCTGCTGCCAGTCGCGCATCATCGGCCGGAATACGTCGCCGCGACGTCACGCAGTGCGGTCTCCGCCACCAGCTGGATCACCACCCGGCGGCGGTCCCGCGGGTCCCGTTCCCGGCGCACGTAGCCGGCTTCCTCCAGCCGGTCCACCACGCCGGTGATGGACGCGGTGGTCAGGCCGGTTTGCCGGGCCAGTTCCCCGGCCGTCAGCTGGCCGCTGAAGCTGAGGATGTTCAGGCAGTTCAGGTCGGTCGCGTTGATGCCGATCCGGTCGGCCGCGGCTTGCCCCATGAGTTGCATCAGCGCCCCGGTCTTGCGGATGGCGCCGCCGAAGGCGGCGGCCAGCTGGGCACGTGCTGGGTCCCCGGTGCCGAACGGCTCCGCCCACGGCAGGTTCCAGGCGCGGGCGGCCGCGCCATCCTCGTCCTCAGGCATACTTCAACTCCCCTATTATCTAGGCAGCCTAGACAATAGGCAGCCAAGATGCTAACTTCGAGCCTGTAATCCCCGGGGCCGGACCTCCTGTCGAGTCGGAGACCGATCATGTCATCAGATGCAGAGATCCTGGCACCACCAGGCGCTCCCGGTGAGCGCGCCGACCCGCGCCGCCTCCCCCCCCCGCCTTCTTCCCGCAGTTGCGCACCGGCCTGGTCGCGGCGGGTGCCCCGGCGGCTACACCGGGCCCATCGTCACCCAGTTCCGCGGCTGCCTGCACGACCGGCTGGTTGCCGCCGACACCACGGTGACCCCGGCCGCCTGCCGCACCTCCGGCAGGTCCGCGGGCGCTCGCCGAGGGGCCGCGCACCCGGTGCTGGCCCGCGCGGGAGGCGCCGCGGTCCGGAACGACTTCACGGCTTCGGTGGAACGTACTCTGTGGTTCCAGGTGGGCGTGTTCGGCCTCAGCTTCCTGCTGATGCGTGCTGCCCGTGGGCGCGGGACAGCAGCAGGCCGCCCCGGACGGCCCGGTGGCGGCCCCGCAGCAGGCCCTCGCGGCCGCGGAAGGAGTGCGGTCATGACCGCCGCCGCCTGGACGGACGGGTATGGCGGGACCGGGCCACTGCGGCTCGCGATCCTCGGGGCCACCGGCGGGATCGGCGGGCGGCTGCTCGCCTGGGCGGTGGACGCGGGGCACCCGGTGCAGGTGCTGGCGCGCACCGCGGGGGCCGTGCCACGCCGCCGGGGGATCACCGTCACCGAGGGGGACGCCAGCGACCCGGCGGCGGTGGCGGACACGGTGTCCGGCGCGGACGCCGTGCTGTCCGCGCTCGGCCCCCGGGGCGCAAAGACACCTGGGAACCAGCTGGAGACCGCGGCCGCCAACGTGTCGGCGGCCATGGCCAAGACCGGGACGCGGCGGCTGATCGTGGTCTCCGCCGCTGGCGCCTTCATCCGCGAGGACCCGGAGGCAGGCAGGCTGGTGAAGATGATCATCCCGGCCATCCTCGCCGAGCCATTCGCCGATGTCCGCGCGATGGAGCAGGTGATCCGGGGCAGCGACCTGGACTGGACGCTGGTCCGGCCCACCCGCCTGGTCAACGACCCCGGCCGCGGGGAGTACCGGGTGCGCGACCGCTACCCCGCACCCGGCCTGACCAAGATCGCCCGCGCCGACGTGGCCCAGTTCATCACCGGCGCACTCCAGGCGGGCGGCTACCTTCGCCAGGCCCCGGCCATCTGCTGGTAGCCCGTGCCCGGCTTTGGTGATCGTGGGATTGGTGTAGTCAGGACTACACCAATCCCACGATCACCCACTCAGGGTGGCCGGGCGGGGCGGCGTGGGAGGACCGGGTGGCGCTAGTGACCCGTGATGGGCGGGCGGCGCGGTCAGTCCTGGCCCTCGGCGATGGCGGCGTGCACCTCGTCCTGGCGGGCGGCCAGCTCGGCCTGGTACTTGCGCTCGTCGACCTCTTCGGCGATCCGCTCGTCGTCGGCCATGAGGGCCTCCAGGTCGGTGTTCGCCGCGTCGAGAACGCCCAGGTCGGCATAGGCCTGCTGCACCTTCGGCCCCCACAGCCCGATGTCCTTGACGCACGGCACGATCCGGCTGAACAGCAGCGTGCGGAACGCCTGCTGGACCGGGGAGTGCTCGGTGAACTCCAGGCACTCTTCGACGTCGAAGCCCATCTGCTCCCACACCTCCTGCGCCCGGAACCTGTTGCGCATGAGGTAGCAGCCCTCCACGACGAACTCCTCGCGCTCGGCCCGCTCGCGGGCGGTCAGCTCGCGGTAGTAGTCGCGCAGCGCAAGCCGGCCGAAGGCGACGTGCCGTGCCTCGTCCTGCATGACGTAGGCGAGCAGTTGCTTGACCAGGGCGTTCTGCGCCATGTCCCGGTGCACGCCGAACGCGGCGAGCGCCAGCCCCTCGATGAGGACCTGCATGCCCAGGTAGGGCAGGTCCCAGCGGGAGTCGCTGAGGGACTCGGCCAGCAGCTTGCCCAGGTCGCTGTTCATCGGGTAGTACAGCCCGACCTTTTCCCGCAGGAACCGCGAGTACAGCTCGACGTGCCGGGCCTCGTCCATGGTCTGGGTGGCGGCGTAGAACTTGGAATCCATGTCGGGCACCGACTCGACGATCCGGGCGGCCACGGTCATCGCGCCCTGCTCGCCGTGCAGGAACTGGCTGAACAGCCAGGCGCCCAGGTGGTGGCCCAGGTTGTCGCGTTCCTTGTCGTTCAGGATCTCCCACTGCCGCGAGCCGTAGATGGGCACGAACTCGTCCGGGGTCTCCATGATGTTGGTCGGGTCCACCGGCAGATCCCATTCGATCCGCTTCGTGGCGTCCCACTGCTTGTCCTTGCCCCGCTGGTACAGGTCGATCAGCCGGCCGGCCGTCGTCGTACTCCCAGCTGAAGCGGGTCGCGCCGGCGGCGGGAACGTCCCAGGTGCCGGGCTCGACGGGAATGGTGTATGCGTCGTAGGTGCTCACGGCAGGCTCCCCTGGCTGGCGTCTTGCCCACATATTACTGGTGGTACGATTCTGATCTATACTCGGCCGCCGGTCACGGCGCTGCGCGAAGCCATCCGTCTCGCGCCACGCGGGCGCTGCGTCCGGCAGAATCCGTGCACCGACGGCTCATGCCCGGCGTGGCTGGCAGGCTCCAACTGGAACGTGGAGTGGCCGACGTCGAAGTGGCCGTGCAGGCAGGCCTGGAGGGCGTCCAGCATGGCCGCGCTGCGGCCGTTGGCCAGCACGCCGGGGTCCACCACCACGTGCGCGGAGAGCACCGGCAGCCCGGAGGTGATGGTCCAGGCGTGCAGGTCGTGCACGCCCACGACGCCGTCCAGCGCGGTGAGGTGGGTGCGGACCTCGGTCAGGTCGATGCCCCGGGGGCTGGCTTCCAGCAGGACGTCCACCGCGTCCCTGAGCAGCCGCCAGGCGCGGGGCAGGATGAGCACGGCCACGGCCAGCGAGGCGATCGGGTCCGCCCGGGTGAATCCGGTCGCCGCGACGATGATCCCGGTGCCGATCACCGCGATGGCGCCGAAGGTGTCCGAGGCGACCTCAAGGAAGGCGCCGCGGACGTTCATGCTGTCGGCCCGCCCGCGCCGCAGCAGGAGCAGCGACGTGCCGTTGCCGGCCAGTGCGACCACCCCGAAGACGATCATCACCCGGCGTGACGGGGGGCGGCGCGGCGAGCCTGCGGACGGCCTCCACCCCGATGAACACGGCCATGCCGAGGAGCAGCAGCGCGTTGACCGTCGCGGCCAGGATCTCGGCGCGGGCGTACCCGAACGTGGCGCGGTCGCTGGCGGGCCGCCGGCCACGTACGCGGCGAGCAGCGACAGCCCGACGCCGGCCGCGTCGGCGGCCATGTGGGCGGCGTCGGCGAGCAGGACCAGGGCACCGCTCACCAGCGCGCCGCACACCTCCGCGACGGCGATCCCGATGGTGATCGCCAGCACGGCGGCCAGCCGGCCCCGGTGCCGCCCCGTCGCCGTGAGCCGGGCCCGTGCGCGTGCCCATGTCCGGCCCTCCACCGATGCCTGGCCTGCCCCTGCCAGGCCCGCCGGTCAGACTCCGTGCCGCGTCATCCGCCGCCCCGGTCTCGTGCCGGGCCGGCTTCCCGTCGCAGAGTCTTCCGCCATCGCCGTCGCCGGCGGTACCCGGGGCGAGCAGTTCGTAGGCGGGGTTGATCATGATGGGGCCGCCGCGCGGATGCCCGACGGGCCCCGGAACCGGACCCGGGACCCGCACACGATGCCCGGGATGTGCGACCGGCCGTAGAACAGCGCGGTCAGGTCGCCGGTCGAGTCGGAGATCTCGCAGGCCAGCACCGAGTTCTTTTCCACGGGCCGGATCTCCACCGCGCGGACCCGGCCCTCGACGGTGGCCCGCCCGGGCCTGGATCGAGCCGATCGGCTTGACCCCGGCGGAGGGCGCGGGCCGGTCGTAGCTCGGCTGGCCCTCGGCCGGCGGGCCGGGCGCGGCGGCCGCGCCGCGGCGCTCGCCGCGCAGCGGCCGCGCGGGACCGGGCGGCCCGGCGAGCGGGCGGCGGCATGGCCGCGGGCGGCGGGCGGCCGGGGCGGCCGGCGGCCCCGTCGGGCCGGTCCCGTCCTGCCCGGCCGCGCCCGGCCGCCGGTGGCTGGCCGCCGGCTGCCCGGCCGGCGGGGTCCGCCGGGGCGGCCCGGCCATGCCCGGCCTGGCGGCCGGTCCCGGTGGCGCCGCCGTGCCCGTCCCGCGGCCTCGGCGGCCGCGGTCGGCCGGCCGTCTGGGCGCCGGCCGCTGGCCGCCGGCGGCCTCGCCTTCTGCCGCCTGGGCGACCTGCCGGGCGTGCAGCACCTCCAGGCGGCTCCGCACGTCGAACGGGCACGATCGTGGCCGCCACGTGCGGGATCCGGCTGACCACGGCGGCGATCTTGTCGGCGGTGCGGTCGTGCAGCAGCCGGCCGAGCAGCGGGGAGTAGCTGCGCCGGGGCAGCACCACGGTGACGTGCGACGCCCGGCAGCGCCGCCTCGGCGCTGACCAGTTCGGCCGCGGCCCGGGCCAGCCGCCGGTCCGGGCAGTCGATGAAGTCCAGCACGACGCCCCGGTCGGCGCGCGATCCACTCCTCGCGCAGCTGGTCGGCCTGCGGCGGTGTCGATGACGAAGTGCACCGCGCGCAGCGTGGTGGGCCGCAGGCTGCGGGCGTAGCGCAGCGCGGCGAGCGTGGCCAGGTCGAAGCTGTCCACCAGGACGAACACCGTGCGGCGCGGGTAGTTCGGCGGCTCGGGCGGCTTGGGCCGGTCGCCGATCCGCTCCAGGACCTGCGGCCTCCATGCCGTACTCGCGGTTCAGCCGGATCAGGGCGAGCACCCGGATCGGGAACAGGACCACGACCAGCCAGGCGCCCTCGGTGAACTTCACCACGCGAAGATCACCACGACGATCAGCGAGGTCACGCCCGGCCGAGAAGTTGATGACCAGCTTGCGCCGCCAGGCGGCTCCTTGGTCCGGTGGTGGTACTTGGCCATGCCGAACCCGGCCATGGTGAAGCGCGGTGAACACGCCGATCGCGTAGAACGGCACCAGGCTGTTGACGTTGGCCCCGGCGACGACCAGCAGGGCGATGGACAGGACGGTCAGCACGATGATGCCGTTGGAGAACACCAGCCGGTGGCCGCGCTTGGTCAGCCAGCGGGGCAGGAACGCGTCCTCGGCGACGAAGCTGGCCAGGAACGGGAAGCCGTTGAAGCTGGTGTTGCCGCCGGTGTACAGGATCAGCGCGGTGGCCGCCTGGACCAGCGAAGAACAGCGCGTGGCCGACGACGTGCTGGCCGAAGATCATCTTGGCTTCCTGGGCGAGCACCGTCGGCACGCCGCTCGTGTACGGCGCCGCGTGGGTCGACGTGGGCCAGCCAGGAGATCCCGGCCACCAGGGAGCCGAGGATGAGGCCCTCGGTGACCAGCACCTGCCGGGCGTTGATGCCCTCGGGCGGCTTGAACGCGCTCACCGCGTTGGACACGGCCTCGATGCCGGTCAGCGACGAGCCGCCGTTGGCGAACGCGCGCAGCAGCACGAAGACCATGCCCGAAGCGATCAGGCCGCTGTGCCGAATGCGCGGCCGGTGTACTGCCCGGGCACGCGGGTAGGCGTAGCTGCGGCAGGTCGCCGAAGACCTCGCGGACCAGGCCGACGATGATCATCAGGATGACCGACGCCGGAGAACAGGTAGGTCGGCACCGCGAACGCCCGGCCGGCCTCGCGGATCCCGCGCAGGTTGCCGTAGCACATCAGGATGCACGATCGCGATGGAGATACGGTGATCAGGGTCGAAGTGGTTGAGGGCCGGGAACGGCCGAGGCGACCGCCGCCGTGCCCGCGGCGATCTGCACCGCCACCGTGACCACGTAGTCGATGAGCAGCGCCACCGCGGCGATCTGGGCGACCCTCGGGCCCGAAGTTCTCCCGGGCCACGACGTAGGAGCCGCCGGCCCGGGTGTAGACCGTGACGACCTCGCGGTAGGACAGCACCACCAGCGCCATCACGAACAGGACCACCCCGGTCATCGGCAGGATCAGGGTGAACGCGGTGAGCGCCAGGCCGCCCTGAGCAGCTCGATCAGGATCTCCTCGGTGCCGTAGGCCGAGGAGGAGATGCCGTCCGGGGCGAGCACGCCGAGCGCGAGGACTTGGACAGCCGCTGCTCGCCGAGTTGCTCGTTGACCATGGGCGGCCCGAGCAGCCTGCGCTTCAGCGAGTACCCGAACGCCCTCGGGCAGGTCATCGCCCTGGCCGAGGAGACCCACTGCTTTCCGCATTGCCACCTGGTGCGCCCTTCGCTTGCCTGACCTGGCCTTCATACCATCGCGGCCGAGCGCTCCGACCAACGGGGCATACCGGCTGATACCCGCCCGGGCCTCCGCCTAGCCGGGCGTTAACAAAGCCTTAGCGGCGGCACTCAGCCGATGCCGAACCAGCCGAGCACGGTGAAGCCCAGCAGCAGCAGGCTCATCGCCGAGATGCCGACCGTGCAGATGGTGGCGGCGACCTTGAAGACCGGCCCGTTGGCGGCCGCGCCGAGCAGGCTGCGCCGGTTGGTCAGGATGAGGATGTAGGCCAGGATGACCGGGGTCACGATGCCCTGGAGCACCTGGGTGCCGATCAGCAGGGTGATCAGGTTGATCGGGGTCAGGGCCAGCGCGGCGCCGATGATCACCTGCACCGTGAACAGGCCCAGGAACAGCCGGGCCTCGGTGAACCGGCGGGAGATGGAGCGCTCCACCCCGACCGCCTCGCTGATCGCGTACGCGCTGGACAGCGGGACGACCGCGCCGGCCAGCGCGGACGCGCCGATCAGGCCGAACGCGAAGAGCAGCTCGGCGGCCGGCCCGGCCACCGGGCGCAGCGCCTGGGCGGCCTCCTTGGCCGAGGTGAGCGGGCCGTGGCCGCCGATGGCGGCCGCGGTGGCGATGATGATGGTGATCGAGATGACGCAGGCGAACAGGGCGCCCGAGATGGCGTCGATCCGGGCCCGCGGGTAGTCGGCCGCGTCGGAACCCTTGTCCACCACCCCGGCCGCCGCGTACAGCTGCATGTACGGGCTGACCGTCGTGCCGATCAGGGCCACGCCCAGCAGCAGGAAGCTCTTGGTGTACAGGAAGTGCGGGATGACCAGGTTGGTGCCGACCTGGGCCCAGTTGGGGTGGCCCAGGATCGCGGCGACCGGGTAGGCGAGGAACGCCAGCGACAGGATCAGGAAGATCCGCTCCGCGTACCGGTAGGAGCCGAACACCACCAGCGCCCAGATGGCGACCGCCGCGATGGGGATGATCACGTACCGGCTCACGCCGAGCAGCTCGAACGCCGCGCCGATGCCGGCGAACTCCGACACCACCAGCCCGGTGTTGGCCAGCAGCACGCAGAACAGCGCGACCCCGGTCAGCCGCAGGCTGAACTCCTCCCGGATCAGCGCGGCCAGGCCCTTGCCGGTGTGCGTGCCCAGCCGGACGGCCATCTCCTGGACCAGCACCAGCGCGAAGGTGACCAGCACCATGAAGAACAGCGTCCGGTAGACGAACTGGGACCCGGCCGAGGCGTAGGTGGCGATCCCGGCCGCGTCGTTGCCCGCGTTCGCGGCCACCACCCCGGGCCCGGCGATGGCCAGGATCAGCCAGATCCGGCCCCGGCGGGACCGGATCAGCCGCACGCCGCCGGCCCGGACCCGGGTCAGCGAGGTCATCCCGCCCCGGGCCCGCGGGTGGCCCTGCTCCAGCCCGGCGGCGGCGTCCTCTTCCTCCTGGGTGCTCACTGCAGCAGCCTCGGGAAGTGCAGCCGCCCGTGCCCGGGCACCAGGGCATCGAGCACGTCGTCGGCCAGGATGCGGCCCAGCGGGCGCCCGTCGTCGTCCACCACCAGCAGCGAGGACCGGCGGGACTCGACCAGCTCGGTGGCGACCATGTCGAGGTCGGCGTCGGGGTGCAGCGTGACCGGCGGGTTGTCCGGGTCGAGCAGGTCGCCCAGCCGCTGGCCCGGCTTCGCGACCAGCAGGTCGAAGGCGGGAATGTCGCCGAGCAGCACGCCGGCCGCGTCGAGCACCGCCACCGAGTCGATCTCGGTCCGGTGCCCGGCCAGCTCGGCCAGCCGCTGGCTGACCTGGGCCACCGTCTCGTCCGGCGCGGCGGAGGCGATCACGCTGGTCATGATGCCGCCCGCCTCGTCACCCGGGTAGCCGAGCAGCTTGACCAGCTCGCGCTGGACCGCCTGCGGCATCCTGGCGAGCAGCGCGACCTGCTCCTCCTCGGTCAGGTCCCGCAGCGCGTCCACGCCCTCATCCGGTTCCATCCGGGCGATCAGGTCGGCCGCCTTGGCCGGCTCCACCTCACGCAGCAGCGCGGTCAGCTCGTGCGGCTCCATCTCCTCCAGCGCGTCCGCGGCCAGGTCGTCGCCGAGGCTGTCGAGCACCTCCTGGCGGCCCGGGCGGCCCAGCCCCTCCAGCACGTCGGCCAGCTCGGCCGGGCGGAGCCGGCGCAGCGCGGAGTGCGGGGTGCGCAGCTTCACCGCCGCGGGGCCCTCCGCCGAGCCGGCCCCGAAGGACTCGATCGCGGACCAGTCGATGACCCGGTCCGGGGTCGGGTGCCAGCGGAACCGCCGGGGGCCCAGCCGGCGCAGCAGGGTCTGCAGGCTGACATCCACGCCGACCAGGTGGATCAGGTCGCCGACCTGGGCCAGGTACAGGTCGGCCGCCCGGATCACCTGGATCTCGTCGGTGTCCACCAGCTGGTGGTCGAGGATGTCCCGGGCCAGCAGGACCTCGCCTTCCCGGCGCTGGAACTCGCGCAGGTCCAGCCGGGCCGTGCGCAGCGTGACCGAGCGGCGGTGCAGCTTGTCGATGGCCGACGCGTCCAGGAACGACCGGCGCCGCCCGACCCGGATCACGATCCCGGTGACCACGGGGTAGGTCTCCCCGCCGTGCACCTTGGCCAGCAGGTCGCTGACGTGGCCGACCTCGTCGCCGGCCTGGTTGAGCACCGGGCGGCCGACCAGCCCGGCCAGCGACACGATGTCCTGCCTGAGCTGGCGGGAGGCGAGGGTAGCCGGGGACGGCTGGATGAGGCGGCGGGGCAGCGAGGCGCCGTCACGGCGGCGCGGCCGCGCCGGATCCCGGTGGCTTCCGAAGAACCGATCGGACACAGGAACCTCCTGCGGTCCGCCGGCCGCCCCGGGGCTAGGGCATGCGCCCCGGCCCGCGGTAGCTGGCCGGCGATGGGCGGGATAGCGGCAGGCACCTCCCGGCGACCCGGCCCATGGCGGCGGCCGTGATCGCCGGGGTTGTACTGGAAGGGTCACCCAGCACGGCCGTCACCTCCTCGCTCTGGCTCCGTGTGTGGGCACAGCCCGACCCGGTGACCCTACCCTGGAGCGCGCCGATAACCGGAATCTCCGGCCGGAAAGGGGCGCGGTGCGGTTCACCGCCGGTCGCTTTCTGTTCATCGGGCCGGTCGTGCCGCCGCGGCGCGGTGATGGAACACTGGCGGTATCGCCTGCGACCAGCGGCCGGCGGCCGCCACGGGCCCGCCCGGGCCACGGTCGGCCGGTCGTGTGCGAGACCGGGTCGTGCGCAGAGGGGAGATGCCCGGCATGGCGACGACACCAGCAGGCAGCCAGGCCGCGGCTCAGACCGGGCGCACCATCCACCTCTCGGACCTGCTCAAGCGGCCGATCACCGACAGCCGGGGGGAGTCCCTCGGCCGGGTGGCGGACGTCGTCGTGGCGCTGCCCGGCAATCCCCTTCCGGTGGTGAAGGGGATCGTGGCCAAGGTGGGCGGCCGCGAGGTTTTCATTCCGGTCGAGCAGACCGGCGTCTTCGACGGCACGGAGCTCAAGCTCGGCACGGCCAAGCTCGACCTGCGGCGCTTCGAGCGGCGGGACGGCGAGGTGCTGCTGCGCGCCGACGTGCTGGGGCACCGGCTCATCGACGTGCAGAGCGCCCGCCTGATCCGGGCGGCCGATCTGGAACTGCGGCAGCAGCGGGGCCCGGACGGGACCGAGCAATGGGTGCTCGCGGGAGTGGACACCCACCGCCGGCGCGGCGGCCTGCTGCGCTTTCTCGGCCTGGGCGGCGGGGACCATACCGGGCACACCTTCCGCGACTGGTCCCGGTTCGAGCCGCTGATCGGCCACGCCAGCAGCGCCGGGCTGCGCGGGCAGTTCGGCCGGCTCCGCCGGCTCAAGCCCGCGCAGATCGCCGACCTGCTCGAGGAGGCGTCCAAGGAAGAAGAGAACGAGATCCTCGGTCACGTGCACGCGGATCCCGAACTCGAGGCGGACGTCTTCGAGGAGCTGGACGAGGACCGGGCCACCCGGCTGCTCGGCGAGCGCAGCGACGCGGAGATCGCCGAGGTGCTGGCCAGGATGCGGGCCGATGACGCGGCGGACGCCATCGCGGAGCTTCCGCAGGACCGGAGGCAGCCGGTGCTCGACCTGCTCCCGCCCGGCCAGCGGACCAAGGTGCTGACCCTGATGGGCTTCAACCCGACCAGCGCGGGCGGGCTGATGGGGGTCGATTTCCTGGCCCTGGCCGAGGACCTCACGGTGGCCGACGCGCTGGCCGCGGTGGGCCGCGCGGAGAGCCTCCAGCCGGAGGCCCTGACCAGCGTGCACGCGGTGGATGCCAGCGGCCGGCTGGGCGGTGTCGCCACCGTGGTGCGGCTGCTGCAGGCCGACCGCGGGACGCCGCTGCTGGATGTCTGCGACACCGACCCGGTGCGGGTCGGGGCGGATACCGACGTGGTCGATGTCGCGGTCCTGATGAGCGACTACAACCTGATCACCGTCCCGGTGGTGGATGAGAACCGCCGGATGATCGGCCTGATCACCGTGGACGACGTGCTCGAGGTCACGCTGCCGGACGACTGGCGGCGCAGGGAAACCGCCCAGCCGCCGGACGCGCACCGGGGCAGCGAGCAGTGACGGAGGGGCAGCGCCCCGAGCCGCCCGCGGGCCAGGGCGCCCCCGAGCGGACACGCCGGTGCCGGGCGTGCCGGTGCGGGAGGGCCCACCGCGGGACGGCCCGGTGCGGGAGGGACCAGCGGGAGGCGGCCCGGTGCGCCAGGGCCCGGTACCGGACGGTCCGGTGCGGGACGGCCCAGCGGGGGACGGCCCGGTGCGGAGGGGCCCGGCACCGGAGGGCCCGGTGCAGCCCAGGCCCGGGCCGGGCCGCGCCCAGCCGCCCCCGCCGCGGCGGGCGGCGGCTGGCCCGCCGGAAGCGCAGCCGGCGCGGACATTGTCGGCAGCGCCCAGCGCGGTGCTCGACCAGGCGCACCTGGGCGACATCGAGGGCGCGCTCGGCCGGGTCAGGGTGGGCGACCCCGACGACACCCGGCGGGGGCTGAAGCGCAGGCTGGTCACCTTCCTGGCCATCATGGGCCCCGGCCTGATCGTGATGGTCGGGGACAACGACGCCGGCGGCGTGTCCACCTACGCCCAGGCCGGGCAGAACTACGGCTACAGCCTGCTCTGGGTGCTGCTGCTGCTGATCCCGGTGCTGATCGTCAACCAGGAGATGGTGGTCCGGCTCGGCGCGGTGACCGGCGTCGGGCACGCCCGGCTGATCAACGAGCGGTTCGGCCGGTTCTGGGGCTGGTTCAGCGTCGGTGACCTGTTCCTGCTCAACTTCCTGACCATCGTCACCGAGTTCATCGGCGTCTCGCTGGCGCTGCGCTACTTCGGCATCAGCCCGTACATCTCGGTGCCGCTGACCGCCGTCCTGCTCGTCGCCATCACCGCGAGCGGCAGCTTCGCCCGCTGGGAACGAGCCATCTTCCTGTTCATCGCGACCAGCCTGGTGCTGTACCCGCTGGCGCTCGCCTCGCACCCGTACTGGGGCCAGATCGGCTACCACCTGGTGGTGCCGGGCATCCAGGGCGGCGCCACGCTCGACCGCGGTCCTGCTCATCATCGCCATCGTGGGCACCACGGTGGCCCCCTGGCAGCTGTTCTTCCAGCAGTCCAACGTGGTGGACAAGCGCATCACGCCCCGGTTCATCGGCTACGAGCGGGCGGACACCACGCTCGGCGCCGTCGTCGTGGTGCTCGGGGCCATCTCCGATCGTCGTGGTGGCCGTGTTCGCGGTCCGCGGCACGAACCTGGCCGGGAAGTTCACCGACGCGCTCGGGGTGGCCCGCGCGCTGGAGCACCACGCCTACTGGTTCGGCGCGCTGTTCGCCATCGTGCTGCTCGACGCCAGCATCATCGGCGCCTCGGCGGTGACCCTGTCCACCAGCTACGCGTTCGGCGACGTGTTCGGCCTGAAGCACTCGCTGCACCGCAGCTTCCGGGACGCGAAGCAGTTCTACCTGAGCTATTCCGCCCTGGTGGTGGTGGCGGCCGGCCATCGTGCTGATCCCGCACGCGCCGCTCGGGCTGATCACCACCAGCGTGCAGGCCCTGGCCGGGGTGCTGCTGCCCAGCGCCAGCGTCTTCCTGCTGCTGCTGTGCAACGACCCGGAAGTTCTCGGCCCGTGGCGGAACAAGCGCTGGCTCAACGTGCTGGCCACCATCATCATCGGCGTGCTGCTCACCCTGTCCGGCACGCTCGTGGTCAGCACCGTGTTCCCGCACCTGAACGTGATCACCGTCGCGCTGGTGCTGGCCGTGGCGCTCGTGGTCTTCGGGGGAGGAACTGGCCTGTGGCTGGAGATCAGGCAGCGCCGCGGCACCCGCCCGCGGCCCGCCCCGGTGCAGATGACCGCGCAGGAGCGGCTCAACTGGCGGATGCCGCCGATAGCGCTGCTCAAGCCGGTGCCGTGGTCGGCGGGCACCAAGCTCGCCATGCTGCTGCTCCGCGGCTACCTGGTGATCTCGGTGGTCCTGCTCGTCGTCAAGGCGATCCAGCTGGGCGGCGGCTGAGCTCACGCGGCGGTGCCGGCGCCGGTCAGCTGGCGATGCCTGGTCGCTGAGCGCGGTGATCTCCGCCGGGGAGTAGCCCAGCTCGGCCAGGATCGCGCTGGTGTCGCCGCCCGGCGGGGGCGGCGGCGCCGGCTGGCCCGCGGGCGTCCGGCTGAACCGGGGCGCCGGGGCGGGCTGGGTCACCCCGGCCACCTCGGTGAAGGTGCCGCGGGCGGCGTTGTGCGGGTGGCCGGGCGCGTCGGCCATGCTCAGCACGGGGGCCACGCAGGCGTCCGATCCGTCGAAGGCCGCGGCCCACTCGTCCCGGGTCCGCTCGGCGAAACGGGCGGTGAAGGCGGCCCGCAGGGCGGGCCAGCCGTCCCGGTCGTACTGGCCGGGCAGCCCCGCCGGGTCCAGCCCGAGACCGCCCAGCAGCTCGGCGTAGAACTTGGGCTCCAGGGCACCCACGGCGACGAACTTGCCATCGGCGGTCTGGTAGGTGTCGTAGAACGGCGCCCCGCCGTCCAGCAGGTTGCTGCCGCGCTCGTCCTGCCACCCGCCCGCCGCCCGGAGGCCGTGGATGAACGTGGCCAGCAGCGCCGCCCCGTCCACCATGGCCGCGTCCACGACCTGGCCGCGGCCGGACCGCTCCCGCTCCAGCAGGGCGGCGAGGACGCCCACGGCCAGCAGCATGCCGCCGCCGCCGAAGTCGCCGACCAGGTTCAGCGGCGGCACCGGGCGGTCGCCGGCCCGGCCGATCGGGTCCAGCGTGCCGGCCACCGCGATGTAGTCGATGTCGTGCCCGGCGGCCGGGGCCAGCGGGCCGTCCTGCCCCCAGCCCGTCATCCGCGCGTAGACCAGCCGGGGGTTGCGCTCCAGGCAGGCCTCCGGGCCGAAGCCGAGCCGCTCGGCGACCCCAGGGCGGAAGGCCTCCACGAAGCACGTCCGCGCGGGCGGCCAGGCGGAGCAGGACCGCCACCCCCTCCGGCTCCTTGAGGTCGAGCCGGATCGACCGGCGCCCCCGGGCCAGCGGGTCGCCCGGCGGCACGACCGGGTGACCGGGAGCGGCGGGACGGTCCACCCGGATCACCTCGGCGCCCAGGTCGGCGAGGATCATGCAGCCGAACGGCGCGGGCGCGAGGCTTTCCAGCTCGACGACGCGCACTCCGTGCAGTGGACCCATGCCTGCCCTCCCGGTGGCTGCCTGCCGGGCAGCCTAGCCGCGGCCGCCTGCGAACTGCCCGCAAGGGCTCACCCGTCGGTCACGGGGCCCGCCCGCCGGGCTCGGTCTCCCCGCCGCCCCGGTAGGGCCTGGGTCCAGGGCCGCCGACCGCGTATTCTCGCTGCATGCGCGGTTATACGCAGGACAAGGACGCTTACCTCAAGCGCTTGCGCCGGATCGAGGGCCAGGTACGCGGGCTGCAGCGCATGGTCGAGGAGGACGTCTACTGCATCGACGTGCTGACCCAGGTCTCCGCGGTGACCCGGGCCCTGCAGGCGGTGGCCCTCGGGCTGCTGGAGGAGCACCTCGGGCACTGCGTCAGCGAGGCCGTGCGGGCCGGCGGCGACGAGGGCCGCGAATCGGTCCGCGAGGCCGCTGAGGCGATCTCCCGCCTGGTCAAGTCCTGACGGTGCTGGCCCGGGGGGACGACCCCCCGGAACCCCCCGCGCTCTGCTAGCCCGGGGGCGACCCCCGGAACCCCCCGCGCATTCGTCGGCTCGGCGGGAACACGCCTGCGGCGCGCCCCGCCTCGCCGGCGAATAGGCCCGGGGGGACGACCCCCCGGAACCGCGAATAGGCCTGGGCTAGCTGGGGGGCGGTCCCCGGGCCATTCGTGCTCGGGGTCGGCGAGCCGGGCGAACGCGCGCAGGTTGGCCAGGCTCTCGCCCCGCTTGACCCGCCACGCCCACTCCCGGCGGATGGAGGAGGCGAAGCCGATGGCCAGGGCCGGGTCGAAGTTCTCGTCGGAGTAGGTCAGCACGCAGCCCAGGACCCGGTCGATCTCCGCGGTGTCCACCGCGCCGAGCGGCAGCCGCCCGACCAGGTACACGTCGCCCGCTTTGTCGAGCGCGAAGTGCACCCCGTACATCCGCCCGTTGCGTTCCAGCAGGTACCGGTAGAACCGGGCATGGTCCTCGTCGGGCTGGCGGCAGAAAAAGGCCTCCACGTGCAGGCTGTGCCGCCCGGCGATCAGCCAGGTCATGGTGGCCAGCTTGTGCTGGCCCTCCAGCCGGACCAGGTAACTCCCCGGCTGCGGGCTCTCCCAGTCCAGGCCGAGCTCGGTCAGCGCCGCCTCGATGGACGCCGCGGCGGCTTGCTGGGTGACTGTTACCGAGGGGTCGTTCGGTACCGGGGTGGTGCCGGGGACTCGCTCGGTCATGATTCCCCATCCTGCCGCATGCCGCCCCGGCCACCCTGGCCGGCGCCGGCCCGGCGGGCGCCGCGGTTCAGGACGGCAGCGCCCCGGTGAACCGGTCCGGGGCCGCCACGCTGGTCATCGCGCCCGCGTACACGCCCGAGCAGCCGGTCCACCGTGCGGGACCAGCCGAACCGGGACGCGTGCGCCACGCCACCGCGGGACAGCGACTCGCGCCGGCCCGGCGCGGTGATCAGCTCGCGCAGCGCCCGCGCGTAGCTGGCCGGGTCATGGCCGGCGACCAGCAGGCCGGACTCGCCGTGCCGGACCGCGGTGCGCAGCCCGCCGACCGCCGCGGCGATCACCGGGGTGCCGCAGGCTTGCGCCTCCACCGCCACCAGCCCGAAGGACTCGGAGTAGGAGGGCACCATGACCACCGTCGCCGCGCGGTACCAGTCGGCCAGTTCCGGCTGCGGGCACGGCGGTTCCAGCCGGACCAGGCCGGCGATGCCGAGGCTGCGGGCCAGTTCGGTGAGGCCGTCCGGGTCGGCCCGGCCGGTCCCGCTCGGGCCGCCCACGAAGGCGAGCGTCAGGCCGGCGGCCAGCTCCGGCTCGTCCCGGACCAGCTGGGCGGCGGCGCGCAGCACGATGTCGGGGGCCTTGAGCGGCTGGACCCGGCCCGCGAACACCACCACGGTGCCCTCGGCGGGCAGCCCGAGCCGCCGCCGGGCCGCCGCGGCGGGGCCGGGCCGGAACACCGACAGGTCCACCCCCGGGTTGACCGTCCACACCTTGGCCGGATCCGCCCCGTACAGCGCCACCAGCTGGCGGGCTTCCTCGTCGGTGTTGGCCACCAGCCGGTCGGCCACCGAGACCACTTCCGTCTCGCCGCGCAGCCGCAGTTCCGGCTCGGCCGCGTCGCCCCTGGCCAGCGCGGCGTTCTTCACCCGGCCCAGCGTGTGCATCGACTGCACCAGCGGGACGCCCCAGCGCTGCCGGGCGACCAGGCCCACCTGGCCGGAGAGCCAGTAGTGCGCGTGCACCAGGTCGTACCGGCCGGGGGCGTGCGCCGCCTCGGCGCGCAGCACCTCGAAGGTGAACTGGCACAGCTGGGCGGGCAGGTCAGCCTTGTCCAGCTCCTCGAACGGGCCGGCGGGCACATGCCGGACCAGCACGCCCGGGACCAGCTCCGCGACCTGCGGGGCGTCCCGGGACACGGCCCGGGTGAAGATCTCGACCTCAACTCCGCGGTCGGCCAGCCGCTTGGCCACTTCCACCACGTAGACGTTCAGGCCCCCGGCGTCCCCGGTGCCTGGCTGTTCCAGCGGTGAGGTATGGACACTGATGGTCGCGATCCGCCGGGGGACGCGTCGCGGCACGGGCATGCACCTCCGATGAATGAACCACGTGATTCACCACGATGTTCCCCCGGTCGTTCCGTTGTGCCCGGTTGGCAGGGGCTTTCGGCCCGGCGCGCGCCGCGGCCCGGGCCGATAAGCTCGGCTCATGGCGACGCTGGTGCTGCTGCGGCACGGGGAAAGTGCGTGGAATGCGGAAGGCCTGTTCACCGGGTGGGTGGACGTGGGGCTGTCGGAGCGTGGTGCGGCCGAGGCCGCGAGCGGCGGGAAGCTGCTCCGCGACACGGGCGTGCTGCCGGACCTGGTGCACACCTCGGTGCTGACCCGGGCGATCCAGACGGCCAACCTCGCCCTGGAGGCGGCGGGCCTGCTCTGGCTGCCGGTCCGCCGGACCTGGCGGCTGAACGAGCGCCACTACGGCGCGCTGCAGGGCAAGAACAAGGCCCAGACCCGGCAGGAGTTCGGGGACGAGCAGTTCATGCTCTGGCGGCGGTCCTATGACGTGCCGCCGCCGCCGCTCGCCGACGACGACCCGCACTCCCCGGTGACCGACCCGCGGTACGCGACGCTGCCGCCCGACCTGTTCCCGCGGACCGAGTGCCTCAAGGACGTGCTCGCCCGGCTCATGCCCTACTGGCAGGACGCGATCGTGCCGGACCTGGCCGCGGACAGGACCGTGCTGGTGGTCGCGCACGGCAACTCGCTGCGGGCCCTGGTCAAGCACCTGGACGGCATCTCTGACTCCGACATCGCCGGGCTGAACATCCCGACCGGGATCCCGCTGGTCTATGAGATCGGGGCGGATTTCCGGCCCAAGGTCCCGGGCGGCCGCTACCTCGACCCGGCCGCCGCGGCGGCGGCGGCCGAGGCGGTCGCGAACCAGGGCCGCTGACGGCTCCCGCGGCCGGCCCGGTTTCGGCGGGCTGGGCCCGGTATGCCCGGCCGCCTGGCTGACGGCGGCGCAACGCGGGTATGACCAGGCACGGGCCGCTGCATGAATAGATGGGGAACACGGGCGGCATCCAGATGCTGGCCACAGACGACTCCGGCTGGTCCCGCATACCATCGGGGTGTGTGCGTGCAGGTGGCGGTGATCATGGCGGCAGGGATCGGTGACGTCAGCGGCCTCGCGATGGGAGTCCCCGCGGCATGAAGATCCGGAAGGCGGCCAAGGCCCAGCAGGTGCTGGAGCTATCCACCTCCCGCCGGCCGCCCGCGCGGCTGCCGGCCGGGATCGCGGCCGTCCTGTCCGTCCTGTCCTCCTCGGCCGTGGTCATCGACAGCGAGGACCGTGTGCTGCGGGCCAGTGCGGCGGCCCGGTCGTTCGGCCTGGTCAAGGGTGACCGCCTGATGGTCGGGGAGTTGCTGGCCCTGGCCCGGCAGGTGCGCCGCGACGGCGAGATCAGGGAAGGCGAGATCGAGGTCTCCGGCACCAGGTTCGGCGGCCGCACCACGAGTTTCGCGGTCCGGGTCGCCCCGCTCGGCTCCGGGGTCGGCGGCGGCGGCCTGGTGCTCCTGCTGGCGGAGGACCAGACCGAGAGCCGCCGGGTCGAGGAAGTGCGCCGCGACTTCGTGGCCAACGTGAGTCACGAGCTCAAGACGCCGGTGGGCGCGCTGGCCCTGCTGGCCGAGACCGTCGAGGACGCCGCGGACGACCCGGAGGCGGTCCGCCGGTTCGCCGGCCGGATGCGCCAGGAGGCGACCCGGCTGACCAAGCTGGCGCAGGACCTGATCACGCTGTCCCGGATCCAGGCCGCGGAGCCCATCCCCGACCCGATCCCGGTCGACCTCAGCCTGGTCGTGGCCGAGGCGCTGGACCGGTGCCGGATGAAGGCCAGCGCCCACGGGATCGAGCTGGAGGCCAGGGGAGACGGCGGCCTGGTCGTGCTCGGCGACGAGGACCTGCTGGTCAACGCGCTGCGGAACCTCCTGGAGAACGCGGTTGCCTACAGCCCGGAGAAGACCCGGGTCGTCGTGGCGACCACCCGGGTGGCCGAGGACGTGGCCGAGATCACCGTGGCCGACCAGGGCATCGGCATCCCGCAGCGGGACCTGGAGCGGATCTTCGAGCGGTTCTACCGGGTCGACCCGGCCCGGTCCCGGCAGACCGGCGGGACCGGCCTCGGCCTGGCCATCGTGAAGCATGTCACGGCAGCACACGGCGGCAAGGTGACCGTCTGGAGCAAGGTCGGCGAAGGCTCGACCTTCACCGTGCGGCTGCCGATCGCCACCCGGCCGTGGGCTGCGTCCGGGAATGCCCTGCCCCCCGCCGCGTCAGTCCGCCATGGAGGCCCAGTGACCCGCGTTCTCGTTGTGGAAGACGAGGAGTCGTTCAGCGACGCCCTGTCCTACATGCTCCGCAAGGAAGGGTTCGAGGTGGCGGTCTGCCCGACCGGGCCGGACGCGCTCGACACCTTCGACCGGGACGGGGCGGACCTGGTCCTGCTCGACCTGATGCTGCCCGGGCTGCCGGGCAGCGAGGTCTGCCGGACCCTCCGTGAGCGGTCGAACGTGCCGGTGATCATGCTGACCGCCAAGGACAGCGAGATCGACAAGGTCGTCGGCCTGGAACTGGGCGCCGACGACTACGTGACCAAGCCGTTCTCGTCCCGCGAGCTGGTCGCCCGGATGCGCGCGGTGCTCCGGCGCCGCGGCGAGCCGGAGGACGCCGCCGTGTCCACCCTGGAATCCGGCCCGGTCCGGATGGACGTGGACCGGCATGTGGTCACGGTGCGCGGTGAGCAGGTCCAGCTGCCGCTCAAGGAGTTCGAGCTGCTCGAGGTGCTGCTGCGCAACACCGGCCGGGTGCTGACCCGGATGCAGCTGATCGACCGGGTGTGGGGCGCCGACTACGTGGGTGACACCAAGACGCTCGACGTGCACATCAAGCGGCTCCGGGCCAAGGTGGAAACCGACCCGGGCAACCCGCGGCACATCATCACCGTGCGCGGGCTGGGTTACAAGTTCGAGCCCGGCAGCTGACCCGCCGCCACGCCAGCCCGCCACCGACCGACCGGGTCCCTCCGGCCGCCGCCGGCGGCCGGGCCCGTCAGGGAGTGGCGGTCGGCGTCGGCGTCGGGGTGGCGCCGGGGGACGGGGACGCCGCGCTGCCCGCGGCCCGCCCGGTGCCGGTGCTTCCTTCCCGTCGGTGTGGCGCTCGGGGACGGCGCGGGGGAGTAGGTCGCGTAGTAATCGGCCTTCGCCAGCACCGGCACGGCCAGTGCTCACGATGCCCGCGTTCTGGAAGTGCAGCACCATCTGCACGTCGGTCCCGCCGGTCAGGCTGTGCGTCAGGCCGTTCAGCACCACGGCGGGCTCCGGCCCGGTCAGCAGCACGGTCTGGCCCGTCAGGAACCGCCACGCTGCCGCCCGGGAGGGTCACCGAGGTGGCCGTGCCGGGCGCGGTGATGCTCAGCAGCCGGTCCCGGGGGCCGGTGTTGTCCAGCGCCAGGAAGGCCCCGGCCGAGCTTCCGGCCGGGAAGCTGCCGCCCGGGACGGGACCCAGCACGAACAGGTCGCGGATGCCCAGGAAGCCGGAACCCGGCACGGTCGTGAGCGTCTTGTTGACTCCGTTGACCGGCGGGTGCCACTGCAGGACCGGGGCGTTCATGCCCGCCTCGCACCCGGCCAGGGCCGGGATCGCGGCGGCCACCGCGATCGCGCAGATCCGCCGGAACGCGGCCGGGCGCCGGGCGCCGCCACGAACCGGGCCATGGGGGCGGCGGCGGCCCTGGGGCGCTCCTGTCGGGTTCGCCGGGGACGGCACGAGGGGCATGCCGGACGCGGATGCGGGACGGCCGCGGAGGAGCATCGGGTGCTCTCCTCAGTAGTTTCGGGTGAACGACACCGGGGACGGCTGAAAGCGTAGCGGCACCGGGTGCGGCAGCGTGCGCCGGCCCGCCGGTGGGCCGGGCCTACAGCCTGACCTGGCCGGCGGCGAGGATGGTGCTGGCGGGCAGGTCCAGCCCCTGCGGGGTGGTGCTGGACAGCGCGCGCAGGCTCTCCTCCAGCCGGACGCCGGGCCGCAGGTCGCGCTCGAGGCGCACCGAGCCGTCCCGGTACACCAGGACGACGGTCAGCCCGGTGGGCCGGTAGACCGCCTGCAGCACGGTGCGCCGGTCCTGGATGAGGTGGCTCGCGGGCATGCCGCGCTGCCGGGCCAGGGCCCGCACCTGGGCCAGCGTGCTGCCGGCCGTCACGAAGTACAGGCGGACACTGGCCGCGCTCGCCTGGGCGGCGAGCTGCCGGGCCACCACGGCGCACCGGCAGGCCGCCGGCACCAGCGCCAGCGCGGAGGGCCGCAGGTCACGGAGCTGCACGGTCTGGTTGTCGGCCAGCACCGTGGCGTCCGGCAGCTGGCTACCCGGGGTGGCGGACGGGCTGGCCGACGGGGGCGCGCTGGTGGCCTGGGCCGGCGGCGGCCCGAGGCGGCGGGCGGTGAACATGGTCAGCAGGGTTCCGGCCAGCAGGGTGAGCGCCAGGCAGCTGGCCAGCAGCGGCAGCACCATGCCGTCCTGCATGAGCGGGCCGCCGAGCCGCCGCAGCACCCGCTGGCGGCGCTGCGCCCGGCGCTCCCGGTAGTAGGCCTGGATGTCCCGGTCGAGTTCCCTGGCGTCGTCGGGGATCTCGATATCCACCCGGGGCAGCCCGTACTCGTCCCGCTCCGGGTCCCCACCTGTGTTCACGAGCATCTTCTCCGGCGTACGCAGCCTCGTTGACTCCAGTATGTGCCTGCGGGCAGGCTGACGGCACGGTTGCGCCGACATGAGCTTGGTCTCCGTGCCGCGGTAGCCGCCGCCGGAGGCCCCGCGGCGTGTCCGGCCGGGCCGCCGCTGGGGCCGGCCGGCCCCGCCCGGATGGCCCTGCGGTGAGGCGGTCGCGACGGAATCGGCAGGAAATGCGACAATACCTAGGAGGGGCCGGAGGGCGTCCGGCCCCGTCCAGGCGGCCGGGCCGGGTCGGCGACACCCCCGGCGGGCCGCTTTGCAAGTCTGGAAAAGGCCCGCTGACCTGCACGTTTATCGTCAACGTCAGGTGAAGTGCCCCGTTGGTCGTGCTAAGATTGCTTTAGCGGAAGGGGTATGTGCCACATGACTTTCAAGGTCGGCGACACGGTCGTCTACCCCCACCATGGGGCTGCTCGGATCGAAGAGATCGAGACCCGTTCGATCAAGGGCCAGGACAAGACTTACCTGGTGCTCAAGGTCGACAAGGGTGACTTGACGGTACGCGTTCCTGCGGACAACGCCGAGCTGGTTGGCGTCCGGGACGTAGTCGGGCAGGAAGGACTGGAGAGGGTGTTCGAGGTGCTGCGCGCCCCGCACACCGAGGAACCGACCAACTGGTCACGGCGGTACAAAGCAAACCTGGAGAAGCTGGCTTCCGGCGACGTGAACAAGGTAGCCGAAGTCGTGCGCGATCTGTGGCGCAGGGACCGGGAGCGCGGGCTGTCCGCTGGTGAGAAGCGGATGCTGGCCAAGGCGCGGCAGATCCTGGTCAGCGAGCTTGCCCTGGCCGAGAAGACCAACGAGGACAAGGCCGAGGCGCTGCTCGACGAGATCCTCGCCTCCTGACCCTGCCGCGGCATCCAGGTGGCCGGTCAACTGCCGCGAGTGGGGATCGGCACGGACGTTCACCCGTTCGGTCGTGGCCGCCCGCTCTACCTGGCTGGGCTGCTCTGGCCGGGGCACGAGGGCCTGGCCGGTCATTCTGATGGGGACGTTGCCGCGCATGCGGCCTGTGACGCGCTGCTGTCCGCTGCTGGCCTCGGCGATCTAGGCGCCAATTTCGGTACCGCCGAGGCCCAGTGGGCGGGCGCTTCCGGGGTGTCGCTGCTGCGCGGCCACCGCGTCCCTGGTGGCCGGAGCCGGTTACGTGATCGGCAACGTGGCCATCCAGGTCATCGGGGAGCGCCCCAAGCTGGCCGGCCGCCGCCAGGAGGCGGAGAAGGTCCTCTCCGAGGCGCTCGGCGGGGTTCCGGTCAGCCTGTCCGGGACCACCACGGACGGGCTGGGCCTGACCGGCCGGCGGGAAGGCCTGGCCGCGGTGGCCACCGCGCTGGTCGCCGAGCGGCCGCCCCGGCCGCGGGATAGGCAGCCGGTGGATCAGCCGCAGGGATAGAGGCGTTCGGAGTAGCCGGGGCCGTAGTGCCGCTCCAGTTGCTCCTCGGTCACCCCGGCGTCTGGCTGCACGCTGGCCACGATGCGGGCGGTCGATGGCAGCGCCTTGGGGCCCAGGTCGCCGGATCCCACAGCGCCGCCCGCATGAACGCCTTCGGGCAGTGGTAGAAGACCTCGGTCACGTCCACCAGCAGGGCGAGTACCGGGCGGCTGCCCCGCACCGTCATGCTGTCGAAGAACGGCGCATCCGCACCAGCCGCGCCCGCCCGTTGATGCGCAGCGTGTCGGGGCGGCCGGGGACTAGGAACAGCAGGCCGACCTGGGGGTTGCTGAGGATGTTGCGGTACCCGTCGGCGCGGTTGTTCCCGGCCCGGTCCGGGATGGCGATCGTGGTGTCGTCGAGCACCCGGGCGAAGCCCGGCGGGTCGCCCTTGGGGGAGACATCACAGCTGCCGTCCGCAGCGGCCGTCGCCATCAGGCAGAACGGTGACGCGGCCAGCCATTCACGGTCGCGCTCATGCAGCATGGACCGCACCTTGGCCGCAGCGCGCTGGTCTGGCCGGCCGAGCAGCGCCGTCAGCTCGGCCGGGGAGGTCACTTCGGCGAGGTCGGTCGTGTGCGGCATCGAGTCCTCCGGCCGGTGCGGCTGCGTCCTCTCAGCCTAGCCAGCCGGGCCGATGGCCGTCAGGACTCGTTTTCCTGGTCCTCGTCCGGCGGGGTCGGCGTGCTGCGCAGCCGGTCGAAGTGCGGGGAGGGGGCGGGGACCGGCGCCCGCATCGGCTGGTGCGGGACGTGAATGCCACCGGCCGGCCCGCCCGCCGGGTGCTCCCCGCTCGCCTGGTCTCCGCTGGCCTGCTGGCCGCTGCCTGGCTGTCCTGCGGCTGGCTGCTCCTGGGACGGTTGCGCGCCGGATGGCTGTGCCCCTGGTGGCTCTGCGCCGGATGACGGTGCGCCGGATGGCGACTGCTGGCCGGATGGCGGCTCGCGGGCCGGATGGCGGCTGCGGGCCGGATGGCGGCTCGGCTGCTGGCCGGCGGCCGGGTGGCTGGTGACGTGGCCCTGCCGGGCCCGATGGGACTGGCTCCCCAGGCGCTGGCTGGGTCGATGGCTCGCCGGCCGGTGGCTGGGCGGCTGCTGGCTGGGTGGCTGCTGGCTGGGTGGAAGGAGAGGCCTCCCCGGGCGCCGCGGGCCCCCCGGCCGGTTCCGCCGCGGCCGCCGGCCCAGGGGCCGGTTCCGCGGGTGACCCGGCGGCGGGGCCGGCCGGCGCTGGCCCGGCGGACGGTCCGGCGGCGAAGGCCCGGCGGGCGGCCCCGCACTGGCCGGTTCCGCAGTGGCCGGTTCCGCAGTGGCCGGTTCGGCAGCGGGCGGTTCGGCAGCAGGCGGTTCCGGGCGGGGCGGCTGCCTCGTGGCCGGTTCCGCGGCGGACGGTTGCCCCGCGGCGGGCGGGGCGGCGGCCGGAGTGGGCGTCCCGGCACCCTGCTGGCCCGCCGGAGTCTCGCCCCGCTCGCCGCGGGCCGCCGGAGCGGTCCCGTTCTGGCCGTGCTGGGGGACACCGCTGGCGGGCCGCGCCGGGCCCGCCTGATCCGCCCCGGCCCCGGCGCTCGCGGCCGGCGGACTGCGGCCGGCGGCACTCGCGGCCGGCGGCACTGCGGCTGACGGCGACGCAGCCGGTGGCGGGGCGGCCGGCTGTGGGGCGGCGGGTGGCTGCTCGACGCGGCGCGGGATGACCTGGACGGTGTCCTCGGGCGCGGCCAGCGCCGGCGCCTCGGGCACGGGCCGCCCCGGCTCAGTGTCGCCGCGAGACGCCTGGGACACCTGAGGCACTGGCGCCCCCTGGGGTGCTGGTGCTTGCGCTTCCTGGGGCGCGGAGGACGCTTCCTCAAGCACGCGGGGCGCCTGGGGTGACTGTGGTTCCTGGTCCTTGGCGGGTACCGCGGGCGCGGGGCGGGCCTGGGGTGCGGGGGGTGCCGCGGGCGCCCCCTGCACCGGGCCGCCCGCCGCGGGCGCCGCCCTGCACCGGGCCGCCGGCCTGCACCGGGCCGCCGGCCGCGGCGCGGCCCCGGAATGGCCGCCGGGCGCGGCTCCGCGATGTCCGCCGGGCGGCTCTCGCCCGCGCTGGCCAGCCCGCGCGCCGCGGCCTCGCGTTCGGCCAGCGCCGCCCGGGCATAACGGAACTGCCGCAGCATCGACAGCAGCAGGCTGAAGGCCAGCAGCAGCAGGACCCAGGGGAGCACCGCGACGGTCGCCGCGGACGGGCGGCGCGGGATGTGCGTGCCGGTCGCGTGGGCCGCATCGGCCAGGGCCACCGCGGCCAGCAGCACCAGCGTGGTCAGCCACGAGTAACCGCGGCGCCACCAGCCGGCGCCGCGCAGCGACAGGACCGCGGCACAGGCCACGACCAGCATGGCGTCGAAGATGACCGGGTAGAACCGGGCCAGCCCGGGAGACACCCCAGACGAGAGGGCGAGTTCGTGGATGCCCTGGTAGGAGAAGACGAACGCGCCAGCGGCCAGCACGACGACCCCGGCGATCGCAGCGATGAGGGCGACCAGCCGGAGCCTGGCATATGGGTCGGTGCCCCGGGAACCGTTCGCGGGGGGATGGTCGTTCATGGGGGCTACGGTGTCCTTCCTCAGGCCCTCCGCGCACTCGTAAAACGTCAGCGCCTGCTGACGTCAAGGGAGACGATATTGCCTGCGGGCCCCTGACTTGGGGAGATTCCCCCCAACCGCAGGTCGGCGGCGTGTTGCCTGGCGGCCTCAGCCCGCTTCCCGGGCCGGCGCGGCGGTTCCCGGCACCCCCAGCCCGGGGCCCGCCGCGCCCGGCCGCCCAGCCAGCGGGCGTTATCCGCGCCAGGCAGGGCGCCCGATCCCGTAGCCTTGCTGCGTGACGCTCCGCCTCTACGACACCGCTGCGCGCACCGTGCGCGACTTCATCCCGCTGACCCCGGGAAAGGCGTCGCTGTACCTGTGCGGCGCCACGGTGCAGGCGCCCCCGCACATCGGCCACATCCGGTCGGGCGTGGTCTTCGACCTGCTCACCCGCTGGCTGCGGGCCAGCGGATACCAGGTCACCTTCTGCCGGAACGTCACCGACATCGACGACAAGATCATCCGGGTGGCGGCCGGCGAGGGCGTGCCCTGGTGGCAGGTGGCCCAGCGGAACGAGCGGGCCTTCGGCCGCGCCTACGCCGTGCTCGGCTGCGTCCCCCCGGACGTGGAGCCCCGGGCCACCGGCCACATACCCGAGATGATCACCTTGATGCGGCGGCTGATCGAGGGCGGCCACGCCTACCCGGCCGACGGCGACGTCTACTTCGACGTGCACTCCTATCCGGAGTACGGCGCCCTCTCCGGGCAGCGCCTCGAGCACATGCGGCCCGCCGAGGACACCGAAACCCCCGATGCCAAACGGGACCCCCGCGACTTCTCCCTCTGGAAAGGCGCGAAGCCTGGGGAGCCATCCTGGGAGACGCCGTGGGGGCCGGGGCGCCCAGGCTGGCACCTGGAATGCTCGGCCATGGCCACCAAGTACCTCGGCCCGGTCTTCGACATCCACGGCGGCGGCCTGGACCTGATCTTCCCGCACCACGAGAACGAGATCGCCCAGTCCCGCGCGGCGGGCGACGGGTTCGCCCGGTACTGGCTGCACAACGGGCTGGTCGGGGTGGCCGGCGAGAAGATGAGCAAGTCGCTGGGCAACTCGCTGCTGGTGGACGCGATGGTGACCCAGGTCAGGCCGGTGGAGCTGCGGTACTACCTGGGCTCGGCGCACTACCGCTCCAGCATGGAGTACTCGGCCGAGGCGCTGGACGAGGCGGTGGCCGCCTACCGGCGGATCGAGAACTTCGTGATCCGGGCGGCCGAGGTCGGCCGGGCCGGCCCCGGCGCGGGACGCTGGCTGCCGGCCGCCTTCGCCGGCGCGCTCGACGACGACCTGTCCGTGCCCCAGGCCCTGGCCGTGCTGCACGAGACCGTCCGGGCCGGGAACAACGCGCTCGCGGCGGGCGACACCGGCGCCGCGGCCACCCGGCTGGCCGAGGTGCGGGCCATGCTCGGCGTCCTGGGGCTCGACCCGCTCGCTGAGCCCTGGGCGGACGCGGGCCCCGGTGACGACCTGCGCACCGTGGTCGACGCGCTGGTCGGGGTGGCGCTGGCCCAGCGGCAGGCGGCCCGGGAGCGGAAGGACTACGCGGCCGCGGACGCGATCCGGGATGGACTCCAGGAGGCAGGCGTGGTCATCGAGGACACCCCGCAGGGGCCACGCTGGGAGCTGAAGCGATGAGCGGTTCATCCGCGGGCGGCGGGGCCCGGTCCGGGCGCGGCGGCCGGACCAAGTCCGGCAAGCCCCGCCCCGGCACCGGCGGCTACGGCCGGCGCAAGCTGGAAGGCAAGGGGCCGACCCCGCCCGCCCACCTGCGGCCCGGGCACCCGGCGCAGCGGCGGGCGGCGCAAGGCGGCCCGGCCGTCCCGCGGAGGTGACCGGACCGAGGCGGAGGGACGGGGACCGGGGGGCCGTTCAGACGGATCTGCGCCGGCCGCGGCGGCCGGGCCGCGGAACCGGGCCGGGGGCAGCGCGGCGCCACGCACCCGTGCGCCGCTCGTCCCGCGCGGGCGGGGACCGGGCCCGCGGCGCCGGGGACGCGGCCGAGGTGGTGGCCGGGCGGAACCCGGTGCTGGAGTCGCTGCGCGCGCGTGTCCCCGCGACCGCGCTGTACGCCTGGCCGCGGATGGACAACGATCCCGCGGGTGACCGAGCTGATCCGGCTGGCCGCCGACGCGGGCATCCCGATGATCGAGGCGGGCCGGCCGGAGCTGGACCGGCTCACCGGCGGCGCGGTGCACCAGGGCATCGCGCTGAAGATCCGCCCCTACGATTACGCCCACCCCGACGACCTGCTGGACCGGGCCGCCGCGGCGGGGTGAGCCGCCGCTCATCGTGGCCCTCGACGCGGTGACCGACCCGCGGAACCTGGGCGCGATCGTCCGCTCGGTGGCGGCGTTCGGCGGGCACGGCGTGCTCGTCCCGGCCCGGCGCAGCGCGCACGTGAGCGCCGGGGCCTGGAAGGCGTCCGCGGGGGCGCTGGCCCGGGTCCCGGTGGCCTGGGCGCCGAACCTGGCCCGGGCCCTCACCGCCTACCAGGAGGCCGGCCTGTTCGTCGCCGGGCTGGACGCCCAGGGCGACACGGTCATCGACGAGCTGTCCGTGGCCGGCGACCCGCTGGTGCTGGTGGTCGGGTCCGAGGGGCACGGCCTGTCCCGGCTGGTCGCGCAGCGCTGCGACGTGCTGGCCCGCATCCCCATCGCGGCCGAGTCCGAATCGCTGAACGCCGGGGTGGCGGCCGGCATCGCGCTGCACTCGGTGGCCGCCCGCCGTTCCGCCTGATCCGCCCGATCCGGCCGCCCGCGCGGGCATAAGGTCGTACCGGCGGGGCGGACGGAGGTGACGCCGTGGACCGGGTGCGGATCGGGGTGCTGGGCGCCGCGCGGATCACGCCCGCGGCGCTGATCCGGCCGGCCCGGCGGGTGCCCGAGGCGAGCGTGACCGCGGTGGCGGCGCGCGACCCGGAGCGGGCCCGCCGGTTCGCCGGCAAGCACCGGATCCGGCGGGTGCACGAGTCCTACGAGGCCCTGCTGGCCGACCCGGCCATCGACGCCGTCTACAACCCGCTGCCCAACGCGCTGCACGCGCGCTGGACGCTGCGGGCCATCGAGGCGGGCAAGCACGTGCTGTGCGAGAAGCCGTTCACCGCCAACGCGGCCGAGGCCGCCGAGGTGGCCGCCGCCGCCAAGGCATCGGGGCTGGTGGTGATGGAGGCCTTCCACTACCGCTACCACCCGCTGGCCCAGCGCATGCAGGAGGTGGCCGGCTCCGCGGCGCAGCCCGGCGGCCCGCCCGGCGAGATCGGCCCGCTGCGCTACCTGGAGGCCGCGCTGTGCTTCCCGCTGCCCCGGTTCAGTGACATCCGGTACTCGTGGGACCTGGCGGGCGGCGCCACCATGGACGCGGGCTGTTACGCCATCAACTGGCTGCGGATGCTCGGGCCGGGTGAGCCGGAGGTGGTGTCGGCCGGGGCCAGGCTGCACGGGGCGCAGGTGGACCGGGCCATGTCCGCCTCGTTCCGCTTCCCGGGCGGGGTGCTGGGGCGGATGACCGCCTCGCTGTGGTCGGGCCAGGTGCTCCGGCTGGATGCCAAGGCGGTCGGCGACCGGGGCGTGATGCGCGTCTTCAACTGGGTCAGCCCGCAGGTGTTCAACCGGCTCACGGTGACCGCCGACGGGTACACCCGGCACGAGCGGGTGAGCGGCGAGTCCAGCTACACCTACCAGTTGCGGGCGTTCGCGGGGGCCGTGCTCCGGGGTGACCCGGTGCTGAGCACGCCGGACGACGCGGTCGCGAACATGACGGTGATCGACGCGGTCTACCGGGCCGCGGGCCTCCAGCCGCGCGGGACGCACTGAGCGGGGCCGCCGGGCGGCCGCTGGCCCTGGTGCTGTGAGCGCGCTATCGTTCGCTATGTGAACACCATGGGCAGTTCGCCGGCCGCCGAGGCCGGCGCGGGGGCCGCCAGCGAGGAGCCCGCGGCCGCGGGACCGGCTGCCCCGGGCAGTGGCGGGCGCCGGACGGACTTCGTCCAGTCCCTGGACCGCGGGCTGGCCGTGATCCGCTGCTTCTCCTCCGAGCACCCCTCCCTGACCCTGTCGGAAGTGGCCGAGCGCACCGGGCTGACCCGGGCCGCGGCCCGCCGGTTCCTGCTGACCTTGCAGGAGCTCGGCTACGTCGGCAGTTCCGGCCGCCAGTTCTCGCTGCGGCCCCGGGTCCTGGCGCTCGGCTACGCCTACCTGTCCTCGTTCAGCGTGGCGCAGATCGCCCAGCCGCACCTGGAGGACCTGACCGAGGAACTGCACGAGTCATGCTCGGTGAGCGTGCTGGACGGCGACGACATCGTCTACGTGGCCCGGGCCTCGGCCAACCGGATCATGACCATCGCGCTGACCGTGGGAACCAGGCTGCCGCCCTACCCCACCTCGATGGGGCGGGTGCTGCTGGCCGGCCTGCCCGAGGCGGAACTCGACGCGCACCTGTCCCGGGCCCGGCTGCGCAAGCTGACCGAGCACACGGTGGACGACCCGGACCAGCTGCGCGCCATCCTGGCCGACACGGCGGCCAAGGGCTGGGCCGCGGTGGACCAGGAACTGGAGGCGGGCGTCCGGTCCATCGCGGTGCCGATCCGGGACAGTTCCGGCCGGGTGGTCGCGGCCATCAACGCCAGCGCGCACGCGGCCCGGGTGCCGATGCGCACCCTGGAGAAGCAGTTCCTGCCCCGGCTGCTGGACGCCGCGGAGCAGATCGACGCCGAGCTCGCCTCCCGGATGGCGGTCGGCGGCCGGGTGGTCCGCTGAACGCTGGCGAGGGGGGCGCGCCGGAGGCGTGTTCCCTCCGAGCCAGCGTTCTCGGGGGGCTCCGGGGGGTCGTCCCCCCGGGCTGGCTAGGCGTTGGCGCGGATGTAGCTGGACAGGGCGGCGTCCGTGGCCGGCGCCGGGCCGGTCTGTCCCGGGATGGCCGACTGTCCCGCGGGGAACTGCCGGGAGACCAGCTCGGCCTGGATCTCCTGGAGGTGCGAGGGCAGGCCCGCGGCCGGGCCCGGCCCGGAGGTGGTCGGCACGGTCACCCCGGCCAGCGGGTCGTCGGTGCGCGGCGTGGACAGCGTGAGCACGTCGCCGAACCCGGGCGCGGCCGCGTCCCGCTTGGTCAGCGCGGGCAGCCCCCAGCGCTGCTGCACCGTCTTGAGGATCGAGGTGTGATCCAGCGGGGTGCTGCCCGCGGGCACCCGGAACACCGTGCCCGGCGCGATCAGCGGCGAGACGAGCACCGCGGGCACCCGGACGCCGAACCGGGTGAAGTCGAACCCGAACTCGCCCGCGTCGGCGTCCGGCGGGGTGGCCCCGGACGGCGGCGGCACGTGGTCGTACAGGCCGCCGTGCTCGTCGTAGGTGATCACCAGCAGCGTCTGCGCCCAGCCGGGACCGCCGCGGACCGCCTGGTACACGTCATGGATGAGCTGCTCGCCGAGGGCCACGTCGTAGTTCGGGTGCTGGCTGTTCCCGGTCGAGCTCCAGCTCGGCTCCAGGAAGGTGAAGGCGGGCAGCGTGCCCGCCGCCGCGGCCGCGGTGAAGTCGGTGAACACGCCGAAGTGGCTGGCGGCCGCGCCGCTGATGTCGGTGAAGGTGGCCTTGGTCAGCGGCTGCGCGTCGTAGCCGTAGATGGCCCAGGACACCCCGTGCGAATCCAGCAGGCCGAAGATGGACGGCGAGGTGAACGTGTGCGTCTTGTCGTCCATGTGGCCCTGGCTGGTCGCCGCGCAGGTGAACGCCCGGTTCGGCATGGTCTCGGTGGGCGCCGAGGAAAACCACTGGTCGCAGACGGCAAAGCCCTTGGCCAGGCCGGACAGCACCGGCAGCGCCTCCGGGGTGAAGCAGCCCATGATGTCGTCGGCGGTGGTGCCGGGCAGGATCGACCAGCCCGTTCCCCGGGACTGCCATCCCAGGGTGTAGGCGAAGTTCTTCACGTACCCGTCCGCGGGCGGCACGGTGGGACTGGCCGGGGCGGTGTCCGAGCCGAACAGCTGGTCGTTGGTGGCCATGTAGCCCTCGCCGGGGTCGGCGCCCGGCATGAAGTACGCGTTCGGCGTGGTGGGCTCGATCTTGAACACGGTAACCGGCGCCCCGGACGCGTCCGGGTTCGACTCCGAGCCGGTCAGGCCCTCGTAGGGCTGGCCGGCCGGTGACACGTTCCCCGCCGCGGTGTACAGGAAGCCGAGCATGTGGTCGAAGGACCGGTTCTCCAGCATCAGCACGACCACGTGCTGCACTGCGGACAGGCTGTTCTCACCGGGCATGACAGGCTCCGTTCCCGCTCGCTGCGTCCCGGGTAGCGGCATGGGCCCGCGCCACGCGCCCGCCGCGCCGCCCCGGCGCCGCGCCCGGCCCCCGGGCGCGCGGCCACCATCGTGGCACGGGTCCGCCACGGCCCGCAGTGATGCGCCCCGGTAAGGTCGCGCATATCGGCTTAACGTTGGGAGAACAGATGCGCCTCACCAAGCTGGAGCACGCCTGCGTCAGGCTGGAGAAGGACGGCGCCGTGCTGGTCATCGACCCCGCCGCGTGGAGCATGCCGCGGGCGCTCGAGGGGGCCAGCGCGGTGCTCGTGACGCACGAGCATTTCGATCACATGGACGTCGACGGGCTGCACGCCGCGCTCGACGCCCACCAGGGCCTGGAACTGTGGACGAACGCCAGCGTGGCCAGCCAGTTCGCGGGATTTGGCAGCCAGGTGCACGTGGTCGACCATGGCGACGCGTTCCGCGCGGCCGGGTTCGACGTGCATGCCTACGGGCACCTGCACGCCGTGCTGCACCGGGACATCCCGGTGATCGAGAACACCGGCTTCCTCATCGACGGGTCGGTGTTCCACCCCGGTGACTCGTTCACCGTCCCGGAGGACCCGGTCCAGACCCTGCTGCTGCCGGCCAGCGGGCCGTGGCTCAAGACCGGCGAGATGATCGACTACGCCCGCGAGGTGGCCCCGGAGCGGGGTTACGTCATCCATGAGGCGCTGTTCGGCGACATCGGGCTGATGGTGCTGCAGAACTTCCTGCCGATGTGCGGGAAGGACGAGGACACGTTCCGGATCGTCGAGCCGGGGACCACGGTCGAACGTCTGACCGCGCCGGCGGCCGGCCGGGCGCCCCGGCTGGGTCGTTACGGTCGCCGCGGTCTGGTAGGAACGTGGCCATGCGCGTCATCGGCCCGCAGGAGCGCCGGGCCCGGCTGGGCCTGCGGCATCACCTGGCGGATGCGGCGCGGGCCGCCACTCCCGCGGAGGCGGCCCGCGGCGTGGTCGCGCTGCACGCCACCGACCCGGCCTCGGTGTTCCTGGCCGTGGCCGCCCGCTGCGGCCCGCCCGGGACCCCGGCCGATGTCGGCCGCATCGAGCACGCGCTGTACACCGAGCGGTCCCTGGTCCGGCTGCTCGGCATGCGGCGGACCATGTTCGTGGTGCCGGCCGGGCTCGTCCCGGTGATCCAGGCGGGCTGCGCGCAGGCCGTCGCGGCCGCGCAGCGCCGCCGCTACGTGCGGCTGATGGCGGAGGCCGGGCTGGGCGACGGGTCATGGCTCCGCGACGTCGAGGACGCCACCGCCCGGGCGCTGGCGGCGCGCGGCGAGGCCACCGGCGCGCAACTGGCCGAGGACGAGCCGCGGCTGCGGTCGCAGCTGGTGATGGCCGCGGGCAAGCCCTATGAGGCCCGGCAGTCCATCACCAGCCGGGTGCTCCTGCTGCTGGCCGCGGACGGCCGCATCGTCCGGGGGCGCCCGGCCGGATCCTGGCTGAGCAGCCAGTGGCGCTGGGTGCCCGCCGAGGCGTGGCTGCCCGACGGCCCGCCCGAGCCGCCGCCGGAACTGGCCCGCGCCGAGCTGGCCCGGTGCTGGCTGGCCGCGTTCGGGCCGGGCACCGAGGCCGACCTGCGCTGGTGGACCGGGTGGACGGCCGGCCAGGTCCGGCAGGCGCTGGCCGCGATCGGGCCGGCCGAGGTGGACCTGGGCGGCCGGACCGGCCTGGTCCTGGCGGAGGACGCCGGCCCGGTCGCCGGGCCCGATCCCTGGGTGGCGCTGCTGCCCGGGCTGGACCCGACGGCCATGGGCTGGTCCGAGCGCTCCTGGTACCTGGGGCCGCACGCTGCCGCGCTGATGGACACGTCCGGGAACATCGGCCCGACGGTGTGGAGCGACGGCCGGGTGATCGGCGGCTGGGCCTGCCGCCCGGGGGGCGAGATCGCCTGGCGGCTGCTCGAGGACGTGGGCCGCGAGACCGAGGGCGCCGTCGCGGGCGCCGCGGGCCGGCTCGCCGGGTGGCTGGGCGGCACCCGGGTCGTGCCGCGGTTCCGCACCCCGCTGGAACGCGAGCTGTCCCGCTGAAGATCACCCCGCCTGAGTAAGGCCGAGGCTGCCGGGTAGCGAAGCCAGGCGGCCGGCGGCAACGGTGAGGGGTTACGCCGTCGCCGCGGCCGCCTACGAGGAGGGCGACGAGTGAGCGACGACGTCCAGACAGGGACAGTCACCACCAAGGTCCCGGCGCGGCTGGACCGGCTGCCGTGGTCCCGCTGGCACTGGATGATCATCATCGGGCTGGGCACGGTCTGGATCCTGGATGGCCTGGAAGTCACCATCGTCGGGAACATCTCCGCGCAGATCAGCAAGCCAGGGCAGCGGGATCGACATCACGCAGGGGCAGATCACCGGGCTCGGCGCGGCGATGTACGTGGCAGGCGCCTGCGTGGGTGCCCTGTTCTTCGGCTGGCTGACCGACCGGTTCGGCCGCAAGAAGCTCTTCATGATCACGCTGGGCGTCTACCTGGCCGCCACCGCGCTGACCGCGCTGTCCTTCGCGCCCTGGTGGTTCTTCCTGTTCCGGTTCCTCACCGGGTTCGGCATCGGCGGCGAGTACGCGGCCATCAACTCGGCCATCGACGAGCTGATCCCCAGCCGGCACCGCGGCCGCATCGACATCATCATCAACGGCACCTACTGGGCCGGTGCCGCGGCCGGCGCGCTGCTGACCGTGCCGGCCACCAACGACCTGCCGGTGGCGGTCGGCTGGCGGATCTGCTTCGGGTTCGGGGTCGTGCTCGGCCTGGTGGTCCTGCTGGTGCGGCGGAATGTGCCGGAGAGCCCGCGCTGGCTGTTCATCCACGGCCGCGGCCAGGAAGCGGAAGACCTGGTGACCGGCATCGAGCACGCAGGTGGAGCAGGAGACCGGCCAGCAGCTGACCGAGCCGCGCCAGTCCATCACCATCCACCAGCGCAAGTCGATCGGCTTCGTCACCATCGCCCACACCATGGTGGCCCGCTACCCGCGGCGGACCGTGCTGGGCTTCTCGCTGTTCATCGGCCAGGCGTTCCTGTACAACGCGATCACGTTCGGCTACGCGCAGATCCTGACCGTCTTCTTCCACATCAAGACCGACCCGGGCTACTACTTCGCGGTCATCGCCGTCGGCAACCTGATCGGCCCGCTGGTGCTCGGCCGGCTGTTCGACTCGATCGGCCGCAAGCCGATGATCGCGGGCACCTACATCCTGTCCGGCGTCCTGCTGCTGCGTCACCGGCGTGGCTGTTCGACCACCGGCTCGCTGAACGCGGTCACGCATGACGGCGTGCTGGAGCGCCGTGCTGTTCTTCGCCTCGGCCGGGGCCAGCTCCGCCTACCTGACCGTGAGTGAGGTCTTCCCGATGGAGACCCGGGCCCTGGCCATCGCGTTCTTCTACGCGATCGGCACGGCCGCGGGCGGGATCAGCGGCCCGCTGCTGTTCTCCTCGCTGGTCAGCACGGGCAAGGTGAGCGACACCGTGGTCGCCTTCGCCATCGGCGCCGATGCTGATGATCCTGGCCGGGCTGGTGGAGGTATTCCTGGGGGTCAAGGCCGAGCGGAAGGGCCTGGAGGAGATCGCCAGCCCGCTGACGGCAGCAGAGCCGTCCGCGGCGGGCGCCCCGGCCCGCTGACCCCGGCCCGCTGACGAGTGCGGTGCATTTTGTGTCACGGGCGGTCTAAAAAGCACCCGGACGCTACCACAATGCACCGCACTGATTAGGCGGGCGCTGCGCGGGTAGCCGGGCTTGATGCCAACGAGACGAGCGGAAGCGGGGTGGACGCCTGCTGGACGGTGGGGAGACCGCGCGAGGCCGGTATGAGGCTGGCGGACACCCGCGCTGAAAGCTGCTGTGCTGGCCACGCTGCTCAGCGCCCGTATCTCGGAGGACATAGCGGTGGCCGCCGCCGGGAGCTGTTCGCGGCCGGTGACCGGACGCCGCGGGCGATGCGTGACGCCAGCTGGCAGGACCGGGTGGACGCGCTCGGGCGGGGCCATTACGGGCGCTACGACGAGCGGTCGCGGCCCTGCTGGGAGACGGCGCGGGCTGTTGGACGGTGGCACGGCGACCTGCGGGGGCTGAGGGACGAGGCCTCGCGGAGGGCTGGAAAGGTGCGGCGGGCCGCCGCCGGACGCCGCGGCACGGGTGGGCGCGCTGCTGACCGGGTTCCCCGGGATCGGGCCGGCCGGTGCCAGCATCTTCCTGCGCGAGGTGCAGGCGGTTGGCCGCGGGTCTCCCCGTACGCCGACGAGCGGGTGCGCGAGGGAGCACGCCCCGTCGGGCTGCGCAGGCCGCTGGGGGGCGGGGGGGCCACGGCTGGCCCGCCTGGCCGCCGCGCTGGTCCGGGTATCGCGCGCGCCAGGCGCGCGGAGGTCACCGCCGAGGCCGGACTAACAGAGCCGCCGGGCCGGGCTAGCCGGGCAGCGAAGCAGAACGAGACCAGCAGAAAGAGAAAGCAGAACGGAAGCAGGAACGCGACCAGCAGACACCCTGGTGGAAGGAGTCCTTGTGACATCGCTGATCAGCCGCTCCGGCCCAGGGCGGGGGCAGCCCGGCGCGACCGTGGCCGGGCACCTGGCCCGGGCCGTGCGCCGCGGCGCCGGCCAGCCGCCCCGGCACGGCATCGACCACCTGGTGGAAAACGTCCGCACCGGTCACTTCGAGCGGAGCCTGTCCGCCCTGACCGCGGCCGGCGCCCTGGTGACCGCGGCCGAGATCTTCTTCGAGCACGACAGCGCCAGCTTCGGCAACAAGATGATGTGGATCCCGGTGGCGCTGGGCCCGGTCGGCGCGGCGGCGGGGATCGCCGGCGTGTTCAGCCGGCGGATGGCCAAGACCGCGCTTCCGGTGGCGTCCGCGGCCATCGTGGCCAACGGCCTGCAGGGCACCTACCTGCACGCCCGGGGGATCGCGCAGAAGCCGGGCGGCTGGGCCAACGCCCGCTACAACATCGAGATGGGGCCGCCGCTGCTGGCCCCGCTCCTGGTGACCATGGTCGGCGGGATGGGCCTGCTGGCCGCGGTGCTGCGGCGGGAACAGTGAGGCGGCCGCCGGTGGCCCGCCCGCCTGGCGGGCGGCAGCCCGGGCGGGAGGCGGCCGTGACGACGCCGCCCGGCGGGCCGCAGCGCTTCCCCGGCTTCGACGTGCTGGCTGAGCTGCCCCGGTGGGATCTGGAGACGGCGGCCGTGGTCAACTCGCGGCTCGGCCAGCAGCCCGCGCTGCGCTTCTTCACCCCGGCCGAAGAGGCCATCGCCACCGCGCTGCTCGACCTGCTGCTCGGCCAGTCCAGCCCGGAGGAGCCCGCGGAGGCCCGGCAGCAGACGCTGCTGGGCCGCGCGGGCGGGGGCCGGGACCGCGCGGCCGGGGACCCGGACCCCGGCGGCCGGGACGGCGGGGCCGGGGCCGCCCGGAGGAAGACGGGCGGATCCCCCTCACCGCCGATGATTGACGCCCGGCTGGCCGAGGCGCAGACCGACGGCTGGCGGTACGCCGACATGCCGGAGGACGGGCAGGCCTGGCGGGACACCCTGGCCGGCCTGGACGCCGACGCCCAGGCCAAGTACGGCATCCCGTTCGCCCGCTGCGCCCCGGCTGAGCAGTCCGCGCTAATCCAGGCGGTCCAGGATGCCGGCTCCGGGGACTGGCGCGGGATGAACGCGGCCCGGGTGTGGAGCCTGTGGACCCGCTACGCGTGCACCGCGTTCTACGCCCACCCGTGGGCCTGGAACGAGATGGGCTTTCCCGGGCCGGCTTACCCGCGCGGTTACAAGAACCTGGGCACCGGCCGGCGGGAGCCGTTCGAGGCCGAAGACGCCCAGCCCGCGGACGACCCGGTCGGGGAGGACTCGTGACCAAGGTCAGGGAGCGGAACGCGTCGGCCTGGCTGCTGCCCAACGACGGCACGCGCACCGACCATGGGCTCCGCCGGGACATGCGGCGCTTCGCCGACACCGACGAGATCGACCTGGTCATCGTGGGCTGCGGGGCAGGCGGCTCGGTGCTGCTGCAGCGGCTGGCCCGGGCCGGGTGGCGGGTGGCGGCCCTGGACGCGGGCCCGTTCTGGGACCCGGACCGCGACTGGGTCAGCGACGAGGCGGCCTCGCACCACCTGTACTGGACCCAGCCCCGGGTCATCACCGGGGCCGACCCGGTGCCGCTCGGCTCGAACAACTCGGGCCGGGGCGTCGGCGGCTCGATGGTGCACTACGCCGGGTACACGCCCCGCTTCCACCCCAGTGACTTCCAGACGTACAGCCGCGACGGGGTGGGCGCCGACTGGCCGCTGCGCTACGAGGACCTGAAGCCGTACTACGCCGCCATCGAGGAGGAACTGCCCGTCGCGGGGGAGCACTGGCCGTGGGGCGACCCGCACGGATACCCGCACCACGCCCACCCGGTCGGCGGCAACGGCGAAGTGTTCCTGCGCGGCGCGCGGAAGCTGGGCATCACCGCCAAGGTCGGCCCGGTCGCCATCCCCAACGGCCGCTTCGGCAACCGCCCGCACTGCATCTACCGCGGGTTCTGCCTCCAGGGCTGCAAGGTCAACGCCAAGGCCTCGCCGCTGATCACGCATATCCCGGACGCTCTGGCCCACGGGGCCGAGGTGCGGGCCGACTGCATGGTCACCCGGGTCGCGGTGGACGAGCGGACCGGGCGGGCGACCGGGGTGCACTACGTCAAGGACGGGGTGGAGCGGTTCCAGCGGGCCCGGATGGTGGCGGTGGCGGGCTACTCCATCGAGACGCCCCGGCTGCTGCTGAACTCGGCCTCGGCCCGGTTCCCCGACGGCCTGTGCAACGACTTCGACCAGGTCGGCCGGTACCTGATGGTCCAGGGCGCGCCACAGACGGCCGGGCGTTTCGACACCGAGGTGCGGATGTACAAGGCGCCCCCGCCCGAGGTCAGCTCGGAGGACTTCTACGAGACCGACCCGGCCAAGCCGTACCGGCGCGGCTTCTCCATCCAGAACGTGTCGCCGCTGCCCATCACCTGGGCCGAGCACGTGGCCGCGCAGGGGCACTGGGGCCGCGCGCTCCGCGACTACATGAGCGACTACGTGCACTGGTGCTGCCTGGGCGCGCTGTGCGAGTTCCTGCCACGGCCGGAGAACCGGGTGACGCTGGCCAGCGAGACCGACCGCTACGGGCTGCCGGTCGCCCAGTTCGCCTACAGCCAGGGCGACAACGACAAGCACCTGCTGCACGCCGCGCAACAGGTCATGGAGGACATCCTGCACGCCGCCGGGGCCTCCGAGGTGATCACCATCCAGCGCTACGCGCACCTGGTCGGCGGCGCCCGGATGGCCGCTGACGAACGGCACGGCGTGGTGGATGCCACCTGCCGGGCCTTCGCGGTGCCCAACCTGTACATCACCGACGGCAGCGTGCTGCCGACCCAGGGCAGCGCCAACCCCGCGCTGACGATCATGGCGGTGACCGCGCGGGCGGCGGCGCTGCTCCGGGACGGGGCCCGCCACGGCACCGGGTGACCCGCCGTTTCAACCGCCCGGCGCGGAAAGCGCAGGTGCAGGTCCCGGCCACGGGACCGGCCACGAGCCCAGGCTCAGGAGCACAGGCTCAGGGAGGTACCCATGCCCGGGCGTGATGAACTGCCGTCGACCCTGCAGCGGTCGCCCCGGAAGGCCCAGGAGACCTGGGTCAAGGCGCACGACAGCGCGGTCCAGGAGTACGGCGAGGGCGAGCGTGCGCACCGGACCGCTTACGGCGCGCTCAAGCACACCACGAGAAGGTCGGACCACTGGGAGCCCAAAGCCGGCGGCACCAAGGGCCCCTCGGACGAGCAGTCGGCCCGGCCGCGCGGCCAGTCCGGCCAGAGCTACGGCGGGCTGGACGCCAACGCCAGCAAGGCGCACCTGCTCCGGCTGGCCCGGGGCTGGGCGTGCGCGGCCGGGCCGGCATGACCAAGCCGGAACTGGCCCGCGCCATCCTGAAGGAGAACGACCGCGGGACCCGTCAGCGCCGGAGGACCCGGTGAGCGTCGTGGTGGAGGTACAGGGACCGGCGGTGCCCGCGCCGCGCTGCGGATGGTCGAGGGCGTGCCCGGCCGCAGCCTGGTGGACGCGGCGCGCACCCTGGAGGCCGAGCTGCTGGTGCTGTCCTCGCGCGGCGACGGCGCGCTGTCCTGGCTGGTGGGCAGCCAGTATGTGCTGCGCAACGCGCCCTGCCCGATCCTCATCGTGCCCGACCCCGGGCCGGCGCTAGCCCCGTTGCGCGCGGGCCGTTTCGGCGGCCTGGGCTGGGTAGCGGCAGTAGGGAACGCGCGGGCCAGCGCCCGGGCGGACGACACCGAGCTCAAGGGAGTTCCGTGAAGGCAGTCGTGTACAAAGGCCCGTTCAGTGTCGCGGTGGAGGACGTGCCCGACCCGCGGATCGAGGCGCCGGGCGACGCCATCGTGCGCATCACCACCACCAACATCTGCGGGTCCGACCTGCACATGTACGAGGGCCGGACCGGCGTGGAAGAGGGCAAGGTCCTCGGCCACGAGAACATGGGCATCGTCGAGGAGACCGGCCCGGGGGTGACCTGGATCAAGCCCGGCGACCGGGTGTCCGTGCCGTTCAACATGGCCTGCGGCACCTGCCGCAACTGCGTCGCCGGGTGGACGCTCGTTCTGCCTGCGCACCAACCCCACCGAGGGCGTGGACGGGGCCGCCTACGGCTACGCCCAGATGGGCCCCTACGCGGCGGCCAGGCCGAGTACCTGCGGGTGCCCGTTCGCGGACTTCAACCTGCTCCCGCTACCGCCCGGCACCGAGAACGAGCGTGACTTCACCATGCTGTCGGACATCTTCCCGACCGGCTACGACGGGGCCGCGCTGGCCGGCGTCACGGCGACAGTGGTCGTCTACGGCGCGGGCCCGGTCGGGCTGCTCGCCGCGCACAGCTCCTACCTGCGCGGCGCGGCCCGGTGCCGTGGTGGACATGGAGCAGGACCGCCTGGACTGGCCGCGCCGGTTCGACGCCACGCCGCTCAACCTGGCCGACGGCGACCCGGTCGAGCAGATCATGGACGCCACCGGCGGGCTCGGCGCCGACCGCGGCATCGAGGCCGTCGGCTACCAGGCGCACGACCCGACGGGTGACGAGCACCCCGAGATGGTGCTGGACAGCCTGGTCAAGGCGGTGCGGACCACGGGCGGGATCGGCGTCGTCGGCGTCTACGTGCCCAGCGACCCCGGCGCGCCGACCGAGGCGGCCAAGCAGGGCCGGATCGGCTTCGACTACGGCACCTTCTTCCAGAAGGGCCAGGCCATGGGGACCGGCCAGTGCCCGGTCAAGCGGTACAACGAGCAGCTGCGCGACCTGATCATCGCTGGCCGGGCGACGCCGTCGCTGCTGGTGTCGCACGAGGTCAGCCTGGGCGAGGCGCCGGCGCCTACGAGAAGTTCGACAAGCGGATCGACGGCTACACCAAGGTCCTGCTGCACCCGGCGGCCGCCTGACCGCCACCTGAGATCGTCCGGCCTGGGCGTCAGCGGCTGAGCGCCCGGGCCGGGCCCGTGCTGGCCCGGGGGTAACCCCGGGCCAGCACTGCATCAAGGGCATTACTGGCGGGCCTGCCCGGCAGCCCCCGGAACCGCCTGGCCGGCCAGGCCGCCCGGTGGGATCATGGTGGCAGGTGCGTCCCGCGGCGCGCGGCCCTCGCACCGCGGACGGCGGGGGACGAATGCCTGGTTCAGATCTCCTGGACCGGATGCGGCAGCTGTCGCAGCGGCACGGCCTGAGGGTCACCGAGGTGGCCCGGAAGATCCTCGAGTCACCCGGCTTCGCGGGCCGCTGACCCGGCGTCCGGCCCGAGCAGGCACTCGCGCAGGTAGCCGAGCGCGCGGGCCAGCAGCCGGGACACGTGCATCTGGGAGAGGCCGAGCTTCTGGCCGATCTCGGCCTGCGTCATGTTGCCGTAGAACCGCAGGGCCAGGATGCGCCGCTCCCGCTCGGGCAGGTCGTTCCAGTGGGTCGCGACGGCCTGCATGTCGAGGGTGTGCTCCACCTGCGGGTCATCCTCGCCCAGCAGGTCGCCGAAGGTGGCCGCCTCCGCTTCCACGGACACCGGCGCGTCCAGTGACTGCGGGTGGAATACGAGCTCGGCCCGGTCGGCCTCACGGATGGCCTGCACGGTCACGCCGAGGTGCCCGGCCACGTCCGCGTCGCTCGGCACCTGGCCGAGATCCTGCTCCAGGGCGGTCCGTGCCTTGCGCACTTCCAGCAGCAGTTCCTGCACCGGCCGCTTGACCCGTACCTGCCACCGCTTGTCCCGGAAATGCCGCTTGATCTCGCCGCTGATGCACGGCTGGGCGTAGGCGGCGAGGTTGCCGCCGTAGGCGGGGTCGAAGTTGTTGATCGCCTTGAGCAGCCCGACGTACCCGGACTGCATGAGTTCTTCCTCCGGCTCGGGGCTGCCGGCGTACCGCCGGGCGCAGGCCCGGACCATCGACTTGTACCGGAGCACGAGCGCCTCGCACGCCGCCGCGCGGCGGCCGGAGCGGGCGGGCAGGTGGTGGACCAGATCGAGCAGCTCACCGTCGGGCCGCGCCGTCAGGTCGGTGCTGGCCGGGCCGGGGCGGGCCGGGCATCGGGCTGGCGGGCCGCTCCCTGCACGGGAATCACCTCGGAATCTGCGGTCGGCGTTCCTCATGACCGTGCCCATGCCACCGGGCCTAAACATCAGCGCGGTTCAGCCGGCCGGCCGGGGGGTGAGCGGCCAGCCAGGTGCTTGCGTCAGCCGGGCGCGAGCGGCCAGCGGCGGCCGGCTCAGCCCTGCCGGAACGGCTCCGCGTCCGCGGCGCGCAGCGCGAGCCCCAGCCCGGGGCGGCCCAGGTCGGGGGTCAGCCGCCCGCCCTCGGGGTCCAGTGCCCCGTCGAAGAACATCCGCTCGATGCGCTGGTGGTCGTGGAAGTACTCGACGTGACGCAGGTTGGGCACCGCCGCCCCGGCCTGGGCGTGCAGATTCGGCGCGCAGTGCCCGGAGACCTGCACGCCCCGCGCCGCGGCCAGCGCGGCGCCGTCCAGGAACCCGGTGATCCCGCCGCACCGGGTCACGTCCAGCTGCAGGCAGTCCACCGCCCCGGCTTCCAGCAGCCGCCAGGAGTCCGCTGGTGACCAGCTGTACTCGCCGGCCGCCACGTCCGGCAGCACCTGGCGGCGGACCGCGGCCAGGCCGGCCAGGTCCTGGGAGGACACCGGCTCCTCGAACCAGGTGACGCCGAACTCGTCCATCCGCCGGGCCATCCGCACCGCCTGGCCGGTGCCGTAGCCGCCGTTGGCGTCCACGTACAGCTCCACGTCCGGCCCGATGACCTCCCGCGCCAGCGCCACCCGGGCCAGGTCGCGCCGCTCGTTGCCGCCCCACGACTCGCCAATCTTGATCTTCACCCGGGGGATCCGGTCCTCCTCCACCCAGCCGGACAGCTGCTCGCGGGTCTGCTTCTCGTCGTAGCTGGTGAACCCGCCGCTGCCGTAGACCGGGACCTCGTCGCGGGCCCGGCCGGCCAGGTCAGCGACCGCACAGCCGAGCAGTTTCGCCTTGAGGTCCCACAGTGCGATGTCGGCGGCGGAGATGGCGGTGGCCCCGATGCCCGGGCGGCCGACATTGCGCAGCGCCCGCACCATGGCCTCATTGCTGCCCGGCACGTCGAAGGCGCTCCGCCCGGCCACCACCCCGGACAGCATGCTGGTGACCACGGACGCCGCCGCGCCGGCCGCGTAGCTCCAGCCGATGCCCTGCTCGCCACCCGCCCGCGCGGTGACCAGCACCAGGGTGGTCTTGTCCCAGGCCAGGGTGCCGTCCGCCTCGGGCGCGTCGGTCGGCACCACGTAGACCGCCGCCTCCAGCCCCTGCACGGCCGGGCCGTCAGCCGGATCCATCCCGTCGCCCATCGTCTGCTCCGCCTTCCCTCGAGGCCGCGCGGCCGCTTGTCTGCTACCTGATCCGGCCCGGCCCAAACGTCCGGCCTCCCGGACCGGGCCCTGGCGTGCGCGGGCCACATGCCGACGGGCCGGGGATGTTTGAGCCCGGCTCTGGCGGACAGCCGGGAGAGGGCGTGCGAGGGTTGCGCCCAGCATGATCATGAGGAGGTCCGCAGGTGGCTCAGATCGCATCCGAGGCCCTAGTCGAGCGGCTCGCCGACTGGGGGGTGGATACCGTCTTCGGCCTGCCGGGCGACGGCATCAACGGCATCATGGAGGCGTTCCGCCGCCATCAGGACCGGATCAAGTTCGTCCTGGTCCACCACGAGGAAGCGGCCGCGTTCATGGCGACCGCGCACGCCAAGGCCACCGGCCAGATCGGGGTGTGCCTGTCCACCTCCGGGCCGGGCGGCATTCACCTGCTGAACGGCCTGTACGACGCCAAGCTGGACCACATGCCGGTGCTCGCCATCACCGGCATGCAGGAGACGTCCGTGCTGGGCACCGGCTACCAGCAGGAAGTAAACCTGGACAAGCTGTTCGCCGACGTCGCGGTGTACGACCAGATGATCTACAACCCGGCCCAGCTGCCCGCCGTGGTGGACATCGCGGTGCGCACCGCCTACGCCCGGCGCGGCGTGGCCCACCTGACCCTGCCCAACGACCTCCAGGTGGCCAAGGCGGGCGAGAACCCGTACGCCGAGGTTGGCCCGGCCCGGGCGCCGTCCACCTCGCCGATCCGGCTCGACGCCCCGGGCCGGCCGCGCGAGGAGGACCTGCAGCGGCTCGCCGACGTGCTGAACGCCGGTGAGAAGATCGCCATCCTGGCCGGCGCGGGCGCCCTGCACGCGCGGCAGGAACTGCTCGCGGTGGCCGAGGTCCTGGGCGCGATGATCATCAAGACGCTGTCCGGCAAGGCCACCGTGCCGGATGACTCGCCCTACACGACCGGCGGCATCGGCCTGCTCGGCACCGCCCCCTCCGAAGAGCTGATGGACGACATCGACACGCTGTTCATGGTGGGCACCAACTTCCCGTACACCAAGTTCATGCCGGAGCCGGGCAAGACCCGCATCGTGCAGATCGAGGCGGACCCGGCCCGCGCCGGGTCCCGGGTGCCCACCGAGGTCCCCGTGGTCGGCGACGCCAGGGAAGGCCTGGCGGCGCTGCTGCCGCTGCTCAAGCAGCGCAGTGACACGTCGTTCCTGGAGAAGTACCAGAAGCAGATGGGGAAGTGGCGCGAGAAGATGGCCGCGCTGCAGAACGCGGAGCGTGACCCGATCGCGCCGCAGTACCTGGTCAGCGTGCTCGACGAACTGGCCGCCGAGGACGCCGTGCTGACCTGCGACAGCGGCACCATCGCCACCTGGGCGGCCCGGCACTGGCACATCCGCGGCGACCGCCAGTTCTACCTGTCCGGGAACCTGGCCACGATGGCCCCGGGCATGCCCTACGCGATCGGCATCCAGCACGCGTTCCCGGGCCGCCAGGTCATCGCCTTCGTCGGTGACGGCGGGTTCTCCATGCTGATGGCCGAGTTCATCACGGCGATCCAGCACAAGCTGCCGGTCAAGGTCGTGATCAACAACAACAACTCACTGGGCCAGATCCTCTGGGAGCAGATGGTGCTCGGCTACCCGGAGAGTGGCGTCCGGTACCCGGAGCCGCCGGTGAATTACACCGCGCTGGCCACCGCGAACGGGGCCATGGGGATCAAGGTGACCAACCCGGCCGAGCTGCGGAACGCGATCAGCCAGGCGCTGAGCCACGACGGGCCGGCCCTGGTCAACGTGGACGTCAACCCGAACGAGCCGCCGCTGCCCGGCAAGATCGAGCACCAGCAGGCCGTGAAGTTCGCCGAGGCGTTCCTGCGCGGCCAGCCGCACAAGGCAACGATCGCGAGCACGCTCTTCCGGGACAAGATCGAGCAGTTCCGCGCCTGACATCGAGCAGTTCCGCGCGCTGACCGCGTGGCTGGGCCCGGCCGTCAGTGGGCGGCCGGGCCCCGGCGCGCCCGGCCCGGCGGCACCGGGGCGGGCGGCTCCGGGATCAGCGGCAGCCCGCACGGCGGCTTGACCTCAGCCAGGCGGAGGTAGGTCACCAGGCGCTGCCCGCCGCGGGTGGACAGCCGGGCCAGCACCTCCTGCAGTTCGGCCACGTCCCGGGCGACCACGGTCAGCAGGTAGTCCATCTCGCCCGCCACGTTGTCCGCCGCGATGATCTGCGGCAGGCTCCGCACCTGGTCGTCGAATACCTTGGTCGACCGGGGGTCGTGCCGGCCGAGCGAGGCGCTCACGTACAGCTGGAGCGGGAAGCCGACCGCGGCCGGGTCGAGCCGGGCGGCGATGACCCGGATCACCCCGGACTCCTTGAGGTAGCGGACCCGGTGCAGCGTGGCGGCCGGGGACAGGCCGACCATGCGGGCCAGCTCAACGTTCGTCCGGTCGGCGTCCGCCTGCAGCGCCGTGAGCAGCTGCAGGTCAACTTCATCAAGTTTGACAGCCATAGAACAAAATAATATCTCGTGGAGAGCGCTCACAAGCGAATCCTGTATGGCCAGGTTGCACCATAGAAGCATGAACACCGACCGTCGTACCGCTCTCGCCGCGCTCACCGCGGCCGGCCTGCTGTGGGGAACCACCGTGCCGCTGTCCAAGGTGGCCCTGGAGTGGCTGCCGCCGGGCTGGCTGGCCCTGGTGCGGTTCACCGTGGCCGCCGCGGTGCTGCTCGGCGTGGCCCGGTTCCGGGTCCGCGCGGTGTGCCGCCCGGCCGTGCTGGCCACCGGCGCCCTCGGGTACGGCGGGACGGTCCTGGTGCAGAACCTGGCCATCACCCGGACCAGCGTGAGCCACGCGGCCCTGCTGATCGGGGCGGCGCCGGTGATGGTCGCGATCATCGCCGCGGTCTGGCACCGCAGCGTGGCCCGCCCGGCCGCCTGGGCCGGCTTCGCGGTATCGCTGGCCGGTGTCGCGCTGGTCGCCGGGGGTGGCGGTGGCGGGGCCACGATGGGCGGAGACGGGCTGGTGCTGCTGTCGGTGCTGCTGTCGGCCGGCTTCACGGTCAGCCAGGGCCGGCTGCTGCGCGGGCAGGACCCGATCGCCGTGACCGCGGTGCAGTTCGCCGCCGCCGCCCTGGTCGCCCTGCCGGTCGCGCTGCTCAGCGGCCGGATTCCCGCCGCGCCCGGCTCGGGCCCGATGCTGGCCGTCGCGGTGCTGGCGCTGGGCGGGACCGTGCTGCCTTTCACCCTGTTCGCCTTCGGGCAGCGCGCGCTGCCGGCCGAGGTGGCCGGGGCGTTCCTCAACCTGGAGCCCCTGGTCGGGGCGATGGCCGGGGTCATGGTCTTCGGCGACCCGGTCGGGACCGGCCAGATCATGGGCGGCGCGGCCATCGTGGGCGGCATCGGCCTGAGCACGGTCCGGCTGACCCGGCTGCGCCGCCGCCCCGCCGTCACCCCGCCCCTGGCCGCCCCGGCCCTGGCGGGCGTGGCACGGGCAGGGCGTGGCCCTGGAAGGCGTGGCCCTGGAGGGCGCGGCCGCCCGGACAGCACGGCCGCTGGGCATGCGGCCCTGGAGCGCGCGCCCCGGGACACCGCGGGCCCGGTTAGCCCGCGGCCGGGGACGACGGCTCCGGCCGGTACGCCGGCTGCCCGGCACCCCTTCCGTTCCGGCCGGGCCGGCCGCCGGATCGCGGCCGGTCATCAGGCCCGGGCCGCCCGGCGCGGCCTTCCCGGGCGTTCCGGGCCCGGGTCGCCCGGCCGCCCGCGGCCCGAAGCGAGGGCGGGATCGTCGTGGCTCCGCCCGCCCCGCACCCCATCCACCGGGCGGACCGGGCCGCGATACCGCCTGGCCCGGGCGGCCGCGGGCCGTAGACATCTGGGATCTCGTCGGACGTAGCGCTGCCTCCCGGGCCGGATGTGCTCTGCCGTCAATGACGGGAGCAGGGATTCATGACGCTGAGGGCCACGGTCGGCTGACCTAAGGCTGACACCTGCCCACCAGGCAGTGTCAGGCGAGCGGGGGGATCTGGGCCTCGATGAGGTGGGGGCCGGGCTCGGCCAGGGCGGTGCGCAGGGCAGCGGCGAGTTCTTCCGCGGTCCGGGCCCGGGTGGCCGGGACGCCCAGGCCGGCCGCCAGCGCGGTGAAGTCGAGGTCGGGCCGGGACAGGTCCAGCATGCCCAGGGCCGCGGCACCGGGCCCGGTGACGGCCGGCGGCCCGGCCCCGGGCGCCCCGGCTGCCCCGCCGCCCCGGGCGCGGCGGCCATGGCCCGGCGCAGTTCCATGCCGAGAATGGCGTAGCACCGGTTGCTGAAGATCACCGTGGTCACGTTCAGCTGTTCGCGCGCCTGCGTCCACAGGGCCGAGATGGTGTACATGGCGCTGCCGTCCGATTCGAGCGCCAGCACGGGACGGTCCGGGCAGGCGATGGCGGCGCCGGTGGCCAGCGGCAGGCCCTGGCCGATGGCCCCGCCGGTGAGGGTGAGCCAGTCGTGCGGCGGGGCACCCGCGGTGGCGCCGGGCAGCCACAGGCCGGACGTGTTCGCCTCGTCCGAGACGATCGCCCCCTCGGGCAGCAGCGCGCCGATCACCGCGGCCGCGTTCTCGGCGGTGAGATCGCCGTCGGGCAGCTCAGGGCGCTGCGGCGGCTGCAGCCGCGGGCGGGACTGCGCGGCGGCCAGCCCGGCCAGCGCCTCCAGGGCAGCCGGGGCATCGTCGCCGGGCCGGGCCAGCACGTGCACCTGGCAGCCCGGCGGCACCAGCGACCCGGGCAGGTCCGGGTAGGCGAAGAACGAGACGGGCGCGGCCGCCCCGGCCAGGATCAGGTGCCTCGTCCCGGCCAGCTGGGCCGCGGCGAACTCGGGCGGGTAGGCGAGCCGGTCCAGCGGCGGCAGCCCGGCGCCGCGCTCCAGCCGGGCCGGGAACGTCTCACCCAGCAGCCGCGCCCCGGTGCCCGCCGCCAGCCGGGCGGCGGCCACCAGGCCCGCGCGGCGCAGCGCGCCCCCGCCCAGCAGCAGCACGGCACGGCTCGCCGCTGCGCAGCGCGGCCGCGGCCGCCTCGATCACCCCGCCGGCCACCTGGGCGGGCGGCCGTGGCACCGGCGGCGCGGCCGGCTGGCCGCCGCCGGACCAGGACACGTCCGCGGGCACGATCAGCGTCGCGACCCCGCCGGGAGGGCCGAGGGCCGCGGCCACCGCATCGGCGGTGTCCGCGCCGGCGTCGGCGCTGCGCGCGCTGCGGCGCAGCCATGCGGACACCGGCCGGGCCAGCGAGTCGATGTCCGACTCCAGCGGCGCGTCCAGCCGCTTATGGTGCGTCGCGTGGTCGCCCACGATGGTGACCACGGGAGTGCGGGCGCGGCGCGCGTTATGCAGGTTGGCCAGCCCGTTCGCCAGGCCCGGCCCCAGGTGCAGCAGGGCGGCGGCCGGCTGGCCGCGCATCCGGCCGTAGCCGTCAGCGGCCCCGGTCGCGGTGCCCTCGAACAGGCACAGCACCCCGCGCAGCCCCGCCACCGCATCCAGTGCGGCCACCATGTGGATCTCCGTGGTCCCCGGGTTGCTGAAGCAGGTGTCCACCCCGCAGGCGGTCAGTGTGCGGGCGATGGACTCAGCGCCATCCATATCGGTCCTCCCTGGCTTCCCGCGAGCCGGCTGGTACCCGTCGGCGCCCGTGCGTTGAGCCGCCGGGGAGCTCGTTCCGTGTTACGGGCGTGTGGCCATTCGCGATCACGTCTACCCACCGCTGGGCACACGAGGGATACTCACGATACGGGCGTTATGCGGTCGTGATATTTGACCCCTTGGACACTAGGAGAGGCTGCATGAGCAGGGGCCGGGTGGTTGCAATCTGGGTGCCCCTGCTCGCGGTCTTCATCGCCGGGTGCGCTGCGCCGCAATTCACCTACGTCACGAATTCTGCCGCGCACACCTACTTCAAGGTGCCGGGCGGCTGGAGCCAGCTGAGCAGCGGTGCGCTGGCCGCCGCGGTGAACAACGGCTCCGCGTCGCCCAGCACGGTGTGGTCGGTCGGCTACGACGCCAGCGCGACGCCCGATGGCGCGCACGTGCTCGGGTCCGACAACACCGAGCCGTTCGCCTACTCGGTGGTCGCGCCGGTCAACCAGGCCACCACCAACGCGCTGTCCTACAACGAGCTACGGGACTTCTTCCTGCCGGTTACCGCCACGGCCCGGGCGGCCGCGGCCAAGAGCGGGTTCCCGCTGACCGGGTTCCAGCTGCTGCGGGACACCATGCTGACGCCGGGGCAGGGCGTGCACGGGGTGCGCGTCATCTTCCAGTACGCCTACCCGGGGGGCGGCGTGAATATCTTCGACCAGGTCGCCCTGACGAACGCGGATGACACCGAGGTCTACCTGCTTCTCGTGCACTGCCTGGCTTCGTGTTACAGCAAGCACCAGAGCGAGATCGACACGGTGATGAACTCCTTCACGGTCAGGAGCCCATGATGACGATGGCCCCGGCAGGCGCCCCCGAGGGGCTGCGGCCGCCTGGCGGCCGGCCCCGCGACAGTGACCGGCCGACCCGCAAGCCGCTTGCCCTCTGGGACCGGATCAAGTTCCTGCTGCTGCTGACCGTGGTCTGGTTCATCCTCGTCTGGTCGGCGCAATGGCGACCAACCCGCTGGTCGCCTGGTCAGCGACGCGTTGCGGATCGAGGCCCGGTCCGGGCGTGTGGGTCTTCGTCCTGATCGGCCTGGAAGCGCTGCGCCAGATCCACTTCCTGATCAGCGAGCACTGGGCCGGCTACCACCGGTTCTGGACGGTCACGTTCTTCGGCGGGGTCGAGCGGACCACCCACCGCAGGCTGTCCGACTGGACCAGGTTCCGGATCTGGCGGCTGCTCACCTGGGTGTTCTGGATCGCCGTGCTCGCGGTGGTCGCTCGGGAAGGTGACGCACACCAGCCCGGTGGATGGCGCTGCTGCACATGCCGCCCGGCTAGATCTGGCACGCGCTGCCGTTCGTGCTGCAGCTCATGGTCATCCTGCTCTTCGTCGTGATCCAGTTCGCCGCGATCTTCTGGTTCCTGTCCCGGGGTGGCGTGGACGTCTACTACCCGGACGACATCAAGACCCGGTTCACCGACGTCTGGGGCCAGGACCACGTGCTGGAGCGGGTCAAGGAGAACATCCTCTACCTGGAGGACCCGGAGCAGATCGAGTCCCGGGGCGGCTACGTGCCGGGCGGCATCCTGCTGTGGGGGCCGCCCGGTACCGGCAAGACGCTGATGGCCGAGGCGGTGGCGGGCGAGACCGGCCGGCCCTACGTGTTCGTGGACCCGGGCGCGTTCATCAACATGTTCATGGGCGTGGGCATCCTCAAGGTCAAGTCCCTGTTCCGCAAGCTGCGCCGGCTCGCGCTGCGGTACGGCGGGGTGATCGTGTTCTTCGACGAGGCCGACTCCCTCGGCCGCCGCGGCGCGCTGGCCCAGGGCGGCCCGAACTTCCCGGGCGGCCGGGCCACGCCCGCCGCCTGGCAGGCCGGCGGCTGCCACGGCTTCTCCTACCTGTCCGAGGACGTGCAGTGGCGGCTGGCCCGGCGGGCCCTGTCGTCAGTCGGGCGGCGAGGAGCCGGACACCCGGCGCAACAAGCAGATGATGGGCATGGGCGGTGGGCGGTGGCGGCGGCATGGGCACGCTCGAGGCGCTGCTCACCGAGCTGTCCGGGCTGAAGAAGCCGCGCGGCTTCATGAACCGCCACGTCCGCCGGCTGCTCGGCATGCGCCCCAAGCCGCCGCCCAAGTACCGGATGCTGGTCATGATGGCCACCAACCTGCCGGAGGCGCTGGACGAGGCGCTGCTGCGGCCGGGCCGGATCGACCGCATCTACAAGGTGGGCTACCCGTCGAAGGCCGGCCGGGTGCGCACCTACGAGGGCTACCTGAACAAGGTGCGGCACGAGCTCACCGCCGAGCAGATCGACAAGCTCGCCGTGATCACCCCGTACGCGACCGGCGCCACCATCAAGGACCTGGTCAACGAGGCGCTGATCACCGCCATCCGGGACGGCCGGGATGTCATCAGCTGGCGGGACGTGATCAAGGCCAAGCAGCTGAAGGAGCTCGGGCCGCCCGAGGATGTCGAGTACATCGAGCGGGAGCGGCACGCGGTCGCCATCCACGAGGCGTGCCACGCGCTGGTCGCCTACCGCACCCGGCAGCACATGGAAATCGACATCGCGACCATCGAGAAGGGCAGCGACTACCTCGGCATGGTGGCCAGCATCCCGCCGGAGGACCAGTTCACCCGGTGGCGCAGCGAGTACGAGACCGACATCCTGGTCTCGCTGGCCTCGCTGGCCGGCGAGCGGATGTTCTTCGACAACGACTCCTCCTCCGGGGTGTCCGGTGACCTGGAGTCCGCCACCACCGTGGCCTCGTTCATGGAGGGCTTCTGGGGGATGGGCTCGACGGTCTCGTCCTACTCGACGGCCAAGCGGCTGGAGGTCGGGTCGCCGGGCGGCGGGCAGGGCGGCCGGAACAAGAAGGGCCAGGACCCCGAGGCCGAGATGCGCCGGGCGCTGGCCGACCGGATCGAGGACAACCTGAACGGGCTGCTCGGCCGGGTCGAGGAGATCATCACCGAGGACCGCGGCCGGGTGCTCTGCCTCGCGCACGCGCTGGAGACGCACAAGACGCTGACCGGGGACGACGTGGTCGCGGTGATCGAGCAGCGGCAGGGCCCGCTGGTGGACGGGCGGGCCTACGCGGACGCAGGCCTGGTCCAGCGGCTGGAGGAATACCACCGGCGCGCCGCGCTGGCGCACCGGGAGCACGCCGCCATCGCGATGGGCATGCCCGAGATTCCCCGGCCGGTGCTGGCCGGCCAGGCGGCCTGGGCCGCCGGGCCAGCGGCGCCCGGGGACACGGACTCCGACGCGGCCGGCCGCAGCTGGGTGCCGGGAGCCCAGGAGCCGGGCTCGCCGAACGGCGCCACTCCCAACGGGACCTGGATGCCACCGGAGCAGGGGCCGCCGGACGGCGCTGGTCCGGGCCCGGCCGGGTCCTGACCCGGCGTGCGTCCCGCCTACCGGGTCCGCATGGCGGCGAACCTGGTGAATGGCTCCACCCTGGCCGGCCTCGCTGGTCGGTGCGGCCGGGCGGGCCCGCTTCGTGCCGGGTGGCAACGGCCTGGTCATCGGCGTGGGTTACCGGCTGGCAGTGCCGGTGGCACCGGCGTTCTGTATCGGGAACGTGATCCTGGCGCGCGGCGATCAGGCGGTGCTGGCGCGCAGCCCCGGCGCTGCTGGCCCATGAGGCGCGGCACGCCACCCAGTACGCCTGCTGCGCGGGACTGCCGATGCTGCCGCTTTACTTCCTGGCCGCAGCCGCCTCGTGGGCGCTGACCGGTGACTTCGGCGCGCGCAACGTCTTCGAGCGGCGGGCCGGACTGGCCGACGGCGGTTACACCGACCGGCCGCTGCGGCCCTGGCTCACCGGCCGGGGCCGGCGGCGGGGCAGGCGCGGGGACGGTGCCACGGCGTAGTCTGCTGCCGCGGGGGTCCACGACGGAGGTGCGCCGCCTTGCCGAGGTTTCACCGCCTCACCGTGCTGCGCCGCCTGGCGCATCCCGGCCAGGGCTTCACCCAGGGCCTGATCACCGACGGCGGCACGGTCTGGGAGAGCACCGGCCAGTACGGCCAGTCAGCTCTCTGCCGCTACCGCCTCGGCGCCGACCAGCCTGAGGCCGTGGCCACGCTGCCCGCCGAACTGTTCGCCGAGGGCATCTGCCGGATCGGCGACTACCTCTGGCAGCTCACCTGGCGGGAGCGCGTGGCGCTGCGCTGGGACCTGCGCAGCCTCGAACTCCAGGAGACGATCTCCTACAACCGGGAGGGCTGGGGCATCTGCAACGCGGGCAGCTACGTGCTGACCAGCGACGGCAGCAGTGAGCTGGTCCGCCGCGACCCGCGCACCCTGCTGCCGCTCGGCCTGGTCAAGGTGGCTTGCGACGGGCGGCGCGTCGGCGGCCTGAACGACCTGGAGTGGGCTGGCGGCCGGGTGTGGGCCAATGTCCTGCCTACCAGCTACCTGGCCGGGATCGACCCGGACAGCGGGGAAGTCGTGGACATCATCGACGGCCGGGCCGCGGCGGAGCGGCACAGCCGCGACCCGCAGGCCCTCCTGAACGGCATCAGCGCGCTGCCCGCGGCCGGGGAGTTCCTGCTGACCGGGAAGACCTGGCGCCACCTCTACCACGTCCGGCTGGCCGAGGCCCGCACCCGGAAGCGGCCAGAGCGGCTGCTGGCGGCGGGCTAGCCAGCCCGCCGGCCGGTGGGCGGGTCCCCGCGCCCGCGGCCGGCTGCGGCCGGGCCCCCGGCGCGCGGGAGTCCCCGCGGCCGGCGGTGGCCGAACGTCATCAGCAAATCTTCAGGAATGATCCAGTCTTGGCGGAGCCTCCCTGCAGGGTCTCTCCAGGTTCGCGGCCGACTATCAGGTGTAAGCGAACAGGGCGACGAATACCGAGGGAAGCGATCCCAGATGAGCACGTTCTATGGGGAGCCCGCCGACAGCAGTGGCCCGGGACAGGATCCGGGCGACGCGCAGCGGGCCGTGCCGGCTGCGCGCTGGCGAGCAGGACGCGACGGGGTCGGCTGGCTCCGGCGGAGGCGGCCGCGGCAGGCGGCTACGGACCGGGCGGTTACGGGCCCAGCGGCTACGGGCCGGGTCACGGGCCGGGCGGCTACGGGCCGGGTTACGGTCCCGGGGGCTACGGGCCCGGTGGGGCGGTCAGCGAGGCGGCCGCGGCGGGCGGCTACGGGCCGGGCGGTTACGGGTCCGGAGCGTACGGGCCTGGCGGTCAAGCGCCGGGCGGCTACGCCGCCGGCGGCGCTGGCGCGGCTGGCCCGGCATCCGGCGCCCCGGCATCCGGCGGTGCTGGATACGGCGGCCCGGGATACGGCACCCCGGGATACGGCGGCCCGGGATACGGGTACGGGGCGCCTGGTTACGGCCCTGCGGCCCCGGCCGGTTCCGGGGGAACCGGGGGTGGCTGGTACGGCGGTCCCGGTTCCCCCGGGAGCGGCGGCTGGTACGGCCCGGCCGGCGGCCTGGCGGCTATGGCGGGTTCGGTGACGGTCCCGGGGACGGGCAGCACCGGTCCCGGCGGCGCCGCCGCTTCCTGCTGGCCGGAGCGTCGGTAGGAGTGGCGGCCGCGCTCGCCTTCACCGGGCTGGGCGTGGCGGACGCGATGGGCCCCACCGTGCTCACCTCGAGCCAGATCGCCTCGAAGGTGGACCCGGGCCTGGTCGACATCGTGACCAACCTCGGCTACCAGGACGGCGAGGCGGCCGGCACCGGCATGGTGCTCACCTCCACCGGTGAGGTGCTGACCAACAACCACGTCATCAACGGCGCGACGTCGATCAAGGCGACCGACGTGGGCAACGGGCGCACCTACACGGCCAAGGTCGTCGGTTACGACAAGACCGGCGACGTCGCGGTCCTCCAGCTGCAGAACGCGTCCGGGCTGCAGACCGTCACGCTCAGCTCCAGCGCCGCCCAGGCCGGTGACAAGGTCACCGCCCTCGGCAACGCCGGCGGCAAGGGCGGGACCCCGTCCGAGGCGACCGGGAAGGTCACCAGCCTGAATCAGGCGATCACCGCCGCCGATGAGGGCGCGACGAACGCCGAGCGCCTGACCGGGATGACCCAGACCAACGTCCCGATCCAGCCGGGTGACTCCGGTGGCCCGCTGCTGAACACCGCGGGTGAGGTCGTCGGGATGAACACGGCCGCCTCCACCTCCATCTCCACCACCGGGTTCCAGCAGCAGTCCGGGCAGAACGCGACCCAGGCGTTCGCGATCCCGATCGCCAAGGCGACGGCCATCGCCGGCCAGATCGAGGCGGGCCAGGCGTCCGCCACCGTGCACCTCGGCTCGACCGCCTTCCTCGGGGTGGAAGTCTCGGCCACCGGCACCGGCGCCGGCGGCGCGGGCTTCGGCAGCGGCGCGCCCAGCAGCGGGGCCACGGTCGAGGGCACCGTGTCCGGCTCGGCCGCGGCCCAGGCGGGCCTGGCGGCCGGCGACCAGATCACCTCGGTGGGCGGCCACACGGTCAGCTCCTCGCCGGAGATCGCCTCGGTGCTGCAGCAGTACCACCCGGGCCAGAAGATCAGCATCAGCTGGACCGACCAGTCCGGCCAGTCGCAGACCGCGACCGTGACGCTGACCACCGGACCGGCCGCCTGACCTAGCACAGGCTGACCCAGCACGGGCTGACCCAGCACGGGCTGACCCAGCACGGGCTGACCCAGCACAGGCTGGCAGCGCAGCCTGACCCCACAGAACGCAGTGCCCGGCCGTAGCCCGCTTGGCGGCCGGGCACTGCCCCATGTCCGCGACCTGGGCGGGAAGCAGAAATTCCAGATGTCTGGAGGGTGCCGCCATTTCGTTGACCTGGGCCGCTGCCGATCAGCATGGTGGTGAGACGGAGGATGGACCACCGCCGCGCGAGCGGCTTTCCCGCGAGAGGTGCCCGATGACCGACAGCATGGAGGCAGTGCGCCGCCCGCCCCGTGCTCCGATACCCCGCTCACAGATGCCGCGCACGCCGATGCGCAGGCGCAGCCGGCGGCGCTGGGCCGTGGCCGGCGGGGTGGCAGCCTGCTGGCTGGTGCTGTGGATGGCGACGGGGTCCCTCCTGGTCGGCACCTTCTCGCTGCTGGTCCTCGCGCTCATCGGCGCTGGCCTGGTGGGGGGACTGCGGCTGCTCGGCGTCACCAGCGAGCATCCGTGGGTGCGGGGCATGGCCACCCGGCCCTGGCGCGATGGCCAGGACGTGCTCCAGCTGGCGCTGCGGCATCTCCCGGAGGTCTTCGTGGTCACCCCCAACGGGGCCCTGCTGGCGCCGAACGCGGTCGAGCTGAGGCTGAGCCCGCGGGATTACGACTCGCTGGCCGAGCGCATCGACATCGGCCTGGCCGCCGCCAGCGCCGCGGACGTGTACACCGAGCAGGCCGCCGCGCACGAGGCCCGCTTCGCGGGGTACGGGCCGGCCGAGGTGACCGTGCTCCGTGACCCGGCGGTGCCGGTCGGCCGGTACCAGCTGCGCCAGGGGCAGCCGCTGGGGGCCACCCCGCGGCCCGCCTTCGAACCCGCCACGCCCTACGGCGGCTCGCGCCTCGAGCCGTGCGCCCGGCGCGCCCGGCCGGCCGCCTGCAGCCCGGCCGGCCTGTACCCGGCCGGACCGAGGCCGGCCGGGCCCGGCCCGGCGGGCCCGGCGCCGTCCAGCCCCGACTGGCCGTTCGCGCACGATGGCAGCACGACGGCCGCGCCCGCCGAGGCGGCCACTCACCCGGGCGCAGGCGCCGCCGGGGCCGGGCTGCCCACGGTGGCCGAGCCGGCCCGCAACCCGGTCCCGCAGCTCCGCCTCGTCACCGGCGACTACGTGTCACAGACCCGGACATCGGGGGCCCGGGCGGGCCGCGGGGCGGTGGAACTCGCCCTGCCCGATGTGCCGACCGTGTCCAGGGAGCATGCCCGCTTCACGTACTCTGACGGGCAGTGGTGGATAGCCAACCTGGGCCTGAACGGGCTGATGCTGAACGGCAGCTCCCTGGCAGGGGAGCACCCGCTGCACGACGGCGACTCGATCCGCTGGGGCCGGAATCAGGACGCACCGGAGTCCCGGGTACAGATCGGCTGACCCCGGCGCCGTCGCCGGGCGGGGGACAGCTCTTCATCCGGCCGCCCGGCCGCAGTGCGTGGCTGTGCTGCCCGCCGGAGGAGATCACCTGGCTGGACCGCGGCCTGCTCAGCGGCAATACCGACCTGACCCTGCACCGCGCGCCGCGCTGCGCTGGGCTGCGTCACGTGCACCGCCGGTGGGAGCTGTTCAGCCGGGACACCAGTTACCCGGTCTACCTGGCGCCGCATGGGGACGGCGCGCCGCTGGACGCGGGCGCCGTGCAGCAGGCGGCCCGGCAGGTGCTCCCGGTCGCCCCGGCGCTGCACTACGAGACACTCCCGATCGTGCTGCGGCGGGGCACCTGGCTGGTGAGCGTCGGGACGTGGGTCCTCCCGCTGCGGCTGGAGGCCGCCGCGGGACAGGTCACCCAGCCCGGCACGCTGCGCCCCGATCAGCAGGCCGCGACGCAGGAGAAGCGGGTCCAGCCCAACGGCACGCCCGCCCGCCGGGGCAGCCCGCCCCGGCCGGACGCGGCCGAGCGGGTCCGGGCCTATTTCCAGCGTAACGGCACCGCGCGGATGGCGATGGCCTACCACTACCAGGAGTACATCCTGGGACTGCCGGCTCCGCAGCCGGTCCCGATGATGGACGTCGTCGTCGCGCTGGACCTGTCCGGCGAGGGGGCGGTGTCCGACTACAAGAAGCTGCTGCAGGGCTTCATCTGGGAGGAGGCGGGGCACCAGCGGGAGCTGGCCGAGTTCCTGCTGCGCCACGGGCTGCTCACGCTGATGGACCTGGAACAGGCCCGCCGGGCCGCCGAGGCCAACGAGGCGAGCGGCCGGAGCGAGCAGGCCCGGCGCCGGCTGCGCTACCGCCCCAAGCCGCCGAAGTAGCCGCGTCAGCCCTGGTAGAACGAGGCGTGCGTGTCCCGGACCACGTTCTTCTGGACTTTGCCGGTCGACGTCTTGGGCAGCTCGTCGACCACGATGACCGCCTTGGGGACCTTGTAGCCGTCCAGCCGCTCGCGCAGCGCGCGGAGCAGGACCGCCTCGTCGACCGTCGCGCCGGGCCTGGGCACCACCACGGCGGTGATGGCCTCACTCCACCGCTCGTGCGGCAGGCCGACGACCACGGCCTCGGCCACCCGGGGCTCGGCCGCGTAGACCGCCTTCTCCACCTCGATGGAGGTGACGTTCTCCCCGCCGGTCTTGATCACGTCCTTGGAGCGGTCGGCGAACCAGAGCACCCCGTCGTCGCCGAACCAGCCCACGTCCCCGGAGTGGAACCAGCCGTGGGCGAAGGCCGCCTCGGTGGCGGCCTCGTTATGCAGGTAGCCGGCCATCGTGCTGGGGCCGCGGTAGACGATCTCGCCCTGCTGCCCGGGCGGCAGCAGTTCCCCGTCCGGGCCCATGATGGCCACCTGCACCCCGGTGATCGGGGTGCCGACCGCCCCGATGTGCGTCAGCTGGTGCTCCGGGCGGAACAGGGTGGTCACCGGGCTCATCTCGGTCTGCCCGAACAGCAGCGCGAAGTCGCAGCCGAACCCGTCGATGCAGCGCCGGATCAGCTGGTCCGGCATGGGGGCCATGGCGTAGACGGCGCGGCGCAGGCTGGCCAGGTCGCGGTCGGCGAAGGACGGGTGGTCCAGCACGGCCCGGTACATCATCGGCAGCCCGAAGATCTGGGTGATCCGCTCGGCCTCGATGAGGCCCAGCAGCGCGGCCGGGTCGAAGCCGCGCAGGACATGGATGGCCGCCCCGACCAGGATGGCCGGCGTGCAGAACGCGTTCAGCTGGGCGGTGTGGAACATCGGCATCATGGCCGCGAACCGGTCGGTGTGGTTCCACTGCGAGTCCAGCGCGTTGGACATCGACTCGGTGTAGATCGCGACGTGCGTGCCCACGACGCCCTTGGGGGACGAGGTGGTACCGGACGTGTACAGGTAGCTGAGCGCGTCCCGGTCGTCCACGAAGCATTCCGGCTCCGCCGCCGTGCCCGGCGTGGCGGCCAGGCTGGCCAGCGAGACCCAGGCCCGGTCGGCGGGCTCGGCCTGGTAGCCCGCGCCGGTGCCGGGCAGGACGATGACGTCGGCGACCGCCGCGACCTTGACGATCGCGTCCCGTACCTGCGCCGTCAGCTGGGCCTCCACGGCCAGGCCGCGGGCACCGGAGTGGTCCAGCACGTAGGCGACCTCCGCGGCCCGCCAGCCCAGGTTGACCGGCACGCACGCCACGCCCAGCTTGGCGCAGGCGTAATAGACCGCGAGGAACTCGGCGCTGTTGCCCGAGGCGAGGCCGAGCGCGTCACCCCGGGTGTAGCCGCGGGCGGCCAGCCCGTGCGCCACCTGGTTGACCCAGCCGTTGAACTCGGCGTAGGTCCACCGCCGCCCGGAGTCCACGACCGCGACCTGGGCCGGCCGGGCGGCGGCGGAACGCGTCAGCGAGTCGCCTACGTTGATCCGCTGGATGAGGTTGCGCGCGAGGTCCACGGTTCTCCCTTTTCTGGTCCCGCCGCCCGCTCCGGCGGCCCGCCTCAGTACGACCTGGGCAGGCCCAGGCTGTGCTGGGCGACGAAGTTGAGGATCATCTCCCGGTTCACCGGGGCGACCCGGAGCAGGCGGGCCAGGGCCCAGTAGGGCACCAGCCCGTACTCGGCGGCGAAGCCGTTGCCGCCGTGGGTCTGCATGGCCGCGTCCACCGCGGCGATGGCCGCTTCGGCCGCCGCGTACTTGGCCATGTTCGCGGCCTCGCCGGCGGGCTCGCCGTGGTCATGCTGCCAGCAGGCCCGGCGGGTCATCAGCGCGGCCAGTTCCGTCTCGATCTTGGCCCGGGCCAGCGGGTGCGCCACGCCCTGGTGGGTGCCGATCGGCGCGTCCCACACCTCGCGCTCGGTCGCGTACCGGGCGGCGGCCGACAGCACGTGCCGGGCGATGCCCACGCACGCCGCGGCACCGGTGATCCGCTCCGGGTTCAGCCCGTGGAACACCTGCCGGAATCCCTGGCCCTCGGCGCCGACCAGGGCCTCCGGCCCGACCCGGACGTCGTCGAAGTGCAGCGTGAACTGCTTCTCCGGCAGCATCAGGTCCACCGGCAGCACCCGGGCCACCAGCCCGGGCGCGTCGGCGGGCACGAGGAACAGGGACAGCTCCGCGTTCCCGCCGCGACCGGACCCGGTGCGCGTGACCACCAGCAGCGCCTCGGCCTCGTCCACCCCGGAGATGTAGTACTTGGTGCCGCGCAGCACCCAGCCGTCGCCGTCCCGGGCGGCGGTGGTGGACAGCCGGTGCGTGTTCGAGCCCGCGTCGGGCTCGGTGATCGCGAACACCACCTTGCTGGTCCCGGCGGCCAGCCCGGGCAGCCACGTCTTGCGCTGCTCCTCGGTGCCGAACTCGCTGAGCACCCCGGCCGAAATGGCCGCCGACACCAGGAGCAGCAGCAGCGGGGTGCCCTGCGCGCCGAGTTCCTCGCAGACCAGGGCCAGCTCGGTGAGGCCGCCGCCGCCCCCGCCGTACTCGGCCGGGATGTTCACGCCAATGAATCCGGCTTCACCTAGCTTGGCCCACAGCTCATCGCACGGGGTGCCGGCGCTCGCGTGGCTCGCGTAGTAGCGCGGCCCAAAACCGCTGGCTATCGAGGCGACAGCGGCCCGCAGGTCGCGGTGCTCGGCGCTCTCAGCGAAGTCCACGCCTGCTCCATCGAAGTGACCGCTGATTCACTTCGGACTGTAGCGGGCCGGCCGCCCGCCTGACTAGGCGGCCGCCCGCCGGCCGCCTGCGCGCCGGGCGGGCGCTGAGCAAAGAAATTGACCGGTTTTGGCGTGTGGCCCCCGCGGCGGCGGGTAACGGGGGAGTCTCGTGCTGAAGGGCCAACAAGGAGGCACCCGATGAGCGCAGCCGTTTCCCGGATCCCAGCCGCCGAATCGAGGGCGCGCGAGTGGCGGCCGGCCAGCCCTGCGGGCCGCTCGCCTGAGGGCCTCCCGGCCGGGGCGGAGGGGCGCCGTGCGCCGGCCCAGGCGCAGGTGGCCGGGCCGCCGGAGCATTCCGGCGGGCAGCCGGAGGCGGGCGCGCACCGGGCGTCCGGGCGCCGCTGGCGGCTGCGCTGGCGGGCCGGGCTGCACCGGGGAGACCGGGGAGTCGAGGACTGAGCGGGCGGATCACCCCGCCGCCGCAGCGATGACCACCGGCCCGGCGATGGGCCGGGCCACCGCCAGGACACCGGCCCGCGCGGCCGCGGCCCGGCGGAAGCAGGCCCATACCCTCCCCCGCGAAGATCTCTAGGCCCCGCCCGCCCTGGCCGGGGCTTTTCTCCAGCCGTGCGGTGAATTGGCCACTCAATGCCGTCACCGTTCCGGCGTCACCCCGCGCTCGCCGTTACTAGTTACACATCATACGGTGAAGTTACGTGTACTCTGAGTTACATCTGGTGATGAGCGGGCTGACATTCCACCGGAATGGGCACTCATGGCCCCGGTCGGCCAGTGGGCGGGTCCCAGGGGAGTGACATGGACTACTGCACGCGATGCGGCCATCCGGCGGGGGATGCCGCTGAGTTCTGCGTCAGCTGCGGGGCGCCGCTGGCCACCGACGAGGACCAGGGGTGGGCCGCCGTCCCGCCGGGGCCGGGGCAGGGCGGCGGGGTGCGGACCTTCGGTGACACGTCACCGCGGCCGGACGGCAACGTGCGGATCTTCGGCGACCGGCCGCTGGAGCAGACCGGCAACGTGCGGATCGTCGGCGGCCCCGCGGCGGCCGGGGAGGCCCCGGCCGGGGAGGCCCCGGCCGGCCGCGGCGGGCCCGTCTGGCCCGGGCCGGGCACGCCGGGCGAGCCCCCGGCCAGCTACGGCGGCCCCGGCTTCCCGGGGGCGGGCGGGCCGGGCCGGGAACCGGAACCCGCCAGCGACCCGGGTGAGGACACCGCGGCGTGGCTGCCGGGTTTCACCGCGGCGGCGGCGGCGCCGGTGCCGGTCCTGGCGCTGCGGCCACCCGCCCGCCCGGTCCGGGCCGACCCGTCACCGCCCCGGCACCCGCTCAACCTGCCGCCGCCGGCCGGGGGCGACGGCCCGGGCGGGGATGACGGTCTCTACCCGGCCGATCCAGCGGCCGGCCAGCCGCCAGACCCCGGCGGCCAGGTCCCGGCGTGGCTGAAGATCGCGGTGCTGCTGATGGTGATCGCGGGTGGCCTGGGAGCCTGGTACTACCTCGGCCGCCCGTCGGTGGCCGCGCGTCCCGCCAGCAGCGCCGGCCGCACCCCGGGGACCCCGCGGGCCCAGGCCACCCGGCCTTCCCCGCACCGGCCCAGCGGGCCTGCGGGCCGGTCCCGGCCGGCCGGGACGCCCCGGGGGAGCAGGCCGGTGGCGCTCGGGCCGGGCGTGGCCGGGCAGGGCGCGGCGGCCGGCGTCGCCGGCTTCCTGACCCAGTACTTCGCGGCCATCAACGACCACGATTACCAGGTGTTCAGCAGCCTCTTCGAACCCGGGGCCAGCCCGGTCCAGTCGGACGCGGAGTTTCGTTCTGGATACCGCACGTCGCGGGATTCCGGGGGGCGGCTCGTCGCCCTGGGCCAGACCGCCGGCGGGGAATGGGCCGCGTCACTCACCTTCGACAGCCATCAGGATCCGGCCGGCAGCGCCACGCACACGGCCTGCACCGCCTGGCGGGTCACCTTCTACCTGGTGCCGGTGGGGGACTCCTACCTGATCGGCCCGCCGCCGCCGGGCTACCAGGCCTCCGCCAGCCCGTGCGCCTGACCGCCGGGCCCCGCCCGGCCCAGGCCCGGCCCGGGCCGCCCGGGCACGGCCCCGGCGGTGACGGAGGTCCCGCGATGCGCGGGCGGAATGCCCTGCCCGGGCCGCGGCCGGCCGGGGGACAGTGGGTATGCCGGGCAATGCTGGAGGCAGGCTCATGAGCGAGGCAACGGACGTCCACCACTACGCCGACATCATCCTGACCATGATCCAGGAAGACCAGGCGACCGGGCAGGTGCCCGGGAACGTGTCCACCTGGGACGAGATCGACGAGACCGTCGACGCCAACGACTACTACCGGCGGGCCAGCCTGCCGGTGGGCTCCGCCGAAGCGGCCGGCCTCCGGGCGGCCGTCAACGATGAGGTCATCCGCCGGCTCACCACCGACCAGGGCGGGTCCTGGGGCGTCACCTGGACGCACCGGGACGGGCACGAGGTGAACATCAGCCGGACCATCGGGTATGCGACACGGGCCCAGGCCGAGGCGGTCGGCCGCGAGTACGCGGCCGAGCATGGCGGTGGGTACCACCTGTACGGCGGCTGACCGCCCCGCTCCACGTCCTCCGGGAGCGCCGGCCGGCCTTCCGTCCCGCCCGGCTCAGCCCTTCCCATCCAAACGTCCCGCCGCGCGGTCGGCCATGCTCACCGCGCCATCCCTTCTGGTCCGCCTGCCGCCGCGGCAGGCTCTCACCCGTCAGCCGGAGCGGGGGGGCCCGTTCGGGCGCCGATGAATGCGCTGGTCAGCGGGGGGATAGCAATTGTTAACCACGTTTAGCATGACCGGGGCGTCAAAACGGCACACACTCAGCGTGATTATTCGGTAACGTCTAGTCGTCAAATACGAGTGAGTACGAGTTGGCCTGTGAGCGGCCCTGTCCCGGGTGGCCCCCCGGGACAGGGCCAGAAGTCCGTCTACCTGTGCAGACCAGGCGAGGACCCCTTGACCACCCACGATAGCTCCGCGCCCTCATCCGGGCGCTCAACTGGCGAAGACCACCGCTCCGGGCGGGTCGGCGGCGCGGGCCGCCGGATGACGCCCGCATCGGGCGGGCTCGGCCAGCCGGATGAGGCGATTGCCGGGGCGCGTGTCTCGCCCGCACTGGCCAGCACGGACACCCGGCCGCTCGGCCCGGTCCGGCCCGCGGCGCCGCCCGCTCAGGAGGTGGTGCCCCGGGCCGGACCGGGGCTGGTGGCGTGGCGCCCGCGGCCCGCCGCACCACCAGCCGCCCGGCAAGCCCTGCCCCGGCCGCGCTCCGCGCCGTTACTTCCCCCGTCCCCGCTCTCTCGCCCCCAGCCCGCCCGGCCCCGCCCGGCCTGGCGTCCCGTCCAGTCGCCGGCCTGGTGGCGCGCCCGGGCGGCGATCTGGCGGCGCGTCCAGGCGCTGCCGTGGCCGCTCGGACCGGTCCTGGCGGTGCAGGCGGCCGGCTCGCTGCGGCTGCTGCGCGCCAACACCGCCTTCCAGGACGAGGCCCTCTACCTGTGGGCCGGCCACATGGAGTGGTCGCACTGGCTGCACGGGACGTCGATACCGCTATTCCCGACGTTCTTCTCCGGCGCCCCCGTGCTGTACCCGCCACTAGGCGCGCTGGCCGACAGCGTGGGCGGCCTGGTGGCCGCCCGGGTCCTGTCGCTGGCCTTCATGCTGGGCGCGACGGCGCTGCTGTGGGGGACTGCCTGCCGGCTGTACGGACGGCGGGCCGCCTTCTTCGCGGCGGCGAGCTGGGCCTTGCTCGGGCCCACTGTGCAGCTGGGCGCGTTCGCCACCTACGACGCCATGTCGCTGTTCTTCATGGCCCTCGCCGCCTGGTGCGCGACCCGGGCCGGCCCGCGCGCCGACCAGACGGGCTGGATGATGGCCACCGCCATCGCGCTGGCCCTGGCCAACGCGACCAAGTACGCCTCAGCGCTGTTCGACCCGGTGATCATCGCGATCGTGGTGCTGTGCGCCTGGCCGCACGGCGAGGGGGTGAAGGCCGCGGTCTCCCGTGGCGCGGCGCTGGCCGCCTACGTCACCGCCATCGTGATCCTGCTGGTTACCATCGGCGGCGGCTATTACGAGGCGGGGATCGGCCAGACCACGCTGACCAGGATGCCGGGCAGCGACTCCGCGCTCGGCGTGCTGCGGGAATCGTGGGCCGTCACCGGTCCGGTGCTGGTGGTGGCGCTGGCGGGGGTGCTGATCGGCCTGCTCGCCGAGCGGTCCCGGGAGAGCAAGCTGCTGCTCATCGTGCTGGCCGGCGCGGCGTCCCTGGTACCTCTGGAACAGGCCCGGATCCACACGCTGACGTCGCTGGTCAAGCACGTGGACTTCGGCGCCTGGTTCGCCGCGATCGTGGCGGGCTACGCCGTCGACCGGGCGGTCGGCTGGTTCCGCCCGGCCGGGCTCCGGGCCGCCGGGACCGGCGCCTGCGTCCTGCTGTTGCTGATCCCGGCCCGGATCGGCAGCACGCAGAGCCTGCGGCTGGCGCAGGACTGGCCGAACGCGGCCCGGTTCGATGCCACGCTGGGCCGTCTCGTCGGGCAGCGTCCCGGCCGGGCCCTGGTGGAGACCCCGTCACTGGCCGAGTACTACCTCGGGCCGCTCGGCACCCGCTGGGGGCTATGGTCCAGCACGCGCAGCATCGTGCTGCCCTCCGGTCAGAGCATCAGCGGCGTGGTCGGCGCGGCCGGCAACCCGGCCGTGTACGCCCGGTTCATTCACGCGGGCTACTTCCGCTGGGTGGCCCTCGACTACCTCGCCACCCGCCGACTCGACCAGGCCATCACGGCTGACCTGGCCGGTAATCCGGCCTACCGGGTGGTGGCGCGGGTGCCCTACGGCGCGGGCAGCTACGTCATCTGGCAATATGCGCCGCGGCGCCCGGAGCCGTCCCGGCACCGGGCCCCAGGTGGCCGGTCCAGGCATCACCATCGCAGGCATCATCACGGGACCCGGCGCGCCGTTACCGAGGTCCACGAGGTGCCGCGATGACCGCTCTCGTCGCGCCCGGGCGGCACCGGCGGCCGGCGCTCGTCCTGCCTGCCTCCCCCAGCGACGCCGAAAAGCACTCTTACGCCGGGCGGTCGCTGCCCTACCTGACCATTGCACTGGTCATCAGCCTCATCTTTATCGTGCTGGCCCAGGCCCTTTTCGAGCTCCACAACCTGACAATCGCCTGGCCATTCACGGTCTACACCGCACTGTATTTCTGCTATCAGGTGCTGAGCATCCCCGTGAACTTCTCCGGCCGGGGGTTCGACCTGCCGGCCCACGTGGCCCGGGTGGTGACCTGGCAGCCCGGGGGGTACCCGTCGGTGGACATCTTCCTGCCGGTCTGCGGCGAGCCGATGGAGGTGCTGGTCAATACCTGGGAGGGCGTCCTCGGCCTGATCCGCGCCTATCCGGGCCTGGCCCGCGCTTTCGTCCTGGACGACGGCCCGGGGGGCGCTGAAACCTGCGACGCGGCGGAATCATTCGGCTTCACCTACATTCGCCGGCCTAATCCCGGCCACCATAAAAAGTCGGGAAACCTCCAGTACGCGCTGCGGCGCACCGAGGGCGAGCAGGTCGTCATATTCGATGCCGATTTCCGGCCGCGCGCTGACTTCCTGGACGAGACGCTGCCCTATATGGACGACCCGGGCACCGGGCTGGTCCAGACCCCGCAGTATTTCCGGGTCAGCAAGCAGCAAACCTGGGTGGAACGCTCGGCCGGGGCCACGCTGGAGGTCTTCTACCGGGCCGTCCAGGTGTCCAGGGACCGCTTCGGGTCCGCGCTGTGCGTGGGTTCCAACGCCGTGTACCGCCGGGCCGCGCTCGACGCGGCGGGCGGGTTCACCCAGATCCCGTACGCGGAAGACTCGCACACCGGCCTGGACATGCGGTACGCCGGCTACCGGCTCGTCTACCTCCCGGTGGTGCTGGCCGCGGGTGTCTGCCCGTCCGCCGTCGACCCGTTCATGCGCCAGCAGTACCGGTGGTGCTGCGGCGCCACCTCGCTCATCTGGACGCGTCACATGTGGCGGGTGCCGATGCCGTGGCGGGCCCGGCTGCCCTATCTCGCCGGCTGGCTGTGGAACCTCACCGCCGGGATGCGCACCGTCATCCTGCCGCTGATGCCCATCACCCTGCTGGCCCTGCTGCCCGGTGAGGTGGAGTTGCGCAACGGCCTGGTACTGGTCCCGGCCGTGCTGACCGGGACGGTCCTGTACCCGCTGTGGCACCACGCGCGCTGGTCGGCGCACGCCTGGCCGCTGGGCATCGCCGTCGGCTGGGCTCAGGTCCTCGCCATCTGGGACTACGCCTGGGGCCGGGTCATGTCCTGGGATCCGTCGCGTGGCCCGAAGGACGCCTCACGCCGGTTCCGCAAGGCCGTGTGCGCCTGGAACGGGAGCCTGGCGCTGGCCTGGGTCGCCCTGGCCGGGTGGCGGATCGCGCAGAGCTTGTCGCCGCGCTTCGCCGTGGTCGCCCTGCTTGGCCTGCTCAACCTGGCCGCCGTGGCCCGGGTGGTCTTCCCCGGGAGGGATGCCGCATGAGCCCTGCCTAGCAGGGCCCGGGACGGCGCGGCCCCGCGGAGACGGGCACGCCCGATTCGTTACTTTCTGTGTTCATTTAAATACAAAAGGGATCATGGATTTGAGGAGCAGCGGATGAACGACCAGGTGGGGCTGATGGACACCGATCAGCACCCCTCATGGCAGGAAGCCGGGGTGGGCCGCCTAGGCCGGCACTCACGGCGCCCGGCCGGGGCGATACCCCTGCGCCAGCGCCTCACGTACGGGGGCTTCCTGGTGGTCGGCCTGTTCCTGGCGGCCAGGTTCGCGTTGTTCTGGTTCAGCCCGCAGCGGCTGCCGCACGACTTCGGCCGCAACCTCGGGCCGGGTGATCTGGCGCTGTTCGGCGGGCTGACGTTCGTGATCTGGCACCGCCAGCTGATGGATATCGTCGGCTGGCTGGTCTGCCGCCGGATGGACCCGCAGCGCGAGCCGCCCCGGCCCGCCAGCGGGCTGCGGGTGGCCTTCATCACCACGTTCGTCCCGGCCAGCGAGTCCCTGGACATGCTCGGGCGCACGCTGCGCGCCATGCTCGCCGCGGACTACCCGCACGACACCTGGCTGCTGGACGAGGGCGACAGCCCGGAGGTCCGCGCGCTGTGCCGCAGCCTGGGTGTCTGGCACTTCAGCCGCCACGGGATCGCCGAGTACAACACGCCCCGCGGGCGCTTCCTGGCGCGGACCAAGGCTGGCAACCACAACGCCTGGTACGCGGAGCAGGCCGAGCGTTACGACATCGTCGCCCAGATCGACAGCGACTTCCAGGTCAGGCGGGATTTCCTGACCCGGACCCTGGGGTACTTCGGTGACTCCCGGGTGGCGTTCGTCGGCACGCCGCAGATCTACGGGAACATGGGCAACCTGATCGCCCGCGGGGCCGCCCAGCAGACCTACCTGTTCTACGGCCCGCTCATGCGGGCCCTCAGCCGCCGCCGGATGACCCTGCTGATCGGCGCCAACCACATCGTGCGGGTCGCCGCGCTGCAGGACATCGGCTGGTACCAGGGTCATCTCACCGAGGACCTGGCGACCGGGATGAGGTTCCATGCGGGGCGCTGGGAGAGCGTCTACGTGGCCGAGCCGCTGGCGGTCGGCGAGGGGCCGACCACCTGGACGGCCTACTTCAACCAGCAGTACCGGTGGGCCTTCGGCTGCCTGAATATCTTCTTCGCCCACTCGCCGCGGCTGAACCTGAAGATGCGCGGCCGCCATGCCCTGTACTACTTCCTGCTGGAGCAGTTCTACTTCAGCGGCCTCACCATGGCCGCCGCCGTCGTGCTGCTGCTGCTGTACTACCTCTTCGGCTGGGCCCCGGCCAACTTCGAGGTGGCGCAGCTGGTGAGCTGGTACGTCCCGCTGCTGGCCTGGCGCCAGGCCATGCTGCTGTGGCTGCAGCGCTTCAACGTCCGGCCCGCCGAGGAAAGCGGGCTGATGTGGGCGGGCCGGATGCTCACGATCGCGGCCATCCCCATCTACTTCCTGGCGCTCGTGGGTGTCCTGCGCAACAAGCGGGTCACCTGGAAGACGACCCCGAAGGGGGAGGCTGGCGACCAGGAGGGGGACAGCCTCCGGGTGTTCGCCCCGCACCTCGGGCTGAGCATGCTGATCCTGGCCGGGATGGGCGGCGCCGTGGCGCTGGGCCATACCGCCTGGGTCTTCCTGGCCTGGGGCTGCGTCACCGCGGCGCTCATGGCGGCGTTCTCCGCCGGGCAGGCGGGCAGGCGGGCGATCGCCGCACTGCCGCGCCGGAGATCCCGGCTGACCCCGGCCGAGCAGGCGACATTAATCTCATAAGCCCGGAAATCGCCATCACGAATGGCCGGGCAGCGTCGCGATGCGCCCGCAGGCGGCGGGCACATATTGCTATGCTCGGCTAAACCCGGATGGAAGTCCAGCCCGCCCAATGCTGTGGTGGCTGGAATGTCTGAAATTTGCGGGTATGGCGAACTGGCGGCAGGATAAGGGGGATTGCGTGCCCGCAAAGCCCTCGGTCCCGAGCTGGCTCCTCATTGTGGGGTTCTGTGCGGTGGCGGCGGTGACCGGACTGTCCTTCATGCGCCCCGGGGCCACGGCCACCCCGGCCCCGGCCGGGCATCCCCGGCCGCAATGGACGCAATTGTGGGCGGGCACCTTCAGCGGCCCGGCGGGCCAGGGCGTAGACATGCATTACTGGCGGTACCAGACCGGCACCGGGAATTTCGGTAATGGCGAGGTCCAGACCATGACCAGCTCGCCCGCCAATGTCCATCTCAACGGCCATGGTGGCCTCGACATCACGGCCCGCTGGCAGGGCGGTAGCTGGACGTCAGGGCGCATCCAGACCCGGGCGGCGTTCACGCCGCCGCCCGGCGGTGAGCTGAAGGTCACCGCCGCGCTGGCGCTGCCCCGGGTGACCGACGGGCTGGGCTACTGGCCGGCCTTCTGGATGCTCGGCCGGGGCCGCTGGCCCGCGCATGGCGAGATCGACATCCTGGAGGACGTCAACGCGCTCAGCACTCACTCCGCCGCGCTGCACTGCGGCAACCTGGACCAGCGGAACCCGGACGGCACGTTCGGCCCGTGCCATGAGCACAACGGCCTGTCCAGCGGGATGCTGCCCTGCGCGGGCTGCCAGCAGGGATACCACACCTACAGCGTGATCATCGACCGGCGCCGTCCGGGGGCGGAGCGGATCACGTGGTACCTGGACGGCCGGCAGTTCTTCACCGTCCAGGAGGGCCAGGTGGGCGCCCGGGCCTGGGCCGAGGCCGTCGACCATGGCTTCTCCATCATCTTCGACCTGGCCGTGGGCGGCTCGTACCCGGACGCCCGGTGCGGCTGCCAGACGCCGACGGCCCAGACCACCCCGGGCGGGACCATCCAGATCAACCAGGTCGCGGTCTACCGCCGGTAACCGGCCGACCGCGTGCCGCCCAGCCGCGCAAGCCGGGCGTCCCGGGTTTCTTTCCCCGGGCCTGGGTAGGGCGTTATGCGGACGGGGACCGAATGGCACTGGCGCAGGTATGGCCGGCGATAGGGATGCGGCACGGCGGCCAGCCGGGAATGCGTCATGACGGGCTTTCTGCCTATGTGTCGAGGGGGCATTGTGCGGGTAGGGCGGATAGGCGGGGGTAGATCACTTTTCGTGGGCCTTTGTGCGCTGCTGGCTATTACCGGCCTCACCTACGGGCCCAGGCTGGTCATCAGCCCTCCCGCGCCGTGGAGGATGCATTGGTTCGAGAACTTCTCCGGGGCCGCCGGGAGCGGCCCTAATCCGAAATACTGGAAATATGACACGGGGCAGGGGATCTTCGGCAACGGCGAGATCGAGTCCATGACGAACTCGCCCAGCAATGTCTACCTGGACGGGGCCGGTGAGCTGAATATCACCGCGCTCGGCCAGGGCGATTCGTGGACTTCGGGCCGGATCCAGACGACCAGCCTCTTCGGTGCGCCGGCTGGCGGCGAGCTGCGGGTGATCGCCTCCATCCGGCAGCCGGACCCGGCCGCCGGCCTCGGTTACTGGCCCGCGTTCTGGCTGCTGGGTCCCGGCTCGTGGCCGCAGACCGGCGAGATTGACATCCTGGAGGACGTCAACGCGCTCAGCGACCATTCGGGCGCCTTCCACTGCGGGAACCTCACCGACCGCAACCCCGACGGCACCCTGGGGCCGTGCCATGAGTACACCGGCCTGTCCAGCGGTATGCAGCCGTGCCCGGGCTGCCAGAGTGGCTACCACACTTACAGCGTGATCATCGACCGCCGGGACCCGGCCGACGAGCGCATCACCTGGTACCTCGATGGGCGGCGGTTCTTCTCGGTGAGCGAGCCGCAGGTGAGCGCACCGGTGTGGGCGGACGCGGTCGATCACGGCTTCTCGATCATCTTCGATCTGGCCATGGGCGGCTCCTATCCGAACACGCGGTGCAAGTGCACCACCCCGACCGCCCAGACCACATCCGGCGGCACGATGAGCATCAGGTATGTCGGGGTCTACACCCGCTGAGCCGGCCTGCCCGGGTGAAGTCGGGGGCCGGGCTGGCTCAGACCTTGCCGAGCAGCTGCTTCATCAGCGAGCGTTCCGGGCCGAGCGGCGTGGGCGCGGTGACGAACACGGCGATCGTCCCCATCCGGGCGGCCAGCGTGTTGCTGGCCGCCCGCCCCGTGCCGGTCGAGGCGTAGTACGCCTGGTCACCGAGCCCGGTCACGTCGCGGACGGACTGATGCAGGCCCACCAGTGACTTGCGGCTCTGGCCGAACTCCTGGGATGTCTCCCCGGACTGGAACCGCACCATCACCATGAACTTGCCGAGGTAGGCGCAGACCGAGACGGGCCCCTCGAGGTTCGTGACCTGCTTGCCCAGCGACAGCCCGAGCGTGGAGCCGACCTCCGAGGCGGGCGCGTGCGCGCAGTACGGGGCCGGGACCGCGGCCGCCGACGCCGAGCCGGCGGCCGGTGCCGCCGTGCTGCCGTTCCCCGGGTTGACGCCGGGCACGGGCGGCGCCGCCCCGGTGGAGACCGAGCACGCGGCGAGCGTGCTGACGGCCAGGCCGGCGAGCGCAGCGCCGGCGAGCTGGCGAACGTCCACGATCGGCTCCTCTCCAGTCCGCGCCCGGCGCCTGCTGCTGACCCGGACGGCCTGCCCGGGGCCGGAGGGTGGGTCCGTGCCCCGGGCGGGCCGATCGTACGAAGCCGCCGTCCGTGGCACCAGGACGGTGCCGGGCCGCCGGCGCTACCTGCCGGTCAGCGGCCTGGCGGGGCGGGGCCGCCGGTGAATCTTTCACGGGCGGCCGGCTCAGCCGGGCCGCCCCGCGGCCGGCCGGGGCTGAGCCGGGCCGCCCCGCGGCTCAGCCGTTGCTCACGACGGGGTGGCTGAACTCGCATCCGCCGGCGTCGTTGGCCCAGGTGCTCTGCATGGCGAAGGTGCCGGTGGGCAGGGTCAGGTCGGCGGCCCCGCCGGGGGTGCCGGGCGTGATCCAGGCGCACTTGTCACCGGTCTCGTAGCCGGACGAATCCGTCCAGCCTCCGGCCGGGTTCTGGTCGGTGATGGTCTCGGCGTACTCATGCCCGGCCACGATGGAGAAGCCGTCGTCCGCCCCGGCCCCGCCCGGGTTGACGAACCCGGCCCCGCACGAGGCACCCATGTCCGTGACGTAGGGCAGGTTGGTGAACGCGATATCGCCGTACGGGGAGCTCGCGCCGACGTCGAGGTTGTCGTCGTGCCAGGCGCAGAACTGCCCGGACGGGGTGTTGAAGCCATCCGGGTGGGTGCCCGCCGGGGAGACGATCACGTACTGGGCGTCCCGGTTGGCCGCTGCCGTCGTGTTACCGAAGTGAGCCGCCGCGCTGACGGCCTCCGCCCCCAGTTGGGCGGCGGTGGCCTGGGCGGGCGCGGCGCTCCGCTCGTCCGCCCACACCCCGGCCAGGGCGCCGCCGGCCGGGTAGGCGACGTGCTCGGTGTTGCTGGCCGGGCAGGTCTGCGCCCCGGTGGCTACGCCGTCGCAGTACTGGGTCATCACCCCGGACCACAATTCACCGCCGGTCCCCAGGCCCTGGAAAAGGCGCTGCAGAATGCCCGCCGCCCCGGACGGGTCGCCGGACAGGGTGATCACGCCGTTGGCGCCGGTGCCTTGCGTGCCCCATTGTGAGCCGTCGAATACCAGGTACACCTTTTCCGGTCCGGTGGTCACGCCGATCCCGTCCACGCCGCCGCCGTAGCGGAGGTTGGCGGTGGGCGCCGCCGCGGGGTGGCTCGCCGACCAGGAGCGCATCCGGGCCGCCGCGGCCCGGGTGGGGACGGCGCCCCGGCGGTAGGGGTGCTGGAAGGCCGGGGCGTAGGGGTTGGCGCTGGCCGGCCCGGCGGTGGGGCTGGCCGGGCCGGCGGTGGGGCTGGCCGGGCCGGCGGCCGTGGCCGCCAGCGCGGGTGGCCCGGCCAGGGCCAGCGCCGGTACCGCGGCTGCGGCGATGACCGCTGCCGCGCGGCTGGCCTGGTGCCGGATAGGGGTTCGGGCGTTCATCCTGCTCCCTTCCTGTGGCCAGCGGCCAGCCGGAACGGCTGCGGCCGCCGGGTAAGTGAGCGGTGCGTGAGCGGAACGACCCGCGGACCATATCCGCGTCCATTCCCCGGCCCGGGCGGAACGCCGAAGGAACCGGGTTGCCGGCGCCGTTTACGGCGGCCGGAATACGGGCGCCGAGGGGGCGCCGATTCACCGGCACGGAACCGCCGCGCCCCGTTCTGCGTCCAATCGCCAGGACCCCAGCGCCGTTCCGGCCGCCGGTCCCTACCGTCTGGCTAGGGGAGTCATGCCTGCCCGATCGCCGTCCCGCCCCGCGAGGGCGCTGCTGGGCCTGGTGGCCGTGCCCGGGCTGACCGTACTGCTGGCCGCGTGCGGTTCCGGGCTGGGCGTCGCCGGGACGCCGGGGACGCCCAGCCCGGGGACGAGCGGCCCGGCCGCCGCGCCCACCTCCCCGGGCCGTACCGGGACCGGCAGCCCGGTGCCCGGGACCCCGGTGCCCGGGACCCCCGCGCCCGGGACCACCAGCCCGCCGGGCACGGCCCACTGCGGCATGCGGCCGATGCCGGGGACCGGCGGCGCCGCCCAGCCGGTGACCGGGGTGCTGACCCTCGGTAACCAGGACAACGGCGGCACGTTCTGCGTCCGCCCCGGCGAGCGGGTGATGGTGTACCTGCGGGGCACGCCGGGCCGGCGGTGGGCCGTGATCCGGTCCGATTCCGCCGCCCTGGCCGTCGTCCCGTCCGGCCTCCTGTCGCTCCCGGTCGGCGTGACCGGGGCGGCCTTCCTCGCGGCCCGGCCCGGCGCCGCGCACCTGACCTCGGACCGGCCCGTCTGCTCGTCAGGCCCGGTCCGCTGTGACGCGCTGCTGGCGTTCCGGGTGACCGTCATCGTCGTGGCGAGCGCGGCGGCCAACTGAGCCCGGTGGCCGTGGCCTCCGTGGCCGCCCCGCCGCATCACCACGCGAACGTGTTCCCGGACCCGACCGGCGACGCCGGGATCAGCCACGGCAGCCGGATGGGCGCGTAGCGGTCGCCGGTCACGGCTCCCTGGGCCGTGCCGCACTGGGTCAGCAGGCGGTGGCCGTCCGGGCTGGCCCACAGGACGCCGCAGTACTGCACGGCCGACCCGGTCCCGGCGGGCCGGGTGAGCACCGCCTGCAGCCGTCCGGTGGCCGCCGAGAACCGGGCGATCGCCGTCTGGGTCCCGTGCGGGCCGGTGGCCAGGGAGGCGAACAGCACCGAGCCGTCCTGGCTGAGCACCGGATTGCTGGGGCTGCTGAGCGGGCCGGCCCGCAGCGTCTGCGGGACGACCAGCCGCGAATGCTGCGGGTTGGCCCCGTAGCGGGCGGTGTCGAGCACCCGGATCCCGGAGCGGGGCTGCTGAGTGGGGGACTGCCAGTCGAAGGCCAGCATCCGGTTCCCTCCCCAGGACAGGCTGAACGCAGCGGAGCTGGCCCAGCTCGCGGCCTGCTGGGCGCCGGTAGCCAGGTCGGCGATCTCCATCCCGTCGGAGGGCCGGATCCCGGGGGCGTTCTGCCACGCGACGGCCAGCTCGCTGCCGTTGGGCGAGACGGCCAGGCCCAGCACCTCGAAGGCCCGCACCGGGGGGACGAGCAGTGCGGACAGCCGGGCCGGCTGCCCGGCGCCGTCCAGCCGGAGCAGGTAGAGCCGGTTGGTGGAATTACGTGTCTGGTTGACCAGCACGAAGGTGCGGTCGTCGCCCGCGGCCGCGATCCAGGTGAACCGCCCCCCGCCGGGGGCGCTCCGCTGGCCGCGCACCGTCCCGGTCGCCATGTCCAGCACGGACGCCTGCGCGCCTGCGTGGGTCAGCTCGACCGCGAACGGCGGTGCCCCGTGCACCAGGCCCGACTGGACCGGGGCGCTCCCGGGCCGCGGCAGCGCAATGAAGGCCACGGCGGCCGCCGCCACGGCCACCCCGGCGATCACGGCCCGGCCGGCCTTCCGCCGGCGGGTCCTCCGGCGGAGCACGGCCAGCGGCGGCGGTGCCGCCGCCCGCAGTTCGCGGGCCCAGGAGCTGAACTCCGCGCGGATCTGCTCATCATGCATCGCGCACCGCCTCCGTGCTGTCGGTCAGGGCTGCCTCCAGGTGCCGCCGCCCGGCGGCCAGGCGTGTCTTCACGGTCCCGGCGGGCAGGCCGCGTTCCCGGGCGATGGTCTCGACCGGCAGGTCGGCCAGGTAGTGCAGGACGATGACCTCGCGCTCGCGCAGCGGGAGCGCCCGTAATGCGCCGCCCAGGGCCGTGAACGCCAGGTCGCTGCCCGGTTCGGGCGCCGGGGACCGTCGCTGGGCCGCCAGCCGGGCGCGGACGCCGATCGCGCGCCGCATCCGCCGGCCGGCGTCGACCGCGAGCCGCATGGCCACCTGCCGCACCCATGCCTCGGGCACTTCGTAGTGCCCGATGCGCCCCCAGCGGCTGTAGGCCCGGGCGAAGGCCTCCTGGGCGACGTCCTCGGCCTGCAGCCGGTCGCCGAGCAGGGCCGCCGCCATGGCCACGATCCGGCCGTAATTGGCCTCATAGAACGCCTGGAACTCGGCTTCCTGCCGCATGGCCTCACCTCTTGGCACCCAACCGGCGGACTGTCGTGATCGGCTTATACACGCTGGCCGGCCCAATCACGCTTGGGCCGGCCGGTAACGATCGGGTAAAGCCCATGGCGCGCAGGCGCGGCCCGCCGTGCCCGGGGGGCCGGAAAATGACTGGCGGCCCCGCCGCCGGCCTGGGTTAGCTGGGCCCATGGACTTCGAGCGGTTCGATCCGGCGGCGGCCGGCGGGCCGGTGCAGGCCTGCTACCGGAGCTACCTGGCCGGGCGGCCCCATGACGACCCGCGCGGGCCGGTCATGTCGGCCCGCGTCTTCGCCGGCTGGCTGGCGCTGGGCTGGACCGAGGACCCGGCGGAGACCTGGCTGGCCCGGAGCGGCCCGGAGGAATGCGCGGCCTGGTACGTGCTCCGGCTGCCGCAGCGGGAGAACCGGAAGGTGGCCATGCTCAGCATGATGGTTCACCCGGGCCGCCGCCGCTCCGGGCGCGGCCGGGCGCTGCTCCGGCACGCCGCTGACCGCGCCCGCCAGCACGGCCGGGTCCTGCTCACCGGGGAAGCCGCGGAAGATTCCCCGGGTTCCGCGTTCGCCCGCGCGGTCGGCGCGCGGCAGGAGATCACCGAGGTCCGCCGTCTTCTCGTGCTGAACGACATTCCGCCCGGGCGGCTGCCATCCCTCCGCGCGCAGGCCGAGCCGTCCGCGGCCGGGTACGAGCTGCGGAACTGGGCCGGGGCGGCCCCCGCTGACCGGCAGCGGGCGGTAGCCGAGATCTATACCGAAGCCGAGGACATGCCGCACGAGGAGGGGCGGGAGCCACAGCGCTGGGACGTGGCACGGGTGCGGATGGACGAGCACCGCGCGGCCGTGCAGGGGCTGCAGAATTACACGGTGGCCGCCGTCCGGCCGGGTGGCGGCCGGCTGGCCGGGCTCACCCGGCTGGCCGTCGACCCGGAGGACCCGGGCTGGGGATTCCAGGAGCTGACCGTGGTGGCCCGGGCTGACCGGGGACACCGGCTCGGCTTGCTGATGAAAGTGGCCATGCTGGAACTGCTGGCCGAGCGCGAGCCGGAGCTGACCCGGATCATCACCGGCAACGCGGACGCCAACCGGCACATGATCGCGATCAATGACGCGCTCGGCTTCACCGTCCTGGACCGCTGGCCGGCCTGGCAGCTGGAGATCGGGTGAGCCTGCGGCCCGCGCGGCCCCGCCGCGCCGGGGACCACGGTTAGGGTCGGAGGCGTGATCTCGGCGGCGAGCCTCTCCGGATATGCGCTGGCCTCGTTCATCCTGATCGTGATCCCGGGGCCGAGCGTGCTGTTCGTCGTGGGCCGGGCGCTGGCCTACGGCCGCCGGACTGCGCTGGCCACGGTGTGCGGGAACTCGGCCGGGAACTACGTGGTGGCCGTGTGCGTGGCGGTGGGCATCGGCACGCTGGTCCAGCGGTCCGCCGAGCTGTTCACGGCGGTCAAGCTGGCCGGCGCGCTGTACCTGATCTGGCTGGGCATCCAGGCCTTCCGGCGCCGCGGGACGCTGGCTGCGGCGTTCGGCGAGGCTGCCCCGGCCCGCAGCGCCCAGCGGGCGGTGCGGGAAGGCTTCCTGGTCGGGGTGACCAACCCCAAGGCGCTGATCCTGTTCGGTGCCGTGCTGCCGCAGTTCGTGGACCGGGCCGCCGGGCACGTGCCGGCGCAGATGCTGCTGCTCAGCGCGGTGTCGATCGGGATCGGGCTGGTCTCCGACAGCACGTGGGCGGTGGCGGCCAGCAGGCTCCGCACCTGGTTCGCCCGTTCTCCCCGGCGGTTCGCCCTGGTCGGCGGGGCCGGCGGCCTGGCCATGATCGGCGTGGGCGTCACCGTGGCGGTTACCGGCCGCCGGAGCTGATCAGCTGGCTGTGCCCGCCGCCAGCCCGGGTCGGCTACCATGCAGCCAGTTCTCCTGCCGGTGTAGCTCAGATGGCAGAGCAGCCGCCTTGTAAGCGGCAGGTCAGCGGTTCGATCCCGCTCACCGGCTCCACGGTCCCCGGGTGTCCATGAGCCCTCTCACCTGCGTTTCCGCGCAGGAAGAGAGAGGCTTCCATGGCTTCCAGCGCAGCCGCCTGTCCCAAGATCCGCACAAAAATCTCACAACCGGTGCCTGCCGGACGTCGGCGGACCCGCGCGGCCGCCGGAGGAAAGCGAGCCGCCGCGGGCAGTGCCGCTGTCGTGACGGGCGTGCCGCGCCCGTGCACCCGGGCCCAGGGCCGGGTCGTGATGGAGACGGCCGAGGGCATCACGGTGTACCCGGCCCGCTCGCCGGGGGACCGGTGGCGGGCGGTGTGGTACGAGAACGGGACCCGGCATCAGTGCCAGGCCGCCTCCGAGGCGCGGCTGGTGGCCAAGCTAGAGAAGGTCGCGGAGCGGCTGACAACCGATGCGCCCAATCTGCTGCGCCCGGCCGCTGACCTGATCGCCTGGTATCTGTCACCCGAGCGGCACCCCCGCTGGGCAGGCCTGGTCGCGCAAGCACACGCACACCCAGCGGTGGCTGTGCCAGCGGTTCCTGCTGCCGGTGCTGGGCGACCTGCCCGGCCAGGACATCCTGGTCGCGGACATGCAGCGCGCGCTGAACGCGGTCTCCAAGGCCGGGGAGGGCGCACGGCTGCGGCGGTGCATCTGGGCCCTGGGCTGCGGTGGGGTGAGCTGGCCGCGCTGACCGCTGGCCAGATCGATGTGGCTGCCCGGATGGTCCGGGTCAACCGCAAGGTGGTCGAGGTCGGTGGGGCCCTGTCCGTGGAGGCGCCGAAGAACCGCAAGTGGCGCCGGACGACTACCCACGGCTGACCCCGGAGAGCTATCCAATGGGCGAGCTCGTCGCCGCGCGGGTCAGTGAAGTGGCCGGAGAGCAGGCGGTCGGCCGTAACCCACTGGGGCTGATGCTCCCGTCGCCGGGCGGTAGGTACTGGCGGTCATCGAACTTCCGCTGACGGGTTCTCCAGGCCGCCTACCTGGCGACCGGATGGCGGGATGCTAACGGCGAAGGCCGGTGGACGTGGCCCAGCCTGCGGCACGTGTTCTGCACCACGGCACTGAACATCTGGCGGCCGGATGCGCCGGATGTGTCCCGGCTCGCCGGGCACGCCAACGTCCGCATCACGCTCGAAATGTACGTCGGCAGCACGAGCGGTGCCATCGAGCGAGCGCTCGCCGCCACCAGGTAAGTGCAGTCGAACTTGCTGCAGAAGGGCTGTGAGAACTGATCGCGGATGAACCTCGATAGGCGCATATATTGTGCGCTGCCACGCTGGGCTCATGAGGGCAGGCCCTCATGAGCGAAGTTGAACCGGGGACTGCGCCGGGCTCTCGGGCTCTGACCAGCACGCGCCTCGCTCGAGAGCGCCCGGAGAGCGGCAGATGAGTGCGGCTTGGGCCGGCTGATGTAGTGAGCTGGCAGACTTCTGGCGTGGACGAGCATGGTGGTCTGGTCATCCGTCAGCACTGTGACCCTGCGCAGGTCAGCGCGAAGCTGAGGCTGGAGCTGATTGACTGCTGGATCCAGGTCAGCAATGCGGGCGGGGCGGTCGGATTCCCGTTTCTGCCCGTCAATTCCCAGATCGTCTCCCCGGTGGCCGACGAGCTCATCGGCGCCCTTGTTCCCGCATGCAGCCGGCTTCTTGCCGCATCGGCTGGCGGTGTCCTGGCCGGCTGGGTGCACCTGCAGCGTGATCCGAACCCGCTGATCGCTCACTGGGGCGTCATTAGCCGTCTGCAGACCTTGCCCTCGTTCCGCGGCAAGGGGATCGGCGGTGCCTTGATGATGTATGCCCGGCAGGTTGCCCGCGAGGAGATGGGCCTGGAGCAACTGCGCCTCGCGGTACGGGGCGGTACCGGGCTGGAACGTTTCTACACCCGGCTCGGCTGGACAGTGACCGGCCGCTGGCCGGGCGCACTTCGGCTCGCGCCCGGTGACGACCGCGACGAGATACTCATGATCCTTACGCCACTGTGACGCCACCGAGCCACACGACTCGCGGCAAATGAGGATGCTGGAGTCAGGCCGTGCGCAGGACCGCCAACCGCTTTGGCTACGATCCTGTGATGCGGCTCACGGTTCTGGGTGGTTGCGGGGCGTGGCCGGAACCGGGTGAGGCCTGCAGTGGCTTCCTGGTCGAGCACGACGGGTTCCGGCTGGTCGTTGACCTGGGCTACGCCACGGTGCCGCGACTGCTGGAACAGGCAGCCGCCCGGGAGATCGATGCGGTCTTCATCAGTCACGGGCACCCTGACCATTGCGCTGACCTGAACCCGCTGCTTCGCGCCCGGGCGCTGGCTGCTGATCCCCCGCCACCGCTGCCGGTTTACGCGCTGCCCGGGGCGCTGGATGCGGTCTTGGCCCTGGACCGCCCAGGGATGCTGGCCGGGGCGCTCGCGCTGCACGAATTCAGCCCGGGCCAGGACCTGGACATCGGCCCGTTCCGCGCCGAGACACGCTTGCTGCCGCACTGGGTACCTAACGCAGGCGTGCGACTGACCGCCGCTGGCGTGGTGCTCGCCTACACCGGCGACAGCGGCCCGAGCCCGGCACTGGCCGGGCTGGCCCGCGACAGCGATCTGTTCCTGGCCGAGGCGACCTACCCAGACCAGGTTCCGGACAGCTCACGCGGCTACCTGTCCAGCGCGCGCCAGGCAGCCCGGCGGGCCGCCGATGCTGGCGCCAGGCACCTGATGCTCACCCACCTTTGGCCGGGAACAGACCCAGCTACCGCACAGGCCGCAGCCGCCAGCGGTTACGACGGCGAGATCAGCGTCGCCGCTGCAGGCGCCCTCCTCGATCTGACCTGATTCTCACTGCCAGACGGGCCGGTCACACGGGCCCGAACCCTTCCCCTGAGCAGACACGTTCTCGGTCGGCGGCATAGCGCGCGTTCCGGGGTAACGCTGGACCTCGTAAATATCCAGAGCGCGCTCGCTATCGTGCCGTGGTGGATGCCCATGAACCGTGACGAGGGATATCCGGGCATGGCCGGATATCCCTCAACGGTGAAAGAGTTGCTTGCCCGCCGTGATACGGCCATGGCGGGCACGTACACAACCACGGGCACACGGCCGGCCGCGCAGGCGGTACCGTCCGCGCGGCCGGCCGTGCGGTGCTCAGGCGGCTAGGCGGATGAGCCTGGCGTTCGTCGGCTCGACGAGGACCTGCCGGTTGGTCAGCACAACATTGGTGCGGCCCGTGCTCGGACGCGTGATCAGCGAGGCCGACGAACCCGGCCCGGCCCCGGCGTGGCCGGCGGCATCATCCGGGCGGTTTAGCAGCCAGCCGAGCCCGATCTCCGCGGCTGAGTCATACTGCACGGCATGCGGGCGCAGCGCCTGCCCGGCGAGTTCCCCGGGCAGCAGCGTCCGCCAGCCGGACCCGAAGCGAACCAGGTCCGGCCCGGTCGACCACAGCCCGCCGGCGCTCTGGAGCGCGAACACCGGCGGCGGTTCGGGCACGAACGAGCCCTCCGGCGTGAGCCGGTAGCCGCGCGCCGCGTCCGGCGAGACCGGGGCCTGTGCCGGGAACCACGAGTCGGCCATGCCGAGCGGTTCGAGGACGAGCCGGGTCGCCGCCTGCGGGAATGGGGTTCCGGTGAGGTCGGCGATGAGCTGCCCGAGCACCGCGTAGCCGCCGTAGCTGGCAGCGAACTCGCCGCGCGGGCCAGAGCAGCCGGCAACCGGCCCGAGCACGTCGGCGACGTCCGCCGCCGAGTCAGCCCACACGGGCGAAGGGCTGTCGACGCCGCCCGTGTGCGAGAGCAGCTCCCGCACGGTGACGGCGTCATCGGCCAGCCTCAGCGAGCGCAGGTGCCCGTTGACCGGGTCGTCGAGCGCGACGACGCCCTCCGCGACGAGGCACAGTACGGCCGTGGACGTGACGAGCGTGGTGATCGTAAGGGCCGGGAAACGGTGGCTGGGGTCCAGCGGCGCGTTCCGCTCGAGGTCGGCCCAGCCGCGTGAGCACGCCCACACCTCGCCGGCGGCCCCGCTGCCCCAGTCACCCGCCACTGTCAGCCCGACCAGGCCGAGCTCCGCATAGGAGTCTTCGACGAAGCCGGGCACCTGCTCAGGCACCGGCCCGAAGCTCGCCGCGGGCGGCTGCGCGACTCGCGTATCGGTGGCGGGGGCGCCCCCCGGGAAGACACGAAGGCTGGTGAGCCGGTGCGGGGCCTCCGGCTCGACGGCTGCCTCTACCAGCAGATCCGCGATCTTCGCGCGCAGATGAAGGGAGCCGGCGTCGATGAGAACCAGGTCCTCGCGCAGCTTAGGCGCTACGCTCCGCAAGATCGCGGCCGCCGTCTCGGGCGGCACGAGGGTCAGGAAGTGCTCGGTAACGTGTTCGCTCAGCTCGTCGCGGGAGGGTGCGGTCCATCCCGGCGCGTCGGCTTCGCTGTAGCGGCCGAAGACCCAGCGCACCTGCGTGAGCGCGTGGCCGTGTTCGGCCCCGGCGGCGGCGATGTGCTCCTTGAGCGCGGCCCAGCTGCTCATCCCGTGCTCCCGGGCGACGGCCAGCTGGGCATCGTGAAGGGTGGTGAACTCTCCTGCGGCCAGCCGCCGCTTCGCCTCGAGCTTGCTGTGACGCAGGCTCAGACGGTCCGGGAGGTCACGGGAGTCGTCGTGGGCAGCAGGCCATGATTGATCGGACAAGGCAGTCCTTCCTCGGTGCCCGCGGATCCGCGTTCATCGGGCTGGAAAGACGTACCTGCACGTGTAATCACTCGAACCGGTGAGCTCGAAGCTCTGCCCGCGGACCCAGGTGCGGCCGACACCGCCGCAGTTAACTTTACCCGGCAACACCGCCCAGGCGCGAGCCGGATTCACCCCGAGGCGATCACCGCGCCCACCACGAGGTTCGGCCCTTCGGGCCCAGGCATGTGCCGCGCTGACCGCCGGCATCGCCGATAGACGATGCACCCAGCCCGAACACTCAAGACCCTGACAGCACCCCGGGCATTGCCATCTCGCTCCTGCAACTGTCCGCGGCTAGAAGCGGACGTTCGCCACGTCCTGCCCAGGGCCGCTTATCGCTGATCAAAAGCCGATGGCACACTGAGCTTAGGTCCGCGCCACTCCATCTGGTCAGGCGGTCCTGGCTGGATCTGGGCGGCGATGACATCCCCGAGCACCAGGAGGAAACGTCGTTGAACTTGACCATCTGGATTGTGATCGGTGTCGCGCTCATCATCTTCCTGATCTTCACGGCGTGGCCGCTGTATAGCACGTACCGGACCCGGCGCCAGGGAGCGGACGTCCGGGAAGCGCAGACGTACCTGAAGGCCAAGGAAGAATGGCAGCACGCCGAGGCTGCTCACGAGGAGGCGGCGCCGCCGGCCCCTCCGGCCGGTGGTGGGCCGGCCGGCGTCGGACAGGGTGACACGCCGCTCAGGTCCGGCACGGACCCGGCGGATGAGCCCGCGACGGAGCGGCACACCGTCCGCGACTCGCACTGAACGCTGCAGCGCATGAGCGTGGTGAGCTTGTGGTCTTTGGCGGCTCTGCTGGCTTACCATGTCGGCTCGCCGCTGGGATTCGGGACAGCGGACCAGGCGTAGCTCATGATCGTCTGTGGGCCGCAGGATCGGTTTATCATCGCGGCAGATGAGGTCAACCTCAGAGGGTCATGAGTGTGCAATCAGTAAGGGTGCGGAATCCGAACTTGTCGGACGCGGACAATTGTTCGATGAACTAAGGCTTGGGTTTTCGACCTTGGGTGCCGCGCACTATTCACGGGAGACGCTAGCGGAGATCAAGTATGTCCATAATATTACAGGGACGCTACCCTCTATTGCCCTAGAGACCGCCATAGCACCGCGAGCTCTCTTTCGAGTACAGCATTCACCTCGGGAGATATACCCAGCTTCCGGGCTTTATCAGCGTCAGATACTATCTGCGTTATGTAGGTCTGGGGACTGCGCGGCAATGTGCCCGCGCATAGGAAGCTGATCCACGCGATGGCTTTCAAGGCATGAGCTTCACCGCTGGTAGGATGGCGGTCAACGGCAAGAGTAGCCACATTCGATGCCCACTGATACTCTTCGGCTTCCAGTAGCCACGGGATCAAAGTACTAAAGTATTCCATTGGAGAAGCGATATTAAACGCGCCCTGCATAGCGTCAATGGCGCCATGCAAGTCCCCGACCGCATAGCGCACACTCGCCAAATTAGCCCATGCCCGACTTGCGTTGGGCATGAGCCTGGCCATCTCTGTCGCCAGCCGTAGGGCCTTTTCTCGATCCCCGTCCTCAAGCGCAAGTGCAGCCTCCTCGGTCATATATGCAAACCGAACTTCCAAGTCTACTTCCTGATTAGAAATAGACCTAACGTCAATCTTCGATAGCTCCCTTCTGGCCGCAGGGATATCCCCCTGCTCACGCAGGCAACTGGCTACCATAACGATCAGGTAGACCTTGATATTGGGAGAGAGATTGCGCCGCTGGTTGAGTATCTGGCGGGCAAGTGTAATTGCTTCAGAAACGAAATGAAGATTAGCCAGTCCCTGAACTGAATTAAGAGCTTGATCGAGGTCTGGATCTTGCGGCTCCCACTCAGCAGGCATTTAACGGCTCCCGGCAACCGCTCGTAGGGAGATATTCAATTCAGCTACACTGGGCCGCTTACCAGGGTCCTTGGCCAAGCATCTAGAGACAAGCGTAGAAAGCGCGGGCGGAACCCGATGCCGGAGGCGATTCAATGGGATGGGCTCCGCATTTAAGTGCTGACTCATATAATTCTCGACAGAAATTGGGTACCCAAATACTGGAGAACCGGTGACGGCCTCATGGATAATGCAGCCGATAGCATAGATGTCGCTGGCAGGTCCCGCCGGTGACCCTCTAACTTGCTCTGGGGCCATATACATTGGAGTACCACCTACCGGCGTGCTCAATCCTAGGACATCGACGGCCGCATGCGCCAACCCAAGATCCGTCACCTTCGCAACGCACCCGTTCCCGACCAATACATTCTCGGGCTTCATATCGCCGTGGACGAACCCGGGCATCTTTTGTACAGCATATTCCAGGCCGTCAGCAATGCCGATGCCGATTCGCAAAACCTCGTCTAGGGCTAGCTGACCGCTTGCAGCCATCATCTCTCGCAGGGACTGCTCCACATACTCGAGCATAAGGGTCGGTTGATTAGGAGGGTATCCGTGCGCCTCCAAGGCTCGCACAATATTTGGGTGGCTACCAAGCAACAGCCACAGGTAGCACTCCCGCAGAAAGCCAGTGCCCATCTTGGCAACGAACTTAGGCTTAAGCCGCTTAACGGCAACGGGTTCCCGGTCATCGTTACGTTCACAGAGATAGACAATAGACATGCCACCCTGAAGCACCCGGATAGCACTATAGCCGGGAAGGCCAAGTCGAGGATGATTCTTAGGATTCTCCGCCGCAGCGCGCGGCGTACTTATAGCACTCATCATTCACCACTAGCATCTTTCGTTACTTCCTGGCTACTTTGGATCAGCTGACCATAATGCCAGTTGGCGAGGTGGCGGTCTTCTTGGCCCAACTGCTTCGCGAGCAGGCTAAGATTCATGCGTAGGGTTCGAGCTATGTTCTGCAGCTCTGGCATTGTGACATTGGGGTCCTTCGTCCGTTGGACGACAAGGTCCGCCACCTCAGCGCTAGCAATAGCAACTCGGGCGGAATTGCGCAACCGCTCTCGCTGCAATGCTATCCGCTCAGCTTCGGTTTGTGCTCTGTGTCGGGCGCCAAGAAATTGCCAGAGGGCTAGCAGAAACGCGGCTACCGTTGCCAACGCAGCAGCTAGATTCAACGAATCCACTCCGCCGCCCTCCAAAAAAGTTGGTGGCGGACCCACATATGCTGTCCAAGCCCCGGACGTGCGTTTGCTGGGCACGATACGACATCTCGGTGACCAGTGGAAGTAGCGGTAGGGAATATTTCTAGCCGCACGGGGTAGTCCCGTCCCCGCGTGTATCGGGAAGAACACCCGTCCGGACAACCCCTGAGAACGCTCCACGGCGGAGCTACTGTAAGTCGGCTGCTGGGTTAACTTGCAGCATTGCCTCGGTTTCAGCGCCCTCTCGTCGGCAGACCCGGTAAGGCGACGGAATGCGGTGCCGGGCTGTCTACGCTGTCAGGCGGCGTGGGGCGCGAGTTCGACGATGAGGTCAGCGTCGAGGGCTGCGCTGATTCGTTCCAGCAGCGGGATCGTGGGGACGACGCCGCCGGCTTCCAGGCGTGAGAGGGCAGGCTGGGTCATGTCAGCGCGGGCGGCGAGTTCGACCTGGGACAGTCCCAGGGCCAGGCGGCGTTCGCGGACCGCCTGGCCGATCAGGAACGCCCGGCGGGCTTCGGCGTACCCTTCGCGGTACTCCTCACTGTCACGTCGCCCAGCGGCGAGTTCCTCGTAAGAGGAGTGCGGTGCGGTCATGTCAGTTCACCTCCCGGTCGAACACCTGGTGGCGGTGCCGTGTTCGGCTTCGCAGATTTTCTGGGCATGCAAGGCACGGGATACCTCAGCAGTCTCGGCGCTGCGGGTCTTGGGAAACACCGTCAGTAAGATCACCCTTCGGCCCGGCGCCAGCCAGTAGGTAATCCTGGTCTGCTGGCGTAACAGGTGGAACCGCAGTTCTCTGACCTTGCCGCCCAGTTGGCGGGCGTAAGGCTCGCCGAGATCTTCGGCGTGCTCAGCAAGCAGGCCGACGAGGAAATCGACACGGCCGAAGTCGCGGTGGCTCAGCCCGGCCAGCCAGGACCGCACTTCCGGTTCGATCTCGACCTCGTACAGACCTGCCATGCATCCAATGCTATATATATTACATGCTATAGCCCAAGCATGCCGTCAGGTCCCGGAGGCCATGTAGGCGGCCAGGATGTAGTTTCGGGTGACGATCGAGGTTCTTACGAGCCCGGTCGTACCGCATCGTGGTGCGCGGATCAGCGTGCCGTGCGGCGATCTGGACGTCCCGGAGGTCCACGCCCGCGTCGAAACTGGTCGTGACGAAGGTGTGGCGGAGCATATGGGGATGGGGCCTGGCGATCTGGACGCCCGCTGTCTCGGCGAGCCGTCTGAGGCGGCGGGTGGCGGCGTGGCGGTCCATCCGGGTACCGCGGTTGTTGAGCAGGATCGGCCCGCGGATTCGGGTGCTGATCGCGCAGTCGATGGCCCGGCCGACCGCTGGCGGGAGTGGGACAAGGACGACCTTGGTGCCCTTGCCGCACACGCGCAGCACCCGGTGGCCGTGCTCTTCGCCGAGGTCGGCAATGTCAGCCCCGGGGGCTTCGAAGATCCGCAGGCCGAGCAGGCCGAGCAGGCCGAGCATGGCCACCAGCGCGAAGTCGGACGTCTTCGATGATTCGCGAGCCGCAGTGAGCAGGGCCTCGAACTGAAGGTGGGTGAACCCCAGGGTCGGCGATTCTGGCGGGACGGAGGGCCACCGGACGTGCTCGGCGGGTGAGTGCTCCAGCAGGCCATCGATCACGCAGGCCCGGTAGAACCCGGCGGTGACCGAGAATCGCCGGGAGACGGTGGAGGGCTTGTACCGGCGGATCTCCTGCATCCACCGGATGTACAACTCCAGGTGCGGGCGGCGCAGCCAGCGGGTCCAGGCTGCGTTCTGCGCACCAGGCCAGGTAGCAGCGCAAGTCAGACTCAGTATGGTAGCGGGAGGCGCCCTTGAAACGGGCCAGGTAAGCAGCCACCGCCAGCCGCAGCTGGTCAGTGAACGTCACCACGTGATCGGACGGGACAGACGGCAGGCTGGTGAACGTCATCATGACCAGACACTCCGCCTGCAGGCCCCTCGCCGCAAGGGCCGAAACGTACCGGGCGCGGCATGAGCGGACGTTCATCCCGAGGGGTGGCGCTGCATATACATGCCGTCGGGTCGATCGTGCTCTGAGCTATGACCGGGCCGTCGGCGACGCGAGGCTCGCTGGATATCCGCGCGCCGAGCCGCCGTTCTGGCGCCGGCCCCGTCCGGCCTAGATGGCCGCTGCGCCACACGCGAACGACCGTTCTGTTGCCCGGCGAACCGGTCTGCGTGCCTGAGACAGGTGTGCTCCGAAAGCCCAGCCGACCGGCGCACTAACGTCGCGCCAACGGGACGCGTTCATGGACCTGAGTCCGGGCGCAGCCTGTGCTGGGAGGTGTCGCCCCAGTTCTGCCTACCGCGACTGGCAGCCGACTGCGCGCCGGTCGTGATCGTGAACGTCAGTGCCCTACCGGTGTGATGCGTTGATCTTCATCAGCGTCAACGTGCGCCTTGGACTCTTGCTCGGGCTCACCACCAGGCTTGACTGATCAAAGACCTGCGGGACGTGCTTCGCGGCCTATCGCGATCCACGGACGACAGCATGTATATCCAGGCCACCGAACCGGGACCGCACCGACCCTGACCGAGCCGGAGGTGTGGAACGAGTCGCTGCCTGTGGCGGACACTTCTTATCGTCCCAGGCTAGGAGATTTATCATGCGGGTACTCCCAGCGCGTCAGGTCGCTGGTATAGCTGGGTTAGTGCCGGTCTGGGGTCACCGCTCGTTTGCGTCCTGGGGGCGAGCGAGAACCTGGGATGGGGGGGCTGTGATTGATCATTTCTTCATCTGCTATTCGGGGATCAAAGCGGACGAGGAGTTCGCGCTCCGGTTGGCAGACACGCTGGAGGCCGGGCCTCCGCCGTACCGGGTGTGGCTGGACGTGCGGCAACTGCAGCCCGGGGACCAATGGGACGTCCAGGTTGTGCGGGCGATCCGCGAATGCCGCGCTGTGCTGTTCGTGATGACGACTGACAGCGTGACCGATGAGTCCGAGTGCAAGCACGAATGGGTGCGTGCGCTGAAGTACAAGAAGCCGGTGATCCCGCTGCGGGCCCAGCGTGAGGCGGAACTGCCGTTCCGGCTGGACCCCCGGCAATTCGTCGACTTCGCCGATGCCTTCGATGTGGGCCTGGCTCGGCTCCGCGCGCATCTGCGGTGGAGAGACACACCCGACGGCGTGTTGGGAGAACTCCGGGACCGGCTTGGCGACGCCCAACGGGAACGCCGGCGGGCCGGGGGTGCCCGCCTGTTGCTGATCGAGGATGAGATCCGGGATCTGGAACGTCGCATACGCGATCAGGAGCGGCTCATCGAGGATCCCGATGCCGCCACGGTCCGCACCGAAGAACGCATCGCCGGGGGCCTGGAGCGTGAGCGGCAGCCGGTGCAGCGGGTGGCTGTTCAGCGCACCAAATTCGTGTTCGCGCCACCTTTGGTGGCGCCTACCTGGTTCCAGGATCGCCATTTGGAGACCGCTCAGATCGGGGAGTTCCTCGCCGACGGCGGACTGCGCGTGATGCAGGTCGTCGGCCGCGGAGGGGTCGGTAAGACGGCGATGGTGTGCCGACTCCTCAAGGCCATCGAGGGCGGGAGGCTGCCCGACGAGGGCGGCCCAATGGAAGTGGACGGGATCGTCTACCTGAACAAGATCGGTGGGCATCCGGTCTCGTTCCCGAACCTGTTCGCCGGAATGTGCCAGCTGCTGCCCGATGAGGTCGCCGAGGGGCTGCAGGCACGCTCCCGGGACTCGGCCGAGCATCCGGCGGCGCTGATGACCGCGCTGTTGGCGGCATTCTCAGATCGGCGGACGATCGTGCTGTTCGACAACTTCGAAGACGTCGTCAACCTTCGGACCCTTACTGTCACCGACACCGCGCTCGGCCAGGCCTTGCGAACACTGCTGACCGGCCCACCGCACCGCGTCAAGATCGTGATCACCACCCGGTTCGCCCCGAAGGCCCTTCAGCTGGTGGAACCAGCGCGGCAACGCCGCTTGGATCTGGACGAGGGCCTGGCGTCGCCGTACGCCGAGCAGCTCCTGCAGGCCATGGACGCCTCTGGGAACCTGGGGCTAAAGAACGCACCCATGACGCTCCTCGAGCAGGCCCGGACGCGGACCCGGGGCTACCCCCGGGCTCTGGAATTGCTGGCAGGCATCCTGGCCGCTGACCGGGATACCTCTCTCCCAGAGCTGCTCGCTGACACCGCGCGCCTGCCCGGCGACGTCGTCAACGTCCTGGTCGGCGAGGCGTTCAACCGGCTAGACCCGCTGGCTCAGCACGTCATGCAGGCCCTCGCAGTGTTCCCCGTGGCCGTGCCGGCCGTGGCGGTGGACTACCTGCTGCAGCCCTACCGGCAGGCCATCGACAGCGCACCGGTCCTCGCGCGGCTGGTGAACATGCACTTCGCCAGCAGAGACGCCGGCCGCTACTCCGTGCACCAGATCGACCGCGACTACGCCCTTGGACAGGTCCCCTTCGGTGAATCTTCCGACCAGAATGCCGCCGAGCTGCCCTTCACCCAGCACGCCCTGCTGGCCCGCGGCGCCGATTACTTCGCTCTGACTCGGACACCACGAGAGACCTGGAAAAACCTTGACGACCTGACCGCCCAGCTCGTCGAGTTCGACTTGCGTTGCCAGGCCGACGACTATTACGCCGCAGCCGACGTGCTGGGCGACATCGACGCTGATTACCTCATGGTGTGGGGTCACGTCGCGCTCATGGTCAACCTGTACGAACGAGTCCAAGACCGGCTGACTGACCCTAACCAGCGATCGCGCAGCAAGGACATGCTCGGTAGGGGTTATGCCGACCTGGGGCAGATAACAATGGCGATCGACTGCTACGAGCAGGCCCTCGCCATCGACCGCGAGACCGTTAATCGCGTGGGAAAATCGAGTGTTCTGAAGGGCCTCGGTTTCTGCTATTACCTGCGTGGGCAAATCCCCAGAGCGATCGGCTTTTATGAGCAGGCCCTCGCCATCAGCCGCCAGGACGGCGACCGGAACGACGAAGCGGTTGGTCTCACTGGCCTCGGTATCTGTTACTCCTACCTGGGGCAGGCCCCCAGGGCGATCGACCTCTACGAGCAGGCGCTGGCCATCGACCGCGAGATCGGCCAACGACGGGACGAAGCGCCCAATCTCGCCAACCTTGGCCGCCAGCACGCGTTCCTAGGCCAGATTCCCGAGGCGATCGACCTCTACGAGCAGGCGCTGGCCATCGACCGCGAGTTCAGCAGTCGCCAGGGAGAAGCAGTCGATCTCGGCCAGCTTGGCATTTGTTACGCAGCCCAGGGGCAGACCGCCAAGGCGATCGAGCTCTACGAGCAGGCCCTCGCCATCCACCACGAGATCGGCCACCGCCGAGGAGCGACCGCCGTCCTCAACAGCCTCGGTCGCATCCACGCCGCCCTGGGCCAGATTCGCAAGGCCATGGACCTCTACGGGCAGGCGTGCGCGATCGCCGACGAGAGCGGGCTGGTTCAGCATGCGAGCCGTGTTCGGGTCGATCTGGCCATGGCGATGCTGGCCGCGGGCGATCTTCCCGCAGCCCGCACCACCGCGGAAACAGCCAGCACGCTCGACTACCTACCCGACCGCCTCGACTTGTCAGTGACACTCGGCATCGTCTACCTCCGCCAAGGTGACCTTGATGCGGCGAGGCGAGCGTTCCATGTGGTGATGGCCCAGGCCGACGATGCGCTGGCCGCGGCGCCGGGGAACTACCGGGCACTCGACAACAAGGCCCTGGCCCTGTGCGGGCTCGCGGTCGTAGACCAGCGGCCGGAGTTCATCGACCGAGCAGCCAGTGCATTCGCTGCGGCTCGCGCGATCACGACCGCTGCCGGCCTGGTGGCCGATGTGCTCCGCCGTTTGGACACCCTTGCCGTTGCGGACGAAACCGGCGTCCTTGACCTGGTCCGCAGCGCCGCAGCCGGGCCTCATTGACCGCTCGCGTCGACTGAGCCCGGTCTCGCATACGCGTAGGCCCGTCGGCCCATCTGGTCGCGAGGCGGGCCCGAGGAGACGCAGAACTGGATAATCTGAGCGTCCATACATGATCGCAGGCATTTCCACCGGAGAGCAAATACTCGGCGCTCGGGAGCGGTGGCTGGCTTCTGAACTCGGCCTCGTGCGGTGCGCGGTGGTGACCTGGTGTGATGGCTGCCTGGCGGAGTATCTCGTCGGTTTCGGGGTCGGGCATGAACTCCCAGACCTCTACCGCGCAGCGGCAGGCGCTGGCGGTCTTGGCAGCCCATTCCAGTGCCTCCTTGTGTGAGGGCACCTCGACGACACAGAGCCCGCCGATGGCCTCCGGGTACGGGCCGTCGGTGACCGTCCCGTCGGTGGCCACGATGCTCGCCTTCTGGTTTTCCAGTCCGCCGCCGAAAACCCACACGCCGGCGTTGATGGCCTCTTGGACCACCTCGTGCGAGGCCTTGGCCACGGCGGGCATCTCCTCGTCGGGGATGTGGTCCATCGCGTGGGCACCGAACGAGATCAGGTATCGCGTCATCCCATGACTCCACTTGCCCCGGCGGCCTGCTCCGGCCGCCTGCTGGCTTGTAGACGAACGCCTTGCTCCGGATCTGACGCTCTGCCAGAAGAAAATTCTCACGGGACCCTCTGCTGCGCCCTCGCCTTGCGGTCGGCCGTCGTGCTGACCGGCCGCAGCACGGTCGCCTGCTGCTTCGTCGCTGTCTCCTCCGTGACAGACCCGGCGGGGACCGCCAGGTCTTGCGGCGACGACGATGAAGTACCAACGGCGAACTTCAGGCGGTTTGGCCGCACGCTGGGTGCCAGCCCTGGACAGCGCACCACGGCAGGCACGGATAATGAGAGCGTGCCTGCTGACGAATCACCGCGAGCGCCGTGCGTCTTCTGCCAGATCGTGGACGGCCGGGAACCGGCCAGCGTGGTCTACTCTGATGCCGGGGTCATCGCCTTCATGGACCTGCGCCCGATCAATGCCGGCCACCTGCTGGTAGTGCCACGGGCCCACGCCGCACGCCTCGCCGACCTGGACGAGCGGCTCGGCGCGGCGATGTTCGCCGTGGGGCAGCGGCTGGCGGGAGCCATCCGACGCTCAGGTCTGCGGTGCGAGGGAGTCAACCTCTTCGTCCCCGACGGCGAGGTCGCCGGGCAGGAAGTCATGCATATCCACCTGCACGTGCTGCCGAGGACACCGGGCGACGGGTTCCGGATCGAGCGTGGGTCAGCAATAACCGGCCGGGCCGAGCTTGACCAGGCAGCTGCCCTTGTCCGGGGCGGCCTGGACCGGGCAGACTGACCGGGTGCAGGCCGTGCGCCGCCAGCGGATCCCGATTTCGTCCGCATCGAAGCGGTGCGGCACCGGTTCCGCGGCCAGTACTTTAGTCACTTGAGGTGTATCGCTCACCACAACCGGCGCACATGCGGCGATGAGGTGCGCGGCCAGGGCACCGACCGTGCACGCGAGGATCCATCCAGTAGGCCAGCCGAGCAGTCGAGGGCGCCAGTGGTGACGCGACCGCAGGGAGCTCGCGTCGGCGGAGCCGATCGCAGGGAGTTACCAACTCACTGACGGCAGCCGCGCACAGTCCTGCCGTTATCTGGAGTCCGAATCTGGGTGTCCTCGCTGTAACCGCCGCAGGTGTTTTGTACAGTTTTGCCCCCTGATGGAATCATCATCTCGACAGTGTCTCCGCCGCAGCCCTCTGTGCAAATCTCCTTGTTGCGGATGCTTTTCGGACTAAGTGGCTGCCACGGTGAAGGTTCTTCGGCGGCTACATGTCATCGCCGCGGACGTCCTGGTCCGACCCGGCACAGACAGGGACGGCTCCAGATAACCGCCTAATTGAGATCGAGGCGGATGTTGCGGGTTTGCCGTAGCGTCCGTGAGGCCCGGCGGGCTGGCTCCCTATCCGCCTAATGATCGGCCGTCCTACCGTCGGATGGCCGCTTCCGCTGCGTCCCGGACTAGGTCGATCTGGGCGGCCGCTCGGCGACCGAGCCGGAGTATCACCAGGTCCGTCGATGGTCGTGCGTCTGCCCAGCCATCCGGTGGGCGCTGACTCCGCCGTCTTGGTCGGCCAAGGTAGGTACGAGGTGTCGCATGCTGCCAAGGCCGCCGTGCGTGAGCCAGCCGTCAGGCCTTCGCAGCGGAGTGCCGATCTTCCCCGGCCGATCTGCCATTTGCCACGCAGTCAAAGGCGACAGACGATATCAACATGGCAGAAATCCCCGCCGATGGACGTTGCAAGCACGGCGAGATCGCAGCTTGGTGCGGCGAATCCGAATGCATGGCCGAGCGTACTGGTCTCCCTAAGCGAGTGTGGCGAACCGCATCCGGTAGCGCGTACCACCGCAAGCCGACTTGCCAAGCACTGCTCGAGGGACATCGCCAGGCCGAGCGCTACGGCTATGAGGCTCACCCCGCGGAGTCAGTCCCGCTGGCAGATGCGATGTCCGCCGGGCTCGGCGAATGCTTCCACTGCTTCCCCGAGAACGTTCCTGCGGACGCCAAGCCGTGCCAGGTCTGGTCTGACGGGACCTGGGTAGACGGCTTCCTGCTGGAATGGCGGCGAGGGGCGGGCGGCCGGTGGAAGGGGCTGGTGAACTACCGGCATAGGTTCGGCCGTCGCATCGCTCTGAAAGATTATCCAGCCGAGCTCAGACAGCCGGACACGAAAGGCGCTGCGGACTGACGGCAGCGCACCTGGCAAGGCAACGCATCACGCCGGGCCTCCGCCGGGAGCCGCGTCCGGGTCGGCGTCCTCGGCGGCTTATCACGGAGGGCGATCGAGTCTCCGCCACCAACCGCGCCCGGACCCGCCGATCTGTATCGTCAAGGGTCAAGACCGAACCGCGGCTGGCACCGCGCATAGCGGGCATTTTGTCGTGTCCTGAGTCGGGGGACTCTGCTGTCCTTCGTGGTCGGTTCTACCGAGAGAGTTGGAGCGGGAGTGCAGGGCCGCTGCGCGATGGGCATCTCTGCTGGCGGGCGGAGTGGTCTTGCTGGCGATGGCCGCGGTGTCCGGGCGCCGCGGTCATGTTGGACCCGGGCGCCAGCACCTGGAGCAGCGTGGCGGCGATCTCGGTGCCGGGGGTGCGTGACACTGGCCCGGGACCGGAAGTGGCGGCCCTTGACAATCGGGCTGCGTGGCGTCAGCGTGACGACGGGGAAAGCGCTTGGCGGGGGGGCTGGTGGAGCGGCTTGCCGAATTCCGGTTGACTAGGGCGGCAGCGTCCCTTCGGCGTATGCGGCCGACCACCGCGTGCTCAAAGAGCTCTTCCTGCTGCCCCGAGTCCAGGGTATCGGATAATTGTTCAGGGGCTGGACTCGCATTTAACCAGCTGACCGGGTCTGCCTTGGGTGCAGGATGGGCCGAATTCGAGGGGGGATGGCATGGATTCGTGGCTCGCATGGGCGGGATTCATGATCGCTATCGTATTGCTAGGCTGGGTCGGCTATCATTTCACCGTACTCACGCTGCGGTTAGTCACGGCGGCCTTCGCGCTCGCTGTTGTTGTGCTCGTCACCCGGTATGGCGTAACACATCCGGCCGAGGCACCCACGAGCCTTGTGGACGCTTTCACGCGAGGGGTAGGTGAACTCAGTGGCGTCTTCCTTCACCCACTGCTGCCTGGCCGTCATATTCCCGCGCCCGCGCGGATCGGGTGGCTCGTCATTATTGCCGTCCTGCTATTTGCGTACCGCGAACTCGAGGTATGGGCAATGCGCTGGCAGCCGCCCACGGTTGATACATCGGCATTTGGTGACGGCCAGCCGGGTAAGCAGGTCAGCGGTGCGCTCGGCCAGGGGATGACAGTCCAGCAGCGCTATGACAGGGTCGTTACCGGGCTCAGGTTCCAGCTGCCTGCGGTGGAGGTGCGGGCGCCAGCCATCCTGCCTGGCGGTACCGCGTCGAGTGGGCTCGCTTCCATCGCCGAGGACAGCGGCGCCCCCGTCGGCGGCCTCGCCGGTGCGATCATCCGGTTTGTCGGGATGCTGTGGCCAGACCCCCGGCGGTACCAGGTTCGGGTCTGGGTTGAGCCCCGCAAGTACTCCTCCCCCGGCGGGGAACGAGCCACGGCAGCCACTAAAGTGACGGTCGACCTTGAGGATGTCCGGACGGGACAGAGCGTCGCGACCAAGACCCTGGCCGCGCCTGATGAGGATAAAGCTGCCTCAGTGGTAGCCGGCTACATCGCTCGCCAGGTCTTCGAGGCGGATCCGACAGCACCCCCCTGGGGTACCGGCCTCTACGATGGCGGCGACCTCGCTGCCATGCTGCTCGCGCGACAGCAGCGCGCACTCCCTGGGTCCCGAAAAGATGTCCGCACCGCCCGACTCGCGCGGATTAGGATTCTCGAAAAGGTAGCGCTGAATAACCGCTGCGCCGGTACTGCCAGATACGAGCTTGCCCAGCTCTATGATCTCGAGCGTCGTTATGTGGAGGCGCTATGGCTTCATGTGCTTAACCGGAAGCAATATTCCCGCTTCTACCGTGGCCGGTACCGGCTCGGCATGTCTCTGGAAATGATTGCCAACCCGAAATTCGAGCCACAGGAAGAGCAAGAGGCAAAGAAAAAAGAGGTAAATCTGCTTCGCCAGAGCCTGGATATCCTTAGCGAGTGCGGCCTAACCGGCGCTGCTGCGGGCAAGCCTGACGGCATTGCGGAAAAGGAGTTGCTAGACGAGGCGAGGAAGGAGTTGCTGAGTGCCGCGCAGATCGAGTTGCGCAAATGCCGGCAGCAACTGACCCTGTGGCGCGTTATCTGGGCAACATTCTGCCACCGTGATGAGCGGGCGGTCCGCATGCCCCAGTGGAGGCTGCGAGAGCGCCAGAGCTTTCATGACGGCGCGCTCGTCGCCGAGCTGCTCGTCACCGTTCGCCAGCGTCTGGCCGGAGAAGAGTGCAAGCGCACCCCCCAGAACAGCCATCATTTGAGAAAAGCTACGCGTATAACGGCCGCCATCACAGGTGACCGTGCCGCGATCGATACACTCTTTGAGGATACGTCGGATTTCCCCGGGCTGGCCGCGATCGACGCGCTCCCGAAACAAGACACGTCGAAAACTCAGGGGAAGGGATGGCGGCCGGGCGCGCATGCAGAGAGAGCGCGCTGGCTGTCCTGGCAGAGCCTTACGCCGTCCTGGCAGGCCGCATACAACACGGCGTGCCTGTACGCCGCGTTGGCTGGTAGCTGCGGGCTCGACAAGGACAAGGACAAGATAGAAGAGATAGCTAAGCAGGTGGTCATCAGCCTGAATCGTGTGGTTTATGATCGCGACTGTGTAATGAGGCGGCCATGGGACTGGATTTCATCTGATCCAGACTTCTCCTATCTGAAGTCGTCTCGCGCATTCAAGGACTTCCTCGACACCCAGGAGCGGAGAGACTACCCCGACGGCAAACCCTGATCCGCCTCGGTAGACATACCCGCCTAGCGGGACGGAGCGGGCTGACCTGCCAAACTTCCACCACGCGGAGTGCGGCGCGCCAGAACTGGATAACCTGAGCGCGGATACGCCGTTCCAGCCATTGCGGCTGATGAGTAAATATTCGGCGTTCGGTGCGCTAGCTGCAGGATGCTACGAGTGAGGTCGGACTGGACCAAGGACTACCGGAAGGTCCGCAGCGAGCGAGCCGAGTTCGAAGCGTTCGCGTGCGACGGGGTCGGAGGCACTGCTTGGTTGTGCAGTCGCTGGCTTTGAGCCCCGGGCCGCGCGGCTCCCTCGCGGCTATGAGGGCGGCCCAGCCGATCAGCAGCGTCAGAACCGGAGAAGCCGGCGAGCTCGCGGGCGATCGCGGTAACGGCCAGGCCGGCGGTTTGCCGCGGGCCGTCATCGCCTTGTACTTGGCGTGCAGGTGGCGTTGCGCCCAGAGCGTGTCAGGCCGCCCGGCTCCGCCGCGCAAGGTCACGATCGCTGAGCGTGGCTCGACGCGGTACACGGGTTCCACGGTGGCGGTCCTGTGCGACGGCGCGTTAGGAACGGGAGGCGGTGATGCCCGAAGGCTCTGCGGACGGGAACCGGCGCCAGTGGCGACCTCGGCGGCCAGGGCCAGGCCGTGCAGCCGGCGATGCCCCGGTAACACCCCAGCCGCGCCACCGTCCCGGCTAGCGGTTCCCGGCCTGCCCACGGCGCCAGCTCAGCCCCGCTGGCGTCGGGTTCGGCTGGCCAGCCCTGGTCCGTAATGCGCCAGCGCCGCGCCTGCGCCGGCCCCACGCCTTGGCAATTTGTGCCAGTGCGCCTGGCTCGGTACACCCGCACAGCGTCACCCGCGTGGGAGCAGCATCGCCGTCAGCCGCTGCTGGGCCCGCTTACGGTCAGCCAGCAGCGCCGCCCGGACCCGGACCAGGTCCCGCACCGCCTCTTCCGCCGCCGACGGCACCCGGACCGGCGTCAGCTCCCCGGCCCGGTGCAACCGGGCCAGACGACTCGCATCGCGCCTGTAGGTCTTGACCCGGTCCCCGGCGCGGCGCGGGATCAGCGACGGCGCGACCACGTCACAGGCCACCCCCATCGAGGCCAGCAGCCGGTGCAGCTCAAACCCGCACGGCCCGGCCTCATAACAAGCCCGCAGCGCCGCCGGGTCGCCCAGCCGGCTGACCAGGTGGCGCACCGGGCCTTCCTCGCAGAGTCGATCACGACGTCCGCGTCGCGGATCAGACACTGCGATTCGAACACCGGGGATCGCGCGCGGTCACCTGGACATTGCGTCCCTTCCGCGTGCCTGCACCCGTCTGGAACCAGAACGTGCCATCGAGCCACAGGGCACCGACCGCGGTCACATGCGGGCTGCCGTCGTCGTTGATGGTCGATAGCCAGGTCGTGCGGGAGTTCAGCGCGTCCGGAGCTGGCGCCGACCCGGCATCGAGCTTCTCGGCAACTGCGGCCCAATCCACCGGCGGCAGCCCATCGGCCTTGCCCAGGTTGGTGATCTCCATGAGCCATCCCCTCATTGTCCAGCGGACATCCTGGCCGACTGCGTCTGGTAGATAAGACGCGCCACGACCGTGAGAGTCATCGCGCATCCGGGGTCACGAGCCGCCCGAACGCACACACGCGACGCGGCAGTTGAGTGAATCTGACCGGGGTGGTGGGCGCGGGTGCGGGAGTCGGCGCCGCTGGAGGGGTGCGCCGCTGTTCTCCGGGGCGGGGAGCGGGCTGCGCTGCTATCCAGAGACCGGCCGTTGGCAGGTGAAACAATGACTGGCCATGCAGCAGAAGCCGTGGTGGCAGCCGGGGGAAGCCGATCCTGGCTGGGAGGAGCCGCTTCCCGATGTCATCACGCTGGCGCCCGATTACGGCGCTGAGCTGCCGTTGTGGGGCGACGGTTTCGGCAACATCGCCTGGCAGTACACCAAGTTCCCGCCCGGGCTGCTCGACCGGCTGGCTGCCTGGCAGCAGGAATTCGATGACCACTACCGCTGGGACCGGGGCTGGGAGGCAGATGAGATCAGGGATCACTGGGCCGGCCAGGCTGCGGACCTGGCCGCGGATGTGCGTGCCGAGCTGGGTACGCGAGCCAGGCTCGTCGTGAAGCTCTGGCCGCTAGGCTCGTAGACGAGGGAACCCTCGCGGAGCGGCAAATGAGTCTGCTTGCTATTGTGACCGGAGGATCGGCAGGACCTGTTTCCGGGGCGGGCGCTAGGGTATCGGATCAACGATGGCTTCAGCGAGCGCTGAATGCTCGGGGTTGGGGCTACGCCTTGTGCAGGAGTTCGCCCACTCTTCAAGCTCTTTGCTGCGTTCTTTGACCACGCGCGCAAGATAATCATCATCGTTTGGCTTAGCCCATCTAGCGGCCGATTCCAGATCGCGAAGCATCACCACCTTGGTTCCCTGCATGAAATTCTTGTATTCCATATCCCTCAGAGCGTCCAGTAATGCTCGGATTAGCGTGGCGACGCAGCCTCTGAGGTTTCTATCGGGATCAGCTTCGAAGATGCCGTAGAGTCGCACAGTGATTGACCGGAGTGCGCTTTGGCTAGCTGGTTTCTTCGCTAGGGTCATGCGCGTCAGCGCATCGATCAACAAGATCTTGGTCTTCGGGCTGAAATCGGGATTCCAGGATCCATCTATGAAGCTTGGCCACTGCAATGACTTACAGGCATCCAGGCTTTCTGAGTTCTGGCAGAGCAACTCGGCTGCAACGAGTTGCGCGCCGGGCTTCCCGCACCGAAGCGCCGCATCCACGACAAGAACGGCAATTTCAGGTGAGACTTTGCCTTCACCGCCCGGAGGCCAGAAGTCCACGAGTAGTGCCACCGCGAGGTCCGCATTATCAAGCTTAGTGAGGGCGAGCAAGCTGGAAGCTATCGAGGCCGCGCTGACCGTCTCTGGGGTTGGGCAAGAGAACGATTCGCCAGCGCGCATCGCAGCATCCAGCCTCAAACGCCTCTCCGACGCGCGACTCGATGCCCGCGTGACGGTCAAGCCAATGACTGATGCGGCTGCCGTGACCAGCACACCAACGAATGCTAAGGCGGCGGTCACCCGCCCGCTACTCCCGGAGAGATGCACCGGCCCTAGCAGCACTACCAGCAGGGCTGAGGCCCCGCGGTAATACTAGCAAGCCAGCATACGGCCCACCATATGTCTCTTGGTGCTCCATTTGACGCCACCGCGTACCCCCATCCACACGAACGCCGATCCTGACCAGTGATTATGCCGCCATGCGCAAGCGCGCGCAAAGCCCAAGAATGCAGCAGATTCCTGTCAGACTAAATTAGGCTGATTCGTACTATTTGAGACGATTCGGACGGCGGAGGGTTTGACCATGCTGGCCCACTGAGAGCTGGCCCTCACTCTTCCCGACCTTCCCGGTCATGCAGCACTTCTGCCGCCGCGGCACGGAGCCAAGGTCGGCACTACTAACCGCTACTGGAGTCAGGACGAGAGGGACCGCAGCGCTACAGCCGCAAAGTCCCGGGTGGTGCCTGTACCTTCCGGCTCTGGGCACAGCGCACGCTCAGGCTGCTGAGCTGTGAGCGGAAGAGCGCCAGGAATACGGAAGGCCTACCTCCCGCAACGCACTCATTTCGGCACGACCGGACAGTTCAGCTCGTCATCCCCTTTGCCGGACGCGTAATTGCTGGCCCTTATGCGGGCAGCTCGTGCACGTTTGTCGGCGGTCGCCGGCGGCTCCGGCCCGCAGCCCGTCCAGGTTGTATGGTCGCTGACCAGTCGGTATCCATGTCACTAGAGTCGGCGGTCATGTACTGAGGCTCCGGCGACAGGTGCTGCGACCAAGTTCTCCTGGCGTCTCCGTGGCCAATTTAGACGTCTTCCGCGATCGCCTGCTGGGCCGCACACCCGCGGCTGTGCATCCCCCGATACCCGCAAGAGGGGCACAGCGGATCCTGCCTGATCCTGCGGACGGGCCCAGTCGGCACGCAAGATTCAGCCCGGCCGCTCGCCGCACCACTCCCGAGTAGCCGATTCGTCTCCCGCCCAATCGCCTCAGCCGAGGATTCTTTACGGATCGGCGACAGGCCGTCGTAACCGCCTACCGAGAACGTGAACCGCGCAGCTTTCCGGATACGCCCCATGCCCGGCCATCCCCTCTCATGCCCGTGCCCTGCCAGCCCGGAACCCTCGCCCCGCGGGCACCACTCAACAGAAGACGCCCGGGACACAGTCCAGGATGACGGGATCGTGCCCTCGGCCAGGGTACGGACTGCATCACGAATGCGGCGTGCATTGACTGATCATGGTGCTGGGTCTAAGCCTGAATCCACCGCGTAAATAGCTGCCGGGGGCGGCGCGTTCAACGCGAAAGGTGCCCTCTGAGCTGGGACGATGGGAGTTGCTGAAGCTACCGTCGTCTAGCTGGAGAGGACACCTCGCAAGTGCGATTGTTGCACGAGCTGGCGAAGATCCACGCGACCTTTGACGACCCGCATCTCGTGTCGCACGCCGGGCTGGTCCCGGTCATGGCCCTGGCCCAGCGCGCTGGCCTGGAGGAACTGGCCGGGGAGCATGTCCGGATCACCCGGCCGTGCGGGGTGAACGCCCATCTGAAGGTGCCCTGCCTGGTGGCGGGCATGATCGCCGGGGCGGACAGCATCGACGATATGGGCCTGCTGCGCCACGGCGCCCTGCCCGATCTGCTCGGCGGGCTGAGGGTGGGCTGCCCCGCGTTTTCCGGACGGGTAATCCGCGGCTAATTCATGCTGCTGCCTGCCGACTCAGATACTCATCGTGGGCCTCTTGCGGGGTCCGGTACCCGAGCGCTGAATGAAGACGCTTGCGATTATAGCGGATCTCGATGTACCGTGCGATGTCCTCCTTGGCCTTTTTTCGGGTCGGGTAGACGGTCCGGTGCACCCGCTCCACTTTCAGCGCAGCATTGAAAGATTCCGCGAGAGCATTATCGAAGCAGATCCCGGTACGCCCTACAGATTGCCGGATCCCCAGCCGTTCCAGTACCGTGGCGAACTCGCCTGAAGTATAATTGCTGCCGCGGTCTGAGTGAAAGATGGCATCAGCGGGGAGACTGGTATTCCGTGCGGCCATCTCGATCGCCGCCGTGATGAGCGGTGTCTTATAGTTATCATCCATCGCCCAGCCAATCACCTTGCGTGTCGCGCAATCGATAACCGTCGCGAGGTAAAGCCACCCCTCCCAGGTGGGAATGTACGTGATGTCGCCAACCATTTTCTCGCCCGGTGAGGCCGCGCTGAAATCACGGGCAACGAGGTCGGGGATCGGCCCGGCCTGGCCCTGCTGGGTGGTGGACGGCCGCCACGGCCGCGGCTGGCAGGCCACCAGGCCCAGCTCACGCATCAACGCCCGGACCAGCTCCAGCCCGGCCCGCACGCCCCAGCGGGCCAGCTGCAGCGCGATCCGCCGGTAGCCATAGGTGCCGTCGGAATCCTCGAACGCTTTCGCGATGAGAAGCTTAAGGTCATTTCTTCTCGTGGCCACAGCGCTGTCCGGGCGGGACCGCCATTCGTAATAGCCAGACCGGGACACCTGCAGCCAGGAACACATCTGAGTGACGCTTGGAGCGCAGGCCGCTTTCCCGGCCACGGTGGCATGCTCCGCCTCGATGAACGCGAACTTCTCGCTCACCGGGGCTCCCTCGCGAAGTATGCCGCGGCTTTTTTCAGGAACGCGTTCTCCATCTCCAGCTCACGGTTCCGCCGCTCCAGCTCACGCAGCCGCGCCCGCTCAGAAATACCCAGCTCCGGCTCCTCCCCGGCATGACGCTCCCGGTACGCCTTAACCCAGTAGCCCAACGTGGTCTCATTCAGCCCGAGTTCCCGGGCGACATCAGCGATAGAGCGCGAGGTCTCTACCACCATCTTTGCGGCTTCCTCCTTGAACTCCGGAGAAAAATTCCCGCGTTTCTTCCCTGCCACTCGATCCCGTCCTTTCCGGTGAAGATCCTATTGGATCCCCGTCCGGAAACCTCGGGGCACTCCAGGGCGCCGTCCACGCTGGGGTCGTTCCTGCGGTCCTTTACCTGGGGCAACGTGCTGCAGTTGCAGAAGGTCCACCGGGAGTTCCTCGTGGAACTGGCCCGCCGGTCCCCGCTGCTGCCCGGCGCGGGCACGCTCGCGTTCCTGGACATCGACTCCCAGCAGAAGCGGGTCTACGGGTACGCCAAGCAAGGCGCAGCGTTCGGCCATACCAAGATCCAGGGTAAGAGCCTGCTGGTCCGTGGGCTGAACGTGCTGGCCGCGACAGTCTGCACGCCGCTGGCCGCCCCGCTCGTCGCCGCCACCCGGCTGCGCGGCGGGAACGCCGCCTCCGCCCGCGGCGCCGCCTCCATGATCACCGAAGCCGTCGCCACGGCCCGCGCCGCCGGGTGCACCGGCATCCTGGTGGTGCGGATGGACTCGGCGTTCTACGGCGCCCCAGCCGTGCAGGCCGCCCGCCAGGCCGGGGCGCGGTTCTCCGTCACCGTCCGGATGGACCCGAGAGTCCGGGCCGCGATCGCGGCCATCAGCGAAGACGCGTGGACGCCGATCCGCTACCCCCGCGCCGTCTGGGACGACCAGCTCCGCTGCTGGGTGTCTGACGCCCAGGTCGCCGAGGTGCCTTATACGGCGTTCACCTCACGGAAGGGGCAGGCGGTCACCGCCCGGCTGATCGTCCGCCGCGTCCGCGATCTCAATAAGAAGGCCGCCCCTGGACAGGGTGAGCTGTTCACCGCGTGGCGCTACCACGCGGTGTTCACCGACTCCCCGTTCGTGATGCTGCAGGCCGAAGAGCACCACCGCGGGCACGCCCAGGCCGAGCAGGTCTTCGCGGACTGGAGCGACGGGCCCCTCGCCCATCTCCCGTCAGGCTCGTTTCCCGCGAACGCCGCCTGGCTGGCGCTCGCCGCGATCACCGGTAACCTGCTGCGCGCCGCCGGCGCCCTGGCCAGCCAGGCCTACGCGAAAGCCCGCGGCGCCACCGTGCGCCGTGACCTGATCGCCGTGGCTGCCCGGACCGCCCGCCACGGCCGCGGGCGCATTACCGTCCACCTGCCCGAAGGCTGGCACCGCGAGCACGAATGGGCCAGCCTGTTCGAAGCCGCCTGCGGCCCGCCTGCCGCCGCGGCCTGACCAGCCCAGACCGGTCACCGCACCCCGACGGCCCACGGCCACCTGGCAGACCGCCAGCCCAATCCCCGCCAAGAATCCCCGGACGCGCCGCACAAACGTGAGCGGCAGGAAAACCACGCCCGCCACCAGCCGCAAGATCAGCATTCCCGGGCTACCAGCCGAGAAGCGATCACCCAATTCAGGCGGTGGATTCAGGCTAAGGGGCGCAGCCAGTCCTTACGGTACAGCTGATACTCGACGTCGCCGTGCTCGTTTCCCGGTAGCGGATCCGCCCAGTCCAGGTGCGCAGGTAGCGGAGCCCGGCCTTTCCAGCACTCGCCGGGACCGGGTGCTGACGGCCATGCTGGTGGCAACGATCCGGCCCAGGGCCAGGTGGATGAAGGCCCGCCGGACCAGTGTCCGGGCTTCCTCGGTCGCGTATCCCTGGCCCCAGGCGCTCGCCCTGAAGCCGGTAACCCAGCTCTGCCACCGTGACCGGGCCAGGTGGCACGTCCGGCCAGTGCACCACCGCAGTGGTAACAGGCACCACCGGGCACAGCCCGAGCCACCGAGGAAGCCGCCGCCGCGGCGTTCCTGGGCGGCCCAGAATCCGAAGTCGCCGTACCGCGAGTAATAGCTGAGGAACCGGGGCAGCATCCCGGCCTCGATCTGCGCCCGGGACCTGGGCGCGCGGTCCAGAAAGCGCATGGCCCGCGGATCGCCGTCCAGTACCACCAGTTCGTCAACGTCATCGGCGGTGAACCGGCGCAGCGCCAGCCGCTCGGTCACCAACTCTGCTCGCACGCGGCGGATCGTCTCCCGGCACCGACCGCGCCACAACCCAGTTTCCCGCCCCGGGCCACGAGCCAAGGGTCTGCCCTGATAACGGAGTGACACAGTCGAGCTGGCGATCGCGGCCCATAGGTCGCCTAGAAGTGCCACTCCGCCGCAATGGGCGTGGAGTGGGGTCTGCCGTAGCCAGGTGAGTGCGGACCCGGCCGGCGCGGGTGGCTGCCGGTGCTGTGCGTGCTGTGGCGCTGCGGTCAGGGGGTGATGGCGTGGCCGTGTGCGGTGGCTGGGTAGTAGCCGGGGGTGCCGGTGTAGCTGACGGTGTAGCGGCCGTGGTGGTGGCGGAGGGCGGCTGACTCGGTGGTGGTCAGCACGCAGGATGCGGTGCCGTTGCGCTGGGTGGCGGTGGTGCACAGCGTGGCTGTTCCGGTGGTGACGGTGAGCCGCTGGCCGTGGAGGGGGGTGCCGAGGCTGGTCAGCGTGGCGGTGACGGTGGGGGTGTGCTGGCCGCCGGGCGTGATGCTGGTGGTCAGGCGGGTCGGGGCGCGCCGGGTGGCCTGGGCCCGCGGGTGGCTGGTGGAGGTGGCGTAGCCGGTGTCGCCGGTGTAGACGGCGGTGATGGTGTCTGCCCCGGCGGGCAGGCGCCGGGTGGTGCAGGTGGCCTGGTAGTGGCGGGCGGCCAGGCGCAGTGGCCGGGCGGTGCAGCCGCGGAAGCCGGTGGTGCCGTTCTTGAATTCGACGGTGCCGCCGCCGTCGGCCGGGGTTACCGTGGCGGTGAGGGTCACGGGCCGGCCGAAGGTGCCCGGGTCCGGGGATGAGGTCACCGTGGTGGCCGTCCTGGCCGGGGCCGTCCTGCTGATCACCGACACCGTGCGCGAACGCGGATCGCTCACATAGCCCCAATTGGCCACGTAGACGGTGCCGGTCACGGGGTCCGCCGCCACCCCGATCGGGCCGCCACCCACCGGGACGGTGCCGGTCACGATGCCGGTGGCCTCGTCGATCACCGACACGGTGTCATCGCCGGTGTTGGTCACGAAGACGGTGCCCGTAGCGGGGTCCGTCGCCACCCCGAGCGGGCCAGAGCCCACCGGGATGGTGCCGGTCACGGTGCCGGTGGCCGTGTCGATCACCGACACGGTGTTATCGCCGGTGTTGGCCACGTAGACGGTGCGGGCCACGGGGTCCACCGCGACCCCTTGCGCGGTGTTGCCCACCGGGATGGTGCCGGTCACGGTGCCGGTGGCCTCGTCGATCACCGACACGGTGTCATCGCCGGTGTTGGTCACGTAGACGGTGCCGGCCGCGGGGTCCACCGCGACCCCGTACGGGTTGCTGCCCACCGGGATGGTGCGGGTCACGGTGCCGGTCGCCTGGTCGATCACCGACACGCTGTCACTGCCGTTGTTGGCCACGTAGACGGTGCGGGCCGCGGGGTCCACCGCCACCCCAGCCGGGCCAGGGCCCACCGGGATGGTGCCGGTCACGGTGCCGGTGGCCTCGTCGATCACCGAGACGGTGTTATCGGCGTTGTTGGTCACGTAGACGCTGCGGGCCGCGGAGTCCACCGCCACCCCGAGCGGCAGGCCGCCCACCGGGATGGTGCCGGTCACCGTGCCGGTGGCCTCGTCGATCACCGACACGCTGTCACTGCCGAGGTTGGCCACGTAGACGGTGCCGGTGGCGGAGTCCACCGCCACCCCGTACGGGTCGCCGCCCACGAAGATGGTGGCGGTCACGGTGTAGCCGCCGGCCGCCGAGGCGGGCGGCGCGGCGATCCCGGCGGCGGCCAGCGGCACCGCCAAGGCGGCTGCCGCCGCGGCGGCCCGCCGCCAGCGGGGGCGCCGCCAGCGGGCGGCCGGCCCGCTGCGATGATCGGCGACGACGTGGTTGCCCCGCAGCGCGCGCATGACCTCTCCTACCTTGCCCCGTGCCCCGGTGCCGGCCGCGAGCCGCGGCCAGGCGGGGCCGGCGGACGGGCCGATTGCGTTGCTTAACGTACTAGTAATCTCACACTGTGTCATCGAAGGCCGCCGTAGTTTGTTATCAAGAGGCGGGCTGACAGATCAGCAGTTCGATCCCGCTCGCCGCTCCCCGCCGGGAATATTCCGCCTGGGTCATTCGCGCGGCGCGGCGAAGTATGGCGCAATCAGCCCGGGGCGATCATGCCCAATAGCTCCGGACCTTATTAATGCCGTAATACGTGACAAATCCTGGTAATTGGAAAGACTTTCATTCTGTCCGGCAGGCGCGCTGTACGCTGCCTCCTGCTCTGCCAGCAATTTCGTATTGCGCAAGAACGCAGGAACGCAAGAACGCAGGAACGCAAGAACACAAAAGGCAATCGCCAGGCAGGGAGAATCTGCCCTGGCCCAACGGTACGGGAGAGTCAATGCGGCACTATTTGGGAGAACGGGCCCGAACGCGGTGGGCCCGTTACTGGCCGGCCGCCGTGGCGGTCGCGGCGGCGGCCGCCCTGGCGACAATGACCGGGGCGGCGACCGCGGCCACCCGCCCGGCGGGAAGCCCGGGCGCGGCCCACAGTGTCACCTTGTACGCCGTGGGCAAGCGAGTCTGCGCGCCGAAGCGCCCCGGCGTGGCGTCCTGTTACGCCGAGATCCGGAAGGTCGTCAGGAAGGGCACCAAGGGAGCGCGGCCGTTCAGGGTAGCCGCTGGTGCGACCGCGTCAGGCACGATCGGCCCGGCGGGCGGTCTCACGCCCGGGGACCTGGGGGCCGCATACGGGCTCACCACCACCGGAGGCAGCGGGCAGACCGTGGCCGTCGTGGACGCGTACAACGACCCGAACATCAACGCCGACCTGCAGTTCTTTGACGCGCACTACGGCCTGGCCACGTGCAGCACCACGAACGGCTGCCTCCGGGTGGTCAACCAGGCCGGCGGCAGCACGCTGCCCGCCAATGACACCAAGGGATGGTCGGTGGAGGAAACCCTCGACGTGGAAACGGTCCACTCGGTGTGCCAGGGCTGCAAGATCATCCTGGTGGAGGCCGACTCGCCGCTGAACGCTGACCTCGCCACGGCCGAGAACACCGCGGTCTCGCTGGGCGCGGGTGAGGTGTCGAACTCTTTCGGCGAGCCGGAATCAGGGACCAGCACGAGCTTCCAGGCGGCCTTCAATCATCCCGGAGTGGTCCTCACCGCGTCGGCCGGGGACTCTGGCTACTACTCCTACGACCAGCTCGCGGCCACCAACCAGCCAGGCATCCCGGCCGCCTACAACACCACGGTCAGCGTGGGCGGCACCTCGCTGTACCTGGGCCAGACTGCCGCCCGGCAATCGGAGAGCGTGTGGAACGACAACGGCGTGCGGGACGTCCTGCAGCAGGACTTCGGCGCCCCATTGGGCGCCGGCGGCGGGGGCTGCAGCACCTTGTTCAGCGCCCAGCGCTGGCAGACCTCGCTCAGCGTGTGGGGCAGCACCGGGTGCGGCAGTAAGCGGCTGGATTCTGACGTCTCGGCGGTCGCGGACTACCTGACCGGTTTTGACATCTACGACTCCTACAACTGCGGTAGCTCGTGCAGCCCGGCCCCGGGCTGGTTCACGGTCGGCGGCACCTCACTGTCGTCGCCGATCATCGCCGCCTCCTATGGGCTGGCCGGGGGGGCCCACGGGATCGCCTACCCGGCACTCACCCTTTACGGGCACCTGGGCAGGGGGTACGACGTCACCACGGGTGGCAACGGCTGGTGTGCGGGCCAGGGCGCCGCGCAGTGCCCCAACCCCAACTCCTTCGGGTACGGCACCGTGGACTGCGCCTACACCGCCGGCGGCACCCCTGCCGTCGGCGACCGGGCCTGTGATGCCCTGTCCGGCTACGACGGGCCGACTGGCGTCGGCACCCCGAACGGGATCACCATGTTCACCAAGACCGGGCCGTCCGCCACCATCAGCGGGCCCACCACGGTGACCCACGGCACCAGCCAGACCTGGCACGCCGCCGCGGCCGACCCCTTCCCGGGCGGCACGGTCACCAGCTTCACCTGGAACTGGGGCGACGGGACCGCCAGCACCACCACCACGACCGGCACCGCGGCACATACGTACGCGACCGGCGGGGTCACCCGCACGATCACCCTGACCGTCACCGACAACTACGGCGTCACCGGAACTGCCACCTACACCGTGAAGGTCAGCTAGAGCCGACCGGCAGGCTCAGCAGTCGTGGCCTGCCCTGGTCGGGCGCATCCCGGGGGCTGGCCGTCCCGGCGGCCAGCCCCCGGCCGTACCCGTGCGTCCGGGCCATCCCGGCAGGTGCGCGGCCTGGCCAGCCGCCGCGGCCAGGATGAAGTTACATAGAGTTATCTTGTCCGGGAGGACTATTTGCCCGGAAGTGGGTAGGTAGACGGCCGGGGAAACTATCTGCCGGGTTAGTGCGTTGCGCCGGGTGAGATGGTTTGCGTTCCGGGATGTAACGCTCCGCGATGGTCGTCTGGGCGAATGGACGTCGCACGAGCCCCCCGCCGGATGTGGGTATGGGGTGAGACGCATGGGGCCGGCCGACATGGACGAGCCTGGTCCTGAGGATGGGCCGCAGCCGGGCGCCGGGAGCACGCCCGCGGGTGACGCCGCACCGGGCAGTGGCGCGGCCGGGGACATGCCGGCGCCGGGGCCGGAGGCTGCGGCTGATGCTGCGGCCGCCGGGGCCACGTCCGGGGCCGCCGGGGACCCCTCCGGGGCCGCCGGGGCCGCCGGGGACGCCGGGGACCCCCCGGGGACGCGCCCGCGGACGGCCAGCCGGGCAGCCCCGTCACTCCAGGTGGCCGGCGGCCGCACCCCGGGCGGACGAAGAAGATCCTGGCCTGGACGGCCGGCGGCGTTGCCGTCGTGGTACTGGTCGCCCTCGGCGGCGCCTACGCGGTCTACCGGCACCTGAACGGGAACCTGCACCAGGTGGACATCACCGGGGAACTGGGCAACCAGCCGGTGGACCTGCGCCCGCAGGCCGAGAACATCATGGTCATCGGCTCGGACACCCGGGTCGGCCAGGGCCGCGGCTTCGGCCAGGGCTTCACCACCGCCCAGTCGGACACGCTGATGATCCTGCACATCGCGGCGGACCGGAAATGGGCGGACGTGATGTCGATCCCGCGGGACTCGTGGGTGAACATCCCGGCCTGCAAGATGGGCAACGGCCAGATGTCCTCGCCGACCACGTTCAAGATCAACGAAGCGTTCGCCCTCGGGAACCTGGACGGCAACCACGTCGACCTGGGGATCGCCTGCACCGAGAAGACCCTGGAGCAGGACACCGGCATCCACATCGACCATTTCGTGTCGATCAACTTCGATGGCTTCCGGCAGATGGTCAATGCGGTCGGCGGGGTGGAGGAGTGCAACACCACGCCGATCAACGATCCCAAGTCCGGCCTGTTCCTGACGGCCGGGCATCATCACCTTGGCGGCTGGGAGGCGCTGGCCTATGTCCGCGCCCGGTACACCCTCGGCGATGGCAGCGACCTGGAGCGGATCGGCCGCCAGCAGGCCTTCCTGTCCTCGCTGATCACCAAGGTGAAGAGCAGGATGCTCGACCCGGTGGCGATCTACCGGTTCCTGGACGCGGCGACCAAGTCGGTGACCATCGACAGCCAGATGGGCGGCATCCACGGCCTGTATGACCTGGCCATGAGCGTGCGCAGCATGCCGGCCAGCCAGGTCACGTTCTTCACCCTGCCGACCTACCCGCGGCAGGAGGTCGTGCCGACCGACACCGCGAACGTGCTCTGGACCCAGCCTGAGGACAGCCAGATCTTCCAGGACTTCCGCAATGACGTCCCGGTCGGCACCGGCTCGCTGCGGCCGGCCACCGCGCCCGCGATCTCGCCGAGCACCGTCTCGGTCACGGTGCAGAACGGAACCGCTCAGTACGGACTGCAGAACACCGTGGCCGGCGTGCTGCAGCAGAAGGGGTTCAAGGTGGCCGGTGCCACCCAGGGCACCACCCAGGACGTGACCGAGACGATCATCCAGTACCACACGGGCAGCCTGGCCCAGGCCAGGCTGCTGGAGGCCAAGGTGCCTGGCGCGGGCATCAGGCAGGTGTCCGGCACCGGCACCGGGCTCACCCTGGTGCTGGGCAGCAACTACGGGACCACGGCCCAGGCCGCGAGCACGCCCGAGTCCGCCACCCCGACACCGTCCCCCAGCATCTCGTCCCGGTCCGCCACCCAGAACATCTGCGCCAGCTAGCGGCCCGCCGCTGCCGTAGCCGGCGGTGTGCGGACCGCGCGGGGTACGGAGTGCTGCCCGCCGCGGCCGGGGCCGGTGGCTACCGTTGATCGCGTGCAGTCGACCGTGCCCCCCGCCCGTGCGGCCCGGGCCGCCACCTCACGGGCCGCCACGGTGCTGGCGGCCACGGTGCTGGCGGCCATGGGCTGCGTGCTGCTGGCCCTGGCGGGTGCTGTGCTGCCGGGCCCCTGGGCCGCCCCCGCGATGGCGTCGCCCCGTTCCCCGGGCAGGACTGTCCCGGCCGCCCGGCATGTCGTGCTCATCGGGGTGCCCGGGCTGCTGTGGACCGACGTGACGGCGGCCCGCATGCCGGCGCTGTGGCGGCTGGCCCGCCAGGGCTCGGACGGCTCCCTCTCGGTCACCGGGGTCTATCCGCTCACCTGCCCGGCTGACGGGTGGCTCACGCTCAACGCCGCCAACCGGGCGGCCGCGCCGCGGCCGCCCGGGGGAGCCTGCCCGGCGCTGCCCGCGGCGGTCACCCACGCCGCCAGGGCCGCTGGCCACGCCGGCGGGTCTCCGGCCCGGATCGCGCAGGTGCCGTCGATCATCTCCGCCAACGCCGGGCTCAGCGAGAACCCGTCCTGGGGGCTGCTCCGTGCCGCCGCGGGCCCGCGGGGGTGCGCCACCGCAGCCGGCCCGGGCGCCGCGCTCGCCCTGGCCAGCCCGGCGGGCCGGGTGACGTCCTACCTGGCCGGGATGGCCGGGGTGACCCGCGCCGTGCTGGCCCGGTGCCCGCTCACCGTCATCGACCTGGGATCGCTGCCCGCGGGCGGCGCGCGGCGGCGCGTGGCCGTCGCCGGCGACGACCGGGACATCGGCCGGATCAGCGCGGCGCTGCCGCCCGGTACCCGGCTCGTGGTGACCGCGCCGGCCGACGGGGCCGTGCCGCATCTCCACCCGATCGTGATCACCGGGCCGGGATACCGGGGCGGCCTGCTGACCTCCCCGTTCGACGCGGCAGCCCGGACTGGCCGTGCTCACCGACCTGACCCCGACGATCGCGGGCTGGCTGGGGCGGCCCGTGCCCGGCACCGCCGTCGGCGCCCGGCTCGGGCGCACCGGCCGGCCCAGCCTGGCCTCGGCCATTGCCGGTCTGGCCGGCCAGGACACCGCCGCCCAGGTGTACCGGGACACCATGCCGTGGTTCTTCACCGTGTTCGGGCTGGCCGGCGGGCTGCTGCTCGGGCTGATCGCGCTGGCGCGCCGTGCTGGCCCGGGGGGGCGACCCCCCGGAACCCCCCGCGCATTCGCCGGCTCGGAGGGGACACGCCTGCGGCGAGCCCCGCCTCGCCAGCAAATAGCACCGGCTGGCCCGGGGGGCGACCCCCCGGAACCCCCCGCGCATTCGCCGGCTCGGAGGGGACACGCCTGCGGCGAGCCCCGCCTCGCCAGCAAATAGCACCGGCTGGCCCGGGGGGGCGACCCCCCGGAACCCCCCGCGCATTCGCCGGCTCGGAGGGGACACGCCTGCGGCGAGCCCCGCCTCGCC